>NZ_JBHXVN010000004.1:407971-422372 GCF_042672105.1 Glutamicibacter sp. NPDC127525 | reverse complement strand
TAGACCACTGGGTTGATAGGCAGGATGTGGAAGCAAGGACTAAAGACTTGTGTAGCTGACCTGTACTAATAGGCCGATGACTTTCAACACACAATGAAACAATATTTGAACTGATGATTTCAATGCTGTTCGCGTTCACTATGCGGTTACGAGACAACAACCTCTAACCAGCAAATACGGATACAAGACTTTGTAGCACCGGAAAACACTGACCAGGAAACGTTTTGGTTTGTGTGCTTCGTGATTGTTACGGCGGTCATAGCGTGGGGGAAACGCCCGGTCCCATACCGAACCCGGAAGCTAAGGCCCACTGCGCCGATGGTACTGCACTCGTGAGGGTGTGGGAGAGTAGGTCACCGCCGGACTTAACTTGAGTAGATGGTTTGAGGCCCTGGTACCGTTTGGTGCCGGGGCCTCACCTGTTTAACCCGTGCAGGGGCCAGGCATGAAAGCCTGGCCCCTGCACTTGTTTAAGCACTGTTCCTGTTGGCTTGCGGCCTGCCTATTATCGAAGCATCGCAATCGCTTTGAACCGCTTCAAGCAGTCCAAGGAGTGAGAAGACTAGTGGGCTGCTTCTTCGGCTTCAATTATTGACGCGAGTGCCAGGTCTTCGATGGTGAGCATCACGGTGCTATCCGACCGGTCAAATAGCTGCAGGGTGATGCTCCGGCCATTACAGCGCCACATGCCCACCGACTGATCTTCGTCGTCCCAAGGGCGCTCAGGAGTGCCATACAGTTGGGAAAGCTGCGCCTGCAGGGCTTCGTAGCCATACTGGGCCACCGGGTCCTGGGCGTTCAGCGATCCGTAGAGGTGGGTGCAGACGCTGAGGAATTGCTGACGGTAAGTATCCCAAAAACTCACCATTTTTCCTGGCAGGCCGAGGTCTAGGCTCATCATTTGATGTGGTGAATCGTGGTCTTCGGCATCAACGTTGTTTCCGGAAACGAATCCAAGGGCACCGAACAGGACTTCACGCTCGACTTCGGTCTTTGGCCAGGGGCCTTGGACCAGGCCCTGGACAATGGGCATGAGGTCGCGGGGACCAGGGGACAAACTTGGGGATGAGTCTGGTGGCGGCATACTGCGAGCCTACCTTTGACGCTTAGTCTCCCGGAGGATGAGTGTGAAATTGTGTTTCGCTTACAGGTTCTGCATCCAACGCAGATGCTGGGCGGACATCGCCGATGCGAACGGGCCTGTCTCTGCTTTCGCACCGGTTGCCTGATGATGCATCGTCGCTGCTTGACGTGGCTGGCCGGCAAACCTACAGTCAAGGCACCGGGGACCTGGTGGTGAGGCTATAGCTACAGGAGCTTGCGATGGGACAATTGACATTCAGCATCAACGTCACGCTGGATGGCTGTGTAGATCATCGCGAAGGCATCGCCGACGACGAATTGCACGACTACTTCACACGACTGATGAATGCGCACGGAGCGATGCTCTGGGGGCGTGCCACCTACGAGCTGATGGAAGATTACTGGCCGGCCGTCGCTCGTGGAGATATCGCAGCGCCACCAGCGCTGCTTCGCTGGGCGCTGCAGCTGGAGGAGAAGCCCAAGTACGTTGTCTCAAGCACCCGCACCGCGTACTCGTGGAAGAATTCGCACTTGCTAAGCGGCGACCTACGCGCCTCGGTGCAGAAGCTGAAGGACCAGTACCCCAATGGAGTGCTGCTCGGTAGCGGCAAATTGGCAACGGTTCTGGACCGGATGGAACTTATCGACGAATACCACTTCCTAGTCCATCCAGTCATCGCCGGGCATGGACCAACCCTGCATGAGGCAGGATTGCAGGATTCCCGTCACCTCCAGTTGATATCAGCGCAGCCGCTGGCCAGCGGGGCAATCGCAGCCAGCTATCGGCGTGCAGGCTGATTCCCATGACGATGGCGATTTTGCCTTGGAATTCCGGGGCAGAATCAGGAAAGCGGACACCTTTTCTTGCCGGGTAACTTCGTGTTTTGCACGATGGCAGCAAGTGCTTGCATCCGCAGGCCGAAGCCACGAAAGCAGTCGAAGAAATAAGCGTCTTGGCAGAGGGCAATCTGCGTTGCCAAGGAGCGATGATCGCGTAGCGTAGGAATTATGGATACGCTTTTTTTCGCCCATCGCGGCAGCTCCCATAAATATTCGGAGAACACTCGTGCTGCCTATCTGCAGGCCATCGACGAAGGCGCCGATGGAATCGAATGCGACGTCCATCTGAGCAAAGACGGAATCGTCGTCTGCCACCACGATCCAACAGTCGACCGCACCTCTGATTCAGCCGGTCTGGTTGCCGGATTTACCTTGGCCCAGATGAAAGCCATGGACTTCACTGGAGTCGTTCCGAGCCTGGTCCCGGCCGAGTACGGGGCGGAGAATGAACAGCTCCTGAGCCTCGGCGAACTTTTCGAGCTCATTGAAGCACGCGGCAAGCCAATTGGCCTGGCTATCGAAATCAAGCATCCAAGCCCCTATGGCCACCTGCTCGAAAAGGGTGTGCTGCAGGTCTTGGCAGCCCATGGCTTCGACCCGCAGACGGGCACGGCCGGCTCGCAAGGGCAGATCGCGGTGACCCTGATGAGCTTTGAGCCGAATTCCCTGCGCTATCTGGCACGCACCGTCAGCACTTCACTATTGTGCCAGCTGATGACCGAGGTCAACCCGGACTATGTCCGGCAGCTCATTGATTCCGGCGACCTGGGGCGAGCAGGTGTCTACGATGTTCTTTACCGCTCCGTGCCTGAAGGAATCGAACTGATCAACGCAGGGGGAGCTGGCATCATTGGATCCGGGGTCGCCTGGACCCGAGCCAATGAGCATCTTGTGCGCCGATGGCTGGAACAAGGGCTGAAGGCGCGCATCTGGACGGTTGACCGTCCCGCGGATGCGCAATTCCTGGTGGACCTGGGTGTCGGGGAATTGACGAGCAACCGCCCGGCAGAACTGCGCAAAGAATTGGAGCTGAGCTAGGCCACATGAACACCGGAGAAATCGCACAGGTCAACCTGTACCTGCAGGACACGTACATTTTTGCTGCGGAGGCCCGAGTCATTGCAACGGGAAGCGGCGAAGACGGGCAGTGGATTGCCCTGAGCCCCAATATCTTCCATCCCCGTGGTGGAGGCCAGCCCGAAGACTCAGGCACCGTGGACGGGCTGCCTGTCTCAGTCCAGTGCGACGCGAATGCACTGGTGGTCTTGTACGGCGCCGGCGCCCGGCAGGTGGGTGATCAGGTCCTAGCTGAGATCGATGGCGAGCTGCGCCTTTCCCATGCCGCATTGCACACCGCAGGGCACGTCCTGGGCTTCGCTGGCGAAGACCGCGGCTGGCAGCACCAGGGCCACTCGCACTTCCCTGGGCAGTCGCGCCTCGACTTCGATCCGGCCAGCCTCGACCTGCCATTGGGCGATGAGAACGAACGGGCCGCCGCCAAGGCCTGGCTCCAAGGACGCGTCGATGAACTCATCGCTGGCGGCGGAGAAATCACAACGGCCACCGATGCTCAGGGCATCCGTACCGTGAGCATCGCCGGGGTGAATGCCGAACCTTGCGGTGGCACCCACGTGAAGCACCTGAACCAGCTGCAGCACGTCGAGATCGGCGACGCAAAGGTCAAGCGCGGTGTCTACAAGGTCAGGTACGATGCACGCCACGTCCGCTAGCTGGTTCACTCCGGCGACCAGGATGGGCCTTTCCATCGCGATCGCCACCGGGCTCTACGGCATTTCCTTCGGGGCCCTGTCCATTGCTGCAGGACTGGATCTGTGGCAAACCGTTGCCTTGAGCGCCTTGATGTTCACCGGCGGATCGCAGTTCGCCTTTATCGGCGTGTTCTCAGGCGGAGGTGCTGCCTCGGCAGCGTTCTCCGCCGCTTCGCTGCTGGGAATCCGCAATGCCGTGTACGGGATGCAGATCAAGCAGGCATTGCGGCCTTTGGGACGGCATGTGCCCTGGATGGCCCAGGTGACTATCGATGAATCCACCGCAGTCAGCTTGGGGCAATCGGACCTGGCCGAGAAGCGCCGTGGTTTCTTCACCGCCGGGGTGGGCGTCTACGTCCTGTGGAATCTGTTCACCCTCGTCGGAGCCTTGCTCGGAGAACGCATGGGGGACCCCGCGGCTTGGGGGCTCGATGGCGCCGCGGTCGCCGCCTTCATCGGTTTGCTCTGGCCGCGCTTGAAGTCAGTTGAACCGGTCATGATCGCGATTGCGGCCGCAATCCTCACCGCGCTGGCTGTGCCGGTCACCGCGCCGGGCTTGCCGATTCTGGTAACCGCGGCCTGCGCTGCGATCTACGCGGTGGCCACCGGCCGCCGGACCCCGGCTGCGACCGAGCACGGCGATCTGGAAAGCATTGAGGAGGACCAGCCTTGAGCGAATTGAGCTGGTGGATTCTGGGAGCCTGCCTGACGGCCTACGCAATCAAGCTATGCGGCTACTTTGTGCCACGCAAGGTTCTGGACTCGCCGACCATGTCCCATGTCGCGGCCACGCTGACCGTTGCGTTGCTCGCCTCGTTGGTGACGGTCAACGCCTTCACCTCCGGGCAGGAACTGGTGATTGACGCCCGTATCGGTGCGCTCGCGGCGGCGATTATCGCACTGGCTTTCAAGGCACCCTATCTTGTCGTCGTTGTCGTCGGTGCTCTGGCGGCCATCGTCTTGAGGGCGAGCGGACTAGCTGCCTAGATATTGCCTGCAAGGCGGATGACAAGCACAAGGCGTAGTGGGACAGTGGAAGCATGATTGTAGCTTTCTCCGTAGCCCCAAGTAACGACAACCCCAACGGTTCGGTCCACGATGCAGTGGCCGAAGCGGTGAAAATCGTCCGCGATTCTGGCCTCCCCAATCGCACCAGCTCCATGTTCACCGAGATCGAAGGTGAATGGGACGAAGTCATGGAGGTAGTCAAGCAAGCCACCATGGCCGTTGGCCGATTCGGTTCGCGCGTATCGCTGGTGTTGAAAGCCGATATCCGCCCCGGTTACGAAGGTGAGCTCGATGGCAAAATCCAACGCCTGGAGAAGGCTATTGAGGATAGTGAGGAGAACATGCCGTCATGATCCACCATTCTGCAGAGCACCATGCCGCAGCCGTCGATGAATATTTGGAACAGGCGCTGGGGCTGCGCGTTGATGCCTTGGAGGCAGGCCGGGAGCATTCCCATAGTGCCGGGCTTCCACGGATTGAAGTCAGTCCTGCCCAGGGAAAGTTCCTCCAGCTGCTCACCGAGATCACAGGTGCCCGCAGGGTCCTCGAGATCGGAACCCTCGGGGGCTACTCCACCAGCTGGCTCGCCCGGGGCGTCGGTGCAGCCGGTACCGTCATCAGCTGCGAATTTGAACCCCTGCATGCCTCGATTGCGCGTGAGAACTTGCAGCGGGCAGGGCTTTCAGAACGTGTTGAAATCCGGTTGGGGGCCGCTCAGGGTTCCATGGATTCGCTGATTTCCAAACGCGTTGCACCATTTGACCTGATCTTCATAGATGCCGATAAGCGCAACAACGTGCCCTACCTGGAACGCGCACTGGAGCTGGCGCATTCAGGCACCGTGCTGGTGCTCGACAACGTGGTGCGCAGCGGCGCGGTCTTGGATGACCCATCCCGGCATGGGACGCAAGAAGCCGATGTTCGCGGAATCCAGGACTCTTTGCGGTGGTTGCGCGATGACCCGCGCGTATCAGCCACGGCGCTGCAGACTATAGGCGTCAAGGGGTGGGACGGGTTCGCGCTAGCGCGAGTCCTCTAGCGCGTTGGATAGCGCTCGGGGCGCTCGAATTCGAGTTCCCCGGCTTCATCGTGCTTGAACGGCGGCGACTTCAGGATCAAGAAGTACACGCCCAATCCGCAGAGAATACCCATCGGCGGGCCGACCCACAGGGCATAACCGGTATTGCGCACCAGCCCCGCAACTACCGGGCCAACCAGCATGGGAACGATGTAGTAGTAGTGGTCCGGTTCGGCCGGGCCCCAGAAGCGTTCGAACCTGGCCAGAATGCTGAAGCCGGCGGCTAGGAGAACGCAACCGAGCAAAATCACCCAGAAGGTCGAGGAAAGGCTGATGGTCAGGGTCAGGGAACCGACAAGGCCACCAGTCAAGGCAGCGTATTTTGTATTCCGGTTCAAGTCCGACCCCCCTTTGAGCCAAAAAGTTTACGACTACGTGAATATTTTTTCAAGCATTTGGACAGTCCGCAATACTACTTTAGTAGGAGGGGGCCTTGGTGCGTTGGAAGAAAATAGCGAAGTCACTGCCGTAGGCTAGAGAAGTGCCGCAAATGAACGACTACCGAATCCGACTGGCTACTGAACAAGACGTCCGCCCAGCGCTGCAAATGAAATTGCAAGCCTGGCGAGAAGCGTACGCCACACTTCGCGATGAGTCCTTTTTCGCCCACCATGAAGGCCAACTTGATGGCCAGACAGCCTGGTGGGAACGCGGGCTGGCATCCGGAGCGCAATTCTTCATCGCGGAAGACCGCGATGGCCGCATCATCGGGCTAGCCGGTGGAACTCCGGTCATCGAAGAAGACCAGGATGCCGGAGTGGACGTCGAATTGGGCATGCTCTATGTCCTGGAAGAGTACTACGGTACCGGACTGGGCCAGCACCTCTTCGATGTTGTCCTTGGACAGCACGACGCCCTGGTCTGGGTCCTGCAAGGCAACGAGAGGGCCCTGGCCTTCTTCGCGAAGCAGGGATTCACGCCTGATGGAACCAGTGAAGCCCTGACTGGCAGCTGGGATGGCTTAATCGAACAACGAATGGTGCGCGCGCGTGGCTAGGGATGCCAAGGAATCAATGCTCGGAGAGTATCCGATCGACACCGGAACGGCGATCATTGAAGCTGATCCCTACGGCGCCAGCCGCTATATCCTGAAGGTCAACGGCGTGCCCTCCTCCCATGTGGACCTGGAGGACCCGGCCTACCTCGATTTCGAGTACATGCGCTGGATGGAACCGGTCTTCGCCATCGGTTTCCCGGCCGGGCAATACGACGGGCGCGCCCGCAAGCTGCGCGTGCTCCACCTTGGCGGAGGTGGCTGCTCCATGGCCCGCTGGGTCGCGGCCAGCTATGAAAACGCCCGGCAGGTCGTGGTGGAACTGGATGCCAAGCTGGCCGAGCTGGTGCGCGTCCACTTCGAGGTTCCGCGCGCTCCGCTGGTACGCCTGCGCGTGGGAGACGCAGCCCAGGTGCTGCCCACCTTGAGCGATGCGAGCCGCGATGTGATCATCCGCGATGTCTTCGCCGGGAGCACCACCCCGCGCGTGCTGACCACGGCGGACTACGCCCGCGAAGCCCAGCGCGTGCTGGATGCCGGGGGCGTCTACATCATGAATTGCGGCGATACCGCGGACCTGTCCGGCGCCAAGGCGGAAGCCGCGACGCTGCTGGAGGTCTTCGAGCATGTGGCCATGATCGCCGACCCGCCGATGCTCAAGGGCCGGCGCTACGGGAACATCGTGTTCCTGGCCAGCGACGAACCGCTCAAGCTCGGCCCTGCATTCGAACGCAGCCTGCGCACTGCGCCGTTGCCGGCGCAGCTGGTTTCAGGGGCGGCAGTGCAGCGCTTCGCCACCGGGGCCGTGCCGATTACCGGCTAGCTCCCCGGGGCCCATCCGGTATCCGCTCCCGTCTGCTGCGCGCTGCAGCAGGCCGTGGTCAACCATGTAGCGGCGCAGCAGCGCGACGTCCGGGTGGAATACCCGCAGCCGTTCATTGAGCTGCTCTTCGCGCAGTTCGTCCCCGGCTCCTATCACCGCATTGCGCAGGTAGACCAGCACTTCATGGCGGTCCGCTGGTTTCGCCGGGAGGCTATGCAGCCGGTGCCCGTCGAAGAAGCGGCGGATCCCGACGCGGTCGGCCTTCGCGGCCGAGGCCGAAGCCAAGGTCTTCTCCAGCAGTTCGTCGTTCAGCGCCCAGCCGGACCCCTCTTGGCGCAGAAGCCCGATGCTGGCCCAGCGCTCCAAGTCCTTGCGTTCGGACTTATTGGCCTGCTCGGGTACCCCGTGCCCGCTCAATACGGCCCCGAGAAGCCGGCGCATCGAGGGGTTCTTCAAGCCTGCGGCCACCTGGATCCACTGCCCAGCGGTGTTCTGCTGATCGCTCATAGTGCCCATCCTAGCCAGTTCCCGCCGGGCCGGAGGCAAAAAACGCCCCGCCATCGCCGGAGCAATGACGGGGCGCCTGGAGGGCTTCGGGGCTATTTGACCCCGGCCCACATCTCAATCAGTCCGATGCCGAAGAACAGCACGAAAGCCGCGGAAACAACCCACATCAGCGGGTGGATTTCCTTGGCGCGGCCCTGCGTGGCGCGGATGAAGACGTAGGAGATGAAGCCGGCACCGATGCCATTGGCGATCGAGTAGGTGAACGGCATCAGGGTGAAGGTCAGGAAGGCCGGCAGCGCGATGCCCCAGTCGTTCCAATCGATCTTGGAGACCTGGGTGATCATCATGAAACCGACCACGACCAGTGCCGGCGCCACGGCTTCGAAAGGCACCAGGTAGATCAGCGGGCTCAGGAACATCGCGACGATCATCAGCAGGCCGGTGACTACCGAGGCCAGGCCGGTACGGGCGCCCTCGCCGATGCCGGCGCCGGACTCCACGAAGATCTGCGCCGAGGAGCTGGAGGTGCCGCCGCCGACGATCGCGCCGGCCGCATCCACCAGCAGGACCTTGTCCACGTTGGGGATCTGCCCGTTCTCGTCCATGGAACCAGCTTCCGAAGCCAAGCCCACCATGGTGCCCATGGCATCGAAGAAGATCGAGAGCAGGATGACGAAGGCCAGCAGCGAAGCGGCGGTGGCGCCGATCTTGCTGAAGGCGCCGAATACGCTGACCTGGCCGATCAGCGACAGGTCCGGAAGGGTCCACTCGGGCAGCGACGGAACCACCAGCGACCAGGTATTGGTCTCCATCGCGCCGATGTGGAAGACGGCTTCGAGGATGTTGGCAAGGATCGCCGAAACGACGATGCCGATCAGGATCGCGCCCTTGGCCTTGCGCACCACCAGGGCCATGGTCAGCAGCAGGCCGACAACGAAGACCAGGATCGGCCAGCCCATCAGCTCTCCGTCGAAGCCCAGGCCCACCGGAACGGTGGTGTTCGCGGCATCCGGGAGGCGCTGGACGAAGCCGGCGTTGACCAGGCCGATCAGTGCGATGAACATGCCGATGCCCACCACGATGGCGGTTTTCAATCCGGCTGGAACCGCATTGAACACCGCGGTCCGGAACCCTGTGAGCACCAGGCCGAACATGACCACACCCGCAATGAGCACCAGGCCCATGACATCAGCCCAGGTCAGTTCCGGGTTGGTTGCCACGGTGATAGCGACGAAGGCGTTGACGCCCAAGCCGGTAGCCATGGCGAATGGGTGGCGGGCCCAGATGCCCATCAGGATGGTCAGGATGCCGGCGACAAATGCGGTCACCGCGGCAACGCGCTGGATGCCCAACTCGCCGCCCGAGGAATCGGCACCGGAAAGAACCAGCGGGTTGAGGACGACGATGTAGCTCATCGCGAAGAAGGTGGCGATGCCGCCGCGAACTTCGGTGGAGAACGTTGAACGCCGTTCCGAAATCTTGAAGTATCGGTCGATGCGCGCGGCCATAGCATTCCCGGACGCGGTTTGTGTGGAGGAGGACATGGAAAAATTCTATGACGTTTCGGGCGCTGATTCATATCGATCCGAGTGTCCAGTAGGCTGTACGCGAAAACTTTAGACCCAACTCACACCTAGAACTGCGGAAGCAAGTACATTGGTGGTAAGGGAAATCACATCCCGTTATATTTGAGGTAGTTGAGGAGCGAGTCTGATGAGTGACGAAGCACCAGTCGCAGCAGAGAAGATTGAAGGAATTGTCGTTGGCGTGGACGGATCCCAGCAGAGCAGATGCGCTTTGCGCTGGGCCGAACGCGAAGCGGTACGCCGCGGCAGCGTGTTGAATATCGTGTCCGCCTACACCATCCCGGTGTTCGCCGCGTCCTCCATGGACGCAGGCTACTCGACCCTGGATGACGACCTGATCCGCGGGGGAGCCGAGGACATTGTGCGCCAGGCGCGCGCAGAGCTTGAAGGCAGCACGGCGGCCATCCGCACCTATATCGAATCCGGCGACCCGTCCGGCGTGCTGCTGGACCTGAGCCAGGACGCCGAATTGGTAGTGGTCGGGACCCGTGGCCGCGGTGGCTTCGTTGGCCGCCTGCTCGGCTCGGTGTCCTCGGCACTGCCCGCGCACTCCAAGTGCCCGACCGTCGTGGTTCCGCTGGCCATGGCCAAGGAGCAGGAAGAGGCCGGTGCCGTCGCGGCGTCGAACCGCAACTGCATCGTGGTCGGCGTTGACGGTTCAGACCGCGCGCGTTCAGCGGTGCTGGCAGCCGCGGACGCGGCCATCGCCAGCGACCTGACGCTGCGCCTGATCTGCGCGGTGCCGCCGGTGGGGGCGGCGCTGGCATGGATGCCGGCGACCGTTGACCAGGAAGCCGTGCTGGAAGATGTGCGCTACCAGATGAGTGTGGGCTCCAAATGGCTGAAGTCGCACTATCCGGCGCTGAAGATGGAAACCGATGTGGTCTCCGGGCCTCCCGTCGAGGTGCTGATCCGCGAATCCGAGCATGCGGTACTGACCGTCACCGGCTCGCGTGGCCGCGGCGGCTTTACCGGGATGCTGCTTGGCTCAACCTCGCAGGGCGTCTTGCACCACTCCAAGGGCCCGGTGATGGTCGTGCCGGACTCGGATGACCCTCGCCTGGAGAACCGCAAGGACTTCGATACGCGGGCGCAGGAGCAGTGACCGCACGCCTGTAGCCAGAATGCACGAAGGCCGCACACCCACCAGGGTGTGCGGCCTTCGTGCTCGAGGGGGTGGCGCTTAGTAGCGGGCTGCCTTCGGGTAGAGGTTGTTGACGTAGCTCAGTGGAGTCACCGAGATGCCGGCGTTCGGGTTGCGAGCGTGGACGACCTGGCCGTTGCCGATGTAGATGGCTACGTGGTAGAACGAGGAACCGCCGTTGGAAGACGAGAACACCAAGTCGCCTGGGCGCAGGTTGCTCAGCGACACGTACTGCGGGGCGCTAGCGAACTGCTGGGACGAAGTACGTGGCAGGCTGATGCCGGATTTGCCGAAAGCTCGCTGCGAGAAGCTCGAGCAGTCGAAAGCATCGGGACCGTTGGCACCGTAGACGTAGTACTTGCTGGGATCATCCGCGGTCTTCAAGGCCCAGGAAAACGCTGCTGAGTAGTTGCTGCCGGACTGCGGCGCGACTTCAGGCTTCGGCTCCGGCTTAGGTTCCGGCTTTGGCTCAGGCTTAGGCGCTGGCTTCGGGGTGACCTTCGGCTTGGGCTCCGGCTTTGGCTCAGGCTTGGGTGCCGGCTTCGGGGTAGCCTTCGGCTTCGGCTCGGCCTTTTTGGTGGGTTCCGGCTTCGGTTCGGCCTTCTTGGTTGGCTTTGGCTCCGGCTTTGGCTCGGCCTTCTTGGTTGGCTCTGGCTTCGGCTCGGCCTTTTTGGTTGGCTCTGGCTTCGGCTCGGCCTTTTTGGTTGGCTCTGGCTTCGGCTCGGCCTTTTTGGTCGGTTCCGGCTTCGGCTCGGCCTTTTTAGTTGGTTCCGGCTTTGGCTCGGCCTTTTTAGTTGGCTCCGGCTTCGGCGCTACGGGAGGCTCGACAGCTTCCGGTTCCTCTTCAACCTTCTCAGGCTCCGACTCGACCGTTTCCTCTTCAGGTTCGGCCTGCTCCAGCTCACGTGGCTTTTCAACCGAGAGCGGCTGAACGGAGTCTTGCTTCGTTTCGGGAACCTTGGCGGTTTCCTCTTCGGCGATGGCGTCCGCGAGAGCTTTTTCCTGCTCCTGCGTTTCGCGCTCTTCAACCGCCTGGCGAACCTCGGCCTCTTCCTTCTGCTTCAAGGTAGCGAGGTGGCCGATCAAGTCATCGCGCAGCTGCTTCTCAGGTGCGATAGCTGCTTCGTAGGTGGACAGGGTGCTGTTCGCGGTCGCTGCGGCTGCGTCATAGTTGGCTGCAGCTTCTTCGGCGGCGTTCTGTGCCGCATCAGCATATTCCTGCCAAGCCGAAACGAGGCCTTCGGCCTCGGTGGCGGTGTTGACGGACTGGACCTTCTGTTCGCTCAACGCGTCGATGGTAGCGGCCTTGTAGAACAGGTCGCCTTCCTGGTTGTCATCAAGGAGCAGGCTCAGGGTCGAGGTGCCTGCACCATTGCGGTAGATATCCGAAGCGATAGCACCCAGATCGTTGCGGCTCTGCTCCAGGTAAGTCTTTGCGTACTCGAGCTGTTCTACAGCCTTCTCGGCCGCAGCGGTGCGCAGATCGCGCTCTTCGCCGGCGGTGAGCAGGGATTCCTGAGCCTGAGCGGCCTCAGTTTCAACGCGCTTCAGTTCGGCGCGGCTGGAAGCCAGGGAAGCTTCGATGCGCGCGATCATCGCGTTCGTCGAAGCCTTATCCTTCTTTGCGTCCTGGACCTCTGCGTCCGAAGGTAGCGCGGAAGCGCTAGGTGCGGCAGCGATGGCCACAGACTGAGGAAGCAGAGCTGAAGTAGATGCGGAAGCGGGCAAAGCGCCTGCAATGCAGGACACCGCTAGGGCTAGGGTGCTTGCAGCAACACCGAGCGTGTGGCGAGTAGCCATATCGTTCCTCACTAAGTACTTGGATGACGCGGAGTGCGTGAGTCGTGACCTTCACCGATGAGTAGGTCACGATTCGGATAAGACTCCAAATAGCACATTAGGCCAATTAAGACACGCTTGGCAACACTGTTCACATCAGTCACATGAATCCCATTCGTGTAATTCGCCTGGGTATTCGGCGGTGATCTGCGAAGATAGTGGCATTTGGGATCTGTGTGGCTGATCAAGAGTGGCTGGGAAATTACTCAGACATATATCTCGCCTCGTTACCAAGGTATCGATTGTCGTGAAGCTTGGGTAACGTGCCGGAGGGGAATGTGCGGCTGCAAAAAAGGTTTGCCTTTAAAAGTGAAGGTACTCCGGGAGGGCGCAAAGCTCTGCTTCGCTGGGTCTGCCTCGGAGGCGCCGGCTCCAATGGCGAAATCCTCTTGAAGGGGTGCGGTGCCGTGCTCCCAATCGGGATCACCTCGCTGCCCTTGGTGGCGGAGGGGCCCAGAGCTGCTGGGTGGACAAGGGCAAGGGACATGCCAGGTTCCTCCGGCTGGCTGCACCTGATCACGCCCGGATAAAGCAGCCGCTAGCGGGGCAACGGGAAACCGACCGGCGCGCCAGTCGTTGCGAAACGGCTTTTGGGCGGCTTGCCCGCCGGTCGACTGGACCCGGATGGCGATTCCAAGCGCCACGCCTGTGCTTTGGGTCTCTTTCGACCTCGACGCGACCACTGTATTTGAGTATTTTTGTGAGGCAGATCTCAAAAGAAGATTCTGCGGATTTGGGGCTATGACCACCCTAAATCGTGCAATTTTGCGTCGTCGATTCCGAAGTGATGGGCCACTTCGTGCATCACTGTAATCCCAATTTCCCGCACTACATCTTCACGTGTTTCGCAGGCTCGAAGCGTCGGATTCTTGAAGATCGTTATGCGGTCGGGAAGTGCGCCCGTGCCCCAGTCCAGGTCCCGTTCCGTGAGTGCAATACCCTCGTATAACCCCAGAATTTCAGGGTTTTTGGGTTCTCCTGGAAGCGGCTCATACTCGTCTTCGATGAAGAAGATGACGTTGTCCATCATGGCGAATGCAGCCTCCGGAATGGCGTCGATGGCCTGCTCGACCAGGGTCTGGAATTCGTCGTCATCCATCTCAAAAAGCATGCTTCCAGACTAGGCCCGCGCACCCGATTTGGCATGGGTGAAACTCGTCCAGGTGCCGATTTTGCAAAAGCAAAAAACACTGCGTATAGTTATTGGAGTCCGCTACGGAGAAGCAAGAAACCGAAGCGAACAACTTAGGCCCCCATCGTCTAGCGGCCTAGGACACTGCCCTTTCACGGCAGCGGCACGGGTTCGAATCCCGTTGGGGGTACAAACAACCATTATGTGGTTGTCAGATGGAGAAATCCATTGGCTTGCGAAAGCAAGGCCCTGTAGCGCAGTTGGTTAGCGCGCCGCCCTGTCACGGCGGAGGTCGCGGGTTCAAGTCCCGTCAGGGTCGCTCAATTTACTATTTCAATAGTAGATTTGGTGTCCACTTAGTGGTACCAGGCTCTGTAGCTCAGTTGGTAGAGCGTTCGACTGAAAATCGAAAGGTCACCGGATCGACGCCGGTCGGAGCCACGCAGGCCCTCGGTTTATCCCGGGGGTTTTACTGTGTGACTTGAATTTATTCAAAGCACTAGGCCCTGTAGCGCAGTTGGTTAGCGCGCCGCCCTGTCACGGCGGAGGTCGCGGGTTCAAGTCCCGTCAGGGTCGCACACTAAACAGAAGCTCCGGA
>NZ_JBHXVN010000004.1:93820-407876 GCF_042672105.1 Glutamicibacter sp. NPDC127525 | reverse complement strand
ACTAGGCCCTGTAGCGCAGTTGGTTAGCGCGCCGCCCTGTCACGGCGGAGGTCGCGGGTTCAAGTCCCGTCAGGGTCGCACACTAAACAGAAGCTCCGGATTCCGGGGCTTTTGCTGTATCCAGGGGCAGTTAGTTCGCGCGGCCAAGATGCCGCGGTCCAATCCAGCGATTGCTCAGCCGGCGATATGCGGCGGCGGCGCTAGTCATGTCCTCGTCTTCCAACGCCTGAATGCCGTGCATCAAGTCGTTCGCGGAATCATCGGGCCACACAATTTCTGCCAACAGGCCATAATCCAGTTCAATGACCGATCTGTTGTCGAAGGATTCCAGCCATCCGCCAAGGCTGCCCAGCTCCTCGAAGAGCTGCGACTGCGGCGCATGGGATGCCAGCGCTTGGACTGCCCAAGCCAGGCGGTCAATGGCTTGTTCGAAGGTGGCGTACATGCGAACCGTCTTCAGCTGCTCACCGCTGTGAACCAGCTCGTGCTCGTCGTCCTCGCGGAAGAGGGCAAACCAGCCCAGCGGGATGCCCCATGAAGAGGTCCTCGTGTGAAGATGGGTCAGGTCATTGGCCAGGCGGTCGGCATCAACGCGTTGTGCGTTAGCCTGCCGCGCTGCCGGCGGTACCAGCAGGTCGAAAACCTCGGCCCGCATGGCTTCTTCGGCTTGTTCGGCAGCGAGCAGGCTGCGTGCCTGCAATTGCCCCGGGCAATAGCGCGTGTGCTCGGCCCCTTGGTAGTCCAAGGACTTCACGCTGCGGAAGAATTCCGGCTCATTGTGCGGGAACGGGTCGGAGACATGGCGCAGGGTGCGGCTCCACAGCCGCTCGTTCTCGAAGTCATCCCACTGCTCCGCGGTGCGCCGCGGGGTACGCAGGATGATGGACTGGGCCCAATCCTCGAAAGCATCCAGCGGCTCGTAGACGCGCAGGTGCGCTGTAGCTGCGGTCAGCTCTGCGGCGGGCCCAATCATCTTTGCCGCCATGACTAGTCGGCCAGCTCCACGATGACCGGGGCGTGGTCGCTGGCGCCCTTGCCCTTGCGTTCTTCGCGGTCAATGCTTGCGCCGGTTACGCGTGCGGTGAGCGCAGGCGAGGTGAGCGAGAAATCGATGCGCATGCCTTCGCCCTTCGGGAAACGCAACTGCGTGTAATCCCAGTAGGTGTATTCGCCTTCGGTGTGCGGGCGCACGACATCGGTGAAGCCCAGCTCCTCGAAGGCAGCGAAGGAGGCGCGCTCTGGCGCCGAGACGTGGGTCAACTTGTTCTCGAGGAAGAAGTCGATATCCCACACGTCTTCGTCCTTTGGCGCGATGTTCCAATCGCCCATCAAGGCAATCTGCGCCTCGGGGTTTTCCGCCAGCCATCGGGCGGATTCCTGCTTGAGCACATCCAGCCAGTTCAGCTTGTAGCCCATGTGCTCATCATCCAACGCGCGTCCGTTGGGTACATACAGGCTCCAGACACGCACTCCGCCACAGGTTGCCGCGATGGCGCGAGGCTCCTGGATCGGATTCTTGCCGGCCTTGCCGAATTCCGGCTGCCCGGGGAAGGTGCGCTCAACATCCTCGAGGCCAACGCGAGAAGCGATGGCAACGCCATTCCACTGGTTGACTCCGAAGTGCGCTACCTCGTAATCGTTGTTCTCGAACAGTTCCCAGGGGAAATTGTCGTCTTTGCACTTAGTTTCCTGGATAGCCAGGACATCTACATCGGTACGTCGCAGCCAGTCCTCAACACGGTCGGCGCGGGCTCGCAGCGAGTTCACATTCCAGGTTGCAATCTTCACTAGTTCAACCTATCAAGTTTGCTGTCTTGTGCCACTTCAATTTAGTTGGAAGTCCGAGTATATTCGACACTAGTAGGTGACCTCAATCACTCAAAGGAGAGTCTGTTGCCTGAGATTCTGACCGAACGCCGGGGGCACCTGGGGCTCATTACGCTGAACCGGCCGAAGGCCCTGAACGCCCTCAACGCGGACATGTGCCGCGACTTCCTCGACGTGCTGCTGGAATGGCGCGATGACCCGGATATCGCTCAGGTAGCGGTTATGGGCGCAGGGGAGCGCGGCCTGTGCGCCGGCGGGGATATCGTGGCGATCTACCGGGATATCTTGGACCGCAGCGGTGCTTCGGCTGACTTCTGGCGCATTGAATACCAGCTCAACGTCCTGATCGACGAGTACCCCAAGCCGTACATTGCGCTCATGGACGGAATCGTCCTTGGCGGCGGCATCGGCATCTCGGCGCATGGCAGCCATCGCATAGTTACCGAAACCAGCCGTTGCGGCATGCCGGAAGTCGGTATCGGATTCTTCCCGGACGTAGGCGGAACGCATTTGCTGGCGCGTGCCCCGCATGCGGCCGGACGATTGGCGGCATTGACTGGAATGAAATTCGGCGCGGCCGACACCATCGCTTTGGGCCTGGCCGACTCGTATGTGCCCGAGGCCCGGATCCCCGACGTGCTCGCAGACCTCGAGGTCCAGCCGGCCGCGTCGGTGCTGGCCAGCTATGCCGAGACTCCGGAGCCTGGCTTCCTGCACGAAGAATGGGTGCAGGCCTTTGGCGAGGCAAGCACCCCAGCGGTCATGCGTGCACTGGAGCTGCACGAGTACCCGCAAGCCCAAGAGGCGTTGAAGGCATTGGGCGCCGCCTGCCCGAGCTCGGTGCGCTTGGCCGAAGAACTGATCCACCTGGCTGGAGCGGATTTGAGAAAAGACCTGCAGCGAGAGTATCGGGCTGCCGTTCACCGGCTTGATGACCCCGATTTCGCCGAGGGGATTCGCGCCGCAGTCATCGACAAGGACCGCACCCCGCAATGGACGGAAGCAGTCCCGGGGCTAAGCCCGGGCCAGCGCACGCAACGGCATTTGGAGCCCCTGTTCGGGGCAGAACTAACTTTCGCACTGCTCGGTGAAGATCTAGCGGAAAAGAGCCACTCATGAACGCAAAACCAGTTATCGGATTCCTGGGCATGGGCCATATGGGATTGCCCATGGCCATCAACCTGCACAAGGCAGGCTACCGGATCAAGGGCTTCGACGTGGTTCCTGATGCGGTGCAGGCCGCCCGAGAAGCAGGCATCGGCACCGTGGCTACCGGAGCCGAGGCGGCCGCCGGCGTGGACATCGTCATCACGATGTTCCCTTCGGGCAAGCACGTGCTCGATGCCTACCGCGAATACCTGCTCGATAGCGCCAAGCCCAATACGCTGTTCCTGGAGTGCTCCACCATCGACGTAGCGCAGGCCCGTGAAGCGGCGCAGCTTGCGGTCTCCGCGGGGCATCGAAGCGCCGACGCTCCGGTGTCCGGGGGCGTGGTCGGGGCAGAAGCGGGGACTTTGACGTTCATGCTCGGTGCGCAGGCCGAAGATCTCGGAGAGATCACCCCGCTGCTGGAGCACATGGGCAAGCGGATCGTGCACTGCGGCGGGTACGGCGCAGGCCAGGCCGCCAAGGTCTGCAACAACATGCTGCTGGGCATCTCGATGATTGGCGCTGCCGAGGCCTTCGTGCTCGGAGAACGGCTGGGCTTGGAGCACCAGGCGCTCTTCGATGTCATTTCCTCCGCGTCGGGGCAATGCTGGTCGGTCACCACCAATTGCCCGGTGCCCGGACCTGTGCCTGCTTCCCCTGCCAATCGCGATTACCAGCCAGGATTTGCCGCAGCGCTGATGGCCAAGGACCTCGGCCTGGCAGCTAGCGCGCTGGAGCATACGAGTACCGATGCCCAGCTCGGCTCCCTGGCCGCAGCGCTGTACCGCAAGTTCAGCGATGAGGGCGATGCGGGAACCGATTTTTCCGGGATCATCAACGCGATCCGCGACGGATCGCTATAGGAAGTCCCCGGAGGCCTTGCGGAATCGGGCCAGGATCTCGAAAATCTCGGTGGCGTCGGTGCCGGAGAGATCGCTCTGGGCAAAGAGCTTTTCGTTCAGATCGCCGCGGGCCGCTGGCAGCACTTGCTGGCCTGCGGCCGTGAGTTCCAAAAGGCGGGTGCGGCCGTCGGTCGGGTGCGGGATGCGCCGCACCAAACCGGTAGCTTCCAGGCGGTCTACCGAATTGGTCAGGCTGGTGGCGTGGACCTGCAGGAGCTGGCTGGCTTGGCTCATGGGCAGGGAGCCGCGCTTGGAGAAACCGAGCAAGGCGAGTACTTCGAATCGCGCAAAGGTCAGCCCGTGCGGCTTGAGGATGGCATCGGCTCGCTGCAGGTAAATCGATGCCGTGCGCATCACCGCGGTAATTGCGGCCATGGAGTCGGCCTCGGCTGACCATCCATGGGAAATCCATTGTTCCCTGGCTTGCGCGATTGGATCGCGTGAGAGCGGAGAAGTCATGTGCATACCCCCAAAAGAAGACTTAGTCCAACAATATACTTGGACATCCTATGGTTTGGAAGGAATCCCCGGATGGACCTCTTGAATGTGGCCGGAGAACTAAGTGGAACCGAACGGCAGCGACTGCTTGGAATCAGGCAGGTAGCGCAGCATCAGGTGCGCAAGCAGTCCGTTGGCTATTGGGACCGCGAAGAATTTCCGACCGAGCTGATTGGAAAACTGGCCGAACTCGGACTGGGCGGATTGCAGCTGGGGGACAGCTCGCATTTGCTGCGGGGGCTGATCCATGCAGAACTCGCCCGCGCCGATATTTCAATCTCATCCGTGGTCGGCATCCACAACGAACTGGTGCTCGGGATGATCCGCGATTTGGGGTCGGAGGAGCAGCGCGAGCAGTGGCTGGGCAAGCTCGCCGGCTTTGAAGCCTACGGCGCATTTGCGCTGACCGAACCGGAACATGGATCGGATATCGCCGGCGGCATACGGAGCACCGCGCAGCGCGACGGGGACCAGTACGTTCTGAACGGGGCCAAGCGGTGGATCGGCATGGGCACCTTCAGCGATTTCGCGCTGGTCTGGGCCAAGGACGAGGAAACTTCGCAGGTCGGGGCCTACCTCGTTGAAGCGGACCGCCCTGGATATAGCGCTTCCAAGATCGAACACAAGATCGGGCTGCGCAGCATGCAGAATGCGGATATTCGGCTGGAGAATGTGCGGATTCCCGTCGCGAATAAGCTTCCAGGGGTGACCAGCTTCGCTGCGGCAAACCAGCTATTGATGCAATCTCGCGCGTGGGTGGGGTGGCAGGCTGTCGGCGCGATGATGGCAACGCTCGACATCTGCAGCGAGTACGTCGCGCAGCGCCAGCAGTTCGGGCAGCCGCTGGCCGCTTTCCAGTTGATTCAGCAGCCCCTGGCCGAAATTGCAGGCAACCTGAGCGCCTGCCTTTCCATGATGGGCGATATTGCCCGCAAGCAAGAGCGCGCGGAATTGCACATGGTGGATGCGGCAATGGCGAAGTCCACTGCCACCCGCCTGGCGCGGGATTCGGCCGCCTTGGGCCGAGCGATGCTTGGCGGCAATGGCATTGTGAGCGATTTCGAAATGGCCAAGGTCTTCTGCGATGTCGAGATTCTCCATACCTATGAAGGCACCTATGAAATCAATTCGCTGATTGTGGGACGTGCCCTGACCGGAGTCAGTGCCTTCGTGTAGCCGGGGCATCCGTCCGTTGGAATCTTTCCAGCTAATTCATAACAAGTACTTTCCAAAGCGGAAAGTACTTGTTATGGTTGGGGAACTCGGAAGATCAAAGCCAAAGGAGCAGGACAATGAAGATTCCATTCAGCACCTGGTACACCATCATCACCGTTGCGGCAGGTCTGGCCTTCGCGGCAATGGCCATGACCGCCTATGCCACGGGCAACAACTCCCTGATCTTCATTGGCATGGGCTTCTTCATGGCAATTTGCATGACCATGACGTCCGTCTACGCACAGCGCCAGCAGAAGGCTCGCAAGGCGGCCAGCAAATGAGTTCCGGCAAGAAAATGAGCCCTGAAGAGCAACTGGCCGCCCTGGGGTTGGCGCAGCAGGGAATGCAGCGTGCCGCCGGGTACGGAGCCAAATTGCTGGGCACCTATTGCATCATCTTGGGAGTGCTCATGGGCGGCCTGGCTGCTCTGCTGCAGGTCTTTCGTCCCGATGCGGATTTTATCGGCTTCATCGTCATCATGGCGTTGTTCTGCGTATCCGTTGCAGCGATGTCCTTGGCTTACGGGAAGCTCTACCGCTCGCTGCCGCGCGGGCATTCCAAGATGTATCTTCGGGGGTTCATTGCGAGCATGGTGCTTTACGCGGTGGCAGTGGCCTTGCTCGGGGCGGGACCCATGGGCTGGGGCGCCATCGCGTTGATCTGGATTATCGTTGCCGCGCCGTTGTTCCTGACCGGAATTGCGATGGTGCGCAAGTGAATGCCCATGCTCGCGAACGGCTCAACGACGACTTCTCCAACCCGGTACGGCTTTCACTGATGGGCTCCTTGCAAGCCGTGGACGAAGCCGATTTCAAATCCTTGAAAGAAGCCATCGGCATTTCGGATTCGGTGCTTTCCCGGCATCTGAGCGCACTGGAAGCCGGCGGTTACGTGCAGATCAAGAAAGGGTATGTGGGCAAAAGGCCTCGTACCTGGGCGAAGCTGACTTCAGCTGGGCAGGAGGCCTTTGCGCAACATGTCCAGGCGCTGAAGGAAATCACCGGCTTGGGGTAATCCTCAAGCGCGCCACCATTTGTCCCAGTAGGTGGCCGGTACGGTGCGCTTGTGCCGGGATCCCACGAAGCGCCTTTCGATGACCTCGGCCGCCGCAGGGTCAATCTCGCGGCCTTCGAGGTAGTCATCAATCTGCGGATAGGTCAGGCCAAGTTCCTCTTCATCTGCGCGCAGCGGCTGGCCGTCCAGCAGGTCCGCGGTAGGCTCCTTGGCCCACAGCAGCTCAGGAGCCTGCAGCTCGCGCAGCAGTGCCTGGTTCTGGCGTTTATTCAGCCCGGCCAGGGGCAGGAGGTCCGCTCCGCCATCGCCGAACTTGGTGAAGAAGCCGGTGATCGATTCGGCCGCGTGATCGGTGCCCAGGACCAGCATCCCGCGGTCCCCGGCCATGGCGTACTGCATGATCATCCGGGTGCGGGCCTTGAGGTTTCCGCGGTTGAAATCGCTCAGCGCCAGGTGGCCCGCATCGGCCAGGGCTTCATCGAAAGCGGCGACAGGCTTTTGGATGTTCACCTCGAACTGCTCGTCGGCAGCCACGAAATCCATGGCCGCTTCCGCATCGGCCGCATCCTTCTGCACGCCATGCGGCAGGCGCACCGACACGAAGTGCGCCTCGCCGCCGGATTCGCGCACCTCTTCGACGGCCAACTGGGCTAAGCGCCCAGCCAGCGTTGAATCGATGCCGCCGGAGATGCCCAGCACGAAACCCCGGGCGCCGGTAGCGGCCAGATAGTCCTTGAGGAAGTCGATACGACGGCGAATTTCGTCGGCCGCGTCGATTTCCGGGCGCACGCCCAGCTCTTCAATGATCTTTGCTTGCAGTTCACGCATGCTTCTAATCCTAGGCATGAGCCCTCGCCGTGCGGTACCGCTGCACAGGCTGGGAACGAAAGTTAATCTGTTCTCAACAAATCCCGGAGGGGCTATTCGGAATCCTGGTCCGGGTTCCAGCCGAGATTGCGCGCAATCTTTTCCAAGGCTTCGACCACCGCGTCATATTCGGAACCGTCCAGATCCTGGCCGAACTGGGTGCGGATCTTTTCCACGAGCTCACTGAGCTTGAGCAACGAGGTGTGGCCCCGATCGGTGATGGAATACTCGCCGTTGATTGCCGTAACCCAGCCGGATTCGATCAACTCGGCAAGGTGCTCTCTCAATGATTGCGGTTCATCCGGCGAGGCGAAGAACGGGGAAAGCCCGGCGTCCAGTTGCGCCTCGGTGGCAGGTTGCTGCTCCAGCAGGTTGAGCACCTGCCATTGCCTGCGTGTCACACCGTGCTCTTCCAAAGTCGCTGCAAACTGCTCGTCAATCAGCGAATCCACCAATTTCAGCCAGTAACCCAAGGGGCGTTTTGCGTTCATGGAATCAGCCTAGCCATGATGCCGACTAGAATCGAGGGTATGAGCGAAACCAGCGCCCGTGAGCGACTAAAAGAACTGATCCAAGAACTAGCCATTGTGCGCGGCAAGGTCACCTTGTCCTCGGGCAAGGAAGCTGATTACTACATCGATCTGCGCCGTGTAACCCTGCACCAGGAAGCATCGGGCTTGGTTGGCGAAGTCATGCTTGGCTTGCTGGACGAGGCCAAGCTGGAATTCAGCAATGTGGGCGGCTTGACCATGGGCGCTGACCCGGTAGGCACCGCCATCATGCACACCGCCCGGGCCAAGGACCGCGCCATCGACGCTTTCGTGGTCCGCAAGGCGCAGAAGTCCTACGGCATGGGCCGCCAGGTCGAGGGCCCGAGCGTCGAAGGCCGCGATGTCATCGTGCTCGAGGATACTTCCACCACCGGCGGTTCGGCGCTGACCGCTGTCGAGGGCGTGCGCAAGGCCGGCGGCAACGTGATTGCCGTGGCCGTGATCGTTGACCGCGACACCGGAGCCAAGGAACGCATCGAAGAAGAAGCCGGCGTTCCGTACCTGTTCGCCTACGGCAAGAACGAGCTGGGCCTGTAGCCGGCAAGCGATTCCCTGCACAGCACCTCGTTGCCCACCGGAGAATTCCCGGTGCGCGGCGGGGTGCTCTGCTTTTCCCGGCTAGCTGCTGCGCGCGGGGCCCGTGGTCTCGCGCGGGACGAGCACGGCAGGCAGATGGCCGGGGGAGCGGACGTCCTCGCCCGCAAGCAGGCCCAGCAGCATGCTCACCGCCTGGGCGCCCATCTCATGCAGCGGCTGGCGCACGGTGCTCAGCGGGGGAGAGGACTGTGCCGCGGCCGGGATGTCATCGAAGCCGATGATCGAAAGATCGCCGGGAACCTGCAGCCCGCGCTCGCCGGCCACCTGCAAGGCGGCCAGGGCCGAGAGGTCATTGGCCGCGAAGATCGCCGTGGGCGGCTGGGGCAGGTCCAGCAGGTCATGGGCGGCCTGCACCGCGGCATCATGCTGGTAATCGCCATCGTGCGACAGCTGCCCATCGAATTCCACGCCGGCCTCTTCCAGCGCTTGGCGGTAGCCCTGCTCGCGCAGGTGCGCGGAAGCCAGGTCCCCGCGCCCGCGGATGTGCCCGATGCGGCGATGGCCCAGATCCAGCAGGTGCCGGGTGGCCGTATAGGCCCCGGAACGGTTGTCCACGTCGATGGCGATCGGCATTTCCGGACCGGCATGCGGGTCAATGGCGACGACCGGCACCGAGCTGTGCGGGACTTCCACGGTGGGGGTGACGATGATGGCGCCGTCGATCAGCGTTCCGCCCAAGCGGGACAGGGAGCGGCGTTCCCAGCCGGCATGCCCTTCGGGGGAAAGGTTGCCCGCGTAGGCCATCAAATCGTATTGGGTTCCGCGCAGGGTCGCGGAGATGCCGTTGAGCAGGCCCAGCGAGAAGGGCTCGAACTCCGCCACCAGGATGCCGATGATGTTGGTGCGGGTGCTGCGCAGCGAGGAGGCGACCAGCGAGGTCTCGTAGCCCAGTTCGCTGATGACCTGGTGGACCTTGGCGATGGTGGCCGGGGCGACCCCGTAGCGGCCGTTGACGACCTTCGAGACGGTGGAGACGGAGACCTGCGCGGCGCGCGCGACGTCGTTGATGGTCACGCGTGCGCTGGAAGGCTCGCCGGGGATCTGCGGCTGCTGGGCATTGGCGATCCCGGGGATTCCGGTCTGAGGGGTCATCACGTCACTAACAGTAGCGCAAAATACTCCGGAATTCCGTGACTTCACGGGGGCGTGACGACCGATTGCGGATCTTTCGACAACGTTTTCGCAATGGATTTCGAAAACGTTATCGAAAACGATTGACATGACCTGCGTCACGGTGCAATTCTTGGTGGAGCCAATCGCCTGCCGTCCGATGCCGGCAGGTCTTCATCACAGCTGAGGAGCACGAGCATGTTATCCAAGATCCGAGGTGCGCAGATTCTGGCGCTGGCCGCCACGACTGCCCTGCTGGCCACCGGCTGCGCCGCCGATGCAGGCCAGGAAGGGACGTCGGCAGACGGAACCACCACCATCACCTGGTGGCACAACTCCAATAACGGCGACGGCAAGGCCTACTACGAACAGGTTGCAGCCGACTTCGAAGCCGCCCATGAAGGGGTGGAGGTCGAAGTCAGCGCAATGCAGCACGAGGACATGCTCACCAAGCTCGATGCGGCCTTCCAGAGCGGCGACGCCCCGGATGTCTACATGGAACGTGGTGGCGGGGAGCTCGCAGCCCACGTGGCCGCCGGGCTGACCAAGGACCTGACCGAGGCGGCCTCCGAGGAAATCGCCTTCCTCGGCGAGAACGCCGGCGGCTGGCAGCTCGATGGCAAGACCTACGCCTTGCCGTTCTCGCTGGGCGGCGCGGGGTTCTGGTACAACAAGGCGCTGTTCAAGGAAGCGGGCATCGACTCGGCCCCGCAGACCTTCGATGAACTGATTGCGGCCACCGGGAAGCTGAAGCAGGCAGGCATCGACCCGATTTCCATCGGCGCCGGCGACAAATGGCCGGCAGCCCACTACTGGTACTACGCGGCAGTGCGCGAATGCTCCCAGCAGACCCTGGCCGATTCGGTCGCCAATCTCGATTTCAGCGACCAGTGCTTCACCAAGGCCGGGGAAGACGTGGACCAGCTGATCAAGTCCGAGCCATTCAACCCGGGCTTCCTCTCTACCCCGGCGCAGTCCGGCCCCACCTCCGCTTCGGGCCTGCTGGCCACCGGAAAGGTAGCCATGGAATTGGCTGGCCACTGGGAGCCAGGGGTCATGCAGGGCCTGACCGAAGACGGCACTGGCATGGGGGAAGACACCGGATGGTTCCCCTTCCCTGCCATTGAGGGCGGCCAGGGCGACCCGGCCGCGCAGCTTGGCGGAGGCGACGCCTGGGCAGTTTCCGAAGGCGCCCCCGACGCGGCGGTGGACTTCGTGAAGCACATGCTCTCCGACGAGGTCCAGCGCGGTTTCGCCGAGCTGGACATGGGCCTGCCGACCAACCCGGCGGCCAAGGACGCGATCTCGGATCCGGCATTGGCTTCGCTGATGGACGTGCGCGACAAGGCGCCATATTTCCAGCTGTACTTCGACACCTCGTTCGGCGCCTCCATTGGCGGGGCCATGAACGACGAGATCGCCCTGCTCTTCGCCGGCAAATCCGACGCGCAGAAGATCGTCGACGCCAGCCAAGATGCCGCTGACCTGGAGAAGTGATCCACGCCGTGGCCCCAGAAGTAACCTACGCAGCCAGTCCGCCAGCCAGCGGTGGCCCAGGGCTTTCCGAAAGGCGGCGTTCTGCGCCAAGCGGACTGCCGCCTGCCGGTGCCAAGCGCACGCGCAAGCCCGCGCAGCGGCGCAAGAACCTGGAGATCCTGTTCTTCGTCAGCCCGGCATTGCTGCTGATCGCGGTCTTCATGCTGGTCCCCATCATCCAGGCCGTGCGCTTCTCGATGTACAACTGGAAGGGCTTCGGCCCGCTGGTGGACTTCGTGGGCTTCAAGAATTACGTCCGGGTGCTGGGCAACGAGGTGTTCACCGATGCCCTGGTCCATAACCTGGTCATCATCGGCGGCTCCATCGCCCTGCAGCTGCCGATCGGCCTGGGCATCGCCCTGCTGCTGAACCGGAAGATGAAGATCCAGTCCCTGCTGCGCACCATCATCTTCGTGCCCTACGTGCTGTCCGAAGTCATCGCCGGGGTGGTCTGGTTCCAGCTGCTGCAGCCGCAGTACGGGGTGTTCGACACCATCTTGTCCAAGCTGGGAATCCAGGGGCCGGCCCAGGGCTGGCTGGGCACGCCGGAACTCGCTTTGTGGACCGTGCTGGCAGTGCTGACCTGGAAGTACCTTGGCCTGGCGGTGATCCTGTTCCTTGCCGGGCTGCAGGGGGTGCCGTCCGAGCTCTACGAAGCGGCGGAAATCGACGGCGCCTCCTGGTGGCAGATCCAGCGCAAGATCACCATCCCGCTGCTGGGCCCCACCCTGCGCACCTGGGGCTTCTTGTCCATGATCGGCTCGCTGCAGCTCTTCGACATGGTCTGGATCCTCACCGGCGGCGGACCGGCCAACGCCACCACCACGATGGCCAGCTTCCTGGTTTCGGAAGGAACCAAGCGCCAGAACTTCGGGATCGCCGCGGCCGCCTCGGTCATCTTGTTCATCGTCGCCCTGGTTCTGGCCATCTCCTACCAGCAGCTCATCCTCAAGCGGGATTCGCAGCCCGATGATGAGCGCACGAAGCGGAAGAAGGCCAAAGCATGAGCGCCACCCTGGCTACCAGGCCCCAGCACACCCCCGCCCAGGCAAAACGCGCCAAGAAGCGCAACGGCCGGCAAGGCGGAAACGTCCTGGTCTACGCCATCGCCTTGGCGGTTGTCGCGATCACCCTGGGCCCGGTCCTCTACGGGGTGCTCGGCGGGTTCCGCACCAACGCGCAGCTGGCCGAGAACCCGGCAGGCCTTCCCGAGCCGTGGGTGCTGGAGAACTACGCCGGCGTGCTGAAGAACCCGGATTTCTGGCAGTACGCGCTGAACTCCACGATGATCGCGGTGATCACCACCATCGTCGTGGTGGTCTTCGGCATCATGGCTGCCTACCCGCTGGCCCGCTACACGTTCCGCCTGCGCGAGCCGATCTTCATGGTCTTCGTGCTTGGCTTGCTGTTCCCGGCCACCGTGGCGATTGTTCCGCTGTTCATCCTGATTACCCGGGACCTGGACATGGGCAACACCTGGTGGGGCGTCGCCCTGCCGCAGGCGGCCTTCGCGCTGCCCATGACCGTGGTCATCCTGCGCCCCTTCCTGATGGCGCTGCCCCAGGAGCTGGAAGAAGCCGCCCAGCTCGATGGCGCCAGCCGCATCGGCTTCTTCTGGAGGATCCTGCTGCCATTGTCCGGGCCGGGCATGGTCACCGTCGGCGTACTGGCCTTCGTCGGCTCGTGGAACGCCTACCTGCTGCCGTTGCTGCTGCTGCAAGGGGATATGCGCACCTTGCCGCTGGGCGTCGCCGACTACTCCAGCGAGCACTCGGCCGACACCGCCGGCGTCTTCGCGTTCACCGCGCTGGCGATGATCCCGGCACTGATCTTCTTCCTGGCCATGCAGAAGCGCATCGTCAATGGACTGCAGGGCGCAGTCAAGGGCTGATCCGCCCCCGCAAGCAATCGAAATCTTTGAAGACAAGGAACTGCCATGAAAACCGTCGAGCAAACCTGGCACGACATCTCACTTCCTGCCGAACAGCGCGTCGCCGCGCTCATGGATGAAATGACCCTGGAAGAGAAAGCCGGGCAGCTGGGCTCGTTCTGGATCCGCCCGGAGGAAGAAAACCAGGACGGGGAAGGCAACGTCGCGCCGATGGCCGATACCTTCACCGCAGGCCCCAGCTTCGAAACCGCCATCAAGGACGGCTTGGGGCATATCACCCGCGCCTTCGGCACCATCCCGCTGGCCCCCGCCGAAGGCCGCGAACGCCTGGTCGAGCTGCAAGAACAGGTCATTGCCGCGAACCGCTTGGGCATCCCGGCCATCGCCCACGAGGAATGCCTGACTGGCTTCACCACCCTTGGCGCGACCTGCTACCCGGCGTCCATTGCCTGGGGCGCCACCTTCAACCCGGAACTCATTGGCGGCATGGCCCGGCGCATCGGCGCCGACATGCTGAAGATGGGAGTGCACCAGGGCCTGTCCCCGGTCTTGGACGTCACCCGCGACTACCGCTGGGGCCGGGTGGAAGAGACCATGGGCGAAGACCCCCACCTGGTTGGGGAGCTGGGCGTAGCCTACGTGCGCGGCCTGCAGGACTCGGGGGTGCACGCCACCTTGAAGCACTTCGCCGGCTACGCGGCCTCGCAAGCCGGGCGCAACCACGCGCCGGTCTCCATGGGCCCCCGGGCGCTGGAAGACACGGTGTTCCCGCCGTTCGAACGCGCGGTTCGCGAGGGTGGAGTGAAGTCCGTGATGAACTCCTATGCGGACGTGGATGGCGAAGCGCCCGCTGGCAGCCACCGGCTGCTCACCGAAGTGCTGCGGGGCCGCTGGGGCTTCGCGGGAACCGTCGTGGCGGACTACTGGTCCGTCAGCTTCCTGCACAGCATGCACGAAGTCGCAGAAGACGAGGACGCCGCGGGCCGGCTGTCCCTGGAAGCCGGCATGGACGTTGAGCTCCCGGAGACCACCGCCTTCGCCAACCTGGCCCAGGCGGTCCGCGCCGGAGCGCTGGAGCAGGAAGTCCTGGACACCGCGGTGCGCCGCGTGCTGGCCCAGAAACTGCAGATGGGCCTGCTGGATCCGGGCTGGAACCCGCGCCAGGCCTGGCTGGGCGATGACGTGGAACTGGATTCGGCCGATAACCGTGCCCATGCCCGGAAAATGGCCGAGGAATCGATCATCCTGCTGCGCAACGAGCAGATCCTGCCCTTGGCCAGCCCGGCACGCTTGGCGGTCATCGGGCCCAGCGCCTCCCAGCCTCGCACCCACCTGGGCTGCTACTCCTTCACCAACCATGTCTACTCGCGCTTCGCCGAGCAGCAGGACTACGGCGTGCCGATGGCCTCGATCCTCGAAGCCTTGCAGCTGGCTCCCGCGCTCGCCGGATCGCAGATCGAGTATGCCCGTGGCGTGGACTTCACCGATCTGGATGATTCGGGCATCGCCCAGGCGGTCCAGGCCGCCCGCAACGCCGAAGTCGCGGTGGTTGCCGTTGGCGACCTCGCCGGGCTCTTCGGCCGTGGCACCTCGGGGGAGGGCTGCGACGTCGTCGACCTGCGCCTGCCCGGGCGGCAGGGGGATCTGGTGGAAGCCGTGCTGGCCACGGGGACCCCGACGGTGCTGGTGCTGGTCACTGGGCGCCCGTATTCGCTGGGGCAATTCGCTGATCGCACCGCGGCCATCATCCAGTGCTTCATGCCCGGGGTGGAAGGCGGGCCGGCACTGGCTGGCGTGCTGACCGGCGAGGTCAACCCCTCGGGCAAGCTGCCGGTGCAGATCCCCGACCATATCGGCGGGCAGCCGGGCACCTACCTGGCTTCCAAGCTGGCGTGGCATTCAGAAGGCGTAACCAACCTCGATCCGCGTCCGCTCTACCCCTTCGGCTACGGCAGCTCCTACACCAGCTTCGAGATCTCCGGGCTGGAACTGCCGGAAACTGAAATCGCTGCCGACGGCACCATTCGGGTCAGTGCCACCGTGGCCAATACCGGAGCGCGCTCCGGTGCCGAAGTGGTGCAGCTGTACCTGGCTGACGCGGTGTCGCAGGTGGTGCGCCCGCGCCGCTGGCTGGCCGGCTTCGCCAAGGTGCAGCTTGAGGCAGGGGAGTCGAAGCGCGTGGCTTTCACCGTGCATGCTGACCGAACCTCGTTCACCGGGCTGTCCGGGAAGCGCATTGTGGAACCGGGCAAGTTCACCGCGCTGGTGGGAACCAGCAGCGAGGACCTGCCACTGCAGGCCGAGTTCCGGATCACCGGGAAGGTGCGCGAAGTGGCCGAGGGCCGCGTGCTGGACACCCCGGTGGACATCGCGTAGCCGCTAGGCGGTGCGCCGCCGCAGGGTCAGGGAACCGACGATCAGCGCGGCGGCGATCCAGGCGGCGATGACCAGCATGCTTCTTGCCGTCGCCGAATCCACTGTTCCCGCCGCGGCATCCGAGAGGGCGTCGATGGCGTGGGACAGCGGAAGCCAGGCGCCGATGGCCTCCAGCGCGCCGGGCAGCTGCTCGCGGGGCAGGATGATTCCGGACAGCAGGAACTGCGGGATGACCAGCGCCGGCATGAACTGAACCACCTGGAATTCGGTGCGTGCGAAGGCGCTGGCCATCAGGCCGAGGCTGATGCCCAGCAGCGCGTCGAGGGCGGCCACCGCAAACAGCAGCCAGAAACTGCCTTCGATCTCCAAGCCGCAAACCCAGATGGCGAAACTGACCGCGATCATGGTCTGGAGGATCGCAACCAGGGTGAACGCCAGCGCGTAGCCGAAGATGAATTCGCCCTTGGCCAGCGGCATGCTCAGCAGGCGCTCAAGGGTTCCGCTGCGCCGCTCGCGCAGTGTTGCGATGCTGGTGACCAGGAACATGACCACGAATGGGAACAAGGCGATCATTGCCGGGCCAATGCGGCTGAAGGCCGGGGTGTCGGTGAAGATCCATGCGATCAGGCCGATCAGCAGGCTGGGCACGATGAGCATCAAGGCAATGGTCCGCGGGTCATGGCGCACCTGGGCCAGGACCCGACCGGTGGTGGCGAGCGTCCGTTTCATGGCTGGTTCCCTTTTGCCGCGATCAGGGCAACGAAGGCATTTTCGGGATTGTCTGCACCGGTTGACTCCATCAATGCAGCCGGGCTCATCTGGCCGAGCAGCTTCCCCTCGCGCAGCAGCAGGATTTCATCGCAACGCATGGCTTCGTCCATGACATGGCTGGAGACGACAAGGCACAGGCCGGTGGCCGCCAACTGCGAGAACATCGCCCACAGATCCGCACGCAGCACCGGGTCCAAACCCACCGTGGGTTCATCCAGGATGACGATTTCTGGCGAGCCGAGCAGCGCGATGGCCAAGGACACCCGATTGCGCTGTCCGCCGGACAGGCCCATGGCCAGCCGGCCAGCCTGGTCCGCCAGGTCCGTGGCTTCGAGGACTCGATCCACTTCTGCTGGGGGCTGGCCGAGGATCTTGGCGAAGTAGGCGATGTTCTGCCGGACGCTCAAATCGTCATAGACGCTGGCTGCCTGGGTCATGTAGCCGACCCGGTTGCGCAGGGACTTGTGCCCGGCGGGCTTTCCGAGAACGGAGACTGTTCCGCTGCTGATGACCTGGTTGCCCACGATGCTTCGCAGCAAGGTGCTCTTGCCGCTGCCGCTGGGGCCGAGCAAGCCGATGATCCGTCCCGGCGCGAGCTGGAATTCCACGTGGTCCAGGACCAATGCCCTTCCGCGTCTGACGTCGAGCCGCTGCACATCGACACAAGCCGTTTTATTCATCACATAATGAATTAGGGACCTCTGCCAGCGGCATGTCAATGGTTCAACGCAGGCAATTGGCCGGTGAGGTAGCGCTGGATGGTGGGGGCCACCAGCTCGATAACCTGCTCATCATCCATGGAGGCCAAAGGCTCCAAGCCAATGATGTAGCGCGCGACAATCAGGCCGACAACCTGGCTGGCCACCAGGGCTACCCTCGGCTCGGCGCTTTCTTCCGGCAAACGCGCACCCAAGCGCGAGAAGATCTGCTCTTGCAGGAATGGACGGAGGACTTTCGCCGCGCTGCTGCTGGAGACCAAGCCCCGGATCATTGCCGTTGCTGCCGTGCAGAAAGCCGGCTTGCGCCAGGTAGCGAGCAATGCGCGAGTCAGCGCCTCGCCCATCTCCTCCAACGGCGCTGTTGCCGCCTCGGCGATGATTTCCCCTGGGTTGACGGGGATGCGCATGGTCTGGACAAACAAGTCGCTCTTGTCCTTGAAATAGTGGTGAACCAGTGCTGGATCCACCCCGGCTCGGCGCGCTACCGACCGGAGGCTGGCTGCCTCGTATCCGGCACGGGAGAACTCCTTGGACGCGGCTTTGAGGATCGCCGCTCTAGTTGTCCCCGTGGTGCTGCCTTTGGGCCGTCCACGCTTCCGCGCGCTCGGGACCTCGTTCGGTACTTGCTCGGTCACGGTTTCAGCATACTTCCGGAATCTTGCGTCAACGCAGCAAGGCCGGGCAAAAGCCCGGCCTTGCTGAATCCGCTAGCTGCTACTTCTTGGCTGCAGGCGCTTCCGCTGCAGCGGCACCCTTGGCGAGTTCCGCGTGCAGATTCGCCACGGATGGGAACTGCAGGTCCGGGCGGAACGGGAAGGTGTCCATGTCTTCGCGGGCGGTGATGCCGGTGTAGACCAATGCGGTCAGCAGTCCGGCTTCCATGCCCGCAACGATATCGGTGTCCATGCGGTCGCCGATCATTGCGGTGGTTTCCGAGTGCGCATCGATTCGGTTCAGGGCAGAACGGAACATCATTGGGTTCGGCTTGCCCACCACGTATGGCTCGCGGTTGGTTGCACGCGAGATCAAGGCCGCGATCGCACCGGTGGCTGGCATAATGCCTTCGGTGGACGGTCCGGTAGCGTCCGGGTTGGTGGCGATGAACTTCGCCCCGCCTTCGATCAGGCGGATGGCCTTGGTGATGGCTTCGAAAGAGTAGGTGCGGGTTTCGCCCAGCACGACGTAGTCAGGGTTCTGGTCGGTCATGATGAACCCCGCATCATGCAGGGCAGTGGTCAAACCGGCTTCGCCAATGACGAAGGTGCGGCCGCCGGGGCGCTGGCGAGCCAGGAACTCTGCAGTGGCCATCGCGGAGGTCCAGATGTTTTCCTCCGGGACGTCCAGGCCCGAGGCCAATAGGCGAGCACGCAGATCGCGCGGGGTGTAGATGGAGTTATTGGTCAGGACCAGGAAGCGCAGGTTGTTGTCGCGCCAGTAGCTCAGCATCTCGGCGGCGCCCTTGATGGCCTGGTTCTCGTGAACCAATACGCCGTCCATGTCCGTGAGCCAGCATTTGATGTCGTGGACAGTTCGCGTACCGCGGATTGAAGTTGTCACGAGGCGTGGATCCTCCCTAGGGAAATATGTGGTGGGAGCTATCGGCACTGAAAGTATCCCGTTCTATTAAGAGATTACACAGGCGCACGCAAATGCACCGTGAACAAGGGCACGAACATAACGAACTAGGCTTAATACTGTGAACGAAGAAACGCATGAACCAGTTAATGACCCGAGCGCGCAGCATGTGATCGGAGTAGGCCCCTGGGAGGGGGAACTGCCAACCGACGGAAAGTACGATCCCCAGCTGCTTGCCGAGGGCGACCGGCGCAACGTCGCGGACAAGTACCGCTACTGGACGATGGACGCCATCATTGCTGATCTTGACGAACGCCGCCACGATTTCCATATCGCCATTGAAAACTGGCAGCACGATATGAACATCGGCACCGTGGTACGCAGCGCAAACGCCTTCCTGGCCAAAGAAGTCCATATCATCGGCCGTCGCCGCTGGAATCGACGAGGCGCCATGGTTACTGATCGTTACCAGCACGTACGCCACCATGCAACAGTGGAGGAGTTCGTTGCCTGGGCTGAAGGCGAGGGGTTGACGATTCTGGGAATCGATATCTTCCCGGACTCCGTTCCACTGGAAACCTACGACCTGCCGAAGGACTGCGTGCTGGTCTTCGGGCAGGAAGGTCCGGGACTCAGCCCGGAAGTCCACGCTGCGGCCAAGGACACCTTGTCCATCGAGCAGTTCGGCTCGACTCGTTCAATCAACGCGGCATCCGCAGCCGGGATTGCCATGCATGCGTGGGTACGCAGGCACGTGTTTGGGCAAAAAGTAGGTTAACAAGAAATTTAATACTGACGAGTTTAGTCGAGCATCTGGATTAGTTATCATTTTCCGCCTACTCTGGGTTTTAGTTATGAAAACGTGATCTGGGAGAGGGCGGTCGTGAAACGACGTCATCAAGTGAACCGTGACTTGCTGTTGCCCGGGCTGCCTCGGCGCAGAAGGCCATTGGTTATATGGTCGACTTCTATCGTCGCCGCGCTAGGACTGACGGGAGCCTTGGCGATCCCGATCATGGCGCAGGCCGGTGACTCCAGGCAGGGCGATATCCCTGTAGGTATCGATGCTGTGGCAGATCCATCAATGTTCAACGGACCGGTCTATGTCAGTGCAGATGCGCCACTGAACTCATTTGGCGGTTCCGGCAAGGAGCTGGCTATTGACGGCCGTCCCGTTGGAATGCTTGATGGCGCTGACGCCGGCTCAGAAGCGTCCGGCAATGACAACGAATCCTCAGCTCTGCTCGCGGGCATGGTCGGCGAGCTCGGTAAATTGCCTGGCGACCTGCAACTGATGCACCCGGTCAAGACCCGCAGTATTTCCAGCCCTTACGGCTGGCGTGCCAACCCTACCGGTCCTGGCAACCAGATCCACATTGGCCAGGACTACCCTATTTCCTGCGGCTCGCCGGTCTACGCTTCTGAAGCTGGAACGGTGACCGTATCGGCATGGGCCGGGCACTCCGGCATGCGCGTGACTATTGATCACGGCAGCAATGTCCAGACTGGCTACAGCCACAATTCGAAGTTGATTGCCAAAGTGGGGCAACGCGTTGAGCAGGGTGAGCTGATCGCCTTGGCTGGCACTACCGGCAACTCGACCGGTTGCCATGTGCACTTCGAGGTCATCATCGACGGACGTTGGCACGATCCGCGTAACTACCTGCCAACCATTCCGGGGCAGCGCCAGGCAATGATTAATTCGCAGCGGCTGACGGTCAATGCGGGCAGTGCTCCGAAGGGCAACGGCTCGCGGGTTCCTGATCGGGCTCCAAGCGGTCCGGATCCAGACGTCATTGTCCCTGAGGATGACACTCCAATCATTCCACGGCCGAAGCCGACGCCATCGGAGTCGCAGCGCCCGTCGCCGAGCGAGAGTGAGACTCCAAGCGGTTCGCATTCTCCGGATGGTTCACAGAGCCCGGACGGTTCGAAGAGCCCTGATAGCTCGAAGAGCCCGGATAGTTCGAAGAGCCCAGACGATTCGAAGAGTCCAGGCGAGAGCGAATCCACGGCACCTGAACCCACGGAAGAACCTGAGGAGGAGGTACCTTCAGTTCCGGAAACGCCAACGGAGCCTGAAAAAGAAGTCGTTCCGGATCCTCCAACCGGCTCAGCTTCTGCGCCAAAGACGGATTCGTCGAAGTCGACCTCGACCGGAACTGAAACTCCGAAGGCTTCCACGAGCTCTGCATCAGTGCCCAGCACCACGACCAAGACACAGCTAGCTCCGTCGGGAAGCACCTCTGTAAGCGCAACAACCAAATAGAGAAGGTAAAAAGCCAGCGGCCAACCGTAATGAGACGAGCTCTCATCTGGGTTGGCCGTTTGCTTTGCGGTCAACCGCGGAATTCCCCGTGTCACGATACGAGATTTAGGGCTTAGTTAGTGACATAGCCGATAGGATGGATGGCGAACCGCCGTCAATGGAGACGCGTAACCTCGCTAATCACCAGGAGTGAAGCATGCCTATCGCAACCCCCGATAAGTACAATGCAATGATCGATGCTGCCAAGGCAGGCGGCTACGCCTTCCCAGCAGTGAACGTGACCAGCTCGCAGACTCTGAACGCCGCAATTCGCGGCTTCGCAGAGGCTGAATCCGACGGCATCATCCAGGTCTCCACCGGCGGCGCCGCATACTGGTCTGGTGCATCCATCAAGGATATGGTTACCGGCTCGCTGGGCTTCGCGGCCTTCGCCCGCCAGGTTGCCAAGAACTACGGCGTGAACATCGCCTTGCACACCGACCACTGCCCAGCGGACAAGCTGGACGGTTTCGTGTTGCCACTGCTTGCCGCTTCGGAAGCTGAAGTCGCTGCAGGCCGCGATCCATTCTTCAACTCCCACATGTGGGATGGTTCTGCTGAAACCCTTGAAGAGAACCTGCGTATCGCCGCAGAATTGCTGCCGCGCACCGCAGCCGCCAAGCAGATCCTCGAAGTTGAAATCGGTGCCGTTGGCGGCGAGGAAGACGGCGTGGAAAACGCAATCAACGACAAGCTGTACAGCACCGTCGAAGATGCCCTGGCTACCATCGAGGCTTTGGGCGCTGGCGAAAAGGGCCGCTACATCACCGCGCTGACCTTCGGCAACGTCCACGGCGTTTACAAGCCAGGCAACGTAAAGCTGCGCCCAGAGATCCTGAAGGATATCCAGGCCCAGGTTGGCGCCAAGATTGGCAAGGCGAACCCATTCGACCTGGTATTCCACGGCGGATCGGGCTCTTCTGAGCAGGAAATTGCTGACGCAGTTGCCTATGGCGTGATCAAGATGAACATCGACACCGACACCCAGTACGCCTTCACCCGCCCGGTAGCTGGCCACATGCTTGCCAACTATGACGGTGTGCTGAAGGTTGACGGCGAAGTTGGCAACAAGAAGACCTACGACCCACGCGTGTGGGGCGCCAAGGCCGAAGAGTCCATGGCTGCCCGCATCGTTGAAGCTGCCCAGCAGCTCGGCTCGGCCGGAAAGTCGCTGAAGTAACCATGGTCGGAGAAAACCTGCTGGGCATCCCGGAAACCCTGCTTCCGGAAGAAACCGAAGTGCTCGCACGCTATGAAGCCGGTGATGAAGCCACGGACTTGGCGGCAAGATTCCCTGCCTCGTCACTGGTTTGGGCGCTGCTTGCCAACGAAGCGCACAGTGAGGGCCGCATCGTGGAGTCCTACGCGTTCGCACGCGTTGGCTACCACCGCGGCTTGGACTCGCTGCGCAAAGCCGGCTGGCGCGGACAGGGTCCAGTGCCTTGGCGCCACGAACCGAACCGCGGTTTCCTGCGTTCGCTTTACGCGCTGGGCCGTGCAGCTGCTGCCATCGGCGAGACTGAAGAAGTCGACCGCATTGGCAAGTTCCTGAACGACTCGGATGCTACGGCCAAGGCTGAAATCGAAGCTGGCAAGTAAGCAATTCTTAAACAGCTATCGGCGGCTCCTCTCGCAAAGAGAGGAGCCGCCGATAGCTGTTTAACGCATCGAGGATGCGCTCATGAACTAGGAAAAATCGGGTGCGCAGAAGCTGAGAAAAACCTGCCAGACGGCGACCTCTCCGTCATGAGAAGGTAAACATGCAGGTCATGACTCATTCAGTAATATGAGGGCGTTCTCATGTTGTTCTACTTTTGGACTCATTTAGTTCACCTAAAGTTCATTTAGAAGGGATCATCACTTCACACCTTTGAAAGGTAGAGCAATGTTGTCATTCTGGATGGGACTAGCGTCCAACGTCATCGGTATTACGGTTCTCGTGTACTTCGTATACTTCCGCCGCCACTTCCGCCGCGACCTCGTATTGGCCTATATTGCTTTGAGCATGGGCATCTTCGCTGTCACCTTATTGCTCTCGGGTAGCGGCGCGGGCATGGGGCTTGGCCTCGGCCTATTCGGTATTCTCTCGATTATTCGCCTTCGTTCGGACACCCTGACCCAGGAAGAAGTGGCCTACTACTTCATTTCACTGGCCATCGGATTGGTCAATGGCTTGCACCCGGATCCGGCATGGTTGGCTCCAGCAGCCACCGCGGCATTGGTCCTGGTGATGTTCTTGGCCGACCACCCGAGCTTCGCCCCACGCACCGATCGCCAGACCGTGACCCTGGAACGTGCCTACCCGAAGAAGGCGGACCTGCAGGCTGCATTGGAAGAACTGCTGGATGCCAAGGTACTGCGAACCGTAGTTGTCGAGCTGGACATGGTTCGCGACCTGACCATCGTTGATGTCCGCTTCCGTACCAACGCTGCCGGCAGCAAGTCCAATGCCAAGTCCAGCGCATCCGAGAGCTTCTCCGGCACTTATGAATTGGCGAACAGCCAGTCCGCACCGGCAGCGCAGAACGGAGCCAAGCAGGAGACGTGGTCCTGATGACGGCGCTTGCTACCAAGCGCGCGGACCTCGCTGCCTCCCAGGCGCGAGCGGCTTTGGAAGAAGCCGTCATCGGCCGGGAACCGATCAGTCTCGAAGAGGTCATCTCCGAAGCCGCGCTGCAGACCCGCGTCGACAAGAAGTTCTTGCTGACCCCAGAGGAATTCACGGAATTATCCGAGCGCTTGGGCGATAAATTCAAGATCATGCAGATCGACGGCTTGCGCACCTTCCGCTACGAATCGGTGTATTTCGATACCGAGGACTACGACCAGTACCGCGCCCACCGCCAGGGACGGCGCCGGAGATACAAGGTGCGTTCGCGCACTTATGCGGACACAGGGCTGTCGATGTTCGAGATCAAGACCAAGGGGCTTCGAGGGTCGACGGTGAAGCACCGCGTAGAGCAGGATCTGGACAGCGCGGGCGAGCTGACCGAAGAGAACCTGGGGTTCCTGGAATCGGTTCTGCGCCGCGAGTACGGGCAGGACGTCCCCCAGCTGCAGCCAGTGCTGGACAGCGCCTACCGGCGTGCGACTTTCGTGAATCCCATCGACGGCGAACGGCTGACCTGTGACGTCGAACTGGAATACGCCAACGGCGAATCGAGGGTTGACGGACCAGACTTGATTGTCGTGGAGACCAAGTCCGCTGATGGCCGGGGCGCTTCGGACCAGGCCTTGGCCGAGCTGGGCATCCGAGAGGTATCGATGTCCAAGTATTGCATCGGCATTGCACTGCTGAATCCGCAGCTGCCAGCCAATCGCTGGAGCCGTTTGCTCCAGCAGGGCTTCGTTCCGGATCCGACGTTGCGCTAGACCCCGTGCAGGATTCGGCTACCGCTCCGAGGCGAGTCGGTAGCCGAATCCGCGTACCGTCTCAAAGCGTTCCGAGCCGAGCTTGTTGCGCAGGTAGCGGACATACACATCCACCACGTTGGATCCGGGGTCGAAATCATAACCCCAGACCCTGGAAAGCAATTGCTCGCGGCTCAGCACTTGGCCGGGGTTGCGCAAGAAGGCTTCGGCCAGCGCGAATTCACGCGCGGAAAGATCGACTTCGCGCTCATTGACCGTCACCCGGCGGCGCAGCAGGTCCATGTTCAGGTCTTCGTGGGTCAGCGAGGAAACTTCAGGTGCATTGTCCTCGGCGCGCAGGCGCAAGCGCACCCGTGCCAGCAACTCATCGAAGTGGAATGGCTTGGCCATGTAGTCATCGGCGCCGTTCTGCAGGCCGGCTACCGTGTCTTCCACGCTGCCGCGTGCGGTCAGGATGATCACCGGAGTATCGATCTGCGCGGCGCGCAGACGCCGCAATACCGAGAAGCCGTCTTCATCCGGCAGGCCGAGGTCGAGGATGATCAGCTCATGATCACCCTCGATGGCCTGGGTGAAGCCATCATGCCCGGTTTCTGCGATGGATGAGGTCAGTCCCGCAGCACGCAGCCCCTTGGCTACGAACGAACTGATTCGCGGTTCATCTTCAATGATCAGTATCTGGCTCATGCTTCCTTGCTTCCAGTCGTCAACGGCATATCAATGTAGAACGTGGAACCCTTGCCATGTTCCGAATTCACCCACACGCGTCCGCCGTGGGTCTCCGCTATGGCCTGCACGATGTTCAGCCCCAGACCGGACCCCGAAGAACGAACCGAGTTCTGGCCACGTCCGAAGCGCTCGAATATACGTTCAAGATCTTCAGCCTGTATGCCCACGCCGGCATCGGATACCCACCAGCGCAAGGTGGTGTTGCCTTGGCCATCGCGGACGATCTCGTTGCCCAAGCCGATGCGGGTATCCTCAGCAGAGAACTTCACCGCGTTGGCGCAGAGCTGCAGCATGGCTTGGGTAGTCCGGATCGGGTCGAGAGTCACGGTGGCCTCGGTGCGGTAGTCAACGCGCCACTGACGCGGCCCCAGACCGCGGGCCTTGTCGAGGATGTCGTCAAGCAGCTTGCCGACTTCTGCAGGCTCCACCTGGAGGAAATCGGTGCGGTTGGACTTTGCCAGGGTGACCAGGTCATTGATCAGCAAGGACATGCGCCCGAGCTCATCCATCGCGATATCCCGGCTCTGGATAACATCATCGGGATCGTTGGGATCCATCAGTTCCAGATGCCCGTTGATGATAGTCACCGGAGTGCGCAATTCGTGCCCGACATCATCGAGCAGCTGGCGTTGGGAACCGAGTGCTCCTTCGAGGCGATCCAGCATTTCGTTGACCGTGACCGTCAGTTCGGCGAACTCGTCATTTCCCGAAACTTCAATGCGCTGGGATACATCGGTCTCGGAAATCTGTTGCGCGGTAGTTTGCAGGCGGCGGATCGGGTCGAGCATCCGTCCTACCACAAGCCAGGCGGCCAGTGCGGCGACGAGCATGACCGAGGCGCCGACGGCGCCGAAGATCATGAAATTGCGGTCATTAGCGATGGCCTCTGCCGAGTAGTCATAGGCCAGCACGAAGGCGCCGTGCTCGTGGTCTGCAGGAAGGCTGACCGGAACAACAACGGCGCGGTAGGTCGTGATTTCCGTATCGACAGTTCCCAAGCGGATATGGTTGGCGTCCTGGACGCTTCTGGCCCATTCCAGGAATTCCGGATCATCTTCCAGGCGGGTGTTGACGATATCCGGTGCGGTCCAACGCACCTCGTCACTTACCAGGGAGAGCATGCCCTGCTTCGGAGAAGGCAGGGTGCGTTGCATTGCAATGTACAGCAGGTCTTCGGCGTGCTTGAAGCGTTCCATGGTGCGCGGATCAACACCGGTTTCGGTGAGGACTTCGAATTCCTTGACGGTGCGAGTCAATGACTCATCCAAGCGCTCATTGAGTTCGTGGCGTTGTACGCCGAAGCTTGCCGTACCCGCTGCCAGCAAGGCCAAGCCAACCAGGAGCATCATCCCGGTCAGAACTCGGGCCCGGATGGACCACCGGCGTTCCGGCGCTCTAGTCGTCATCGTCATCGTCGTCGTCATAGTCTTCGTAGTCGTCATCGTCATCGTCGTCATACTGGGTGCCCGAAGGAGGCAGCGGGACAACGGTCTTCTTTGGCGGTGCTGGTGCTGGAGGTTTCGGCTTGGGCTTCGGTGTCGGGGTAGCGCTGGGCTTGGGCTTTTCCGAGGTTGTCGGCTTGGCAGAGGTGCTCGGGCTGGAGGACGGCTTTTGGGATTCAGCCGCCGAGGAAGAAGGTGAAGAGGAAGGAGTGCCAGGTGTGCCGATTGTCGGGGAAGGAGTCACTTCTTCGAAGATGAACCCTTCACCGAGGTCCCGGTCCGCCGGGCCTTCCAAGGCTTGGCTGATTCCGAACGCGCCAAGAAAAACGACTGCGATGACAGCGATCGTCGCAAAGACGCGGCGCAAAGCTTCCTTTCCCATGTTTTTCATTGTGGCTGAAATAAATGAGATATAGATGAGAGACGCCGTTAGATGACAAAAAGCCTGTCTCGGCTAAGCCAGGTGCTCGAAGATAATTACCGTCTGGGTGGATGAGAACGCGCGGTTGGAGCCCAAGTGCGCGGCCACGAATGCCCGTAGGTCTTCGATGCTTTGGGTAGCCACCCGAACCAGCAAATCCGGCGAGCCGCCAAGAACGAAGACTTCCCTGACCTCGGCAAGCTCTTTGAGCTGATGCGCCGAGGAGAGCAAGCGGTCTCGGGCTGTGGACGAGACCACAATAGAGATCATGGCGTTGACGGCAACACCAAGAAGACGCTCATTGATCGCGGCATGGTAACCGGTGATCACCCCCGCCTTGGAGAGTGCTTTCACCCGGCCCAAGCAGGTCGATGGCGCCAAGCCGACTGTGGCAGCCAAGACGTTGTTGGCAATTCGAGCATCCTTGCTCAGCTCGGTGAGAATGGACAGATCCGTTTCGTCGACGCGAACAGGATTCGGCATGGCATCGCCTTGAACCGTCCATAATGAACCTGCCACGGCTAATCAACTCAATTCTTTGGAAAAGTTTGGATCTGGTCGCACTATATCGAACTAGATTCTACGATGGATGCACCAGGGAGAACGGAAGTCCTCCCGCTTTGATCTTGGCCGAACAGGAGATCCAATGACCACGGAACTGACCCGAGAGTCCCTTGCCCAATTGGACGCGGCAGACCCGCTGGTGGCCTTTGGCAACCGCTTCAACCTCCCGGAAGGCGTCATCTACCTCGATGGCAACTCATTGGGCGCGTTGCCGAAGGGTGCAGCCGAACGCGCCGCCCAGGTGGTGACCGAAGAATGGGGCCAGGGCCTGATCCGTTCCTGGAACACCGCCGGCTGGTTCGAGATGCCGCTGAAGCTCGGCGACAAGCTGGGGCGGTTGCTGGGCGCGAACCCCAGCGAGACTGCGATCACCGATACCACCACGCTGAATCTGTTCAAGGCCTTGGCCTCGGCACTGCGCACGCAGAAGGCCGATGCCCCGCAGCGCCGGGTGATTCTCACCGAACGAGACAATTTCCCCACGGACATCTATATCGCCGAGGGGTTGGCCGACCTGGTCAACTCGCTCTCGCAGGAAACCGGTGTGGCCTATGAGGTGAAGCTCATCGATGGAGAGTCCTCGCTGCGCGCCGCACTGGACGAAACTGTCGCCGTGGTGGCTCTGTCGCATGTGAACTACCGCACCGGTTCCATGTGGGACATGGGCGAGACCACTGCAGCCATCCACGGCTCCGGAGCCCTGGTGGTCTGGGATCTGGCCCATGCCGCAGGTGCAGTACCGATTGACCTGAATGCCGCAGATGCCGACTACGCTGTGGGCTGCACCTACAAGTACCTCAACGGCGGCCCGGGCTCTCCGGCTTTCATCTGGGTCAATGCCCGCCACCATGAACGTTTCTGGCAGCCGCTGTCCGGCTGGTGGTCGCACAAGTCGCCCTTCGAGATGGCTGACAGCTACACGCCAGCAAATGACATTCGCCGCTTCATGTGCGGTACCCAGCCGGTTACTTCACTGGCCATGATCGAGGTCGGCCTGGATATCGCGCTGGAAGCGGACATGGACACGGTGCGCGCCAACTCGCTGGAGCTAGTGGACCTGTTCATCGAGCTGGTTGAAACCCGCTGCGCCGGCTACGGCCTGGAACTGGTGACTCCACGCGAACATGCTGCTCGCGGCAGCCACGTCAGCTTCCGCCATGAGCATGGGTACGAAATCATCGCTGCGCTCATTGACCGGGGTGTCATCGGGGACTACCGCGAACCGGAAGTCCTGCGCTTTGGCATCACCCCGCTGTACCTGACGCGTACCGATATCTGGGATGCCGTGGAGAAACTGCGTGAAATTCTGCACACCAATGCCTGGCAGCGCGAAGAGTACGCCGTGCGTAATGCCGTGACATAACGCAAATTCCGCCGCTTTCGGGTCTTGGTGCGCCGAAGCCGGCGAATCTGCGCGCGAGTAACCTTAACAGCAGCACGGCATTTTCGATGCCGTGCTGTTCGCATAGGTCTAAAGGGAGCATCGTTGGGCAAGCAGCCGGTACGCGCCACTGAAGTCGGTTCGGGTTTGAGGAAGTCGCTGACTCCTGGGCAGATGTCCATGATCGCGCTGGGCAGTGCCATCGGCACCGGTCTTTTCGCGGGCAGCAAGCTCGCCATCGCCATGGCCGGTCCCTCGGTGATCATCAGCTACCTCATTGGCGGGGTCGTCGCCTTGCTGGTCATGGGCGCATTGGCGGAAATGACCGTCAAGCAGCCGGTGGCCGGTTCCTTCGGGGTCTACGCCGAACGCTATCTTGGACGTTTCGCCGGGTACCTGACCAAGTACCTGTACTGGTCTGCGCTGATCTTCGCCGTGGGCACCGAAGTCAGCGCGGTAGGCGAGTACATGCAGTACTGGTTCCCCGAGATTCCAGGGCTGGTTTGGGTCCTTGTCTTCTCGGCCGCGCTTTTGGGCGTGAACTTCTCCAGCGTGAAGATCTTCGGAACCACCGAATACTGGTTCTCCGCGATCAAGGTCTTCGCGGTGGTCGCGTTCATCATCATTGCCCTCTGGCTGGTGTTCCACGACCCCAGCGACCAATACGGGTTCCATAACTACTCGGCCGAAGGCGGCTTCTTCTCCAATGGCCTGTTCGGCATGTGGACCGCTGTCATCGTGGCGATCTTCTCCTACATGGGCATCGAGGCGATCTCCATTGCCGCCGCAGAAGCAAAGAACCCCAAGATTGCCGTACGCAAGGCCTTCAAGGTCTCCTTCCTGCGCTTGCTGCTCTTCTACGTGTTCACCATGGCCCTGATCCTCGCGGTGGCGCCCACCAGCGAACTGCTGGCCGGAGGATCGCCATTTGTCACTGTGATGTCCCAGATGGGTATCCCGTTCGCCGATTCGGTACTGAACTTCGTGCTCATCATTGCCGCGCTCTCGGCCATGAACGCCCAGCTCTATGCGGCAACCCGCATGCTGCATTCGCTGGCTGATTCCGGGCACGCGCCGCGCCTGGCACACCGGACCAACAGTGCGGGCGCTCCTATCCACGCGGTGTGGATGTCTGCCGGAGGCATCGCCGTGGCAGCACTGGTCTACGCGCTGGTTCCGGAGGGAGGCTTCGGCATCATGATGTCGCTGGCTACCTTTGGTGCCCTGGCGACGTGGTTCATGATCCTGGTGACCCACGTGTCCTTCCGCCGCCAGGTGCGCCTGGACCGGGCCGTCCTGGAATACAAGCTGCCAGGCTACCCGGCCGCGTCGATTCTCGGCTCGGTACTGCTCGCCGGCCTGCTGGTGACCTCGTTCTTCGTGCCGGAATTCAAGTACACCCTGATTTTCGGTGTTCCCTTCGTCATCTTGATGTCGGTGCTCTACAGGCTGGTTTTCGCCGGCAAGAAACAGCCTGCGGTGAAATAGCAGGGCAATCGTCCGCGGCGCCGGTTCGCTGGCGATCCGCGGCGCGGGCACTAAGATCTTAAGGGGCCTGCCAGTTGGCAGGCACCGCAACTTTCGAGGAGCAATGGTGGCCAAGCTGTATTTCCGCTACGGAGCGATGAACTCGGGCAAATCCACGAGCTTGCTGCAGGCTGCCTTCAACTACGAAGAACGCGGCCAGCGTATCCTGCTGGCCAAGCCGGGAGTCGACACCAAGGGCGAGAAATCAATCGTTTCCCGCCTGGGCATTGAACGGGAAGTCGACTTCAGCGTGGGGCCGGAAGAGAACCTCCGCGAGAAGTTCGCGGCCCATTGCCTCGGCGATGACCCTGATGCCTTGCTGCCGCATGTGGATGCGCCGCCGGTAGCCTGCCTGCTGGTCGACGAAGTGCAATTCCTCTCCCGCTCCCAGGTCGATGATCTTCTGCGCATTGCCGTGCTCGATGATGTCCCAGTGCTTGCCTACGGTATCCGTACCGACTTCCGCACCCGTGCCTTCCCGGGATCGGCACGCTTGATGGAACTGGCGCACTCACTTGAAGAGCTGAAGACCATCTGCCGCTGCGGGCGCAAGGCCATGTTCAATACCCGCCGATCAGGTGACCACATTGTTTTTGATGGAGACCAGGTCGCTATCGACGGTGAAGAGGTCTGGTACGAGTCGCTGTGCGCTGCCTGCTATCTGGAAGCATCCGGCGGCAAGCTGGGCTAGCTCGGTGGGCTAGCCGGTAGCACTTCGGCCGGCAGCTTCGCGCCGGCCGAAAGCCGCCGGCGGCCGGTCCACCCAGTGGCGGCCAGCCGGGTAATGCTGGCCCCGGCCCATTCAGCGTTTTCGCTGCGATGGCCCATTCAAGGAAGAACCTCCAAAATGAAGATTCATCCCGCTGGCCCTGCCACCGGCGCATCGGGATCTCTCGAAGGCGCAGTACCGAAGGCCACGGATTCGAATATTCATCGGCACCGATTCATGCCGGACAGCTAGAGGGCGCAAAACCCATTGCGGAAGGAATCGCCTGCTTGCGGCCGCAGGCAAATACCAGGGATTCCTGGAGTGAGTCGTGAACAAGGAATTGATGCATGATGCGATCGAGCAAGGGCGTGCAGCCGAAGCTGTTGCCCTGGCAGTGCTCCACGACTCTGGCATGCTGGTCGACGAGCTCGACTACCACCGGATCACGCAGGACGCCCAACCGTATTGGGACTTCGCGCAGGAATGGATCGCTGTCGCTCGGGTGCTCGACAAGCCCGTGATCGCTCGTTGGGTGGCTGGTATTGCCCTGGCCGAGTTTGCGTACCTGGAAATCCAGTGCGAAGCAGCCCAGCTGCTTGTCGACTCGGTGCAGGAAGCGAAGGACTACCTGGCTAGTTTGATTGAGGAGGTCTCGGTCCTGAGCGCTAACCCGGAAGCTGCCTTGGCCAAGAACGAAGTTCGAGAGTTGACCGCTAGCGCGCGGGAGCTGGCAGAACTGGGAATTCCCGGCGCGAGGAGTTAGCCGATGAGGCCGGCAACGGCCCGCTGCAGCCCCCAGTCGAAGCCATCGGCCAGGGGTGCGTCGACATCGAGCTGCACGAGGTTCTGGCGGTAGGCGACCGAGCCGAGCACGTGGTTCAGCAAGAGCTGCTGGCCATGGCGGGCGTTTTCGGCAGGCAGCCCTGCTGTTTCCAGCAGGGTGCGAAGCTGCAGCACCGGCTGGAGCTCGGTGGCCTGCATTGCGGTGGCGACCTCGATGACCTCGGGGCTGTCCTGAATCGGCAGCAACGCGAGGTAGAGCTTGCGCGCCAGCTGAAGGATCGCCTCGGAGGGGGAATTGTAGTCCTCGGCATCCACCGTCAGCGCAGGGGTATTCAGCAGCTGGGCGGCAACCTGCGCCAGCAGCTCCTGCTTGTTCTTCACATGCCAGTAGAGCGCACCGACCTGGACATCGAGTTCCTTGGCCAATCGGCGCATCGACAAATCAGCCAACCCGAACTGTTGCAGGATGCCGACCGCGGTGTCCACGACCGTTAACTGAGTCAATGCCATGGTGACAAGTCTAGTCGCAACGCCTGTGCGCGCTTAGGCTCCAAACACCGTGCGGTCCAGGAAGTCGTTGCGGAACTTGCCGGACGGATCCAGGCGCTGCGCCAATGCAATGAAGTCGTTGAACTTCGGATACAGCCCGGCCAGCTGCGTAGAGGTGGCTGCGAAGAGCTTGCCCCAGTGCGGGCGTGCCGCAAAAGGAGCCAGTGCTTCCTCGATCCGCGGTAGGAGCGCCTCGACAGCCTCCTGCTGGGATTTCCAGGTGAAGTGCAGGGCGATGCCGTCACGGCCGTAGTTTCCACTGAGCCACAGTTCATCGGCGGCAATGGTGCGCACTTCCGAGACCAGCAGCAGGGGAGTGATGGCGGGGGAAAGCCCGCGGACGGCCTGGATCGCTTCTGCCGCGTGCTCGCGCGGGACCAGGTATTCGGTCTGCAGTTCATCGCCGGCGCTGGGGGTGAAGTCCATGCGGAAATGCGCCAAGCGATCCGACCATGGACCGGTTGCTCCGAGCTGTTGGCTGCAGATGGACCCATCGGCACCGGGCAGCGGGTGCATCGCAGCAGTTGCCGGGAACCCGCCGAACCGGCCCTGGTCAAAATGCTCTACCAGCGCATCGCCGACGCGGCGCTTGAGCCAGGTCTGGCCTACCTGCTCGCCGCTCCAGTCAGTGAACAGGCTGACGCTGTAGGCCGAAGCCTGGATGGTGTCGAAGCCGTCGAGCACCTTGTCCCAGGACAGATCCTGGTAGACGGTCTGCTGCATCTCGAAGCTCGGCAGGATATCCAAGGTGAGGTGGGTCAGCACGCCCAGCGCGCCCAGGCCGACCACGATGCCATTGAAATCCTCGTCGCCGCGCTGCACGCTCAGTTGCGAGCCGTCGGCCAGCACCAGTTCCACTGCGCGCACGGCGGTGGCGAGGTTGCCATGGGTTTCGCCCGAACCGTGGGTTCCGGTGGATACTGCGCCGGCTACCGAGATATGCGGCAGGGAGGCGAGATTGTGCAGGGCATAGCCGGCGCGTTGAAGTGCATCAGCCAGGGCGCCGTAGGTGGTGCCGGCGCTGACGCGCACGGCCATGGCCAGCGCATCAATCTCGATGGCTTCCGGCATCTTGGCCAGCGTGATCATGGTTTCGCGGGTATCGGCGATGTCATTGAAGGAATGGCGGGAGCCCAGGACCTTCACGGCCTTGGCTGCGCGAACAATATCCTGCAGCTGCTCGAGGCTGGCGGGAAACAGCAGTTGCGCGGCCCGGTATTCAAGATTTCCGGCCCAGTTCAGTTCCTTGTTGCGCAGTTCCACGGCTAATCCTTACTTGTCGAGCCACTGGCTGGAAACCAGTGCGCGATAGCGTTCCAGTATCTGCGGGGCCAGTTCCATCGCTGGGACTTGGGCAGTGCCCTGGGCCCAATTGGGGAATTCCCCGGCCAGTACGCCGGCCGCCTGGCGGGCTGCGCCATCGGCGACGTATTCGCCCGGGGCCGGGATCAAAATTGGCAATCCCAGGATCTGGGCGGCGATCTGCTGGACCGCGCGGGACCGCGCGCCACCGCCGACAAGGATGATGCGCTGCGCTTCAACCCCTTGGGCTTCCAGTGCGCGCAGGCCGTCGGCTAGCGAGCAAACCACCGCTTCCACGGCGCTGCGGGCCAGATTCGCGGCGGTGTAGTTGGCTCGGGTGATGCCATGCAGCGAGCCGGTGGCCTCTGGCAGGTTCGGGGTGCGCTCGCCGTCGAAGTAGGGCAGCAAGGCCAGCCCGTCGCTACCCGGGACGGCGGATAGTGCCAGGTCATTGAATTCTTCGAGGCTGACCTGCAGCAGGGTGGCGGTGGCATCGAAGATGCGGGTGGCATTCAGGGTGCATACCAATGGCAGGTAGTTGCCGGTGGCGTCGGCGAAGCCTGCCACCAGGCCGGAGGCATCTGCCGATGGGGAATCGGCAACCGCGAAGACGGTGCCGGAGGTGCCCAGGGACATGACGACGTCGCCCACCGTGGCGCCTACGCCCAAGCCGGCCGCGGCGTTATCGCCCGCGCCGGCACCGATCAGTGCTCCGGAAGTGGTGCGGCCAATGGATTCCAGCGGGCCAGCGACCGTAGGCAGAATCGGGGCGTGGCCCAGATGCTGCTCCAGCGCCTCGTAGTCATAGGCGTTTTCGGCGGCACGGTAGTAGCCGGTGCCCGAGGCATCCGAACGATCGGTGCGCAGGGCGGCCAGCCCTGCTGCCCCGGAGCCCGGGCCGTAGCCGGCCAGGCGCCAGGACAGCCAGTCGTGCGGCAGGCAGACGGCAGCGACCTTGGCCGCGTTCTGGGGCTCATTGTCCCTCAGCCAGCGCAGCTTGGTCAGCGTGATCGAGGAGACCGGGACGGTGCCGGTGCGCTGTGCCCAGTACTGGGCGCCCGCCGCGGCATCGCCCTGGCCTGCCTCGGTGATGATCTGGCTGGCCGCCTGCGCGCTGCGGGTGTCGTTCCACAGCAGTGCCGGGCGGATCACCGCACCGCTGGCGTCGAGCACCACCATGCCATGCTGCTGCCCGCCCACCGAGATGGCGTCCACGTCGTCCAGGCCCCCGGCCTGGGCGATCGCTTCCTGCAATGCGCTGAACCAGGATTCCGGATCCACTTCGGTGCCATCGGGGTGCGAGGCACGGCCGGAGCGGACCAGGGCGCCTGTTGCGGCGTCGCGGATGACCACCTTGCATGACTGGGTGGATGAATCTATGCCGGCAACGAGCGTCATTGTTCTTCGGCTGCTTTCTGCGGTGGGCGGGGGTGAGCGGTCTAGCGGGCGTTGAGCAGGTGCTCGATGGCCAGCTGGTTCAGGCGGATGAACGCGAAGTTGCGCTGCGCTGCGGCGTTGGCGTCGAAGTCGGCGAAGCTTGCCGCATCGTCCATCAGCTGCTGCGCGGTTTCGCCGGCGTCCAGGGTGCTCTCGCCCAGCTCGAACACGCCCGAGAGCTTCATCGCCTCCTGGACCTCGGGGTCTGCGCGGAATGCCTGTGCGCGTTCCTTGAGCATCAGGTACATGGACATGTTTGCCTTGGCCGAGTCCCACACGCCGTCGTAGCCGTCGGTGCGCGATGGCTTGTAGTCGAAGTGGCGGGGGCCATCGTACTTGGGTCCGCCGGTCGGGAAGCCGTTCTCCAGCAGGTCGACGGTGAAGAAGGCGCTGGTCAGATCGCCGTGGCCGAAGACCAGGTCCTGGTCGTACTTGATGCCGCGCTGGCCGTTGAGGTCGATGTGGAACAGCTTGCCTGCCCACAGCGCCTGGGCGATGCCGTGGGTGAAGTTCAGGCCAGCCATCTGCTCGTGGCCGGTCTCCGGGTTCAATCCGACAATGTCCCCGTGTTCCAGCTTCTCGATGAAGGCCAGGCCGTGGCCTACGGTTGGCAGGAAGATGTCGCCGCGTGGCTCATTCGGCTTCGGCTCCAGCGCGATGCGCAGGTTGTAGCCTTTTTCCTTGATGTAGCCGGCTGCGGTGTCCACGCCTTCGCCCATGCGGTCAAGTGCCGCGGCCAGGTCCTTCGAGCCGTCGTACTCGGCGCCTTCGCGGCCGCCCCACATGACGAAGGTTTCGGCGCCCATTTCGGCTGCCAGGTCGATGTTGTGCAGGACCTTGGCCAGCGCGAAGCGGCGGATCGAGCGGTCGTTGGAGGTGAAGCCGCCATCCTTGAATACCGGGTGGCTGAACAGGTTGGTGGTCACCATCGGGACCTTCAGGCCGGTTTCCTTGAGTGCTGCACGGAAGTCCGAAAGGATCTGCTCGCGCTGGGAAGCGGTGGCGTCAAAAGGAATCAGGTCGTTGTCGTGGAAGGTGATGCCGTAGGCGCCGAGCTCGGCCAGCTTGTGGACAGCTTCCACCGGATCCAGGTTCTTGCGGGTGGCGACACCGAAGGGATCGGCACCGGTCCATCCCACGGTCCACAGTCCAAAAGTGAAGCGGTCGGCGGCGGTTGGCTGAAGAGTCATGGGATGCATCCTTGGATCGGGGGTTGGCTGATGCCATTTAGTTTATGTCCTGAACTATATGGGTGGTGATGCGCTAGAGTCAATAGCGAGCAGTGAACGATTCGTCCCAATAAATTCTCAAGGAGAAGGCATGCGCCAACCAGCGTCTAGCGCCCGTGCCGCAAGCTCTTCGGCCCCGGGTAACGTCGGAGACGTGCGCAAAGCCAACCTGGCCAGGGTCCTATCGGTGATCGCAGGCGCAGGGGAAGACCAGCGGTTATCACGCGCCGATATCGCCCAACTCAGCCAGCTCACCAAGGCCTCGGTCTCCAGCCTGGTCGCCGATTTGCTGGCGGCCGGACTAGTTATCGAAATTGGCGTGCACCGCGACGGGGAACGCGGGCGGCCCTCGGTGGGGCTCATCCTGAACCCCGCACGCTGTGTCATGGGCATGGAAATCAACGTTGACTACATAGCCGCCGGGCTGGTGGACCTCAGCGGCAAACTGCTGGCACACGAAATCCTGCCCAGTGCCAACCACAGCTCAACAGCCAGCGAAGTGCTCGCTGCGCTGGGAGAGCTGAGTCAAAGGCTCCAAGCTGCCGCCCGGGCCCAAGGGCTAATGATTCTCGGCGGCGGGTTGGCTGTTCCTGGTTTGGTCAACGAGGAGCGGTACACCGTCCTGCAGGCCCCTAACCTCGGCTGGGAGCGGCAAGACCTGGATGTCGCAGCATTGCTGCCCGACGCCAAAACCCGCTTCAGGCTCTTTAACGAAGCCAACGCCTCAGCGCTGGCCCAGCAGCAGTTGATGGACGTCCAAGAACGCGACTTCCTGTTTGTCTCCGGGGAAGTGGGCATCGGTGGCGGATTGATAATCGACGCTGAACTTTTTGCCGGTCCCCAGGGACACGCCGGTGAACTCGGGCATGTGGTGATTGCCCCCGAGGGCAGGGCCTGCAGCTGCGGCGGTCGTGGATGCTTGGAAACCATTGCCGGGCAGGAAGCGATCCTGGCTGCCGCTGATCTAGGGGCGATGGTCGATAGCGCCTCGCGCCAACGGCGGATCCACCAGCTATTCCAAGCGCTGGAAACCGGAACCGAACCCGCGCTGAGCGCGGTAGCCGAGGCCGGAAAATCCTTGGGAATTGCGGTGGCCTCGGCCATGCGCCTGTATGACGTTTCCACGGTAGTCTTTGGCGGGCACTTTGCCGCCCTGGAACAGTGGCTACGTCCTGCCATGGAAGCCAGCCTCCAGATGCACGCGCCGAGCATCGCCGGCCAGGCTCGACTGCTGTGCTCGCCGCTGGGCCAAACAGGTGCGCTGGTCGGTGCCGCGCGCAGCGTGGCGGGGGACCTGTTGGAGGCCCCGCATCAGCTGGTGGGTTGAGAAACGCCTACCGGCTGCTGCAGTTCGGCCACCCAATCACCTTGGTCTTCGGAGATGGCACGCACGTAGACTTCGCGGCACGGACCGGTCGGAACCAAACCGCGGGCTAGGACTTCTTCGTGCACGGCCTGCCAGCTTTCATGGATGGTGTCCATGGAGCCGAGGTGCACTCCGCAGATGGCTTCGGGCACCGCGGGGAGCTCGATGATTTCGACATCGGCGAGGTTGGGAGCGTTAGTGGCGTATCCGGCAATGACCTCTACTCCATCCTCAGTTCCGTTGTATTGCGCAATGGGCGTGGCAAGGCTTTGGCCCTGAATGGACTGCGCGATTCTGTCGAAGAGCGGGCCGATGCGACCAGCGATTTCAGGTTGCTCGGACACCGTGAAGCGGCCTGCGGCCAAGCGCACTGCGGGCAGTGGCTTGTGGATGATTTCAATGCGTGACATGAGATTCTCCTTTGAGATCAAGCGCGGGCGCCGTTGCACATCCTGCAGCCGCTGCGTGGCCAGCCGGTGTTCGGCCTCGACCTGCGCGGCACGATTCTGCAAGTGCTCAGCAATCTTTTCCGCGGTGGCTCCCTGATCCAGGATCAGGGAAACCTCTTCCAGGCCGAAACCCAGCTCGCGCAAGGCCACGATCTGATGCAAGCGCTGGAGCTGGGAAGGGTCGTAGGAACGGTAGCCGCTGCACGGGTCTACGTGGGCGGGCTTGAGCACCCCGGCGGTATCCCAGTGCCGCAGCATGCGGTGGGTAACCTGGCCGATCTGCGCAAACGCCCCGATGGATAGCATGCTTCAGTTCTCCGCCCTCACACTGTGTCAGGGTCAAGCCCTTGGCTGGTTTTGGAATAATTGTTGCATCGCGAGAGTTCTCCCGGGCGGTTTTGACGGCCGGCAAAGTTCCGGAATCTCCGAGCAGCTACGCATGAATCCTTGGATGAGGCAGCAGCTGGCTATAGTCTTCCAGGGTGAAGACCCGTCAAACCGCCTTGCGCTTCCTCAACCTGGCTCGGATACTGTGGGCGCTGGCCACCCTGGGCGCTATCGTGGCGACCTACGCCGACACTGCCTCACGGGGCCCGGTGCAGCCACTGAATTTCTTTGGCTACTTCACCATCCAGTCGAATCTGGTGGTGGTTCTGGTCGGGCTTATCGCAGGACTGATGGGCCTAGCCAAGGGTGCTTCGATGCCCCGCTGGGTTGTGGGCCTGCGTGCCATGGCGAGCGTGTGCATGGTCGTGGTCGGGCTGATCTACCTCACGCTGCTGGCACCCTTAGGGGCCGCAGGCGGGGTTCCGCTTCCTTGGGCGAATTGGGTAATGCATATTCTCGGTCCCCTGCTGGTTCTGGCCGATTGGCTCTTGGCCAGGGACCGTACTTCCCTGTCCTACCGGGCGGTGCCGCTATTGCTGATTTACCCGTTGCTCTGGACCGGGGTAGTGCTGATTCGCGGAGCGTCCGATGGATGGGTTCCTTACCCGTTCCTCGACCCGGATCAGGGATACCCCGTCATTGCCCTGTACGTTGTTTCCATTGCCGTGCTCTTCGCGGGAATAGCTTTTCTGGTTGTCGCTTATGGCCTGCGTGGGCGACATCGTGACGTGCAACTCGAGATTCGCTAATCGTTTCGGTAAACTTTGGTCGTAAGAGCCCCTAACTCTTGCAACGGACCTTCAGGTTTCAGTGAGCAGGACAGGGGCATATTTTTTGTCCGGCACCGTGCCGGGACGGCGCTAAGCACGCCGCAACCGCTGCTTTAAGCAAGGGGGAGGATCCCATGCCAGCAATCGTGATCGTCGGAGCCCAATGGGGCGATGAAGGCAAAGGAAAGGCTACCGACCTGCTCGGTGGCAAGGTCGACTATGTAGTGAAGCCAAACGGCGGCAACAACGCCGGGCACACCGTGGTCGTAGGCGGCGAGAAGTACGAGCTCAAGCTCCTTCCTGCCGGCATCCTTTCCCCGAACGCCACTCCGATTATCGGCAATGGCTGCGTGGTGAACCTTGAAGCCCTCTTCGAAGAAATCGACGGCCTGGAATCGCGCGGCGCCGACACCTCGAAGCTGCGCGTTTCGGCCAACGCCCACCTGGTGGCCCCGTACCACCAGACCATGGACAAGGTCACCGAACGCTTCCTGGGCAAGCGGGCCATCGGCACCACCGGCCGCGGCATCGGCCCCGCCTACATGGACAAGGTCGGACGCCTGGGCATCCGCGTGCAGGACGTCTTCGACGAGTCCATCCTGCGCCAGAAGGTCGAAGGCGCACTGCGCCAGAAGAACGAGCTGCTGGTCAAGATCTACAACCGCCGCAGCGTCGAGGTCGAGGAAATCGTCTCGTACTTCCTCTCCTACGCCGAGCGCCTGCGCCCGCTGGTCATCGACTCCACCTACGAGCTGAACAAGGCTCTGGACGAGGACAAGGTCGTGCTGATGGAAGGCGGCCAGGCCACCTTCCTGGACGTGGACCACGGTACCTACCCATTCGTGACGTCCTCCAACCCGACTGCTGGTGGCGCGTCCGTGGGTTCGGGCATCGGCCCGACCCGCATCACCCGCTCCATCGGCATCATCAAGGCCTACACCACCCGCGTGGGTGCTGGTCCGTTCCCTACCGAGCTGTTCGACGACATGGGCCTCTACCTGCAGAAGACCGGTGGCGAATTCGGCGTAAACACCGGACGCCCGCGTCGTTGCGGTTGGTACGACGCCGTGCTGGCTCGCCACGCTTCGCGCGTGAACGGCTTCACCGACTACTTCGTCACCAAGCTGGATGTGCTCACCAACATTGAGCAGATCCCGGTATGCGTGGCCTACGACGTTGACGGCGTGCGCCACGACGAAATGCCGATGACGCAGACCGAGTTCCACCACGCGAAGCCGATCTTCGAGTACTTCCCGGGCTGGACCGAGGACATCTCGGGTGCGCAGAGCATGGAAGAGCTTCCGGAGAACGCAAGGAACTACATCCTGGCCCTGGAGAAGATCTCCGGCACCCGGATCTCCGCCATCGGCGTGGGACCGGACCGCGATCAGACCATCGTGCGCCACGATCTGATCCAGGACTAGTTCCTGTAGCCAAGGAGCCGCCGCAGTTCATCAGCTGATGAACTGCGGCGGCTCTTTTTCGTTTGCGTAGCGCCAAAGCATGTTGGCCACGAGATCCAGTCACACCCAGATGAAACTCTAGGATTGAATGGTGCCTGCCGGTTGTGCCGAACAGGCGCAACCAGTATGCGGATGTACCAAGAAGGAACTCGAATGCCAGAACAGATTATTGTCAGCGCCGTCATTTTCAGAAACGATGCGGGGCAGGTTCTGACAGTCCGCAAACGGGGTACGGCATCATTCATGTTCCCTGGTGGCAAGCCAGAGCCAGGGGAAGCGGCTATTGATGCAGCGATGCGAGAAGTGAGCGAAGAGCTGGGAGTAAGCTTGGATTCAGCATTGCTGCGTCTCATTGGAACCTTCACGGCCCCGGCGGCTAACGAAGAAGGGCATAGCGTTCAAGCCACCGTATTTGAACATCCGTTGGTACCGATTGCTGAACCTCTGGCCGAAATTGAACAGCTGCGGTGGATTGACCCATTAGCGGAACTGGACGAGCTCGCTCCTTTGCTCAAAGACGTGGTCTTCCCAGTCTTGGCCGCCCAGCACCGAAAGATTCGAAGGCTGGCAGTTTTCACCGGCTCCGCTTCGGGCAATTCACCTATTTATGAGCAGGCGGCAGAAAACTTCGCGCGCACTGTTGCTGCCTCGGGTCGAGCCATCGTCTACGGCGGCGGACGGGTAGGCCTGATGGGATCAATTGCTGATGCTGCCCGAGCGGCCGGTGGAGACGTTTTCGGAGTTATGCCGCAGGTCCTGGTTGATGGTGAACTGGCGCATCCAGGATTAACGAGCTTGGAAGTTGTGCCCGACATGCATGCTCGCAAGCACCGCATGTCAGAACTGGCTGATGGTTTTGTCGCCCTGCCTGGTGGCGCCGGAACGTTGGAAGAGCTCTTTGAAGTATGGACTTGGCAACAGCTTGGAATCCACGCAAAACCGGTAGCACTCCTGGACGTCGACGGATTCTGGCAGCCGCTGCTGAGCATGCTGGATCACATGACGGATCAGGGTTTCCTGGCCCCGAAGTTCCGTGACTCATTGGTGGTCGCCAGCGAACCGGAAGCGCTTTTGGATGCCCTATCCTCGTGGGAAGCGCCAGCGGCAAAATGGGGCGCCGGTTCCAAGAACTGAAGCTCGATGAACCAAACGAGCCCTGTGCCCAGCGGTTTTCACCGCTGGGCACAGGGCTCGAATCTATCTGCTCGACTCGGTATTCCTGGCGGACTAGAGCGTAGGCTCTTGTGCCGTGGCATTGATCGGAGCGTCCTGGATCTTGCCCGCAACCCGCAGGTTCCAGTGCTCAATCACCTGTCGGTCCGTCGACTTGGTCAATAGCGAAACAGCAATGAACGCTGCTGCCGAAGCGATCAGGCCATAGTAGATCGGCTCATTGGCATAGACGCCGTCGAACTTGTTCTCGGCCTGGATCTCCAAGATGATCATGGTGCCCAAAGTAGCTATCGATCCGGCAGCCATGGAGGCCGTAGCGCCAAGGCCGTTGCCGCGCTTCCACAGCAGGCCGCCGATGATTGCCACCAGCAATCCGCCCACCAGGATGTCATAGGCAATGGTCAATGCTGCGACCACGTCATCCACCAAGATCGCCAGCGCGACCGTCACGACGCCCAAGGCCATGACCCAGATGCGGTTTGCGCGCACGTCATGCTCCGGGTTCTCATCGGTATTCACTTCCAAGTGCTTGCCGAACCAGCTGGCGACAAATGGGGTGACGTCGGTGCGGGCCACGGTGGCGGCGGCGATCAGCGCACCGGAGGCGGTGGACATCATCGCGGCCACGGCCGCGGCCATGACCAATCCGCCCACCGCAACGGGCAGCAACTGAGTGGCGACCTCGGCATAAACCACGTCCTTGTTATCCGCCGCGCCGGCGATGTTCGGCAGCGCCACCTTCGCGGCCATGCCAATCAGTGCGCCGGCAGCACCGTAGAAGATGCAGTAGATGCCGGCGGTCATCCCGCCCCAGCGGGCGACCTTCGGGGTTTTGGCGGTGAAAACGCGCTGCCAGATATCCTGGCCGATCAGCAAGCCCAAGGTGTAGACCACGAAGTAGGTGATGATCGACTGCAGCCCCATGCCGGTGAAGCTGAAGAATTCGGCGCCCACGCGCTCGCGGATGCCATCCATGCCGCCTGCGGCATTCATGGAGAATGGCAGCATCAGGGCGAAGATGCCGACGGTCTTGATGACGAACTGCACCTGGTCGGCCAGGGTGATGGACCACATGCCGCCGATAGTGGAGTAGATGACTACGATGGCGCCGCCGATGGCGATGGCCAGCCATTTCTCCCAGCCGAAGAGCACCACGAAAATGGTGGCGTAGGCGCTGGTTGAGGTGGCGCAGAGCATCAGCGTGTAGGCCAGCATGACGATGCCGGAGGTATTGGTTGCCGCCGCGCTGCCGTAGCGCAGGGTCAGCATCTGCGAAACGGTGAAGACCTTGAGCTTCTGCAGCGTCGGGGCGAAAGCCAGCGACAGCAGGATCACGCCTGCGCCAATAGCCACCACGAGCCACATGCCGGAGATCCCGTGCTTGTAGCCCAGGCCAACGCCGCCCACGGTCGAGGCTCCGCCGAGCACCACCGCCGCCATGGTTCCGGTGTAGAGGAAGGGGCCCAGGCGCCGGCCGGCCACCAGATAGTCGCTGCTGTTCTTGGTGCGGGATTTGCCCCACCAGCCAAAGGCCAGCATTGCGGCCAGGTAGGCGGCGACAATCGCGCCGTTGATGAATTCCATGGAGAACCTCGATGTCCGGATAAAAGCAGCGCTTACCTTAAGTAAACTTTTGTTGCATCACAGGCTACTAGCGCTGGCGCTGCCGATCAATGGAAATCGCGAACATTGCCCACCGCACTGCTCTGGCCAGCCGCAATGTGACGAAGCAAACCGTTCCATTCAGTGAAACTTTCTAGACATTTTGCACTCAAATATGATTCACATACGGCATCGTGTCACATATGCGTAGCATTCGATCGGCAATGTGTGCAATCGCAGCTTGTTTAGTACTGTTTCACGTTGACGCAGCGTTGCATCATTGGCCAGCAGGGCCGTTTTCTCCGCCGTTGCGTCAGACGATTTCTCGAAACCAGAAAGACGCCTAGAAGATGAGTGAAAATGGTCAGGGCCTGACAAAGAAGTCGGCCGGACACGTCATTGTCGACACGCTTGCCGCGCACGGCGTGGAACGCGCCTACGTGGTGCCGGGTGAAAGCTACCTGGATGTCCTTGATGGGCTGCACAACTCGCCAATCGAAACCGTGGTCTGCCGCCACGAAGGCGGAGCCACCTACATGGCCGAAGCCGAAGGCAAGATGCACCAGCGCCCCGGCATTGCCATGGTGACCCGTGGCCCGGGAGCTGCCAACGCCCACGTCGGCCTGCATACCGCATGGCAGGATTCGACCCCGCTGGTGCTATTCGTGGGGCTGATCCCGTTCGAGCACCGTGAAAAGGAAGCCTTCCAGGAATTCGATCCCAAGGCATGGTTCGGCACCGGCGCCAAGCGCGTGATGATCCTGGACCACGCCGATCGCGCCAGCGAAGTCGTCGCCGAGGCCATGTTCGCTGCCATGTCCGGACGCCCGGGCCCGGTGGTCGTCGGCCTGCCAGAAGACATCATCCGCAACGAAGTTTCCGCCGAAGTCCATCCGGAAATCCCGGTGGCTACCGGCGGCATGACCGTGACCGACTGGAAGGCGCTGAATACTGCCTTGCAGGAAGCGGATAAGCCGCTGTTCATTTTCGGCGGCAACGACTGGTCCCACGAAGGCGCAGCGGACTTCACTCGTTGGCTCGAGGAACACGACCTGCCAGCCGCTGCCGAATGGCGTTGCGAGGGTACCGTGCCTTTCAACTCGCCATCCTATGTTGGCCCGATCGGCTACGGCCGCCCCAAGCCGACCTATGACCTGCTGGAAGAGACTGATCTGCTGATCTTCGTCGGCACGGTTCCAGGCGACGTCATCACCGACGGCTTCAATGTCCGCCAGAACTGGGACAAGAAGAACTTCCTGGTCACCATCGACCCGTCGCTGCGCGGACGTTCCGGCCCGGTATCGCACCAGATTGTCGCCAAGCCCGATGTCTTCGTTCGCGACCTGCTGCTGATGGATTTGCCGGTCAAGGAATCCTGGAAGGAGTGGACTTCCCGGATGCGCGGCGAGCAGGAGAAGTTCGCCGAACTTCCACCAGCGCAGCCTTCCGCGGGCCAGGCGAGGATGGCGACCATGATGGCTAATCTGGTTGGATCCCTGCCCGAAGACGCCCTGGTGACCTTCGGCGCTGGCGAGCACACCAACTGGGCCCACCGCTACTTCCCAACCAACGGCTACGCTTCGATGCTCTCGGCACGCAACGGTTCCATGGGCTACTCGATTCCTTCCGCCGTCGCCGCTTCGCTGAACTACCCGGGGCGCCGCGTGGTGACCATCGCAGGTGACGGCGAGTTCTTGATGAATGGCCAGGAGCTGGCTACCGCTGCCCAGTACGGCGCCACCCCGCTGGTGATCGTCATGGACAACCAGCAGTACGGCACCATCCGCACCCACCAGGAACGCCAGTACCCGGAACGGGTTTCCGGAACCCAGTTGGCCAACCCCGACTTCGCGCTGATGGCGCAGTCCTTCGGCGGGTTCGGCGTCCGCGTCGAGAATGATTCAGATGTCCCGGCTGCCCTGGAAAATGCGCTGAAGGCCATTGACGAAAACAAGAAATTCGCGTTGATCCATTTGGTGGTAGAGCAGGGAGTCAAGGCCTACTAGGCACTGGGTGCGCTCAGCGAACAGTCGGGTCTGCGACGTATAATTCCAGCGGGTATCGTTTCTAGCGATACCCGCTGGATGCTTTAACCAGCAGAGGCAACAGACCGAGACCTTCAACCGTGGAGCGGCCCTAGAATGAACGATGCCCTTATTGCTAGCCTTCTCCGGGCCGTAGAAGCAGCGCCGGACGACCATGCCCTGCGATTGCACCTGGCTGAACAGCTCGATGGTGCCGGTCGATCCGCCGAAGCGCTGTCCCATGTCAGCATCGTGCTGCAGCAGGATCCGGGGAACGCGTCCGCGCTGGGAAGGCTTGGAACGATCAGCGCGTCGATGGCCGCAGCGATGGCCCCGCAGGCGCCCGTCGAACCCGCAGCGGATGCCGCGCCGGCTGGAAACCAGCAGAACGATACGCCACCAGGCTACGACTGGGAAGCGGGTTCCAAGGAACTCGGCAGTTCGCTGCCGGCGCCCTTTATTGAAGGACGGGTCCCACTGCGCTCAGATGCGGGGTCCGATGCCCCGGAAGCTCCCATCGAGAACCCGGCCGGAAAGGGTGTCACCCTGGATGATGTGGGTGGCTTGCAGGCGGTCAAGGACCGCCTGGACGAATCCTTCCTGGCACCGATGCGCAACGCCGCAATTGCCAAGGCCTTTGGCAAATCATTGCGCGGCGGGCTGCTGCTGTATGGGCCACCGGGATGCGGCAAGACTTTCCTGGCTCGCGCGGTGGCCGGTGAGCTGAAAGCCAATTTCATGTCTGTCACCATTACCGATGTGGTTGACTCCTACATCGGTGAAACGGAAAAGCGGCTCAAGGCGATTTTCGACCAGGCCCGCAAGAATGCGCCAACGGTTCTCTTCATCGATGAGATTGATGCCATCGGCATCCGCCGCGGTTCGCTGACTGGATCGGGCGCGTGGATGCGCCAGATGGTCAATCAGCTGCTGATCGAGATGGATTCGCTTGCGGGAAACAACGATGGCCTTTACGTTCTGGGGGCTACCAACCACCCATGGGATCTGGACGAAGCACTGCTGCGTCCAGGCCGGTTGGACCGGACCCTGCTGGTGACTCCGCCGGACGCGCCGGCACGTGAGTCCATCTTGCGGTACCACCTGAAGAACCGCCCGATTGCCGGAATCGACCTGGAATGGATTGCGGCACAGACCGACGGATTCTCGGGCGCGGACCTGGAGCACGTGTGCACCACTGCCGCCGAGAAGGCAATGATGCAATCCATCGAGCGCAACGAGGTTCTCCCCTTGGACATGGGCCATATCAGAACTGCCCTGGCGGAAATCAAGGCGTCGACTTTGCCGTGGCTGGAATCCGCGCGAAATGTGGTGCGCTTCAGCAACCAGCATGGCCGCTACGATGATTTATCCGAGTATCTGGTTTCGCAGAACATGCTCTAGAAAGCACCGGGGGAGTACACCGCATGGAATTCGAGCGACTGCATCACCGGATCACCCACCACCTGGCGATCGGACGGGAAACCGAAGCGATTGCCTTGCTGAAGGATAACCTCAACGAGCACCATCAGGTCCCTGCCTTCTGGATCCTCTATTCGTCATGCCATTTGAGCCTCAAGCAGTGGGCCGAAGCGGAGTCCGCTGCCAGAGCCGGGCTGAATCTGGATCCTGCCAACCCGGTGGCCGGGGAGTGCCTGGCCGTCGCCCTGATGCGCCAGCATCGACGGGAGGAGGCGCTGCTGGCGATCCGGCAGGTAATCGAAACGGAACCGGAATACGGCAACGGGCACTACTGGCTGAGCATGATCACGCTCAGCGATATTCGGAGCAACGATGACAGGGTGCTGGCCCGCCAAGCCATCGAGCACGCGATTCGGCTGGAGCCGGGGAACCCCGATTACTACCAGGGCGCGGCAATTGCTGCCGAAGCCCAAGATGACAACCGGGCGGCTCTCGGATTCCTCCAATCCGGGCTGCAGATCGACCCCAATCACCAGGGGCTTTTGCGGGCGGCCGGAAGTATCGGCAATGGCGAAAAAATCGTCGGGGAACAAGGCGATGTGCTGCGTGGATTGATATCCATGGATCCGATGAACGAAGGCCTGCATCAGGACTACGCGGAGACCTTCGTTGCGAAGCAAACTGCCTACGCTAATCGGTTCTGGCTTTTCACTCCGGTGCTGGCAGTTGCCGCTGCCCTGGGGCAGCGGGCTGGTGGAACCGGGGCGCTGCTGGCGATTGCCGCCATTGCCATCGTGGCCGGGCTCTTTGGATGGTGGAACAAGAAGGCGTACAGCAAGGCGGCCAGGTCGTTGCCCTCCGGCTACGCCAAGGACATTGATGCGCGCTTCCCCAAACTGCCCCGAGCTATTCGCTCCTACCGGATTGGTTGGCTCCTGAGCACAAGCGGAGCGGTCCTGGGCTGTTTCCTGCCGGTGGCTGGCATCATCGTGATGCTGCTCGGTGTGCTGGCAAGCCAGCTAGGAGCACTGTGGATCCTGCAAGAAAATGCTGGCCCGCCAAGAACGGGCTCCGACCGCCACGAGCAACGCCGGTACCTGGTCCGGTGCAGCGGCTTGCACGCGGCTGGCTTCTGGAAGCGGGCGTGCCTGGCGCTCATCCAGCTAGTGCTCTTAGGGATTTGCTTGGCCAATGAAAGCAGGATCGCTGCCGTGCCAGCCGGATCGGTGGCCGCCGGACTGCTGGTGCCTGGCATTTCCTTGCTGGCAGCGCAAGTCCGTCTTGGATTCAAGGAAAATGCCTTTGCCTACGGGCTGACTGTCAGTTCCTCGGCCAAAAACCGGAACTTGGCCATGCTTCGCGGCAATATCGGCGGCCTGTATTTCATCGGGGTGCATCTGTTCGCCGGGCTGTTTGCCGCGGCTGCATCGCTGGGGCTGCTCATATCGGGAGTGGAGGGTTCGCTGGATTCGCCACCGGAGCCCCGTCATCCAAGCCAGGATAGCGTCCTCGACGAAGACTTGCTGAATCAGCTCAAGGATGTGGAAACTCCGGATTCCCAGCCCCGTGAATACTCGATCCCTTCGCTGCCGGACATGCTCGATATTCCGTCCCTCGGCGTCCCGAACCAGTGAGCAGGAACCTACGCGGAAAAGATCACAACGCCGTGGGCCTTTCTGTCTTGGCACGCGCCCGCTGAAGAAATAAGATGAATTGCTACCGATTCCCGTGAGCACTAGAACCCCAACCACGAGGTGGATAATCTGATGGCACAGATGAGCGAAGAGCTCATTGAGCAGTGGGCTGACGCAACTGCTGAAATCTACAATGAGTCCCTGACTGGCATTAATCTGAGCCGTCTGCCCGAGGCAGTGGCTCAGTACGTCGACCTATTCGCGCAGAGCGAGAACTTGACGTTCAATGGGGAGGCCACCCCCACCGATTACTTCGATAATCACCCATTCCTCGCGGTGACCGCAGTGCTCAACAGCCCAGAGGCGCTGGAAGCCCTGGATTCCGATGCGCAGGACGCGTTGGATGCGATGGTTGACTTCACCGAGGCCTGGTACAACTTCGACCTCGAGAATGAGCCGGAACTCGGTATCTCCGAGGCGGATGGCGACGACGAAGAAGACTGGTAAGCCTTCTGCCGCCCAGGGGCCGGCACCCAGCAGCGTACGCGCGCTGGGTGCCGGCCTTTGCTGCAGGCGGCCGGAAACCGGATTGCATGCCAACAGCCATGAAGCTATTCCATTTGGCCGCCGAGGGTGGCACTATGCGGATATGAGCCAGTTCAGCGTTTTCGAGAGCACCGTGGTCATTCACCTGCCGGTGCACCGTGTCTGGGAGCTGCTTACCGATTGGGCAGCAACACCCTTGTGGATCCATGGGATCGGCTCCATGCATTCGGACGACCCGCAGCTCAAGGTCGGCACCCAGCTGGTATACCGCGTTGCCGGCCATGAACGCGTGTATCGCGTCCATGACCTGATCGAGAACCGCTTGCTGATCCTGCACACCTCGGAGAATCCCGATGGGCTCTCCTACCGCTACGACCTGAAGGACGACGCGGGGCATACCGAGGTAGTGCTGCAGGTGGCAATCATCAACCCGGATCTGACGGTGGAGCAGTGCGAGGAGCTGGCGGCAAATATCCGCGAAAGCGAAGGGGACAAGCTGGACCAGCTGCGGCTGTACGCAGAGCAGGCCCCCTGAGCACCTGCGCGGCGCAAGACTATTTCGTCGCGCCGGGAGCAGGAGCCGAAGCATAGGCCGTCGAATTCTCTAGCTGGCCATTGAATAGCTGGTCCACGGTGACCGGGGTGTAGCCCTCGGCCTTCAGCTTCTCCACGAGATCCGGCAGTGCCTTGACTGAGCTCTCATGGATGTCATGCATCAAGATGATGGAGCCCGGATGGACTTCGTCCATGGCGATGCGCACCGTTTTCTCCGGATCGTGGTGCTTCCAATCCAGGGTGTCAACATCCCACAGCACCAACGGGTAGGGCACCAGCCGGTCATAGACGGCACCGTGATTCCCATAGGGCGGGCGGAAGACGGTGGGCTCGTGGCCGGAGGCCTTTTCTACCGCTTCGCTGGTCCATCCCAGCTCATGCTGGATCTGTTCTCTGGTCAGCGTCGTGAGATCCGCATGGTCCCAGGTATGGCTGCCCAGCTGGTGGCCTTCGGCAGCCATGCGCTTGACCGCGTCGGGGTATTTGGCAATGTTCTTCCCGACCATGAAGAAGGTGGCTGGCGCATCCGCGGCCTTCAGCTCGTCGAGCAGCCGCCCGGTGTACTGGCCAGGTCCGTCATCAAAGGTCAGCGCCACGCATCGAGCCACGGCGCAATCCACCTGCTCGCTTGCCGCGGAGCCCGTGGGCTGCGTATCGGGAGCAGGCGCTGGTGCAGGGGAACAGGAAACCAGGAATGCCGGGCCCAGCGCCAACAGCGCCAACAGGGCCAGGCGCGCCATGTCGGGCAATCGAGAAGTCATCCTTCCACCTTCCCGTCATGCCCGGTCCGTGCCCGGGAACTACACGCGAAAATCTGCTGGGAGTTTGATCAGTGCCGGCCCAGCGCCAGCTGGTCGCAACCGGTCAACTGCGCTCGCCGTCCAGCTCCGCCGGAACGGGGTCCGAGAGCGGATGCGCTATTTCGTCGCGGGCAAATTTCCCGGCCCACCATGCGATGATTCCGAACAGCGGCGAGGCGAGGCCGGCAATGACGAATATCGCCTGCAAGCTGAGCACCTGGGTCAAAGGTCCCGCCGCCGCCATGGACAGCGGCATCAGCGCCAGCGAAACGAAGAAATCCAGGCTGGAGATCCGCCCGAGCAGGTGTCCGGGAACCCGGCGCTGGAGCAAGGTGCCCCAGATGACCATGCCCACGGCGTCGGTGATGCCGAAGGCCAGCAGGATCGCGAAGAGCATCCACGCGGCATCGACGTAGCCCACCAGGGCCAGGGGCAAGGTGCCCAGGCACCAGCAGGCGGTCATCAAGCTCAAGTAGCGCCGCGGGAATTTCGCGGACGCGACCAGCAGCGAGCCGATCGCCGAACCGAGGCCGAAGAAGGCCAGCGCGAAGCTGAACAGTTTCGCGTCCCCGTGCAGGTTGCCGCTGACGATGAAGGGCAGCAGCACCTCGAAGGGCCCGATGAAGGTGAACACCGAAATGACCGAGAACAGCAGCGTCCACAGCAGCCAGCGGGTGCGCACCGTATAGCCGATGCCTTCGCGCAGCTGCCGGAACATCCCGGGCTGTCCCTGGCCGTCAACGGGGCCTGGCGCGTTGTACGCCTGGCGGTTGGGGATCCGGCGCAGCATCAGCAGCGCCGCGAGGTGGATTACGCAGATGCCGACGATGGCGTGCGCCGGCGAGAGTCCCGCCACCACGAATCCGGCGGCCATCGGGCCCAGGGCGGTGTGCACCACCGGCCGGGCTGTCCCTTCCAATCCGTTGGCGGCCAGCAGCTGCTCGGCGGGCAGCATCTTGGGCAGCAGTGCGGAGTAGGCGGGGTAGAAGAAGGCCGACCCGGCCCCGCCGCAGAAGCCGGCGAGCATCAGGTGCCACAGCTCCAGGGCACCGGCCATGGCCAGCACCGCGGTGATGCCCATGGCCGCCAGCGACAGCGCCTCGACCAGCATCACGATCCGCCGGCAGGAATGGCGGTCCGCCATGATCCCGCCGAGCAGCACGAAGCAGAGCAGCCCGGCGGCACTGGCGGTGGCCACGGCAGAAAGCTGGATGGGCCCGCCGCCCAGCTGGCGCACCTGGTAGACCATTGCCACGGCCCACATGCCGGCGGCGAAGGTGGAGAGGACAAGTGCGCTGGCCAGCAGGGCGTAGTCGCGGTAGGCGAACGGCTTGATGAGGCGCAGTGCAGAGGTTTTGAGCGCGCTCATGGAAGCTCCTGCGGTAGTGCGTAGGAACTATCATCCATCCACTGATTGAGCTTTGTCAATCAGTGGATGGTAATTAAATAACTCCGGGGACCACGCGATGGCGCGTGGTCCCCGGAGCTCGGCTTCGCGCTACTCGGCGTCGTGGTCGGTTTCCAGGATGGCCGCCAACTGCTCCAGGGCAGCTTCGGCTCCTTCGCCTTCGGCGCGCAGCACTACGGTGGTTCCGTATTCCGCGCCCAGGCCCATCAGCGAGAGGATGCTGGACGCGTCCAGCGCCTCGTCCACGGGCTCGCCCTGAAGGGCGATGGTGACCTCGACCGGCGCCTCGGCCGCGGCCTCGGCGAAGATGGCTGCCGGGCGGGCGTGCAGGCCGACGCGGCTGCCGATGATTGCTGTACGTTCTGCCATGATGGCTCCTTCAGGATCTATTGAACGGTTGATTGCGGTAAATTCGGGGGGCCTAGAGGCCGAATCGGTCCAGCTCGCCCAGCTGCGCGCGCACGGCAGTGCGTGCCGCCTCGGCCGACTCGGCGTCCAAGGCCAGCTGGGACAGGCGCTGCGCAGTGGGCAGGTCTACGGTGCGCAGCACCGCGGCAACCGGTGCCAACGCCCGCTTGTTCATGGACAGGGTGTCCACGCCCAGGCCCACCAGCACCACGGCCAGCGCCGGGTCGGCAGCCGCTTCGCCGCACACCCCGACGGGTTTGCCGCCGGCCGCCTGCGCACCGGCGGCGGTGGCGGCCACCAGGTGCAGCACTGCCGGCTGCCAGGGGTCGTTGAGCTCGGCCAGGGCACCGAGCTGGCGGTCCGCGGCCATGGTGTACTGGGTCAAGTCGTTGGTGCCGATGGAGACGAAATCGCAGCGCTGCAGGATCTGGCCTGCCAGCACCGCCGCCGAAGGGACCTCGATCATGGTCCCGGCGGTGGCCAGGCCAGCGGCCTTGGCCAGCTGCGCGAATTCCTGCGCTTCGGACGCAGTGGAAATCATCGGCGCCATCACCCAGATTTCGGCCTGGTGCTCGCCGGCGGCTTGCGCGATGGCCTGCAGCTGGCGTTCGAGCACGCCCGGGCTGGACAGGTCGGTGCGGTAGCCGCGCACGCCGAGGGCCGGATTCGGCTCGCTGGCATCGGTCAGGAAGGGCAGCGGCTTGTCCGCTCCCGCATCCAAGGTGCGCACCACGACCTTGCGGCCGGGGAAGGCGGCGAAGACCGCACCGTAGGCTGCCACCTGCTCGTCATGGGAGGGCTCCTTGTCCTTGCCCAGGAAGCAGAACTCGGTACGCAGCAGGCCCACGCCCTCGGCGCCCGCCGCGGCGGCCAGCTGCGCGTCGTCGCCGCTGCCGACATTGGACAATAGCGGCACGCGGTGCCCGTCGCGCAGCTGCCCGGTGCCGGAGAACTCCGGCAGCGCCTCGCGGTTGGCGTAGGTGGCGGCCAGGTGCTCTTCGGCCTCGCCGGGACCGGTGATGACCAGCCCGTCGATGCCGTCCACGAAGACATGGTCCCCGTCGGCCAGCGCTGTGGTGCCGGCAGCGGCCACGATGGCCGGAAGGCCCAGCGAGCGCGCGATGATGGCGGTATGCGATTGCGGCCCGCCATCGGAGGTGACCAGCGCCAGGACCTTGGCCGGATCCAGCGTCGCGGTATCGGCCGGAGCCAGGTCCACCGCGGCGAGGATGAAGGGCTGGTCCGAGTCCGGGATGCCCGGGGCGGGCACGCCGCGCAGTTCGGCGACGATGCGCGAGCGCACATCGAGCACATCCCCGGCGCGTTCGGCCATGTAGCCGCCGAGCGCCGACAGCTGCGTGGCGACCGCGTCGGCGGCCTCCCAGATGGCCGATTCGGCGCAGGTGCCCGATGCCACCAGCCTGGTGGCCGACTTGAGCAGCGTGCGGTCGCTGGCCATCAGCGCGGTGGCCTTGAGCACGGCTTGGGCATCGCCGGTGGCCTGCGCCGCGCGTTCCTTGAGCTGCGCGGCGACCGCCTGCGTGGCCTCGGCCAGGCGCAGGGATTCGGCTTCCGCGCTGGAACCTGCTGGCAGGGGCGCGCCGTCGGCGGGCGGGAGGATGGGGTCGGGCATGCGGCGCACGGATCCGATGACCCGTCCGGCGCTGACGCCTACTCCGGTGAATTTCTGGCTCATGCTGCGGCCTTTGCCTCTTCAGCGGCCCGTGCGGGGGCCTTGCGGACATATTTCTTCAGGATGATCACCAGCGCCGCGGAAACCAGCGTGCCGATCACGGTGGCCACCAGGAACATCGGCCAGGTGCTGTCCATCGCGAAGAAGACGAAGATGCCGCCGTGCGGTGCCTGGGAGAGCACATCGAAGCTCATGATCAGCGAGCCGGTGACCCCGGCACCCACCATGGAGGCCGGGATGACGCGCAGCGGGTCGGCCGCGGCGAAGGGGATGGCGCCTTCGGAGATGAACGCGGCACCCAGCAGCCAGGCCGCCTTGCCGTTTTCGCGTTCCGCCCCGGTGAACAGCTTCGGGGACACCGCGGTGGCCAGGGCCATCGCCAGCGGCGGAACCATGCCGGCAGCCATCACGGCTGCCATGATCATCAGCGGGGCCGGGTTCTCGGCCACCGAACCGGCGCCCAAGCCGGCTACCGCGAAGGAATAAGCGACCTTGTTGATCGGCCCGCCCAAATCGATGGCCATCATCAGGCCCAGGACCAGGCCGAGGATCGCCGCCGCGGTGCCGGACATGCCCCCCAGCCAGCCGTTGAGGGCTTCGGTGAGCTGGGCAATCGGCCCGCCAAGGAACAGGAACATCAGGCCCGAAGCGATGATGGAACCGAGCAACGGCACGATGACCACTGGCATCAGGCCGCGCAGCCAGCGTGGCACGGTCCAGGAATTGATCCAGCGGCAGGCCAGGCCGGCGATAACGCCGCCGACGATGCCGCCAATGAACCCGGCTCCCATGAAGCCTGCCACGGCACCCGCGGTGAAGCCCGGGGCGATGCCCGGACGGTCGGCGTAGGCATAGGCGATGTAACCGCCCAGCGCCGGGACCAGGAAGCCCATGGACAGGCCACCGATCTTGAACGCCACCGCGCCGAGGTAGGCCAGCAAGCCAGCTTCCGGCAGATTGAACAGCGTATTTTCGGTCAAGTACTGGTCTGCTGCATCAGTGATGGCGTAGCCGCCGAGTAGGAAGCCCAGAGCGATCAGCAGGCCGCCACCGGCGACGAATGGGATCATGTAGGAGACACCGGTGAGCAGCGCGCGCTTCAGGCCAGCGCCGAAGCCCTCGGAAGCAGAATCCGTGGAGCGCTCGTTTGCCGTTTCGTTGCCGGCTGGTACCTTGCGGGCCGCCGGATCCTTGGCCGCGGCCAAGGCATCCTTGAGCAGCTTTTCGGGTTCATCCACACCGCGCTTGACTGGAACCTGGATCACTGGCTTGCCGGCGAACCGCGATTGGTCGCGCACGTCGACGTCCACCGCAAAGATCACCGCGTCGGCCTGGGTGATCAATGCCGGATCCAACGGCTTGGACCCCGAGGACCCCTGGGTTTCCACAGCGAAGTCAATGCCGAGTTCTTCGGCGGCCTGTGCCAGGGAATCGGCGGCCATGTAGGTGTGGGCGATGCCGGTCGGGCAGGCGGTGACGGCCACGATCTTCGGCCGCGCCGTGGCAGCGGGTGCAGCTGCTGGTGCAGCTGGTGCGGCGGGGGCATCGGAGAGTACTTCGGAGACCAACGCGACGATTTCCTCGTTGCTCCTGGCTGCACGCAGGGCCGCGGTGAAGGGTTTCTTCACCAGTGCGCGGGCCAGCTTGGAGAGCAGCTTCAGGTGCTCCTTGTCGGCGCCTTCCGGGGCGGCAATGAAGAAGACCAGATCTGCCGGGCCGTCCTTGGCACCGAAGTCCACCGGGGTGCCCAGCCGGGCCATGGCCAGGGTGGGAACGGTGACCGCTGCTGAGCGGCAATGCGGAATCGCGATGCCGCCGGGCACGCCGGTGGCCGTCTTCGCCTCGCGGGCCAAGGCATGCTCGGCCAATTCGGCAGCGCTGGCGGCTCGCCCGGCCTGCGTGATCTGCTGGGCCAGGTACTTGATGACGTCGGTACTCGTGGAACCTAGATGCGCATCCAGGGTGACGAGCCGGGTTTCGATCAGATCGCTCATGGTCAGGATCCTTGCCTTGGGGTGAGTTCGATGACGCTGACCGCATCGATGCGGAGGTCGGTTGGGGTTGGGATGCCGGAGCCGGGCAGCGAGGCCGCCGCGGTTCCGTAGGCGATGGCCTGGCGCAGCTTGAACGCCGGCAAGTGGCCTGCCGTGTCTGCCAGCAGATAGCCGGCCAGCGAGGAATCGCCGGCACCTACCGTGCTGCGCGGGGTGATCGGCTGCGGCCAGCCGTGCCAGCAGCCCTCGGCAGTGGCCAGTACCGCGCCGTGCGCACCCAGGGTGGTGAGCACCGCGGCCCCGGGGCGGCGCAGCAGCTTGGAGCTGGCGCGAGCGGCCAGCCCGGGGTCCGCTTCGAGCTGGGCTTCGCCCAGGTCCTCGCCCAGCAGCTCGGCAAGCTCTTCGGCGTTGGGCTTGACCAGATCCGGGATGTGGATCTCGTCGTGGGCGAAGAGCTGGCGCAGCGGCTCCCCAGAGGTGTCCACCGCAATCTTCGGGCACTTCGAGCCCAGCTGCTCGCGCAACGACGCGGTAAGCAGGGCGTAGTAGTTCGCCGGCACCCCGGGTGGCAGCGACCCTGCCATGACCAGCCAATCGGCGCCAGCGCAGGAATCGCGCACCAGCTCCGAGAGCTGCTCCAACGTGGCCGCGTCCAGCTCAGGACCGGCCTCGTTGATTTTGGTGGTCGATCCATCCGGCGAGGTCAGCGTCGTGTTGGTGCGCAGCGCAGCATTGATTTCCAGCGCCCGGTAGGGCAACTGGTCGGCGGCAAGGGCGGCAATGAGCGGATCGTTTCCAGCTCCGGGGAGTACAGCGAGGGTCCGCTGCCCGGCGGCGAGGATGGCCCGCGCAACATTCACGCCCTTGCCTGCGGCCTGCAGGTGGCTGCCAGCGGCCCGCTGCACCGCACCGGGCTGCAATGCGGCGACCAATTCGATGGTCTTGTCCAGCGCCGGGTTGACGGTCAGTGTGATAATCATGCGATCACCACCTCGACATCCGCCGCTTCCAGCGCAGCGGCAAGTTCAGTGCCGGGTTGCTGGTCGGTGACCAGGGTGTCGATGTCTTCGAGCCGGGCGAAGCAGACCAGGGTTTCCTGGTCGAATTTGGATCCGTCGGCCAGCAGCACCACGCGGCGGGCACTGGCGACCAGGGCGCGCTTGACGGCAGCTTCCAGCGGGTCCGGGGTGCTCAGGCCGAATCCTGCATGCAGCCCGTTGGTGCCGATGAAGGCGATGTCTGCCCGGTACTGGGAATACTCCTGCACGGTGCGGGCTCCGCTGGAGGCGCCGGTGATGCCGCGGACCCGCCCGCCGATCAGCTCCAAGGCGACATCCGGGCTGTGGACCAGCGCCGAGGCAATGGGCAGGGCGTGGGTGATGACCACCAGTCCGGTGCCCGCGGTGCTCTTGAGCATGCGCTCGGCCAGGATTTCCGTGGTGGTTCCCGCGTCGATGATGACCGAGGCATCGGAGACCGGCAGCAGGCTCAGCGCGCGCTGGGCGATGCGGGCCTTGGACTCTGAATGGATGGCGGTGCGCACCACGTAGCTTTCCTCGCGGGTGCTGGCTTCGGTGATGGTGACCGCTCCGCCGTGGACGCGGCGCAGGTAGTTCTCGGATTCCAGCTGGGCCAGATCCCGCCGCACGGTTTCCCGGGTGATATCGAAGCGCTGCGCGAGCTGGGCGACGGTTACTTTCCCGTCAGCTTCCAGCTGCTCAACGATCAGCCGGTGTCGTTCTTCGGCGAACATTCTTGCCTCCGCAATTCCTCATGACCTGCAACACATTGATCTGTGTTTCCATGACTTTATGCCCGATTATGTGGCATCGTCAAGTGAAAATCTGGGGAATCTTTGGCTTTAGTTGGTTTTGAGTGGGTTTGCTAGGGGTTATGCAGAATCAACGCTGGGAGATATGCGTAACCAAGGCAGCGTGCGACTCGATTCTTTCCTCCGGAAATCGCTAACTGTGCGGCCTCAGTTGACTGGAAACCCAGCTAATGAGCAAGACGTCTGTACGGCCAGGAACCAGGGCGGGCAGTTCATGAATTCGACAGGAATCATAGGTTGCCGGGCGAATGAGTTGCGTCAGGATGACGTGCCTGGATCAAGCCATGCCACTCTCCGCGCTTGAATGCGTTCGGTCGAGTTGGCTGAAATGCAACGGTCCTTTGTGCATTCCTTTTCTCTTCGGATGTTCCTCTGCCAAGGTATAACTTCGACCGGAACAGCGTGGAGGCGATCTGAGGTCAGCTCTGATATTTGCACTAGTGGGCGTCTGCTAAAGTCTTTCCGTTGGATTGGCATTTGGCGATGGATTCGTTAGTGCGTTCTCGCATGCTTCCTAGTTGCATTGGGGTCGAATTTACTTTGACGGTGAAAACCATGGGGCCCACCGGCAATCCCGGATCGGCGTCACTGCCATAGATGCCAGCGGCCCGCAGCTCGAGGTCGTATTCGCGAACTTCACCGGAGAGTTCGATTGTTATCTAGTTCGAGCGTTACTGCCGAACCAAGTTCGTGATCACCGAAGTAGCATCGGGGAAGTATCGCGTCGAGGGCTGTATCGAATTCGGCCCGTCCTACCAGCGAACCGAATAGCTCATTATGAATCCAGTGGCATCGCAGCGGAATCAAATGACGAGGAAGCCCTGGACTTGGTGATCGGCGCCTTAGCCTTGATTGATCCGCGAGGGGATCCGATGAGACTTGTCGTGGAGTCCCTGAAAAGCCTCTCGCGACTAACGAGGCCCGCACGATCCAACGAAATTAGTTGCGGCACATGGTTGGGAGATTCTAGGACTAGTGAGTTCTCAAGGATTCTCGTTCTCGGCTGGGGAGCGGTGCCCGGCGAGACTTCTCGCAACCATTGAGTTGAAAGATGTCTCTGGACGGGTGTCGAACTCTTTTGTTATTGACGAACTTGATTGGTGATTAGTGAGCACTCTCAGTCAGAATCAGCGCAGCTCGATAGCCATCTGACTCGAGACAAGACATGGCTTCTAGTTGCTGGAAAGCTATCGGTAGGCAGGTAGCATCCACCCAGCTCTCCCCGCTACTAACATCGACCCAAGGATCCTCGATGAGAATGACGGGACGTTCCGTGGAACCAGCCGTTCCATGGCAGAGTAGCCAGTGCGGAACATCGTAGCCGAGCATCTGCTGCAATGACACCAGCAACAAGACGCGGGCACCCTGACTTAATACTTTGTGAATCTGTGAGATTTCCATACGCATAGAGGTCACCGGCAACCCGGTAGCTTCTGCACGGCGGCGCGAGTCAGCCTGCAAGATGCCCCGCCAGCCACGTTCAACCTCGGGATAATAGTCGACGATTACTGGCTTATCGGTATCCAAAGACACCTGAACTGAGCTTGCTGGCCAGCGCTCAGCGATGGCCAGCCCGAGCCCCACGGGTTCGCAAGCCATGAAATTAGTCGCTTGACGCCACAGTAACAACTCGGCGGTACGCAGGCGATCCATCGTTGCAATGCTCATCGTTTCCCCGTGCGCGGCCAGCGCGGAAACCGCCGCGCAGGTGAAGTTCTCGCTTTGCTGGTAGTGCGAGGTACGCAGATATCGGGCTGGATGTGACCAGTGCACATAGCCGAATTTTGGAATCGATACCGACGCATCTGTGGTGAAGCGTGGAGCAGGCAACGACTGGAAACCCATTTGTTCAGCCAGGTCTGCGAGCCACGGTTCTTCCGACCAGCTTTCCCATTTCACGCAGGCCAGATCTTTTTCCCTGGCGTAGTCCAGCACCGCACGGACGAGCTCTTCATATGCAGCTGTGTCGCGGGCAAGAACCCCAGAGATCTTCACGTATGCAGTCGCCGAACGGGCGGTAAGCAATGCGGCACCGAGTATGGTGGCATCTGATGACTGTATCGTGAGCAGCCGAGCGTTGACCGTTGCCATGAGACTTTCCCACGGACCTGATATGCAACCCAGATGCCGTAGTTGCGCCGGGTGCTGCTCGGGGTCAAAGGCCTGGATTCTCGTTTGCCGGGCAGAGCGTTTCGCCATGATTCCTTACTATTAGGTGGGGTGGAGGCGGCGTCGGTTAGGATCCTCGCTTAACACCTAGGCGCGTGATCGGTACAAAAGCCAAATGAAGTACGGGGAGCCGAGTAACGACACGATCAGACCGGCGGGAATCTGTGCCGGCGCGATTGCGGTACGGCCCAAGGTATCGGCCAGGCAAACTAGCAAGGCTCCGAAAACCATGGACACCGGGATCGCCCGGTGATGGCGGGAACCCACCAACGACCGCGCCAGATGCGGGGCGATGAGTCCGACAAAGCCAACCACACCTACGGCCACGACGCTGAGTGCCGCAAGCAGCGCGGCAATGGACAATGAGACTAATCGGATGCGAATGGTCTTGACGCCCAGCACCCGGGGCAGGTCTTCGTCGATGGCTAGCAGGTCCAGCTTGCGTCCCATGAGCAGTACGACCGGAAGAGCTAATGCCAACACCGTCAGAACAGGTAACACGTCTGCGAACTGACGTCCATAAGTTGAGCCAGACAGCCAGGTGTAGATGCGCGGAGTTTCCCACGAATTAATGCTCAGCAGCAGGTAGGTGGTGACCGCAGAGAGCGTGTAGCCAGCACCGATGCCGATTAGCACAAAACGTTCAGGGGAGAATCCTCGACGCCAGGCTAGCGCGGTGATGGCAGCGAAGGTCGCGAGCCCGGCAATCACCGCAAAAATCACCAGTAGCGAGCGGGAACCGCCAAAGGCAGTGACCACTACAGCCGCGCCCAGCCCTGCCCCCGCGGTAATACCCAGGATTCCGGGCTCGGCCAATGGGTTTCGCACGGCGCCCTGCACCAAACAACCAGCCAGTCCTAAGGCGGCTCCGGCACCCAGCGCCGCGCTGGTCCGTGGTGCACGTTCGGAGAAGGCTCGGGCAATGAGCTTGGGCGCATCATCCTGGAACCACAAGGCGAGATCTCCCAGCTTGAGTAACATGCTCCCGGCCAAAAGGCCTAGAATCACGGCTCCCAACAGCAAACTGAATCCCAGCGTCATGGTGAGAACGAATCGGCGGTTGCTGCGCAATTTGCTTGCTACCTGTAACGGGTTGCGGGAGCTGGAAGCTTCGGGCAGTCGCATTGCCAAGATGATGATCAGCACCCCGCCCAGGATCGCGGTGGGAACTCCAGTAGGAATGGAAGCCGCACCTTGCGCACCGAGCGAGGCACGAAGCGAAACATCGGCCAGCAGGATCAGTAGCGCACCAATCAGGCCGGTGGCGGGGAGCAAGAACAGTTGACGGCGCAAGACTACCAGGCGGCGCGACAGCAGTCGGGCGAGCACGGGGGCGCCAAGCCCTACAAAAGCAATCGGGCCGGACAGCGAAACGGAAACGCCGGTGAGCAGCACAGCACACAGGACGGCGAGAGTGCGGGTTGAGCGCACCGGGATGCCGAGCACCGCAGCGTTTTCATCACCCAAGGACAGGACATCCAGTCGGCGAGAGAGCAAGAGGCAGATGGCCAGCACCACCAAGATCACTGGCAGACTGCGCAAGAATGCATCGAGATTTAATTGGGCCAGCGACCCTGAACCCCAGGCATACAGTCCAGTCGTATTTTCCTTGAACAGCAGTAAAATGATTCCGCTGCCTGCTTCCAACGCCATGGCGATGGCAGAGCCAGCGAGGATCAACCGGGTGGTGGCGGTTCCCGCGCTGCGCCCAGAGATAGCCAATACGATCCCGGCGGCGAGCAGCCCGCCAGCGAATGCGAGAGTGCTGGAAGCCAGCGTGGACATGCTTATTCCCAAGGCAGCAGCCACGCTCAACGCGAAGAATGCACCAGAGGTGACAGCCAATGTGTCCGGCGAGGCCAGCGGGTTGCGGGTGACGGATTGGAGCAATGAACCTGCCACCCCCAAAGCCAGACCAACGGCGGCACCCGCACAGAGGCGCGGTAGCCGGGAGCCGGTGAAGATCTCGGCGGCTCCTACCCCTCCGATACGGGTGTCATCTCCGGTGAGTGCGCGTAGCAGTTCACCCAAACCAATACCGGAGGTCCCCTGGGTGAGGTGCCAAGCACCCACCAGCAGTACCGCTGCCGCTAAGGCGGCGAGCAGACCTAGGCCAGTGGCGAGACGGGTACCGGTGACTGGCGCGGGGGAATAACCAGGGCCGGTCATTCGGATGCCGACCCTGCTGTCCACGATGTGTCGCTCTGCTGATTTTTCAGCGGTTTTCATTTCAGTTGTACGCTACTTGGCTTCCGAGGCGGAGGTCAGTGCATCGGTGAAGGCATCTACCGCTTGACTGGTGGATTTCGGCCCGCCGGCACCCCAGATGTTTGGGAACTGGAAGGTCCGGCCATCCTTGACTGCGGTCAAGTTGTTCCAGATCTCGCTGGATTCCAGCTCGGTGGTCCACCCGGTGCCTGCGTCGTTGGAGTAGAACAGGTTGACGTCGCCAACGCCCGCTAGGCCTTCTATGTCCGTCTGGGCCAGTCCGTATTCTTTGTTCACGCCGCCGGATCCGAAGGACTTGTTGATGTCATCGTTCCAAGCTGGGCTCAGGCCCAGTTCCTTGCCAAGCTCTGTGAACAGAGCCCCGTCAGTGTATGGACGAATCGTCAGGTTGGAGCCGTCAACCCAACCGTCGAAGAAGAGGAAGTCGGTGGTTTCCAACTTCACCTCGGAGACTTCCTGTTTTTTCTGCGCCAAGTGGGCGTCGAATTCGTTGAGCACTAACGCAGCACGCTCGGTGCGGCCGGTGGCTTCGGCGACCTGTGAGAAGACTTTTTTCATGTTGCCGATGGGATCCGCAGAATCGTTGCCCTTGACCGCCAATACGGGAACGTCGCCCTTATCAAGCTGCGACAGCACGGGGTCTTCTTCACTAAAAGCGTCCACGATGATTAAGTCGGGGTCCAGCGCGTAGATCGAATCCAGATCTGGCTCGCCACGTTCACCCACCGAAGCAACACCCTCAGGCAGCTCCTCTGCAGTGACGTAGGTGCTATATCCATCTGGGGAAGCGACGCCCACCGGAGTGACGCACAAGGTTAGTACATCTTCAATTTCCTGCCATTCGAGCACCACCACGCGCTCGGCTGGTTTATCCAATTCAAGTGTGCGGCCCAGATCATCGGTCATAGATACCGGATCTGTGCTAGTGGCGGTGGTGTCATTCGCGCAACTTGCGGATGCGGCAGCGGGGCTCCGTTCGGCACCAGCGCTGCTAATGTCCGTGGTACCGCAAGCGGTGGCTGAGAACAACAGTGCTAGAGCGGCCGCTGAAGTGACTGCATTTCGAGCGAGTGTAGGCATAGGTTTTCCCTTGTAATTATATGTTTCGGTGGTAGAAAGAAAGTGGTTAGCTCATCCGGTGGCGGCTAACCGGTTCGATGCGCAACAATCCATTCTGCTTATCAGAGAGGACCTGCACAGGGATCTCATAGACCTCCGAGAGGTTATCTGCGGTGAGGACCTCAGCGGGGGTTCCTGAGACGTATACCCGGCCGTGTTTCATCAGCACCAGCCGATCAGCCAACGCGGCGGCTTGATTCAGGTCATGCAGGACGATGCCGATGGCTAGCCGATCTTGACGGGCTAGATCATGGACCAGATCTAGGGTCTCGACCTGATATCTCAAGTCGAGGTGATTGGTCGGCTCGTCGAGAAGCACCACATTGGTTTGCTGTGCCAAGCACACGGCCAACCAGACACGTTGAAGTTCTCCACCGGATAGTTCCCCAGCTGCCTTCCGGGACATCGAGGTAGTGCCAGTCAGTTCCATGGCCGAGGCAATCGCCGCATGATCCGTATCGGATAGCCCCGAGAAACCGCGCCGATATGGATGGCGACCGAAGGCGACGATATCTGCCACGGCTAACCCTTCCGGGGTGGCGTGGGACTGCGCGAAGAGCGTAACTTCGTGGGCGAATGTTCGTCCATTCAGCGTGCTAATTTCGCGGGCCTCCCCGTGAGAATTGGAGAGCGTGATCACCCCCGCGGCGCGCTCATGCAACCTTGCCATGGAACGGAGAAGTGTGGATTTCCCGCTGCCATTGGGTCCAATGAGTGTGGTGACTTCACCCGGGGATAAACGGATGGAAGCACCGTCCACTACAGTGCTTTTGCCGTAGCGCAGCACTACCTCGTGGGCGAGCATCGTTCCGGCTGCGGCGGATGCTGCTCCGGACGCCACGTCTAGCATGCGTAAGGAACGGATTGAATACGTCCGATTTGAATAGGTATTTTCACTTAGGTAAGTCTAAGTTAACTAATCGATGTCAGCAATCGATGATTTCTGACAGTGCATCCGGCTTTTCGGTCACCTATTCACATTTGCTAAGGTGAATGTGCCAGGTGTGGAGCCCATGGTGCGTCGAAAAGCGTCGATAAAAGTACTCGGCTGCGCGTAGCCCAGCATTTCAGAGATGTCTTGGACGCCTTCACCGTTGGTGAGCAGCTCCAGGGCGCGATGAATTTTCACCGCTTGACGCCACTGGGCAAAGGATAAGCCGGTTGCTTCGCGGAAGACTCGCGTGATGGTTCGTGAGCTGATTCCAGCATCTACCGCCCATCGCTCGAGAGATCGGTTATCCGCAGGGTTGGCTAGTAAACGGTTGGCAATGCCATGGATACGAGGGTCATCGGGCAAGCGCAGCGCTAGCTGATGAGCTGATGGTTTGAGTACGTCGAAAACTACAGCCTCCGCACGCGCTCTGGCTTCTTGGCTCAGTTCCCGACTGGATAAATGGACCAGCAACGACTTAAGCAACGGTTTCATGTCGATCACTGTAGGGGTACTGAATGGGGTGGTGGTTCGTTCAGGGGAAAAGAACGCGCTGAAAAGTTCTACATGTGCGGTCAGGCGTCCACCGTGCAGCGCTCCGGACGGAATCCACAGACCATGACCCTCGGAGACCGTAAAAATCTGTCCTTCGATTTGAGCGGTGAGTGTCCCATCTTGGGTCCATAAGAGCTCATGGGCCAGGTGCGAATGAGGCTCCCACTCCGTAGAGACCTCAATGGTGTGCGTTTCGCTCAGAATCACAAATGATGAGGTCGCATCGCTAGGCAAGGCAGTTGCTTGCACTAGAGCAGTACCTGGTTCACGGGACCAAGTACCAAGCCCGATGGTCGAGGTAGGAGGGGAAGTCATATTTGCAGTATAGAAAGTATTCAGCATGACATAGCAGGTTTCATGTTAGATCTACCGAACCCCTTGAAGAACGGTTCAATAATCGCGTGCCAAAATTCTACGGATCGGCTACTAAACCAAATACATTTCACCCCCAACTGGTTCAATCAGGAATCTAGGCTGCGTTCGGTTACCCACAGAAGGCTATTCCAGTGTGTAGTACTCAAGCATGTCATCACGTTTTTCCAGTCTGAATCCTCGACTGGTGAGCAGTCGGGTTGAAGCAGTGTTAGCCGGAGCTACGCGGGCACTGAATTTCGTAATTCCGTATATCTTGGGAATTGAAATCAGGGTGCTATCGAGCACGGCTCCACCAACTCCTCGCCCCCATTGATCTGGAGATACCCAGTAACCGACCTCCACGCAACTTTCCTGCCGGGTGCAAAACGCGAGGCCCACTGCTGCATTTGCTTCAGTAGCTAGGAACCATCGAGAGCCCCCCACAGTGTCGAGTGGTTCATGTTGGAGGGATTGCTTAACGCAGGCGTTGATGGTTTGCCGGTCCCATGGCTCCCCATACCCAATAAAACGAGCTACACGTTCATCCGAGGCCATGCTGGCAAAGAATTCGGTGTCTGCGCTGCGAAATGGACGCAGGGTAATTGATTGTGAGCGCGACATCCAAAGCCTTTCGATGTCGTAAATTTAAAAAACTCTTAAATGCATTAAACAGTACTAGACCTACCTATGGCGCTCTTATTTCAAATAGAGGTCAATGAGCGCTCAGAATCCCGCGCCGACCGCGCCGAGCGTCCCATAGCGGAAACCGAAGAACACGGCCCAGTGAAACGGTCCACAACGAGAACCTGCGCAAAGAACTGTTGAAGGTGAAACGGGAGAACGGCTTCATAAAAGTTGTCGGCGCCTATCGCGCCTCGAACAGTAAGGAGTAAGCGCGGTCTTAGACTTCATCGAAGCCCACATAGGCGAGTATCCAGTGAACTGGATGGGCAGGAAACCCAGAATTCCAGGGGCAGTCACTACCGATGTCTGAACGCCTGCCAAGAGCTGAGCGAAGCCTAAGTCCTGCGAGCACACCGCACGAAACTGCTCCAGGACGAGTGTGAGGCGTCCAACCAGGTCGCCGGTGGCGGACAATTAGTGGATTTGATCCGCAAAAACCATGAGGAAGACATCTCGACATCCACGGTGATGTCGCTCATGAAAGAGCTGAGAATCCGGGCCAGGCGGATGAGCGCCTTCAAAACCACGACCGTGCGTGAGCGCCAATCCCGGACGGTGCGTATAGAAAACCATAGGGTCGACAATCTCGGTATGCGTGACTTCCGCTCCTCGCGGCTTGCGGCGAAACTGTTAGGCGATATTGCCTGCCTGCGCGCCGGTGAAGGCTGGTTGTATTTGGCGACGGTGATCGATTTGAATTCGCGACAGATCGTGGGCTGGTCAATGGGTAAGAACATGTAAACGTAGTTGGCCATTGACGCGAGGGGGCTTGCTGCGTCGCAGGCGTTCATCCAGTTTGGTAGTGTGTTCCATTCAGACCGAGGCCCCAATGTACCTCGGCGCGTTCCAGAGGTGGTGTGCTGCGCACAGGGTGCAGTAGTCGACGGGACGCGCCGGTGTGTCCCTGGGATAATTCCGTCGCCGAGTCAGCCTTCTGGACGATCAAGAAGGATATGTTCCACCACAGGTTCTTCAGCAGCAGGGTGGCTGCGTGTGCCGCAGTGAAGGAGTGCATCGCGGTTTGGTACAACCGGAAGCGCCCGTATACGGCAAATGGCGGAGTTAGCCCCCAGGCGGTTCTGGACTCGTATCAGGAAAGGGATCCTCTAGCTTTGACTGCTTGAGGAAATGTACAAAAAGATCAAAGTTCGTGTCCCAAAAACTTGACCAGCTCAGGAGCGAGCTCATCCCTTATGAGCTAACAATCGACGACACTGGCAAGATCCAAAACATCGTAGTGAAGGATGATGAGTATCTTGTCTCGCAGTCTGCGGCACTAGCTCTAACTACCGAAGAAGAGGAAATCGAAGTTGACCCCACTGTCCCTGGCAGCGAGGAGGACAGTGGGGCATTAATCAATCCTCTCCCCCTGAACGTCGCCGAAATGGCGGCTTCAAAGCTTAGTTCGTCCAACAAGACGAAAGTTGCAAACTACGCAATCAAGTGGGCTAAGTCGTACAATCCTGCCTATAAGAGGCACGGCTACGACTGTACTAATTTCGCTTCCCAAGCGCTTTATGCAGGTGGATGGAAGAAAATTGAAGGCTACTACAAGAGCAACTCGAAATGGTTTGGCAATGGTGTCATGACCAGCTGGACTTGGAGCGGTGCTGAAAATTTCTATCGTTTTGCCCGGAATGAATCAAAGCGGGCTTCACGTCTTGCCAGTGTCTACAGCCTCGTTCCTGGAGATATCCTTCAGTACAAAACGAACGGTGCCAAGATTAAGAATATGACGCACACCATGGTGACCACTAAGAAAATCAATGATGTCCCATACCTCTCGTACCACAGCAACGCTACTTTGAATAAGCCCTTCACTCAGCTGAAACCACTGAATGTAACTTGGTACGCGCATAGGATCTAGTCGTACAGCTCATTCGATTTGCAAAGGTCATTTGTGTACGAAAAACGCATCTCAAAGATTATTGCCCCACTACTGCTGTTTCCGCTAGCTCTTTCGGCAGCAGGGTGTTCAGCCGATAGGAAGCAGGCTTGTGACGGAGGAAAACCCGTCAGCGATCCACAGGAAGCAGTTCGAGTACTACTTGAGGCTGCAGAAACAACTGACCATGACAAAGCGTGTTCAGTGATCATGGACAAATTAGACGAAACAGTCATGAACACACAGCTAGCTGCGCTGAAGACCGACATGGATTCGGTAGAAGTCACCTCATCCAACTTCACGATGGTCGAGTTCGAGCGCGGCGGTCCAGCACACTTCTACCATGTGTATGCTGATCAGCCTGATAAGTCCGTGGACCTTACGTTCATGGACGTTGGCAAAGGATCGCGAATAGTATTTGGCGAAAACTACTGAGTCACTACCGTATTATCAAGCCCCGCGATAAGGACGTAGACCCTGAATCTCATTCAGGGTCTGCGTCCTTTCAGCTGATTGCTCATCGATATGAGCAGGGGTCGGTGCTGGCGACCTCGAATATGCCTTTTGGCCGGTGGGGTGAGGTTTTCGGTGATGATGTTGTTGCTTCGGCGATGATTGATCGTTTGGTTCATCATGCGGAGGTGTTGTCTTTGGCTGGGGATTCATATCGGGTGAAGAACCGTCAGGATCTGCTGCGCAACGCTGAGCAGGTATAGAACAAATTGGGCGTGGAGGGGTCAAGTTTCGATTGGCGGTAGAGGGTCAATTTTCAGTTAGCGTTGATAAACTTTGGCTACAAATCCCGCTGTGGGTTCTGAACATGCGGGCATTCCCCGTTCAGGATAGTCGTGGACGTTAGACGCAGGCTAGGTATGCCATGAGGTTTCTCGTCCCGTTGAACACCCTGGGTCCTCGCAAGCTCGTCTCCAGGGTGTGTCGGGCGTCCGCTGGCGTGTCCGGTTGGTGGCCCGGACTTCGTCCGGTCTTTTCCTGTTTTTGCTGCTGTCCTTCGGAGTGTACGGGCCACCTCCAAACCCACAAGCCACTCGCTGCGCTTCGGGCGTGCTCCACCAGAAATTCTTGGTCCGCGCTCCTTCGTCGCTTTTTCGGCCCAAGATTTTCGTGGATTGCGCACCCCTGACGGGTTGATGGGTTTCCGGCTGGCCCCGCTTCATTTCTTTTCGCCAGCAGGCAGAAAAACAACCGGGGGAGGGCTTCGACGGGAGGCTGGCAATCTGCCCCACTTTCCGTGAAGCGAAAGGATGCAAAAACCTATGCAGACCACGACCAAAGACAGCCGCGAAACCGTTACCGTCCCGGCAACTGTCGAGCGCGATATGTACGGCGAAGTGTATGACTGGATGGAATCGCTGGCCGGTACCGGGTGGTACGAAGTTCCAGGGTGGGGACGCGACGGATGGGACCTGGGATCCTGGCCTTACATCATCTTCGCCGCGACGAAGACGACCGATGAAACCGGGAAGCTGTGCGGATACACCACCTACGTGGAAGGCGACGTAACTGGTCAAAAGAACTAGGCCGTACGGCAGAACGCTCCGATTATGGACAAGGGAAGCAACAGCTAGGAAGCCTTTTTGGTTTCCTTGGTAGCAAACCAGCCGGGCAAGCTAATCAGCAGCCCCACGACACCAACAATCGCCACCACCCAAAGAGCCGGGGCAGGCCATGAGTCCAGGTTGTTCTCATCCATGATGACCCCCGTAGAATACAGGGCAATCCCGCTGCATACCAAGGCAGTCAAGCTCATCCCGAGGGCCACGGACCATAGGGTTCTTCGATTTGCATCCACTGTCTGCTCCTTCGTATCTCCAGTCAACTGGCGCACTTCCAAGGAAGCTTCTGCTTCCGGAGAATTCTGAATAGTGCGTCAACCCAGAGTACTGTCTCCGATGCCTCTTAGCTGGGTGCCGCAGAGGGAATCCTCGCCCAGAGAAATTTCAACTCCGTGCAGCATTGAGGGTGCGGCGCAATGCTATTGCGAGATGCTGGAATGTTCTCGGGCCAGGGGAATTGAGTTTTCATATAGCAGTGCGGGCGGGATTTTTCTTCTTTCGTTCGCGCTCGTAGCGAATCGAAATCGATTCTCTCTGCCTGTTTTAGGGTTTGGGTCGTTTGGCCTTGCGTTGCAGTGCTGTGGTTTGCAGATTTTTCGATCTGTGATTGAACGCGTCGAGCACTTCGGGGCCACACCCACGGCATGCCGTGGGCCAATTGCGTCGACCATGGTTTGTCAGAGGTCTTGTTCTTCCTTCGGAATGCTCCGTGCAAAAGTTCAGCGTCGTTGACCAAACCGGCCGATTCCGGGGAATTGCCGCAGAAAAATGGGTGCATGCAACGCAATATTGCATGCACCCATTTCCTGGAATCTTGGACTCCCTAGGCAAGTACCTGGCGCTTGGAGGAAATGACGCCGGTATTGAATCCAGCCAGGCGCAGGCCGCCGTGGAAGCGGGCGTGCTCGATCTTCACGCAGCGGTCCATGACCACATTCATGCCCGCGGCCTCGGCGCGCCGGGCCACTTCCTCATGCCAGGATCCCAGCTGCAGCCACAGGGTCTTCGCGCCTACGGCCAGGGCCTCGTCCAGCACGGTAGGCAGGTCATCGTGCTTGCGGAAAACCTCGACCAGATCCGGGGTCTCCGGCAGATCGGCCAGCGACTTGTACACCGGCTGGCCCAGGATCTCATCGAGTACCGGGTTGATGAAATACACCTTGTACTTGGAGGAGGAGAGCAGGTAGGTAGCCACGAAATAGCTGGCGCGCGATGGCTTGTTCGAGGCACCGACAATGGCGATGGACTTGGTGTCGCGCAGGATCTCCAGGCGCTGTGCGGCTCCAGGGCCTTCCCAAGCGGTATCAACGGCAGTCATTAGATTGCTCCTTTCGAAGCGGTTGGCAATGCGCAGGCGGAACCGTCATAGGCCGGAGCCTCGAACCCTGCGGCGGAAGCGGCAATCGCTTCCTGCGAAGCGGCCAGCGCCTGGTCCAGATCCCAGAGGATGTCCTCGACATCTTCCAGTCCTACCGACAGGCGGATCAGATCTTCTGGCACGCCAGCGGAGACCAGCTGCTCGGCGCTCAGCTGCTGGTGGGTGGTGGAGGCCGGGTGCAGCACCAGGGTGCGGGCATCGCCGATGTTGGCCAGGTGGCTGGCCAGCTGCAGGGCTTCGATGAACTTCGAGCCGGCTTCGCGCCCGCCCTTCACCCCGAAGCTGAAGACCGAGCCGACGCCCATGGGCAGCAGCTCCTTGGCCTGCGCGTGCTGCGGGTGGGATTCCAGGCCGGCATAGTTCACGTAGGTCACGCGCTCATCGGCCTGCAACCAGGCAGCGACCTGCTTCGCGTTGGACAGGTGGTTGTCCATGCGCTGCGGCAAGGTCTCCAGGCCCTGCAACAGCTGGAATGCGGACTGGGCCGGCAGAGCCGGTCCGAAGTCGCGCAGCTGTTCGCTGCGCAGCTTGGTCAGGAAGCCGTACTCGCCGAAGTTGTCCCACCAGGAGACGTTGCCGTAGCTGGCAACCGGTTCGGTCATGGTGGGGAACTTGCCATTGCCCCAGTTGAACTTGCCCGACTCGATGACCACGCCGCCCAGGGTGGTGCCGTGCCCGCCGATGAACTTGGTGGCCGAGTGGATCACGATGTCCGCGCCGTGCTCGATAGGGCGCAGGATGTACGGGGGAGTGAGCGTCGAATCGACTACCAGCGGGAGATTGTGGCGGTGCGCCACCTCGGCCAGGCCCTTCAGGTCAGCGATGTCGCCGGACGGGTTGGCCACCACCTCGGTGTAGACGGCCTTGGTGTTTTCCTGGATCGCCGCTTCGAAGTCGGCGGGATCATTGGAGTCGATGAAAGTGGTGTTGATGCCGAAGCGGCGCAGCGAGACATCGAGCTGGGTGATGGTGCCGCCATAGAGCTTCGAGGAAGCCACAATGTGGTCGCCTGCCTGGGCCAAGGCCGCAAAGGTGACGAATTCCGCGGCCATGCCCGAGCCGGTGGCTACCGCTCCGATGCCGCCTTCCAGCGAAGCCATGCGCTCTTCGAAAGCCGCTACGGTCGGGTTGCCGATACGCGAGTAGATGTTGCCGTACTTCTGCAGGGCAAAGAGGTTGGCCGCATCGTCAGCGTCCTTGAAGACGAACGAAGTGGTCTGGTAGATCGGCACTGCGCGTGAGCCATGCTCGGCATCGGGGGTGCCTCCGGCATGCAATGCGCGGGTGCGGAATCCAAACTTGTGATCTGCCATGGTGGCTTACGACTCCTCGTCGATTGGGGTTTCGCGGGCTCCGCAGGGCGGACCGCGATCGAGGCAGGAATCCCGGAATCAATGTCGCTTCCTGCTGTCGTCCAACGGGTAGGCGGCTGCATCGTTTCTGGCGGTAGCACCGTAACCACCGGATGTGGCAGGTTGCTGCGGCGTCATCGAACCAGATCTCTCAGCCGCTCGGGATGGTGTAATAATCTTCGCAACATGACCGTTCGTGACCCAACTATGAGTCGTAACGTTGCGTATTGGAGCTGTTATCGGAGATTCTTCGATACCTATTACCCCGGTTAGGCTGGAGTCATGGATACTTCGCTGGCACTGGTGCGACACGGGCAGACCGATTGGAACCTTGCAGGGCGCCTGCAGGGGCGTACCGATATCCCGTTGAACGATACCGGGCGCGAACAAGCTCGCGAGGTCGGGCGCCAGCTGATCGGCCAGAACTGGTCGCTGGTACTTGCTTCGCCCTTGGAACGTGCCCGGGAAACTGCCGCGCTGATTGCCCAGCAGATCGGGGCCGAGACGGGGAACGCTGTTCCGGAACTCATTGAACGCGGCTTCGGCCCGCTGGAAGGCCGGATCATGGCCGAGGTCAGCGAAGCGGAATCGGCTGCTGCCAAGGACCTGCGTGAGCCGCGTGCCCAGATCTTGAGCCGTGCGGTGCCAGCGCTGCTGGACTTGGCCAGCAGGCATGCCGGGCGCAAGGTCATGATTGTCAGCCATGGGGCCACCATGCGCACCATCCGCGACGCATTGGCCGGAACCACGGATCCCCAAGGCGTGGAAAATGGCGAAATGCTCCACTTGGACTTGATCCGCCTTGAGCAGATCGCCAGCGAATTGGATCTGGTGGCATTCTAGGAATCCATGGGGTCTCTGCGAGAAGTAAATTTTTTTCGTTCACGCCTCACAAAATGGTCTCCTCGTACGTTTACATGGTGAGAAGCCATGAAGGCGCAAGAATTCCAGGAGAGCCATGCAAGCACCGTTCGAGCGGATAGTCCAGGACTATGGACTGAACGTCCTGCGCGTTTGCCGTGCCCTGCTTGATGAGCATCGCGCGCAAGACGCCTGGTCCGAAACGTTCCTTGCCGCGCTCAAGGCGTACCCGCAACTGCCGGAGGATGCCAATGTCCTGGCATGGCTAGTGCGTATTGCCCGGAACAAAGCCATTGACGAGTTGCGCAGGAACAAGCCGGAAATCCTCATCGGCCAAGACGTGGACAGCCTGGCCCCATCGGCCCAACGGCCGGATCTGCAGTTGGAAAACCTGCAACTGTGGCATGAGGTGAACCAGCTTCCTGGCAAGCAGCGGCAGGTGGTGGCCTACCGCTACCTGGGCGGAATGAGCTACGCGCAAATTGCCGGAATCCTTTCCGGCACCGAAGCTGCCGCCCGGCGTTCGGGCGCCGATGGGATCAAGAATCTGCGGGCCCGGATGGATGACCAAGAACTATGGCGGGAGCAGCCATGAACGGAAAAAATTATTGGCAGCAGGCTACGGCCGCTGAAGCGCAAGTCCTCGACTCGCTGCAGGACCGGCTCGTTGAACGGGCCCGTGCACGGGAACTTGTTGATGTTGCCTATCGCGTGGTCGATAGCCCCGTGGGGGCCTTGCTGCTGGCCAGCACCGATGCCGGGCTGGTCCGGGTCGCTTTTGAATCCGAAGGCCATGACCGGATTCTGGAGGTGCTCTCGGAAAAGCTCAGCCCGCGGATCCTGCGCGACAAGTCGAGCCTGGATGGTGCCGCCCGGCAACTGGAGGAGTATTTCGCGGGCCAGCGGCATGGCTTCGATCTTCCGGTGGACTTGCAACTCTCCACCGAGTTCCGCCGCCAGGTGCAGCTGGAACTGGGTCATATCGATTACGGGCATACCCTGAGCTACGCCCAACTGGCGCAGCAGATCGGCAAGCCGAAGGCGGTGCGGGCCGTCGGTTCAGCCTGCGCCACCAACCCGATTCCCATCGTGCTGCCCTGCCATCGGGTGCTGCGCACCGATGGTTCATTGGGCGGCTACCTGGGAGGCTTGGAAGCCAAGTCCGAGCTGCTGAAGCTGGAGAACCCGGACTTCGCCAGCGGCGCCGCGACGCTGTTCTGACGGGCAGCTCCCGCATGAAACAAGTGCTGGGCTGCTGCCTCCCTTGCGGGAAGCAGCAGCCCAGCACTAATTGCTACGGGCTCGCGGCCCAGCAGCTGCTACTTGCTGCGCAGTTCGAAGCGATCTGCGTCCATGAGCTTGGCCCAAGCGGAGGCGAAGTCATTGACGAACTTCTCCTTGGCATCATCCGAAGCGTAAACCTCGGCCAGTGCACGCAGCTCGGAGTTGGCACCGAACACCAGATCCACGCGGCTGCCGGTCCAGCGGCCATCGGTGGTGGTGTAGGTCTGCTCGTCAGCGGATGGGGTCCATTCCAACCCCAGCTCCAGCAGGTTCGCGAAGAAGTCGTTGGTCAACGCGCCTGGGGTGTCGGTGAAGACGCCCAAGTTGGAACCGTCCCAGTTATTGCCGATGACGCGCAGTCCACCGAGCAGTACGGTCGCTTCCGGTGCCGAGAGGCCCAGCAGATTCGCGCGGTCGATCAGCAAGTACTCGCTAGGCAGCTTGACGAAGCCCGAGTCGTAGTTGCGGAATCCGTCGGAAACTGGTTCCAGCCATGCGAACTGGTCAACGTCGGTTTGCTCCTGGGTTGCGTCTACGCGGCCCGGGGTGAATGGAACCTCGACCTGCTGGCCAGCTGCCAGGGCTGCCTGCTCGACTCCGACGTTGCCGGCTAGGACAACGACGTCCGCGAAGGAAGCCTTGATCCCGGAAGTGGCGTTGAAGTTGTCAACAATCTCTTCCAGCTTGGCAATTACCGGCTTGAGCTGCTCAGGCTGGTTCACGCTCCAGGAGACCTGTGGTTCCAGGCGGATGCGGCCGCCGTTAACGCCGCCGCGCTTATCCGAGGTGCGGAAGGTCGAAGCGGCCTTCCAAGCCGTGGATACCAGCTGCTGGACGGTCAGTCCCGAATCGTTGATCAGGGCTTTAAGTGCGGCAACTTCAGTTGCACCCAAGGTGGTCTGCGGAGCTGCTGGCAGTGGATCCTGCCAGAGCAGGTCCTCAGCAGGAACCTCTGGGCCGAAGTAGCGGGACTTCGGGCCCATGTCGCGGTGGGTCAGCTTGAACCATGCGCGGGCGAAGGCGTCTGCGAACTGGTCTGGGTTCTCCTTGAAGTTCTTGGAGATCGGGCCGTAGACCGGGTCGAAGCGCAGGGCCAGGTCGCTGGTAAGCATGCGTGGCTCGCGGTGTTCCAAGGTCTCGAATGCAGGCTGGACCAAGCCGGCTCCGCCATTGTTGACCGGGCGCCACTGCTTGGCGCCTGCTGGGGATTCGAACAGTTCCCATTCGTAGGCGAAGAGGATGTGGAAGAACTCGTTGTCCCAGCGGGTTGGGTGGTAGGTCCAGGTGACTTCAAGACCCGAGGACACGGTGTCCGCGCCCTTGCCGGTGCCGTGGCCGTTCTTCCAGCCCAGTCCCTGCATTTCAAGCGGAGCTGCTTCTGGATCCGGGCCGATCTTGTCATCGGCATGCGCGCCGTGGGTCTTGCCGAAGGTGTGGCCACCGGCGATCAGCGCGACGGTCTCCTCGTCGTTCATGCCCATGCGGCGGAAGGTTTCGCGGATGTCTACGGCCGAGGCCAGCGGATCCGGATTTCCGTCAGGACCCTCAGGATTCACGTAGATCAGGCCCATCTGCACTGCTGCCAGAGGAGCATCCAGGTCTCGCTTGCCGGTGTAGCGTTCGCTGTCCAGCCAGACCTTTTCCGGGCCCCAGTAGACATCGTCATCTGCTTCCCAAACGTCCTTGCGGCCGCCGGCGAAACCGAAGGTCTCGAAGCCCATGTCTTCCAGAGCCACGTTTCCAGCCAGCAGGATAAGGTCGGCCCAGGAAATCGACTGGCCGTACTTCTTCTTCACTGGCCACAGCAGGCGGCGAGCCTTGTCCAGCGAAACGTTGTCCGGCCACGAGTTCAGCGGAGCGAAGCGCTGCTGGCCTGCGCCGCCGCCGCCGCGGCCGTCGTGCGAGCGGTAGGTGCCTGCGGAGTGCCAAGCCATGCGGATGAAGAACGGGCCGTAGTGGCCGAAGTCTGCTGGCCACCAGTCGTGCGACTGGGTCATGATTTCGGTCAGGTCGGCTTTTACTGCCGACAAGTCGAGGGCATTGAAGGCTTCAATGTAGTCGAAGTTCTCGTCCAGCGGGTTGGAAACCTGCTGGTTCTTGGCCAGAATCCTCAGATTCAGCTTATTCGGCCACCATTCGGTGTTGGCATTGCCCTGGGTAGGGTGAATTCGACCCGCGCCGCCAACTACTGGGCACTGACCTGCAGTCATCTCAGACATGTGCTCTTTCCTTCCGGATTGTTTAGGGTTTATCTGGTTTTATCCATCGCACAGCAGCTGCGCTGATGACGATGGCAAATCTAGGGGTTTACTTAGACAGCAACTATGCGTTCGCAGCCTGGCAATCCGGGCAGGTGCCCCAATAGATCACTTCGGCTTCATCAATGCTGAACCCGTGGTCATTGGAAGCATGCAGGCACGGGGCGCCGCCGACAGCGCAGTCGACGTCCGCCAGCGTTCCGCACTGGCGGCACACCACATGGTGGTGATTGTCGCCAACGCGGGCTTCATAGCGGGCGGTATGGCCCTGTGGCTGTATCTGCCGAATGACACCCAGTTTCGTGAAGAGCCTGAGTGAATCGTAGACAGCTTGGTGCGACACATTGGGGTGATCTTCACGGACAGCCGAAATGATGGTTTCGGTATCCGCGTGCGGGTGCGCCGCGACGGCGGAAAGTACCGCAACGCGCGGTTGCGTGACCCGCATCGATGCCGCCTTCAGCACCTGCTCGATCCCTGCCTGTGATGTCATGTACCCAGCATGCCTGCTTATTTTGAATCAGTCAAGATAAGTTCCAGTGTATTTCGCGTTAAAAGTGGGTGGACTCCAGCTGACTGGTTGAATCGGTGCTTCATTAGTAAGTATTCCGTATGATGCATGTTCAAGCGTGATGTGCTTCTGGGGGAGAAAAATTACGAAATCGCAGACATTTCACCCGAAATAAGAAAGCGAATAGTGCGTGGTTTTATCTTGGGAAATATTGCGTTCCAATTGATGGTTCCACGGGTTCGGGGAGCGAAAAACCCTGTGGGGCGAGGAAGCTCACATGGATGGCGCTGCCAGCGTAAACAACGTGATCCCGGGGTGCTGAAGATCCGGAAACGGCGAGAAATCAAGGATCTGATTTGACCCTTGATGAGATGTCGACCATGCTGGAAAAGGCCCATTTTGGGATTTATCGTGTCAAAATCGTGCTAAATCGAGTCAACTCGCAGGAATAATTCGCGGGATATTAGCGGAGAATAGTTGTTTCTTTCAGGCTGCTCCAACGCGAGATTTAGACACAGTGGACCGACACCCGAAAAGCAATTCGCAATCAATCACACTGCATGGCGATCGTTTACTCGAGAGGCGATGGCTCGGCAGATTCCGCCCGGATCTTATCCGCGGGATCTCACCAGTGAAGGAAGACCGCAATGAAGCAGACGGATCAATCAATCGGCGACCTCGTTGAGGAACTGCATTCAGTTCGTCACAGACGACCTAAGAAGTACTCACTTTCCGGTACGGATTACTGGGTATTCGGAATCGCCGGCGCTCTAGCGCTGGCCTTTATTATTTGGGGTTTCGCTAGCCCCGAAGGGCTGGGCAAGGCCTCCAGCGCGGCCCTTGACTGGGTTATCACCAACACTGGCTGGCTTTTTGTCATTGCTGCCGCGGTTTTCGCGGTCTTCGCCATCGTCGTAGCGGCCAAGAACTTTGGACGCATCCCGCTGGGCAAGGACGGCGAGACGCCAAAGTTCTCCACGGTCTCGTGGATCTCGATGATGTTCGCAACCGGCATGGGCATCGGCTTGGTCTTCTACGGCGTGGGCGAGCCGCTGTACTTCTACATGTCGCCTCCTCCGGGAACGGTGGAAGGTTCCACCAGTGATGCATTGAGCACCGCTATGGGCACCACGCTCTTCCACTGGACCTTATTCCCATGGGCCATGTACGCCATCGTTGGCTTGGGCATGGCGTACGGCAGCTTCCGGCTGGGACGCCCCCAGCTGTTCTCAGCCATGTTCAGCTCGATCTTCGGCGACCGGGCCATCCATGGTTGGGGCGGGCGCACCATCAATATCCTGGCCATCATCGCCACCCTCTTCGGTTCGGCTTGTTCGCTGGGTCTGGGCGCATTGCAGATTGGCGGCGGCATCCAGGCCACCGGGATGATGGAGAAGGTCGGTTCCGGCGTTCTGGTTATCATCATTGGCATTCTGACCGCATTGTTTGTCGCTTCTGCCGTTTCCGGTATCGAGCGCGGTATCCAGTGGTTGTCCAACACCAACATGGTATTGGCACTGATCATCGCATTGATCGTTTTCATTGGCGGCCCAACTCTGTTCATCCTGAACGTCATTCCCGATGCCATTGGCGCTTTCATCGGCGACTTGCCAGAGATGGCCTCGCGTACGGCCGCCGGCGACGGTGCAATGTCTGATTGGCTGTCCTCGTGGACTGTCTTCTACTGGGCATGGTGGATCTCCTGGAGCCCATTCGTCGGCTTGTTCATCGCCCGCATTTCCCGTGGCCGCACTATTCGCCAGTTCGTTACCGGCGTGCTGCTTGTTCCATCCAGTGTCACCCTGATTTGGTTCGCAATCTTCGGCGGCGGCGCCATCGGTATTCAGGAACGCGCTGAACGCGCCGGGGAAACCGGGGAAAAGCTGGCCAGCATTGTTGATGGCGCACCAGACATCAACTTCGATTTGATCCTCTTCGACATGCTTGGCAGCCTCCCGCTGTCGGGCTGGATGGCTACCGTGCTGATGGTCGTCACCGTGCTGCTGATTGCGATCTTCTTCGTGACCGGCGCAGACTCGGCCTCGATCGTGATGGGTGCGCTCAGCGAACGCGGCGCTGAAGAGCCATCCAAGAAGGCCGTGATCTTCTGGGGCGTGGCCACCGGCGCTGTGGCCGCGGTGATGCTGCTGGCTGGCGGCGATCATCCGGCGGAGGCATTGACCGGGCTGAAGAACATCACTATTGTTTCGGCGCTGCCATTCGTGATTGTGATGCTCCTGCTCTGCGTGGCATTGTGGAAGGACCTGAGCAAGGATCCGCTGGTGCTTCGCGGCAAGGTGGCTCGAAAGGTCCTGGAGCAGTCCGTGGGCCAGGCGGTTGACCGCCATGAGGGTGGCCAGTTCAGCTTGATGACCACCGAAATCCCTTTGGTCAGGGCCGAGGGAAGGGCCTCCGAAGTGAAGCTTTTCGCCACCGAAGCCACCGCTGACCCGGTGCAGGACGGCAAGGGCAGCGCGGCCGATGGCCAGAGCCAGAAGCCAACGGCCGGGGATTCCTAACCGGCAAATCAAATGAAGCTTCTTCCCCAGCCGGGGAAGAAGCTTCATTTGTTTAACCCCAAGGGGCTTGGGAGCAGCGATTAGCCGCGCGCGCGGCAGATCGCGTTGATCTCCGGAATGCACGGCTCATTCTGCAGGCTCGTTGTGTCGCCGAGCGTGGTGCCCTCGAACAGCTGGGTGAGCAGGCGGCGCATGATCTTGCCCGAACGGGTCTTGGGCACATCTGGAACCAAGACGATTTCCCGCGGCTTGGCAATCGGGCCGATCTGCACCGCGACGGTATCACGGAGTTCAGCAATGAACTCGGCCTGCCGTGCAACGAGCTGCTCGTCAGGCGACTCGGCAACCAGGGTCTTGTCCAGCGGTACCACGAAGGCGGTTGCAGCGTGTCCGGTCTTGGAATCCGGGGTGGGGCAAACGCCGGCTTCCACCACGCCGGGGTGGGTGACCAATGCCGATTCGATTTCAATGGTGGAAAGCCGGTGGCCGGAAATATTGATCACGTCATCGGTGCGGCCCAGGATGTAGATATCGCCGTCCTCATCGAAGCGGGCACCGTCGCCAGCCAAGAACCAGCCTTGCTCTACGTATTGTTCCCAGTAGCTGGTGTAGTAGCGCGTCGGGTTGCCCCATACGGTACGGGCCATCGACGGGCCAGTGCGCGTAATGACAATATTGCCCTGCTGGTTGGCCGGCACGCTCAGGCCGCCATCGTCGACAATGTCCACCGAGATGCCCGGCAGCGCGCGTGCGGCGCAGCCTGGCTTGAAATGTCCATCGGTCGGCAGGGGGGAAAGCACGGTCGCGCCGGATTCGGACTGCCACCAGGTGTCAACCATCGGCAGTCCTGCTTCGCTGTCCCGGCCGATCTGCTGGCGGAACCATTTCCATGCCTCGGGATTGACGGCTTCACCCACAGTGCCGCCGATCTTCACCGAGGACAGATCGTATTGAGCGGGGATGCCGTCCGGGAACCAGCCCATCAACGAGCGGACCAAGGTGGGAGCGGTGTAGTAGCTGGTGACCTTGTAGCGTTCAATGACCTCGAAGTGGCGGCCCGGGTGCGGGGCGTTGGGGACGCCCTCGTAGATTACCTGGGTGACGCCATTGGCCAACGGGCCGTAGATCTCGTAGGTATGCGCGGTGACCCAGGCGAGGTCGGCGGTGCACCAGTGCACGTCCTTGGCGCGCTGGGATTCGTCCGGGTTGGCGAACAGCAGGTTGTAGCTGGCAGCCGCCTGCGTCAGGTACCCGCCGGTGGTGTGCACCAAGCCCTTCGGCTGGCCGGTGGTTCCCGAGGTGTACATGATGAACAGCGGTGTTTCCGCATCGAATGCCTGCGCGTGGTGCTCGGTGGACTGGGTATCAACCACCTCATGCCACCAGATGTCGCGGCCTTCGGTCCACGGGATTTCGTCGCCGGTGCGGCGGATAACCAGGACCTTTTCGATTTCGTTCTCGCCGGCAACGGCCGCATCGGCATTGCCTTTGACCGGAACCGAAGTGCCGCGGCGGAACTGGCCGTCGGTGGTGACCAGGACCTTTGCCTTGGTGTCCTCCACACGGAACCTTAGCGCTTCGGCGGAGAACCCGCCGAAGACCAGCGAGTGGATGGCGCCGATGCGGGCGCAAGCCAAGGTGATGACAATTGTTTCAATGAGCACCGGCAGGTAAATGACCACGCGGTCGCCCTTCACCACACCCAGGGATTCCAAGGCGTTGGCTGCCTGGGAGACCCGCTCCTGCAGATTCTTGTAGGTGACGGCTACCCGGTCTCCGGGCTCGCCTTCGAAATACAGTGCGACCTTCTGGCCGCGTCCCGCAGCTACATGGCGGTCGGCGCAGTTCACTGCGGCGTTCAGCTTGCCGCCGAGGTACCAAGAAATTTCCGGTCCGCGCTTGGCATCCGGATCGGCCGGAATGATGCGGCTGGTGGTGTGCCACGGGGTGTCCCAATCCAAGAGGTTCGCCGCTTCGTCCCAGAATTCCTGGCGTGCTGCCTCTGAAACTTGAGTTGAGGTTGTTGCCAATTCGGTGGTCATCGCAAACTTTCTTTGGTGAGGGGTAGCTTTGTCAACGGGTACTAGCTGGTCCGGTTTCAGGTCCAGCGCTTGATAGCCCAGCGTTCTGCTATCGACAGCAGGGCATCGGTGATCTTTCCAAAGACGGCCAGCAGCACGATGGTCATGATTAGGCGGTCCAATCGGCCGTTGTTCTGCGAGTCGGTGAGCAAGAAGCCAAGGCCCATTGACGCGCCGAGGAGTTCGGCTGCGACCAGGAAGAGCCAAGCTTGGGCTAGTGCCAAACGCAGGCCGGAGAAGATCGAAGGGACCACTGCGGGCAGCTGGACGGTGCGCAGCAGCTTCAATCCCTTCAACCCGAAGGCGCGGGCTGCTTCGACCAGGTGGGCATCGACATGGCGCAACGCCAAGGCGACGGTGGTAAAGACCGGGAAGAAGGCACCAATGATCACGAGTGTGACCTTGGAATCTTCACCCATTTTCATCCAGAGCACCAGCAGCGGAACCCAAGCCAAGGAAGGGACTGCACGCAGGGCGCTGATGCTCAGTCCCAGAAATGCATCTGCCAATTTGGACAGCCCGACAAGCGCACCCAGCGCCAAGCCCAGCAATGATCCGAAGGCGAAACCGAGAAGAACACGCTGAGTGGAGATGCCGATGTGCTTTCCGAGTTCGCCATCCTGGAAGAGCTCAATGGCAGCAGAAACCACTGAACCCGGAGTTGGCAGTGTCCACGGAGCAACGATTCCGGTAACGGTGACAAATTGCCACACAGCCAGGGTGGTCAGCGGCAAGACCAGCGCAAGCAGCCATTTCGGGGCACGCAGGATCGTTGCGGCCATGCTGGCCTTCTGCTTGGCAGGTGTTTGGCTTCCGCGGGTTCCAGCCACGTTAGTGGGGCTCATGGCTGGTTACTCTCCGGAGATCTTTGTTGCGTCTGTCTTGACGGCAAACTGGTCATCGATGAGGCTCTCCAGAGCTTCATCAACGGATTCCTGCTCCGAGACATCGCCGCTAGCGACCAGCGTGGGAGCAATCTTGCTCAGGACTCCAGTGAATTTGGCGTCGGGAACTGCCGGAACGTCCAGATTGGAGCGTTCCTCAATCACGGTGGCAGCAACTCCTGGTTCGAGCCCTGCTACGTCGGCCAGGATTTCTGCGGTTTCCTCGGGATTGTCAGCTGCCCAGCCACGAGCCTTTTCGTAGGCATCGACAACGAGCTGGGCGAGTTCGGGGCTCTGCTCGATGAAGTCTTCGCGAGCGTTCAGCGCACCGTAGGTGTTGAAATCCAAGTTCCGGTAAACCAGTTGCGCGCCGTCTTTTTCGGCAGCGGCCATGATCGGATCCAAACCGCTCCAGGCATCAACCGAGCCGTTGGCCAGGGCGGTACGTCCATCGGCATGCTGGAGGTTCTGCAGCTTGATGTCAGCTTCACTCAAGCCCGCGGATTCCAGCGCCTGCAGCAGGAAGAAGTATGGATCGGTGCCCTTCGTAGCGGCCACGGTCTTGCCCGCCAGATCTTCAACGGACTCGATTTTCGAGTCCCTATCCACTACCAGGGCCGCCCATTCCGGCTGCGAATACAGTGCGATGGTCTTGATGGGTGCACCGTTCGAACGGTTCAGGAGCGCAGCGGAACCGGCTGTGGAACCAACATCGATTGCGTCGGCGCGAAGAGCTTCATTGGCCTTGTTGGAACCTGCGGACTGGATCCATTCGACATTTACGCCCTGCTCCTTGGCGGCTGCTTCCAACCATCCCTTTTCCTTGAGTACCAGGCTCAGCGGGTTGTAAGTGGCAAAGTCGATGGACAGGGTCTGACCATCCGAGGAGGCTGTAGCGTTTTCGCCAGCACAGCCGGTCAGGGCAACTGCGCCAACGATCAAGGCGGCGGCGGACAATGCAGTGCGGCGGGTGAGACGGTTCAAAAGCATGGAGAATCCTAGAATTGTGCGTGCAAGCGGTGTAGGTGAAAAGGCAAAGGGGACGAATGGTTCGGGACCCACGGCGTGGCCGGGACTAATGGTTGGTTGGGTCGACGCCGAGCAGGCGCAATAGGTGCAGGCGATCTGCAACGAACTTTTCATCGGTATGCCGGCGTGGATGCCCAGCTGAGATGGACAGATCTTCGATGACGCCCGCTGCACTATGCCCAGCGCCTCGCCCCAGAACAATCACGCGGTCAGCCAGAGTCAACGCCTCGTCCACATCATGGGTCACCATGAGAACGGTGGTGGGGAACGATGCGTGAATCGAGAGCAGCAGATCCTGCATCTTCAAGCGTGTCAGCGCATCGAGGGCGCCAAAGGGTTCATCAAGAAGCAATACACCCGGGCGCCGAGCCAGCGCGCGAGCCAGCGAAACCCGCTGCGCCATGCCTCCGGAGATCTCGCGTGGGCGCAAGCTGGCTGCATGGCTCAGACCGGTCAGCTCGATCAACTCCTCGATCAGCGCGTTGCCGGAGCGCTTATCGGTTTCCGGTGCCAGGCCCAGTGCAATGTTCTGGCGAACCGAGCGCCATGGCAGCAGCCGGGGCTCCTGGAAAGCAACGGCGCATAACTCGTTGATGCCGGTGACCTCGCGGGTGCCGGTGCGGATGGTGCCGGTGGTGGGGTGGTCCAAGCCCGATACTGAACGCAGCAGCGTGGATTTTCCGCAACCGCTGGCTCCAAGAATGGCCACGACTTGACCTGCCGGAATTTGCAGGTTGATATCGGCCAGGACGGTGCGGCTTTCCATCTTGGTGGTGAAGGTCCGCGACACGTTGCTGAACTGCACGTCCAGGGCGCTTGAAGCTGAGACAACGGGAGCTGCCTCGGGCGCTGCAAAGGAAAGAGTCATGTTCATCTCCATCGGTCCTGGCGGTAGCACCGGCCTGCAGAGCAAAACTCCAAAGGTGGTTGCTGCGGCGTCAACGAGCCAGATCTCTAGGCCGCTCGGGATGGTTACGTGTCCATTACAACGAGTCGAACGATTTGAACGCAAATCTCGCGTAATATGAAAAAATCTTCGACAACTACGTCACATTGCCCAGAAATTTCGTTATTTATTTTATTGCAGGCCGGTTTGCTCGACATTAAGCAAAACTTTGCAACTCATCTTCGGCAGGACACGGAATAGGCTGTGAAATTTGAAGATGGGCACTGCCGGCACTGGGACGAAATGTGACTTCGCGGGTTGGAATCACCGGTTTATTACCGTTACAAATGAATTACGACCCATCCAGAGCGGCTGAGAGATCTGGCTCCACGACGCCGCAGCAACCACCCCAATAGCGGGACGGTGCTACCGCCAGGACCGATGGAAAGAATTGAGAACCCTGATGCCTATTGGTGAATCGCACAATGCCCTCGGACTGGACTTCAACCAGCTCAGTGACCCTTCGCAGGCCACCGCAATGGACCTGGACAAGTTTGAAGAACAGTTGCCGACTAGGCAATTGCTGAAAATCACCCCCGGACCAAGTGCGGATGAGCAATACGACCGGCTGGCCGAAATCTTCCGTCCCGTTTTTGCGCAGATCGCCGCAACCGCCAAGGACCGCGACTTGAACCGCGTGCTTCCTTTCGAGCAGGTAGGCCTGCTGAATCGCGAGCGCTTCGGTGCGTTGCGCCTTTCCGTTGCCGACGGGGGCTATGGTGCACGGCTGGTGGATGTCTTCCGCTTGCTCATCGAGCTTTCCGAGGCGGACTCCCACGTAGGCCAGCTGTGGCGCGCGCATATCGCATTCGTTGAGAATGTCTTGGTGCTGGACGACGAAGAACTGCGCAAGAAGTGGGTCGCTCGCATCGCTGCCGGGCAGATTATCGGCAACGCCTACACCGAACGCGGTGGCAACGCCCTGGGCACCTTGAACACCAAGGCCAGCGTCTTGGATGGACGCTGGGTGATCGACGGTGAAAAGTACTACTGCACCGGCACCATTTTTGCCGACTGGACCACCGTTGCGGTGGCCCACCCGGAGCTCGCCGGCCGCCAGATCGCCGTGGTCTCCACCCAGCGCAGCGGCGTCAAGATCCTCGACGACTGGGATGGGTTCGGCCAGGGCCTCACCGGAACCGGCACCACCGAATTCCACCAGGTCCCGGTGGATTGCTTCATGCCGCAGCAGACCAATGACTCCGAAGCGGCGATCTTCCAGCTGGTGCTCATGGCCGTGCAGGCGGGCATCGCCCGCGCCGCACTGAACGACCTGCGTCACGCGGTGCAGGCGCGCACCCGCATCTTCACCACTGGAACCGGGGTGCCGGTATACCAGGAACCCCAGGTCCTCCAGCTGGTGGGCGAAGTTTCCGCGGAGTCCTTCGCTGCCGACTCCGTGGTGATCGGCGCAGTCCTTGAAGTTGAAGCCGCCTTGGGCGATCCGGGACTGAACGACGAGGAACGCTACGCAGTATGCGAGCTGGCCGCCAACCGCGCGCAAACCGTGGTGCAGCCACTGGCCATCGGCGTGACCAGCAAGCTCTTCGACGCACTGGGCGCCTCTTCCACCAGAAGCGGCTGCAACCTGGACCGGCACTGGCGCAATGCGCGCACCATCGCCACGCATAACCCGGCGATCTACAAGGCGCGCATCGTCGGGGACTACGAGATCAATGGGGTCCAGCCGCAACGGCTGTCCGTCACCGGCGAGGATTCGACCCAGCGGGCCTGAGGGCCTGCGACGCACACCAGCAACTTTCCACGATTACCAACCTATGGGGGCAAAGCCATGAGCGAGAACAAGCGCGAGATCCTATTCAACGCATTCGACATGAACTGCGTGGTGCACCAGTCGCCGGGCCTGTGGCGCCATCCGCAGGACAAGGCCTCGACCTACAAGACCCTGGGCTACTGGACCCACCTGGCCAAGGTGCTGGAAAAGGGGAAGTTCGACGGGCTGTTCCTTGCCGACGTGCTGGGCACCTACGACGTGTACAAGGGCACCAACGTGACCCCGCTGGGCTCCGGCGCGCAGGCGCCGGTCAACGACCCGATGATGCTGGTTTCCGCCATGGCCGCTGTGACCGAGAACCTCGGCTTCGGCGTCACCGCAGGTACCGCCTATGAGCACCCGTACGCTTTCGCCCGCCGCTTGGCCACCCTGGACCACCTGACCAACGGCCGCGTGGGCTGGAATGTCGTCACCGGCTACCTGCCATCGGCGGCCCGCAATATGGGCCAGGAAGACCAGATGGAGCACGACGAGCGCTACAACCACGCCGATGAGTACCTCGAGGTGGTCTACAAGCTGCTCGAAGGCTCGTGGGAAGACGACGCGGTGCAGAACAACAAGGCCACCGGCGTCTACACCGACCCGGCCAAGGTGCACCCGATCGAGCACGAAGGCAAGTACTTCAAGGTTCCGGGCATCGCCATCACCGAGCCGTCCACCCAGCGCACCCCGGTGATCTACCAGGCCGGCGCCTCCAAGCGCGGCACCGAGTTCGCCGCAACGAACGCCGAAGCGATCTTCGTCAATTGCCCCACCCGCGACCTGCTGAAGGAAGCGGTCAGCAAGATCCGTGACGCTGCCGAGGCCGCCGGGCGTGGCCGCTACGACATCAAGGTCTTCGCCATGCAGACCATCATTACCGCCGAAACCACCGAACTTGCCCAGGCGAAGTTCCAGGACTACAGCTCCTACGTGGATATCGAGGGATCGCTCGCACTGCTGTCGGGCTGGACCGGCATCGACATGTCCGTCTACGGCCCCGACGATGTCATCGGCGACGACGTGAAGTCCAACGCCATCCAGTCCTCGGTGGAAACCTTCAAGAAGGCCAGCGGCGATACCGGCAAGCCGTGGACCATCCGCCAGCTGGCCGAATGGATCGGCGTGGGCGGATTCGGCCCGGTCTCCGTCGGTTCCGGCGCCGAGGTAGCCGAGAAGCTCATCGACTGGGTGGACTACACCGATGTTGATGGCTTCAACCTCGCCTATGCCGTCACACCGGGCACCTTCGAGGACATCGTCGAGTACGTGGTTCCCGAGCTGCAGGCGCGCGGGGTCTACAAGACCGAATACACCGAGGGCTCGCTGCGCCACAAGATGTTCGGCGCCGGCGACCGCGTGAAGGACACCCACCGCGCAGCCCGGTACAAGATCTCCAACCGGATGGCCGCGCAGGCCTAGGCGCATCGCCTGCTAGCGCAGCAGACGGCGGCCCCCGGCACCTTCGAATGAAGTTGCCGGGGGCCGTCGTCTGCCTGCGGGCCTATTCGGTTGGCTGCAGCACCATGGCTGAACCGCCGCCGCGCCTCGTGGGCTCGGCCGCGGCGGTGAGTGTGCCGTCGGCAGCGATTTCCACCGCTTCAACCGCCCCGATTTCCGCCTGCGGAGTGAAGGAATCCCCAGCTGGCGCGAGCTTGTGCCCGAAGGCTTCGAGCGCCGAACCATGGGCTTGGATGAACTCCGGTTCCGCGGTGACCACTGCCGTATTGCGCTGGGAAGCACGTGGAGCGGCGATGGCTTCGCTGATATCCATGCCCAGATCAATGCGGTTCACCAGGGTCTGCAGCACCGTGGTGATGATGGTTGAACCACCGGGGGAGCCGATGGCCAGCACCGGCTCGCCGTCCTGCAGGACAATGGTCGGAGCCATCGAGGAACGCGGGCGCTTGCCAGGTTCAATGCGGTTCGGATCCTGCGGGTCGTACACCGTGGAGAAATCGGTCAGCTCGTTGTTCAGCAGGAAACCGCGATCGGGGACCACCATGCCCGAGCCGCCGGTCTGCTCGATGGTCAACGTGTAGGAAACGGCATTGCCCCAACGGTCCACGACCGACAGATGGGTGGTGGAGATGTTCTCCGTATCCTGCTCCACTACCGGTTCGCTGGTAGCCGCAGGGCATTGGCCATCATAGTTTTCAAGGTCGCCCGGAGCGACCGGCTTCGTTGCGGCCTGATCCGGATCAATGGCGCAGGCACGATCCGCGCCGAATAACTTGTCCGTCAAGGTCCGGGTCGGGACGCTGGTGAACGCGGGGTCGCCGACGTACTTGCCGCGATCAGCGTAGGCGAGCGCAGTTGCCTCGAAATAATGATGCAAGGCATCGGGTTCTTCCATGGCTGGCAAATCGAATTCGCCCAGAATGTTCAGAGATTCGCCGATGGTCGTTCCGCCACTGGAAGAAGGAGCCATGCCGAAGACGTCGTAGCCCCGGTAGTCCACCTTTGTCGGTGCCTGCTCCACCACTTCGTAGCCGGCCAGGTCGGCGGTGCCCAGCTGCCCTGCGGGAACCGGGAGGGTGGTGTCTTCGCTCTTTGGCGGCGCCTGTACCGTTTGGGCGATGTCGGCAGCCAGTTCGCCCTCATAGAATCCATCAATGCCTTGCTTTGCCAGCATCCGGTAGGTGTGTGCGAGATCCGGATTCTTGAAAATGCTCCCGACTTCCGGAGCATCTCCGCCGGGCAGGAACAATTCGCTCGTGGAGGTGAACGCGGCGAACCGTTCCTTGTTGTCCAGGGTCTGCTCGCGGAACGTCTCGTCGATGACAAAGCCGCGTGAAGCGATCTGGGTTGCCGGCCGCAGAACCTGTTTCAGGTTCTGCGAACCCCAATTATCCAGTGCGCGCTGCCAGGTGGCCACTGTCCCGGGCACGCCTACGGCCACACCACTGGTGACCAGTTCCGGGGTGAAGTTATACGGCTCGCCGGTTTCAGGATCGATGAATGCATCATGCGCAATGCCTGCCGGTGCGGTTTCGCGGCCGTCGATGGTGCTGACCTTGCCCGACTTCGCATCGTAGTGCATGAAGTATCCGCCGCCGCCAATGCCTGCGCTATAGGGTTCGGTGACGCCCAGTGCCGCCGCGGTTGCCACAGCCGCATCGACAGCGTTGCCTCCCTTGCGCAGGATTTCGATGCCGGCAGCGGTGGCTTCCGGATCGACCGACGAGACTGCGCCTCCAGTGCCGATGGCGGTCGGGTCCTTCTGGGTGTGCCGTGGTTCGGCGCTCGCCGGAAGCGCTGAGAAAGCTCCCAGGCCCAAGGCGATGGCTGCCGCGCAGGCAACTGATCTTAAACGTACTCGTGGCATGCTTTGATCTCCTCTGCAGGTGGGGATGAAGTATGCGCAAATTTACGGGAGCGGGAACTCGCCGCGCGGTTGTGACACGCAGCACCATGGGTTTGCGCGGCAATTTCGGCATTGCCGCGCGAATATTCCGGGTTGTGACGCGTTAAAGCGGCGGGCAGGCACCGCGGCCTCGATCGCCGCCAATGCCTGCCCGCTGGAACCCTAGTGCACCTGGGCTACTTGTCCAGGTTGTCCTTGATGACTTTGCCCAAGGAAGCCGGGGCGCGGCCGATCAGCTGAGCCAGCTCCCCGGAGTCCACTTCCAGCGCTCCTTCTCGAATGCGCATGTCGGTATCGACGAGGATGTGCGCGAACGGTCCGGGGACGCCGGCATCAGCGTAGATCTTTTCCAGTTGCCCTGGATCCATTTCCTGGTAGGCGATGTCCTGGCCGGCGGCAGCGCCAACCGCGCCAGCAAGCTGGGCGAGGGTGAATGGCTTATCGCTGCCCAGCTCGTAGATCCTGCCGTTCTGGTCCTCCTCGGAAAGCAGCACGGCCGCAGCGGCATCCGCATAGTCTGCACGGGCGGCAGCGCTGATCTTGCCATCGCCGGCGGCACCGAGCACCGTGCCGCTGTTGAGGTAGCCCATCAGCTGGTCGGTGTAGTTCTCGATGTACCATCCATTGCGCAACAGCACGTAGTCGATGCCGGATCCGGCCAGCAGCCGTTCGGTGGCGATGTGCTCGTCGGCGAGCTTCATGCCGCCGGACAGGGCGTTGGCAATTGAGGTGTAGGCGATCAGCGAGACATCCACGTGCTTGGCCGCGTTGATGACGTTCTCATGCTGGGCAACGCGCTGGCCCACCTCGCTGGCCGAAATCAGCAGCAGCTTGTCTATGCCTTCGAGTGCGGACACGAGAGTTGGCTGGGCGTTGTAATCGGCAACGCGGGTTTCCAGGCCTTTGCCTGCCAGTGGTTCCAGCTTCTGCTCGGAGCGGCCAATGGCGACCAGATCAGCGGCATTCGCCCCGCGCGCAAGCAGCGCGTCGATGACTAGATTTCCAAGCTGTCCGGTGGCACCGGTAATTGCGATCTTCATGGGGTCCTCTCGTTGGTCTGCATCTGCTACAACCGGCGAGGACGTGAGGTAATTCCCGGAACCATCGAATGGGAATGCCGATTAAGCAAGGATTCGCATGGATCTGTCCACAGTTGGCGTCACAAAGCGTTTTATGTCCGGCGCATTGCATTTTATGACGCGCAGCATGACGTGTATCGGCTGTTTCAGGACGCGTTCTGCGACTTCATGACCCCTGCTTACGTAACGCTTGTCTGCTGAATTCAGGGGTTGCAGACTTGAACTGTTCGGCCGGTACAGCCGGACACCCCATCCAGAGCGACCGAGAGACCTGGCTCGTTGAAGTCGCAGCAACCACCCGTAAACGGGAGCGGTGCTAAGGCCAGGACCGATGGAGATTGCTAAATTTCTCAACGGTCTGCCGGAAGAAACTCGCCGTGGGTAGTCCCGGAATCAAGGCAGAACGTACAGGGAATCTATGCGTAATCCTCGGGGCACCAACCGAGAGGACATCTGTAACCATGCGTACAGCACATTTTGGCCTGAAGGCCACTGCAATCCTTGCCGTTCTGGGCTTGTCACTCACTGCATGCGGAAACAACGCCAATACTACTGGCGCCGCTGAAGCAGCAGCCGATCCAGGGGAACCAGTAGAAGGCGGTACCTTCACTTTTGCTGAAGTTACCCCCATCAACAATTGGCAGACTCAGGCAGCGCGTTTCTATGAGAAGGCCAACGTACTGAATTCCGTCCTTGATCGCCTGACCTACTACGACGTGGAAGCTGGCAAGCTGGTTGGCTGGATCGCCAGCGGATTCGAAGCCAACGATGCCAAGACCGAGTTCACGTTCACCATTCGCGACGGAGTCACCTTCTCAGACGGATCCAAACTGGATGCCAAAGCCGTGAAACTGAACCTGGACGCGCTGGGTCAGGGCATCAAGGAAGCTCAGATTGCACCGAACGTTGACTTTGCCGCCTACAAGTCGGCAGAGGTCGTTGGGGACAACAAGGTCAAGGTCACGCTCAAGCGTCCGGATGCCAATTTCCTTCGGGCGACTTCTTCAGTAACTGCTGGATTGGTGTCCCCGAAAACCCTTGAACTGGATAACGCCGCGCAGTCCTCGATCTCCAAGATTGTTGGTTCCGGACCGTTTGTCTTTGAATCGGAAAAGCCTGATGAAGAAGTGGTTTTCACCAGCCGCGATGACTACGCTTGGGCACCAGAATCTGCCTCTAACCAGGGCGATGCATACCTGGATACCTTGGTTATCAAATACCTTCCTGAGGTAGCTAGCCGTGCCGGGGCAGTTCAGTCCGCGCAGGTAGATCTCGTCCGAGGCTTGCAACCGGTGGATGAACAAGTGCTGGGTACCAACGGTGGCAAGGTGTTAGCTGCTGAAGGCGTAGACCTGACCACCAACCACGCAGCAGTACGTGTTGGCTCGGGAAAGCTTGAAGACGTCAAAGTCCGCCAAGCGCTGCAGATTGCAATCGACCGCCAGGCCATTAAGGAAACCGTTCTCTCGGATAGCTACGTCATCTCCGGATCGATCCTGAACCATAAGGCTCCAGGTTTCGTAGACCTATCTTCCGAACTGGCGTACAACCCAGAAAAGGCCAAGCAATTATTGGATGAAGCCGGTTGGAAGCCGGGCGCGGATGGCATTCGCGAGAAGGACGGAAAGAAACTGGAAGTAACGGTCTCCACCTCCAATAACTCCGTGGTCATCAAGCCAGCGTTCGAACTGATTGAACAGCAATGGCGAGAGATTGGCGTCCAGCTGGTCAACCGCGCGGCGGACAATACTTTCCTGACCAACGCGCTTGTCGACGACAAAGTGGAGTTCTTCGGCACCCGCCAGTTCGCATACGGCGGACTGGGCCCGGTCTACGCAACTGCGAACAACAATCAGACACTTCGCGCCGATCCTGAACTGAACAAGCTTTTCGCCGAAGAGCAGTCAGCAACCACCGAAGAAGAGCACCTGAAGTTGGTGGAAGAAGAACAGCGTACCCTGGTGCTTGACCAAGCCTTGACCTTGATTCTTTGGGACGAAGTTCAGGTCTATGGGGCCAATAACTCCGCCAACGTTGAATTCACTTCCGGTACCGCACCAATCTTCCAAGGTGCTTGGAAGAACGACGGCTAGGAACCGAGCTCATGGGCATTTACATCGCAAAACGATTGGGACAGGCAATATTGGTCATTTGGCTGGCCTACACGGCGGTTTTCATCGCTGTGCAGGCCTTGCCGAATGACCCGGTCACGATCTTCCTGAGCACTGACTCAGCCGCGGATCCGGCCACCATTGCACAGATGAAGGCGTACTACGGATACGACCAGCCGGTCTTCGTGCAGTACTTCACGCAGCTGCTGGGATTGCTTCGCGGAGATCTCGGATATTCCTTGTCCAGCGGTTCGGAAGTAGCGAATCGAATCGGTGAAGTAGCTGGATCCACCCTGATTCTGGCTGGCAGCGCATTCGTTTTGTCGGTGGTATTCGCCCTGATCATCGCCTCAGCGGCGAGCCTGTCCAAGGGCGAAAAACTGCGCAAGACGCTGCTGAATCTGCCACCGCTAATGGTGTCCATTCCTGTTTTCTGGTTGGGCCTGGTGCTCCTGCAGCTGCTGGCAGTGCAGCTCGGAGTGATGTCACTGTTCCCGGACGGCTCATTCATGTCGCTGGCAGTGCCTATCTTCGTACTCGCCGTGCACCTGAGCGCTCCGATCGCCCAGGTGCTAATCAAAAGCGTGCAGGAAGTTAATAGGCAGCCATTCATCGACGTGCTGAGAGCCAAAGGCGCCAGCGAAGCGTGGATCTTCTACAGGCACACCTTGAAGAACGCGGCCCCTGCCGCACTAGCCATTGCGGGTATCACCATTGGCGCTCTGCTTGCTGGTTCGGTTATCACGGAGACGGTGTTTTCGCGTGCAGGATTAGGCCAGCTGATCTTGCAGTCAGTTACCGCGCAGGATATCCCATTGGTCCAAGGACTGGTGCTTCTGACAGCCATTGTCTTCACGGGGGTCAACTTGCTGGTAGATCTCATCCACCCTCAGATTGATCCGCGAATCGTCGCTTCGACAAGCAGGTCAACCCGCTCGCTGGTTGCATAAGGAAAGAAGGACTAATGACTCTCTTGACCAAGCACATTGGATCAGTGGCCAATGAAGATCAGCGCCAAGTTCCAACCAGCACTGTAACCAGTCAACGTAATCCAGCAGTACGCTGGTTAGCTGCCTGGTGGGTTCTCATTCCGCTGTTCTTATTTGCGGCGTGGGCTTTCTTCCCTTCGTTCTTTACTGGACAAGACCCAATTACGGGTGTGCCGGCTGACAAACTGCTAGCGCCAAATGCGGAGCACCTGTTCGGAACAGATCATCTGGGGCGTGACGTATACAGCCGAGTTGTCTACGGAACTCACCAGACACTGCTGACCGCCGGTCTGGCTTGCTTGGTTGGAAGCGTAGTGGGTTCGGTCCTCGGACTGCTGGCGGCGACCGCCGGACGGTTCGCAGACACCGTTGCAATGCGCTTTGTCGATGTTGTCCTGGCAGTTCCTGCCTTCCTGATCGCGCTGATTCTGGTTACCGCAACTGAACCGGGACCGCTGTCCTTGGGCCTAGGTGTGGGTATCGCTTCGATCGCGGCATTCGCTCGCCTCGTGCGCACTGAAGTGCTCAGGGTCCGATCACGCGATTTCGTGCAGGCGGCCTTGATGAGCGGCGGCAAATACTTCACTGTGCTACGTCGCCACATCATCCCGCACATCATCGGTCCGGTTCTCTCCTTGCTGGCTGTAGATCTGGGTGCTGCGATTCTTGCAATTTCCGGTTTGGGGTTCCTGGGCTTCGGCTCGCCACCGCCGACCCCTGAATGGGGACTGCTGATTTCCGAAGGACGCCAGTATCTTTCGGTGGCATGGTGGCTGACCACTTTGCCGGGATTGGTTATCGTGGCGGCGGTAATGCTGACAGCAGTACTGGGACGTGCCATCAACAAGGCATTCCGCTTCTAGCCCTACTCTTTGATGAACGGACAAGACCATGAACGCAACGAACGACGCTTCTTCAGCAGCGATCCGCATTGAAGATCTAACGGTCCAGTACGACCAGGGCACAGTAGCTGCTGACAATATCAATTTGGAAGTCCCCGCGGGGCAGATCATTGCCATTGTTGGTGAATCCGGCTCGGGCAAATCCACCCTGGCCAAGACACTCATCGGTTTATTGCCGCAAAGCGCGAAGGTCAAGGGAAGCGTGCGTTTCGGCGGTACAGAAGTCACTAATCTTTCCATGGCCGATTGGCGTGCGATTCGTGGCGCAGGCATTGGATTAGTTCCACAGGATCCTGGTGCTTCTCTGGATCCGGTGAAGACCATTGGCTCTCAGATCATTGAAGTCTTCCGTTTGCATCCGTCACGTTCAGTTCCCAAGGCGCAATGGCGTTCCAAGGCAATTGAGCTGATGGAGAGCGTTGATATCGACCGTGCGGAAAGCCGACTGGACCAATACCCGCACGAACTCTCTGGTGGCCTGAAGCAGCGCGTGCTGATTGCGATTGCCTTTGCCTTGAACCCTCAGCTGCTCATCGCTGATGAACCAACCAGCGCCTTGGACGTCACCGTGCAACGCACGGTATTGGAAGTTTTCGTGTCACTGGCACGCCAGAGGGGAACCACAGTCCTCTTTGTCACCCATGATCTTGCTGTTGCGACTGACATTGCGGACCGCGTACTGGTGATGAATTCTGGCCGGATCCTGGAGGACCGCAGCGTTCCAGCGTTGGTAGCGCAAAGCACCGAACCATATACCAAGGCACTGCTCGATCAGGCCTATGCGCATCAGGATCGACAGCAACCTTCAGACTCGGAGGATATGGCAATCACTGTGGATGGCCTCAGCAAGGTCTTCGGCAAAGGCCGCGACGAACACCAAGTTCTTTCCAACGTCAGTTTTGAAGTGCAGCGAGGCACCACGTTCTCGCTGGTCGGCGAATCGGGTTCAGGAAAATCCACTACAGCCAAAATCATCATGGGAATGCACCCAGCCACCGAAGGTTCGGTGTTGGTCAACGGAAAAGAAGTTGCCGGCATCAGCGGCAAGCAGCGCTATGATCTGTGGCGGGAAGCGCAATTGGTCTACCAGAACCCTGACTCGGCACTTGACCCCCGCCAGGCAATCGGCTCGATCATCGCTGAGCCAATGGTCAACTACCGCCTGGGTGATAGCGCTTGGCGTGCGAAGCGTACAGCGCAGCTGATGGAACAAGTGAACCTTCCTGAACAGCTGGTTGGCAGACGTCCGGGTGAACTTTCCGGAGGCCAGCGCCAGCGGGTAGCTATAGCCCGTGCTCTAGCTAGCGGCGCAAAAGTTCTGGTTCTTGATGAAGCATTGAGTGCATTGGATGTACTGACCCAGGAACAGATCCTTGAATTGCTCGACCAGCTGCAACGTGAAGAGCAACTGACCTATCTGTTCATCTCCCACGACCTGCATGTAGTGGAACGGATTAGTCACCGCGTCGGCGTGATGTGCCGAGGGCAAATCGTCGAGTCGGGCACTGTCGAAGAGGTCTACTCCAACCCCCAGCATGAGTACACCAGAACGCTGCTTGCGGCGAATCCCGGCAACGTACTTCGCGAACTGGCCGGCACGCGCAGCGCCTAGCCATTCCAAACCATTTCCCAGATCATAAAGGAGCAACCATGAGCGCTGAAGCCTTGGCAATTTTCCGCCCTTCGTCCCAGCAGCATACCGAAGCGGCTTACCAGGAACTGCTGGCACACTTCAACGAAGTGTTCACCCGTGTCGCGCAGGGCGCTACCGAACGCGAGCAGCAGCGCATCCTGCCTTTCGAGCAGGTGCAGTGGCTCAAGGATGCCGGTTTCACCACGCTGCGTGTGCCAGAAAGCCATGGCGGTTCGCCTATCAGCCACGAGCATCTGTTCCGCTTGCTGATCGAGCTGGCCGCGGCGGACTCGAATGTAGCGCACCTGCTGCGCAGCCACTTCTCCTTCGTCGAAACCATCTCCCTGCAGCCGGCAGAGTTCCAGGACCGCTGGTTCCCGCGGGTGCTTGCCGGGGAAATCTTCGGCAACGCTGCGACCGAGCGTGGCGGCAATGCCCTTGGCACCACCAATACCAAGCTGGTCCAGACCGGGCAAGGCTGGGTGCTGCGCGGCGAGAAGTACTACACCACTGGCTCGATCTTCGCCGATTGGGTAGTGGTCATGGCGACCACCGACGGGATTGAGGGGCGCCAATACGCCATCGTCGATCGCCATGCCGAGGGCGTGGAGATCCTTGACGACTGGGATGGCTTCGGCCAGCCGCTGACCGGTACCGGCACCGCGATATTCACTGACGTTGCGGTGGAAGAAGCCAATATCATTCAGCGCAAGATAGCTTCCACCCTCGAACCTGCCTTCTTCCAGCTGTGCCTGCTCGCCGTACTGGCAGGTATCGGCAAGGGGGCCCGCAATGCCGCAGCAGGCATCGTTGCCAACCGCACGCGAACCTTCAACACCGGCTCCGGCGCGCTGTTCAAGGATGACGCGCAGATCCAGGAACTTGTCGGCCGTTTGGCGGCCAATGTCTTCGCTGCAGAGAGCATCGTGGTCACCGCAGCCCGGGAACTGGATTCGGCGCTCGACGAGGATCTGGGCTTGGACCCGCAAGCGGCCTACCTGCGCGCAGAGCTTGCCGTCCAGCAAGCCCACGTGGCCACGCCGAAGCTGGTCCTGGACGCCACCAGCGAGCTCTTCGACGTCACCGGGGCCTCGGCGATTTCGACCTCCAAGTCGCTGGACCGCTTCTGGCGCAATGCCCGCACGGTGGCCACCCACAATCCGGTGGCCTTCAAGGCACGCTCGGTGGGGGACTACTTCATCAACGGCAGCATTCCTACTGGTTTGAACTCGATCGGCGAAGCAAAGGCAGGAAAATAATCATGGGTACTTTCAACGAACGCCCGCGCTTGCTGCTTTCGGCCTTCTTGATGAACACCTCCAGCCATATCCTTGGCGGAATGTGGCGCCACCCCGAAGCGCAGCAGCATCGGTTCCATGAACTGGGCCTATGGGTTGACCTGGCCAAGAAGCTGGAAGAGGCAAAGTTCGATTCGCTGTTCTTCGCTGACGTGGTTGGCCTTTACGGCGAGCATGAGGGTGGTTGGGCATCGCACGTACGAAAGGGACTGCAGGTCCCCAGCCATGATCCGCTGGTCCTGCTTTCGGCATTGGCCGCCAGCACCAAGGACATCGGCCTGGCGATGACCAGCTCGGTCATCCAATCCCATCCATTCCAGTTTGCCCGGCAGATCTCCACCCTGGATCACCTCTCGCAGGGGCGTGTGGCCTGGAATATCGTCACCAGCGTACTGGAAAATGCGCACCGCAATTTCGGCGGGAAAGAACTGGTCGGGCATGATGACCGCTACGGTTGGGCCGAAGAATACGTCGACGCCGCCTACAAGCTGTGGGAGGGCTCCTGGGAAGAGGACGCCTTGCTGGCCGACAAGATTTCCGGAATCTACGCAGATCCGGCCAAGGTCAACAAAATCAACCACCGCGGCGACTACTACTCCATTGACGGTCCGCACCTGGCACTGCCAAGTGCCCAGCGCACCCCGTTCCTTTTCCAGGCTGGTTCGTCGGCACGCGGTTCGCAGTTCGCGGCCACTCACGCCGAGGCGACCTTCCTCTTTGCCCCGCACGCACAGTACGTGGCGAAGAAGAATGCCCAGCTGATCGAGCACCTGGCTGCTGCCGGACGCGGCCGCGATGACATCAAGGTCTTTGCCGGCTTGTCCTTCCTCGTCGGTTCCACGGAAGCTGAAGCCAAGGCATTGGAAGCCGAATACGACGAGTACCTGGACTTGGACGCCATCATCGCGCATATCGGCGGCGGTATCGGAGTGGATCTGGGCGGACTGGACCTGGATACCCCGATCGGCCAGATCCAGACCGAGGGCGCGCAGGGAGTACTTGAAGCAGCCCGGGCTTCGGTGCCCGGCGGCAATCCGACCCTGCGCGACTTGGCCTACTACCGCGCCAAGGCACAGCAGATTTCGGGGACCCCGGAACAAATTGTCGATGAGCTCGAACGCTGGCAGGATGCTGGTATCGATGGCCTGAACGTGATGAATCATGTTCTTCCCGGCTCCTACGACAACTTCATTGACGGAGTGCTGCCCGAACTGCGCCGCCGTGGCCTGGCCCAAAGTGGATATGCCGAGGGCAGCCTGCGCCAAAAGGTCTTTGGCCGTGGCGATTACCTGCCCGCGCATCATCCGGCGGCTAAGCACCGCGGGGCGTTCTCGCAGAACAGCGCGGCAGCCACTGGGAAAGCGGTTCAGCTGCAGCAGTGAATTCCGAACGCTTGGAAGGCCAGTGGCATGGGCGGGTCCTGCCAACTGGACGAACTTCAGTACCTGGACGCCAAAAGTGCCAGCGACGCGGTATGGTGTCGTGCATGGACACGCAGCACGTAAATAATTCGGCAACAATCCGCAGGCTGTTGAGCACGCCTGGACGCTGGGCGGTTGTCGGGCTGACCAACAACCCTGCTCGCGTAGCTCCGTCCATCGCCCGTTTCCTGCGTGATGAACTGTCGATGCAGATTATTCCGGTGTCGTTAGGCGCGGAAACTGTAATGGGCGAAGCGGGCTTCGCGAAGCTTGCTGACATTCCAGGCCCCATTGACGTGGTGGATTGCTTCGTGAACTCTTCCAAGGTGGGAGACATCGTTGACCAAGCCATCGCCGTGGGAGCGAAGGCGGTGTGGTTGCAGCTGGGCGTCATTGACGAAGCCGCCGCCCGACGGGCCAAGGATGCGGGACTGGATGTAGTGATGGATACCTGTCCCAAGATCGAGTACCCATTTCGCTAGCGAGGCATTGATGGCAACAACAGCTGGGCAAGAAGAATTGGAAAATGCGTGGACGCAGCTGTGCCTGCGCATGCCGTGCGCTTACGCCGATTATCCCTTTGGCCCTGACAGCACCGTATTCAAGGTGGCGGGCAGGGATCCGGGCAAAGGCAAAATATTTGGGTTGCTCATGCACCTGCAAGGCGAATTGGTGCTGAACCTGAAATGCGAACCGGCTCTGGCAGACCAGCAGCGCAGCGAGCATCCGCAGATCACCGCGGGCTATCACATGAATAAGAAGCACTGGAATTCGGTTCGTGCAGGACTCGACCCGCAACTGATGGGCGAGCTCATCGAGGATTCATACGATTTAGTGGTCGACGGCATGCCCCTAAGGGATAAAGAATACATTCGTTTGCAAGGCGCAATTAACAAGGGAACCCTAGACTAGAGACATGTACTTCATCGTTGTTAAATACCAAGTAAAGCCAGAATCCACCCCGAACTTCATGGGCCATGTCGCTGAATTCACCGCGGCAACCCGCGCCGAAGAGGGCAACATCTTCTTCGATTGGTCCGTGAGCGTCGAAGACCCCAACGAATTCGTCCTGGTTGAGGCCTTCCGCGATGACGAAGCCGCGGCAAACCACGTGAACTCCGCCCACTTCGCAGCCGGTCTTGAGTCCATGCGACCACACCTGGTCTCCACCCCGAAGATCGTTTCCCGCAAGGTAGACGGCGAAGGCTGGGATTCCATGGGCGAACTGGTCATCGACTAAGTTATTGGGACAAAGGCAAAGGGAAGAACCTCTTGGTTCTTCCCTTTGCCTTTATCTTTGCCCTTGGGCTCTAGCGTCCGGCCTTGTTGCCGAAGCGGCGTATCAGTACCAAGGCGATGCCTGCCAGGACAACGACACCGGCGACGATGCCGATCCAGCTGGTGCCGAATCCGGTATCGGCTAGATCTTCGGAGTCCCGGTTCTGGGAATCATCCTTCTGCTCGTCCTTAGGCTCGCCAGACGAGTCAGGGGACCGGGTCGCGTCCCCAGTTGGCTCTGGCGAACTGGTAGGTTCTTCGGTCGCGTCGTCGGTTGCATCCTCAGATGGTTCCGGCGATTCAGTTGGCTCCCCGGTTGGCTCATCCGAAGGATCCGGCGACTGCGTTGGCGCAACAGGCTCTTGCAGGACCGCGCGGCCCAGCGGAGCCGGCTCAACAACGTCATGTGCCTTGAAGTAGTTCACGGTGGCGTCCAAATCGATCTGGCCGGAGTCAGCATGATCGGTGCCGGCGGCAAACGCGGCGAAGTTATCGCCACCGGTAGCCAGGAATGCATTGGCTGCGACACGGAAGGTTGCTTCCTCGTCCAGCGGCTCGCCCTTGAAGGTGATGTCCTTGATGTGCTCGCCCTGGGCAGCATCCTCGACGTAGGTGTAGGCGAGACCCTCGGAAATGCCCAGATGCAGCTTGTTGCGTTCCGAACCTGCAGGCTGCCACTGCTGCTCCAGGGCCTCGCGGATCTGCTCCCCGGTGAGGTTGAAGGTGATCAGGGTGTTGGCGAATGGCTGGACCTCGGCTGCGGCCTTGTAGGACACTGTGCCATCTTGGCCGTAGAGCAGGTCGGCACGCAGGCCGCCTGGGTTCATGAATGCGATCTCGGCTGGTTCGCTGGCGAAATCCTCATTAGAGGTAGCCCATAGGTGGATGTCGGCTACGGTGTTGCCCAGGGTGGATTCAACGCCTCGGTCCTGGCCGGGTTCTTCTCCACCACGAAGGATGTCTTCAGAGATGGCGCCGATCTTCACGCTGCCGACCACTTCAGCTTCCGCTTCAGCGGCGCTAACGATTTCTGCGACCTCGGCATTGGCATCAAAGTTGCCCACCCATTCGCCGTCAGCGCCCTCGGTTGCCAAGGCGATGCGCTCGGTAGCGGCCTCGGTGACTTCGCCAGTCTCAGGATCTACCTGCAAGGAAACCTTGCCCAAAGTGGTGCCGTACTGGTGGGACTGGATCACCGGGCGGCCCGCGATTTCGCAGTCGTAGGACTGGTGGGTGTGGCCCGAGAAGATCGCGTCGATCTCGTTGCTGGCCTCGCGAACGAGCTCGCCATAGGCGCTGTCTTCTTCGGCAATATCTGCGCACTGATCGCCAGCGGAACCGTTGTGGGTCAGCAGCACCACTACATCTGCCTCGCCGTTCGCTTCATCGCCATCGGAGAGCTGCTCAGCTACACGGTTCGCTGCTTCCAGTTCGCTGCCGAAATCCAGGTCGGCGATGCCAGCTGGGGAAACCAGTGAAGGCATGTCTTCGGTAACGGTGCCAATGAAGCCCACGGAAATACCGGAGATCTCGCGGATCGCGTATTCCTGGAGGGCAGGAGCCGTGGTGCCCTTTTCATAGACATTGGCGCCCAGTGCGAAGTCTGCGCCGTTGACACCGCTGGAATCGGCGTAGCTGTCGATGACGCGTCCGGTCAGGTCCGCGAATCCCTTGTCGAACTCGTGGTTGCCTACTGCCGAGACATCCAGGCCGCCAGCACCCAGGGCAGCGATGGTTGGTTCGTCATCCTGCGAGGCGGAAGCGAAGGTTGAGGCGCCGATGTTATCGCCGGCGGAGACGAATAGGGTGTTTTCGTTTTCTGCACGCATTCCATCTACAGCACCGGACAGCACAGCAGCGCCGGCAGAGCTTCTGTCAGCAGAAATGCGGCCATGGAAGTCATTGATGCCAACTAGATCAATGGTGACGGCTTCAGTACCCGCGGCTGGCGACAGGGAAGCACTCTGCGTGGATGTAGCCTGAGCTGTTGCGGCACCGGTGGCGGCCAGCGAAATCGTTGCCAGCGAAGCGAGACCGAGTTTTCTTATCTGCCTGAATGCAGGCATGGGTACTCCTAAAAGTGACGAGTGTGACAAGACATATGTCTATCGCATCTGAATGAACCTGTCGATGCTTTGGCGTTAAATTTAGGTGCAGAAGTACAAGTACTGTCGGTTATTCAACAGAAGCAACCTCCCAGCCATAGGCCAAGAGGTTGCTTCTGATTAGAGGAGTATGCAGTTATTGCTGACGCTTATGCCGCGGGTCACCTGCGGTGACGGTGGAAGTTCCAAGGATCGCACTCAGCAGCAGCATGGCTGCTCCAATGAACATGAGGGTGGAGACGACCCAGCAGGCAGTGGCTGCCTCGCGCTGCGTGGTGGTCAGTGCAAAACTGAAGATGCACACGCTGGAAACCAGTAGGAGGACTCCGGGGATTCGTGTCTTCATCATGCGCCCTTGCAGTAGAGGATCAGGCCAAGCCATCGCAGAACATAATCGCTAACGTGTTGAATAATATCCATTTTGCCACAAGTCCATCGATTTGACGATAAGCCTTAAGGTGGATGTTTCCGTGCGATGTCCTGCGTACGGCTATGAGGGCCGGCGAAGCTGCCTGACTGCTAGATGCAGGATTTGAGGATGTTCCCGATCGCGGTGTGCTCTGCCTTGGTCATCCAAACGTCGTATTTGGCTTTTACCTGGGTCTGCCGCGAGACGTAAGTGCAACGGAAGCTCTTGTTGGGTGGCAACCATGATGCCGCGTCCTTGTCGCCTTTGGAAGCATTAGTGGGGCCATCGGAAGCCAGCAGGTTCAGCGGGTCATTGGCAAATTCCAAGCGGATCTCGGCATCCCAGCGCTGCGCGCCCTTTTGCCAGGAATCGGACAGGGCGACAACATGGTCGATTTGCACGGAGGTGCTGGTGCCTTGGCCGCGCTTGAATTCGATGGTCTTGCCCGTGTAGGGATCATCGAACGTTCCGCTCAATACAACGCAGGGTCGCGTGGCCGGTTTATATGTCACGTCCACCAAATCACGCGAGAGGATGTCGTTGCGCGCATCGCATCCATTGCGGTCCGGATCTTTCCATCCCTTGCCGAATTCCGCTCTGTCGTAGCCGGTTTTTGGTGCGCGGCCTTTGACCGTAACTTCATTGAGCAGTTCAAGGGATTCTGCGTAGATATCACGTTGTTCTGCGGTGCTTGGCGTCGGTGCGGCTTGGGCATCAGGAAGGGGCGGGAACTCAATGGTCTCCAATGAAGAGCACGAGCTCAGAACCAGGGTGGACAGGAGGGCGAACAAAGATAAGGTGCGGCGCAGCGAACGCATGCGGTAGTACTACTCCTAAGGTGGCTGGTGCTTGAGCTAGAAGATGCTCTGACTTGAACTATAGGCAGTGGAGCGGACCATTTAGCCGTCCATGATCCGTGTTGTGGCGTGAGGTCGGATGTACCGGCTTCAAGGAATGCTGCTACTCGAGCTCAGAAGAGCCCAGACCTGGAAAATCGTGTTCGAAATAGTCCAAGATCTTCTGGGTTGCGTAGTAGTCCAGAAGGTGGGCAGTGGTGAGCGGAAAGACGCTGCCGCTCTGCACCGATGGCAGCTGGGCTAGTGATTCATCCGAGGTAAATGCCGTGGTCGCTTTCTTGTTTGCGGCCAAGAGGAAGGTGGCATCTCCAGTGAGCGTTGCTGGCAGATCCCTGTAGCTGACGAAACTGAAATCTTCCCTTGGCTGTGTGGAAGTGTCGAACTTCTTTGGCGTGGATACCACCGTGAAGCCGAGTCCTCTGAACAGCTGCGCATGCGGCCCGGTGGTTTTAGCGATCGGGGATATGCCATGGGCTGCGTAGGAAATGATTGAAGCCGTGGTTCCGGATGGGATTGCCAGCATGCTTCTCAGTGCTGAAACCCGTTCGTTAATGGCTGCAGTGTTCTGCTGTGCTCGTTCTTCGGTACCAGTGGCATCCCCGAGCAACTTTGAAAGTTCGTTCCAGTCCTTATCTGCGTAGTCCACGACAATGGTTGGTGCAATCTTCCTCAGCGCACCTACGTTGTCGACTTCGGAGTCTGCTCCTGTTGCCGCCACGATGATGAGGTCGGGTTTCTGGTCCTCGATTTCTTCCAGATCGAACTTCCCGATCTCGTAGAGCGGATCAACTTTGCGGTCCGAGGCAACATCAGCCCAATGCTTGAAGAAACCGTCGCCATCGGTATCAGGCCCCGCCGGCGCCGTTGCGCTGGCAATGACCGGCGCGTCCAGGGCCAGCAGTGAACCCGTGAGTCCTACCGAGGTCGAGACGATACGTTCAGGTTTTGCCGGGATCCGTATGGGGTCATGCATTGAATCAGTCAAGGTGCGTGGCCAATGCCCGGCTTCAAATGCCGCGGTGCCCGCATCTCTCCCTTGCTCGTCAGGTAACGCCGCGCAAGAGCCAAGGGAAAAGGCCAAGATGCCAAGGCACAAGGCAACTGCGATTCGGGACAAGCTGGGACGCACTAGGATTCTCCTGGGCCGACGGCCAGAAAATGGCTAGGCGGCATTGAACGGCAATGAATTACTGGAAGTCTTTCCGAACCTATTTTATGTTCCCCAGACACGGGCCCGTGCGCTGGTACAAGAACAAAAGGAATCAGAGTGGCATCGCAAACGGTTATTTCCTGCACAGGGTGGAGCCTTCAGGGAAAGCTGGCTTCCCCTCAAGCAGCGAGTGGGTGAAGGCGACAAGATCTTCATTGAGTGCCGAGTCTGCCCCGACGAGCGGCATGTGGTCCAGTCCGGAGTACTCGAGGTAACCAATCTGGGCATCCGGGGTGCAAGAACTTCTGAAGAACTCGCGCTGCATCGAGGGCAAGACCAATGAATCAGCAGCGCCCTGGGCAATGAACGCCGGGTAGCCCGCCGGAACGATGGACGAATTGCGTTTCAGCACCGAGTGCAGCTGGCCGTCGAGAGCCTCGGAACTGAGAATCGGTTCGAAGAGCTGGCTGGCCTGGGCCAAGCCGGTCAGCGCGCCCGTACCGGAAAAGCAATTCTGGGATAGCTGGTTTACCGCCATGCGAGAACGGGTCGTCAACCGCTCGTCGATGCCCAGATCCGGATACAGCTGGTTCCAGCTGGCGGCAATGTAGCTGGAAATGATTTTTCCCGCCGCGGTATCAGCAACCGACTCGGCCAATTCCGGAAGGTTGGTTGCCGGGGCCATGGCGGCGATGCCGAGAATCTCCAGGTTCGGAGCGTAGTCCCCGGCGGCTTCAGCCGTAGCCAGAGCCGCATGCCCGCCCTGGGAATGGCCCCACACTACGCTGGACTGTCCTAGCCGGACTCCTCGTGAATGCAGGTCTTGCAGCTGACCTGCAGCAAGAGTCGCGTCAAGCACCGCGTACGCCTCGGCAGCCGGAATCAAATAGGGATGAGGGCCGGCGGTGCCCAAGCCGACGTAATCGGTAGCGACTACTGCCCATCCGCCAGCCAACATGGTTTCACGGGCAGCAGCTGGACCATCATCATAAGGATTCGGTCCCATGGACAGCGCGCACTGGGACATGACGCCCTTGGTCCCATTGGCCCATGAGATGACAGGTAGGGTTCCCGTGGCGGACTCGGCCACGGTCACCACGCCCGAAGCTATTGCAGGAGAGCCATCGTGACCTTGCGTCGTATACAGAATTCGCCAGGCGAGAGTGTTCGGCAGAGTGCTCTTGGCCAGCGGTTCCGCGCGCAGCAACTGGCCATGGGCAGCAGGAACGCTAGCTGGCGGCAAATAGAAATCATCCGCGGCGGCCGTATCGCTTTGGCTATGCAGAAAAGCGGTGATCGTTCCGAGTCCGAGCACGGCGACGAGGCCAATGGCGCTCAATCCTGTCAGGCTAGCGCTACGCGCAGCGCGGAGCCAGCCAGGAATTGCCGGAAGGCGAGGCCGGAGAAAAGACCACAAGCAGTGGACTCCCAAAAGGAATAACCAGCCGCCGAAAGCGACGCCGAGCACCCACAAGGAAAGCCTGGGCCAAAACATCACCAGAGCCGCGCCAAAGACACCGGCAAGTGCTGTGAGAGCGCCGCGGAAGGAATGCTGCCGCTGCCCGCGGAGCACCGCTGCAAGTCTGAGCACTCCGCCCAGGAGAAGAACCAGTGAAGTCGCCAAAGCCAGGACCGGCAAGCTGGCGCGATGCCAGAGCGGGAGGGCGACCCCGCTGAGCGCCAGCAGGCCGCCAGAAAGCATCACTGGCCAGCGGCGAACGGAGTCCTGTTGAGCCTCGGCAAGGCGCACCAGGCCCGCAATCAACAGGCCAGCGCCCAGCAGCCAAATAATCAGCCGGACCGCGCTCGCCGAGTTGAGCATCAGGACGAGTCCGAGGGCAATCAGCAAAACACCGCCGAGAAAGCGCGCGAAGTTGCTGGTGCTATCGGGCTGAGCCATGGACACTCCTCGGATAACCAGTGCGGATGCGATGCTTCCAAGGTTATCCGGAGTTAAAGAGCTTGTCCCTGTGCGTGCCGTTGTGATGCTGCGGATCACTCTGATCCAGCTTTTAGCGGCGTAATCTCCCCTCGCGCAGGGTCCAGTAAGAGGAAATGTGGGAGGAACGCTTGTCGAGGTGCCAGTGCCGCGCAACTTGGCTGATCTCTTTGACCGTGGAACGCTCGGCATGAGCGATTAGCCCAAGCCGCAGATGGGGCAGCGGCAAGGAACGGAGCTCATCGGCCAGCAGTGAGCTGCGGCCCGCCGGAACGCCGTCACGCGGCACCCAGCGTAAATCAACGCCTGGAGGATGTTTCACGTCAAACATTGCGTTCTGATCGGCAACTTCGAGCAACGCTAGACCGCGCGCATCCGAGGGCAATGCTTCGAGGGCTTTGCAGATCGCCGGGATGCCTGCTTCATCCGCGGCCAGCACGTAGTAGTCGGCATTCAGCGACAATGATGACTTGCTCCGTGAGGGGGAAATAACCAGTGGGTCCCCGGGCTGCGCTGTCCCGGCCCAATGGCCAACAGTCCCAGGCTCCCCATGAACTACGAAGTCGATCGCTATTTCCGGCACAACCGCGTTGATCCAACGTATCGTGTACGACTTGGAACGCGGAACCTGGTCGCGGGGCAGGCGCTGCCGCAAGGCGCGCAGATCATAGGGAGGCTCTAATCCGAGGGCGGGGTCAGCGGCAAAGACTTTCACGTATTCATCAATCGCCCCGTTGGAACGGTAGCCATCCAGATCGGGGGCGCCGGCAATGATGCGCACCATCTGGGCGTTCAGCTGTTCTACCCGGGTGATGGTCAGAATGTGCTGATCCACCTTTTCCCTTGGCGGATCCAGATATCCCAAGGCGGGGGTGTGCTGGGCCAAGGGCTCCTCGTAGGTTTCCGAGTAGCTGCGCGTCTGCGCAGGAGCAAATGGCTGCGGGGCAAGCTGCTGCGCGGGCCCCTGCGCCGTTGAGTGGTGGTAGTGCTTGAACGAGGTGCGCAGTGTCTTATCCAGGACTTTGCGTGCCGCGGTGAGTGCCGCCGCGGCGCCGGCACGTTCGGCAGCGGCCAGCAATTCGTCGGTTTCCTGCTCGTTGAGCACAGAGCTGTTGCCGATGTTCCGGTACAGCTGCTCTTTGGCCATCGCGTATCCTGCCTTTGCCCCGGCCTTTTCGGCCTGAGCGAGGATTTCCAGGGTGAGCCCTTCCCTTGGCGTCACCGTGTACTGCGGACCGTAGCTCTTGTACTTGTGGTGCTTAGACATGGTGTGCCCCTAACCCGGCCGGTGTGGGCACCAGCCTGTATGCCTGAGTATGGGGTATATCCGGCGTGGAAAACAAGTAATTTCAAGCTGGAGGGCAGGAAGTGTTCAAGGCCTGGGGTTCGTGCCATTTCCAGCGCGGAATTCCGGGGATTATTCGATATCCGATTCATTCGACATGGGGCATATCCGGTCACTAAAATCAGCTTCATGTCTGATACCTTGCCACCGTGCCCTGAATGCTCCAGCGAGTACACCTACGAAATGGATGCCCTGCTGGTCTGCCCAGAGTGCGCACATGAATGGAACGCTGAGGCCGAAGTAGCCGAAGCTGTCGAAGCAGTGATCAAGGATGCTGTCGGCAATGCGCTGCAGGACGGAGATACCGTCAGCATCACCAAAACCATGAAGGTCAAGGGCGCGCAGAGTGCGCTGAAGGCTGGAACCAAGGTGCGCAATATCCGCTTGGTCCAAGGCTCTGGCGACCATGATATCGCCGCCAAGGTGGACGGCTTCGGCCAGATGGAACTGAAGTCTTCCATCGTCAAGAAGATCTAGGCGTTCCGCCCGCAGTTCCTCAGGCTCCCAGCATCTACGGATGGTGGGAGCCTTTAGTGTTCCATGCTGCTTGGCACGTGCCACGGCATGCAAGGTGCTCGGCTGCGCCGCTGGCGGGAATCCTCAGGCCATGGGCTAGGCGGCAGAAGAATCCTGCTGGCTCTTCTTCTTGGCGTACGAACGGGCCGCCCGCACGCGATCACCGCAACGCGTGGAGCACCAATGCCGGCGGCCATGGGTCTTGAGCAGGTAGCGGGTGCATGGCTCGGCCTCGCATTGGGCCAGCAGGCCCGCTTCTTCGCTGCTCAGCAGTGCTGCGGCGTCCTCGGCAAGTCGCGACATGGCGTGCTCGGTCAATTGCGTGGCGGGGTGTTCCAATGCGCGGAAGAATCCTTTGCCCGGCTCATGGTGCAGCAATGGGGTGCTCGGTGCTGCCAGCAGTGCGGCGTTGATGCCCTGCAGCACTTCCCGGGCCACGGGCGTGCCCGTTGCGCTGGCATGGAAAGCTTTCCTGATCTGGCTGCGAAGGGTGACCAGCCGATTCTGGCAATAGCTTTGCAGCGCCGCTTCCTGGGGCACGAGACCCCGCACGATGAGCCATTGCGTGGTGTCCTCCGGGCTAGCCAGCGCGTCGAAGCTCTTGCCGCCAGGCAGCTGGATTTCGCTGTTGGCCAGATCGATGCTGCAGTGCTGCGCGGTTCCGGGGCTCGGGGGAAGGGGCATCTGGGACATGTTCCTCATGGTATCAGTATTGTTTTACCGTGATCATCTGCTAGTGTGTGTATCACGGTAAAAAATTGAAATAACATGAGAAAAGAGGTTGGCCTTGCAGCCAGTGCCACGATTCGGCTCCGCTCCCTTCGCCCTGTCGGTTCACACCGGAGGCGGACCCGGTGTAGGGCAAACCGCCCAAGATGGCCTGCAGGACACCATCGATATCGCCAAGGCTGCGGATCAATCCGGATATCACCGTTTCTGGATGTCCGAGCACCATGCCATGCCCGCGCTGTCCGTGGCATCGCCGCTGCTGATGATGGCCCGGCTTACCGCCGACACCCAGCGGATCAGGTTGGGCGCGGGTGGAGTGATGCTGCCCAACCATGCGCCGCTGGTGGTCGCGGAGCAGGTTGGCATGCTCGAAGCGCTGGCTCCGGGGCGCATCGACCTGGGTGTCGGGCGCGCGCCAGGTACCGATGGGGCCACCGCGGCCGCGTTGCGCCGCGGAACCGGATCCAACGAAACCTTCGACGAGCAACTGGCCGAGCTCGTGGGATTCCTGAATGATGATTTCCCTGCAGGGCACCCCTACAGCGAAGTCCATGCAGTGCCCGGCCCGTGGCAGAACGAGCAGAACCGCCTGCCCGCACCGGAAACGCAGACCCCGTTGTGGATCCTGGGCTCCTCGCCGTATTCGGCGCAGCTGGCCGCGCGGCTGGGCCGGCCCTACGCCTTCGCCTTGCAGTTCGGCGATGCCGATATCGACACCGCGCTGCGCATCTACCGCGAGAACTTCGTGCCTTCGGCAGTGCTCGACCGTCCGTACGTGCTCATCAGCCAAAGCGTCATCGCGGCCGAGGATCCAGAATACGCCCGTGCCGAGGCCTCGACTATGGCGATGGCCATGCTGCGGATGTTCAAGCGTGAACCCTTTGCACTGCTATCCGCCCAGGAGGTCGCAGGATATCCGGCCACGCTCAATGAGCGAGCGATCATTGACATGTACACCAACCGCACCCTGGCCGGCACGCCTTCCGAAGTGGCCCAGCGCCTGGAAGCGCTGCAGCAGTGGACCGGAGCGGATGAGTTGATGATGGTCCTTGGCAGCCACACCCCTGGCGCAGCGGTGCAAACCGTGCAGCTCATGGCCCAGCACTACCGGCCGGCTAAATAAAACCTGAAACACCCGGTGCCGTATGGCGCCATCTCGACACATCGGAAAGAGGAACTCACTATGTCCGCACCACGCAGAGCACTAATCGTCATCGACGCACAGCAGGAATACTTTGATGGCCTGCTGCAGATCCAGTACCCGGATCGCGAGCAGTCGGTAGCCACCATCGCCAATGCCATGGACGAAGCGGCAAAGGCCGGGATCCCGGTGGTTGTCGTGCAGCACCAAGCGCCCGAGGGATTCCCCGTCTTCGCCCCGGAATCCGCTACCTATGCCCTGCACCCGCAGATCCAGGATCGGATGGAAGCTGCAGAGCACCAATTCTCCAAGAACTATGCCAGCATCTTCGCGGGTACAGGCCTGGAAGAGTGGCTTCGCGAGCGTGAAATCACCACGTTGACCCTGGTGGGCTACATGACCAATAACTGCGTGATCGGTTCTGCCGCGGCTGCCGAACCGCTGGGGTTCGCCGTGGAAGTGCTCTCCGATGCTACCGGCGCGATCGACATTGTCAACGCTGCCGGTTCCATCCCCGCCCAGCAGGTGCATGAAACCCTGATGGCCGTGCTGAATTCCAGCTGGGCTGCGGTGGCCCCGACCGCTACCTGGATCGAGGCAGTGGCCTCGGGTGCTGCACTGCCCGGCGATAACCTCATCGAATCAGCTGCTCGTGGCCGTGCCGGCCAATAGCCAGGTGAGCGTCCTGTAACTGGCGGATCGCATCTTGTAGAAGGTGTGGTCCGCCATTTTTCATCTCCGGGCTGTCCGGGCAAAGGTTGACGCAAGCGGCCTGCGCGAACAAGACTCGTGCTAGGACAAGGCGGCAAGAGCTAGGAGTTCATCGTGGGTTCAGCAAGCGCGGACGGACAACTCGACGCGATCATCATCGGGTGGGGCAAAGGCGGCAAGACCCTGGCAGGCACCCTGGCCCGGGCCGGGCAGCGGGTGGCGTTAATCGAGCAGTCCACCCAGATGCATGGCGGTACCTGCATCAATATCGGTTGCGTGCCGACCAAGGCCTTGATCCACGATGCCGAATCCCGCGATGGCGCCGGATACGACCAGCAGGTCTTCCAAGCCGCCGTCCAGCGCCGGGACAAGCTCACTGCCATGATGCGCGCTAAGAATTTCTCCATGCTCGACGACCTGGAGTCGGTGCTGCTGGTCAACGGCAAGGCCGCATTCACCGGACCTCGAAGCGTCAGGGTCACTGCCGGTTCCGATGAGCTGGAGCTGAGCGCGGCGAAGATCATCATCAACACCGGCGCGCTTCCCGCGGTCCCGGACATTCAAGGGGCGCAGATCGGCGGGCGGGTGCATGATTCCACAACGATCCAGCATGCCCAGCTGCCCAAGACCCTGGCTGTGGTGGGCGGGGGATATGTCGGCATCGAGTTCGCCTCCATGTTTGCCCAGTTCGGATCGAAAGTCACGGTGCTGGATCGCGGAAGCCGTGCACTGTCCAAGGAAGACCCGGATGTGGCCCGGGAAGTCCAGTCCTGCCTGGAAGACGCCGGCGCCGTGATCACCAGTTCTGCTTCGGTGCGTTCGATCAGCCAGGACGAGCATGGCGCCACCGTCAGCTACGAACGCCAGGGCCGGATGCACCAGCTGAAGGCGGATGCGGTGCTGATTGCCCTGGGGCGGGTGCCGAATACTGCCGGCCTGGGGCTGGAAGCCGCCGGGGTCCGGACGGGCACCCGCGGGGAAGTCGTGGTGGACGAGTTCCTGTCCACCAATGTCCAGGGCATCTATGCCCTGGGCGACGCCAACGGCGGTCCCCAGTTCACCTATGTCTCGCTCGACGATCACCGGGTCGTGGCCAGCGGGCTGCTGGGAGACGGAACACGCAGCACCAAGGACCGGGTTGCTGTTCCGTACACCATCTTCACCACCCCGCCGCTGGCTCGCGTCGGCTTGAGCGAGGAGCAGGCTGAACAACAGGGGCTGCAGGTCAGGATCGCGGTGAAGAAAGTTTCCGAGATCGCCGCCATGCCGCGCCCCAAGATCGTGGGCGACCCGCGGGGCATCATCAAGTTCGTTGTCGATGCGCGCAGCGAGAAGATCCTCGGAGCGGCGCTGATGCACGTGGACTCCCAGGAAGTGGTCAACCTGGTGGCATTGGCCATGCGGCAGCACATGACTGCCGCTGAACTGCGCGACCAGATCTTCACCCACCCCTCGTCCACCGAAGCGCTGAACGAGGTGCTCGCGCAGCTAGGCTGAGGCCTGGACCTGCGCGGCATCGATGAGCGCTGCGAGCCCGGCCCGCGGCTTGTTCGCGCCGAAAGCAGGCTGGCCCGGCTGCAGGCGCAAGCCTTCAGCCAAAGGGCCGATCGGCAGCGGATCAAAGCCGAAATCATCAACGATCAGTGCTACCTGGTCAACGTCGGAGTCCAGATCACCGGCCAGCGCGATGGCCTTGCGGTGCTCGGCGCCGGCCGGACGGGACTCGTCCTCGAGGTCGTGGTAGCCCATGTGGTTGAAGGCCTTGACGATCCGCGAACCTGGCAGGAACTCCTGGATCAACTTGCTGGTGGAGACCTGAGGGCCGTTCAGGTCCTCGCGGATGCCATCCGTTTCCCACCAGTAGTTCATGGCGTCGATGACCAGCTTGCCTTCGAGCTCGGCAACCGGAATATTCCGGTACTTGCCCAGCGGCAGGGCCAGTATGGCAATGTCGGCTTCCCGCGCGGCGGTTGCCGGATCCACGGCCAGCGCGCCCGGAGTCAGGATCTCGATGGTCAGGGCAATGGCGCCGGGGTCGCCGGAGCCGGCGATGAGCACCTTGTAGCCGGCCTGCAAGGCGCGGCGGGCAAGAACCGTGCCGATCTTTCCAGCGCCGAGGATGCCGATGGTCTGCTGTGTCATTTTCTCTCCTTCAGGCATGTCTTCGAATCCGGGTCTAGCTCTCGGAAAGCATTTCGCGTACCAGCGGGATGACCTTTTCGCCGTAGAGTTCCACGGCACGCAAGCGGGCGCCAACTTCTACCGCGCCGCCGGAGTAGATCAAATCGAAACGGCCGATATCCAAGGTCTTGAGGGTCTTGGCGATCTTGCGGGCCACGGTTTCCGGCGAGCCGACGTATAGCGAGCCTTCGCTGATCTCGTGCTCGAATTCACCGCGGCCCATTGGGCTCCAGCCACGGGACGCGCCGATGCGGTCACGCTGTTCCTTGTAGGCGTCGAACATGTGCTCGCGGGCCAACTCGTCGGTATCTGCCACGAAGCCAGGGGAGTGCAGGCCCACCGGCAGGGTTGGGTGGCCGAACTGGTCGTTGGCCCGGCGGTACAGGTCGATGTAGGGTGCGAAGCGCTCGGGGGACCCGCCGATGACAGCGAGCATCATGCGCAATCCGTAGTGCGCCGTGCGGATGACCGACTGCGGGGAACCGCCCACGCCCACCCAGGTGTTCAGGCGGCCGGACTCGGTCTTCGGGAAGACTTCCATATCCTCCAGCGGTGCACGCTTGGTTCCCTGCCAGGTCACCGGCTTCTCGTCGAGCAGCTTGTGGAACAGGTCGATCTTCTCGTCGAAAAGCAGTTCGTAGTCAGCCATGTCATGGCCGAACAACGGGAAGGACTCGGTAAAGGAGCCGCGGCCCAGCATGACCTCGGCACGTCCGTTGGACAAGGCATCTACGGTGGCGAAACGCTGGAAGACGCGGACCGGATCGTCGGAAGACAGCACGGTCACGCCGGATCCGAGGCGGATCCGCTCGGTCGCCGTGGCAATGCCCGCCAGAACGGTCTCGGGGCTGGAGATGGCGTATTCGGGGCGGTGGTGCTCGCCGACAGCGATCACATCGACGCCGGCCTGATCGGCCGCGATGGCTTCCTGGACCGTGGCGCGGATGCCCTGGGCATGGGTTACCAGCTTGCCTGACTTGTCGCTGGGTACGTCGCCAAAGGTGTCGAGGCCGAATTCGATGTTCTCGAAGGCGTTCATTGCGTGCTCCCTGTAGTCCAGAACTTTGTTGATGCATCAATCATGACTTAAAGTTATTGACGTGTCAACTATATCCGGAAATTGCGCCTCGACCGGTCTCCATCCCAGCCGCACAGGCGCCAGAACGCATCGGACTCGGGGCTGGAGCAGACCTTGGAGCACTGCTTAGCGCCACATCATCCAGGCATGCAAAACGGCGGCTCTCCTCGATGAGGAGAACCGCCGTCCAGGGGTGGGCCAGAAACTAGCCGAAGTACTTCTTCATGGTGCCTTCGGAAGCTTCGCGCAGCTCATCCACCGAAACGGTGAACTCGCCCTGGACTTCCAGGACGCCGGACTGCGCATCGACAATGCCCATGCGGGCCACGGTGACACCGCGGGCACTGGTCATGTCGTTGAAGCGGACCTCTTCGCTGCGTGGAACGGCAACCAAGGCGCGTGCCTGGGACTCCGAGAACAGCGCGGTGAAGGAATCGATGCCGTCACGCTGCTTGATCTCGTCCAGGGCCACGCGAGCGCCAACGCCGTAGCGCAGGACCATCTCGGACAGCGCTGCAAGCAGGCCGCCCTCGGACAAGTCGTGCGCGGCGTCGATCATGCCGTCGCGGCTGGCGTTGATCAGGATTGCGCCCAGTGCCTTCTCGGCAGCCAGGTCGACCTTTGGCGGCAGGCCGCCGAGGTGGCCGCGCAGGTTGGCGAACTCCGAGCCGTCCAGCTCATCGGCGGTGGTGCCGATCAGGTAGATGGCCTGGCCGTCGGCCTCTTCGCGCCAGCCCGAAGGGGTGCGGCGGGCGACGTCGTCGAACTTGCCCAGGGTCGCCACCACAGGGGTTGGGTGGATGGCCTTGTCGCCGGTCTGGTTGTACAGCGAGACATTGCCGCCGGTGACCGGGACGCCGAGCTCCATGCACGCATCGGACAGGCCGCGGATGCCCTCGGCCAGCTGCCACATGACATCCGGGTCCTCTGGGGAGCCGTAGTTCAGGCAGTCCGAAACCGCCGCAGGGATCGCACCGGAGGTGGCGACGTTGCGGTAGGACTCGGCCAGCGCCAGCTGGGCGCCGGCATACGGGTCCAGGTAGGTGTAGCGGCCGTTGGCATCGGTGGCGATGGCCACGCCGAGTCCGGTGGACTCGTCGATGCGGATCACGCCGGCATCATCCGGGGCGGCCAGCGCGGTGTTGCCGCCGACGTAGCGGTCGTACTGGTTGGTGATCCAGGACTTGTCGCACATGTTCGGGCTGGCGATCAGCTCCAGGGCGGCGGCCTTCAGCTCTTCGCCGGTAGCTGGCAGGTTGGCGCCGGCTTCCGAGGACTTGAAGGTGTCAGCCTGCAGCGCATCCTGCCACTGCGGGCGGGCATACGGTCGGTCGTAGACCGGGCCGTCGTGGGCGACGGTCTTCGGGTCCACGTCCACGATGACTTCGCCATTCCAGGTGATGATCAGCCGATCGGTGTCGGTGACCTCGCCCAGCCAGGAGTACTCCACGTTCCACTTGGCCATGACGGCCTCGAACGCTTCGATGTTCTGCGGGGTGACTACGGCCATCATGCGTTCCTGGGACTCCGACATCAGGATTTCGCCCGGGGTCAGGGTGGAGTCGCGCAGCAGCACGTTGGTCAGCTCGACCTGCATGCCGCCTTCGCCGTTGGAAGCCAGTTCGCTGGTGGCGCAGGAGATGCCTGCGGCGCCCAGGTCCTGGATGCCCTCGACCAGCGAGGCCTTGAACAGCTCCAGGCAGCACTCGATGAGCACCTTCTCGGCGAACGGGTCGCCTACCTGGACCGCCGGGCGCTTGGATGGCTTGGTGTCATCGAAGGACTCCGAGGCCAGCACCGAAGCGCCGCCAATGCCGTCGCCACCGGTGCGCGCACCGAAGAGCACGACCTTGTTGCCCACGCCCGAGGCATTGGCCAGGCGCAGGTCTTCGTGGCGCAGCGCGCCAACTGCCAGTGCGTTGACCAGCGGGTTGCCCTGGTAGATCGGGTCGAAGACGGTTTCGCCGCCGATGTTCGGCAGGCCCAGCGAGTTGCCGTAGCCGCCGATGCCCGAGACCACGCCGTGCACGACGCGCTGCGAGTCCTCGTGGTCGATCGCGCCGAAACGCAGCGGATCCATCACGGCGATCGGGCGGGCGCCCATGGAGATGATATCGCGCACGATGCCGCCGATGCCGGTAGCGGCACCCTGGTACGGCTCGACGTAGGAAGGCGAGTTGTGGGACTCGATCTTGAAGGTCACGGCCCAGCCGTCGCCCAGGTCGGTGACACCGGCGTTTTCGCCCATGCCGACCATCAGGTCCTTCTTCATTTCCGGGGTGACCTTCTGGCCGAACTGGCGCAGGTGGTTCTTGGTGGACTTGTACGAGCAGTGCTCGGACCACATGACCGAGTACATGGCCAATTCAGCGGCGGTCGGACGACGGCCCAGGATCTTCACGATCTCGGCGAACTCGTTGTCCTTCAGGCCCAGCTCTGCCCATGGCAGTTCTACATCCGGGGTGCCCGCTGCGTTATCGACGGTGTCGATATTGAATTCCTTAGTGGCTTCCTGGCTCACTTTTTGCCTCCAACAAGGTGGGTCAGAACGCTGGTGAAGAATGCCAGCCCGTCGGTGCCGCGGTGGTCCGGGCCGAAGCCGGCCTCAATGGCGTGCTCCGGGTGCGGCATCAGGCCGACAACATTGCCGGCCTTGTTGCTCACGCCGGCGATCGAGCGGCGCGAGCCGTTCGGGTTCCAGCCCACGTAGGAGAACGCGATGCGGTTTTCCGCTTCGAGCTCGTCCAGGACCTTCTCGTCGGCCACGTACTGGCCATCCTGGTTCTTCAGCACGATGGTGATTTCCTGGCCTGCTTCGAAGCCGTTGGTCCACGCGGTCTGGTTGTTCTCCACGCGCAGCAGCTGATCGCGGCAGATGAACTTCAGGTGGTCGTTCTTGATCATCGATCCGGGCAGCAGGTGCGACTCGGTGAGGATCTGGAAACCGTTGCAGATGCCCAGCACGGGCAGCTTGGCATCGGAGTTCGCGGCATCTGCGATCTTCGCCATCATCGGTGCGAAGCGGGAGATCGCGCCGGCGCGCAGGTAGTCGCCGTAGGAGAAACCGCCGGGGATCACCACGGCGTCGACATCCTGCAGGTCGGTGTCGGCGTGCCACAGGGACACCGCTTCGGCACCGGCTGCGCGCACGGCGCGAGCGGCGTCGCGGTCATCGAGGGTGCCCGGGAAGGTCACCACGCCGATGCGCGCTCCGGAAAGTTCAGTGCTTGGCGTTGAATAGTCGCCAATCAGGGGAAGTTCGGCGCTCATTAGTCTTCGAATACCTCGACGTTGACGACATCTTCGATCACCGGGTTGGAAAGCAGGGTTTCTGCAGCCTCGCGAGCCTGGGCGAGGATTTCTTCGGTCACCTCGCCGTCCACTGACAGTTCAAAGCGCTTGCCCTGGCGGACAGCTTCGAAGGAGGTGAAGCCTAGGCGGGGAAGAGCTCCCGCGATGGCCTTGCCCTGAGGGTCAAGGATTTCTGGCTTGAGCATGACATCTACAACGATGCGGGGCATCCGGCATATCTCCTGTTGGCGAGGTTAAGTTAAATGCCACACGGAGATGCCGTCTCACACCAGGGGGATTTGGCGCTCCGCGAGCTTGCCTTCATAGTCTACCCGTGAATGTGATGGGGAAAACGTCCCTGTGCGCGATAGCACCGATATCCTGCGGTTTAAGTCATGTGATCTTAGGCTCACGGGTTGTCGAAGCGCGCTCGACGCGTATGCTGAAACTGTGAAAAATGCTAGTCAAACCGTCTGCGCCTGCCGAGTCCTGGACGCTGCGAAGCTGTCCTACGAGAACTGCTGCAAACCCTTGCATGACGGAAGGGAAGACGGCTCCTTGCTGCCGCAGACCGCGGAGCAGCTGATGCGCTCACGCTACAGCGCCTTCGTGCTGGGGCTGTCGCAGTATTTGCTGGCGACCTGGCATGAGAGCACGAGGCCCAAGGAACTGGACTTGGATTCGCAGATGCGCTGGACCGGCTTGGAGATCATTTCAACCCGTGCTGGCGGCGCGGCGGCCTCCCGCGGGGTGGTTGAATTCGCTGCGTACTATCGCGACGGCCGGCATGAAGCGCAGCAGCATGAGGTCAGCACCTTCGTGAAGCAGGACGGCGCCTGGTTCTACCTCGACGCCCTCTAGGATTCAGCGCTTGGCTGCAGCCTGCAGCATGGTCAGCATCTGGCTCTGCTGGCGTTCACGCGCTAGCTTGAATGCATCCGAACCGGAGTGGTCCTCCAAATGCGGGTCCGCCCCGTTGATAATCAGCAAACGCGCGATGGTGATGGCATTGGCGGTGCCCTGGCCCAGGACAATGGTTTCGTGCAGGGCCGTCCAGCCCAGGTCATTAACCTGGTCTACCGGGATATCGGTGCGGAGCAACTGGCGCACGGCCTGAACCCGGCCATTCTCGCTGGCGACGGTCAAAGCGGTCCCGCCCATGCGATTTACCGCCGTGAGGTCGGCCCCGCCGTCAATGAGAAGCTTCAGCGTTTCAACCTGGCCATTGGCGCTCGCGCGCAGGAACGGCGACTCGTAGAAGTCATCCTTCTTGTCGGGATCCGAGCCTGCTTCGAAGAGGGTCTTGGCGATGGCAGGGTTCTTGTTGATGACTGCACGCATCAGCGCGGTGCGACCGGCCTCGTCCTGCGCGTCGAGGTCAGCTCCATCCTTGAGCGCCGCCTTGACGTCCTTCAGCTTGCCTCGATTCACTGCAGCGAACAGCTGCGTGGTGGCCTTGGACATTTCGGCCGCTGAACTGGGAAGCGCCTTGATGGAGGCACCAGTGTTGGCACCCGAGGCCAGGGGCGACAGCGATGTCTTGGAGCTTTCGGGCTTGGCCGGAGTGCCGGCGGGCTGCTTGGCTGAATTGCTCGGAGTCGTGGTGGGAGCAGTGGCATTGTTCCCGGTTGGAGCCGGAAGCGGGACGCTGGAGCTTGCTGCGGCCTTGCTCGGAGCGGGCAGGGATTTTTCGGTGGCACTGCTGGAAGACGGGGCGGGAACCGGGGTGGAAGAAACTTCATGAGCCTGGGGTGAAGAAGCGGCGCAACTCGTGCAGGCGCCGATCACGGCAGCAAGGGGGAGTGCAAGCAATGCAATGCCACGGCGATGCGTGGATAGCCCGGTATGAAGTGCCATCTGTCCTTTCGCGGTTAAACAACCCTTCCCCGTATGGCTTTCGCATCATGCAGGGATTCTGCTCAGTAACTTTTGATCAATTGCGAGCTTAGCGGCCAAAGCTGAAAATTTGCGGTCAATCAGCGCCAAGATTTCTCTGTGCTCGGTGCCGGCCGATCTTCGCTAAAATCATAAGCACCATGGAATGCCTTTACTTTTCTGCCTCCCGTTGCCGCTCATGCACCTTGATGACGGTGCCTTACGCCCAGCAACTGCAATCTAAGGTAGCGGATTGCCAGCAGCTGCTGGCCGGCTTCCCAGGCCTGGAATTCCTTCCGCCCCAAGCCAGTAGCGAACAGGGCTTCCGCAACAAAGCCAAAATGGTCATTTCCGGAACCACCGGCCAGCCGACCATCGGCATCCTGGATGCCGACGGCCACGGTGTCGATCTGCGCAACTGCGGAGTCATCGCAGCACCGCTACGTGCCGTATTCCCGGTCATCGAGCAGTTCATTCATGATCTGAAGCTCATTCCCTACGACGTTCCCAAGCGCAAGGGCGAACTCAAGCATGTGATTCTCACCCTGTCGGATACCGGTTCGGTGATGGTCCGTTGGGTATTGCGCACCAAGAAGCATTTTGTGGCACTGCGTGATTCGCTGCCGCAATTCCTTGAGCAGCTTCCACGCCACAGCGTGGTGTCGGTGAACTTCTTGCCTGAGCACAAGGCAGTGCTGGAAGGCGAAGAAGAAATCATTCTTACCCGCCGAACCACCTTGGAATTCGGGCTGAACGGCGTACCGATGCACCTGCGCCCCCAGGGCTTCTTCCAGACCAACAGCGAGATCGCTGCCGCCTTGTACCGGCAGGCCCGCCAATGGATCAACGATGCCAACCCCGAAAGCGTTTGGGATCTGTACAGCGGGGTGGGTGGTTTCGCACTGCATTGCGCTACCGAGGACCGTACCGTGTACGGCATCGAGACCAGCGGGGAAGCCGTTGAATCGGCAAAGACCAGCGCCAAGACCATGGAGCTGGATGACATCCATTTCAGGGTCCAAGACGCAACCGAATTCGCGCTGGGTGCCGGCTGGGCGCCAGAGGCGGTAATCGTGAATCCTCCGCGCCGCGGTATCTCCGCAGAGCTATCGAAGTGGCTGAACGAGTCCGATGTCCAGCACATCATTTACTCCAGCTGCAACGCGAAGTCACTGGCCAGGGACCTGGAGCGTTTGGAGAACTACGCTCCGCAGCAGGCTCGCGTCATGGACATGTTCCCGCAGACCAGCCACTACGAAGTCATCGTGAAGCTGGAGCGCAAGGCCGCCTAGCGATCCAGGGTTGCGGTGCGTCGGTCAAGGCGGCCGACAATCTCGTCAACGATGTGCGGGTCGATATTCGGTTCGCGGCGGGCCTTGAGCAGCTCGTCGCGGGCGGCTTCCAGGGCGATGGCCTGGATCGAATCGGCCTTGGCGATCACCGCGCGAATCTGCGTGTACTTTTCGTCCGAGATCGCATCGTGCGGATCCGGGTCCTTGGCCAGGATGGTATGCAGCGAGTTCATGCGCCGGCGCACTGCCTGCTGGTAATTCTCCGGCAGCTCTTCGAGCTGCACGTTCTTGCGCAGCGCCGCCAGTGCGACAGCCTCGGCGCGACGGGCCAGGGCCCGGCGGGCACGCTTGGCATCTTGCTCGTTGTTGCGCAGCTTCAGCACGCGCATCAGCGCTGGCAAGGTCAGGCCCGGGAGCACCAAAGTGCACAGCAAGACGGAGCAAGCGGCGACCACCACGAAGTTGCGTCCCTCGATGGCCGATCCATCCGCTGCGACCTTGGGCAGTGCCAGGGCCAAGGCCAAAGTCGCCAGCCCGCGCATGCCGCACCAAGTGAGCACCAGCGCATCCTTGCGCGCAGGAATCTTGGGCTTGCTGCGGTTGGGCAGGTAGTAGGTCGCCAGCATCCACAGCGCACGCACTGCGATGACCACGAAGCAGATTGCGGCGATGCCCGGGATGAAGCCGATCAGGTTGCTGCCTTCCTCCTGGATCACCTGGTTCATCTCGATGCCCATCAAGCCGAAAGCCAGGCCGGTGGCCAGTAGCTCGAGCACTTCCCAGAAGGATTGCCGGGTTAGGCGTTCGGCAGAGTCCTGTGGGCGGTCCCGCCGCACCATTTCAAGGGCCGTCACCACCACTGCGATGACCCCTGAAATATGCAGCTCCTCCGCAATCATGTAGACCGCATAAGGTGCCACCAAGGTGGCCGCGCAACGCGCTGCCAGGTTGGGAACGAAACGGTTCAAGGCGCCGATGGCCCAGCCCATGGCCAGACCCAGGACTACCGCCCCTGCGGCACCGAGCAGGAACTGCGGAATGATTTCGAGTCCGACTTCCGAGCCATTCAGGGTTGCCTGGACGGCCAGCTGGAAGATCACGATGGCCATTGCGTCGTTGAACAGGCCCTCGGTTTCCAGCAGGGACGTCAGGCGCCGCGGCATTTTCACCTTGGTGGCAATCGCATCCACCGCGACCGGGTCAGGCGGGGCCACTACTGCGCCCAACGCCAATGCCAGCGGAATGGAAGCGATGGGGGAGAAGGCCAGCGCGGTAGCGGCCACGGTGCCTGCTGTCACCACGATGAGCACCACGGCCAGCCGGATCAGGGCCTTCCAGCGGAAGCGGAACACCGACCAACTGCTGCGCTGGGCCGTAGCGAAAAGCAAAGGCGGCAAGAAGATCGGCAGGATCAGCTCGGGCTCAATATGCATTTCGGGCATGAACGGCAAGAAACCTGCCAGCGTCGCGAAAATCAGCATCAAGATCGGGTAGGGCAATTTAATGCGTTCCCCGATGCCGACAATCAAGATCGTGGCGAATAGCAGCGCGATAACCAGCAGGAAAAACTCCATAGTCTCACTATTCTAGTTTCTCCGCGCAGTTATTCAGGGGTTATCGACTCATGATTTCACGGAACCGAGTAGAAATGAGGCGGCATCCCAACGATCGATGGCGCAGCCGTTATGCCGTGAAAAGCTCGTATTCACCGTCTCGCCGTGCAGGGTTCCGCTTATTTCGGCCCGTTGCGGTCCACCGTATATTTCGGTGCAGATTTCCTGGGGATCAACTTCTCCGGCAATGGCACCGGGTTCAAGCTCGAGCTGCAAGCAAGCTTTGGATGCGTTCGGCAATGTGCTGGATTCAGCGGCTTGTTCGCCGGTGCATTCCAGGGAGTACTGCTGTGAAATTTCGCTGCCGTCATCGCGAATGGTGATTTCCAATTGGGTCTGCGGCCCCTGTCCGATGCTGGTGGCGCAGGAAGCCAGCGAGAGGCTCACGCAGCCGAGCGCGATACCGGCCGGAATCAGGCGAAGGCCCCGTGCAGTAACCATGGATCAATCTTGCCTGCGGCCGCGAATAAGTTCTAGTCTTCCGGGAAGATTGGCAGGTTGTTGGCGACTTCCAGCAATTGATTGCGCAGCGAGTCGGCACGCTGGGCAAATTCCTTTTGCAATCTCACGTACGCGGCCTTGCCCTCGGGAGTTTCAATGCGGATGGGTTCATGGCCCCAATCGCCCAGATCATAGGGGGACGCCTGCATATCCATGGTGCGAATGTCCCAGGCGAGCTCGAAGCAGTCCATGACCAAGTCGCTTGGCACCGCAGGGGAGAGCTTATAGGCCCACTTGTACAGATCCATATTGGCGTGCAGGCAACCGGGCTGTTCCAGGTCGCGCTGGGTTTCCCTGGTCGGCTGCAGCTCGTTGAGCTCGATCGCCTGGGGAGTGTAGAAGCGGAATGCATCGAAGTGGGTGCAACGGATCTTGTGTGTTTCCACCACTTCGTCGGTTCCCTGCGCACCCAAGCGCAGCGGGAGGTATTCATGGCGGATGCCGTTGACCTCGGATTTGTAGGCCATCGCCCATTCATGCAGGCCGAAGCAGGAGAAGTTTCCTGGCCGCTGCGCGGTGCCGGCCAGAATGATGCGGGCAAACTCGATGGCCCGGGCACGCGCCTTGCCGAATGCCTCCGCATCGAAGTGGTATCCCGTACCGTGGCCGGTTTGGACTTTGCGGTAGAACTTCCACTCGCCGCGTTCTTGGGCCGCGTCTCCGGCTAGAACCACGTTCATCCCTGGATGCCAGCGGTAGAGCTGGCCCGGCTTTTGCGTGTAATAGGTGAACAGGAAGTCCTCGATGGGATGCTTCTTGCCCTTCATCCGCCGTTCCACGAAAGGTTCGCCAAAGGCCCGAGCCCGCGCTTCATGCTCAGCGGCATGCGGCATCCACTGCGAGGGTTCCAAAATGGCGGCGGTCAGAGGCATACTTCTAATTATTCAATTCATGGGCCGATGAAACCAGTTTGGTACGCCAACTCACACTTCTCGCAAAGGGGTACGCCATGGAAATCCTGCCTCCCTGGGAACCGCCAATGAGCGGCTCCGACCAGCAGCATCTGTTCGGGATGCTTGACAGGCTGCGCGCCACTTTCAGATACAAGGCCGACGGGCTGGACATCGAACAGCTGGCAACCAAGTTGCCCAGCAGCCAGCTCAGCCTGGGCGGATTGCTCCAGCATCTTGCCCTTGTCGAAGATGAGAAATTCACCTACTCCATTGCCGGGCAACGACCTGAAGTCCTCCTTGGGTTCACTGCCAACGGGCGCGAGCACTTCGTGGTTGATCTGGAAGAGGATCCGGAGAATCTTTATCAACGCTACGACCGGGCCGTGGCCAAAAGCCGGGGAATCCAGCAGTCCGTTATCGAGGAAAGGAAGCTGGACACGGGCTCGGGGTTGGCCATCGAAGGCAAGCATGCGTCGATACGCAGAATCATCTGCGACCTGATTGAAGAGTATGGGCGGCATGCAGGGCATGCGGATCTCTTGCGTGAAGCCATCGACGGGCGGGTGGGCGAGGATCCTCCCTTCGACTATCTTCCTGCATGGTATGCCTAGCTTTCTGGTTGCATTGGCAGCCGCTTCGGGCAACAGCCGGTCCGTTAGTTGTCCGCAATCAAGCTCTGTCCAGAAGTTCTTGTTCCTGCTCCAAGTCTGCCGGGATAGCGTGCTGCAGGAAACCGAGGGATTCATTGCGGCGCCGGACCAGACATTGCGACGGAATCCAGCAATTTCCCATCCTCGGGAACCGGCCTGCCTGAAGCCTCTAGGATGGGGCCATGAACACTGAGCGCTCCAGCCAACTTCCGGCATCTGCATCCGTTGTCTTCGACTGGTTCTCGCGACCCGGGGCCATGCAGCGGCTCTTGCCACCGTGGCTTCCGCTGAAGGTCATTGAAGAAGCCGGTTCGCTGAAGGACGGGACGGCCGTGCTGGGCCTTCCCGGCGGAGTGCTGTGGAATGCCAAGCACCAGCCTGAGGGGTTCGCGGAGAACCGCAGTTTCGTCGACCAGCTTGAACCCGAAGGGGTTCGCGGCCTTCCTGCCCGGGTGGTGCAGTGGCGGCATGAGCATTACTTCGAGCCCGCGGGCGCACAGTGCACGACCGTGGGTGACTGCATCCAGTCGAATATGCCAGGACGGCAGATCGAATCGATGCTTGCATACCGCCACCGCCAGCTGGCAGACGATTTTGCCGCACACCAGCGGGCGGCGCAGGCCGGGTTGAAGCCGCTGGTGATAGCGCTGACCGGTTCAAGCGGATTAGTCGGACAGGCTTTGTGCGCCTTCTTGTCCACCGGCGGGCACCGGGTCGTCAAGCTCGTGCGGCACGAGCCGGAATCGGCAAGCGAACGGCGCTGGAATCCGCTGGATCCTGACCCGGGCCTGCTCGATGGCTGCGACGCGGTCATCCATTTGGCCGGAGCCAGCATCTTCGGCCGGTTCAGCCAAGCGCATCGGCAGGCAATTCTCTCCAGCCGCATCGAACCGACCCGATCCCTTGCCCTGCTGGCGTCACGTTCAGGTGTCCGGACCTTCATCAGCGCTTCGGCCATCGGATTCTACGGTGCTTCAGCCGGACCGCACCCATTGGACGAGACCGATTCCCCGCGGGCCAGGACTCCGGATTTCCTGGCTGACGTGGTGGACCGCTGGGAACGTGCGGCGAATGCCGGGGACAGCGGCATGCGCCGGGTGCAGATCAGGACCGGTATCGTGCTGAGCCCCAAAGGCGGGATGCTCGCCGTTTTGCGTCCTGTATTCTCCGCAGGCCTGGGCGGTCCCCTTGCAGGGGGAAAGCAGATGCTTTCGTGGATCGGGCTTGATGACCTGCTGGACATCTACCATCGCGCGCTCTGGGATTCGCAATTGGCAGGTCCGGTCAATGCGGTGGCACCGCAGCCGGTGAGCAACGCCGAATTCACCAGGGCCTTGGCGCGCGCAGTGCGGCGGCCTGCCATCATTCCGGTTCCTGCCGCGGCTCCCAAATTGCTGCTGGGAGCCGAAGGGTCCCACCTTCTGGCCATGGCCGATCAGAAAATTGTCCCGCGCAAATTGCTCGATGCCGGTCATCAGTTCCGCAATGAGCGCATTGAGCTGGAACTGGCTCATAGCCTGGGCAGTCGTTAGGGGTCGGCGACGCCCGCTGGCGATTCGGAGGCAAAGCAATTATTGTTAGCTTGGCTAGATAAAAGCTAATCTAGGTAATTGCTTGCGACTGCCAGCTCCGGGGAATTTTGCCCATGGCGGCAGTTGCCCGAGAAGAAAGCGTGGACGATCCCGATGGGAAACATGCAGGTAGCGCCGTTTGATGCAGTTGTGCTGATGTCCTTTGGCGGGCCGGAAAAGCCCGAAGATGTCCTGCCTTTCCTGCAAAACGTTACCCGGGGACGAGGGATTCCGGACGAGCGCCTTGAAGAGGTGGGCGAGCACTACTACATGTTCGGCGGAAAATCTCCGATCAATGAGCAGAACCAGGCTTTGCAGCAAGCCGTCCAAGAGGAATTCGCAGCCCGCGGCATCGATACGCCACTGCTCTGGGGGAACCGGAATTGGGAACCGTACCTCACCGAAGTGGTCGGAAACCATGCGCGCAGGCACGGCTCGAGAAGGTTCCTGGCCATCGATACGTCGGCCTACTCCTCATATTCCTCGTGCCGGCAATACCGCGAGGATTTCGCCGGAACTGTGGCGGCACTGCAAGAAGAGGGCCTCGAGGTGGTGATCGATAAAGTCCGGCAGTACTACAATCATCCGGGATTCGCTCATGCGCAGTTGGACTGCGTGCGGAAGGGATTGAAGGAATTCAAGCAGCTCGTCGGCGGCCTGGACCGCAACCGGCACAAGATCCTATATGTCACCCATTCGATCCCTACTGCGATGCAAGAATCATCGCAGAAGTTCACCGCCGGCTACCAGCGGCAGCATGAGGAGCTCATGGCCTGGATTGGCGGGGAACTAGCTGGTGAGGAGCAGCTGGATGCCGAACTGGTGTACTGCTCCCGTTCTGGATCCATGCACACTCCCTGGTTGGAACCGGACATCAATGACCGCATGCGCGAGCTTGCGGAAACTGGAACTGAGGGCGTTCTGGTTGTACCCCTCGGATTCGTTTCGGACCACATGGAGGTCAAATTCGATCTGGATACCGAAGCGGCAGATACCGCGCGCGAGTTGGGGATGGCGTTTCTCCGTGCCGGCAGTGTTGGCACCTCACCGTCGTTTGTCAGCGGCTTGGTCGATCTGGTCCTGGAACGGGCAGCGCAAGTGCGTGGCGAGCAGCCGGAGTCATCGACCATCGCCGGAAGCAAAGCGCTGGGCCCGGGCAGTGGCGCCTGCTCCCTGAATTGCTGTGAAGGCACTACTAGGAAAAATACCGTTCCGAATTGGAGCGCCGGCATGCCTGCAAGCTAGGCCGGCAGCAGGCTGGTGGCCGATCCCGGGAATCCTTTTTCGGCCGGCCATCACGGTTGGCCGACGAATCAGCGAAGCTGGACCGGTTGCGGATAGATGCCGGAATCCGTGCGATCCGGATGAAGGAACCGGGTGGAGCTTTGGGGACTGCGATGAATGAATCCTGTCCACCGGATCCGTATTCACTGCTCGCGCGGCCAGCGGACACTTGCGGCAAGGAGCAATGGCGTCCTAAGTGCTTTCGTCGTCAAAAGGGGCCGGACCGGAGGGTTCTGGCGGTGATGATGAACTCCTTGTCTCGGGTCCCCTTGAGCGGGCAGAATCCGGGAATCCTTGGGCAGGCGGCTCTTCGAGTTGATCTCGCAGCGCTTCGCTGATGATCCTTCGAGGATCATATTGCCGCGGATCGAACTTCTTCAGATCCATGTCCGCGAAATCCTCGCCAAGCTCCTCGCGGAGTTGTTCCTGGGCACCAGAGGCGAGTCGGCGCAACTCGCGAATCAGCGTGGCTAGTTTCCTTGCGTAGTCGGGCAATTTTTCAGGTCCGAGCAGCACGGCCGCCAAAATGGCCAGCACGATGAATTCATTGCCATTGATGCCTGCAATGCTCACTGTGAATCACCTCGCTGCAAGGGACGCGGTCAAACGGAATTGGCAGGTGCAGCCCAGCCGGAATACGAAGGCCAACAGCCGCGGGCAAACGGAGATTCGCCTGGCAGCCATCGCGGCATGGCAGGATTTTCCGGTGGCGCGGCCTGCCCTTGGGGCCGGCTCAGCCGCAGAGTTTCTGGTCTGCTTTGCGGCTGTTCACCTTGACGGGATGCTTTTCTGGCCGCCCCAGGTTTTGGTAATCCTGGCCCAGGATCAATTCGATGCTTTCGACATCGGCGACTGTTGCCTCGATGTCGAGATCGACTGCCTTGGCGAATGCGTCGGCTGTTTTCCTGGCTGCATCAGTATCCGGAATCAGCAGCCGTGTTTGCGCCTGCAAGGACGCCGCGGTAGTGATTGAAGTGACGGTGAAGCCTTGCTCCGTGGCTTCGTTGGCGAATTTGCCGGCCAGTCCGCTCACTCGCGCTGCGTTGGCTATGCTGACAGGAAGCTGCCGGGCGGAGGTTTTCGCCGTGGCAGTTTCTCCTGCATCGGATTCGGAGCCGGATTCGGACTCGGAATCCGGATTCACCGGGATGTCTTGCTTGATGCGTTCAAAGATGAGGGTCGCGTCGGGAGCCGGGACAACCCGGTTGGCGTTTGATGGTGCAGGCTGGGTCGGCATGGTCATGAAGGTGATCTTGTCCGTGGGAACGTCCTTGACCCGCGCAGCCAATCCTGCAAGTTCCGGTAGCGAACTCAGTTCCGGGTCAACGGTCATCGAGGAGGTAATCGCGTCAAGGAAAGAGTAGAGCCGGTCCGGGCGTGCGAGAACTTCCTTGCTGGTGGCACGCTGGACTATTGCGGACATGACCTTCTGCTGGTTTCCGAGCCGAGCGAGGTCGCTTCCATCGCCAACGGCATGGCGGGTCCTGGCCAGGGCAAGCGCATCGGTTCCGTCCAGCTCCTGCAGCCCGGCTGGAAGATCCAGGTTCGCTTTCGGATCGGTCATTGGCTGGGCCAGGCACACGCTGACTCCGTCGAGTGCGTCGATGATTGAAATGAATCCCTCGAAATCCACCTCAATGAAGTGGTTCAGGTGAACTCCGGTGAGCGCTTCCACCGCGGCGACAGAGCACGCGGGACCGTAATTCAGCGCAGAATTGATCATGCCGTATCCTCCGGCATAAGCGCCGGACCCGGTATCCGCGCAGGCCGGGCGCTGCAAGACGGTATCGCGTGGGATCTGGACCGCCTCGATGCGCTCGTTGCCTGGCGACAAGTGGACAAGCAGCATGGAATCGCTGCGCCGGGAGCCGTTATCCGTGCCGAAGCCGGTGGAGCTGAAATCCCGGCTATCGGAACCGAGCACCAGCAGATTCAGGCCTTCGCTGGAGTCCGGGACATCCGCTTCAGACGCCCTGAGCGCCGAGACGGAAATATTCCCCTGCAGGCGCAGGAAAGCAATACTGGTCGGCACAACTACTGCCAGCACCAGCGCCGCTGCAATGATGGCAGCTACCCGGCGCCGCGATCGTTTGGAACTACGCCTGGCAGAGGAAGGTGTTCGTTGGGAATTCACGATCTTGCTCTCCTTGGTAGGACCATGGCCGGATTACCCATCAAGCTGACCACGTGGAACGCCGCTGGAACCAATAGCATGGTTGATTAGAGCCATGCATGCAGCGCATGAAAGGCCGATTTCGCGCGCAGTTCAGGAGAGCGGAAACCGCCTGGAGATCTCTGTCTCAGAGGTATTCGAGGAATTCGCCCAGCGCCGGATTGCGGTATTCTTCGCGGCGGTAGATGACGCCCAGGGGCCTGCTGGCTGGCAAGCTCAGCGGGACCTGCTTGCCGCCGAAGATCACGGCGGTGCTGGCCATGATCCGTGGAACCAAGGTGATGCCGCCGGCGGCGATGCCCAGATGGACCAATGCGTCGCGTTGCGTTGTGGTGATGAGCCGCGGAGCGGTGGCCTTCAAGCTCCGGTAAACTTCGTCGGTGATCTTGCGAATCGAGGTGCCCTGGGGGAGGGTGGCCAGAGTCAGGGAATTGAGCAATTCTGTGCTTAGCCCAGTGTCCGGGTCCACCTCGGTATCCTCGGATACGACGGCCGAGAATTGCTGATCGCGCAGGGATTTGCCGATGAGGTCCGCGGGGATGCGCTCGTTCACTCCAAAAGCCACATCGGCGCGATTCAGGCGAAGCGCATCGGCAAGCTGCTCGTCGTCCTCCACGCTCAGGATCTCTATCCGGACACCGGGGTGCTGGCGATGGAAGGGGCCGATGTATTCGGGCATGATTCCTCCAACCAGGGAAGGCAACCCCGCGATGCGCAGGGATCCGGTGGCCAATGCACGCGTGGAAGAGGCAATGGTTCCGATCGCGGCGACTTCACGCAGTGCGCGGCGGCCGGCAGGAATGATGCTCCGGCCAACCTCGGTCAGCACCATGTCCCTTCCAGCGGCCCGGAACACGGGCATGCCAAGAGTGCGCTCCAACGCGCTAATGCGCCGGGACAAGGAGGGCTGGGAGATGCCAAGGATATCCGCGGCGGCGGTGAAGGAACCATAGTCCACAATCATGACAACCGCTTCGAGCTGGGCCAGGGAGATGCTGTTGTCCAGAGGTTCTCTTTCCATGCGCTGGAGCCTTCCTTTGCGTCGGGAGAAGACGGTCGAATTCGCGGTGTGGCCCAGTGGCGGGTCCATCCGGTCCAGGGGAAGCACGCGCTGTGCACGTCTTGCCCTGCCTCCAGTTTTTCACGGGAAACTGTGCTTGCTGAACCGGCGCCCTGTGCAGATGGTCAATGGCTGCCGGGAAGAAGCAACTGGGTGCTCGAATAGCTGCATGCGGCAGCCTCCGGCGGGCTGCCAACAGGGTCAGCCCGGGTTAAACACCGGACTCCGTGCCACCCGCTTGGAAATGTCCGGGTGGCACGGAGCCTGGCTGACGACGGACCTTTGGTCCTGGGGCGTTAGCCCATGTGGATGACACCAAGGAGCATGCCCGAAGCGAGCATGACCAAGGAGACCACCAACGCACGCCACAGCACCTTCTTGTGGTGATCGCCCAAGTCCACACGAGAGAGCGACACCAGCAGCAAGATGGCTGGAACGAGCGGAGACTGCATGTGCACTGGCTGTCCGGTGATGGAGGCGCGAGCCATATCCACCGCTGGTACACCGAAATGCGCGCCGGCTTCGGCGAGAACTGGCAAGACGCCGAAGTAGAAGGCGTCATTGCTCATCAGGAAGGTAGCTGGAATCGAAATCAGCCCGGTCAGTACTGCCATGTATGGACCCATGGAGGTAGGAATGACATCCACCAGCCACTGGCTCATGGCATCAACCATGCCGGTGCCGGAGAGCACGCCGGTGAGCACTGCCGCGGCGAGCACCATGGAGACCACGGCAATGATTTCGCTGGAGTGCGCGGCGATCATCTTCACCTGGTCGGAGACCTTGGGGAAGTTGACGATCAAGGCGATCGCGGTACCCACCATGAACAGGTAGGGCAACGGAGTGACATCGACTACCAGCAGCACCATGATGGCGACGGTCAGTGCCAGGTTGAAGTAGAAGGTCTTGGGGCGCAGGGTCTCGCGATCCGGATCCAGGACGGTGCCGTCCAAGGTGGAAGCTTCGGTGCCATCGCCCTTGCGAGCCACGGATTCCAGTACGGCCAGGTTGCCTCCGGCAGGGGAAGTGCCAGCAGGGCTCTTTCCTCCGGTTGGGGTGGAAACGTTGCCGCCACCGAGTTCGGTGCCCCAGATTTCCGGACGCTCGCGCTGCAAGCGGCGGCGTTCGGATACGCCCATCTGCCATGCGAACAGGGCAATGACAATGAGGGAAATTCCCAGCGCAGGGAGCATCGGCACGAAGATTTCCGAGGCGTCAACGCCAAGTGCCGCTGCCGCGCGGGCCGTTGGGCCGCCCCAGGGAACGATGTTCAGCGTGCCATTGGTCAGGCCTGCAACACAGGTCAGGACCACAGGGCTCATGCCCAGGCGCTGGTAGATCGGCAGCAGAGCCGCGGTAACCACAATGAAGGTGGTCGAGCCATCGCCATCGAGGGAAATTACGCCGGTGAGCAGCGAAGTGCCCATGACGACCTTGGCGGGGTCGTTGCCCACTAGCTTCTGGATGCCGGAGACCAATCGGTCGAACAAGCCGACGTCGATCATGATGCCGAAGTACATGATGGCGAACATCAGCAGGGCTGCGGTACTGGACATGTCCTTGACCGCGTCCATGACCATGTCGCCAAGGCCGAATCCAGCACCGGTGAACAAGCCGAAGATGGTTGGAACCAGAATCAATGCCAGCAGCGGCGTCATGCGTTTTGTCATGATCAGCACCATGAAGGTGGCGACCATGAGGAATCCGAGTACAACGAGCATTGACCCGACCTCCATTTCAGTGTGAGTGAATCCTTAGTCCCCACAAGCTAGGAGGGGCACCCATTCAAGGTACGTGTCGGTGCTCACTTTGCGCGTCTTGTGCTTATTGTTGAAGGCTTAAGTTCTTTGCCAACTTTTTGCTCATTAAAATCACGAGAGTGGAAAGATGGGTTTATGCTGGGTGGCATGTTCCGTTCTGGCGCCGGCACCCGGCATTTCGCATCACGCATCATGCGGCTTCAATTTCTGGTCGTAGGTGTTCTGATTGTTCTCGTTACCGCCGGAACGCTTTTCGCCAGCTATGACCGCGTCTATTCAAAAGCCGAAGATACCTCGCTGACCATAGCTCGTTCGGTGGCCGTCTTGCCGGAAGTAGTTGAGCAGGTCTCGCACTATGCAAAGCTGGACGAGCTGGATGCCAAGGCGCTCGCCGATGGAAAACTGCAGCAACTGGCAGGCGCTGTCATTGGGCAAGAGCAAGCGTATTTCGTGGTGATTACCGAGGACCGCGGACTGCGCTTGAGCCATCCGAACCCCGAGGAACTGGGCCAAATGGTTTCTACTGACCCGGTGGCGCTGGAAGGCATTGAAGCGGTCTCCCGGGAACACGGAACCCTTGGTGAATCGGTGCGCGCCAAGGTCCCGGTCTACAGTAACGCGGGTGCGGTCATCGGAGAGGTTTCCGTGGGCGTGACCACTGACTCCTTGACCGGGGCACTGCTTGGGTCCTTCGCCTGGATTGTATTGCTTGCGGTGATTTGCGCAGCCTTGGCAGTGCTTGCCGGACGAGTCACCGTACGCCGTTTGAAGCGCCAGACCCTTGGGCTGGAACCGGCCGAAATTGCCCAGCTTGTCAGGGACCAGCAGGCCGTGCTCTACGGTGTTACCGAAGGTGTCATGGGCATTGGCGCCGATAGCCGGATTACCGTGCGCAACAGGGCCGCCAGGCAATTGCTGGGACTGCCGCACCGCACCGAATTGGAAGACGTGGTCGGCCGCCACTTTGAATCCGCTGGTTTGGATCACCGGCTGGTCAGGGCGATCAAGGAATGCGACCCGGCACCGGTGCGCTTTGCGGCCAATGGCAACTCGCTCATAGCCCGCGTGACCAAGGTCGACCGTGACGGAGTGGACCTCGGACTGGTCGTGCTGCTCCATGATGTCACCACCCTTGAAGCGCTGGGCACCAAACTCGATGCAGTCCAGGACATGGCCGATGCGCTGCGCGCCCAGCGCCATGAATTCGCCAACCGGATGCACGCAGTCCTCGGGCTGATCAACTTGGGCAAGATCGAACAGGCAGAAGACTACCTGCGTGAGGTGATGGAATCCGGGCCGAAGATCGCTCAGGTTCCCGGGCTGGAGGCCATCCAGGACGCTTACCTCTCGGCGTTTATTTCGGCGAAGGCGGTGCGCGCCCATGAACAAGGCATAGAACTGAGAGTGTCTGCCCAATCCATGCTTTTCGGACACATCGCCTCGGCCCACGATGCCCAAGACGCCACCGCAGTCCTGGGGAATCTGCTGGATAACGCCTTCACTGCAGCTCTTTGCACAGATGCAGAACCCTGGGTGGAAATCGACTTGCTCTCCGAAGGGAACACCTTGCACATAGCCGTGGCCGATTCTGGACCCGGCATTACCACCGACGAGGATATCTTCACCCGGGACGTCAGCACCGGATCCCATCTGGGCGGTGATCATGGCCATGGCGTCGGATTGCCGCTGATCAGACGGCTCGCCCAAGCCCGCAGCGGGGACGTCTGGATAGCGGACCGCGGGACGGATGGTTCCGGGGCAGTTATCGCAGCAAGATTGCCGGCCGTACTAGTCGAGCCAGCCAATACGGAAAACGACGAGATTGAAGGAGCGCAACATTGAGCGAGAATTCCAGCGGCAACTACCGGGTGCTAATTGTCGATGACGATTTCCGGGTAGGAGAGCTGCACGCTGAGATGGTCAACGCCATTCCCGGGTTCCAGGCCCTGGAGCCTGTGCAGGATCCGCGTGTTGTGCCCAAAATGGTGCAGAGCCTGAAACCTGATTTGGTATTGCTGGATCTCTACCTGCCGCATGTCAGTGGAATCGAGCTGCTGAGAGAACTCGATGTTGATGCGATCATGATTTCCGCGGCGATTGAACCGAAGAACATTGACAAAGCGTTGCGCTCGGGCGCACTGGCGTTCATCATCAAGCCCTTTGAGGCCAAGACCCTGGCCGCCAAGCTCAAAGGCTGGGCTCGCTATCGTCGCCAATTGACCGGGACCGCGGAGTTCAACCAGCAGGGCGTGGACCGGTTGTACCGGGCGCTCCAAGGGGGCGAAGAAACCAACGCATCGGTGGGTGCCGCCCCCACCGAACAGGCAGTTCTTTCCTGCGTCAAGGATGCTACCGAACCCATGAGCGTCGCCGAGGTCGCGGAGGCAATTGGGGTTGCCCGTGCGACAGCGCAACGGTATTTGGCGGCGCTGGTGGCCAATGAATCCCTGGAGCTGCAGCTTGGATACGGAACTCGTGGCCGTCCCGAGCACCGTTACGTGGCACGCTAGCGGCTCGGCCTCCTAGGTTGCGTCCCAGACCTTTCGGTAGAACAACGCCTTCCGCTCATCGGGTTCGATTCCGTACCCGGCGTAGACATGTTGTTCGAAACCAGGCCCGTAATTCCACTCGGTGCTCCATGCGGCAACGGCGAGATCCGCCCAGCGGTCTCCAAGACCCAATTTCCCCATATCCACATGCGCGCTGAAATCATGGCTGTCGGTGATGATCGTGTTGGGCAGGCAAGCATCGCCATGGCAGACCACGAGATCAAGCTCCGGGACTTCAGCCAGCAAAGCAGCTTGCTCCCGGGCAGGCAGGTGCTGGATGCGGGATTCCAGATCCCAGCTGAAGGGGCACTGGTCGACCGGCAGCCGATCGTGCAGGTGGCGCAGACCGGCGCCCACTGCAAACGCGGATCGCGCCGGATCGCTTTTGCCAAGCTCGCTGACTGCACTGTGCCCGGGCAATGCTGCCGTGACGAGCAGCTGGCCGCCAGCATGCTGTCCGCAGCTGAGCACTTCGGGGACTCTGATGAATTCTCCCGCCCACCGCATGCGCAGGGCTTCAGCCAGGAGATCGCCGTCCTCTTCGGGAGGGCATCCCGGCGACCACTTGGCGAAGCGCATCGGCTCGCCCTGCCCAAGCCGGTATGTTATCCCGCCAAATGCGTTCTGCCAGATACCCTCGATTTCCGCCTGGCCGGCTGCAGTGCGCACAGCTGGAGGAACTGGGTGGCCAGCCGACGGCGGGCCAGAAATGACTTGAGGTGAACTCATTTTTCTAGTCTGCCAGTAATGGGCGTGCTTTGGAGTTCAGGATCTCTGGATTCGTGGTGTGGACTGGACACGAACGATTTCTCTTGGTGTTCATCTGGGCTCAAGGAAATGGCTGATCAAGTCGTGAACACTGAATCCCATGAATAATATTTCGCGACGCAAATTGCTCACCGGCGCCATTGGCGCAGGTGCTTTGACCTTGGTTGGGCCCACTGGAACAGCGCTGGCTTCCAGCAGTCCCCGACTCGTGCGTTCCCGCCTGGGATTGACCAGCGGATTTTCCATGGGGGATGTCTCTGCCAGCAATGCCGTACTCTGGGCTCGCAGCTCCGGGGAAGGCCGCTTGCGCGCGCAGCTGCGTGCGGTGGACGAAGCGGGGGAAATCATCCGCGGCCGTGGATCCTTCGCCAAGACTTTGCGCGGTGCCTACGCCCGCGAGGCCACTGACTTCACTGCAAAGATCAATGCCGAGCATCTGCCTGCCGGTACCCGTTTCGCGGTCAGCATCGGTTTCGAGGACGATAACGGCACCCTTGGCGAGACTCAGAACGGCTGGTTCAGCACCGCACCGGCGTTGACCGGTCGCCGCAACCACGACGCCTCCCGTGCCCAGAGTTTTGTGTGGTCCGGCGACACCGCTGGCCAGGGCTGGGGCATCAACGAAGAAATCGGTGGCATGCGCGCCTACGCGGCCATGCATGCAACCAAGCCGGACTTCTTCGTGCACAGCGGCGACACCATCTACGCCGACGGCCCGATTGCCGCAGAAGTTGTGGAACCGGACGGCCAGATCTGGCGCAACTTGGTCACCGAGGAAGTCTCCAAGGTGGCCGAAACCCTGGCCGAGTACCGTGGGCGGCACCGCTACAACCTGATGGACCGCAACGTGCGTGCCATGTATTCCGAGGTTCCGGTGATTGCCCAGTGGGATGACCACGAGACCCATAATAACTGGTGGCCGGGTGAGGTCATCGAAGATGAGCGCTACACGGTGCGCGATATCAACACCCTTGCCGCCCGCGGCCGCCAGGCCTGGCAGGAATACCAGCCGATCGCCGACCCGCGCGCCATGCGCGCAGGCACCGGATTCGAGGCAGCACGCATCTACCGCAAAATCTCGCGTGGTCCAGCAATGGACCTGTTCGCATTGGACATGCGCAGCTACAAGTCCGAGAACACCGCCGGAATGGAAGAGAAGTCCACTTCAATTCTCGGCGAAGAGCAGCTGAATTGGCTAGTCGATTCCTTGGCCAAGTCCAAGGCAACCTGGAAAGTCATTCTCAACGACCTGCCGCTGGGCATCATTGTTCCGGACGGCAAGGCGCAGGAATCAATTTCCAACGCAGACCACGGCGCACCACTAGGCCGCGAGCTGGAACTTGCCCGCCTGCTCAAGGCCATTAAGGACCGCGGCATCAAGAATGTCGTCTTCCTGACCGCGGATGTGCACTATTGCGCGGCGCACCACTACTCTCCAGAGCGTGCAGCCTTCAGCGAGTTCAATGAGTTCTGGGAATTCGTGGCCGGTCCAGTCAATGCCGGTTCCTTCGGGCCGAACCAAATGGATGGCACTTTCGGACCACGCGTGGACTTCTCGCTGGCTGGCAGCACCAACCAGTCGCCGCGCGATGGCAAGGGCCAGTTCTTCGGCCACGTCGACCTCGATGAGCAGGACCTGTTCACCGTCACGCTGCGCAATGGCTTGGGCGAAATCGTCTACACCAAGACGCTGGAACCGAATAAATAGCAGTTAATTGGGAGAACGCCTGCGAAACAGTAATTGTTTCGCAGGCGTTCTCCTTTTCAGCTTGTCGGCGCTTAGCGGCCGGTGCCGCCGTAGACGGTGGCTTCCACGTCGGTATCCAGATCGAACGCGGTGTGGATAGCGCGTACTGCATCGTTGAGCTTGTCGGCGTCGGTGACCACGGAGATGCGGATCTCTGAAGTGGAGATCATGTCCACGTTCACGCCCGCGCGGTGCAATGCCTCGAAGAAGGTGAAGGAGACTCCTGGATTCGAGCGCATTCCGGCACCGATCAGCGAGAGCTTGCCAACCTCGTCATTGTGCTCGATTTCCTCGAAACCGATCTCCGGCTTCGCGGTGTTCAGTGCTTCAAGCACATGCTTGGTCTCGGTCATCGGCAGGGTGAAGGAGATATCGGTGGCACCCGAACCGCGGGTCGAGATGTTCTGCACAATCATGTCGATATTGGCCTGCGCAGCGGCGATAACCCCGAAAATCTGTGCTGCTTTGCCGGGGATGTCCGGAACGCCAATGATGGTGACCTTGGCTTCGGAGTGGTCGTGGGCGACACCTGAGATGATTGGCTGTTCCAAGGGTTCTCCCTCTTGAATTTTGATTTTGTCTTCGGGATCCGGGAGCACCCAGGTGCCCTCGTTGGTGCTGAATGAAGAGCGCACGTGCAGCGGCACGCCGAACCGGCGGGCGTATTCCACGCAACGCAGGTGCAAGATCTTCGAGCCGCTGGCGGCCATTTCCAGCATTTCTTCACTGGTGATCTTCTCGATCTTCTTGGCCGAGGCGACCACGCGCGGGTCGGCGGTGTAGATGCCGTCCACGTCGGTGTAGATTTCGCAGACATCGGCGCCCAGCGCTGCGGCCAGCGCGACGGCGGTGGTGTCCGAGCCGCCACGGCCCATGGTGGTGATGTTCTTGGATTCCTTGCTCATGCCCTGGAAACCGGCGACGATGGCGATGAATCCGCGGTCGATGGCACGGCGTACGCGCTGCGGGGAGACCTCCATGATGCGGGCTTTGCCGTGGGTGGAGTCGGTGATCAAGCCTGCCTGCGAGCCGGTGAATGAAGCAGCCTGCTCGCCGAGCTGGTTGATCGCCATCGCCAGCAGCGACATCGAGATGCGTTCGCCAGCGGAGAGCAGCATGTCCATCTCGCGGGCTGGTGCATCATCGGTAAGCTGGCCTGCCAGGTCCAGCAAGTCATCGGTGGTGTCGCCCATTGCGGAAACAACGACAACGACGTCATGGCCCTTGGATTTAGTATCAATAATTCGGCGCGCTACACGCTTGATGCCTTCGGCATCTGAAACGGAAGAACCGCCAAACTTTTGAACAATTAGGCCCATGGGCACTCACTCCACCTGTTGAAAGCTGTGCCTCGCCGCCGGTGGTTTTTGATGGAACTGTGGCGCGAGACATCTACCAGATAAATATTGTGACAGCTACGGGGCGACATGTCCTAGTTGTGAAGGTAACCATTGGTCATATTGCCTAGGAACCTCAATGCAGGTTGTTGAAAAACACTGGCTACCCCTTGAATTCAGCCAAAATTTGTCGCCAAAAGCCCTTCCATCCAGACACCTGTTCAGGTGTTCCAGCCTTAGTAATGTTTATGGCAACCGAGGATTTTCCACCTTTGAGGCCAATGTCTACCTGTGTCTTGGTTCCGTCGCTGAAATCAGCTCGCCAATAGCGCCATCGCTCTGAGCCGCTGGTGCGTGCAGGTTCGGAAAGCTGGTGGCCGTTGAACTCCTGGCGCCCCTGGACGCAGGCGATCCAGCGTTCCAGCGCGGTATCCAAATCAGCATCGATCGTGCTGCTCACCGAACTTTGGAAGGTGCCGTCTTGGGATTGGCCGGGCAGGCGTCGGCCAATGTGCTGCTCATAGGCTACAGCCACGGATTGAGCCCACCAGCCCGGAGTATCGACGGTTGGGGGCATGTGGGTGAAAGCCAGTTCGGCTATCTGCTTGTGCGTAAGTTGATCGGCTCCGCCAGCGCGCAGTTTGGCGCACCACTGATCCCATTCAATGCCGGTGGCCTTTGCGATGGCCGGGAGGTTGCTGCTTTTTGTTGCCATGAGGACAGTCTAGGGCGGACTTGGAGCTGTCGGTACTCCGAAGCGATGCGCCGGGCCCGCAGGAGCCTGCCGCTTTTCTGCGGGTCCTGCATCAGCGGAAGCAGCCTCTGAATCCATTCGTTCTGCGTCATGTCGCGCAGGCCCGCGGCATCCATGATGCCTGCCCATTCCTTCCACTCTTGAACCAGTGCGGATTTCGATTTTCCCTGATCTGCCCAGTGAAGTGCCCATGTACCGAAACCTGGCAAGCTCCAACAACAAGGTGGCCGCGGCGCCGCTGTCTGGCGCCGGGGAATGGGCCGTGAGCGAGGGCGCTGTGCGAAGCCGTGAACTGCCGGTGCATGTAGTGGGCTTTAAAAGCCCCTGGCCGGTCTTCTCGGTAATTCCGAGAAGACCGGCCTGGGATTGGACCGCTCTAGAGGGACTTGATTTCCAAATTCAATCGGCTCAGGAGGTCGATGAGTGCCGACAGATCCTCATTGTCCCAATTGGTCATGCGCGAGCGGAGCTCTGTACGCCACCCTTGGAAGCATTCATGCCACCTTTCAACCGCAAGCTCGGTAGGCAGGATGTGGAACACCCTCCGGTCTTCCGGGTCGACTTCACGCTTGACCAGCGCCAGCTGTTCCAGCTTGGTGATCATGCGCGATAGCGCAGCTTTATCGACCAGCAAGTGTTCGCAGATTTCAGACTGGGTGATGCGTTGGCTGCGCAGAATCATCCCGAGCACGGGCAGGTATCCCGGGGTGAGCCGGCTGTCGAGCCGAGTGGCCAGTTCCCGCTTGGCACGCGCCGTCAGCGCGATCAGTGAAAATAACTCCTGTTCGGCTGAGGCATAGAGATCGGGACGTTGAGCGGCGGGAAAGTCTTCGGCTTTGCTTGAAACCTGCACCGGATCTCCTAGTTGCCAGCTGGCGTTTCTGCCTTGGCTGCGTCCTGGTCCTCAGCAGCCAGCTCCTGCATGCGTTCACTTGCAGTCTGGGTCTTCAGCGACTGGTTGGGGATCAGGCAGACAGCCACGACGATGAGCAGCGACAGCGGAGCGGCAATGGTGAACAGCGAAGGCACTGCGTCGCCGTAGATGGACTCGAAGATCACGCGGACCGGTTCAGGCATCGCTGCAACTGAAGGCAGGGTGCCCGATCCCAATGCTGCGGTCAGCTCCTTGGCTTGGTCGCCCAGGGAAGCCAGGGCTGCGGCCAAATCGGATTGCCGGTCGGCGATCATGTTCGGCACAGTGGTCGCCAGTATGGCGCCCAGGCCTGCGGTACCCGCAGTGCCGCCCAAGGTGCGGAAGAAGTTCACGGCCGAGGAGGCTACACCCAGTTCCTTGACGTGGACCGAGTTCTGCACGACCAGCACCATGTTCTGCATGACAAGGCCCATGCCGGCGCCGAGGATGAACATGTAGGCGGCGACCAACGCGTAGTTGGTGTCGTAGTGGATGGTTCCCAGCAGGAACAGCCCAACGACGATCAGCACCGAACCGGTGACAACCAGTGCCTTCCACTTGCCGGTGCGCGAGATCATCGCACCGCCGATGGTGGAGATGACCAGCAGGCCGCCCATCAGCGGGAAGGTCATCAGGCCGGCCATGGTGGCTGATGCGCCACGGGCCATGATCATGTACTGGCTGAGGAACACCGAGGTGCCGAACATCGAAACGCCAACGGCCAGCGATGCGATGACCGCGAAGGTGAAGGTGCGGTTCTTGAACAGGCCCAGGCTCAGCAGCGGCTCGGAGGACTTGGCTTCGACCAGAATGAACAGCGCCAGCAGGATTACCGCACCGGCAATCATCAGGTAGCTGGTCGTCGAGGCCCACTCGAACTGCGAGCCGCCCAGCGACATCCAGATCAGCAGCAGCGAGACGCCGGAGGAAAGCAGGACGATGCCCCAGTAGTCGATCTTGACCTTGCGCTTGGCCATGGCCGGAAGGTGCAAGGTGCGCTGGATCAGGATGACCGCAGCGATGGCGAAAGGCAGGGCGATGAAGAAGTTCCAGCGCCAGTTGATGGTGTCAGTAACGAAGCCGCCGATCAGCGGGCCGCCCACGGTGCCAACGGCCATGACCGCGCCGAACAGGCCCATGTACTTGCCGCGTTCGCGGGGGGAGAGGAAATCGGCCATGACGATCTGCGCCAAGGCGCCTACGCCGCCACCGGCCAGGCCCTGGACGACGCGCATGGTGATCAGGAAGCTGGTGTCCTGCGAGAAACCTGCGGCGGCCGAGGCCAGCACGAAGATGCCGAGCGAGATCTGCAGCAGCAGTTTGCGGTTGCCCAGGTCGGCGAGCTTGCCCCAGATCGGAGTGGAGATGGTGGTCGCCAACAAGGTGGCGGTGACCACCCAGGTGTAGGCGGTCTGGCTGCCGTTGAGATCGGAGACGATCACTGGCAGCGAGCTGGAAACGACGGTGCTGGCCAAGATGGAGACGAACATGCCCATCAAAATGCCCGTGAGGGCAGTGAGGATTTCGCGGTGAGTCATCTTGGGCTTGGCGACCGGTGCGGTTGCGGTCATGGAAGCTCCAAAAATTTAGGGTCAGGCATAGAGGGCCTGAATGGTTGATTGATATCAACTATACGGCGATAGTTGACTATTATCAACTAAGCGTGTTTCACCCCACATCACCGTGCTGGCATAGAAAAACGCCCTGCGCTCAAGCCGGCGAACCGGAAGAGTGCAGAGCGTTCCAAGGCAACCAGAACTACTGGCTGCGACGGCTATCCATCTCGGGGACTACCGGATGCGAAGGCCCTTCGCCAGCGTTGCTGGAAGAAACCGGCGCACCGCCAACGTGCAGCAGGCGAGGTTCGGATAGCTGGGCTTTCGGCTTCTCTGCAGCTTCTCCGGACTGATCTTGCGGCGCCTGCTCCTCGGATCCCTGCTTCTGGGCCTTGGCGCGGGCCGGACCCGGCGCGGTGCGGCCGGCAGCGCGACGTCCCTCGAAGGCGCGGGCCAGGGTCACTTCATCGGCGTATTCCAGATCGCCGCCCACCGGCAGGCCGGAGGCCAACCGGGTGATGTGGATGCCCAAAGGGGCTAGCGCGCGCACCAGGTACACGGCGGTGGCTTCGCCCTCGAGATTCGGGTCGGTGGCCAGAATCAGTTCGGTGATCGAGTCATCGGCCAAGCGGGTTACCAGCTCGCGGATGTGCAGCTGTTCCGGGCCAATGCCTGCCAGCGGATTAATGGAACCGCCGAGCACGTGGTACTTGCCGGAGAACGCCCGGGTGCGCTCAATGGCCAGGACGTCCTTGGACTCCTCCACGATGCAGATCTTGGTGCCATCACGGCGTTCATCGCGGCAAATGGCGCAGGTTTCCTGCTCCGAGATGTTGAAGCAGATCTCGCAGAACTTCACCTTTTCCTTGACCAGCTGGATCGAGGCGGCGAGCCGGGTCATGTCCTCGGCATCGGCGTCAAGAATGTGGAAAGCAATGCGCTGAGCCGACTTCGGGCCGATGCCAGGCAAGCGACCGAGCTCGTCGATCAGTTCCTGTACAGCACCTTCGTACACGTGCGCCTACTTTCTAGCTTGCTTCAATACCGTGAAATTGTTCCGTGGTACACCCTAGTGTCTCACTCCGACAGTTCGCCGTGGTGCCGGCTACAAGCTTCGTTTGATTTCCACTACATTCCCGTTGACGTCGCGCTGCTCGATGACCATGCCGCCGAGCAGGCGTTCCACGGCTTGAACACCGATCAGTGCCGAATCCTCGACCTCGATATCATCGTCGCTCGGGACAAATTCCTCGGGCTCTTGCACCGGAGCAGGCGCGGGAGCCGAAGCAGGACCGCCCCAGCCGCGCGCCGCCTGGGCAGGCGCCGGCGCACTGGGTGCGTTCTTCGCCTGGTCCATCAGCTGCTGGTATCGGCTCATGCGGCCTGAGGCCGCCGGTGCCGAGTCCGCAGGATCCGGTGCCGGTTCAGCCTGTGGAGCGCCCCATCCCGGAGCGGATTCAGGGGCCGGCTGCGGGGCTGCCGGGGTTTGCAGCGGTGCGGCCGGCTCTTGGCGAGGCTGTTCCTGATGCTGGGGGCGGACCTGCGGCTGCGTTTGGGCAGTCCGCGGCGCCGGGGCTTCCGGAACCGATGGAGCTGATGGCGCCATAGCTTGTGGAGCCTGCTGCCCGGATTCGCCAACCGCTAGATTCCCGAACGAATCGGTGGTGCTTTCCGGGTGCAACGGGGTCGAAGAAACCGGACGTGCAATGTTCGGAACACCGCCCTCAGCCTGGCGCGCCGTCATGCCAGCAGTCATCCGGGGCTTGGGAGCCACCGGAGGCCCACCGAAACTCCGTGGTGCACTAGCCGCCGGCGCCGGTGCTGGCGCTGCCGGGGTCGGCTGCGGAGCCACGGCCGGGGCAGGGGCCTGTTGCTGCGGCTGCACCTGCTGCGCTTCCGGAACAGAACCAGCTGGCACGTAGTACGGGTCATCTGGGAACGGTGGCTCGTCGAAGTAGGGTTCATCCGCTGGAGGCGGGACGTCATCGTAGGAGCTGTCGTACCCGTCATGGGCGCGTGGTGCAGGCGCGACTGGTGCCGAGCTTGGCACAGCGGATACCGGACGCTGCTGCGGTGCCGGAGCGGCAGCTTGGGCCCGTGCCGCAGCGCGCGCAGCCGCCCCAGCAGAACTTACAGCCTTGGTGAACTTAGTTGGTGCTGGGGTTGGCGCCGGGATTGGCCGGCGCTCACCTTTTGGGGAACCACCACCGTTGGGGTTGGAGCCGCCTTCGGTGAGGACCACTTCGATCGGTGCACCGGTGACCTGGGACAGAACCCCGGTCAGCGTATTCATCAGATCCGGCCGGTTGCGCAGATTCACGATTGGGCCAGTATTGCTGAACGCCAAGGTGAGGGTGCGGCCATCGAAGCCTGCCACAGAGCCATAGGTGGCAACCATGGAATGCAGGACGCGCGAGCTGCCTTGCAACTGCTGCAAGATCGTTGGCCACGCTTGCTGGAACATCGCCACCGGTGAGCCGGTGTCCTGTGGTGCTGGCTGGCTCTGCGGCATCCCGCTAGGGGCACCATGTTGAGGTTGCTGAGCACCCTGTTGTTGTTGCTGTTGCTGTTGCTGTTGCGGTGCTTGAGCGCGTCGGGCCTGTTCTTGCGCGGCTCGCTGTTGTGCTTCGCGTTCAGCTTGTTCGCGTTGGGACTGTTCTTGTGCGGCGCGCTGTTGTGCTTCGCGTTCAGCTTGTTCGCGTTGGGACTGTTCTTGTGCGGCGCGCTGTTGTGCTTCGCGTTCAGCTTGTTCGCGTTGGGCTTGTTCTTGCGCCTGGTGGGCAGCGTGGCGCTGAGCATCCACGCCAGCCTGGCTAGCTTCTGGTGCCTGTTGCGGCTGTGCCGACTGCGGTGCTTGTGGTGTTCGGTTGGCAGCCGCACGACGTGCGAATTCGGCCATGGCAGGATTTTGCTTCACGTCATCAATGGAGACCCCGGTGCCGAATGACAGGTCTTCACCGCTGGAAGGATCAGGGACCAAGCTGAATGGTGCCACGCCTTCCGGACGAGCTGCCGGAATACTCGGACCAGGCTGCACCTCGGTGGTCACCGAGTAGTTTTCGCCCTTTGGACCCCAAGTTGCACCCCAGTCAGCGGCTTCACCAGTGTTCAGCGACGCTGCCGCGCCTGGATCCAGCGGAGCATTTGGATCATCATCGTGTGGCTGTGGCTGTGGCTGTGATGGCGCGGACTGCTGGGGATGCGTTTCCTGCTCGGCAGGCACTGGCTGCGGAGTCTCTTGAGGCTGCTCGGTGCGCTGAGCTTGAACTGGTTCTGCGTGCTGCGCGGGCTGCTGCATTTGCGCTGGAGCCTCGGGAGCCTGCTGTTGCGGCTGGGCATGATTTGGCTGAACCTGTGGGGCCTGTTCGCCAGCCACTGGTTCGCCCTGCGCTTCAGCCGGTTCGGGTGCACCCTCACGACGGGATTTGGCGGCGGCCAGGGCTTCGCGTACTGCGGCAGCACCCTGACGCGCGGCGCCCGGGTTAGGAGTGGCGTTCATTGAGGCACCAGCACTTGCAGCGTCGTTCTCATCAAGCGCAGGCAGCGCTCCACCGGTCATCGCATGGCGCTCCAACCGATCCAGCCGAGCGGCAAAAGCGCTGTCGGAATTCTGCGAACCGGGCAGCATCAAGCGCGCGGCCAGCAATTCCAGGTGCAGACGAGGCGAAGTTGCGCCGGTCATCTCGCTCAGGGCCTTGTTGGTGACATCGGCCCATCGCGATAGTTCGCCTGCACCGACCAAGCCAGCTTGCAAGCGAAGGGATTCAAGCTGGTCTTCTGGTACGCCGCGCAAGATCTTCTCCAGGCCTTCTGGCATGGCCTTGGCGATGATCAGATCGCGGAAGCGCTCCAGCACATCTTCAACGAAGCGCCGGGGATCCAGACCGGTCTGGATGATGCGGTCAATCGCACCGAACAGACCAGCGCCATCGGCTTCGTGCAGCGACAAGGTGACCTCATCGAGCAGTGTCGAGTGGGTGTAGCCCAGCAGTGCAATGGCCGTCTCGTAATCCAGGTTGCCATCGCGGGCACCAGCGATCAGCTGATCCAGCACCGAAAGGGTGTCGCGGACCGACCCGCCGCCAGCACGGATCACCAGTGGCAGTACGCCTTCGGCTACCGCGACGCTTTCGCGTTCGCAGAGCACTTGCAGGTACGCCAGCAATGCCTCTGGCGGAACCAGGCGGAATGGGTAGTGGTGGGTACGCGAGCGGATGGTGCCGATGACCTTTTCCGGCTCGGTAGTCGCGAAGATGAATTTGATGTGCGCCGGTGGCTCTTCAACGATCTTCAGCAAGGCATTGAAGCCTGCCGCCGTGACCATGTGGGCCTCATCGATGATGAAGATCTTGTAGCGGTCGCGAGTTGGCGCGAAGGTTGCGCGCTCGCGCAGATCGCGGGCATCATCTACGCCGCCATGGCTGGCCGCGTCAATCTCGATGACGTCCAGCGAACCCGGGCCACCATTGGCAAGGTCCACGCAGCTTGGGCAGGTGCCGCAAGGAACGGGCGTAGGGCCCTGCTCGCAGTTCAAGCAACGGGCCAAAATGCGGGCAGAAGTCGTCTTGCCGCAACCGCGCGGACCGGAGAATAGATAGGCGTGGTTGACGCGGTTCTTCTCCAGCGCCGTCATCAAGGGCGCGGTAACGTGCTCCTGGCCGATAACGTCGCCAAACGTATCGGGACGATATCTGCGATATAGCGCTGTACTCACACCGGTTCCCTATCAGTTGCCTGATGCTTTAGGCATCAGCTGTTGGACAATATTCAATGGTTCGACGGTCCACGGTTCACGTGGCAGATTCGCCGGATCGAAAGCTTCCAGGGCTGCCTGCAAACTTGTGCTGGGCAAGCCCAATGACTCTAGCAAAATCGCCACAACGTTGGCTGGATGCACACCTTGTTCGGTGATCTCTTCGAGTGTTACTGCACCGTCGCGTTTAGCCAAGCGCTGGCCCTTGGTGTTCAGTGCCAGCGGTACGTGCGCGTAGGCCGGGACCGTGTAGCCCAGTAGCGATGCCAGGCAGGCCTGCCGCGGCGCAGAAGAGAGCAAATCATCTCCGCGCACGACCTGGTCGATGCCTGAGAACGCATCGTCGACGACAACCGCAAGGTTGTAGGCGGGAGCTCCATCGTTGCGGATCAGGACGAAGTCATCTACCGCACCGGTGTAATCGCCGAATAGTTCGTCATGAACAGAAAATTCGTTCACTTCTGAACGCAGTCGCAAGGCGGCTGGACGGTTCTGTGCTTTAGCCGAGCGTTCGCTGGCGCTCAGATCGCGGCAGGTTCCCGGGTAGGCGCCGGGCGCAGCATGCGGAGCACTTGCGGCTTCGGCGATGTCCTTGCGCGAGCAGAAGCATTCATAGACCAAGCCGCGGGCCTTGAGCCGCTCAACGGCCTGGAGATAAATCGGAAGGCGGTCGGACTGTCGGAGAATTTCGCCGTCGAAATCAAGGCCCAAGGACGATAATTCAGCAATTTGGATGGCTTCGGCGCCGGAACGAACACGATCCAAGTCTTCAATGCGCAGTAGGAATTTGCGTTGCGAGGAGCGGGCGAAAAGCCAAGCGAGGATGGCCGTGCGCAAATTGCCAAGGTGGAGTGGCCCCGAAGGGCTAGGGGCGAAACGGCCAGCGCCCACGTGGACTCCATTCGGCTTGCGTAAGAAAGTAAAAGACCCCTCATGCACCTGCCAGAGCCCATCTACCCTTGCTACCTTCCGGTCCTGGGGGAGTTCAACAGGATGACACCACACGAGGGGTCACCAAAAATACTACCCGAGGTTGGCGCTTGGATGAAAATCGGCAGGCGTGCGCTTGCTCTCAGCTTGCAAATCATGGCTCGGAGATCTTGACCAAAAATGCTGTTCGTCCTCAGCCGGTCGCTTCTTCAGGCGGTTCTAGCCACCCAAGTACGCGTCGAACGCGGTCATTGAGCTGGACGGTAGGCAACATGGGCGTCTGCTCCTTCTCGAAGTCGAAGTTCTGGACGCTGGTGACGCTGCCGGGAAGCTCAACACAAATCATGCCGTTGGGGGAGCGCCAGTTCACTGAACCGTCCGGAAGATAGGTGGCTTGCCATCCCAGCACGTGCTTGAACATCTGATGCCGCTTGCACAATAAATGCGTATTGCTGCGCGTGGTGTGCCCGCCTTTTGCCCATGCATCGATGTGGTCAATCTCGGATGCTTCGGCGGGCCGATTGCACCCGGGGAAGCGGCAGACGATATCCCGATTTCGCAGCAGATCACGCAGCGCCTTGGACGGACGGTACTTTTCGCGGCCCACGTCTATAGCTGCCCCTGACCAAGGATCGGTGAGCACCTTGATGAAAGACGGGGCGTCTTTTGCGATTAGCAGCGCTGTCCCTACTGGGATCGGCCCGTAGCCCTCAAGGTCAGCTAGTGCGCGTTTAGGGTTGGCCAGCATTTCCAGCGCAGGAATCGTGACAGCTACACGAGCTTTGAGCGGGGTCCCTTCGGTTGCGGGCCAACCATCGAGCAACGCATCGCAAACAATGTCCAGCCGTCGTTGCTGTTCGGTCCGATTATCAGCTGGATCAACATTGCGTACGGCATGCCAATTGACGGTATTGATAATGCCCAACGCCTTTTCCACCGGCAGATGCAGCTGAATCACGCTCATTCCATTGGCCTCGTGCCAATAGGTGATCTTGCGGTCCTCCGCACCTTTCTTGTGGCGTTCTTCAATGGGCTTTGGATGCAATCGCTCACGCATTTTCCTGGCACGTAGGGCTATCGCGGAGTCAGCGGCCTGCCGCGCTATCGGCAGCAAGGTTCGTTGCATTAGTGCCACGTCCTCGGGTGCCAGATCCTGAGAGTGCTTGACGATCTCCTGCGCGGATCTGGTCGTGATCTCACCGACGCTCAGGGCGTCCAAAGTGTCTGCGCAAAGATGGCGCAGTCCTTCGGCGAAGAACAACTTGTCCTGGACTTTCTTTTCCGAGGAGCGCATTGCCACCGATGCCTCGGCAACAAAGGAAGAACGGATCAGCGACTCGTCGGAGCGATTGACACCGTAGAAGTAGGCAGAATGAGTTTCAGCTGTTTCTTCCGTTGTGCCGGGGTCATCCAGCAGCGGCTCTTGGGTTCCGTGGCTGATCGTCTCGGCGACCGAATACTCGTAGCTATCGGCCAACACCGCTGCCTCGGCAGCATCCAACATGCTGTGCAGCCGGGCAATGGTCTTCAGCCGCTCCAGGCCCTGGGCGGATGCAGTGACCGGCGACTGGTCATAAAGGTTTATGGCGGTAGCGGCGATCTGGGTAAAGAGATTGTCTTTGTCCAGGTTCGCGGCCCAAAGACCATCGATTCCGGGGATACTCCTTGTCCCGGGCGGGCTGATAGGCAGTCGGCGAGGGTCGTCTTGGCTGTGAAATACCTCTCTTTTACTCATGTTTACAGTATTGATCTGTTCAAACGGCAGCCTTTGGAGAAAAGATCGGGATGGTGAAAAGGTGCAAAATGACCGAATTTCAGGGGTTTGACGCCTCAAGAATGAGCTGGGAAGCAACGTGGAAACGTCCGATTCGTGATTGAGCGAGAATTTAGATATGCTGGATCCTGCTCCACGGAGCAAACTGAGGAGGATTCGCCTAGCGGCCTATGGCGCACGCCTGGAACGCGTGTTGGGTTAACGCCCTCAGGGGTTCAAATCCCCTATCCTCCGCCGAATGTAATGTCCCGGCTCATCGTGAAAACGATGAGCCGGGACATTATTTTTTTGCGCTTACCGGCATTGCCAGAACCTGGCGGGTAGTATCCGTGGCAACTGTTCAGCAATCTTTCGGCAAGGTAAGACTATGGCAAGTGTATTGAGCGAAATCGCCGTCGACTGCGCGAACCCGATGCTGGTGGCGAGGTTCTGGTGCGAAGCGCTGAATTATGACGTATTGGAAGAAGAAGCCGGCTTGGTCAGTATTGGGTCCAAATCCCAAGGCCCGGGCGGGCTGAAATTGACGTTCGCGCAAGTGCCCGAAACCAAGAGCATCAAGAATCGCCTCCATCTGGACCTGCGTCCTCAAAACGCCCAGCAGCAAGAAGAAGCTGATCGCCTGATCTCTTTGGGGGCCAGCTACGCCGATGTGGGCCAGCGGGAGGACGAGAGCTGGATCGTGATGGCTGATCCTGAAGGCAACGAATTCTGCGTGCTTTCCGGCGTCGAATAAGCGAGGCGCTTTAAATGCCTATTGGCGCCGGGCCGGTAATCTCTCACCAGCTCGACGCCAACAGGTTTTGCGTGTGCAGCTCCTGATCCCTGCAGAAGCTCACGGCCTAGGCGCTTTTGCGCCCCTTGGCCAGCTCTGGGTAGTGGATGGCCGCGGTCTGCGGGTGGGCTCGCAGCCATCCCTTGAGCACGTTGGCGCCGTAGGAAGCCAGCATTGGGTTTTCCGGATCATCGGAGACGCCGCGAGCTTCGGCAGCCAGCTCGGCTGGCAGTTCGACCTTGTCGATCACTGCATCCAGTCGAGGGGAGTAGAAGAACGGCACCGAGTAGCGGTCAACGCCAGCTGGTGGCGCAATGACGCGGTGGATGGTGGCCATCAGGTAGCCGTTGGTCGCGACTTCGAGCATCTCCCCGAGGTTCACTACCAATGCACCCGGGGTCGGCGGCACCTCGATCCACTCTTCCTGGCCGTAGGGTTGCACCTGCAGCCCTCCAACCTGGTCCTGCAGCAGCAGGGTGACGAAGCCGTAGTCGGCGTGCAGGCCAACGCCCTGGTTGCCCGACTCTGGTACGACGTCGCCCGAAACGTAGTGCACCAACTTGCCCATCCATGACGGGGTGTTGGCGAATGGCTCGTCGAAGTGGCCTTCGGGCAAGCCCAGCCCCACAGCGATGGCCGAAAGCAGCTCGTGGCCGGTTTTGTTCATCAGCTCGGCCCACGCCATGGCGCGCTCTTCGAGCTGGGGGAAATCGGCAGGGAACTGGTTCGGGCCCTGCAGGTTCAAGTACGGCTTGTCCTCGGGAACGACCGCCAACGTCTCGCGTTCCGGTCCGTAGTCGATCTGTTCGCGGGCATCGGCGCGGCCCCGGGTGATTTCGGTGCCCATCCGGGTGTAGCCGCGGAACTGGGCGCTATTGCGGTTATCGAGCTTGATTTTCTGCTCAACGGGCTTCTGGAAGAATTCTGCGATGGTGTCGAGCAGTTCCTGGTCCTGCCCGGCATATGCGCTGTATCCGACGATCTGGAAGAAGCCGACGCGGTGTGCGGCGTCGCGAATCGCGGCAACGAAATCCTTGTTGAAGGAGCCGTCAGCATTGCGTGCGGTAGAAATATCGAGCAGTGGGATCTCGGTGACTACGTTGTTCATAAACCCAGAGTGCACCTTATGACGCGATTGTTACCAGCTAAAGTTACGCCCGGTTCCTCCAAGTTTCCCTTGGCGTAACAATCCTTGCTTTTTCGCATTGCGTGTCTGATTATTCGCATTCGCGTGTAGCATTCGCCCGGCAACTGCGCGGCGAGTCCGGCTGCCACCCGGCTCAATCGGCGCCGTCTCGGGAAGTGGCCTTCCTGGGGCCTGCCAACTAGCGCCTGATCTGCAGGTCTGTGGGTCTGGAGAGTTTGTCCGTATGCTTGAATAGTGATTTTTCGAGCGGTAGGTGAAGGCCGTCCATACCCGGACCACGGCTATTCTTCGGCGCGTGATTGGAGCGGACTTCCCCCGCAGCAAGTGAAACTAGCTGACTTGGTCACCACCAAAGCCACCTTGGATCTTGAAACATTGCTCTCTGAGGATTCCACCTTCTATGGCGACTTGTTCCCGCATGTAGTGCGCTATCGGGACGTGTTGTATCTGGAGGATGGGATGCACCGCGCGCTGCGCTCGGCGCTTCATCATCGCTCGGTAATACACGCACGCATATTGGATCTGGACGCTAGTTAGATAAGCTAGCGCCACGAGGATGACGATGACGTCGCCTTCAGGCCAGCAGCTGCCGAAGGCTGACCAGAGCAAGGTGGAATGATGCGTGATCGCGATGACCCGGGGCAATGGCACGGTGCGCATATTGTCGACGAGCAAGAATTAAGTTTCAGCTCGGACGGCCAGGCTAAGCGGCGTGCCCGCAAACGCCAGAACATTGTTTTCTCCGTGATGGCCCTGCTGGTGATCGCGGTTTTGGCCGGCGCCGTACTCGTTTTCAACGGAACGCTGAAGTTGGGTGGCGAGCCTGCCGCCGTTGCGAGCCCGAAGCCAAGCGAGACGAAAATCGAAAACCCCAAGTGCCCGGCCATCGATTTCAAGTACCAAAAACCCTCAGATGTCGAAATACGCGTGCTGAACACTACCGATATTTCGGGTCTTGCGGGTGACACTGCCGAGGCACTGGAAAAGCGTGGCTTCAAGATTTCGTCGCTGACTTCCGGGTGGAAGTCGCTCTCCGAAACCACTGGCGCGGTCATTGCCGGGCCTGATGGCTATGCCCAGGCTTTCACCGTGCAGCGCCAGATCCCCGGCATCGTTTTCATCTACGACGAAAAGAAGTGGGGCAGCCGGGTGGACCTGGCGCTGGGGGAGAAGTTCGACGGCCTGGAAAAAGAACGCAAGCTCGATACTTCTGAAGGCAAGCTGGTCTGCAGCAAATAGCTGGCTACGGGGTCTGCACATCTCCGGAATGCACTTGGGCCAGCGCATTTGCGAAGACCTCGGCTGGCTGGGCGCCGGAAATGCCGTACTTTCCATCAATGATGAAGAAAGGAACACCGCTGATGCCCAGCTCGCGTGCCTGGACGATATCTGCGTTGACTTCCTCAACGTAGGATCCGGACGAGAGCTTCGCACGCAGTTCGCAGGTATCCAGCCCCAGCGTTCCGGCCAGTTCGAGCAGCGTTTCTAGGTCTCCGGTGTTCAGGCCCTTCTCGAAGTGGGCAGAAAGCAGCGCTTCCTTCATCTCGTTTCCGGCACCATGCTTCTTGGCGTATTCCAGTACGCGTAGTGCAGTAAAGGAATTAGCGACCTTCAAGTTGGCGAAGTCGTAGTTCAATCCTTCAGCAGCAGCCTGGGCGGTGACATGGTCAAGCATTTGGGCGACCTGTTCCTGGCCCAGTCCCTTCATCTTGGAGAGGTATTCGGCCTCGCTGCCGTCATAGTTCTCAGGCAGGCTCGGGTCCAGCTGGTACGAGTGCCAGTAGACATCCACGTTCTGGGAGTATTCGAACGCCTCGACACCCCGCTCAAAGCGGCGCTTGCCGATGAAGCACCAAGGGCAGGCAATATCGGAGAAGATATCCACGCGGATGCGCTTGTCTTCCGGGGACTGGACAGCAGTATTTTCGCTCATGCTTGAGGTAACAACTTTTGCTCACCGGGCATTCCTTATTCGCAGCTGCTGATTTCGGGGGAGATAATGGCAGGGCTCCTACGGAAACCGGATGGTGCTGATGGCGAGAGAAAGCAGGGCAAGTGGCAAAGAACCTTCGATGGCGCGGAATCCTCTTCGCCGGAACGATTACGGCGATGGCAGGCTTCGTCGATGGCGTCGGATTCGTGCACTTCGGCGGCTACTTCCTCTCCTTCATGTCGGGAAACTCCACGCGTTCCTCCGTGGCGCTGATGACAGGGGACCTTGCCGGATGGGCGATGGCGATGTCCTTGGTGGGCTGCTTTGTCGCAGGTGTCATCCTCGCAACGCTGGTTACCTTCCGGCTCGATAGGCTGCGCCGGCCAGTGGCCATGTATTCCAGTGCGGCACTGCTGCTCGCTGCGGCCATCTCCGGGAATTTCTTGCCGCAGCTGACGGCTCTGCTGCTGGCCGCCGCGATGGGCGTGGTCAATGTTTCCTGCACTCGTTCGGGAGAGGTTTCCCTGGGCCTGACGTATATGACCGGCACGTTGGTCAAGCTCGGGCAGGCACTCGGTGGAGCAATCATCGGGTTGGCCACCGGGTCGGACCGCGGCGGCTACCGGATGCTATGGATGCGCTACGCAGTGCTTTGGCTGATGATCACCATGGGTTCCCTGGGTGGCGTCTTGGCCTACCTGCGGCTGGGGCTCGGCAGCTTGTGGATCGTCGCAGGCGGCATGCTCGCGTGGGCCAGCCTGGCGTTGTTCCAGGAGCTGCGCACACCCCATGGCCTGGAGTCGCCCTCGGAGCCTCAGGCCGGAACCTCCACCGGGATCAAGTAGAAAGACATAAAAAATATGCCTGGCTTCGCTTTATGCGAAACCAGGCATATTTTATTGCGCGGTGGCTAACTCAGCAAGGAGTCGCTGTCCTACTTGATTGGCGCCGCTGGGCGTACCAGCAGCTTGAAGAGCACGGCCAGAAGCACGAGCCATGCGATTCCGGTGTACAGGGCTACACGCGTCGTCGGGCTCAGGGCCAAGAGCACGACAACGAAGACCATGAAGGCCAAGGCGATCCATACGGCAACGGTGCCGCCGGGCACAGCGTATTCGCGGGCAACGGCCGGTCCGCGGCCCGCCGCGGCTTCCTTGCGTCGCATGGCCAGGTACGAAGTCAGAATCATGATCCACACCCAGACGGTGGCGAAGGTAGCGATGGAAGCGATGATGGTGAACAGCGACTCCGGGAGCAGGGCGTTGAGCACCACGCCGACCAGCAGCACAATGGCCATGATGACCACGGTCATCCACGGCACGCCGGTACGCGAGATGCGGCCAAAGGACTTCGGAGCATGGCCGATCTCGGACATGGCGTAGAGCATGCGGCCAGCCCCAAAAGTATCGGCGTTGATCGCCGAAACGGCTGCGGTGATCACCACGGCGTTGAGCACGTGGGCGGCGGCCGGGATGCCCAGGCCGTCGAAAATCTGCACGAATGGCGAAGCTGAGCCGTCGATCTGGCGCCAGTCAAAGAGCATCATGACTACGGCCAGCGAAGCTACGTAGAAGAGCAGGATGCGCCATGGCACGGTATTGATGGCGGCTGGAACCGACTTGGCAGGATCAGCTGCTTCACCAGCGGTGATGCCGATGGTTTCGATGCCGCCGAAGGCGAACATCACGACGGAGAACGAGAGCAGCAGGCCCACGAAGCCGTTGGGGAACAGGGTGCCAGCGCTCATCAGGGTAGCGATGCCGGTTGCGGTTTCGGTCTCAGGGGCGTTGAAGCCGAAGATGATCAGGGCGGCGCCGCCAATGATCATGGCGATAATTGCGGTCACCTTGATGATAGCCAGCCAGAATTCGGTTTCACCGAAGACCTTGACCTTCATCAGGTTGATCGAAGCGATCAGCAGGACGACCGCCAGCACCCAGATCCACTGCGCCACCTGCGGGAACCAGAAGCCCATGTAGATGCCGAACGCGGTCACATCGGCGATCGCGACAATGGCCATTTCAAAGGCAAAAGTCCAGCCGGTGACGAAGCCGGCGAAGCGGCCCAGGTAGCGCGAAGCGTAGTGAGCGAAGGATCCGGAAACCGGATGCTTGACAGCCATCTCGCCCATGGCACGCATGACGATGAAGACGGCAGCGCCGCCAATCATGTATGCGAAGAGGACGGCAGGGCCAGCAGCCTGGATAGCAGAAGAGGAGCCGTAGAAAAGGCCCGTTCCGATAGCTGAGCCGAGGGCCATGAAGCGGATGTGGCGGGCAGTCAGCCCGCGGGCGAGAGACGCCTTTATTTCGTTCACGATAGTAATGCTCGGATCCTATAAGGGGTGCGTTCGATGGGGACGGGCCCGCGCCAAAGGCAGGGCACAGCCGTGAAAATCCTATGCGCTCCAGGCAGCCATGACGCGCTTAAGTGTTGCAGATCCATCGTGAGCTTGGCCACCAGCGGTTGCTGTTGGCCACCTGCCGGGTGGGAGAATGGGCCTATGAAACTAGGATTCGTCCGCCACGGACAGACGCAATGGAACCTCGAAGGCCGCTTGCAGGGTTCCAGCGACATCCCCCTGAACGATACCGGGCGAGCCCAAGCCCGCGAGGCTGTCTCGGTGCTGGACGGCGGCCAATGGGACGCTATCGTTTCCTCGCCGCTCTCGCGGGCACGCGAGACGGCACAGATCATTGCCGACGGGCTGGGACTGGAACTTGGTCCTAGCTACGACCTGCTGATCGAGCGCGACTACGCCCAGGGCGAGGGCATGGTTGAGACCGAAGCGCTGGCGCTATGGCCGGACAAGAACGGTGGTGGAATTGAACCACTGGAATCTGTAGTTGACCGTGGCCTGCGCGCAATCAACCAGATTGCAGCAGACTACCCGGGCAAGAACGTCGCGGTAATCTGCCACGGCACCATTATCCGCTACACGCTCTCGCACTTCGCCGGCTACAAACTGGACACCATCCGCAATGGCTCGGTTGCCATTATCGGCAATGAGCCCGGCGATTGGCAGCTGGAACTGGTCAATGACCAGGTGCCCAGCAAGGTCGCGGGCTAAGCCGCACTAGATGCCGGAAGGAACAATCCGGCGGATGCTGGAGGCCACCAGCGAATCACGCTGCCGGTTCTTGACGACCGCAAGCCATGAGCCCAACGCCATGTAGGCCTTGGAGCGGATCTTTGGCGAGGAGAGGAACACGTCGTGCAGCGCGCCGGGCAGGCGCACCAAATGCAGTTCCCGGCCTAGGTCGATGCTGCGCTGGGCGACGACCTGCACATTCAAGGCCACGTCGGCGCGGGTGGCGGTGTCGTGCCAGCGAGGCAGCAAATAGTCTTCCGCCGAAAGCATCACCAGGGTGGGCATCTGGAGATCCAGCCCCTTCTTCACCTTGGCTTGCGCATTGAAGACGGCAGAGATGAAACCCGCGGTGAGCTTGAAGCCGTTGACCGGGCGCCAACCCAGATCGTAATCCCATTCGCCGGAAAACTGGCTGGAGACCGTGCGGGTGTAGAACCCTGGATCCACCGTCGGCAAGAAGCGGTGGGGGTTGCGGCTGCTGGCCGCCTGGACGATCCTCGCCAAGGCGGTGCGCCCGATCTCGCTGGCCTGGAATTCCAGCCACGGGCTGTTCAGCGCCAGCGCATCAACTTTCTGCGGGTTGGCTGCCGCATACAGAGAAGCGCTGAGCCCGCCAGTGGAGTGGGCGAGCAGGACAAAGCGGGTGCCCGGATGCGCGCTGGAAATGATGCGGTGGGCCGCGTCGAATTCCTCGAAGTACTCCTCCAGATCGGTGGTGAAGCCCGGGCTTCTGTGCTCGGCGATTTTGGTGGCCTGGTCTACCGGCAAGTTCCGTCCATAATGGCGCAGGTCCAGTGCGTAGAAATCCGCTCCGGCTTCGCTGAGGAACTCGGCGAGCTCTTCTTGGAAGAAGTAGTCCGACCAGCCATGCACATAAAGCACCGCGATCCCGCGCAATGGCGGCGGCAGGCGCAGCGTTCTGCGCGGACGGTGCCTGATCAACGTCGCGGTCGAACCGTCCGACATCGGCAGCGGCCGTTGCGAGAAATCCTCGCCCAGCAGATCGGGCTGCCACAGGTCCTCGGCCGGGTTCTTGAACTGGAAAGCCATGGCTACAGCCTAGCCACCGCACACGCAAAACGGCATCCACCCGCTGGACTGGTTACCAACGGATGAATGCCGCTTTGCGTGGCCGACGTTCAGGGACGACTGTTTTCTATCGGCCGGGTCTCGGGTACTGCCTAACCTGCCATTTCCAGGGTGCGGGCTGGCGCATCCAGGTAGCGCAGGTAGGCGTTCTTGGTCAGGAAGGTCGGGAAGTCATCGCGCAGGGCGCAAGCTTCGAAGATTTCCACGGCTTCCTCGAAGCGATCGCCCTCGAAGCGCTCCAAGCCCTCCATGGTCTCCTCGGCCAGTTCCTGGACCCAGCGACGGGTGATGATCTCGCCCTCATCGGTGATCGCCGACTGGTGGATCCACTGCCACAGCTGCGAACGGGAGATCTCGGCGGTAGCAGCATCTTCCATCAGGTTGCGCAGCGCCACAGCACCGTTGCCGCGCAGCCAGGACTCGATGTAGCGGATGCCGATCTCGATGTTGTCGCGGATGCCGCGTTCGGTGATCTTGCCGGTGACACTCTCGATGTTCAGCAGGGCCGGGCCGGAAACCTCGACATCTTCGCGGGTGCGCTGCAACTGGTTGGGGTTCTCGCCGAGCACCTCGTCGTACACCTCCCGGGCAACCGAAACCAGGTCGGGGTGGGCAACCCAGGAGCCGTCGAAGCCATCAGCTGCTTCGCGGGCCTTGTCCTCGCGGACCTTGCCGCACGCCAGCTCGTTGATCGAGGCGTCCTTGCGGTTGGGAACGAATGCGCTCATCCCGCCGATGGCCGAAGCCCCGCGGCGGTGGCAGGCACGCACCAGCTGTTCGGTGTAGGCCCGCATGAACGGGGCGGTCATGGTCACGGTGTCGCGATCCGGGAAGACGAAGCGCGGTCCGCGGGAACGGAAGTTCTTGATAATCGAGAAGATGTAATCCCAGCGGCCAGCATTGAGCCCCGAGGAATGCTCGCGCAGCTCGTAGAGGATCTCTTCCATCTCGAATGCGGCGGTGATGGTCTCGATCAGCACGGTGGCACGGATAGTGCCGCGCTCGATATCCATCAGATCCTGGGCCATGTTGAACACGTCGTTCCACAACCGTGCTTCCAGATGGTTCTCCAGCTTCGGCAGGTAGTAGTACGGGCCGCGTCCGGCTGCCAGCAGGCGCTTGGCGTTGTGGAAGAAGTGCAGTCCGAAGTCCACCAGCGCACCGGACATCGGGGTGCCGGCAACCAGCAGGTGCTTCTCCGGCAGGTGCCAGCCGCGGGGACGAACCACGATGGTTGGCAGCTGCTGCAGATCGTAGCTGTTCAGCTTGTACTCGCGGCCATCCGGTGCGGTGAAGTCCAGGTCCTGATCCAGCACCCGGATCAGGTTGACCTGGTTCTTGATGACGTTCTGCCAGGTTGGCGAGGATGCATCCTCCATGTCGGCCAGCCAGACCTTGGCCCCGGAATTCAGCGCATTGATAGCCATCTTGCGTTCGATCGGGCCAGTGATTTCCACCCGGCGATCTTCCAGCCCCGGAGCGATCGGGGCGACCTGCCATGAATCGTCTTCGCGAATAGCGCGGGTCTCGTCCAGGAACTTCGGATCGCGGCCATTGGCAATGCGCGCCCGGTTGACCTGGCGGCGCTGCATCAACTCGGCACGGCGCGGTTCGAATGCGGTGTGCAGGGCCGAAAGGAAGTCCAGGGCCTCGCTGGTCAGGATCTGCTCCTGGTAGCGAACGGGGGTAGCGGTAATGGTGATGTTGTTCAGGGTGATGGGGGAGTTCATGGCAGCGTCCTTAAAAATCTTGGAAATGGTGCTGGTGCTAGCCGGCGCCTTTGCCGGCTAGCACCATCGACCCATCAGGGTCTAATGGAATTGGCCTTCTTCGGTGGATCCCACCAAGGCCAGGGTTGAGGCGTTAGGGTTCAGCGCCGTGGAGATCGCATCGAAGTAGCCGGTGCCGACTTCGCGCTGGTGCCTGGTGGCGGTGTAGCCGGCGGCCTCGGAAGCGAATTCGCGTTCCTGCAATTCGACGTAGGCGCTCATGCCGTCCTTCGCGTAGCCGGAGGCCAGGTCGAACATCGAGTGGTTCAATGCGTGGAATCCGGCCAGGGTGATGAACTGGAAGCTGAAGCCCATGGCACCTAGTTCGCGCTGGAACTTCGCGATGGTCGCATCGTCCAGGTGCTTCTTCCAGTTGAACGACGGCGAGCAGTTGTAGGAAAGCATCTGGTCCGGGAAGTCCTTTTTGACCGCTTCGGCGAACTTGCGGGCCAGCTCCAGGTCAGGGGTGCCGGTTTCCATCCAGATCAGGTCCGAGTACGGTGCGTAGGCCTTGGCCCGGGCGATGCATGGCTCGATGCCGTTGGTGACCTTGTAGAAGCCTTCCGGGGTGCGCTCGCCGGTGATGAACTGCTGATCGCGTTCATCGACATCCGAGGTGATCAGCGTTGCCGCTTCAGCGTCGGTGCGGGCGATAACTACGGAAGGGGTGCCAGCCACGTCGGCGGCCAGGCGGGCCGCGTTCAGGGTGCGGATGTGCTGCTGGGTCGGGATCAGCACCTTGCCGCCGAGGTGGCCGCACTTCTTTTCGCTGGCCAGCTGGTCTTCCCAGTGGACGCCCGATGCGCCAGCGGTGATCATGGACTTCATCAGTTCGTAGGCGTTCAGCGGGCCGCCGAAGCCGGCTTCTGCATCAGCGACGATGGGGACCATCCAGTCTTCGACGGTCTGGATGCCTTCGGAGAACTCGATCTGGTCTGCACGCTGCAATGCGTTGTTGATGCGGCGCACGACCTGGGGAACCGAATTGGCCGGGTACAGCGACTGGTCCGGGTAGGTCTGGCCTGAAAGGTTGGCATCCGCTGCTACCTGCCAGCCCGAAAGATAGATGGCTCGAAGGCCGGCCTTGACTTGCTGCACTGCCTGGTTGCCGGTCAGTGCGCCCAACGCGTTGGTGTAGCCGCCGGTGGGGGTTTCCTCGGTGAGCTGCTTCCACAGCTTCTCGGATCCGCGTTTGGCCAGGGTGTGCTCTTCCTGGACCCGGCCCTGGAGCTTCACGACGTCGGCAGCGCTGTAGTCGCGGGTTACGCCGTTCCAGCGGGGGTTGTTTTCCCAGTCGCTCTCGATGGCTGCGATTCGGTTGTCGATCGAGGTTTCGTTGGTGTTTTCAGTAGTCATTGCCTTGGCTCCTTCGCACAAGCTGCGGGTTCATGTCGATCGGAAGGTGATCTTGTGAACTTCTTCGTGACAACTACTTTTCCGCAGGTGCGAGGGCTTCAACAGAGGTTTTTCGAATTAAGATTTCCACTTCTTCACAAAAATGGAAATTTATCGCTTCTTGCGCTGAGTGTGAGTCAAAGCATGGAAATTAGCTGATATTGAATCAATCCTTAGCGAAGAAGAGTGAAATTTAACAGCAAGCCTGGATAAGGGCGAAGCCAAAGCAGGCCGATTCCGGGCTCTGCGAGAATCGGTGAATCACTGATGGGCTGGCATTTTATGGAAACCGCAGGTGCTGATTCGCCATGGAGGGCATTATGCAGCAGGCCAAAAACGTGAAGTATCAGAGTCTGGACTGGTAGCTGGCTTTTGCCAGATGGGGGCCTGGACTTGTCGCTATGGCCCATATTCTTGGCCGGCAGTGCAGTTTCTGAGTGCGAAGATTTATGGATCTTGCGACAATGGCTGATTGAGCCGGAACGCGCTAGGGCTGGTCGAAAGAGACCACAGCCATGAAACCGCGGCCGGAGATGCGTGGTTCACCGGCGTCAGAGCCAACGACGGTGTCACGCAGGCCCAGCGACTGTTCGCTGTCGCCGAGCAAGAGCTTGGCGGAGCCCTGGACCAAAAGGCCCAGTTGCCCATCAAAGAGGTACTGCTCGCGCTTTTTGGACAGCTCGACAATGCGAACGGTGGGTCGTACCTGCTCTGGAATGGCGGCCACGTGCACGATGAGCAGTTCTTCGGCGGGCTGGCTCGCCTGGACAGAATTTCTCGTTTCGAATTTCAACGGGCGCAGCGGTTCCAATCCGTGCTCTTGCCCGTCTACATCCAGCTGCACGAAATCGCCGGCGATCAACGTGAAGACTTGAGCCGAAGGCGACGGAGTGAAGGCTGCAGATTTCTCGATAGAGCGAATCGACAGTTGCCAGGTTGATTCCCGCAGTTCGCTGGACCACAACGTTCCGTCCTGCGCCAGAATGCCGCTCGCAATGAGCCGGACCTGCCCTAGCTCCCATTGCTTCTTGGTGCTTTGCGCCAATTCGAGAATGGAACCCGGTGCAAAAGATGCTTGTGCTTCGCTCATGGGACGAGTCTACTTGCCGATGCCCAAGCGAAGTTGTTCAACCAGCTGGGATGTGGGCAGCGAGGCATCAAGAGTTATCCAACCGTGCACTTGCGCAAGGCGCAGATACTCATTTCGACTGTCCCTGAGATACTCCATGCTTTCGTCGTCTTTGCCGCGGGAATTGATCCGCTCAAAGGCAAGGATGGGGTCGATGTCGAGCAGGACAATTCTCGCGTGCTCGGTACTTTTCGCCGCAAGCCAGGGGAGAAGCAGTCCCGGAGGATGGCCACGTAAGCGCCGCAGCACTAATTGGCAATACAGGTGCCGGTCCATCACGCTGAGTCCGGGAGAGCGGGCCGCGAAAAGCATATTGCGGGCAACATTGAAGCTGCGAATGGAAGTTTCGAAGAAATCCTGGGTGAAAGTCGGGAACGTGATTCCCAGGGCGCGAGAGAATTTGGTAAGCCAGCTCCGCGCGGCGACGTTTGCGAGCCTACGAGCCTGAATGCGATCGTTGCGCAGCTGCTGTACAAAAGCTTCAATAGTGGTGCTTTTGCCTGCGCCATCGGTGCCGACGATGACCAAAGTCCGGGGTGGATCGTGGGCATGGCGCGGGGCCGGTAGGGGGCGGGTGGAGACTGCGTGCATGGTGCTCCTTGCGGGATCTCTTTGTAGTTTCAACGTTTGCGCTTCGCTGAAGATTCCGCAGAAAGGCTGTGCATTTGTTGAGAGTAGCTCGCCGGGGAAGCAAGGAAAGAACCGTGAATATTTGCTTCCGCGTCACTGCTGGGCGATTGAATTACGGGTTGAATCCGGAAGATCTAGAAATTTTCACGATCCTTGGCATAACCTTGTCATGTGACTGCAACCACATGGAATCGCTCAGTGAACTCAGCCGGCAATGGCGCTGGCAGCGAAGATACAGAACTCGACGCCATTGCTCTCGGCCGCAGAATCCGCTTTCTGCGCAAGGGCAAGCAACTGACCTTGGATGATGTCTCGGCGCTCGTTGACACCGCGCCGAGCCAGTTGTCGCTGATTGAAAACGGCAAGCGCGAACCGAAGCTATCGCTGCTTAAGTCCCTGGCTGGAGCCATGGGGGTTGGAGTCGACGATCTGCTGGGCACCGAACCGCCATCGCGCCGTGCTGCTTTGGAGATCGAATTGGAACGTGCCCAACGCGGTCCACTGTACGAGTCCTTGGGATTGCCTACCGTTCGTGTTGGCACGCGTCTGCCCATGGACGTCCTGGAATCCCTGGTGGGACTGCAGCATGAATTGGAACGCCGCCTGAACGAGCAGGCCGCGACCCCTGAAGAAGCCCGTCGGGCCAATACCGCGTTGCGCCATGAGATGCGCCAACGCAACAACTACTACAAGGATATCGAGCAGGAAGCCGCCAAAGTCCTCTCTGCAGTTGGCCACGATTCAGGGCCGCTCTCGCATCATCGTGCAGCAGATATCGCCGAGCATCTGGGATTCAGCCTGCGCTTCGTGGGCAATCTTCCGCATTCCACGCGTTCGGTGACTGACCAGAAGAACAAGCGTATCTATCTGACGCAGGCGAACCGCTCGGAACATGATCCTCGTTCGGTGTTGCTGCAGGCGCTAGGGCATCACGTATTGGGTCATAGGACTCCAACCGATTATTTCGATTTCCTCTCGCAGAGGGTCGCGACCAACTACTTTGCCGCGGCGTTGATGATGCCGGAAAAGTCCACGGTGGACTACTTGCGGCGAGCTAAGAACAACCGTGAGTTGGCCATCGAGGATCTGCGCGATGCTTTCGCCGTGTCCTATGAGTCCGCAGCCCACCGGTTCACCAACCTTGCCACCGAGCATCTGGGGATGACCTGCCACTTCCAGAAGGTCCACGAATCGGGCATCTTGCACAAGGCTTATGAGAATGACCGAGTGAACTTTCCAGCCGATCACACCGGTGCCATTGAAGGACAAACCATTTGCCGGTATTGGACAAGTCGCGTGGTCTTCGAGCAGATGGATAAGTTCCGTTCCTTCGAGCAGTACACCGATACCGTCAATGGGACCTTCTGGTGCACGGCGCGCACCGAGCGCCATTCCTCGGGACTGTATTCCTTGTCCATTGGCGTGCCTTTTGAGCATGTGAAGTGGTTCCGCGGGCGGGATACCAAGGAGCGCTGCCAATCCACCTGCCCGGACGAGAACTGCTGCCGCCGTCCACCTGCTGACCTATCCAGCCAGTGGTTCGGCAATGCGTGGCCGGCTACGCGCGCCAATACCCACTTGCTGGCGGCCATGCCAACCGGAGCCTTTCCCGGAGTAGATGAAACCGAGGTCTACCGATTCCTGGAAAAGCAGGTGGACTAGGACCGTTGGACTATGCGATGTGCTTGGAGATGAAGGCAAGAGCAGTTTCCGCCAGCCACGCGCCATCCTGGGCAACGGTGCGGCCGGAGCGGGCTACCTTGAAGGAATGGTTGCCACCTTCGAACCAGGAAAGTTCGCTGTGCTCGTTCAGCTTGCTGGCGACTTCTTCCATCTTTTCGGGGTTGGCAAAGGGATCTCGGGTGCCTTCGAGGAAAAGCATCGGCACCGCAATCGGGTAGAGATGCTCATCGCGTAGCTTCTCTTCCTTCTTAGGCGCGTGCAACGGGTACCCCAGGAAGATCAACCCTGCCGAGGGCATGCCCTCGGCAACTGACAGGGAAGCGATGCGCCCGCCAAAGGACTTTCCTGCCGTGAAGATTGGCAGGCCTTCAGCCAAGTGTTCTTCAACCCAACGGCGGACCTGGTGCCACACTGCGACCGCCGCTGGCGCTTTGTCGGGAAACTTCTTTCCAGCATCCATGTAGGGGAAATTAAAACGCAGGACGCTGGCACCCAGATTCGCAGCGGCTAGCGCAAAGCCGGCCATGAAGTCATGATCCTTTCCAGCACCTGAACCGTGTGCGAGCACGATGACGGCCTTCGCCGCCTTTGCTCGGTCCCAGAGCGCGCTGAGTTCCAGGTCTTCGTATGGAATGGAGAGTTCTTGGGTCATAGGTACCACCCTAGGGGCTGAGGGCCCATCAACTGATCATGAAAGGAAATGAACTACATTTCCCAGTCCTTGCGGAGTGCCGTATCGGTGTCATCGCCATTTCTGGCCAGTACCGTCAGCTTTTCAACTTTTTCGCCGGTTGCCGCACGCTCGTTGATCTTGAGCATCATATTTCCCGAGACGAAGATCGATGCGGGCATGTCGTATTCGCCGTCGATCCATGGACCGTCTGCGAGGGTGACGACGAGTTCGCCAAGCGCAGGCGACTCGACTTTCTCAACGTAGGCGTGGGGGTCAGCGGGCAGGCATGTGCGGTAGATTTCCAGCTCAGTGATTTCAGCGCCGCATAGGGATTTGTAGGTATCGTTCATGGCGGACAGCCACTGCGTGTACTTTTCCGAGGCCCAGGCTTTGCGGTCCTCGGGATCGGCACCAGTACGAGCCCGGGTGAAAGTTCCTGAGTTATTGCCGTCTTCAGTAGCGAAGGTGACAGATTCCAATTCCGGCGAGGCCTCGCCTACGCTTTCGAACATGATTCGGCCCATCATGCGCAGCTCATCCTCGTTGGTTTCGTAGCTTTCCCGCATCTGGGTTCCAAACTTCATGCTGTTATCCAAGAAGATATTGATGGCACCAGGTGCCGGAGATTCCCAAGAAGTCATTAGGTTGTAGGGATACAAGAAGCCTTTGGTGGACTTGATGCCAGAGTTTTCTTTCCACATCTCAATTTTGGAATCTGCCCAGGCCTGTCCCGAATTGGCGTTGGCGTCCAACTCCGCGGGTCCAGGCTCGGGGGCGGTTTCACCGGGTTCACCGGTTTCGGCCGCGGGCTGTGCCGCCGGAGTGGAGCCAGCGACGGAAGCCGCCGTCGAATCGGCTGGCGCTGCTTGTTCGGGAGCTGCATTGCACCCTGCTAGAAGCAAAGCCAACGATGACAGGGCAATGACCGAACGGGTGCGCAAGAATAACTCCTCATTATCGATGAATGGTCAGTCTATACAGGCCAGGCAGCGAAGGGAGAGCTGTTACGAGAATTTGGCAAAGGTCCGGATCGCACCGGGACGGAAATCCGACGCTTCCGTGAGCCCCATGGATTCGTAGAAGGCACGTTGCCCGGGTTCATCATCGGTGATCAGGACCAGCTGACGCACATGCTCATATTTCACTAGTACGGCAGAGAACAAAGCACGGCCTACGCCGGTGCGATGCGTAGATGGACGCACCAGGATGTCCTGGACGTAGCAGATGGTGGCATTATCCGAGACCACGCGCACAAGGCCGATTAACTGGTGGTCTACGTCGTAGGCGTAGATTACGCATGCTGAATTCTTCAGGCCTTCGAATAGTACGTCTGGGTTGTCTGTATAGGCGCTCCAGCCCACCGCGTTGTAGAGCGAGAGTATTTGTTCCTCGGAAGGCACCTTAGTGGTGGAGAGTTCCATCGAGTCCTTTTACTGTTGCGGGGAAACCGAAAGGATCTCTGCGTTGCCCAGCAACGGATGCTTCACCAGTTCTGTTTCCAATGTGTGGATGATGGCTTGGGCGGAGTCGCCGTTGTAAACGAACACCGGGCCATCATGCCGGTAGTAGACATCCTCATGCCATCCGATTTCGCCGTCACCCAATGCATGCTGCAGGGCCCTGACTGTTGGCTCCAGATCCGATTCCGATTCGGCCCCAAGCCTGGTTCGAAGCAAAACGTACTCGCTGCCGCCTACTTCGGTGCGTTGTCCATCAATAATCAGCCAGGAACCATGCCCCAGTCCTCCATCGATGAGCGAAGAGAGCAATTCGGAAAACAGCTTCTTCGGTTCGGGGGTGGCCACTTCAAGGTTAATGTCGCTGGAGATCGGCTCCTCGGACGCGTCCAATGTGGTCTTGGCGCTGATGATGGTTCCGGAAGACTTGTATTTGGGCAACAATGTATCGAGCAGGCCCGCTTCATGATCTTTGCGCAGGCGTTCGGTCATCGGCTGGGCAAAATGGATCTGCACCCGGTGAGTCGAAGCCTCCGATGATTTCCTGGCGAACAGCGACATGTCCTCAGTCCTCGTGTGGGTCGGAAATGCAAAAGACGATTCCGTAAGGATCGCGCATAATGGTCCAGCCAAAAGTGGGATCTTCGGTGTGGTCCTCAACGCGTGTTGCGCCAGCGGCTGTGCAACGGGCGACTTCCTGCTCGCGGCTGGTGCTTGCTTCCAAGTCGAGATGAACCCGGTTCTTGCCGGCAGTGATCTCATCAACTTTTTGGAACCCCAACCTCGCGCTGAAGCCAGGGACGCTGATCATGGTGAACCCCGGGTACTGGCCCAGATATTTCCCGCCCAGAACAGCCCTCCACCAAGCCGAGGCAGCTTTCTCGTCAAGGGCATCAAGGGTGATCATTCCAATGTTCGCCATGCAGTCAAAGGTACCGGGAGTCTTCCTGCTTAGCTAGAGGTTGACTGCATTTCTGCAGCTGACTAGCGCACTTTCTAAGCGAAGAAAAGGGGCTTGCTTGGCCGGGACGGAAGTCCCGACCAAGCAAGCCCCTTTATGGGCTAGGCCGGCCTAGCTATCGAAGTAGTTTGGCGCGTGCTCGTTGTGAGCAGGTGGAGTCGGCATCTCGACTTTCTTCTGCACCTTCAGCATGCCAGCGGCGTAGTCCACCGAAACGGTGTCACCAGCGGCAAGCGAATCACTGATCAGCAGGTCGGCAATGGCATCCTGTACCTTGCGCTGTACCAGCCGGCGCAGCGGGCGAGCACCGAACTCGGGGTCGTAGCCTTCGTTTGCCAGCCACTGCACGGCAGCGTCGCTCACCTCCAGCTTCAGCTCCTGGTCCACCAAGCGAGCTTCGGTCTCGGCGATGACCAGCTTGACGATCTGGCCAATCTCGGACTGCGAGAGCTTGGAGAACAGCAGTACCTCGTCCAGCCGGTTCAGGAACTCTGGGCGCATGAACTCGCGTACCTTGCCCATGACCTTGGCCCGGATTTCTCCAGCCTCGCTGGTGGCATTGGCGGAGGTGAAACCGAAGTTTCCGGCCTTGTTGGCCAAGTACTCGCCGCCCAGGTTGCTGGTCATCAGGATCAGCGTGTTGGAGAAATCGACAGTGCGCCCGGCTGAGTCGGTCAACCGGCCGTCATCGAGTACCTGCAGCAGCACGTTGAACACGTCCGGGTGAGCCTTCTCGATTTCATCGAGCAGCACGACCGAATACGGGTTGCGGCGGATCTTCTCGGTCAGCTGGCCGGGCTCGTCATGGCCGATGTACCCCGGAGGTGCTCCGATCAGGCGCGCCACGGTGTGCTTCTCACCGTATTCGCTCATATCGACTCGAACCAGCGATTCAGCCGAACCGAAGAGGTTTGCAGCCAGGGCCTTGGCCAGTTCGGTCTTTCCGACGCCGGTGGGACCCAGGAAAAGGAACGAGCCGATGGGGCGACCTGCTGGCGACATTCCGGTACGGTTGCGACGCACGGCGCGTGCCACAGCGGCAACGGCATCGTGCTGGCCGATGACCGAAGCATGCAGGGAATCTTCCAGCGAAGCCAAGCGTGCCTTGTCATCTCCCGAGATGCGCGAGGTGGGGATGCCGGTGGATCGGGAGATCACTTCCGAAATCTGCTTCTCATCCACTACCCGGGTGACCCCTGCATCGCCGGCCTCCTCAGCAGCCTTGATGCGCGCGGTCATCTCCACGATGTGGTCACGCCATGCGCCAGCTTCTTCGAATCGTTCCTCGCCGATAGCGCGTGACTTCTCACGCTCGGCGTCTACCAATTCGGCACGCAGGGACTGCACATCCTCGGCATCTCCGGCAGCGATGGACCGCCGGGCACCGGCGATATCGATCAAGTCGATGGCCTTGTCAGGAAGCTGGCGGTCGTTCAGGTAGCGGGCAGAGAGCGTCACCGCGGCCTTGAGCGCTTCGGGGGTGTACTGCACCTGGTGGTGATCCTCGTAGGATTCGCGCAGGCCGTCCACAATGGCCAGTGCCGTTTCCTCCGACGGCTCGGCGACAGTAACCTTGCCGAAGCGCCGAGCCAGCGCGCTGTCCTTCTCCACCTTGCGGAACTCATCGAGCGTAGTGGCGCCGATCATGTGCAGCTCGCCACGCGCCAAACGCGGCTTGAGGATATTTGCGGCGTCCATATTGCCGGACTCGCCAGAGCCTGCACCGACCAGCAGATGCATCTCATCGATGAATATCAGCACCTGCCCTTCGGCTGCGGCTACCTCGTCGAGCAGGCCGGTGAGCCGCTGCTCGAAATCTCCGCGGTAGCGGGTTCCGGCGAGCATGCCCGGAAGATCAATGGAGATCAAGGCCGCATTGCGCAGTTGGGCTGGTACCTGGTCATCGATGATGGCGCGGGCCAGGCCTTCGGCAATGGCGGTCTTGCCCACGCCGGCCTCGCCAATCAGCACAGGGTTGTTCTTGGTGCGACGGGCCAGGATTTCAATAACCTGATCCAGTTCCTCCTTGCGTCCGATCACCGGATCAATCTGGCCGTCGGAGGCCAGCAGGGTCAGATCGGTTCCGTAGCGTTCGAGCATGGACACGTCGGACTCGGAATCGGACTGGTTCTGGGTATCGTTTTGGCCACGCTGGGCCTGCTCCATGGCGGCTTGCTGCAAGGACTGGCCGGTGATGCCGTGCTGCGCCAGGAGCTGGCTGACCGGAGATTCCGGGTTGAAAACGAAGGCCAGGAAAAGATGATCAGGATCGATGTAGGTCGAACCGTAGTTACGAGCAACCTGATAGGCGTCAAAGAGGCTGCGCTGAGCTGCCGACGATAGGTGGGATGGTTTCTCGCCCTTCTCCTGGGACTTGGGCATGCGCGCGATGGCATCTGCACTCAAAGCCTCGATGTCGATACCCATGGCGGTCAGGTGCTCGCCGACTGGTTCGGTGCGCAGCAGAGCCATCAGGAGGTGCAGGGAATCAATCTCGTCGTGGCCATGCTCCTGGGAAATCGCTGCCGCGGTGGCTACCGCTTCGTGGGTGCGGGCGGAAAGCAGGCGCGTGAGGTCGATGGGACGTGCTGCCTGGGCACGTGAAGACAGGAATCGAGAGAGGAATTCCTCAAACGAGCCATCTGACGGTGCGCCGAAAAATGCTGGCAAGTGAGCCTCCTAATAGAAACTTGAGCGGTCTATGCTCATGTTCAACGCATATGGCGCGCAGATATTCCCGAACCAGCCGGGCAAGGTGTCAAAGAGGTTGACTTCACACTAATAGCTGGAAAGCAGGCGCTAGTCTTTCGGGATTTCGATAAGGCCCATACGCGCGGCCGCAACCAGGGCCTGGACCCGATCGCGAACATTCAGCTTAACGAAAATCTTCGCCATATGGGTTTTAACCGTGGTTTCGGAAATAGTCAGAGTTCTTGAAATCTCGGTATTGTTTAGCCCGCGTGCGAGCAGTTTTAGAATCTCGAATTCCCGATTGGTAATTCCCAAGTCATAGGCCAGTTCTTGAATGTCTTGGGAATTATCCCGGTAAGCTTCGCGAACCGCAGAAACTAGATCAGAAGAAACCGACGGGGAAATGGCTGCAGTTCCTTGGTGAACGGCATGGATCGCATGAATAATTTCATCTGGTTCAGAGTCTTTTACCAAGTATCCGCTGGCCCCAGCGGTCAGTACCGGAACCAGATAGTCGTCCGAAGAAAAGGCGGTAATGGCAAGCACTGAGGGGCTGTCTTCGGCAGATTTGATTGCTTTAGTAGCGCTAACCCCGTCCATTATCGGCATCTGCAAATCCATGAGCACAACGTCCACTTGATTGCCGCTGCAATACTCGACGGCGGCCTGTCCATTTTCAACAGAATTAACCGTTACAATTCCGGGGTCTGTTGCTAGGATTGTGCCCAACGCATGCCGAATTAGAGGTTCATCATCGACAATAAGGACCTTTATTTGTTCCATCTGATTCCTCTGATTCGATGCGGGTGGCCTCATGTTGGCCTGTTCACCTGAAAGTATATAAGTTGATCTGATGTGGAGTTTGTTATGAAGGGTTTGAAAATGCTGGCCGTAGCAGCATTAGTTCTGGCACCATTGACCGCCGTGGCAGCTCCTGCATCTGCCGCGAGCTCTCCAGCCTCCAGCAGTGGCAACGTTGCTACTCCTGCTGGCTTTGGCTCAGCCTTCTCGGAGTGGTTCTGCAAACGCTACGGCGTCGCCTGCCCATAACGCGGTTTATTTGACTTGATCATCTGAGCCGGGAATTATTCGGCATATGAATGGACGACTAAAGGACACCCTGACCAAGCTCTTCGCTGGTCGGGGTGTCATTGTTTGGACTGGTATTGCGGTTCTGATCGCGGTTTCCAGTAGCGAGTTCGTGACTCTGCTGGAAGACGGATTTAGTGGTTCGTCGGATATTTCGGTTCGAGGCGCGTTGCTCGGCGTTGGACTGTGCGCAATTCTTGTGCTTGGTCTTCGCTGGGTTGCCGTATCCGTCGGATTGTTTGTGGCAGTTGCCTATTTCTTCCTCACGGACGGCGCCTTGTTCTTCTGGACTGTCGTTTCATTCATGATTTTTTCGGCGCTGGCAGCTACGGCCAGTGCCATGAGTGTTAGGGCCTTATTCCTAACCTTGTCCGCAGCGTGGATGGTGCAGTTCGGCGTCCAGTCCGGGCAAGACGCGGTTCTGCTTGTCGGGATTGCCCCGTTGACGGCGATGGCGTTCTTCTTAACGAGGAATATTTACTTGCTGCGCGAGAAGAACGAGCTCGCTCTTCGGCAAATGCATACGGTCAAAGAGCAGACTCGTCTTGCTGTCGACCGGGAGCGAAAGAACATTGCCCGGGATCTGCACGATATTGTCGCGCATGACATCACGGTCGTGGCCATGCAGTCGAAGGCCGCGAAATTCGCAAACGATGGGCAGAAGGCCCTCGAAGCTCTGGATGTCATCGCCAAACTGAGTACTGAGACTTTGCACGATTTACGCCTGATGCTCAATGTCCTGAGGGCTGATGGGACCATGGCAGATCCCTCGTCCCAGGGCATTGATAAGCCGGCCGCTACTACTGTTTACGCGCTTCAGGGTGCAGAACTTTTCGTTCAGAGGCTAAAAGAGGCAAATTTCGAGGTGAGCTCCACCACTGACGAGAAAATTTCCGAATTGCCCCGTTCTGCACAGACTGCGATTTATCGGGTCATGCAAGAAGGTACAACAAATGTGATAAAGCACGGTGCCTTGGGCGGGAAGTGCACCTTCGAACTCACGGTCCAAGGGGCAGAGGGTATCCTGGAAATTACTAATCAGATGGGGAATTTCGACAAGAAGGCGAGTGGGTTGCCCGAAGGCGGGACAGGCCTGATTGGCATGGGTGACAGGATGCGTGCATTTGGTGGAAAGTTTGCAACCAGTTCCGAAAACGGTGTTTGGGCACTGCGCGCAAGCATCCCGTTCTGACCCCTACCCTCCTACTAAAGTATGATTTCGGATTTTCGCAGGACGCGATAAGTTAGACATGTATCGGTGAAGACCGATCACCGGGAAGGTACTTGGTGGTGTTTTGCGAGTGGCATCACTAAGGATCCGAGGGTGATTAAAAGGTACGTTGCATTGCGTAAACGGACTGATCTTTCATCGGCGCTGTGCCCCCATCGCACGCCGTTGTCTGTCAGTAATGCAACGTACCTTTTATAACTTAAACCCAGCCCGTGTTTCTGCGTTCTGCCTCACACCTCAGGTCGGAATGGGCCTGCGTGGCGGGGTGTTGCGCCTATGGAGAGCATTTCCTGTCTGGGAAGCGAGCGCGCATGAGTACCCAGGCAGATACGGTTGTTTGGCAACAATAAGGCCTGGCCGTGGAGCCTAAGGGCGGCTTTGATAGCAAGACGGCAGATGCTGCGATCAACGCAGAAGCAACCGCAGATTCTTTGGCCGTGAAGGCCGGCGAACCAAGCGGGGCCCATGGTTCGATCGCCTGCCGTGGCACGACGCCGAGCTGGCCACGTGCATCGGCTAGTCGATGAATCAACGGCAAAGGGTGCGAGAACTCGAATTAGCTCTCGCACCCTTTGCCGTTGCTGGTGGTCTAAACCTCGGAAGCCTCTGCCTCTTGGGTGTCTTTCAAAACATGATCAGAGACCTTGGCCAGCGCTCGTTCCAGTGAAGAGCGCAAGACCACAGGAATCGTGATCTCGTCATTAATCTCGACAAGGCCTTCGCGTTCAAAGACGCGCAGCAGGGACTCGACCTGGGGGACAACCTCCTCAAGGCTGGCAATCAGGTGATGCTGCTCGGCGGGAAGGTCATCTTCGGTCGGAACTTGCAACGCGAACTCGGCACGTGGCGGTGTCGATGATGCGGCATTGCTCAACACGCCGGCCACCATCTCGGCGATCTGCGCCTTGCCCGGCTGCTCCAAGGTGTTGATCAGGATGTGCGAGTAGAGAACCTCTGCAATCAGCTCCTTGACCAAGCGGGCGCCTTGTCCGCTGGATGCCAGCAGCGCATCGCTGAGCGACTCGGTTGGGGTTGCGTTCGGTTCCTGGTAGCGCAGCATGGCCGTGCCGATCAGGGCGTCCCAGTATGCCGATAGGCGTGGAATGTCGGCCAGCGAAGAAACGGCAGTGCCGTCTTCCGGCTCCCACTGGGCATCCTCTGGAACGCCGGCGGATTCATCGACCTTGACGAACAGGCCCAGCGCGCTGGCCGCATCCTGCAGCGTATCGCCGGTGAGTACGCCAGCTGGGGTGGTCGGCTTGCCTTCGCCAACCCAGCTGATCAACTCGCGAGCCGCAAAAACGAAGGGCATCGCTTCGAGGCTGCCGTTGGCCTCATCATCTTCGAGATAAGGTGCCACGATGGGTGAATCGCCAGCCATGCGGGAGAGGAATTCGAAAGTCTGCTTGAAGTCATCCACGCTTCCGCCGAAATTAGCGGTCGTGCCCAGGAAAGTCAGGTAATGCTTGAGGATCGCAGCGCTGGCTTCCGAAACTTCCTTGCCCAGCGACGTCAAGTGGCCCAGCTGTTCACCCAGAATCGTCGGATCCAGGGTTTTGACGTCAACGCTCTGGCGCAACTGGGCATGCACGGTCAGCAGGGTAGTGAGCCCTTCGAGCGCTGCGCGGGTCTCGCTGGCTGCTTGGCCCTCTTCGTGGAAGTGGCGGAAGAGCGAGGACTTGAATGGCTGAAGAGCTTGGCGCACTTCAGATTCAAAAGGCACGCTGCTGGCGCCGGAACGGCGGGCTGGATGACCCTGGGCAGGCTTCTTCTTGGCTGGTTTACGTGAGGCCATGAGTGTGGTGCAGTTCCTTAGAAATGGCTGATCGGCGGGATTGGTAATTCGCTTCTCTCCAGTCTACGCAGGACGCGCTGGAGGCGAAGTTCCCGATGGGCGATAGTGATGCAGCCTCTGGGGAAAGTGCCCGTACGGGAGGAAGTACTTGTTGAAAGTTCGGAATAGGCAATCATTTACCGCAAGAAACACGAACCTCCTGCCGGTGTGGTGGCGCTCACCGTCGAATCGTCAGGACGCGTTGATTTTCCCTGGGGATCGCGCGACAGTGAAGACATGCGGGCTCGTGTGGAGAGGCCGTCGAAATGCTAGGAGAGTGGATCATGGCTGGAGTAGGCGTGCCAGATCATGTCGTTGTTGTAGGCGCTGGCTTTGTTGGCCTGTCGACCGCTTGGTACCTGCAGGAAGCGGGCATTAAGGTCACCGTCGTGGATCGCGGCGGCGTCGCGTCCGGTTCCTCTTGGGGTAACGCCGGCTGGTTGACCCCAGCGCTGACCCTGCCCATCGCGGAGCCTGCAATTTTCAAGAACGGCCTGAAGATGATGCTCGACCCGGCATCCCCGCTGTACATTCCGCTGAAGGCCGATGCCAAGTTGCTCCGCTTCCTGATCGGTTTTGCCTGGCACTCGACCCCGAAGAAGTGGGAAGAAGCCATGCGGGTCTACTCGGAAATCGGCGCGACCGGTTTGGATGCCTTCGACGAAATCGCGCAGGCGACTTCGGCAGGGCCGGGAGTGCAGGAGCCGACCAAGCCGGCAAATCCATTCTTGACCGGTTTCACCTCGCTCAGCGACCGCGATGCGCTGCTGCATGAATTCGAGATGATCGAGAAGACCGGCGGCGAAGTTGATTACGAATTGCTCACCGGCGACGAGTTGCGCGGCATCGAGCCGACCCTGTCCAATAAGGTCGCTGCGGGCGTAGCCATCAAGAACCAGCGCTACATCAACCCGCCGAAGTTCATGGATTCACTGGCCGAATCCGTCATCGCCCGCGGCGGCGACATCATCGGAGCCTTCAACGTCACCGATGTGCGCGACAATGGCGGCTCGGTCACCGTCATCGGTTCCGAAGGCCGTTCAATCACCGCGGATCACGTGGTGCTGGCTACCGGTGCTTGGATGACCGACATGGCCAGCAAGTTCGGTGTGAACGTTGTGGTTCAGGCAGGCCGCGGCTACTCGTTCACCGTGGAGCCGGAACACATGCCAACGCACCCGATCTACTTCCCGACCCAGCGCGTTGCCTGCACCCCGCTGGGCGATCGCTTCCGCATCGCCGGCACCATGGAATTCCGCGACGCCAACCACAAGCTGGAGCCGAAGCGCATTGAGGCCATCGTTGCCGCTGCGACCCCGGTCTACCAGGGGATTAACTGGGAGAACCGCAAAGAAGAATGGGTGGGTGGACGCCCATGCACCGCGGACGGCATGCCACTCATTGGCCAGACCGGATCCTCGCGCGTGTCGGTTGGCGGTGGCCACGGCATGTGGGGCGTTGCGCTGGGACCGCTGACTGGCAAGATCCTGGCTGCCCAGATTGCTGGCCAGGAGGTTCCAGGCATCGCCCGGCACTTCAACCCCTTGCGCAAGGGGTTCTAGGCGTTTCGGTCCACACCCGGAACGAAATAAAAGAACCGGCTTGCGGTGCATCATGGCGATGCGCTGCAAGCCGGTTTTCCTTTAAGGCTGTCTTTTACGCGCTTTAGGCGTGACGGGTTGATGCCCCGGCAAGGATCGCGCGGTAGCCTTCGGCAAATCCCGGATACTGCAGTTCAAGCCCGCTGGCTAGCAGCTTGGAATTATCGAGCCGGCGGTCGGCAGCACGTCGAGCCGGGGCTTGTCCTGCCTCTTCCGGCGCAGGCAAATGAAGTTCCTTGGCCAAAAACTGGTAGACCTCGCCTAGCTGGGCTGGGGTGCTGTCACTGGCCAGGTAGAGGCCAGCGGCTTGCTCTCCCAGCGCCGCAACGTGAACGATGGCCGCGGCCAGGTCATCGCGGTGGATGCGGTTGGTCCAATGCGAGCCCGCGGGAATCTGTGCGGCTCCGGCAGTGACGTGATCGATGAGCCGGGTGCGGCCCGGGCCGTAGATTCCCGACGCCCGCAGGATTGTTACCGGCAGGCCGCTGCCGGCGAGCGCTGCCTCGGTGTGCGCAAGGACCTGCGCGGTGGGGCTAGCTGGGGCAAGCGGTGCTGATTCGTCGACGAGTTCTCCGTTGGCGCCGCCCATCACTGCGGTGGAGGAGATGTAGATAAGCCGGCGAAGATTGGGGCATTGGGCTGTCAGCCGTGAAGCCAGTTCTTTGGCGACCTGCAGATAGCCGCGCGTGTAGCCATCGGCATCGCGGGTGGCTGGCACGGGAGTGAGCACGACGATTTCGGTCTGCGGATCGATGCTTGGCCACTGGGCGGCATCGAGCAGGTCTACGCTGTGGCCGGTAAATCCTGCGGGCAGCTTCTGGCTGTTGCGCCGCCAGCCGGTGACGCGATGGCCCTCCTGTTGGAGCCGCAGTCCTGCCTCGGTGGCGACATCTCCGCAGCTGACCAGTAATACTTTCACGAGACTCCTTTGGCGCAATATGTCCTCGGAGGCGAATCCTCCTACCCATAGACTAGAACCTTTAGGCCAGCGTGGCATGCGCGCGGAGGAAGGGGGCCAGGTGCAGTCTTCGGTGCGTTGCGTCCTGTTCTGCGTGGTTGCATTGCTCTCCATGCTCGGCGAGGGCATGGCGGTCTTTGCCTTGACCCTGGAATCCGCGGATCAGTTGGGGTCCTGGGGCGTAACCGCGTTGTTCCTCGCCGGCTTGGTTCCGCCGATCCTTGCCGCTCCGGCTATAGGGCGTTGGGTGGACGGGTCAGCCCTTGTCCGGGTGTGGATCCTGAACCTGTGCGTGCACGTGGCGATCTTCGCGGTGATGGCCATTGCCTCCAATATCTTCGCGAGCCTCGCCTTGATGCCTGTGGCCAGTATTTGCGCGGTGGTTAACGGAGCGGTCATTTTCAAGATCATTCCGCGCATCCGCGGAGGCTTCAGCATTGCTCGTGCCAGCAGCTTCCTTGTCGTAGCGACGTCCCTTGCGGGAATCATCGCGCCGGCGATAGCTTCACTCGTCTTCGCGAAAGCGGGGATCGGCGCGGTGCTTTGGTACGCGGCGGCAGGATTCCTGGCACTGGCCCTGGCGGCCATCTTCCTGTCCCGCTCGCAAGCCGCCAACGGGAAAGGAGCAGACGCAGGGAACGAGCCGGATCCGGGTGGACCGGTATCGCCCGGTGGAGCTGCATTGACGCGCAATCCACAATTGCGGATCTTGCTGCTCCCGGTGGCAGCGATCGTGCTGTTTACCGCAGCAGAAGGCGTTTCGGGGGTGTTCTACCTGCGCGGGATCACCGATAACGACACTGGATACGCGGTATTGCTCGGTGCCTGGTCCGTGGGCGCAGTGTTCGGTTCCCTGCTGGGAGGCAATCGCCGCTTCGGTACCCGAAGCGTCTTGCCGATTCTGCTCGGTGGAGGGCTGGTGGGCGCCGCGATCCTCACGGAAGGGCTCTGGTCCAACGCGGCTGGCCTGGCCTTGGTGTTCCTTGCCGGCGGGCTGGGCAATGGACTGCACAATACTGGAGTGCGAACAGCCATTTACGAATACGTGCCGGAATCCCGCCATGGTGCTGCTTGGGCGCAGCTGCGGATGCTCATCAACATCATGGTCGCATTGGGCTATCTCATCGGCACCCCGGGATTGCTGATTGGCCCGGCCAGGGCAATTATCGTGGTCTCCGGTGCCGCGACGCTGCTGGTTATCGTTGTATCCGCCGCGCTGTACAGCTGGAAAGCACAGGCCAGGGTCCATGGGAGGACCTCTGCCACGGAGTCCCGGGGCTAGCGCGCTCGCCGGAAACATGAAGGTTGCTGGATAACACGCTACAATTCAAGTATTCGAATATTTGTACTAGAAAGTGGTGGGGTGTGGCTGAAGAGCAGGAGCTGATGCCTCCGGGAGCAACCCAAGGGCCGGTCCAAGCGGTATCCGCGATGGGTTTCCCCTCGCCAGCACGCGATTATTTTGACGGCGGACTGGACCTGAACCGGTTGCTGGTCCGTGACCGTGTCTCCACTTTCATCATGCGCGTCTCGGGCCACGCCATGCGGTCAGCTGGTATCTTCGACGGCGATGAAGTGATCGTGGACCGATCGCTGGCCGTGCGCCACGGCTCTGTGGTCATCGTCAACCTCAACGGGCAGATGCTGGTGCGCCGCTGGCAGATTGACGGCCACGAGGTTGGGCTGCTCAGCGATGAATCGCCCCTGCCCGTAGTACTGGCCGAAGGCGATGAGGTCAGTGTCTTCGGCGTCATTACCAGGTGCCTGCATCATGTCCGCTGACCACGTATCCCTGGTGGACGTCAACAATTTCTACGTCTCCTGCGAGCGGGCCTTCGACTATTCGCTGCGCAATCGTCCCGTGGTGGTGCTGTCGAACAATGACGGCTGCGTGGTGGCCCGTTCCCAGGAAGCCAAGGATCTGGGCATTCCTACTGGAGAACCCTTCTTCAAGGTCCAACGCTATATGGACTCCCACAACCTTGCGGTGCGGTCGAGCAACTATGAACTGTACGGGGATATTTCTGCCCGTGTCATGGAATTGCTCGGACGCTTCGGGACCTGGCACGAGGTGTATTCCATCGATGAATCTTTCGTCGGCCTGGAAGGCAACCTGGAGCAGGTGCGCAGCACCGCGGCCCAGATCCGTGCCGCCATTGACAAGACTATTGGGGTGCCAGTCTGCGTGGGTGTCTCATCCACCAAGACCCTGGCGAAGCTGTCCAACCATATTGCCAAGCACAATCCGGGACTGGGCGGAGTCTGCGTCCAGCAGCTCATGGATCCCGAGGTCCTGGGCAGTATCCTGAACCGGGTTCCAGTCACCGATGTCTGGGGCGTGGGCCGCAAAACCGGTGCCAAGCTGGCAGCCATGGGCATTGAATCCATCGCGGACCTGCAAGCAGCTGACCCTTTGGCGATCCGCAAGAAGTTTTCTGTCGTCTTGCAGCGCACGGTCTTCGAACTCAACGGGCAACGTTGCATCGGTCCGGTGGAGGAGCGCGCGGACCGCGGCCAGGTCATGTTCACCCGTTCCTTCTCCACGCCGGTGCGCACCTATGAAGCGATGGAAGAAGTCATGTCCATCTATGCGCAGAAGGCTGCCGGCCGCTTGGCGCGCGAAGGCCTGTACGCTTCATTGCTTACCGTCACCGCGGGCACCAGCCGCTTCGCCCGGGGAGAAGCCTCATTCCCCAGTGCCCAGGTGCGCCTGCCGCGTCCGACGCGGGATCCCATCGTGCTCAGCAAGCTGGCAATTGCCGCGATGCGGGATCTGATGAAACCGGGAATGGACTATGTTCGCGGGGGAGTGATCCTCTCCGGGCTCAGCGATTCTCCGGGCGAGCCACAGCTGGACCTCTTTGGCCAGAGTCCCGATCCGGCTGCCGAGGAACAAGAGAACGTCTCTTCGGTAGTCCAGGATATCTCCCTTCGATTCGGTGCCAAATCCATTGGCCTGGGGCATGCCGGGATGGCCAAAATCCCTGAATGGTCGATGAAACGAGAGCATATTTCGCAGCGCTACACCACCGACTGGGATGAACTGCTGGTGGTGCGTGCCTAGCGTTCTGCCCACGGCAAAAGGTTCTCGGCTCTTCGGCAACTTCGCAGTTTACGGTGGGAGGATGATCTCATGACTACCCGTGCCAAGCAGCTCATGTCAGTCGGAATCCTGATGACGGTGATGCTCGCTAGCTGCAGTGCGCCGAATGCCCAAGAACCAGCTTCGAGCACGTCCGCGGGCAGCTCCAGCAGCCCGAGCAGTACGAGGACTCCTGCGCAGCAGGCAACTCCCAGCCCGTCCGGCAACTCCGGGGCTGAAGAAAGCCCATCGCCTAGCCGCAGCCAGGAGCCCTCTCTGCGCCAGCAAGCAGAAGCGCTGGCCGACGAGCTGAGCGCCAGCGAACAGGCAGCGAGCCTCGTGATGGCCGGTGTCCCGGCAACAGGAGCAACCGCTGCGGAAATTTCTGCGATGAAGAAGCAGGGAATTTCCAATGTCTTCCTGCGTGGCCGTTCGCAACTGCCGGTGAAGCAGACCGCTGCCCAGGTCCAGGAAATTACCCAGGGCTTGGAGTCCGGCATTCCCGGGCAATTGCCGGTCTGGGTGGCCACCGATCAGGAAGGGGGCTTTGTCCGGGTGCTCCAGGGCCCCGGTTTCACCGAACTGCCGACTGCGTTGACGCAGGGAGGGTGGCCTGTATCGAAGCTGGAGCGTGAAGTGGGCGCCGCCGGGAAAGAACTGGCTGAAGCCGGCATCAACGTGAATTTGGCTCCGGTGGCGGACGTTGTTCCTGCCAGTATCGGCACCGGCAACGCACCCATCGGCTACTTTGGCCGCGAATACGCGCATGACGCCTCGGGGGTCTCCAAGGCCATTTCGACGGTGAACGAAGCGCTGCGCTCCGAAGGCGTGCAACCGGTAGTCAAGCACTTCCCCGGATTGGGCCGGGTCGCTGGGAACACCGATACCAGTACCAAAGTGACCGATACGAAGATCGATGCGGACTCCAGCGATCTGCAGCCATTCGAGCAGGCTATCGAGCAGGGCAAGTCCTGGGTCATGGTCTCCAACGCCCGCTACTCCCGGCTCGATGGAAAGAATGATGCACCGTTCTCTTCGAAGATCATCACCGGATTGCTGCGTGAGCAAATGGGGTATGGGGGAATCGTGATTTCCGATGATCTCTGTGAAGCCAAGCAGGTCGGCTACCTGCCGGTGGGCGAGCGCGCAGTGAAGTTCGTGGCCGCCGGCGGAACTGTTCCGCTATGCGTAAAATCGGCTCCGGCCATCACCATGGCGAAGGCCCTGGCAGCCGAGGCCAAGGCCGATGGGAAATTCGCGGCCCAGGTAAGAGAAGCCGCAGTACTGGTTCTCGAAGAGAAGCTGCGCATGCAATAAGCTGCGCGGCTGGATCTTAAAGGTGTAGGCCCGGGGCTCTTCCTTACTCGCTAGGAAGTGCCCCGGGCCTGCTCTTGGGAGGTGGAAGGCCTACTTCTTGCCCTTCTTCTTTCCGTCAGTTACTTCCAGAACCTGTGCACGGTCATCATTGCCGTTGTGCAGGTGAAGCAACAGTGCCTTCGATGCCTTGGTGCTGTCTGCAACGGTCACCGGGATCTGGGTACCGGACAGATCGGTGAACAAGGTGCCTTCTGCACCGAAATCAACCTGTGGCGCTGCCACGTTGAAGTCGATCCAGTCGGTCTGGTCAACCGGGATCATCGAGCCGTTCTCATCGGTGTTGTACCAGGAGTAGCCCAGCACACGGTAGGAGATCTCCGACGAATCCTCATCGAGCCCCAGGGCTGACAGGGAGATCGGGAAGACCGCTGCATTGGTGTCGAAGGTGTTGGTATCGACATCGCCGAGCATGCCGTTCACTGGCTGCAGATCAACTTGCTCGCCGGTGGCGAGGTTGAAGGTTGCTGCCAGGTCAAGGTCAACTTCGTCGAATGCGGCGTTGAAGGTAACGAAGTCGGCTTCGCCGTCGCCATTGGTATCGATCTCGACATCCAGCTCGGTGCCGCCAGCCAGGTGGGCCCAGTTGGCCCAGGTGGAGATGCCGACGTTCAGCAGGCCGTCAGCCACACCGGTGCGGGCAGCGGTGCTCGATGCGCCAACGTGCTGCAGGTCCACGGAACGGGCCGCCGGGATGCTGTCCAGCGAATCGTCGCCGCGTTCACTCGAAGCACCCAGTTCGAAGGCGCCGAGCAGGGAGGTGACCGAAGTAGCGCCCTCGCCAGCAGTGATGTCCTTGCCCTTCAGGCTCAGGGTGGTGGTATCCGCGCCCTTCTTCATCTTCTTGAGCTTGCCCTCCATGTCAGCAGCCAGCTTGGGTGCTGCCTGGACTGGAATGCGCAGGGTCGGAGCATTGCTGGCAGTCAGCTCGACGCGACCGCTGGCATCGGCAACCCAGGCACGAGCCAGACCGGACTGGCTGGTAGCCATGGTTGGATCGATGGTCTTGGCCCACTGCTGCGGGTCAACGCTCAGGGTGACGTTCAGCTTGGCGCTGCCGCCGGCCGGCACGGTGACACTGCTGCGATCCAAGGTGAAGCTTGCGCCTGGGATCTCGGTAGCGGCCACGTAGTTGGCGTCGTAGCTCTGCGCCTTGCCGCTGGTGTTCTCAATGGTGATTTCGCGCTGCGCGCTGAACGGCTTCTTGCCTCCCAGCTCGATAACGCCGAAGACCACGCTGGTCAGATCCGCTGCCTCGGAATCGTAGGCGAAAGCAGGGCTCTGGAGTGCGGCATCGGCCATCACGCGACCGGAACCAACACGGTTCGGACCGTAGGCTTCGCCATTGGCGGCCTTGATGTCGGTGGCCGCGGTGTTCATGATGATGCTCTTGGCTTCATATGGGGTGTAGTCGCTGTCTTCCAGAACCAGCGCGGCGATACCAGCAACCAATGGAGTGGCCATCGAGGTACCGGTCATCACGGCGGTGCCGGTACCGGTGCCCACGCCAACCGAGCCGATCTGGGTACCTGGGGCAGCCACATCCGGCTTGACCACGCCGTTGGAACCGTGGACGCCACGCGATGAAGAGGAATTCAGCGTGTCTGCAACGCCGGACTCGCTGGAGGAACCGCCAACGAATTCGGGGGACAGGGTAACCTGCAGCGTGCCAGCTTCAGTTGCTGGGCGCAGCTTGTTCGACTCGTCCAAGGTGAACTGCGCACCTGGGATGGTCGCGTTGCCGGCGATGCCTGCATCGAACAGGTTGCTTTCTGCATCCAAGAGGACGCCGGTGGCACCGGCGGCTTCAGCGTTGTTGAAGCGGGCGCCGGAACCGCAAGGGAACTCGCCGTTCTCGCTCCACTGCAGCCAAACCCACTTGCCTTCCAGCGAACCTTCTTCGAAAGCGTCGCAACCGAATGCGTTATCGGCCGGAGCCATCACTGCTTCTCCGGACAAGGCGGCCGGATCAGCATTGGTGTAGTTGAAGTTCGCCGAGTACTGGCCCGAGGCCGAACCGGCGACATTGTCGGGGCCATCGACCTGGATCTTGTCCAGGGTGACGTGCGAGCCAACGGAGTTGGCTACGGTCAGCGAGGAACGCGAGTTGCCCGGCGAACCGCCCACGTCGGTGACATCACCGGCATTGCCGGAAGCGACAACCGAGAGGATGCCGGCTGCGCTCAGGGCGTCGACAATGTCATTTTCAGGGTCGTTGGCCGGGGAATGATCCGAACCAAGGGACATGTTGACCACGTCGGCGCGGTCCGAGAAGTCGCCGTCGCCGTTCGGATCAAGTACGTAGTCCAGTGCTTGGCCAACCACGGAGGAGGAGCCGCCGCAACCGAAGACGCGGATGCCGATGAGCTGTGCATCAGGGGCCGAGCCCGGGCCGACCTTCATCTGCGCCAGCGCGTCGGCGTCCAGCGAGGAATAGTCCCCGGTGAAGGTCGAGCCATCGGCGTTGACGCCATAGCCTGCGGTGGTTCCGGCAACGTGGGAGCCGTGTCCGGCAGCTTGGCAGTCAAGCGGGTTAGGGTCCGGATGCGGAATTGGCTGGTAGGTGGGATCGTCGGAGTCGGCGTTGTAGTCATCGCCAACCAAGTCCCAACCGCCAATGAACTTGTTGGTGTCGATCAGGCCCGAATCTGCACCGGGCAGCTCATCGGAAGCCTGGGCTTCCTTGTAGCCTTCCAAGGTGCCCGGGCCGCCGAAGCTGGCATGGGTGTAGTCCACACCGGTATCCAGTACAGCCACCTTGACGCCGTCGCCGGTCTTGTCCAGGGACTTCCATGATTCCAGGGCGCCGGTGTCAACTACCGAGCTGCGGTTGGAGGGCTTCTTGGGAACGATGGAGCTGATCTTGGCAACGTCGCTACGCTGTGCAAGCTTGCGCAGATCAGCGGCATCACCGGTCAGTGCGACACCCTGCAGTGCGTTGTGCGTGGTGTAGATGACCTTCGAGTTGGCCTCGGCTGCCAGCTGCTTGCCCTTGGCCTTGACCTCCTTGCCGATCTTCTTGACCTTGGCAGTGTCCTTCTTCTTGCCGGACTTCTTCACCGTCTCGAAGGCGCCATCACCCTGGAACTGAACGAAAACAGACACTTCACCAGTTGATTTGGCAAGAGGTCCGGAGACTTTCAGGTTGGACAGCGCTGATGAACTGGTGATTGGCAGGGACGCGGCATTTTCGCCGTCGCCTGGTTGGGGGATTCCTGCTGCGCTTGCCGGTCCTGACAAGGTAACAGCCAGTGCAAGCGCAGTGGCTGATCCCAAAATCAGGCGCGGCACTCTCTGCGTGCGGCGAGTGACCATGATTCTCCTAGCTGGGCTGGATAGCGGTGCTGCTCCCGTCATGGGCGGGCGACATAAAAGCGGTGCGAGCCTTGATGATCGTCCGGGGTAAACGTCCGCTAGTGCGTATACCCATAGCTGGAATCTTAGGTGACGTAGCTCATATATCAAGGGGTTATTGAATAGTAACCTTTGGTTGGATATTGTGCTGGCTTGGGAATTTCACAATAAAATCCGCGAACCACTGCGACAAACCCGCCCAGCAAGGCCTGATGGGCCCGTCCATTTTTGAGAAAATTTGGACGCTTTGTTACTCATCAGTTCACTACTTGCTGGGCGGGCGGCGCCGGAATCGGCTTGAAGGCTGCGGTTGCCTAGAGGCGGTTCAGGAAGCTATGCACGCGCTCGTCGAGCAGCTGGATGCGCTCGGCAACGACAACCATTGGGTCCGGGTAGATCGGATTCTTCGGAGGCGGGATCCGCACATTGCGGGAGCACTCGAAGTTCAGGCAGATCAATGTTCCCAAGGTATTGCCGTCACGTCCAGCCTGGCCAGCGCGCTTGGTCGTCCACATGCCTACCGCGCAGGGGATGTTCACATCGCGGCACATCTCGCACATCGTGGCGTTGGTCGGCTTGCGGCCACCGTCGGTGGGGCGCAAGAGGATGCCGCGGGTCTGCCCCGCTTCATCGGTGTGGAGCAGGTAGCCGCGCTGCATCATTTTCGGGTCGCGCCAACCCAGGTACTCCAGCGAATCCCACTCGAGGGAGGCAAAGTTTTCGGGCAGGGTCAATTTCTTCGCTTCTTGGCGGCTGGCGTTGATGAAGGAAGAGCGGATGGTTTTTTCGGTCAATGGCTGCATGGGAAATCCTCAAATAGTCCGCACGCGCTTCATGAGCGCACGGAATCACGAATCGTCAAGGTGTTGAGGTCTGCAAGGGAACGAAAAATTGGGGGCACTGGAACATTGCCTAAGGCAGAAGCCCTAAGCGGAAAATGTGTTGCCAACCCCGTTCGATACGCAGACGAACGGGCAGAGCGTCAAAGTGGCTTGCATAGCCGACCGCTCCCTCCTGTGGTTCTCCACGCATTGATTCTGAGCACTTCCGGAATAACCATAACAAGTGCGGTTGGCTTAGGCCAATGACTGGGATCACGGTTAAAGCAGTTTGCTGGCCACCGCCGTGAACGGCAGTGGCCAGCAAACACTCCAGCAGCCAGGGCCTAGCGGCGGCCGCCCTGCCAGAGTGCGTCAAACGGGGTGTTGCCAGAAACGCGGTTGCGGATGCCTTCGGTGACAAACGCCTTGGCTGTGCGGGCTGCCTCCAGCGGGGTAGCGCCCTTGGCCAGCTCTGCAGTTACGGCTGCGGCCAGCGAGCAGCCCGCGCCGGAGACCGCAACTTCGCCGATCTTCTTCTCGCGCAAGACCTCGAGGGTCGTGCCATCGTAGAAAACGTCCACGGCGTCTTCGCCAGCGATGCGGACTCCACCCTTGGCCAGGACCGCCGCGCCGGAGACCTCGTGGATCTTCTTGGCGGCTTCGATCAGATCATCTTCGGTGGTGATCTTGATTCCCGAGAGCTGTTCAGCCTCGAAGTGGTTCGGGGTGACGAACGTAGCCAAGGGCAGCAAGGCAGCCTTGAGGGCTTCGTCGGTGTCCAGTGCGTGGCCTGGTTCCTGGCCCTTGCAAATCAGCACCGGGTCCAGCAGTACGTTGTCCCACTGCTGGGAATTCAACGCGGTGGCAACGGTGTTGATCGTTGCTGGCGAGCCCATCATGCCCAGCTTGACCGTGCTGAGCTTGTCCTCGTAGCAGGCCTGGATGGCTTCGAGCTGATCGGCAATTACCTGCTGGTCAACGGGAACGAAGCGGTGGTTCCAGGAGTCCTTGGGATCGAAGGAGACGATGCAGGTCAAAGCCACGATGCCGAAGGTTCCCAGTTCCTGGAAGGTTTTCAAATCGGCCTGGGCGCCTGCGCCGCCAGTGGCTTCGGAACCAGCGATGGTCAGGGTCATGGCTGGAGAGGCAGTGTTTGTATTAGTCATAGTCTCAATTGCGGGTAGTGCGGGTAGGGAATGGGATTAGCCGTGCTGCCAGAAGCTGAGCGTGGTCGCTTTGGACCAGCCCTCGGGAAGCTGCTGGGCGTGTTCTGCGGTGGCTACCAGCAGCAGCCAGGGCAGCCCGTGGCCGAAAGCTGCGCCTGCAAAGTTAGCCAGTACCGCGCGGCGAGCCGCATCGGGATCAGCGGGGGAGAAAAGGTCCGGGTCGGTAAGCAGGCCGTAGTTTTCGCCGTAGCGCATGCGTCCTCGGGCGACCGGACGGTCGAAGTCGGTCACCTCAACGACGTCATAGTTATCCATTGGAGCCTCGAAAAGCCCGGACGTATCGGCGAGCTTGACTACCTGCTCGACGTCGTCGGGCTTGCCGGCCAGCAGATGCATGGTCGTGCTTGGCTGCCAACCCGAAGTGGCGAGTTCTGCAGCGGTGCCGTCGTTGGGAGTGCCCAAGAGGATCAAGCGCTGCGCGTCCTTTGGCGCGGACCAGGAAGCATCAGGCCAGTAGCGGAGGATTTCCACGTCTTCGCCGTCTTGATTCACCGAACGAATCTCGTGCTGGTTCGGGAAGGAAGCAATGCGATCACGCAGCGTGGCGTAGTCGTGGGTCCAGCTTGGCAGTGCTCGTGCCATTGCGCTCATAGTGCTGCATTCTCCTTTGGTTCGCTAGGGATCACCTATCGGCATGTTTGACTTTACGCCTTAAGGCGCGGTGATACGGAACTCTGTGTCAGGGTGTTTGCCGGCTCGCGCAATCCGCGGCTTTTCAGGAGGCTTTCGGCCGTCTCAGCGGTGAAGGATCTGCCATGGACACCTCGGCAATCCCTGCTGGCCCTGGATCCATCAGTGCCAGCACATCTTCAAAGAGCGAGCGCACCACAGGCAAGCGGCAGAGCACCGCGAACTTGGCGGCAACCGGTGCCATGTTCTTCATCAGAAGCCTGGATCGGCGCTGCTGCGGCGACTGGTCGAAAGCCCACGCCGAGAAGATCTGGCGGGAGACCAGCAGCAAGAACTTCGGCAGATCGCGTCGTATGCCTAATGGGGGCAACGGGCGGGATCCGGAAACGACCTTCTCCCATATCTCCAATTCAATGCTGGAAATCTCGTCGTTGCCCATATCGCGCGCGAGCATCAGACGCAGGAACGCAGGCCCGAAATCGTGATAGGGAGCCAACGCTTCGACGCCCGTGTCGAGTACTGCGCGGATGTTGGCTTCGAGGGTATTTCCCTCTGCGAGCATCCCCGCGCAAAGATCGAATTGCTCCCTGCGCAGGTTCAGCAGGAGCTGGGCAACGATCTCCTCTTTGGACGTGAAGTAGTAGTACGCATGCGACAGGGAAACCCCTGCGTTCGAAGCAATGGCACGCATGCTCGAGGCTTTATATCCGTCCGTGGCAAAGCACTCCAAGGCAGTTGCCAAGAGCTTGGCTTGGGTCTGCTGGCCTTTTTCGGTGCGTGGTTGCGTTGTCATGGAGCCTTTGGATGGAAGTGGGTGGATCCGATTCTACCAATTATTTGAACGCGTTCAAAAAAGGAAAATTTTCATGCTGATGTACGGGAGGACGGTCACTGCACTATTTGTTTCCTCGAATTTATAGTTCGAAGACATTCAAGTGAGATATGAATTTTGGAATTCTTTGATTTCTGAAACATGGTTGGTCTTCAACAGGTGAGAACGTGGCCGCAGTTATGCATGGGATACTTGTTGCGTAAGTGCTAATACAGCGGGACAGCGCGCAGGCATGGAACCTTCACCCTTTTGATTCGTGGGCAGGGCCGTGCCTTTTAGCGATGTTCTGGCGAACCACTTTGACAAGGAAAATTTCATGGGCGATTCCAACGCCAGCAACAATCTGATTCGAACCAAGAACGCGGTTTTCGCTTCTTCGGGTTCTCCCTACTTCTCCACGGTGCTCACCTTGATGGGCGCGGTCGTGATTCTTTCGAATATCGGCGCCTCCAAAGGTGTCAGCTTCGGTCCGCTGGTCACCGATGGCGGTTTCTTCCTCTTCCCGCTGGCCTACATTCTGGGCGATGTCATTGCGGAAGTCTACGGATTGAAGGCGGCTCGCCGTTCAATCCTGGTGACTTTCGCCTTGGCCTTCTTCGCAGTGTTCTGCTTCTGGGTCATGATCCAATTGCCATCAGCCGAGTTCTACGACGGGCAAGACGCATTTGAGCGCGCCCTTGGCCCGATCTGGCAGATCGTCGTCGCCTCCGCTTGCGGCTTCCTGGTGGGGCAGCTGGCCAACTCATGGGTGCTGGTCAAGCTCAAGGAACGTACCGGCGAGCGCGGGCTGATTCTCCGCTTGATCGGCTCCAGCGGTGTTGGGGAGTTCCTGGATACCCTGATCTTCTGTGCCATTGCAGCGCCAGTTATCGGCATCGCCGATGCGCCGACATTCATCAACTACGTGGTGGTGGGCTTCATCTACAAGACTGCCGTGGAGGTCCTGTTTGTTCCGGTGACCTCGATGGTCATCAAATGGTTCAAGAAGCGCGAACCTGGCTACAGCCAAGCGGCCGTCGCAAGCTAGTGATCCTGTGGGCATCATCCGTGAGGGCGATGCCCACAGCTGTATCCGGACACTAGAATCGATGGCATGCAGACAGGTCAAAGCGCTGGAGTTCAGCTAGAAGCACGCGACTTGACCATTGGCTATCCCAATCGCGTGATCTGCGGGCCGATCAACCTGCAGCTGGCTCCCGGTGCTGGCTTAGGAATTATCGGTGCCAATGGCAGCGGAAAATCAACACTGATCCGCACCATCCTGGGACATCTCATTCCGGTGGAAGGCACCGTCGAGTTCCAAAGCCTTCCCGTGAATGAAAGCTCGGAGCATTTTCGCCGTACCGTCGCAGTACAGGTCACCGATGGCGCCTTCTTCGAAGAACTCACCGTGCGCGAACATCTGGAAATGGTCGCTCGTGGACACGGACTGGATGATTGGGTCCAGTTAGTCCAGGCAGAACTCGACTTCTTCGAAATCACTGCTGCTGCCGATCACCTTCCCGGCGAGCTGTCTTCTGGCCAACGCCGTAAGCTGCTGCTCGCCGCGGCCTTGATCCGTCCGGCAGAACTGCTGATTCTTGACGAACCGGAACAACGCCTGGACCTTCGTATCAGGCAGAAGCTGTACCAGCGGCTTGCCGGGGTACGCGGCAGGGGAACAACTTTGCTAGCGGTGACCCATGATCCGCTGATGCTGCGAAGCTGCGTGGACCAAGTGCTGCTTCTGGATGAAGACGAGGGCGAACTGCTTGATCCGCAGGCAGGGGCGCAGTGGCTTGAGCGCTAGCCGGGTTGCAAGCCATGCCGTTGATTTCAATCCTCGAGAAGTGGTCAATCGAGCGAAGAAGCGGCGGAATTTCTCCGAGAAATTCGACAGCTTTTCCGATGCCTATGTCTGGGCGCTGGCCGCGCTGGTGGCGTTGGCCTACCTCTTCAGCGCACTCTTTGGCATGCTGTTTGTGCTCTTGGGCGAGGGCGTAGCGCACCAAGTGCTGCCTAGCGCCGTCTGGCGCTTGCAGGACCTCTCTTTCGTGCTATTGGCCCTGGCCGGCTTGGCAACCTTTCGGCTCATGCTCTATCTGGGGCCTTGCGGGCTCAGTGCGGCCAAGGCCGACTGGTGGCTGCCGCTGCCGGTCAAGCTCCGGGCTATCCGTCAGCCGACGTGGCGAAATGCGGTGCTCATCGGTCTTTTCGCGAGCAGCTTTGCCGGTGCGCTGTGGCTGATCGTGATGCTGGGGCTGGCCGGATCGCTCCCGGTACCCGTTGCAGTCCTTGGGCTCGCCTGCTTCGCAGTGGCCGGTGTCGGGCTTGCCAACGCGGCCACGGCGATCCAGGGGAAGAACCACCAAATAGCTGCGCGACGGATCTGCGACTGGGTGGGCCTCGGGCTGCTCATCGCCTTGGCCGTGCTGTGGATGCTCTTGATGTTCCAGATTCCTTGGGCCCAAAGCCTGGTTGGCGCTATGGCTGCGGCCACCTTGGAGCCGGCTGCCTGGGTGCTCGCCTTGCTCGTTGTCCTGGTACTTAGCGGCGCGAGTACGTACGGTGCGTTTCGCCATTTTGACCAGATTCCGGGCCAGGCGTTGCGTTTTGCCGGAGAGCACCAGCAATTCGCCGTGGGGGCTTTGATGCAGGGCGACTCGCGAGGCCTCTCGGCTCCGGCGACATCCGCTATTAGCCGCAGGCGCGCACGCGGTGGCAAGCTCACCGCCAAGTTGCCGGTGGCGTGGCGCATTCTCTGCCTCCGTTTGCTGAGGGGAGGCCGTTGGCATTCGGTGGCCGGGTTCCTGCTCCTGGCTTTCGCGTTGGCCGCCACGGTTCAGCGAATTGCCAACCCGCTGAGCGCAGCGGCCTTTTACCTGGTGCTCTGCCTGGTTCTTACCTTGAGCATTTCCGCGACCATTGCACCGCTTGTTTCCGAACGGCAGCTCACCCAGCTGCTAGGGATTTCGGAACAGCGCCTGATGCGGGCAGCAACGCTGTATGCGATGCTATTTTCAGCCACCGCCTTGCTGTTCTTGACCGGCGGGCTGGGAATGCTGGGCATGATCCAGCTGGATCGCATTTGGCTTTGGACCGCCGCAGGCCTGGTCGCCGCGTTGGGGTGTGCTGCGGCTAGCAGTGCCCACGCCAGCAGGGAAGAACGGGACTGGGATGCATTACTCGGGGGAGCCACCAGCGACTCGGCCGTGGCCACGTATCTTTTCCTGGGAACAGCGACTTTCCTTCGGGCAGCTGCCACGTTCTCGCCAATTTTCTTCTTGGTGCTCAGCCCCGGTACTCCCATTCCCCCGTTGCTGTGGATCGCGGCAATGCTCTTTGGTGCAAGTGCCCTGGTTCAACTTTCCGGCAGGAAGCTGGGCGCGGGGGCGTAGGTAGACTTGGAGGATGAACGATTTGATTTCCATCCACGAGCCCGATGGGCTTTCCGCAGAATTGCTCTACTCAATACTGAAACTGCGTGCCGAGGTATTCATCGTCGAGCAGCGATCGTGCTACCCGGACATCGATGGCCGCGATCTGGATGCCGGCACTGTGCATCTGGTGGCCACCGAGAACGGGAAAGTGCTGTGTACTGTGCGAATCATGGACAGCGCAAGCGGCACTCCGCGCATTGGGCGGGTTGCAACGGCCGCAGAAGCCCGAGGCCGGGGCCTGGCCGGGGAACTCATGCAGCGTGCCGTGGCGCTTTGCGCTCCGGAGGCGGAGATCCAGCTCAGCGCCCAGACCCAGCTGGAGGGCTGGTACGGAAAGTTCGGTTTCCTCCGCTCCGGAGAAGACTATGACGACGACGGGATCATGCATTTGCCGATGACCCGCGCAGGGCAGGGCGTTTCGGCCTAGAAAAGCCCGAGGCATCGATTCTCCTTGCACTGCCCAGTGTGTGGAGAATCGATGCCTCGACTGCTTTGCGGCCCTTGGCTACAGGGCGGCCGGCTGGCCCTGCGGATCCGGTTCGCCAGCGTAGTAGCTGGAGAGCACCTTGTCCTTGAGCTCGAAGAAGGTTCCGTCCTCGATCGCCTGGCGCGCGGATTCAACCAGCGAAACAGTGAACTGCTCGTTGTGGATGGAAATCAACGTGTGGCTGAGCAGTTCCTTGGCCTTGTACAGGTGGTGAATGTACGCACGGGTGAAGTTCTTGCAGGCATAGCACTCGCAGCCTTCCACCAGCGGAGTGAAATCCCGCTTGTAGCGTGCGCCGGAAAGATTGAAACGGCCCCAGGGGGTATAGAACGCCGAGTTGCGCGCAACGCGAGTGGGCGAGACGCAGTCGAAAGTATCGGCACCATTCTCAATCGCGGTGAAGACGTCATCCGGCTCGGAAATGCCCAGCAGGTGGCGCGGCTTGTTCTCTGGAAGCTCTTCGGCGCACCAGCCGACGATGGTTCCCAGATTTTCCTTCTCCAAGGCGCCGCCGATGCCGAAGCCATCGAAGGCCATGGCCCCCAGGTCCTGGCAGGCCTTGCGGCGCAGGTCCTCGTACTGGGCGCCCTGGATGACGCCGAACAAGGCTTGGTATTCCTTGCCTTCGCGGGAGTCGGTCAATGCAAAGTGCTCGGCAATGCAGCGCTCGGCCCAGCGCCGGGTGCGCTCCAGGGACTCGACCTGGTAGCCGCGGGAATTCTGCAAGGTGGTCAGCTCGTCGAAGGCGAACATGATGTCCGCGCCGATCCGGTGCTGCACGCCCATGGAGATCTCAGGGGAGAAGCGGTGCTTGGTGCCGTCGAGATGGGACTTGAACCAGACGCCGTCCTCGTCCACATTGGCCAGGCGTTCCTTGCCCGGGGCCACGGCGTCGTCCGGACCAGACTGGTCTACGGACTTCATGTCGATGACCTTCTTGAAGCCCGAGCCCAGGCTCATGACTTGGAATCCGCCGGAGTCGGTGAAGGTCGGGCCCTGCCAGCCCATGAACTTGCCTAGTCCGCCGGCTTCATCGAGGATATCCGCGCCCGGCTGAAGATACAGGTGGTAGGCGTTTGACAGCACAGCCTGCGCGCCAAGCTCCTGGACCTGCACCGGGGTGACTGCCTTGACGGTAGCTTTGGTGCCTACCGCAATGAACGCGGGCGTCTTGACGTCGCCGTGCGGGGTACGGATAACGCCGGTACGTCCCAACATCGGGGAACCGTCCGGAGCGGTCAGCCGGGTTCCGACTTCAAAGCCGAATTCATCCTGGCGGGCATGCGGGGCACTGGGGTCAAAGTTCTTTTCGGACACGTACCAAGTGTGCCGTATTAACCGCGCGGTGAGGAAAACGACAGGGGCAATGTGCGCCAAAACCTAACGTTTCACAAGGCAAAGCGCGAATAATGGAGCGTACGTGTTGTGTCCAACGCGACGGAAGGAAGATGTGGGTCTGGAGAATCTGAAGGAATCCGCCAAGGCGCTCATTACGCTGGGGCCTGCCCGCAAGGACCATTGGATCGGCCTGCGCACCGGCATCGGTGTTTTTGCGCCTCTGATCACCCTCTTCGCGATTGAACGGCTGGACCTTGTGGTCTTTGCCGTGTTCGGCGCCTTTACCGGCGTGTATGGGCGCGTGGACGGCTACTGGAACCGGTTGCGGATGCAGGTGCGTTCCGGGGCCTTGTTCTTCGCGGTAATCGCCCTGGCGCTGGCCGCTTCGCACTGGTGGATCGACCATTCGGACCCTGGAATCAAGCAGTGGCAAGTAGTTGGCGCGACGACTTTCGTGGCCGGTGCCTGCTCGGTGCTGGTGGGTTTCATGCGGCTGCGGCCCGGCGGTTCGCTGTTCCACATCTTCGCATTCGCGGCAATTGCCTCGATCCCCGTCCCCGCGCCAATCGGCGAAGCCCTGCTCGTGTCGGCCCTGACGATCTTGTTGTCGGTAGCCATCGGTGCGGCCGGTGCACTCGGGCAGTGGAGCAGCTTGTGGAAGCGCACCCCGCTGCCGCCACTATCGGATAACGTCCGCAAGGCCATCTGGTGGGAAGGGCTGTTCTACATCCTGACGGCCGGCGTGGCCGGCACCTTGGCCAATACCGTGGGCAGCAGCCTGGAAGCCGGGCACAACTACTGGGCGATGGTGGCCGCGGTGGTTCCCCTGGTCGGGCACACCACGACCTTGCGCATCCGGCGCGGCGTGCACCGAATGCTTGGCACCCTGGCAGGCATGGTCCTGATGGCGGTCTTGATCTTCCTGAACCCGCAGGTCTGGATCCTGCTCGCCTTCATCGCCATATGCCAATTCATGGCCGAGCTGCTGGTCATGCGCAACTATTTCCTGGCGCAGGTCTTCATTACCCCGATGGCGCTCGTGGGCGTCTCGCTGGTGACGGGCCTGAGCGGCTCGGTGATGTACGACCGCGTGGTCGAGACCCTGATCGGCTGCACCGTGGGCATGCTCGGGGTGCTCTTGGGAAGCTGGGTTGGATCAATCATCAAGCGCCGGCAGGGAATCATTCCAAACAGCGGGCAGCAGGGCTAGATATTCACTCCGACATGGGCTAATGCCTGACGGAGAATATTTTCTCGACCGCCAGCGAACTCGCCCTGGATATCCGAGCTGAGCGCTTCGCTGGGCGAAAGCCAGGTCAGCTCCAACGCATCGGAGCGAGGGCTGGTCTCGCCGCGAACCGGCACGATGTAGCACATGGATACGGCATGCTGGCGATCATCGGTCAGGCCGGTTTCGCTCGGCGCCGGGAAGTATTCTGCAACGGTGAAGGGCACCGGTGAAGCCGGAAGCTGCGGAAGCACCATGGTGCCCAGGTCCTTTTCGATGTGGCGGATCAACGCGGCGCGTATGGTCTCGCGGTACATCACGCGCCCCGAAACGAAGGTGCGCAGCATGCGCCCGTCATCATCGCCGGTGAGCAGCAGGCCCACCTCGTTGACGTAGCCCAGCGGGTCCAGGCGCACGGGAATGGCCTCGACGTAGAGCATGGGCAGGCGCTGCCGTGCCTCGTAGAGGTCTTCTTCGGAGAGCCATCCAGGGTATGGGTCAGGAGTGCGCACGTTCATGGTTCTATCTTCGTACACAAACCCTCGACATTCCGTGAAGCTGGATCTGTGTTGCCGAACTCACCTATAAGGTTTCCTGCACCCCTAGTGCACCGCAATCCCAAGCGATAAAATCGATAGAGCTATTTGAACTTCCTTGCCCGGCGAAGCAGCCGCAAGCGTCAGATAGCGTTTCCTTTTTCCGAATCCTCGTGGAAGCAGATTCCTGCCGTGACGAACGCTCCAGAACGACTGAGCAAACAGAACTTCACCACGATTGCGGTGCTGATTGTTTCCAGCTTCGTGGTCATCCTGAACGAGACCATCATGAACGTGGCCCTGCCTGTTCTGATGGATGAATTCAATGTCACCGCTGACGCAATTCAGTGGCTGTCAACCATCTTCATGCTGACTATGGCCGTGGTCATTCCAATGACCGGCTTCCTGCTTCAGCGGATGAGCATCCGCAATGTCTTCGTCTTGGCCATGGGCCTGTTCACTCTGGGCACCCTGCTGGCTGCCCTCGCGCCGGGCCTGAGCGTCCTGCTGGTGGCCCGTGTGATCCAGGCTAGCGGCACCGCCATCATGATGCCGCTGCTGATGACCACCATCTTGCATCTGGTCCCGGCTGAGCGCCGCGGCGTGCTGATGGGCAATGTTTCCATCGTGATCTCCGTAGCCCCGGCCATCGGCCCGACGGTATCCGGACTGATCTTGCAGTACCTGTCGTGGCGATTCATGTTCATCGTGATCATCCCGATCGCGGTAGCGGCTCTGCTGATCGGCACCCCTCGACTGTCCAAGGACGTTGACGGCGCCTCGACGCCGCTGTCCATTCCTTCGCTGATTCTGGCCATCCCGGGTTTCGGCGGCCTGGTCTACGGCCTCAGCGGCTTGTCGGTTGGCGTCACCCCGCTGAACCTGGGCATCCTTGTTGGCGCGATTCTGTGCCTGCTCGCTTTCGTTTTCCTGCAGCTGAACCTGCAGAAGGAAGACAAGGCGCTGCTGGATCTGCGTCCGCTGAACTACAGGGCTTTCACCCTTTCGCTGGTGCTGATGATGTTCTCGATGATTTCGCTGTTCGGCGTGATCATCCTGCTGCCGATGTTCTTCACCAACGTGTTGGGCATTGAAACCCTGACCACCGGTTTGATCATGCTCCCGGGCGGTCTGCTGATGGGTGTCCTGGCGCCATTGGTCGGAAAGCTCTACGACAAGGTCGGCGCCCGTCCGCTGATCGTTCCCGGCGCCCTGGTGCTGCTGGTTTCGCTGCTGGGCTACGCGGTGGTCCTGGATGTGGACACTCCGATCTGGCTGCTGGTTGTCATGCACCTGGTGATGAGCTTGGGCCTGGCCTTCATCTTCACCCCGGCCTTCACCACTGCGCTGAACCCGCTGCCGCACAGCCTGCACTCGCACGGTTCGGCCCTGCTCTCGACCTTGCAGCAGTTGGCGGGCGCCATGGGCACCGCCCTGCTGGTTGGCGTTGTCGCCTCATCCACCGCCGCGAAGATCGCGGCTGGCGGCGATCCGCTGACCGCTTCGGTCGAAGGCTTCCAGCCTGGCTTCCTGATCGGTGCCGGCTGCAGCGTCGGCATCGTGGTGATCGGTTTCCTGCTTGGCGGCAAGAAGAAATCGGCTGGAGTCGAAGCCGAGCCTGCGACGGTTCCGAGCCACTAGGCTGCAGGACAGTGCAAGAGCCGCTGGATCCCATCGCGGGGTCCAGCGGTTTTTCCATGCCCGCGGGCAAGATTCTTCGCCTCCACGCAACTGGCCAGTAATGTAGATCACAAGACCACTGTCTACAAAGGGGTAAACATGCAGTTGCAGGATTCAGTCGCTCTGGTCACCGGCGGCCTATCGGGATTGGGACGCGCCACGGCGCAGAAGCTGGCCACCGGGGCCAGGCATGTGGTGGTACTCGACCTGCCGCGTGAGGATGGCGATGAAATCGCCGCCGAGATCGGCGCGAATGTCCGCTTCGTGCCAGCTGATGTCACTGACGCGCAGCAGGTGGCTGCCGGCATCGAACGTGCCAAGGAACTTGGCACCCTGCGGGTGCTGGTCAATTGCGCCGGTGTGGCAACACCAGGCAAGGTGCTGGGCCGCGACGGAGTGCTGCCGCTGGAGCGCTTCGCCAAGGTGCTGGACATCAATGTCAACGGCACCTTCAACGTGATCCGTCTGGCCGCAGAAGCCATGGCGCATAGCGAAGCGCTGAGCGATGAGCAGGGAACCACCGAACGCGGGGTCATCATCAACACCGCGTCGGTGGCGGCCTTTGACGGCCAGATCGGGCAGCCGGCCTATGCGGCCTCCAAGGGAGCAGTAGCGGCCATGACCCTGCCGCTGGCTCGCGAGCTGGCGAACCACCAGATCCGCGTCATGACCATCGCACCGGGCATTTTCCACACGCCGATGATGGCCGGCCTGCCGCAGGCTGCCCAGGACTCGCTCGGAGCCCAGGTGCCGCATCCTTCGCGTCTTGGACGTCCGGAAGAATACGCGGCATTGGTGGAGCACATCGTGGCCAACCCGATGCTCAACGGCGAAACCATTCGCCTTGATGGAGCCATCCGCATGGCGCCACGCTAGGCACCCGTGGCGGGCGCGGCCAGTCCTAGAACTCTATGGGCTTGCCGCGCTGCGCACGGTGCTCGGCATGGCTGATCTGGAACCGGCGGTTCTCGGCCATCAGGAAGACCAGCAAGGCCATGAAGATCCAGACCGCGCAGACCCACAGCGGTGCGGACTCATTGAGCCAGCCCTGGATGGCAGCGGCGATCATGCAGATTCCGAAGCCGCTGGCAAAGGCGTGGCGGCCGCGCTCCGAGTGGGCGAAGGCGGCGGCAACCACTGAAATTCCGGCCGTCACCACCACAGCAGGAAGTCCCTGCCCGCCGTCATTCCATCCGGCGGCGGCAAACCAGAGCTGCAGGGCATAGACCAGGCTGGAACCGGCAAAGAAGCTTACCGGGGCATCGGTTGCCCAGCGCTCCATGCGGTTTCGCGCAGTATTCCTGTTCAGCTGGAGCACGCCGTACAGGGACAGCAGCGAAGCAATGGTTGCCAGGATGGCCGCGCTGATGGCCAAGAACCCGGAGGCCAGGGTGATGGCGCAGGCCATCATCGCTGTGGCCGGGATCGAATAAAGGGAAATGATTCGTTGGCGTCGCGCCGAAAGCTGGTCGCGGCGCAGCGAAAACGCGGCACTGAGGACCAGCGCGATGGCAGTTGCCGGCCACAACACCGAATGCACCAGGCTGGTATCCAGCAGGCTGGACGGCGCGCGTCCATGCAGGCCGGAAGGCAACGCCAACGAGGTCAGTAGCAGCAATAAGCCCGAAGCGCCCAAGAGGTAGCCGCGGACCGTATCGAAAGGTTCCACTGCAGGGTTGGGGCGATGATCCGGCGCCGCGTAGGGCAACACGAAGGAGGACCGTTCTGCCGCCGAAGCAATGGCAGACTGGGCCGACTCCACCAGGGAATCGAGTTGCGGGGTCCGCTGGTGTTCGGCCATCTTGCCTTCATCCTTACGGGTCACGGGATAATAGGCACCAGCCTAGGGCAATTCTTCCCCCGTGAGAAGGGGTTATGGGACCGACGGCGCTTCCAGTAGCCGCTGTTGCGAGCTGAAGCTGCGCGCGTGGCCGGTCAGCGGATCGGTGAAGGAAATGGTGTGCGCCAGCAATTGCAGCGGGCGCCGGTAGTCATCAGGGGCCAGATCCCACAGCCGCGGATAGAACGCGTCATTGATGATGCCCAGGCCCAAGGAAGCCAGGTGCACTCGCAGCTGATGGGTCTTGCCCGATCGCGGTTCCAGATCCATCAAGGCGACCTCCAGCCCGGCATGGAAACCGGTGCTCGTTCCGATCACCTCGAGCTTGACCAGGGTCTGGGCGTTCGGCTCCCCTTCTTCCACAATGGAACGCAGCTTGCCCTTGACCTTGGCCATCCGGTTCTCGAAGAGCAACGGCATCCGCTGCAGCAGGTCACGCAGCTCGGATTCCGGTTTGACCTGCGAATGCTCCCCATTTGGATGCAGCACCCGTCCAGTTTCCAGGCCTTCGCCCGGCTGAAGGGCGACCACCGCCTTGTAGCGCTTGGCGATCTCGCGGCGTTCGAAGAGCATCTGGTAATCGCCGCGGGTCGCCGGATTCACCGCGAAAAGAATGACCCCGGCGGTGGCCCGGTCCAGCCGGTGCATCGGCACCAAATCATCGATGCCGGTCTGGTTGCGCAGGCGCACCAGCGCGGATTCCTGGATGAAGCGTCCGCCGGGTGTGGTGGGGAGGAAATGCGGCTTGTCCACGACCAGCAGATGCTCGTCTTGGTGCAGGATCCTGGCTTCAAAGGGAATGGGAGTTTCTACCGGCAGGGAACGGTAGTACCAAATGAATTCGTGCTCGCCCAGGGGCGTCTGGCGGGTGAGCGGAGTGCCGCCCAAGCCAACGATCTGCTGATCATCGAAGCGGCGCAGGATGCCCTCTGGATCCACATGGCCGAAGCGCTCAAGCAAATAATCTGCGACAGTTGCCCACGAACCGGTCCGCGGGAGGCGAAGACGAGTTGCATTGACGCCGTTGCGCACGGGAAGCGGGGATTCCATAGCCATAGGGGCTATTCTCCCATCTTTGCCAGGACCGCGCAGGCCGCGGTCTGCTAGGTTGGTTCGATGGCCATGCGTAAATACAGCGAAGTCGACGTCTTTTCTCCCACTGCATATCTGGGCAACCCCTTGGCTGTGGTCCACGATGCAGAAGGCCTGGCCAGCGGGCAGATGCAAGGATTTGCCAAGTGGACCAACCTGGCCGAGACCACGTTCCTGATGCAACCGGAGGATCCGGCCGCCGACTACCGGGTGCGGATCTTCTCTGCCACCCAGGAATTCCCCTTCGCCGGCCACCCGACGCTGGGCTCGGCCTTTGCCTGGCTGAAGGCCGGCGGGGTTCCCAAGAAGAAGGGACGGGTCATCCAGGAATGCGCCGCCGGGCTGGTGGAGGTGCGCGTTGAGCCGCAACGGCTATGGTTCGCTGCACCGCCGCTGACCCGCTACGAACCGGTTGCCGAATTGCTGGTGCAGCGCATCGCCGAGGTACTGGCGATTCCCCGGGAGCAGATCCAGGATGCCTCATGGCTGGTCAACGGCCCGGAATGGATCGGGGTGAGGCTCTCCAGTGCGCAGCAGGTACTGGCCTTGGACCCGGATCCCAACGCCCTGGGGACGCTGGCCATCGGGGTTGCAGGTCCGCGGGAGCCAGGGGCCGGCACGCAGTTCGAAGTGCGTGCTTTCGTCGGCGGGGACCCAGTGTGGGAAGACCCGGCTACCGGCAGCCTCAATGCGGGCCTGGCCCGGTGGCTGGCCGATTCCGGGTTGGCTCCCGAACGCTACATCGCCGCCCAAGGCACCGCGATCGGGTACCAGGGCCGGGTGCATCTGCGCGTTGAGGACGGCGTGGTCTGGGTGGGAGGCGACGTGAACAGCTGCGTGCAGGGCGAAGTCGACCTCTAGGCTTGCAACCGCGCCCCGCCGCCTAGGCCGCTGGCTGGCAGGAAGGGCACAGGTAGCAGTCCCGTTCAGCACCGGTGGAAGCCGAGGGAATGCGCAGCAGCCCGATGCGGGTTCCGCAGCGCAGGCAGGGCTTCGACGCCCGGCCGTAGACCCACAGCGGGTCGCGGGTGCGCGGCTGCCCGGTAGTCACCCGCCGCGACCGGTCCTTGTTCACCACCAGCAAGCGGTGAGCCAGTTCGATTAATGCCGGCAGGCCGGCCACCTCGCCCACCGCGGTGAGCGGATGCACGCGCCGCAGGAACAGGATCTCGCTGCGGTAGACATTTCCCACCCCGGCCATGATCCGCTGGTCCAGCAGCGCTTGCCCGATGCCCAGCTGCGGATCGGCGCGCAGGTTGTCCAGCGCCCGTTGCGCATCCCAGTCCGGCCCGAGCAGGTCGGGTCCCAGATGGCCGACCACCTCGGACTCCTGTTCGGTTGGCAGCAGTTTCACCTGGGCGATCTCGAAGCCCACGGCCTTGACGTTTGCTGTTTCCAGCACCACCCGGGCGGTATGCGCCGGGCGCTTCCAGCGTTCGCCTGGCGCATAGAGATCCCAGCGCCCTTCCATGAGCAGATGCGAATGCAAGGTCAGCGCAGGCTGGGCGAAGGCCGGGTTCGCAGTAGCCGGCGGCTGCAGGCGCATCAGCAGGTGCTTGCCCCGGGGGACGACCTCGCGCACCGTGTACCCGGCGACGTCCACGGTGGCCAGGGCCGGGACGCGGAAATCGGAGGCCAGCAGGATTTCGCCGGCCAGCGCCTGGTGCAGGCGGGCGGTGGCGCGGTAGACGGTATCGCCTTCGGGCATGGGCAACGCTCCTTCGATAGCGGGTCAGCGGCGGAAGCGGATGCCTTGGGGCGTCGCATAGAAACCGGCGCCCAGCAGGGCGGCGCCGACCGGATGGTCCTGCACCGGCTGCCCGTCGACCGTGGCGATGGCGATCTTGTCGACCTGGGCGGTGCGCAGCGCGGCGACCATCGCCGTGGCGAGGATGCGCCAGGACGGCTCGGGCAGCTGCCCGAAGGTCAGCACCGTGCGCCCGCCGCGCTCCAGATAGAGGCTCAGGGCCCCGTCGAGGAGCCCGACGATTGCGCCGGCCTTGCGCCCGGGGCGGTGCCCGGTTTCGGTCGCAGGCCAAGCCAGCGCCGCGCCATAGGGGTTCGCCGGGTCGGTGGAAGCTAGCACCGTGGCCACCGGCTGTCGGCGCGGGTCATCGGCCAGCTGGAATCCGCGCAGCCGGTCAATGGTGGTGGAGGTGGAGAACTGGGCGGCGCCGAGCTTCTCGACGAAGTAGCCGCGCCGGGCATGGCCAGCTTCTTCCAGCTTCGAGAGCACCCGGTAGAGCTGGCCGAAGCCGCCGGGCACCGACTCGGCGGCCACCGAGCCGCGGGTGAGCACCCCGTAGCGTTCCAGCATGATTTCCGCGGTGGCGTGGGCGCTGATCGTGGGGTCCGCTACCGGTGCGGGCAGCAGCGACCAGCGGGCCGCGCCGCGCGAGCCTCGCGCCGGCCCGCCGGCTTGTTCCCGGGCCAGCCGGTTCAGCCCGGAGAGCCGGTTCAATCGTGCGGCGCGGGCCCGCGGGGCGGGCTTGGCGATTTTGTGCGCGGTGCTTCCGCCGGCCAGGTAGCCGCGGATCGGCGCCATGGTATCCGGTGAAATGTACCCGGCCCAGAACAGCCTCCAGCAGGATTCGGCGACCTCGTGGCTGCTGGCCGCCGGCTCATCGCTGCGGTGGATGCGCCCGGCCAGCTCCTCGGCGAAGTAGGCGCCGGTGGACTCGAAGGCCTGGAGCACGCGCAGGTCCAGGGCTTGCAGCGCGCTGGCATCGGGCTGGGGAAGGCTCAGCGCTGCATGCTCGGCGGTGTGCAGCGACAGCCAGCCGTCCTTGCCGCCGGCGGCTCCGGCGCCGCAGATCAGGATATCCCCGGAGCTGCACAGCTCATCCAGCCAGGAATTCTGGTAGCCCCTCAGCCGGGCCGGGAACACGAAGGATTCCAGGGCGGAGGCGGGGACCTCGGCGCCGGCGAGCTGGGCAACGATTTCATAGGCGCCGTCGGCTCCCTGCAGCGAAGAACCGATCTGCTGCCAGGCCGGCAGGAAGCGCCCGTAGGTGTCCTGGTCCACCGGCTCCACCTCGGCGCGCAGCGCCGCCAGGGATCGGGTGCGGATGGTGCGCAGCACCGACACGTCGCAGTATTCGTCGCCGGCCACGCCCTCGGGGACGAGCTCCAGCGGGCGGAAGGCCCCCAGCGACAAGCGGCCGGCGGCCACCAGCTGGTCGAGAACGGGGCGCAGCACCGCCACGCCCAGTCCCAGCTGCGCGGCCAGCTCCCCGAGGGTGAACGGGGCGTGGGTGCGGGCGAAGCGCGAGACCAGGTCCTGGATCGGAGCGGTGGCAGGCTCCAGGAAGGCCGCCGGGATGCCGGTGGGCAGCGGGGTGCCCAGCGCATCGCGCAGCTTGCCGGCATCCTCGATGGCCGCGTACACCAGCTGGCCGGAGCGGCGCAAGGTGAAAGCCCGGCGCGTGGAAACCAGGGCCTCGGCGTGGGCCCGGGCGCTGGCAGGATCCAGCGCCGCTTCGTCATCGGCCGGATCGCGCAGCCTGGCGGCCAGCTGCCCGGCATCCAGCGGACCCAGCAGCCGCAGCAGGTCCGCGGCGCCTTCCATGCCCGCCAACCGGCGGTTGGCTGCCAGATGCTGCAGCTGATCCTGCAAGGCCGCGATGACCAGCGGGTCCAGCACCTCGCGCACGTCGTTGCGCCCGAGCAATTCGCCCAGCAGCACCGGATCCAGGCTCAGGGCGGCGGCGCGGCGTTCGGCCAGCGGCGCGTCGGATTCGTAGAGGAACTGCGCCACGTAGCCGAAAAGCAGGGATTGGGCGAAGGGCGAAGGCAGCTCGGTGGTCACTTCCACCAGGCGGATGGCCCGCGAGGAGATGCTGGAGTGGATCCTGGACAGTGCCGGCAGATCATAGACATCATTCAGGCATTCGCGCACGGTTTCCAGGATGATCGGGAAATCCGGGTAGTTGCGGGCCACATCCAGCAGCTGGCTGGCACGCTGGCGCTGCTGCCACAGCGGGGTGCGCTTGGTCGGGTTGATCCGCGGCAGCAGCAGCGCGCGGGCGGCGCATTCGCGGAAGCGGGAGGCAAACAACGCGGAATTGGCCACCTGCGAGGTGACCACCTCGATGATCTCGTCGGCTTCGAAGGCGAAGAGGTCCGCCCCGGGCGGCTCATCGTCCATGGCGGGGATGCGCAGCACGATCCCGTCGTCGGCGGCCATCGCCGAGGCGTCCAGCCCCCAGCGTTCGCGGACCCGCGCGCCGACGGCCAGCGCCCACGGGGCGTGCACGGCCAAGCCGAACGGGGAGTGCAGGATGACCCGCCAGTCGCCCAGCTCGTCGTGGAAGCGCTCGATCACGAAATTCTGGTGGTTGGGCACCTGGCCGGTGGCCCGGCGCTGCTCGTCCAGGTAGTTGAGCAGATTGTTCGCGGCGAACGGATCCAGCCCGCTGCCGTGCAGCACTTCGGCCGCTTCGGTGCGTTCGCTGGCCAGCAGCTTCGTGGTGAATTCGCCCAGCGCTGCCCCGAGTTCCACCGGGCGTCCCAGCCCGTCGCCGTGCCAGAAGGGCAGCTTTCCGGGTTGGCCGAAGGCCGGGGTGACCAGCACCCGGTCGTGGGTGATGTCCTCGATGCGCCAGCTGGTCGCCCCGAGGGCGAAAATGTCCCCGACGCGCGATTCGTAGACCATTTCCTCGTCCAGCTCGCCCACGCGCTTGGGCGCCTTGTCATCCTCGGATCCGGCCAGGAAAACCCCGAACAGCCCGCGGTCCGGGATGGTGCCGCCGGAAATCACGGCCAGGCGCTGCGCCCCGGGCCGGGCGGTGAGGGTGCCGGCATCCCGGTCCCAGATCAGCCGCGGCTTGAGCGTGGCGAATTCATCCGAAGGGTACTTGCCCGAGAGCATGTCCAAGGTGGCCAGATAGGCGCTGCGCGGCAGCTGCTGGTAGGGGGCGGCGCGGCGCACGGTGTCGAACCATTGCTCTACGTCCAAGTCGTCCATGGCCACCGCGGCCAGGGTCTGCTGCGCCAGCACATCCAGCGGGTTGGCGGGGATCACCATCTTCTCGATGGCTCCTTGGCGCATGCGGGTGACCACCAGGGCGGTGGAGAGCAGGTCCGCCCGGTGCTTGGGGAAGAAAGCGCCCCGGGAGACCGAGCCGACCTGGTGCCCGGCACGGCCCACGCGCTGCAGCCCCGAGGAGACCGAGTTCGGGGATTCGACCTGGATCACCAGATCCACCAGCCCCATGTCGATGCCGAGTTCCAGGGAGCTGGTAGCCACCACGGCGCGCAGCTTGCCCAGCTTCAGGTCTTCCTCGATCTGGGCGCGCGAATCCTTGGACACCGAGCCGTGGTGGGCACGGGCCAGTAACGGAGCTTCCGGGTGCGCGGCAGCGGTGGAGCCGGCCTGGGCCATCAGCGCGGCGGGGGTGGAGGTGGAAGCATTCTCGGCGCTGAATCCCTCGCGTTCGGCGTAGATTTCGTTCAGCCGCCCGGTCAGCCGCTCGGCCAGCCGGCGGGAGTTGGCGAAGATGATGGTCGAATGGTTGTCCAGCACCAGATCCACCAGCTGGTTCTCCACATGCGGCCAGATGCTCGCCGACGCCGCGGGGGAGGAACCCGGACCCAGATCATGCGCTCCGGCCGCGGAAGGCAGGTCGGTCATGTCTTCCACCGGGACGCGCACCGCCAACTCCCATTTCTTGGTGGACGGCGGGCGTACGATGTTCACCGGGGCGGAGCCGACCAGGAAGCGGGCCACTTCTTCGGGCGGCTCGACGGTGGCAGAGAGCCCGATGCGCTGGGCCGGGGCGGGCAGCAGCGCGTCGAGCCGTTCCAGGGACAGGGCCAAATGGGTTCCGCGCTTGGTATTGGCAATCGCGTGGACCTCGTCGATGATCACGGTGTGCACATCGGCCAGGGTCTTGCGTGCCTGGCTGGTGAGCATCAGGTACAGCGATTCGGGCGTGGTGATCAGGATTTCGGGCGGGTCCTTGAGCAGCTTGCGCCGGTCATTGGCCGGGGTGTCTCCCGAGCGCACTCCCACCGACACCGACGGCTGGGACAAGCCCATTTCGTGCGCGGTGGCGCGGATGCCAGCGAGCGGAGAACGCAGGTTGCGCTCCACGTCGACCCCGAGGGCCTTCAGCGGAGAAATGTAGAGCACCTTGGTGCCATTGCCCGTTGGATGATCGGCATCGGAGTCCATCCCCGGCAATGCTGGAGCGTCAAGTTCCGCGTGGTGCAGCCGGTCCAGTGCCCAGAGGAACGCGGCCAGGGTCTTGCCCGAGCCGGTAGGCGCGATGACCAGGGTGTGCTTCCCGTCCGAGATGGATTCCCAGGCGCCACTCTGGGCAACCGTGGGCGCGGAGAAGACGTCGGTGAACCACTTGCGGGTGGCTGCGCCGAACCGGGACAGGACATCGCTCATGGAATCGATACTACGGTCTGCGAACGACAAGATCGGCCATTATCCGCCCGCCGTGATCTCCCGCAGGGCCGCCACATGGCTGACGTAGGCCCGGCGTCCGGATTTGGTCAGCGAAACGCGCATATGGCTGCGCCCCAGCTTGGTGAACCGCTCGATGCCGATATACCCGGCATCGGCGAGCTGCTTGAGGTGCTTGCTCAAGACGGAGTCGGCGACATCGAGGATGCCGCGAAGGTGCGCGAATTCTGCCCACTGCACCGGGGCGAGGCTGGCGCAAATGCGCAGGCGGATGGGTGCATGGATCAGCTCGTCGAATTGCGCATTGCTAGATGGCTTGTTCATTTCCATCCTTGATGCGGGATTTGATGGTTTCGCGGCGCATGATCCACAGGGAACCGGTGAAGACAGCGGCCAATGCGAGGAATTTGGGTATCGCGAACAGCCAAGTCTGGGGAATCCAGAAGGTGCACAATTGCAGGGCGAGCATCATGAACAGCATGACAGCGATGTATTTGCCCGAGTGCCTCAATGCAGGACGGGACTTGGGCCGCTGGCGCGACCAGTAGGCGTACCAGGCGATCAATGGCACAAAGAGCACCGGCGACCAGTACCAAAGGGCGATGTCGATGACTCCGTAGAGCGAAAAGATTGCCGACGTGACGATGCCCAGGGCAATCATGAATGCCCCGGGGGCTTCGGTGGCGCTGACGGTGCCGTTCGCGGCTTCTTCGGCCGCGGCGAGTTGGGAAGCGGCTTCGCGCTCCGAGGGGATCTGCGAATTGTTCACCTGGCTAGACCGCCATTTCCTGGGCATCTTGCACACGGTCCTTGTCCCATGCCGCTTGCGCCGAGGAAAGCAAATGCCATAAGGCGGTGCAGGAGACGACTAGTTTCGCACCGATGCTCCAAGGGTCCTCGGCGACCCAAAAGCGCAGGCACATCACGATCATTGACGCCAGGAACGCGTACCAGCCGTAGGTTGCCGAGCTGCTGAGCAAAGGGCGCATCTTGGCGCGGCTGCGCATAATCACGTAGTGCACGAGGGCTGCAACGACAGCCGCCGCGAATAACGCCAGAGCCATCTTTGGCGAAAGGACATGTTCAAGACTCATCGCGGTGCTCCCGAGCACCACGTACACGAAGAGGGTGGCCCGGGAAGAAGTGCCGGCAGCGATCATCTTGTTCGAGGCCTGGTCCGCGGAGGCCAAGCGCTCCGCGGCGGTCAGCTTGTCGATTCGTTCTTGCCCCTCAGCCATGATTTCCCCACTTTCCGTTATGGAAAGTCTTGTCTTTCCAAGTTGGAAAGTCAAGGGAATGGCTTAAACGTGATGGTACTTCCCGCCTGCCAGGATGTCCTGCGCGCGGTACAGCTGCTCGGTGAGGATCAAGCGCACCAGCTGGTGCGGGAAGACCAGCTTCGAAAGCGACCAGGTGAAATTGGCCCGCGCATGCACGGATGCGTCCACGCCGTACGCGCCGCCGATGATGATCACGACATTGCGCGAAGCATCAATCGGGGTGCGCAAAGTATTGGCCAACGCGGGGGAGTCCACGTTCTTGCCGCGTTCATCGAGCAGAACCACGAAGTCGCGTTCATCGATTTTCGCCAGGATGCGGGCAGACTCCTCGGTGCGGGCCGCGTCGTTCTCGCGCGAGGAATGGTTCAGCAGCTGCCAGGTGAGATTGAAGGGTTTCTTCAGCCGCTTCTCGTAGCGGGAAATTCCCTCGTCCACCCAGGATTCGTGTTTCTTGCCAACTGCCAGCACCTTGATCGTCATGCTTCCATTGTTCCGCATCGATCGAGTTCAGCGCTTCGCGCCCGCCCCGATACGATGGAAGCCATGCGATCCTCATGGTATTTCCGGCAAGGCCAACGTTCCCGCGGCGCACAGGTGCTGTGGATGATTTTCGGGCTGGTTGTCGCCATGTTCTACTTCACCCGCAGGGTGCTGGTCTCCCTGCACGCGGGCGGATGGGCCAGGGATCTGGATGCCCCTGCCTACCAATGGGCACTGGAGCACCAGTCGCCGTTCCTGTTTGCGGTCTCCGACTTCTTGTACTTCTGGGGATCCACACCGGGAATGACCATGATCATGCTGGTGATCACCTCATTGCTGTGCTGGAAAACCCGCAGTGCGTGGCCGTTGGCGGCCATCGCGTTCACTGCACTGGTCTCGGTCCTGCTGACCGTTATTCTCAAGACAAGCCTCCAGGTGCCGCGTCCCCAAGGCGTTCCCGGAGGCCCGGCGCCGCCGCAGACCTTTTCGTTCCCCAGCGGGCACACGCTGAACTCGGCCGCGCTGATCGGCATCGCCAGCTACCTGGCGATCATCTACGGGCTGCGCCGCTACGCGTACCTGATCTCCATCGTCGCGGCGCTATTCGTCCTGGCGATGGGAGCTTCGCGAATCTACATCGGGCACCACTGGGTCTCTGACGTGCTGGTGGGGCTGCTGATCGGGTCCGCATGGGCCGCCGTCGTGGCGATCCTGCATTACTTCTTCGTGCCGCGGCCGCAGAAGCCCTAGTTTCACCGGTCCTGCCAATGCCGTGCCGCCAGAAGACGTCGACGCTCTATCGGACCTTGAAGTTCTTCTCCAGTATGGCAATGAAGGCGAGGGCAGCCGGGCTGGGATTGAATTCACTCCAGGCAAGGTATTCCGTGCGTGAGGGCCCGTCGGACAGCGGGACGGCAACAAGTCCGCGATTGGCCGGAACCAGCGCTTCGGACATCAAGGCAATCGCCAGGCCCTGAGCGGTGAGATCAAGCATCAGATCAACGTTCGTTGCTTCGAATGCGACGTGTCGGGACACTCCCACGGAGTCGAACGCTATGTCCGACTGCGCTCGCCCCGGTGAATCCGCAGGAAAATCCACGAAAAGCTCATCAGATAGGTCAACGAGACCCAGGCGCTGATGTTCTGCCAGTCGATGCCCGGCATCGAGCACGGCAACGAGTCGTTCACGAGCGAGAATCCGGGAAGCTACTTGTTTTGGAGCGGTGCTGCCGGGCAGGCCAAGCACGGCAACGTCCATGGAACCGGCCCGAATGGACTCGATGAACGCGTTGCTGTCCCCGGTGCTTAAGCTGACGTGGACTACGGGGTTGTCGCGGTGGAATTCCCCCAATGCAGCTGCCAGATCGATCCCGGTAACCGTAGGAATGATTCCGACGCTGAGCTTGCCGCGGATTTCGCCGGTGGTGGCCAGGGCCTCGGAGACAGCGCGCTCTGCTGCTTCCAAGCTTGCTCGCGCCGATGGCAGGAAGGCAACCCCGGCTTCGGTCAGTTCGACCTTCCGGCTAGTCCGAGCGAATAGTTGAGTCCCGATTTCGTGCTCCAATACCTTGATCTGGTGGCTCAAGGCCGATTGGACCACATGGCAGCTTTGGGCAGCGCGCGTGAAGTTCTTGTGTTCTGCGACGGCAAGTACATAGCGAAGTTGCTGCAATTCCATTCATCTATCGTGGCACACGATTGTTGACATGAAAACTATGTGTTGGACTGATTGATGAGTTCACCGTGATAGTTGAAGCATGATCACAACTACGGCTCCTTCACCTGCGCATATGACGAGCTCTCGTGCCGGCACTACCCTGCTGACGGCGTTGGCTCCGGCCGTTTGGGGCACAACATACTTGGTGACGGCGGAACTGCTTCCCCCGGGGCACCCGATGTTCGCCGCGCTCGTTCGCTCGTTGCCGGCAGGGATCATCGGACTGCTTTTGGTACGGCAGCTCCCTCGCGGTGGCTGGTGGTGGAAAGCCGCCGTGCTCGGCTTCTTGAACGTCGGACTCTTCTTTCCACTTCTGTTCGTGGCCGCGAGCCGGCTTCCGGGAGGAGTGGCCGCCACCCTCGGGGCCGTGCAACCGCTTGTCGTTGCAATTCTCGCAGTGCTGATCCTGAGGCAAAGCCCCTCCGGATGGCAGTTGGCTTGGGCCGTCACCGGTGTTCTGGGCGTAGGGCTTGTAGTCCTCGGACCCGCCGCCAGGCTTGACCCAGTAGGAATTCTTGCTGGATTGGGCGGATGCCTCGCCATGGGCCTGGGCCTGGTCTTGGCCAAACGGTGGGGCCGGCCTGCAGGTCTCGGGGCAATGGGTTTCGCCAGTTGGCAACTGACTGCCGGTGGCCTCGTATTGCTGATGCCAACAATGCTGCTTGAAGGATTCCCCAACAGCGTGCCGGCTTCGGGCCTTGCCGGATATCTGTGGCTCGGGCTCGTAGGCGGACTGCTGGCCTACACCCTTTGGTTCCGTGGCCTGGGGCGTCTTCCGGTCACTTCCACGGCCCTTTTAGGGATGCTTTCCCCGCTGGTTGCAGCGGCGCTCGGGGTGGGCCTTGGCGGGGAATCGCTCAACGCCGGCCAGCTCCTTGGCTTCTCGCTGGCGGTGGCTGCACTGGCCGCGGGCCAATTCACTATCCGATTACCACGTTTCAGCAATCACTTCGCCCTTCAATCTCGGAATGATGCCCAATGACAACAACGTCACCGATCAGTTACCAGCCGTTCCAAGCGAGAGCCCGCCTTCCGTGGGGTGCACTCCTGGCCCTGTCCTCAGCGGGGTTCCTGGCAATATTTACAGAATCCATGCCGGCCGGGTTATTGCCGCAGTTGGCTTCAGGGCTCGGGACTTCACCTGCAGGCGCTGGCCAGCTGGTCACCCTATACGCAGTCGGTTCGCTCCTCGCTGCCATTCCGCTGATTTTTGCGACCCGCCGCATGGACCGGAAGAAGGTCCTGCTCTGCGCAGTACTGGGACTTGTACTTTTCAACACCGTAACAGCACTGGCTCCGTGGTATCCCCTGGTGCTCCTTGCCCGGTTTGCTGCTGGTGCGGCAGCGGCTCTCATCTGGGGCGTCATGTCCGGGTACGCGAGAAGCCTCGTTATCGAATCATTGCAGGGACGTGCGCTGACCATCGCAGGGCTAGGCCAACCGATCGCCTTGGCGCTCGGGGTCCCATTGGGAGCTTGGGCTGGATCAATCGTTGACTGGCGATGGGTATTTCTGGGCATCTCGGTCGCGGCACTTGCCTTGTTTTTCTGGATCCTTGTTTCTTTGCCCCCAATTGCTGGGCGGCCAGAAACTCGCAAGCCGTCGCTAGGCAGCGTACTGCGGATTCGCGGAGTTCGCATGGTCCTGTTCGTGGCCCTGTTCTGGGTGCTGGCCCACAACGTGCTCTATACCTACATCGCGCCTGTGCTATCTCCCAGTGGCCTGAACCTCGACTTGGGCTTGCTGCTATTCGGGGTGGCATCCTTCGCCGGAATCACCATCACAGGACTCGTCATTGACCGCGCCATGAGGGTCCTGATTCTCGGTTGCCTGTCTGTGATGGGAATTGCCGGTTTGGTGTTGGCGCATCCTGAACTGGGCAGCCTGGCGGCTGCCACCGCGATAATCCTATGGGGGATCGGATTCGGAGGAGCACCGGTGCTCTTGCAAACCTGCCTGGCAGATCGCGCCGGCAAAAATACCGACGTGGCCCAATCCTTGTTCGTGACCGTATTCAACCTCGCGGTGGCTGGCGGAGGATTGGCAGGCGGCGCCGTTCTTGCCCTCGGCGGATCCAGCGAAACACAGGCATGGACGGTGCTCGTCCTCATGGTGCTCACTGCAGCAACGGTGGTGGTTGCCAAGCGGACGTTCGCTCCAGGCCGCCGCACCGAATAGGCGGGCCCGGCAGCCGTTCAGCAGTGTGCAGTGTCCCCGGGTACCTAGGCCAGCACCCGGATCGGTGCGCCGCTAGCCCACGCGCGGATGTCTTCCACCGCGTCGCGGTAGAACATCTCGAACTGCTCGATGGTTACATAGCCGATATGCGGGGTGGCAATCACGCCCCGGGTAGCGGCCAGCCGGTCCTTGGTCGGCAGCGGTTCCACGTCGAAAACATCCCCCGCGGCCAGGTGCAGCTGCCGGCTGTCCAGCGCGTCGATGAGCGCGTCGGTCTGCACGATCCTGCTGCGCGAGGTGTTGACCAGGATGGAATCGGGACGCATCCACGCCAGCTGTTTGGGTCCGATGACCCCGGTGCTGCGCTCCGAGAGCTTCAGATGCACGGTGACGATGTCGCTGGTGGAGAACAGCTCGGCTTCGGAGACCAGTTCCACGCCCACTTCGGTGGCGCGGGCCTTGGTGAGATTCTGGCTGTAGGCGATGACCCGCATGCCGAAGGCCAAGCCGACCTTCGCAACCTTCGCTCCCAGATTTCCCAGGCCGTAGACGCCCAGGGTCTTGCCGGACAGGCCCAGTCCGAAAGTGGTCTGCCAGCCCGAGCCAGCCGCCAGCGGGCGGTCCGCGGAAAACAGCTCCACGTCCAGTCGGCGTGCGGCGCTGAGGATCAGCGCCCAGGTGTGCTCGGCGGCATCGGTAGCCACGTAGCCGGTGTGGCTGACCACGATGCCCTGGTTCTTGGCAGCCTGCAGGTCGATGGATCCGTTGCGGCGGCCGGTGGTGACCAGCAGCTTCAGGTTGGGCAGGGCATTGAGCCGGGCGGCCGGGAAAGGCGTGCGTTCGCGCATGGCGACGATGGCGTCGAAGGGCTGCAGCGCCTGGACGACGGTGCTGTCCTCGTGGCCCAGGTGCTCGGTGAAGACAGTGACTTCGGCGTCCAGGGCGACGGCGAGGCCGTCGAAATCGGCCAGCGAGCGGGCCACGTTGTGGTAATCATCCAGGATTGCAATGCGCATGGATTCATCCTAGGCACCTTCAGCCGATGCTGTCCCACTGCGGGCGTAACAAAAAGCTGGTGCCTGCTCATTGAACTGCTCCCCAAAAGTTGGACTGAAAAAGTCACAACAACTTTTGGGGAGTTTTTCATGCACGCACGAAGGATGGCGCTACCCAATGACCGTGAAATCCAATTCCTCGGTGAAAGAACGCCCATGCACGTCGGTGGCAGTCACCGTGGCGGTGTGCGCCCCGACGGAGAGATCATCTGGCAGTTCCAAGCGCCACAGGTGGCTGGTCTTCTCGGCGAAGCCGCCACCATGGACGAATTGCTCGGCGATGGCCGCCGGATCCGAGTACTCGGCGCCTGACAGCGGGCGTTCGCCGGCCATTTTCTGCGTCCGCTCGGCCGCAACCGGGTCCTGGCCGTCGATGGAGACCTCGACAGCGGAGCCGGTGCTGCCCATCCAGAAATTCGTGGTCAGCCAGGTGTCCTCGGCCAGTCCCTGCCGGCTCACCGCCAGCGGGTCATCCAGGGCCGGAACCGTGCCGCGCTCCTTTTCCAGATTCTCCTCGTACCACTGCCGGTACGCCGGGGTGTTCAAGCCAAGGGACATCTGCTTGCTGGTATCCCCGCCGGTCACGGTGAAGCGCTCGGTGATCTTGGTGTTCTTGATGTCCAAGGTGAGCACTCCCGGAGGGGTCCCGTCGCGCTGGATGGAGGTCGGGTAGCCGTTCTCGGTAACCCGTCCGTCATACCACTGCCCGGAAATGGCTGGGACAGTCAGGTGCGTGAAGGGCAGGCCTGCCTCGCCGACCTCGTCGCGCCAGCCATCCATCAGGTCCCCGGCGCGCAGGTTCTCGGACATGTGGGTGTGCCCGCCCAGGGAAACGACCTCGCGTCCTTCCAGCAGCTCGTAGATCTCCCGGACCTGCTTGGTGGAATGCTCGTCGCTGTAGAAGAACTCCAGCAGGGGGCTGTGCCCGGCCAGGACGATGGCCTTGTTCTTGGGTACCTCGGCCAGGTCCGCGCGCAGCCACTGCAGCTGGCGCTTGCCCAGATCGTAGGTGTAGTCGCTCTTCTTGGCCGGAACCGCAGTCGGGTAATCGATGGTGCTCAGGGCGATGACGTGAGTCTTGCCCGTGTCGTAGGAGTAGTACTCCGGACCGAACTGGGCGCGGAAGGAATCGTACTCGTGCTGCCCGTCCAGCGAGTCGTAGTCGATGTCGTGGTTGCCCGGCAGGAACCGGGCCGGACCGTTGAGCATGGAGGACAGTTCTCGGGTCTGGTGGAAGAAGGTCAGGTCATCGCCCACGAGGTCGCCGATGAACAAGGCACCGCAGCCGGTGTAGTCGGTGCGGGCCGCCAGATCGGCGAAAGCGCCTTCCCTGGCGTACTCGACTTCCTGCTGGGTATAGGTCTGCACATCCGCACCGATGACGCAGCTCTGCTCGGGCGATTGCGTGGCGCTGCTGGCCACCAGCGGGAAGTTGACTGCCTCGGGCAGCGGCCCGGTCGGGGCGATGCCGTCGTACTTCAGGTCCGGGGAGCCTTCAGGCAGGTGGGTGTAGAAGAATTGGGCGACGTTGTCGTCGTCGACCGGAACCTGGAAGCCCCGGGGCTGGGTGACGAACGCGGTCATGTTGTTGTAGGCCGGAAGTTCGTAGCGTCCCTGCCCATCGGTGGCCACGACGTCGCGGCCGTTGGAAACCGTGACGTTCGGTAGGCCAGGCTCGTTGGCATCCTGCGTGGAGTTCTTGTTGCGATCCTCGAAGACCACTCCGTCGAGCGTCTCTTGCGCGGTGCCGCTGCGGCCAGTTCCTGCCGGGATCACCTCGACTGACCCGCGGTAGGCCGAGGAGCTCCAGTCCGCGGCGGACTTGGCTGCCGGCACTGCCTCGAGTTCCGGGGTGGCGCCGATGAATGCGGTGGAAGCTGCAATGGCAACTAGGCTTCCGGCGGTGAGATGCAGTGGGGTGAGATGATTGGTTTTGCCGGGTCGAGCGAAGATTTTCACGAACGTTCCTCCGGGTGGGGACAATCTGCCGGCCCCTTGGCCGGCCGTCTTCCACGGTGCCAATGGCAGGTGAATTGCAACCCCTGCTCAGGTAATGTCTAATAATCGATCCCGTAAATAGTTATCGACTGTCTTGGCGGGATTTACTGTTTTCGAACCAGTGAAATGAAGTGGCGCGGATGGAACTAGTGCAGGCGCTCATGGCAGGCGCGCGCGGGCGCAGGATGTTGTGGGAGTTCGCCACTGCCAGCGAAGAGAAGCTGCTACCGGCGTTCGGGGAGCATCCGCTGCATGCGGCAATGTTCTACGCCGCGTATCACGTAGCGGTAGAACGCGGCGAAAGCGTTGGCCTGTTTGGCGCGGATGAATCCAGCATGCCCGAAACCAGTGTCCAGCAGATCGCCCGGCGCCTGGACGGCACCACTTTGGTTCCGGCCACCGCAGCGCTGCTGCAGCAAGCGCTGGTCCGCTCGGTCGACAGTGCCCGCTATTGGCAGGAACCGGATGGGGAAGACACCCTGCTGGCGTTGCCGGAACTGGCCGCGCCGCTTGAGCGCGTGGCCCGGCACCTGGCGGACAGCGGGCTCGCGGCCTGGTGGCTGGATCCCGTGGATCTGCGCAACCAATTCCAGGTCGAATTCGACCAACATGACCCGCAGGGCAGGACGCAGGCTCCCGGCAGCAATGCCTTGGGCCTACTGCAGGAGTGGAGGGCCGGCGTCCTGGCGACCGAAGCCCGCGATGCCGCCGAAATGAGCAGCACCCCGCTGGGCAGCTTCGGCGGGGAATGGTGGTCCAAGCCCAGCAGCCGCCTGCCCTCCACTACCGGTGTGTTCCCAGACCGGGAGCCAGTGGGCCTGAGCTGCGTGGAAGACGGTTTCGGATGGGAGCAAGCCAGCGTCAGGTTCACGAGCGTGCCTCCCGCAGCCAAGGTGCTGGAGATCGCCACGGCCGAGGACTGGATCCGGCTCTGCCGCGAGCACGGCATCGAGGTCACCGCGCACAAGCGCCACGACTGGTACCTGGCCACCGGGCGCGACGGCGCATGGAAGACCCCCGACTGGCTGGCCGTGGCGCGCGATTACGACGGGGTGCATCTGGGCATCGGCGCCTATCTGGCGCTCGCCGGGCAATGCCTCGACATCGATGATAAATACGCCAGCGTGATCGCCGGGTGGGACCCGGACCAGACGTTCTGGTTCACCGATGAGCTGCGGTGCTACGGGCCTGCACAGGAATGGATCTGCCTGGACGCCAACAACGAGGATGCACGCTGGGTGCCTTCCGGCGATGGCCCAAGTTCATGAGCCGTCACGGGCGCAGTAGCCAGCCCGGGTTTCTGGTGCAATGGGTTCCATGAGCGAAACGACAAACGATGGACTGGCCGCGGCTACCGAAGTCATCTTGCAGCTGCGCTGGTCGGACCAGGACGCCCTGGGCCATGTGAACAATGCGCGCATCGTGACCCTGATGGAAGAAGCCCGCATCCGCTGGACGCGCGAGGACGGGACAACAGGCCGTTTCGAATTCGGCACCGTGGTGGCATCGATCCAGATCGACTACCTGCGCCCGCTGTACTACCAGCCCGAGATGCTCATCCGCATGGGCATCAGCCGGCTGGGCAACAAGTCCTTCACCGTGCGGGGCATCGGCTACCAGGACGGGCAGCCGGTATTCGACTCGACCACGGTCATGGTGCCGCTGGCAGCCGATGGCGTCTCGTCGCGCCCGCTCAACGAGCTGGAGCGCAGCTGGCTCGGCAAATCGCTGATCCCAGCACGCAGCTAGGCTTCGGGTGCCGGTCCCTGGCCGTTGAGCAGCGCGGCCAGATCGCGCAGCTTCGCTTCGGAGTCCGAGCCCGGGTCGGTGGTGTAGATGAACAGGGTCTGGTCTGGTGCCCCGGTCACGTCCAAGGCCTCGTAGTTGACCTCCAGATAGCCCACCTGGGGATGGTTGAACCGCTTGATCCCGTCCCGCCGCTCGACCACCCGGTGATCGGCCCACCAGGTGCGGAATTCTTCGCTGTTCATGGACAGCTCTCCGACCAGCTGCGCGAGCAGCGGATCATGTGGTTGGCGCCCGGCATCCAGGCGCAAGGTGCCGACCATCGAGGCGGCGATCTGCTCCCAGTCGGCGTAGCGCTGCCTGGCTTCGGGATCCAGGAAGGCCCAGCGGATCAGGCTGCGGTGGCGCACCGGCTTGGCGAGGAAGTCGGTGAGCAGGCTGGCGGCCAGCGCATTCATGCCCAGCACCTCGGTACGCCGTCCGCGGATGAAGGCCGGATGCCCGGTGAAGGAATCCAGCAGCTGATGCAATGAGGGGCGTACCCGCTGGATGTTGCTCGACGGGCTGTTGCGCCCGGAGCCGGACACCGAGCGGGCCAGGTTGAATAAATGCCCGGCGGCCGTCTCATCCAGTTCCAGGGCCTTGGCCAACGCGCCGAGCACGGATTCGGAGGGGCGCTTGTGCCGGCCCTGTTCCAGCCGGGTGTAGTAGTCGGTGCTCACGCCGGCCAGGACCGCGACCTCTTCGCGGCGCAGCCCAGGCACGCGCCGCCGGGGGCCGCCATCGCCTGCCGGGCTGACCAGGGCCCGCCGGGCCTTGAGGAATTCGCCGAGCTCGGTATTGGAATTCATCCCTGCATTCCTTTCATCCGCGGGCCGCATCGCCCCGGTCTTATCCTAGCCCTGCGTGCAGTGGCAGCCAGCAGCCAGAACTATCCTAGGAATGCCATACCCCGGATCAATGCGCCACGTCCCACGGCCCCTGGAGCCGTGCAATGGTGGTGGACTATTAATGCCACTGCCATCATCGCCCAGGAGCGCACATGCCCAAACCCGCCGATAACCTGCCCACCCGCGAATCGGCTCCAGCAGCTGCGCGGGCACCACGCGAACCGCTGCTGGAGCGGGCCGCGCAACGGCCTGCCGGAATCCGCGACCTGCTGCGCGACGTGGGCGGGGTATATGCCAGCAATGGCGTGATCGGGCTGGTGTTCTCCGCTTCGGGCCCCATCGCGGTCACCCTTGCGGTGGGTGCCGCTGGCGGGCTGTCCCAGGCCGAGATGGCTTCCTGGGTCTGCGGGATCTTCCTCTCCGCCGGGTTGGCGACCATCGTGATGTCCCTGCTCTACCGCCAGCCGCTGGGATTCGCCTGGTCCATCCCCGGCACGGTGCTGCTGGGCCCTTCGCTGCAGCACCTGTCCTTCCCCGAGGTGGTCGGGGCGTTCTTCGTCTCCGGGGTACTGGTCCTGGCCTTGGGCGCTACCGGGGTGGTGCGCCGGATCATGGCGGCCATACCCATGCCGATTGTGATGGCCATGGTGGCCGCGGTCTTCTTGCGCTTCGGCACCGACATCGTCTCGTCCACCCAAGCCAACCCGGTGGTGGCCGGCCCCATGGTGCTGGTCTTCGTCCTGCTCGCTGCGGTGCCGGCGCTGGGCAGAAGAATTCCCCCGGTGCTGGGCACGCTGATCGCCGGGGTCATCGCGGTGGCCGCCAGCGGCCAGTTCGCGTTGGACGCAGCTGGCGGGCCCGTGCTGGCCACCCCGGTGTTCACCGCTCCGGAATTCAGCTGGGCTGCGCAGCTGGAACTGGTAGTGCCGTTGGCCATCACCGTGCTGATTGTGCAGAACGGCCAGGGTGTCGCGGTGCTGCGCTCTGCCGGGCACCGTCCCCCGGTCAATGCCTTTGCGCTGGCCTCGGGCGGGTTCTCGATCCTGAACGCATGCTTCGGTGCGGTGTCCGCCTGCGTCACCGGGCCAACCAACGCGTTGCTCACATCATCTGGCGAAAAGCACCGCCAGTACACCGCAGCGGTGGTCTATGGCCTCCTGTCCCTGCTCTTCGCCCTGTTCGCTCCAACGCTGACGCGCTTCATGCTGGCCACCCCAGAGGCTTTCGTGCTGGCCTTGGGAGGCATCGCCATGCTCAAGGCCCTGCAGCAGGCCTTTGTGACGGCCTTCGCCACCAAATTCACCCTGGGCGCCCTCGTGACGTTCGTGGTAACCATTTCCGGCCTGGACCTGTTCAACATCCATGCCGCCTTCTGGGGCATCCTCATCGGATATGGCGCCTCCCGGCTCATGGAACGCACGGACCATTCGACCGCTTCCCGGCACTAGCGGCAACGGCCCGCACCCTGGCCAGCTGGCAGTTCGTGCCGAGCCCGCGAGCTGGCCTAAGCTGGCGGTAGCTTACATCGATCTTTTCGGATAGGACGGGCATGGCCACGGGCAGCATGTATCGGGTGGGAATACTGGGCCACGGGGCGATCGGCTCCGTGGTGGCGGAGCAACTGGCAGCCGGGACGGTGCACGGTGCCCAGCTCGAAGGGGTGATCCTGCGCCGTCCGCAAACCGGGCTGGAGCATGAGCAGCTGAGCTGGGAGTCGGCCCTGGAGCGCTGCGACCTGGTGGTCGAATGCGCGGGCCAGCAAGCCCTGCGCGAGAATGCGGTGCGCATCCTGGCCTGCGGGGTTGACCTGCTGGCCAGTTCCATGGGAGCGCTGGCTGACCCGGAGTTCGCCGCGCAAGTGCAGGCCGCCGGACCTGGACGCTTTTCCAGCACTGCCGGGGCCATCGGCGGATTGGACCTGCTGGGCGCGGCTGCCCGGATGGGCGGCATCGACCAGGTGCTGGTGACGACGCGCAAGCTGCCGGCCACCTTGGTGCAGCCGTGGATGGATGCGCAGCGGCGCGGTGAATTGGAGCAGGCCGCCGGACCGGTAGAGGTATTTCGCGGTCCAGCCGCGGCAGCGGCCCAGGACTTCCCGAAGTCATTGAATGTGGCCGCGGCGGTGGCGTTGGCTGTGGGGGATTGGGATGCGGTGACAGCCAGATTGATCGCCGACCCGGAGGCAGGCCTGACCGAGCACCGCATCGAGGCGCGCGGCCCAGCCGGCGAGTACAGCTTCTCGATCAAGAACCACCCCTCGCCACGCAACCCGCGCACCAGCGGCATCGTCCCGTGGGCCCTGCTGCACTCGATCCGGCAAGCCGCGGCGGCGCGCCGCTAGCGGCGCGGTGCCACCGCTAGTGGCCTTCGGCTGCCGCGTACTCCTCCAGCACCTTCTTGCCGACCTTGAACGCCACGTTCGCCGCCGGAACGGAACAGTAGATGGCGCACTGCAAGAAGACTTCCTTGATTTCTTCGGGAGCCATGCCATTGCGCAGGGCCGCGTGCACATGCATTTCCAGTTCTTCCCAGTAGCCCCCGGCGATCATTGCGGTCAGCGTGATGGCGCTGCGGGTAGTGCGCGGCAGGCCGTCGCGGGTCCAGATGGTGCCCCATGCGTAGCGGGTGATCATTTCCTGGAATTCGTCGGTGAACTCATTCGAGTTCCTGGTGGAACGCTCAACGTGCTCGTTGCCCAGCACCTGGCGGCGTACCTCCATGCCAGCATCATAGGTATCGCCGGGAAGGCGCGGTGAATCAGCCATTTCTGCAAGTCCTCGCTTCTAGTTGGCCAGCAAGAACTCGGCCAGCAAGGCCGCGGTCTCTTCGGGTGCTTCGGCCGGGGCCAGGTGGGCGGCCGAATCGATGACCGCCATGGTTCCGCGGGGTGCATTTTCGGCGATGAACTCCGCGTCTGCCGGAGGGCACACCTGGTCCTGTGCGCCGTTGATGGCAATGATCGGGTCGCTGGTTGAAGCCAGCTGCCCGCGCACGTCGAATCCTGCCAAGGCGCCGCAGGCGTGGGCGTAGGCGAAGCGGTCAGCGTTCTGCAGGCTGTGCAGCAGCTCGGTGCTGATCACCGGCTCCTTCTCGATGAATCCCGGTGCGAACCAGCGCTCGGCAGAACCGGCGACCATGGTCGGGGTGCCGGCCTTGGCGACCAGCTCGGCACGGTCGGTCCACCCGTCGGGGGTGCCGATCTTCGCCGCAGAGCAGATGGAGGACAACGCGTCGAAGAAGCCGGCGTGGTCCACGGCCAGCTGCAGGGCGGTGGCCCCGCCGACCGACACTCCGGCGTAGTACAGCTTGCTGCCCTCGGAGATGACGCCGTCGGCACGCAGCGCCTCGACGGCCTTGGTGACGCCGGTAGCCAGTTCGGCCAGCGAGAAGGCTTCGGTGGACGGCTTGCTTTCGCCGTGCCCCGGCAGGTCCCAGGCGATGACCTGGAACTTGTCCTTGAGGTAAGGCAAGGCCGGAGCCCACAGCGGCAGGGCCGCAGTGCCCAGCGAGGGGCCGACGATGAGGGTGGGAAGTGCCTTGTCGGTGTGCAGCAAGGAGGGGGTTAGTTGCGGGACTGCCATGATTCCTTCCGTGCCGAGTAATCGGCGAGTACGGTTTCGGTGAAGCGATCCGCGGCACCGAGGTAGCCAGCTGGATCAAATAATTCGTAGAGGTCCTGGTCGTTCAAGTCATGCACGGAGATTTCCAGGCGCAGCAGATCGCGCAGGGAAATGCCCTCGTCGAGGCTGCGGCGCACCAATGCCTGGATGGCCGGTTTTCCGCCGACCACCAGATCAGCCAGGGCGGCAGCGAGTCGTTCGGAGAGCACGGCATCTCCGCCCAGGGCGAGGTTCCGCTCGATGGCAGCGCGATCCACTCCCAGGCCGTTGGCCAGGAACGAAGCGTGGAATGCCGCCCCTGATGCCAGCCGGGCCAGTTCGCGCAGGGCACTCCATTCGGCGTGCCAGCCGCCATCGGGGCGTTCATCCACCGCGGTGCCGGCAGCAGTGAACAGGGTGGAGAGCAATCCGGGGGCGCTGAATGCCGCATTGCGCAGCAGTACCGAGCGCACCGGGTTCTGCTTCTGCGGCATGGCCGAGGAGCCGCCCTTGCCGGCCTCGCGAGGTTCGGACAGCTCGCCGATTTCCGGACGGGAGGCGGTGAGCACATCAGCGCCCAGGGTCCCCAGCGCGGCAATGGCCGCACCCAGTGCGGAGCCAAGCTGGAGAATCGGCATGCGGTTGGTGTGCCAGGGCGTTCCCGGATCCTCCAGGCCCAGCAGGGCCGCCAGATCCGAGGACAGCGACTGGCTTGTGGCCGTTGTCTCCGGCTGGCCGGAGAGCAGCTGCTCCAGGGAGGCGAGCGTGCCCACCGCACCGCCCCATTGCAAGCGCAGCTGCCGCGCCGCGGCATCCAGCTGCTGCTCGGCATCCAGCACGGCCGAGAGCCAGCTGGCCGCTTTCCAGCCCAAGGTGGTGGGCAGCGCATGCTGGGTCAGCGAGCGGGCAATGCACACGGTCCCGCGGTGGGCCTGCGCCAGGGCAGCCAACCCGCCAGCGGTGCTGCGCAGATCTGCCAGCGTGAGCGTGAGCGTCTTGGACAGGACCAGCATCAGCGCTGTGTCGATGATGTCCTGGCTGGTGGCACCGCGGTGCAACGCGGTGCCCGCAGTTGCCGCGGCCCCGTCGTGCTTGAGCAGGTCGCGCATCATGCCCAGCAGCGGGATGAGCGCATTGGCCCCATCCGGTGTCCTGGAGGCCAGCAAGGCCAGGTCGTAGCGGTCCGCGCGGGCCACCTCGCGCACGGCCTGCGCATCCTGGACGCTGCACAGGCCGGCATCCGCCTGGACCTGCACCCATCCGGCTTCGGCATCCAGCATGGCTTGGACGAAAGACGCATCGCTGGCCAATGCCCCGGCCGCAGTTCCTGCCCAGGCGGGGGCCAGCACGCCGTAGTCTGCGCCATCCATTCGGTGCCTCGATTCTTAGCTGTTGAGCGTATAAGCCGTCTATCTAGAACTGTAGTGCCCGGCAACGGGCAACACCCCGCCGGGCGCTCCAACGCCCGTAACAGTGCGGGCGCTGGGGCAATCCAGCGGGGTGTCGCGGTGGCAACTAGCTCTCGCGCGGGTAGGAGAGGAACACCGTTTCGTTCCCGCCTTGCAGGCGGATATCGAAGCACAGCGAGCCATCGTCTTCGCGAGCAGCAATCAGCGTTGCGCGTTCTGCTTCGCCCAGCGATGACAGCAACGGGTCGCTAGCCAGCGCTTCGGTGTCCTCCGGCAGGTAGATGCGGGTGAACAGGCGATTGAGCAGGCCGCGGGCGAAAACCGCGAGCATGATGAACGGGGCCTTGCCCTCTTCGGTAGCGCCCGGGTTCACGGTGGTGAAGGTGTAGTGCCCGGCGTTATCCACCGCCGCCCGTCCCCACCCGGTGAAGGTGTAGCCGTCGCGGACCAGCGAGCCATCGCGGGAAACGACATTGCCGTTCTCGTCGGCCTGCCAGATTTCCAGCAGGGCGTCCGGAATGGCCTCGCCGTTGCCGTCATAGACCATCCCGTGCAGGCGCACCGAGCGGGGATGGGCCTGGCTGATCAGCTCATTGCCCTTCTCATAGGGCAATGCGTAGCCGTAGAACGGGCCGATGGTCTGACCCGGTGTGGGGGCCAGCTTCAGTTCTGGTGCCTGAGCCATGCTAGTGGTCTCCCTCTTCATCTTCCATCCAGGTGCGGTTGGAGCCGGTGAGTACGATGTCCCAGTAGTATCCGGTAGCCCATTCATGGGTCGTCAGCGAATGGTCGTAGCTGGCGACCAGGCGGTCGCGCGCTTCCTTGTCGGTGATCGCCTGGTAGATCGGGTCGAGGCTGAACAGCGGGTCACCAGGGAAGTACATCTGGGTGATCATGCGCTGGGTGAAGTCGGTGCCGAACAGCGAGAAGTGGATGTGCGCCGGGCGCCAGGCGTTGTGGTGGTTCTTCCACGGGTAGGGTGCCGGCTTGATGGTGGTGAAGGAGTATTCGCCGTTCGGGCCGGTGATGGCGCGTCCCACGCCGGTGAAGTTCGGATCGATCGGGGCCGGATGCTGGTCGCGCTTGTGGATGTAGCGTCCGGCGGCATTGGCCTGCCAGATTTCCACCAGCTGCCCGGCCACCGGGCGGCCGTCGCCATCGAGCACGCGGCCGGCGACCACGATGCGCTCGCCGATCGGCTCGCCGTTGTGCTGGATGGTCAGATCCGATTCCAGCGCATGCACGTCGCGCTGGCCGAAAGCCGGGGAGTGCAGCTCAATGGTTTCCGGGTCAGCGTGGTGCAGGTTCTTGGTCGGGTGGCGCAGCAGCGAGGAGCGGTAGGGCGCGAAGTCGACGCGCGGCTGGGTTTCGGCTTTCTTGCCCGCCATGACCTCCTGGCGGTAGGCCTCGTGGAGATCGGCGATCTCGCCGCTGATTTCTTCCTGGCTGGCGGTGGTTGCCGCAGGGTCCAGAAGATGCGAGTTGTTGAAGGACTCGGCTTCGGTGCGGTCCTGCGGTGCGGTTTCGGTGCTCATTGCGGGCTCCTTTCTAAGGTGCGGAGGATGGTTAGAGGTTCTAAGCGTGGGGCCAGCCGGTGTAGGACTCGGCCAGGTACTGCTGGCCGAACCGCGAGGAGGTGACGGTTTCCAGCTCGCCCAAGGCGCGCTTGGCCATGAACGGGTCCCCGCCAACCGGGGTGTGCAGCATGGAAGTCATCCAGTAGGAGAAGTTCTGCGCCTTCCACACCCGCTTCAGCGCCAGGTCCGAATAGCCGTCCAGCAGCTGCTCGCTGCCGGTGGAGAAGTAGGAGTCCAGGGCCTCGAAGAGCACCTTCACATCGGCGAAGGCCAGGTTCAGGCCCTTGGCTCCGGTGGGCGGGACGGTGTGCCCGGCATCGCCGATCAGGAACAGGCGCCCGTGGGAGAGCGGTTCGCGCACGAAGGAGCGGAAGCCCAGGACGGTCTTGTCGAAGATTTCCCCGGTTTTCAGCTGGAAGCCATCCGGTCCGTCCACGCGCTTTTGCAGCTCGGCCCAGATGCGGTCATCGTTCCAGGCGTTCACGTCTTCGTTCGGGTCGCATTGGAAGTACATGCGCTGCACGGTGTCGCTGCGCTGGGAGATCAGCGCGAAGCCGTGCGGGGAGTTCGCGTAGATCAGCTCCGGGGCGGATTTCGGTGCTTCGGTGAGGATTCCGAACCAGGCGAAGGGGTAGGCGACCTTGAAGTCCTTGCGCAGGGTTTCGGGCATCTGGCGGCGGGCGAAGGAGCGCGAGCCGTCGGCGCCGACGATCACATCCGCATGCACCTCGAAGAGGTTGCCCTGCGCATCGGTGAAGCGGAACTTCGGGGTGGAGGTCTCCAAGTCCAGGATCTCGGTGACTTCGCAGGAGTACCGCACATCGCCCTGGTCGCGTTGGCGCGCCGCGGCCAGGTCAACGAAGACCTCGTTCTGCGCGTACAGGGTGACGGTGGCATCGACCAGGTCGCGGAAGTCCAGCGGGTGGGATTCGCCGTTGAAGCGCAGGTCGATGCCGGCGTGCTCGTCGCCGTGGGTCAGGACCCGTCCATCCACGCCGGACTCGGTGAGCATCTTGACCGCTTGGGCTTCGAGGATTCCGGCACGGTGGGTGTTGCGGATGGCCTCGTGGTCGCGCATTTCCACGACGATGTTCTCGATGCCGGTTTTGGCCAGCAGATGCGAAAGCATGAGCCCGGCTGGGCCGCCGCCGATGATGCCGACCTTGGTCTTGAGGATGCGCGGATTCTGAACCATGGGACCCTGCCTTGCTGTCGTCTGGACCAGCAACCGAGCGCCCGGCTGCGTTGCCGGACCGATGCATGTGGTCTAAGGAAGTAAGAAGAACTTCCATCAGGATGCGGTGCATGCGACCCGGCAGGCAGGCGCATTCTCAATGAATGAGAATACTTCCGGCGTCGCTACTCGGCCTCGGCCAAGGCGACGCGGGATAGCAGGTCGCGCAGCTGAAGGCGTTCGCCCGGGGTGAGCGCCTCCAGGGTCTCATCCTCATTCTGCTTCGTGACCTTCCTGGCCTGCGCATAGAGCTTCCGCCCGGCAGCGGTGGCCACGATGACCTTGGAGCGGCGATCCTTCGGATCCGGCATGCGCGAGACCAGCCCTCCGGATTCCAGGCCGTCCACCAGGGGGACGATCTGGCTCGGGTCCAGGGCCAGGAACTCTGCCAGGTCGCGCTGGGTCGGCATGATGTCGCTGCATGCCAAAGAAAGCACGGAGTAGGAGCGCACCTTCAGGCCGAGGGGCTTCAGTGCGTGGTTGGCCCGGCTGGACCCCAGGGAGCGCATGCGCGCCACCAGGAAGTTCAGCTCCTGCACGAGGTCGCATTTCATGAACTGCTCTTCCTTCGCTGATTTGGCAGTGATTTTGCTGCTCACTCCATTATCCTCACTTTTCATGAAAAAATAAACCATTGACTTTCTCAAGGATTAAAGTTCTTATGTATGTAGTCAAGGTTCCCACTTTTCACCGAGGGGGAGCAATCGAAACACCCATTGAAATGGAGAACTCATGTCGCTAGCAGGGAAAGTTGCCATCGTCACCGGAAGCGGACGCGGACTAGGTCTGAGCTACGCGCAAGAATTGGCTCGCCAGGGCGCTGCGGTCATCATCAACGATGTTGACCCAGCGGCTGTGGAAGCGGCCGTTTCCTCCATCGCCGAGGCCGGCGGCAAAGCCGCAGGCGTCGTAGCGGCGGTGGGCTCCACTGAAACCGCCAAGGCACTGGTTGCCGGCGCGGTGGAGAACTTCGGCCGCCTGGATATCCTGGTGACCAACGCAGGCGTGCTGCGCGACAAGTCGCTGCTGAAAATGACCGACGAGGACTTCGACCTGGTCATCAACGTCCACTTGCGCGGCACCTTCACCTGCGTCCGCGAGGCCTACGGCTACTTCAAGGAGAACAATGTCTCCGGCCGTATCATCGCCATTGGCTCGCCCACCGGCCAGCGCGGCAATTTCGGCCAGAGCAACTACGCTGCGGCCAAGGCCGGCATCGTGGGCATGGTGCGCACCTGGGCCATGGAAATGAAGCGCGCCGGCGTCACCGCCAACGCCGTCATCCCGGTGGCCGCTACCGAAATGACCAAGACCGTTCCGTTCTTCGCCAAGGCCGTCGAAGCCGATGAGCGCGGCGAAGCCATGCCGGACTTCTTCCGCAAGGACCTGGGCTTCGGCACCGCCGACGACGTGGCCGGGCTCATCGCCTACCTCGCCTCCGAGGAAGCTGGCGGCATCACCGGCCAGGCCATTGGCGCCGGCGGCGACCGGCTGCAGCTGTGGAGCCACCCCGAGGCCATCGAATCGGAATTCCACGACGGCGGCTGGGACTATGCAACACTGCAGGAACGGTTCCCGTTCGCGGGCAACCAGCAGTCCGTCGGCGAGAAGTTCCCGGAGCTTCCTGGAGAACTCCGCCCGGAACCAGCCAAGTAACGCCCGGAGGAAAAGCCATGACTGCACGTTATGAACTCGGAATCGACTTCGCGGCGCTGGACGCCATCGACATGCATGTGCATCTTGAAGTCGATGAATGCGGCCACAAGGCCATGCCGGAAGACCTCTTCGAGGCCTCGGCAGCGTATTTCAAGTCAGCGGACCGGACCCCGTCCATCGACAGCATCGCGCAGTTGTACCGCGACCTGAAGATGGCCGCAGTGGTCTTCACCGTCGATGCGCGCACCGCGCTGGGGCATGATCCGAACTCCATCGAGGATCTGGTGGAAGGCTGTGCCCGGAACAATGACGTGCTGATTCCCTTCGGCTCGGTCGATCCGCGCCGCGGGCAGCAGGCTATTGACGACGCGCGGTACCAGGCCGAGTCCCTGGGAGTGCGCGGCTTCAAATTCCACCCGTCATTGCAGGGCTTCGACCCAAGCAATGAGAGCTTCTACCCGCTGTGGGAGACGCTGCAGGAACTGGGCCTGCCATGCATTTTCCACACCGGGCAGAACGGGATGGGTGCCGGACTTCCCGGCGGTCGCGGCATCAAGCTGCGCTATTCCAACCCGATGCTGCTGGACGATGTGGCCGCGGACTTCCCGAACCTGGCCATCGTCATGGCCCACCCTTCGGTGCCCTGGCAGGACGAGGCGAATTCCATTGCCACCCACAAGGCTAATGTCTACATCGACCTGTCGGGCTGGAGCCCCAAGTACTTCCCGGCCTCGCTGGTGAAGATGGGCAATAACGTGCTCGCGCGCAAGCTGCTGTTCGGCACCGATTTCCCGCTGATCACTCCGCAGAAATGGCTTGGCGCCTTTGCCGAGCTGGACCTGAAGGATGAAGTCCGCCCGGGGATCCTGAAAGGCAATGCGCTTCGCGTGCTGGGGGTGCAGGGCTGATGGAAGCAGTGGCCACCAGCGATTTCTACGGATTCAAGGATCTGCTCAGCGAGGCGGAGCGCGATGCCCTGTCGCGCCTGCGTGCCCTTTTGGAAGAGCATGTGGGCCCGGTACTCGACGACTACTGGGAGCGTGGGGAATTCCCGGAGCAGATTATCGCGCCGCTGGTCGACGCCCAGCTGATGGAACCTGCCGAAGTCCTGGAAGCGGGCCAGCGCCCCTCGGGCCTCTATGCCGGTTTCCGCAACTTCGAGCTGGGCCGCATGGATGCCTCGGTAGCCACCTTCTACAACGCGCAGTCGGGCCTGTTCCGCACCACGGTGAATCTGGGCGGAAGCCCAGAGCAGGTTGCGCAGCTGGAACCGCAGATCACTTCCTTCGCCTATAAAGGAGTGTTCGCGCTGACCGAGCCGGACCACGGCTCGGATATCGCCGGAGGGCTGGCGACCTCGGCAAAGCAGGCGCAGCGCGACGGGGAAGCTGGCTGGCTGATCAACGGCGCAAAGCGCTGGATCGGTGGCGCCAGCCAAGCCGACGTGCTGGCAGTTTTCGCCCGCGACGAGGCCGACTCGCAGGTCAAGTGCTTCCTGGTGCCAACGGACGCGCCCGGCGTGAAACTGAGCAAGATCCCGGGCAAGACCAGCCTGCGCATCATGCAGAACGCCGACATCGAGCTTGCCGATGCCTGGGTCCCGGCCGCCGCGCGGCTGGCGGAGATCAACTCCTTCGCGGACGTCGCTGCGTGCCTGCGCAATATGCGCTCGGATGTCGCCTGGATTGCCACCGGCGTGTGCTTCGGGGCCTATGAATCGGCCCGCGACTACGTCGCCAAGCGCAGCCAGTTCGGCAAGCCGCTGGGCTCCTTCCAGCTCATCCAGGAAAAGCTGGCGCATATGCTCTCCAACGCCACCGCCTGCCTGGCCATGGTGGTGCGCCTGACCCAGCAGCAAGAAGCCGGCATCTACCGCGACGAGAACTCGGCGATGGCCAAGATGTTCACAGCCCGGATGCTGCGCGAAACCGCGGCCCTGGCCAGGGAAGCCTGCGGCGGCAACGGCATCCTGCTGGAGAACAACGTGGCCCGCCACCACGCCGATGCCGAAGCCATCTATTCCTACGAAGGCACCCACGAAATCAACTCGCTGATCATCGGGCGGGCAATTACCGGGGTCAGCGCCTTCCGCTGAATCCGGCAGCAACGAACTTCCGCAAACAACCAACACAACACCAGGAGAAACACCATGGCACCGACCATTTTGGATTACGCAGACCTCGCCACCGCACAGGGCAAGGACCTGGGCTACAGCGAATACCGTGTGGTCACCCAGGAACAGGTCAACACCTTCGCTGACGCGACCGATGACCACCAGTGGATCCATACCGATCCGGAAAAGGCCAAGGACGGGCCATTCGGCGGACCGATTGCCCATGGCTATTTGACCCTGAGCCTGCAGATCGCCTTCTGGACCGAGCTCTTCGATGTCACCGGCGTGAAGACTAAGGTCAACTACGGCCTGGAAAAAGTCCGCTTCCCGTCTCCGGTGCCAGTGGGCTCCAAGGTCCGCATGAAGGCCGTAATTGCCGAAGTGGAAGAGGTCAAGGGCGGATACCAGATCGCAGTGGACCAGGTGGTCGAAGTGGAGGGCGGCACGAAGCCGGCCGTTGTCTCCCGCGGCCTCTACCGCTTCTACGCCTAGGGCGCAGCGCTGCTGGGCCAGCGCGATAGCCGCAACGATCGACCTAATGAAAAGAGTGACAGATGTTGAATAAGGGGTTTGGCAACTGGATCCACCGGCGCCGGGTGAAGTCCGCGCAGCAGGTTGCGGTGATCCACGCGGGAGTCAGCCTGAGTTACGCTCAGCTGGCAGAACGCATCGACAAGCTCAGCAGTGCCCTGGCAGCCCAGGGGATTACCCGGGGCAGCCGCGTGGCGTTCCTCGGGGCCAACCACACTGCTTATCTGGAGACCATGTTCGCCGCCACGCAACTCGGTGCGTTGTTTGTGCCGCTCAATGTGCGCTTGGCTCCCCGGGAGCTGAACTTCGCCTTGCGCGATTCGGGCAGCGAAGTGCTGGTCTATATCCAGAACTTCGCTGATGAAGCGCAGGCGGCCATTGCCGGCAGCCCGGTGGCCCGGGCCTGGGACGTCGCGCTGGTTCCTTGCGAAGACAGCTCCTATGAGCGGGCTTTGCAGGCCGGCGATGCCGCGCACGGGGACATCGCCGTGGAACTCGAAGACCCGGCCATCATCCTCTACACTTCGGGAACCACTGGCACGCCCAAGGGCGCGGTGCTCACCCACGCGAACATGACGTGGAATTCCTACAACGTGATCGTGGACTACGACATCACCAGCAAATCGGTGGTCCTGCTCATCGCTCCGCTGTTCCACGTGGCGGCCCTGGGCATGGGCGCCCTGCCGATGCTGCTCAAGGGCGGAACTGTGGTTTTGCAGGAGCGCTTCGAACCCGCTGCCGTCCTGGATGCGGTGGAACGCTACCAGGTCACCCAGCTTTCCGGGGTGCCAACCACCTTCCAGCTCCTGGCCGAGCACGAAAAGTGGGCGGACACCGATTTGTCCTCGCTGCAAATGCTCACCTGCGGCGGCTCGGCCGTGCCACTGCGTGTACTGGAAGCCTACGAGGCCCGCGGGTTGGGGTTCAGCGGCGGATACGGGCTGACTGAAACCGCACCGGGAGCCACCTTGCTGCAAGCCGCGCATTCCCGCCCGAAAATGGGCTCGGCAGGTTTGCCGCACTTCTTCACCGATATCCGCATTGCCGATTCCCTGGGCAACGAGCTGCCCGCCGGCGAGGTGGGCGAAATCCTGATCAGCGGTCCCAATGTCATCCAGGAATACTGGAACCGCCCTGAAGCTAGTGCCGGCGCCTTCTACGAACCCGACTGGTTCCGTTCCGGGGATATCGGGCATGTGGACGCGGAAGGCTTCCTGTTCATCTCGGATCGCCTGAAGGACATGATTATTTCCGGCGGTGAGAACATCTACCCGGCGGAAGTGGAGCAAGCCATCATGGAGCTGCCCGAAATCGAGTCTGTCGCGGTCATTGGGATCCCGGACGATAAATGGGGCGAGGTGCCGCGTGCGATCGCCGTGCTCAAGCCGGGAAGCTCGCTGAGCCAGGAGGAGATCGTGGCCCATCTCAATGGCCGGCTGGCCCGCTACAAGATTCCGCGCACCGCAGTATTCCTCGATGAACTGCCGCGCACGGCCAGCGGAAAGATCCGCAAAGCCGATCTGCGCAAGCAATACAGTTGAGGGTTTCCAGCCCGGGCGTTGATGGCAGCGTCCGGGCTGGAAACCATTGACCATCGGCCAGGATCTGGCCTGCAGCCTTAGAAGTTAAATCATTACAAGGTCAACCATTGACTTTTTCAATGATTACCCTAGTCTGGTTATGTGTCTCAAATCACACGCTTTTCGCGGTCTGCCACTCGGGACCGGGGCACTGGCTTTCTAGGGGGAAATATGAATAAGCGCTGGTCTACATTACTCGCAGGTGCGGCAGTCCTGTCACTGGGCCTGGTTGGCTGCGGCGGAGGGTCGCTCTCCGGCTCGGGGGAAGCCGAAGGAAGCGATTCCGCGGCCGCCGAAGACGGCTCGCTGACCAAGATCACCGTGGGCATCCTGCCCATCGCACCGTCGGTAGCAGTGCAGCAGGGCATCGATACCGGCACCTTCGAGAAGCACGGCCTGGATGTCGAGCTGAGCACCTCCAACGCCGGAGCGGCAATGCTGCCCGCAGTTTCCACCGGCGAACTGGCCATTGCCGTAGGAAACCCGCTATCGGTGATGACCGCAGCGGACAAGGGCCTGGACATGAAGATCGTCACCGGCTACTCCGAGTCCCGCAGCTCAGGCGAAGATGCCAACGGCGTAGTTGCCCGCAAGGACTCGGCAATCAGTGGCTGGAAGGACCTGGCAGGCAAGACCACCTCGGTCAACGCGCTGCGCACCCAGGGCGATCTGACCATCATGGAATCGGCGGAGATGGCCGGAGCCAATCCTGGGGACCTGAAGTTCAGCGAAATGCCGTTCCCGGATATGGAAGCCCAGCTGGACCGCGGCAACGTCGACGCGATCTGGGTCCCAGAGCCATTCCTCTCCCGCGCGCTGGCCAACAAGGACAACGAGCTGGTGGGCTACCCGAACCAGGATGCCATTGCCGGCATGCCAACCATGGTCAGCTTCACCAGCGGCAAGTTCGCCGAGGAGAACCCCGAGGTCATCACGAACTGGAAGGCCGCGATGGCAGAAGTTCTCGAAACGGCTGAAAGCGATCCGGATGCCGCCCGCGCCATGCTTCCCGATTTCATCAACATGGACGCCAAGGTGGCCCAGGGACTGCTGATGGAAACCTGGCAGGCTGAAACCCCGCTTCCCGAGCTGACCAAGCTCGGCGAGCTGGCGGCCAAGTTCGGATTCCTAGATAAGGCCCCGGACATGGACCAGCTGGTCATCAAGTAATCCAACTGCTTTGCACTCATGCTGCTGCGGCCCCGGGAAGCCGGGGACGCAGCGGCAATCGCACCACAATGGGGGAATTCGCCATGAAACACTCGCTCAAGTTCGCACTCGCTTCCATCTCAGTGCTCGCGCTGGCCGCCTGCAGCTCCGGTTCACCCAGCGGAGGAGCAGACAACTCCGCCGATGCCCGGGGCTCGCTAGAGCAAATCACCGTCGGCGTGATCCCGATCGTGGATACCGCACCCATCTGGCTCGGGGACGCCAAGGGCTTCTTCGCTGACGAAGGCCTGGATTTGGAAATCGAAACCGCCACCGGAGGCTCGGCCATCGTCCCGGGCATCCAATCCGGAAGCTACGATTTCGCCTTCTCAAACCTCATTTCCGTGATGGTCGCCAATGACAAGGGCCTGGACATGAAATTCGTTGCCAATGGCATCTCCACCACGGGAGATGGCACCTCGGATGTCGGCTCCGTGCTGGTCAAGGGCGATTCCAAGATCTCCTCGCCGAAGGACCTGGCCGGCAAGAAGGTATCGGTCAACAACCTGTCGAATATCGGCGACACCACCATCAAGTCGATCGTCGAAGAAGACGGGGGAGACCCGGGGAGCATCGAATTCGTCGAGGTCCCATTCCCTGATGCCCCGGCAGCGCTGGAGAACGGCATTGTCGATGCGGCCTGGATCCTGGAGCCATTCCAGAGCTCGGCCCTGGACGCCGGAGCGAAAATGCTGTCGGCGAACTTCGCCGAATTCGATCCGGAGCTGGATGTTGCCGGCTACTTCACTTCGGCGCAGTATGCGCAGGAAAATCCCGAGGTGGCGCAGAAGTTCACCAGGGCGATGAACAAGTCGCTGGACTACGCGCAGCAGAACCCCGACGAGGTCCGCGACATCGTCGGCACGTACACCAAGATCAGCGAGGAAGTCCGCGCTGAAATGGTGCTGCCGCGCTTCCGCACCGACTTCAACCGCGAGGCCGTGCAGAAGCTCGGCGACGCGGCGCAAAGCTACGGGACCTTGTCCAAGCCGGTTGACTTGGAAAAGCTGCTGCCATGAGTGCCACGAGCGCAGCACCTGCGAGGGCGCGCAGGGCCAAGCGCGCAAGAACCGGATCGGCGGTGCCCAACGGGGTGTGGGGGCTGATCGGCATCGTGATTTTCCTTGGCATCTGGGAACTGCTCCCGGCCCTGGGAATCGTCCAGGCCGCCTACCTGCCGCCGGCTTCAGAAGTGCTGATGACACTGTTCGCCGATTTCATGCTGACGGCCTTCTGGGTGGCTGTGGGCGAGACCCTGCTCGCCTGGTTCATCGGGTTGGCCATCGCCGTGCTGCTGGCCCTGGTGCTGGGCTTGGCCATCGGCATGTCGTCCTTCCTGCGCCGCGCCACCAACTCCACCATCGAATTCCTGCGCCCGATTCCATCGGTGGCGCTGATCCCGCTGGCGGTGCTGATGTTCGGCACGAAGATCGAGTCCTCTCTGATGCTGATCATCTACGCCTGCTTCTGGCAGGTGCTGATCCAGGTGCTCTACGGCGTGGCGGACGTGGACAACGTGGCGATGCAGACAGCCCGCTCCTACGGGTTCTCCCGTTTCCAGCGCATTCGCGACGTCATTTTCCCCACCATGCTGCCGTACCTGATGACCGGCATCCGCCTGGGAGCAGCGGTAGCGCTGATCCTGGCGATCACCGCGGAACTGATCATCGGTTCCCCGGGGCTGGGCAAGGAAATCCAGCTGGCCCAATCCGGCGGCGCAATTGCCGGAATGTACGCGCTGATCGTGGCCACCGGCCTGCTGGGCGTGGTGATCAACCTGTGCATGCGCGTGGTCGAGAAGCGCGTGCTCTCCTGGCATGCCTCTGTTCGAGGAGAAGTCATCGCATGAGAACCCTGAAGTCATTGACCTTCCTCGTGGCCCTGCCTATCCTGCTGGTCCTCTGGTGGGTTGCCGCCACCCTGGGCGGAGCGAGCTTCTTCGTTCCCACCCCGGCCGACCTGGTCAGGACCTTTATCGAGACCTGGATCGGCGAACGGATGTTCACCGATGTGCTGCCAAGCATTCAGCGGCTGGTCTTCGGCGTGCTCGGGGCCATCGTGCTCGGCGTGCTGCTGGGCCTGCTGGTGGGCTTGAACCGCACCGCACGGGCCATCACCGAGCCGGTCTTCGAATTCTTCCGCGCCTTGCCGCCGCCGGTGCTGATTCCGGTGCTGATGCTGCTGGTGGGCATCAACGACGGAATGAAGATCGCAGTCATCATCTCCGGAGCCATTTGGCCGGTGCTGCTGAACACCATCGAAGGCGTGCGCGCCATCGACCCGGTGCAGAACGAAACAAGCCGTTCCTACGGGATCAGCGGTTTCTCGCGGATCCGCTACCAGGTGCTGCCCAGCGCCACCCCGACCATCATGGCCGGCATCCGCCAGTGCCTGTCGATCGGGCTGATCCTGATGGTCATTTCCGAGATGTTCGCGTCCTCCTCCGGGCTGGGCTTCGCGATAGTCCAGTTCCAGCGCTCCTTCGCTGTTCCGGAAATGTGGTCCGGCATCGTGGTGCTGGGTCTGATCGGTGTCATCATGTCATTTATTTTCCAGTGGATCGAACGCCGCGTGCTGCGCTGGTACAACGGTCTGAAAGAGGTTGAAAATGCTGTCTAGCCAGAATGGAACCACCGGTGGACGCACCTTGCCAGAAGGCGAAGCGCTGCTTTCGGTTCGTGGCCTGAAGAAGGTCTACCACACTGACGGCGGCGATATCGAAGCCGTCCGCGACCTGACCTTTGACCTGGGGCACGGGGAGCTGGTCTGCCTGGTGGGCCCTTCGGGCTCGGGCAAGACCACCTTGCTCAAGTGCATTGCCGGGTTGCTGGGCGCCACCAGCGGCGAAGTGCTGCTGGACGGCCAGAAGGTCACGGGGCCGCCCAAGAAAATGGCTGTGGTCTTCCAGGAATACGGCCGTTCGCTGTTTCCGTGGCTGCGCGTGGCCGACAATGTGGAGCTGCCTCTGAAGAATGCCGGGGTGCCCAAGGCCGAGCGCAAGAAGCTGGTCGACGAGGCGCTGGAGGCCGTGGGGCTGGCCCATGTGCCCAAGTCCTATCCTTGGCAGCTCTCCGGCGGCATGCAGCAGCGCGTGGCGATTGCCCGCGCGGTGGCCTACCAGCCAGAGGTATTGCTGATGGATGAGCCGTTCGCGGCCGTTGATGCTCAGACGCGTGCTGACCTCGAGGATTTGATCCGCAATGTCTGGAAGAAGCTGGGCGTGACGGTGCTGTTCGTGACCCACGATATCGACGAGTCGATCTACCTGGGCGAGCGGGTGATCATTCTTTCCTCGTCGCCGACCGTGGTGCAGGAGGATATTGCCATTGACCTGCCGGCAGAGCGCGACCAGCTGGAGACCCGGTCGCTGCCGCGGTTCACCGAACTCCGCCACCACGTCTATGCCGAAATCCAGAAGGCCAAGCAGGGGCATCGTCCGGAGGAAGCCAAGACGAAGTTCTTGACGGACCCCAAGTAGCAAGCTGAGCCGCCGGTCCTTGCGGGACCGGCGGCTTTCCTGCGCCCGCCAGCAGCTCTCAGGCGTTCAAGCAATCGATGAGTTCCAGCCCGCGCGTAGCCCATTGGATTTCGGATTCTGCCCGGGCAATCAGGCCCTCGTAGGTGAACCGCTTATAGGCGACCGTCGCTTCCCAATCCTTGCGCGGCGTGCTCTTCAATCGCTTGGCGAGCATGGAGTTCGAACCTTGCTCCAATTCGGTGATCCGTTCCTGCCATTGCTTGAGCAGGGACTGGTGATGAGCGATATGCCCTCGCATTTGCTCACGTGCGGCCTCGGGTTCCGCCCACTCCAGGTAAGCCGCTTTGAGATGCGCCGGATCGCGGGTGCGTGCGTACTCCAGCGGGGTGTTCATCCAGCCCTTGAATTGGGCAACTCCCTGCTGGGTGATGGTGTATTGCCGTTTCTTTCCGCGCGGACCCCACGGTACATCCTGGCCCGTGATGAGCCCCTCGGATTCCATGCGTTTCAGCTCGGGGTAGATCTGCGAGTCCGGTGCGTGCCAGACGTGCCCGACCGAGGATTCGAAGACTTTATACAGGTCGTAGCCGGTCATTGGCTCAACTGTCAGCAGCGAAAGCAGCGCGTTGCGAAGACTCAAAATCGCCTCTTTCCGGAAATGTGTTGCCAATCACTATGTGTATAGCTATTCTAATGGCATGCAAACTATCTATGTGCATAGATAGTTTGCCGAATTCCACCCTTGAGCAAATCACATACTGGATCCGCCATGGCTGAGCGCAGCCGGGTCCGCCATCGAGAGGACTGCCATGACCGAGGTTGCAGCCAAGAGCACCACCACCGCCAAGATCATGGGCCACCCGCTCAATGCCTGGTACGTAGCGGCATGGGACCACGAGGTCACGCGCAAGCCCATGTCCCGCACCATCGCCAAGCGTCCGGTAGCCCTTTACCGCACCGAAGACGGCAAGGCCGTGGCGCTGGCCGATTCCTGCTGGCACCGGCTGGCCCCGCTGTCCATGGGCAAGACCGTAGGCAAAGACGGACTGCAGTGCCCCTACCACGGCATCGTCTACAACTCCGCTGGCCGCTGCGTCTCCATGCCCGCCCAGGAGACCATCAACCCCTCGGCCACCGTTCCCTCCTTCCCCCTGGTCGAGCGCTACCGCTACGTGTGGATCTGGATGGGCGACCCATCCTTGGCAGACCCGGATCGGGTCCCGGACATGCACCAGATGTCTTCCGACCAATGGGCAGGCGACGGCATGACCATTGCCGCGGACTGCAACTACCAGCTGATCCTGGACAACCTGATGGACCTGACCCATGAGGAATTCGTGCATTCCTCCTCGATCGGCCAGGATGAGCTCAGCGACTCGGAATTCATCACCACGCACGAGGGCAACAAGGTCACCGTCACCCGCTGGATGCACAATATCGATGCACCGCCGTTCTGGCTGAAGAACATGCGCGATAAGTTCCCGGGCTTCGAGGGCAAGGTAGACCGCTGGCAGATCATCCACTTCGAAGCACCGGCAACCATCACCATTGACGTGGGTGTGGCCAAGGCCGGCACCGGAGCACCGGAAGGCGACCGCAGCCAAGGCGTGAATGGTTTCGTCGTGAACACCATTACCCCGGAAACCGATCGCTCCTCGCACTACTTCTGGGCGTTCATGCGCAACTACTGCCTTGACAGCCAGCTGATCACCACCCAGCTGCGTGACGGCGTGCATGGCGTCTTCGGCGAGGACGAAGCGATGCTCAAGGCCCAGCAGGAAGCCATCGATGCCAACCCGGACTACGAGTTCTACAACCTGAACATCGACGCCGGAGGCATGTGGGTCCGCCGCATCCTCGAAGGCATGCTCGCAGCCGAAGCAAACCAGTCCGCCCGCGCCTAGCCGGTTCCCTCGCTCAAACTGAAAGGTTGGTGCCAACGCAATGGCAGCGACGAATATTGAAGTCTGGCAGGACGCGGCAGTCACCCGCATCGTGGAGGTGGCCGACGGGATCAAGCGCATTGAACTCGCCCCGCAGCTGCCCAAGCGCGCCGAGCCAGGCTCCCACATTGATCTGGCGGTACAGATCAACGGCAATGATGCCAAGCGTTCCTACTCCGTAGTTGAATCCAGCGCCGACGGAACAACTCTGGCGATCAGCGTGCTCAAGGCGCCGCTGTCCCGGGGCGGATCGACCTACATGCACGAGCTGTCGGTAGGGGACCGGCTGCAGATCACCCAGCCATTGCAGAACTTCCCGCTGCGCGTGGGAGCCAAGCACTACATCCTGCTGGCCGGGGGTGTTGGCATCACCGCCATGGCGAATATGGCTTCGGTGCTCAAGGGATTGAAGGCTGACTACACGCTGGTTTTCGCCGGACGCAAGCGTTCGGCCATGGCCTACCTGTCCGAACTGCAAACCGAGCACGGTTCCCGGCTGGAAGTCCACGTTGATGACGAGGGCACGTCGCTGAAGGTCAACGAGTTGCTTGGACGTGCTGGTCAGGAAACGGAACTGTACATGTGCGGGCCGATCCGGCTCATGGATGCGGTTCGCCGGGGCTGGGTAGAGCGCGAGCTGGAACCTTCGGCGCTGCGCTATGAAACCTTTGGCAACTCCGGCTGGCATGACCCCGAAGAATTCATTGTCCGGGTTCCCAAGCTGGGCCTGGAAGTGGCCGTTCCGCAGGGGCGGTCCATGCTTGAGGCCTTGGAAGATGCCGGGGCGCAGATGATGTCCGACTGCCGCAAGGGCGAATGCGGATTGTGCGAGGTGCGCATCACCGAGATCACCGGTCATATCGACCACCGCGACGTGTTCTACTCCGAACGGCAAAAACGCCAGTCGAGCAAGATGAACTGCTGCGTTTCACGGGCCATTACCTCGAAGACCGGCGCCAAAGCCGATGCCGCCACCGGTGGCGGGCCTGCTGTGGTCACCATCGAACCGAACTAGCTGAATTCCCATCTAGGCACCACCGCCGGCAGGCAGAAACGGCTCGGCGGGTGGCTTGGTGCACCCCGAAACTGGAGATAGTTCCCCATGGACATCAAGCAGAGAATTGAAAATTCACCGATGTCGGCCTTCCAATGGCTGGTCGTCGCAGTCTGCACTTTTTTGAACGCCCTCGATGGTTTTGATGTATTGGCCATGGCGTTTACCTCGAACCAGGTTTCCGAAGAATTCTCGTTGAACGGAGCCGCGCTGGGCGTGCTGCTGAGCGCGGGCCTCTTTGGCATGGCCGCTGGCTCGTTGTTCCTGGCCCCATTTGCCGACCTGTTCGGACGCCGCCCGATGCTGCTGGGCACCACCGCGCTCGCTTCGGCGGGCATGTTCCTCTCCGCCACCGCAGATTCCATGACGGCCCTTGCCATCTGGCGTATCGTCACGGGCCTGGGCGTCGGCGGCATCCTGGCATGCACCAACGTGATCACCAGCGAGTACTCAAATGGGCGCTGGCGCGGCATGGCCGTGAGCATCTACACCGCTGGCTATGGTGTCGGCGCCACCCTGGGCGGCATGGCCGCAGTCTGGCTGCAGGCGCACTATGGTTGGCGCTCGGTCTTCATCTTCGGCGGTGCGCTGACGATGGCTGCCTTCTTCGCCTTGTTGGCCGTCGTTCCGGAGTCCGTGGACTTCCTGCTAACCCGGCGTACCGCGCGAACCAGCCAGAAGCTGGGCCAGCTGGCACGCAAGATGCGCCTGGGTGCCGAGGACGTAGTCCTGCCCGAGCAGGGCAACGATGGATCAAAGGGAAGCGGCAACGCCGTGCTCGCGCTGTTCTCGCCGGATACCCGCCGGGTGACCACGGTGATCTGGGTTGCCTTCTTCGCCGTGATGTTCGGCTTCTACTTCGTGAACAGCTGGACCCCGAAGCTGCTGGTTACCGCGGGCATGACCGAAAGCCAGGGCGTGGTAGGCGGTTTGATGCTGACCCTGGGCGGCACCTTCGGTTCCCTGCTCTTCGGCGCATTGACTGCCAAATGGGCCGTCCGCAAGGTGCTCATCGCGTTCACCGTGCTTTCCTCGGTGCTCATGGTGGTCTTCATCTCGGCCGCCGGCATCCTCGCCCTGGCCTTCGTGCTCGGCGTCCTGGTCGGCATGCTGATCAACGGCTGCGTTGCCGGCCTGTATACCCTGGCCCCGGCCTCCTACGCTCCGCAATCGCGCGGAACAGGCGTCGGGTGGGCCATCGGCATCGGCCGGTTCGGCGCCATCCTCGCCCCGCTGGCTGCCGGCAGCTTGCTTGATGCCTCGTGGACCGCCGGCCAGCTCTACCTGGGCGTGGGCATCGTGGTGCTGGTTGCCGCGGCCGCCCTGGGGATGCTGCGCTCGCCGGGAACGGGCAACCGGCAGCAACCAGCCGCCGCAGATGCCGCTGCGCAGCCGGCCAAGGCCGAATAGCCCGGGCCTGCTGGACAATGGAAACAAGCACCCTTGAAAGGACCTGGAATGGAGCAGAACCCAACCCCGCCCGCACTGGACTTCGTGGCCACCATCGAGGTCGAGGTCAGTGAGACCATCGACATCGGCGCCACCGCACAGGGCATCCGGAGGGTGGCCCCGATCCGCGGCGGACGCGTAGCCGGCCCCGGGATCCAGGGCAAGGTGCTGGATGCCGGGGCCGACTTCCAGCGCTATCCGACCGCGGACTTGGCCCTGCTGGAAGCGAACTACGTCCTGGAATTGGAGGATGGACAGCGCATCCTGGTGGAAAACCGGGCGGTGCGCTCGGCGGACCCGGCAGACCTGGAGAAGATGATGGCCGGGCAGCAGGTGGATCCTTCCCGCGTCTACTTCCGTTGCGTCCCGTACCTCTCGGCCGATGACTCCGGGCCGCATGCCTGGATGAACCGCACCCTGTTCTTGGGCGTGGGCGAACGGCGCCCCGGCGGCGTGCGCATCGACGTGTTCCGGGTGCGCTAGGGCGCCGCCAAGGGCTGGCGAGCCCGGGCGGCAGCGCTCGGCTAGGCTGGGAGAAACCAGATTCCACTAAGGAGGTCCGCCGTGTCCTGCTGCCATCCTGCCCAGCGTCAGCACCCCGAAACCGGGTCCAGCGCCGCACCCGCGGCCGTGCCTGGGCTCCCGCAGGCCGGCATTGATCCGGCAACTCGCCAGGTTGCCGAGGTGGCGCTGCCCGCAGGCAGCTTCGCCATGGGGGATGCCTTTGGCGAAGGCTACGCGAAGGACGGGGAGGGGCCGGTGCACGCCGTGGCACTGTCGGGCTTCTCGATCGATGCCACCACGGTGACCAACGCGGAATTCGCCCGCTTCGTGGAAGCCACCGGGTACCGGACCGAGTCCGAGGCCTATGGCTATTCGGCGGTCTTCCACCTGCTGGCCCAGGCCCCGGACAAGGACATCCTGGGCAGCGCCGAAGGTGCCGGCTGGTGGCTCACCGTGCGCGGGGCCAGCTGGGCGCACCCGCACGGTGCCGAATCCAGCTGGCGGCAGATTCCGCAGCATCCGGTGGTCCAGGTTTCCTGGAACGACGCGCAGGCCTATTGCGCCTGGGCCGGGCGCTTGCTGCCCACCGAGGCGCAATGGGAGTACGCCGCGCGCGGCGGGCTCGAATCCAAGCGGTACCCGTGGGGCGATGAGCTGCTCGGGCCGGAGGGCGAGCACCGGTGCAATATCTGGCAGGGCGAATTCCCGGTGCGCAACACCTGTGCGGATGGTTTTCTGGGCACCGCCGAAGTCCGTTCATTCCCGCCCAACGGCTTCGGGTTGCACGAGACGAGCGGCAATGTCTGGGAATGGTGCTCCGACTGGTTCCTGCCCAAGTACTACCGCAATTCTCCCGGTGCGGATCCGGCCGGGCCCACCATCGGGCACGGCCGGGTCATGCGCGGCGGATCCTTCCTTTGCCACGATTCCTACTGCAACCGCTACCGGGTTGCGGCCCGCACCTCCAACAGCGCGGACTCCGCCAGCAGCAATACCGGTTTCCGCACCGTCGCGCCGCGCAGCTAGCCAGCTGCGCGGCGCGGTGCGGCGGCTACTCGAAAGCGCGGGCCATGGCCCGGTCCAGGGCCAGGATCTGCTCCGGGTTGTAGTCGGCTTTCGGCCCCGGCGTATAGCGCACCTGGTGCAAGCTCCCGTTGTAGCGGAAGCAGCCGTGGCGCTCGGAAAGCTCCCAGTCCACCGGCCCGCCGCGGTCCAGCCCGACGCTGATCCCGGCGAAGGGCGCCATGCCGGCCAGCTGCAGCAGGCCATCGAGCCGGGCCGCTTCCACCCCGTCCACGAGCAGCCGGATATCCCAGCGCAGCCCGGGCCGGGCGCTGAACTCGGCCGTGATCTGCCGGTCGCCGGTGGCCAGGGGCGCGCTGGTGCGGCGCGTCGTGCCGTACTGGTTGTAGCCCAGATGCACCCGCCCGTCCTGGACGGACAGCACGTAGCCGCCGCCCTGGTCGCCGTGCGCCACGATGACGCCGGCGTCGTGCATCCGGTGCTCCAGCTGCGCATCTATGCTGAAGGAACGCAGCCGGGTCAGCTTGGCGCTGCGGAAGCGTTCCAGGCTCGGGGCGCCGGGACGCAGCGTGACCGGTTGCTCCAGGGCCAGTTCGGTGGCCGGGCGGTTGCGGTTCAACGAGCCGTCGTCATTGAGCGGGAAGACCTGGTTGCGCCAGCCGGCAGCCTGCCAGCGCTCGGCCAGCTCAAGGACCTTCAGCGGGTGGGCGGCAGCCAGGTCCATGGTCTCGGCGGGATCGGCGGCGACATCGTAGAGTTCCCAGGCGCACCGCTCCCAGCCGGGGCCGTTGGGCTCGGGGGCCACGGCCTTCCATTTGCCATCGATGAAGGCGCGGCGGCCGTTGAGCTCGGTGTACTGCTCGGTGTGCGCCGAGGGCTGCGAAGGATCGCGCAGCCAGGCATCGAATGGCACCGCGTCGCTTTCTTGCGCCGGCATTCCGTGGCGCTGACCCAGCGGCGCGATCCCGGCCAGATTCAGCAGGGTTGCGCCGATATCGGTTGCGTAGGCGTACTGGTGGCGGATCCCGTCATCGGCTGCGGACCGCGGAAGCCCGGCCGGCCAGGACAACAGCATCGGCACGCGGGTGCCTCCGCCGTAGGTGTGGGTCTTGTAGAGCCGGAACGGCGTGTTGGAGGCGTAGGCCCAGCCGCGCGGGTAGTGCGCATAGGCCCGTGGCCCGCCGATCAGTTCCGGGTCGCGGGCCACATCGGGATCCCAGCCTTCGGGCAGGCCGAAGCGCGGGGTGCCGAAGCGGCTGAAGTAGCTGCGCGTGCCGGTGTCCCCGCCCTCGGCGGTGGCCCCGTTGTCGGAGGTGAACACGATGATGGTGTTCTCGTATTCGCCGGTGGCCTTCAGGTGGCCGATGAGCCGGTCGAGGTTCTGGTCCACGTTGTCCACGGCCGCCGCGTACACCTCCATGTAGCGGGCGAACAGCTGCTGCTGCTCCGGGGCCAGCTCATCCCAGGGCGCCACCGCGGCTCCCGGCTCGGTGTTGCGCGGGGCGCAGGCGGTGCATTCGGGGAACAGGCCTTCGGCGATCTGCCGGGCGAAGCGCGCGGAGCGCACGTGGTCCCATCCGGCGTCGTAGCGGCCTCGGTATTTTTCCAGGTCCGCGGGCTTGGCCTGCAGCGGGCCGTGCACGGCCTGGTGGGCGAAGTAGAGGAAGAAGGGCTTGGACGGGTCGTTGGCGCGCAGCTCGGTGAGCATCCCCAGCGCCTGGCCGGTCAAGTCGTCGGTGAGGTAGTAGCCCTCGGGGTATTCATCGACCACTACCTGGCTGTTGTCCCGCACCAGCCGGTGCGGGTTCAGCAGCGAGGTGAACCCGTCCATGCAGCCGTAGTAGCGGTCGAAGCCGCGGGCCAGCGGCCAGCTGCTCTTCTCTGCGCCATCGTGCATTTTCGATTCCACGGTCAGGTGCCACTTGCCGACCATGAAGGTCGCGTAGCCGCCGGCCCTGAAGCTCTCGGCTAGCGTTGGGGCGTCTTCGGGCAATTCCATGGCGGAATTGGGGAAGCCGGGGTCCATGTGCGGGACGTAGGCGAAGCCGGCGCGGTGCGGGTTCATCCCGGTGAGCAGGGCGGCCCTGGCCGGGGCGCACATCGGCGGGGTCTGGTAGTTGCCCAGCCGGTAGCCCTCCGCGGCAATCTCGGCTAGCGCCGGGGTGTCGATTTCCCCGCCGAAGGGGGAGATGTCGCTGTAGCCCATGTCGTCCATGAGCATCACGACCACATTCGGTGCGCCCTGCGGCGCGCGCACCGGGGGATTCCAGGCCGGGATGGACTCGCTAGCCTTCTGCGAGACCTCCCCGGTGAAGTTCGCGTAGCCGCGCACGGGGTACGGGCCGGAATTGATCTGTGCGGGCATGGGGCTGTTCTCTTTCTTCGGGATCTTGCTGGCGCATGAAGGGCACCCGCCGTCCACCGTATTGCAAAGGCGGTGGTCGGCGGGCGCCAACTGGCTGCTAGGAGAGGCTGGTTTTGGAGCTTTCGCGGGTCAGCAGCACCGCGCCCAGGCCGATGGCCATCACGAGCATCCAGAATACTGCGACCAGCCAGAATCCGCCGCCGCCGGCGATGACCAGCCCGGAAGCGATCATCGGGGTGAATCCGGCACCGACCACCGAGGCGCCCTGGTAGGCCAGCGAGGCGCCGGTGTAGCGCACGTGGGTGGGGAACTGCTCGGCGACAAAGGCGCCGATCGGCCCGTAGAGCAGGCCCTGGACCAGTCCGTTGCCGATCACGATGGCCACGGCGAAGCCCCACAGGGTGCCGTTGTTCAGCAGCGCCATCAGCGGGTAGGCCAGCACGATGCCGACGATTCCGGCGAGAACCAGCATCCGCTTGCGGCCCACGCGGTCGCTCATCCGGGCCGCCCAGAAGGTGACGATCAAGGTGAGCACCGCGCCGGCGGCCTTCCAGTTCAGCACCCCGGAGCGGTCCACGCCCTCGCCCACGGCCACCGAGACGCCCCAGACGGTGAGCAGCCCCTGGCAGCAGTAGAAGCTGACGGTGGCCAGCAGGGCCAGCACCACGGCGCGCGGGTGGTTGCGCAGCACCTCCAGCAGCGGCAGCTTGCGCTTCTCGCTGGCTTCGGCGAGCTTGCTGAACATCGGGGTCTCGGCGACCTTGAGCCGGATGACCAGGCCCACGGCAATCAGCGCCGCGCTGAGCAGGAACGGGATGCGCCAGCCCCAGATCAGGAACTGGTCCCCGGCGATGGCCGAGAAGGCGGAGACGACCAGGGTGGCCAGGATGGCGCCGGCCGGACCGCCGGCGTTGGCGAAGGAGGTGGCGAAGCCGCGCTTGGAGGCCGGGGCATGCTCCAGGGCCATGAGCGCGGCCCCGCCCCATTCGCCGCCGACCGCGATGCCCTGCACCACGCGCAGCAGCACCAGGGCGGTGGGGGCCAGGATGCCGATCTGCGCGGTGGTGGGCAGCAGCCCGATCAGCGTGGTGGCCACGCCCATCATCATCATGGACAGCACCAGCATCTTCTTGCGCCCGATCCGGTCGCCGAAGTGGCCGAAGACGATGCCGCCCAGCGGGCGGGCCACGTAGCCGGCGGCCAGGGTGGCGAAGGAGGCGAAGAGCCCGAAGGAGGGGCTGAGATCCGCGAAGAACACCTGGCTGAAGACGATGGAAGCTGCCGTCGCGTAGAGGATGAAGTCGTAGTACTCGATGGCGCTGCCGATGAAGCTGGAAGCGAGGATGCGGCGCATGTCCTTGGTGTTCAGCGAATCGGAGTGCAGGGAATGCGGCGTCCTTGCCGTCCCGGCGGTCTTGTTGCTCATGGGTGTCACCTTGGTGGTCGATGTGGCTTGGCTTGTAACAAGTGTGCTCCGCGACACACAATATGGATAATCAATTGAATCAATACAAACCATCAGAGGAACTTATGGCTGAGCTGACCCTGCGGCAATTCCAGTACTTCGTGGCGGTCGTTGACCACGGCTCGGTCACTGCCGCGGCCGCCGCCTGCCATATTTCCCAGGCCGCGGCCTCCATGGCCATCGCGCAGCTCGAGAAATCCCTGGGCGCCGACCTGCTGATCCGCAGCCGGTCGCGCAAGCTGCTGCCCACCGCGGCCGGCACCGAATTCGCCCGCCATGCCCGGTCGGTCCTGGAGCGCGTGGCCGAGGCCGAGCTGGCCGTGTCCGAAAGCGTCGAGCAGATGCGCGGCGCCCTGCGCGTCGGGTGCAGCCCGACGCTGGCGCCCCGGCTGGTGCCGCCGCTGGCCCAGTACTTCACCCAGCGGCACCCGTTGGTGGACCTGCGCATTTCCGAGGGAGCCCCGGGCCCGATCCAGGACGCCGTGCGCCAGGGGAAGCTGGATCTGGCCTTCGGCTATGCGTGGCAGACGGACGAGGACCTGCGCAGCGAGCATGTGGTCGATGTACACCTGCAGATCATGCTGCCCGCCGGGCACCGCTTCGCCGGGCGCGACTCGCTGCGGCTGGCAGAGATCGTTGAGGAGCCGGCGGTGATCCTCGATGTCCCGCCCACCGCCGAGCGGCTGACCGCGCTGGTCCAGTCGCACGGGCTGGAGCTGGACATCAGGTGGCGCAGCACCAGCATGGAGAATATCCGCTCGCTCGTGGGCCGCGGCTTGGGCTATTCCTTCGCCAACAGCGTGCCGGCCACCGGGACGACCTACGACGGGCTGGAGGTCGTCTATGTGCCGGTAGCCGATGCGATGGAGCAGAATTCGGTGGTGGCGGTATTGCCCGCCGGGCACACCATGCCGCGGCGGGTTGCCGCCGCGCTGGAACTGCTGCGCGAGGATACCGCGCAGCACGGCTGACACCTGCGCCGAAGCCGCGCGGGATTCAGTGGCGCAATGCGGCAGCCTCCTGGCCCTGCGCCCTGCGGGACTTGTCCACCAGCGGGCCCGAGCCCATCTCCGCATCCAGGTTCTGGATCTCGGAGCCGGAGCGGTCCTGCGAGCGTAGCAGCGCCGCCAGGGACATGGCGGAGAATGCCATCCACAGCACCGCCACCAGCCAGAGCTTCCCGCCGCCGGCGATCACCAGGGCGGTGGCGATCATCGGGGTGAACCCGGCGCCAAGGGTGGAAGCCAGCTGGTAGCCCACCGACGTTCCGGAATAGCGCACCGCGGTCGGGAACAGCTCGCCGGCGAAGGCGCCATAGGGCCCGGAGGTGAATCCCTGGACCAGGCTCAGTCCCAGCACGATGGCCAGCATGAAGGCCATGGTGCTGCCCATCTCCAGCAAGGCCATCACCGGGAAGGCGAGGATGATCGCGGCGATATTTCCCCAGATCAGGATGCGGCGGCGGCCCAGCCGGTCGCTGAGCTTGGAGGCGGTGATAATGGCCAGCACGGTGAAGACCCCGCCGATGGCCTTGATGTTCAGCACTTCGGTCTGGGCCAGGATGGCCTGCTGCACGGCGAAGGAAATCGCCCACGCGCCCATCAGCCCCTGGGCCATCTGGCCCGAGAGCCCGGCCACCACCGCGGTCATCAGCGGCTTGCGGTGGTTCCGGAACAGCTCGGCGATGGGGATGCGCTTCTTGGTTTTCTTCGCGGCGGCCGAGACCTCGGTGAAGATCCGGGACTCGGAAACGCGCATGCGGATGAAGATCGCCAGCATCATGAGCACCGCGGAGAAGACGAACGGCACCCGCCAGCCCCAGGAAAGGAATTCGGCCTTGGGCAGCAGCGACATCCCGGAGAGGATCAGCGTGCCCAGGATGGTGCCTGCCGGGGCGCCCATGTAGGCGAAGGCCGAGGCGAAGCCGCGCGAGCTCTTCTTCGAGTTCTCGAAGGCCAGCAGCATCGCCCCGCCCCATTCGCCGCCCACGGCCAGGCCCTGGAAGATGCGCAGGCTGACCAGCAGCACCGGTGCCCAGAGGCCGATCTGCGCGGTGGTGGGCAGCAGGCCGATGAGCGTCGAGGCGATGCCCATGGCCAGCACCGTGGTGATCAGGATGGCCTTGCGCCCGATCTTGTCGCCCAGGTTCCCGAAGATGAATGCGCCCAGCGGGCGGGCGATATAGCCCACTGCCAGGGTGCCGAAGGAGACGAACAGGGCCGCATTCGGATCCAGGCCGGCGAAGAACACCTGGTTGAAGACGATGCCCGCGGCCGTGGCGTAGAGGATGAAGTCGTAGTACTCCACCGCCGTACCCAGGAAGCTGGAGAACAGGATCCTGCGCATCTCCTTGGGGTTGGCGTGGTAGGTCGTGCCTTGCGGTGCCGGCGTTGCCGGTCCTGCGTGCGGGTTCTGGCTCATGGCCCTGTCCTTTCGGTGCTTTGCTGTGGATGCTAGTTGCTGCGGGTGCTGGCCGTGGCCGGCGCCGGGGTGGCGCGGGCGGCCGGCCCGAAGGGGATCACGTCGAGGTCATCGGGGATCGTGAGCCGCCCGCTGAAGGCCGTACGTGCTTCCTGCCAGGCTTCGGGAGGGCTGTAGCTGGGAACCAGATGGTGCAGGGCCAGGTGGGCGACCCCCGCTTCGGTGGCGATCCTGCCGGCCTGCGCGGCGGTGGTGTGGGCCCGGCGGTGGTGGTCCATGGTGGCCTGCAGCATCTGCGCGTCGGAGTACTGCGCGGCCAGGACCTCCAGGTTGATGGCCTCGTGCAGCAGCAGGTCGGTGCCCCGGGCCAGGGTGGCCAGGTTGGCGCAGGGAGCGGTATCCCCGGAGATCGTCACCGAACCGGCGGCGGTGTCGAAGCGGAAGGCGTAGGCCGGGGCCGTGGGGTGGTGGGAGACCAGGATGGCCGACACGGTGACGTTGCCGTCGCGGAAGACCTCGATGGGATCCATCGGCGGAGCCACATCGGTATCCGGGTCGAAGCCGAGCGACTCGGGCAGGCGGATTTCGCGCGGGTCGAATTGCACGGCCGGGGAGAGCGCCAGCGAATCGAAGATCCGGTCGTTGCAGTCGGTGGCGTAGGCGGAGAGGATCCCGGAGACCAGGCCTTCGATTCCGGGCGTCGGACGCGAGGGGGCAATGGGCTCGGGCACCGAGGTGGCCCGCGGGGACAGCGGCGGCAGCTTGCCGCGGTCGCCGGGACCCACGATCGGGATCGGCCCGCGCTCGGTGTTCTTCAGCTCGAAGGCGCCGAAGAGCAGCAGCGAAGGCAAATCCACGGTGTGGTCCGAGTGCATGTGGGTGATGAAGATCCCGCCCAGCTGCGGCAGCTGCAGCCCGGCCGCATTGGCCTGGCGCCCTGCGCCCTGGCCGCAATCGACCAGGTACCAGGTCTCGCCGACCACCACCGCGGTGGCGATGCCGAAGCGCGGGGTGCCGCGGTGGTCCTTCCACCAGCGCGGGCCGCCGGCGGTGCCCAGCGTGACGACGTAGGGAATCAGGTCGGCCGGTTCTTCGGATTGGCCCATGGCGGATCTCTCGCTTTCAACGGATGGTGCCGGGGAAGGGCTGCTTCCCCTGGTGCTCATTCCATCTTGGTGGCCCCCGTCACATTTGCCTAGCTAGAATTACTGCATACAGGCATAAGGAGAACTAATGAGTGAACTGACATTGCGGCAACTCGAATACTTCGCAGCGGTCGCCGAAACGCAATCCGTCACCCAGGCGGCGCGGCTGTGCCACGTCAGCCAGGGGGCGGTCAGCCTGGCCCTGGGGCAGCTGGAGCAGGCGCTGGGGGTCACGCTCGCCATGCGCCAGCGCGGGCGCGGCATCGCGCTCACCGTCGAAGGCCAGGAGGTGGCCACCCGGGCGCGGATCATCACCGACCAGGTGGAGCACCTGCGCCAAGCCGTTTCCCAGGTGCATACCGGACTGACCGGGCGGCTGAGCCTGGGGGTCTTCACCACGCTGGCGGTCCATGTCATCCCGCACCTCATCGAGTGGTTCAGCACCAGGCATCCGCAATTGCAGCTCAGCTTCATCGAAGGCAGCGGCCCCGAGATCCAGGAGGCGCTGTTTTCCGGCCGCACCCAGCTGTCCATCGGCTACGAGACCCAGTTCGGGCCCGACTGCGCGCTGGTGGTGCTCAAGGAATTCCACCGCCAGGTCGTGGTCAGCCCCGAGCATCCGCTGGCCGGGTTCGAGCAGATCAGCTTCTCCCAGCTGGCCCGGTACCCGGCCGCTTTCCTGGACCTGGAGCCCGCCCTGCAGCATACGCTGGACGAGTTCAAGCGCCATGGGGCCACCGCGCAGGTCAGCTGGCTGCTGGCGAATGTGCCTTCCATCCACGCGGTAGTGGGCCGCGGATTGGCCTACTCGCTGCTGATGCAGCCCACGCAGAGCAGCCTGGAGGACCGGCCGCTGGTCTTCCGGCCGCTCTCCGAGCGCACCGAGCCCAATTCGCTGGTGGCGGCCATGCCGAAATCGGTCAGCCGCAGCGCCATGGTCACCGAGACGCTCGCGGCCCTGCAGGGCCAGTGGGCCTAGCCGGGGCCAGCCGGAATCAGGAAGCCGGGGCCAAGGACCGCGAAATGCCGCGGGCCGCGGTGCGCAGCGCCAGCGCGGCGGACTGCAAGTTTCCCGAACCCCTGGGCACCACGACCGAGATCACCGCCAGCTGGTAGCCCGATTCGTCCAAGATCGGGGCGGCGACCCCAGTAGTCTCCGGGTCGATGAATCCATCGAAGGAGGCAAAGCCGTTGCGGCGGATCTCTGCGATCTCGGCGCGGAAATCCGGATGGGTTGCGTCCACCGCCGCATGGTGGCGCCCCAGATAGCCGGCGATGTCCTCGGGCCGAGCAAATGCCAGCAAGGCCATGCCCATGGAGGTGCGGTGCACCGGCATCCGGCCGGCCACGCTGGCCTGGTTCACCACGGACCCGGGCCGGGAGAGGCGCTCGATGATCAGCACTTCATCCCGGTCCAGGACCGATAGCTGGGTATTCTGGCCGATGAGCTGGTTGATGTCCTCCATGAAGGGCAAGGCGGCTTGGCGCAGGCCCAGCGTGGAAGCGCTGCGGTTGGCCAGCTCCCACAGCCGCAGGCCCAGGCGCACCTGGCCATCGTCATCGCGGGAGAGCAGTTCGTGGGAGACCAGCGATTCGACCAGCCGGTAGGCCGTGGCCCGGGGGACATCGGCCCGGCGGGACAGGGCGTTGACGGTCAGCTGCGGGTTGTGCGCGTCGAAGGCATCCAGGATCCGCACCAGGCGGTCCAGCATCGAGTCCCCGCTGGTCGAATTGGCCATGGAACTACTCTAGACCAGCAGGCCAGCACGCCAGTGGCCCGCCAGAAGCCGATTCAGGGCAAGCCAACACGAGAAATGTTAGACCCGCAGCCCGGAGCACGCCTACGATGAGCACAGGCATCCCGATGACCACTAGCCTGCGGGCCCGGCCAGGCGCCCGCAGTGGTCCGGAGCCGTGAACGCGCCAGGACTGAGGGAGGACACCATGGCAGAGCACCGCGACTCGCCGCCGGATCCAGACGGGAAGCTGAACCCCGTCGTGGAGCGCAGCAAGTTCGGCGTCAGCAAGAAGCCCAAGCACATCGGGGCAGAAGAATCCCGCGCACCGATGACCAGCTCGGAACTGAGCAAGGGCCCCGGGGAGCTGGCCGAGCAGCCGTAACCATCCTCCCTTGAGGAAGCAACGAGTAGCCCGAATGACCAGGGAACACGAGCTGCAAACAGCCGAAAGCAATCCAGAAGTTAACCTCCGGGCCATCTTATTTTCCAAATGATTGATGTAATAACGGTTGCGGATGGGGGCGTACCTACTGGAAGCGGGCGGTTATGGTTCGAATTCGCGAAGTGAAGCTTGTTGCACTGTCGGCTGCGCTCATGCTCGCCGCCAGCGGTTGCGTCAGCGTATCCGAGGAAGGATCCGGCAATCCGCCAGGCGCCACGGCGGCAGCTGGCCCGGGTTCCACGCAGCAGGCCGCCGAAGTTCCGCAGCGGCCCCAAGTTCTCGAAGAGCATTCCGGGGAAGGCCTCGAGGCCGCCATCGGCTACTGGGTGGCGTTGCTGAATCATGCGGTGGAAACCGGCGACACGGCGGCACTCAAGGAGTTCTCCGCCTCGGACTGCGCGCTGTGCCAGGAGCAGATCGCGCAGATTGACCAGGCCTACGCCGGGGGCGGGAGCATCGCAGCTGGCGAATTCAGCATCACGGAAATCTCCAGCAGCCTCGATCAATTCCAGGACGAGGATGGCGAAAGCAAGGTTGCCTTCGCCAACTTCGGGCTGGAGCGCGCCGCCGGGGAAGTTCTCGACTCCGGCGGGAAGTCGAGCAGCGGGATCGAGCCGGTGTCCTGCCAGGACCTTGATGCCAGATGGGATGAGATCGCCTACGGCGAGGACGGAAGCTTTATCGGATCCATTTGCAGCCTGGCGGTGCAGGAGCCGGTGTTCGACGCAGCCAGCGGGTGGCAGCCGTTGAATGTCGCGTTCAACGCCCAGTTAGGGGATTGCGGGTCCGAGGTGCCCCACCGCCCAGGCGGTGGGGCACCTTTTTCGTGGCCGGTGCCTCGGTGCGGGAAATCTATTGAAGCCGACGGCGGTAAATGATAAAGTTCAACATACGAACATAAGTTCACAATGTGAACATCCCGTAGCGATGGAGCAGTGAGATGATGCAGCAGGCCTACCTATACGACGCAATCCGCACACCCTTCGGCAAGATCGGCGGCGCACTGTCCAGCCACCGCCCCGACGACTTGGCCGCCCATGTCGTGCGCGAGCTGGTAGCCCGCGCACCGCAGCTGGATGCCGCGGACATCGACGAGTCGATCTTCGGCAACGCCAACGGCGCCGGCGAGGAAAACCGCAACGTGGCCCGCATGGCCACCCTGCTCGCCGGGCTGCCCACCTCGCTGCCGGGCACCACGATGAACCGCCTGTGCGGCTCCTCGCTGGATGCCTCGATCGCGGCCTCCCGGCAGATCGCCACCGGCGACGCGGACCTGGTCCTGGTTGGCGGCGTCGAATCGATGAGCCGTGCTCCATGGGTGCTTCCCAAGACCGAGCGTCCTTTCCCGATGAGCAATCTGGAACTGGCCAACACCACCCTGGGCTGGCGCCTGGTCAACCCGGCCATGCCGGGGGAATGGACGGTATCGCTGGGCGAGGCCACCGAGCAGCTGCGCGAGAAGCACAACATCTCCCGTGAGGACCAGGACGAGTTCTCCGCGGCCTCGCACCAGCATGCCGCGGCCGCCTGGGAGGCTGGCAAGTACGAGAACCTGGTGGTCCCGGTTCCGCCGGCGAACAAGCGCGGCACCGAAGTCACCCGCGACGAGACCATCCGCGCTGATTCCACCGCAGAAACCCTCGCCAAGCTGCGCACCGTCTTCCGCACCGGGGAGAATGCCACGGTCACCGCCGGCAACGCCTCGCCGATGAACGACGGCGCGTCGGCGGCCTTCATCGGATCCGAGCGCGGCGGCGAATTGCTGGGCGCCGAACCGATCGCCCGCATCGTCTCCAACGGCGCCGCCGCCCTGGACCCGCAGTTCTTCGGCTTCGCCCCGGTCCAGGCCGCCAACAAGGCGCTGGCCAAGGCCGGGCTGAAATGGTCGGACATCTCCTCCGTCGAGCTGAACGAGGCTTTCGCCGCCCAGTCCCTGGCCTGCATCCGCGCCTGGGATATCGACCCGGGGATCGTCAACGCCTGGGGCGGGGCCATCTCCATCGGCCACCCGCTGGGCGCCTCGGGCCTGCGCATCCTGGGCACCGTCGCCCGCCGGCTGCAGGAATCCGGCGAACGCTTCGGCATCGCCGCCATCTGCATCGGCGTGGGCCAGGGACTGGCCGTCGTCGTCGAGAACGTGAACGCAACCAAGTAGCTTGTAGAAAGGCAGCATCATGGCACCACGTATTGCCACCTCGGCCGCGGATGCCGTCGCCGAGATCACCGACGGCGCCACCGTCCTGATCGGCGGCTTCGGCAACGCCGGCCAGCCGATGGAACTGATCGACGCGCTCCTGGACTGCGGCGCGAAGGACCTGACGGTCGTGAACAACAACGCCGGGCAGGCCGACGCCGGCCTGGCCCTGCTGATCAAGGAACGCCGGGTCAAGAAGATCATCTGCTCCTTCCCGCGCCAGTCCGACTCCTGGCACTTCGATGAGGCCTACCGGGCCGGGGAAATCGAGCTGGAGCTGGTTCCGCAGGGCAACCTGGCCGAGCGCATCCGCGCCGCCGGCGCAGGCATCGGCGGGTTCTTCACCCCCACCGGCTACGGCACGCTGCTGGCCGAGGGCAAGGAAACCCGCGTGATCGATGGCAAGGGCTATGTGCTGGAAACCCCGATCCACGCCGATTTCGCGCTGATCAAGGCACTGAAGGCCGACACGCTGGGCAACCTGGTGTACCGCAAGACCGCGCGGAACTTCGGCCCGATCATGGCCACCGCGGCCAAGTCGGCCATCGTGCAGGTGGACGAGGTCGTCCAGGCCGGTTCCATCGATCCGGAAAACGTCATCACCCCGGGCATCTTCGTGGATACCGTGGTGGAACTGGGAGGGGAAAAGTAATGAGCGCAATGACCACCACCGAAGCAAAGCTCACCCGCGATGAAATGGCGCAGCTCGTTGCCGCGGACATCCCGGCCGGAGCATTCGTGAACCTGGGAATCGGCCAGCCGACCAACGTCTCGAACTACCTCACCAAGGAACAGGGCGTCACCCTGCACACCGAGAACGGCATGCTGGGCATGGGCCCGGTGGCCACCGGCGAGGACATCGACCCGGATCTGATCAATGCAGGCAAGATCCCGGTCACGCAGCTGCCCGGCGCCTCCTTCTTCCATCACGCGGATTCCTTCGCGATGATGCGAGGCGGCCACCTGGATGTATGCGTGCTCGGTGCCTTCCAGATCTCCAAGGATGGCGATTTGGCCAACTGGCACACGGGTGCCGAAGGTGCCATCCCTGCTGTGGGCGGCGCCATGGACCTGGCTATCGGCGCCAAGGCGACCTGGGTGATGATGAGCTTGTTCACCAAGGCCGGGGAATCCAAGCTGGTTGAAACGCTGAGCTATCCGGTCACCGGGCTGGGCTGCGTCTCGCGGATCTACACCGAAGTGGCCGTCTTCGAGCTGCGCGATGCCAAGGTCTTCGTGCGCTCCACCCATGGCATCAGCTTCGAGGAGCTGGCCGCCAAGGTCCCGGTGGAACTGACCCAGGCCTAGAAGACCCAGTAGATTAGTGGGGTGCGCATCCGAGTCTTGGAAGTGCGCCCCGCAATCATTTCCAGCGCGCAAGGAGCACGGTGAGCGAGCAGGCAGCAACAACCACATCGGTCCAGTCCCTGGCCCGCGGCTTGGCGGTCATCAGCAGCTTCGATGCCGATCACGCGTCGATGACCCTTTCCGAGGTCGCCGGACGGACTTCCCTGTCCCGGGCTACCGCCCGGCGGTTCCTGCTGACCCTGGTGGAGCTGGGCTATGTGCGCACCGACGGCAAGCATTTCGAGCTGACCAGCAAGGTCCTGCAGCTGGGGTACTCGTACCTGTCCAGCGCCACCTTGCCGCAGCTGATCGAACCGGTGCTCGAGGAACTCTCGGCCGCCGTGCATGAATCGGCCTCCGCTTCCATCCTGGACGGATCGCAGATCGTCTACATCGCCCGGGTGCATACCCGTTCGATCATGCGCGTGGGCATTTCGGTGGGCACCCGCTTCCCGGCGGCCAACACTTCCATGGGCAGGGTGTTGCTGGCCTACCAGCCTGAAGAAATCAGCGAGGTGGTGATCGCCGCCGGCGTGCATTCGATGACCGGGCTGGGGATCGATGACCCGGATCAGCTACGCGTTGAACTTCAGCGGATCCGTACCCAGGGCTATGCGGTGGTGGACCAGGAATTGGAGATCGGCCTGCGCTCGGTGGCGGTGCCGGTATTCAGTGCCGATGGCACCGTGGTCGCCGCGATGAACGTGTCGATGAGCGTGCGCCCCGATACTACGCAGAGCGCCGAACAGGCAGCCGAGGTGGTTTTGCCGCAGCTGCTCGAAGCTGCCGCGCAGGTACGCGAAGCCCTCGCCGCCAGCCGCTAGTACCCGCCGGGGTCAGGCGGTGGCCGGATCCCATTCGATGCCAGCACACGTGGTGATCGCGGCGAGCCGCGCAGGCCAGCACCAGTTGCTAGGGCTCGCGCACGTCCCGGCGGATCGGGTGTCCTTCGGGTACCTGCACCAGCACGATTCTGGTGCCGTCGGGATCCTGGATCCATGCTTCCATCAGGCCCCAGTCCTCCTTGCGCGCCTCGCGCTGCACCGTCGCACCGCGGGCCGTCAACTGTTCCAGCTCTGCCTGCACGTCGCGCACCTGCAGCCACAGTACCAGCGTGGAAGGCTTCCCTGGCGGCCGGTGCCCGGAGACTTCCAGCAGGCCATTGCCCAGGAAGAACACCAAGCCCGGCTGCTGTGCCGGACCGAATTCCCGGGCAACGGCTAGTTGCAGCACATCTCGATAGAACTGCTGGGTTGCGGCCAGGTCAATTGGCCGCAGCAGCACCCTGCTGGAAAGTACGTCCATGCCCACCAATCTAGTAGCTGGCTGGCGCTCTGCCTAGGTGCGAGCCAGGCGCATCCCGGCATCGGCGCGGACGCCGGGATGCGCCGATTCCCGCTTACAGGTAGCAGGAAGGGCGGTAGCCCGGATCGGCCGGACCATCCGTGGACAGTGCGTTGAGCGCCCAGCGGTGGACTACAGGATCAACGGCCATGCTGGCGTGTCCCGAGGCATCCAGCGGGCACTTGTCCTGGAGCAGCACGTTGGTCACGTGCTCGCTGTCTCCCTGCAGGAACTGGGACTTGTGCGGCATGACGACCTCGTCGTACTTGGTGGAAATGACCGTGTAATCCGGGCCTGCGACGGTGTCGCCGATCGAATTCAGCTCGGTCATGAACTCGCTGCCCGCCACCTGGTCGGCGCAGGCGTCGCAGATCCAGCCAGCGTAGCTGCCGGCAATCCTGACTCCGGTAGCGCTCGGCACCAGAATGCCCTGGGTGCCGTGGCTCGATGGGGCGATGGCCACCAATTCGTTGACATGTTTTGCTCCGCCCATGTGCCCCATGTACCAGCGGGGCATCATTCCGCCCTGGCTGTGCCCGACGATGTCCACCTTCTTGGCGCCGGTGGCCTGGCGGACGCGGTCAATGAAGTCGCGCAGTTCGGCTGCCGAGTCCGGGACATGCGCCGCACCCGAGATGCCGTTTTCCAAGCCGTAGTTCAGTGCGAAAACGCAATAGCCGTTGCGCTTGAGCTTGGGGGACAGTGAGATCCAGTTGACGTTCATGGTGGCAAAGGTGCCGTGGACGAGGACTACGGGATAGGGGTGTTCGGTATCGGGTGCGCAATCCCAATTATTAGCCCCGGATGGGCTGATGTTCAGGGACGAAACTGTTTCGGCTTGTGCGGTGCTTGCCGCGCTCGGCGCGATGGCCGGGTCGGTGAGTGTCGCAGCGGCCAGGCACAGCGCGCCCAGAACGGAAAGTATGCGTCGTTGCATGGTGGTCCTTCGAGTAAAAGATGGGAGACACTTGCTACTGGCCGGTAGTAACACGAAATGATCACAGTAATTTTAGTTTCTGTCTAGGATTTTCTGGTGACAAGGTTTTGCGTGAAGTAGGATGCGTTCCCTCCAGATTGCGCGAATTTTCCCTGGAATGCCCGCAAGCCTTCGCACTAGCTTGAACCCTGCTTTATGTCGGAGTTATCCATGGTGACTAGCTGGTTTTTGGGGGGTCGCTTGTGGTGGCCGGCAGAAGGGCAAGCGGGACTTGGGTGCGCTTCGCTTCAGATTTTCCGAGCGGGTGGCGCTCGGGGTACTGTGACGGATCGCGGCAATGAAATTTACTTGTATCTTCAATCAATTACGGTATGCTTGGCTTATTAAACCTTGTTGGGAACGCCGCCGGAAGGCTGTGATTCCACCATCGGGAACCGCCCGCAAACAATTTATGAGGAGTTGGCCTGCTATGAGCAACCTGTTGAGCGATGTGCGTTCCGCCAATTGGAGCAGCACCCCGGAATCCGGTGCCGTGCTGGTCTTCCTGCATGGCTTCGGCTCCAATGAACACGACCTGGGCTCGCTCGCCGAACCGCTGGGATTGGATCTGCCTTGGGCTTCGCTGCGCGCTCCGCTGGAATTGGGCCACGGCGGGGCCGCCTGGTTCCAGATCACCACTCCGGGCGTCCCCGACGCGGCGCCGGTGCAAGCGGCCACCGCGGCGATCTGGGCCTGGATCGATGCAAATGTAGACACCGCCACCAAGATCATTCCAGTCGGTTTCTCCCAGGGCGGGCTGATGGCCAGCCAGCTGCTGCGCACCCGGCCCGAGCGGGTGCTGGCCACCACGATCCTGGGCGGATTCGTCTTAGGCGGCACCCAGTCAGCCGATGAAATCATCGCCGCGCAGCGTCCAGCAGTGTTCTGGGGCCGTGGCACCGAAGACCGGGTCATTGCCCCGGTCGCCATTGAACGCACCACCAAGTTCCTGCCCGAGCATTCGACCCTGACCGCCCGCACCTACCCGGGGTTGGCCCACGGGATCAACATGGATGAACTGAACGACGTCCGCAGCCATATCACCGCGCAACTTGACCTGATACCGCTGGGCAAGTCCTGAAGCGCGGCTGGCGGGCAGCAGTGCCCGACGGCCGGGATAACCTTGTGCCATGGACAATGTCGAGCAAGCACTGGGCAGAATCCGCGCGGCTATCGAGAAGCTGCATCTCGCAGCGGCCCAGGACCATGACGTGCAACGCGCCCATGCGGCGCGCTGGCTTGATGGCCTCTTCGAGAATATTGAAAGCCGAGAGCAGCTGCGAGAGGCTGCCCGGAAGGCCTTGGAACTCTACCGCGGCGGCATGGGGTCCTTCCAGGATGTGGGAACCGCGGTCATGGATGACGCGGTGAGCGGACTGCGCCGAGCCTTGGGCTCCGCGCGCTCCTGGCTCTTGCACAGCTAGGAGCGGCATCCGGCAGGGAGCAATCCCCGCGGCGCGTGCCGCTACGCGGCGACGGTTTCCTCGACGTCCCGGATCCTGGCATTTTCATCGGCCACGCGGGTTCTGCGCACGCTCCACGCGTGGGTCAGGATGACCAGCAGGATGCCGGGGATCAGCCAGAGGATTAGCCGCAGGAGATCCATGCCGATGGACTGCCCGGGGAAGTAGACGAGGGTCTGCACTGCGTGCAGCCACCCGGCGCCATTCCAGAAGGTATTGAGCGCACCATAGAATCCGGGCTGCATTTGCGGCTGGAAGATCCCGCCGGAACTGGTGAAATTCAGTGCGACGAAGCACAAGGTCAGCGTCGGGGTGGTCCAGTGGCGCAGCAGCGGATGCAGGCCCAGGCCCAGCAGGGTGATGCCGGCGGCGTAAACCCAGGAAATCAGCCAGATGCCCGCGTAATGATCCTCGATGATCCGGTAGACCGGGCCCGCGATCAGCACCGCGATTGTGGCAACCACCGCTGCGGCAACCGCCGCCATGGCGAAGCGCACGGGCAGCTTGACCTTGCCCATGAACCCGGCCAGCGGCACGGCGCTGGCGTAGCCGCCAATGCTCAAGGCGACCAGCAGGAAGAACAGCCCCTGCCCGGTGGTGTCCTGCTCGCCGGTGGGCACGACATCTTCGATACGCAATGGCTGGCCTTGTTCGTAGGCCACGTCCAAGAAGACTTTCTGGGCGTTATTCGCCGAGGTTTCCGACGCGGCGCTAGAGCTGTAGAGCGTTGCCGTGCCGCCGCTGGTTTCGTAGGCGGCCACGAGCTCGCGCTGCTCTACCAGTTTCCGGGCCTGGTCCGCATCGGCGACGGTGCGCACATTCAATGCACCGTCGGACCCATCCTGCAGGGTCTGGGCGAAAACCTTGGATTGCGCGGAATCGCCCACCACCGCCACCTGCACGTTGTGCGGACTGGGCGCGTGGAAGGCCCCCAGATAGAACAATCCCATGATGGCGCACAGGAAGAACGGGATCAGCATGGTCAACACGAGCTTTCCCCAGCCCAGTGCTGCCGGCTTGGCTGCGGGAGACTTCTTCTTGGCCGGATTATCGGCATGCTTGGAAGCGGGGGATTGGCGCGGGGCGTTGTCGGTGAGAGTCATCAGCATTAAAGAATACGCTTAAAGTTGCATGATGCAACATTGAGTGCCCGGCAAAGCCCTGCGTACTAGACTCGGAACATGGGCAAGGAACAGCGGGAAGCCGATATCCAATCGATCTTCCATCACATGCAAATGATTACCCGACGTGCCAATACGCGCTCACGCCAGCTGGCCGAGCCGCTGACACTCGTGGAGCATTCCCTGCTGCGCTTCATTGCCGATACTCCCGGAACCCGGGCCACCGACATTGCCGAGGCGTTCTCGCTGAACCGCTCGACAGTCTCCCGGCAGGTAGGCACGCTGCTGGACTTGGGATATATCGCCTATGACGATGCGGAATCCGGGCGCGGCCGCGTAGTGGAACTGACCGGCGTGGGCCGCGAGCGGCTTCAGGCTTCCGCCGCCGTGCACCGCGCTGCGGTAACCGATCGTCTAGAGGGCTGGAGCGAAGAGCAGATCTCGGCCTTTGCCGAAGCCTTGGAACGCTATAACGTTGCCGACTCGCAGTAGGTCCAGGGAAATCTGCAACTTGCCCTAGGCGATCCTGGCGAAACGCGGGCCGTTGTAGCCATCGCGTTCAACGTGTTCCGCAAACATCTCCAGCGGCCGAGCCCAGAAGCTGTAGTCGTCGTAGAGCTTGCGGTAGAAGACCAGCGGCTCTTCGGTTTCGCTGTGCTTCCCCACGGCCAGCACCTCGTAGCGCTGGCCCTTGAAGTGCTGGTAGATTCCGGGTTCGATGCTCAACCTGGTGGCCTTTCTGATCAATGATGGTGCTAGAGAACTTACCGCGGGCCGTGCCCGGTGCCGCCGCTGCGCTGGACCAGCAGGTGCTCCAGGATCGGATCCAGGACGGCCAGCCCGTCTTTCACTCCGCCGGTGGACCCGGGCAACGTGATGACGAAGCTGTTACCGGAGAATCCTGCAACCCCGCGGGTAATGATGGACAGTGCGGTGGTCGCTTCTCCGCGCCGGCGGATGGCCTCGATGATTCCGGGCAGCTGGACATCCAGCAGCGGGGCAACCATTTCGGGGGACTGGTCATCGGGTGAGACCCCGGTCCCGCCGGTCACGATCACGACCTGCGCGTCATTGGCCAGCAGGTCGTCCACGGCAAAACGCACCGGCTGTCCGTCGGCCACCACCGTCGGCTCGCCGGTCTCGAAGCCGCGCTCGGACAGCCACCGGGTGATCAGCGGGCCGGTCTTGTCTTCGGCGGCGCCTGCTGCGGCGGTGGTCGAAGCGACCACCACGGCCGCCGTGCGGCTAGTCTCCACGAACCCAGTCACCGCTCTTGCCGCCGGACTTCGCCAAAACCTTCACCGAGCGGACCTCGGCGTGCTTGTCCACGGCCTTGACCATGTCGTAGAGGGTCAGAGCCGCAACGCTGGCCGCGGTCAACGCTTCCATCTCCACCCCGGTGACGCCCTTGGTGGTCACCTGGGCGGTGACGCGCACCGCGGATTCCTCGGCGGTGAAATCAATGGACACCTTGGAAATCGGCAGCGGGTGGCACAGCGGAATCAGTTCCCAGGTGCGCTTGGCCGCCATGATGCCAGCGACCCTTGCGGTGCCCAACGCCTCGCCCTTGGGCAACTGCCCGGTCATCAGCATCGGGACAACATCCGGGCGGGTGGCGAAGATGGCTTCTGCGGTGGCCACGCGCTTGGTGACGGCCTTGTCGCTGACATCGACCATATGGGCGCTGCCGTCTTCGCGCAGGTGGGTGAGTTTCTCAGACATTCATGCTCCAAGTTTCGATGCTTTGGCCGGCAGCCAACTGGCTGACGCCTACCGGGATATGCACCAGCGCATCGGCGCGGGCCAGATCGTGGACCAGATGCGAGCCCGGATCCAGGATGGTGACCTGGCCATCGCGGATCAGCGCTCGGCGCACCTGGTGCTTGTGCTCGGGGGAACTGGCATCGGCTGCCAGCGGGTAGTGCCGGGGCAAGGGCTCTGGCAGGGCATTTAGCTGTCGCAGCAGCGGGGCCAGGAACAGTTCTGCCGATAGCAGGGCACTGACCGGGTTGCCCGGGAAGCACAGCACCGCTGCCTTGGCCAGTCGGGCGAAGCCTTGCGGACCGCCGGGCTGGATGGCCACATGATGGAACACCCCGCCTAGCGGCGACAGCGCTTGGCGGACCACCTCATAGGCTCCAGCGCTGATACCGCCCACGGTTACGATCAGGTCAACCTGTTCCTGCAAGGCATCGATGGCCAGGGCGAAGCGCTGCGGATCATCGGGCAGCTGCAAGGTGCGCACCTGCACTTGGTAGCGGCGCAGCCAGGCTGCGAGCATGGGGGAATTCGAGTCCGGGATCTGGCCCTGGGAACGCTGCCCATCGCTGAGCTCGTCCCCTGTAGTGCACACGGCCACCTTCAAGGCCCGGCGCACCGGTACTTCCCGCAGCCCGCTGGAAACCAGTGCGGCAATCATGGTCGGGGTCAGCCGGGTTCCGGCCTTGGCCACCAAGGCGCCGGTTTCGAGATCAACGCCGGCGGGGCGGATGAAGCGGCCCACGGCGCTGGGGGCCGAGAATTCTGCGTGGCCGCTGGGGGTGCCAAAGCCGGCACGAACCAATTCCGGGAAAGCGCCAGAGCCACTTTCCTCGATGGGGATGACAGTGTCAGCACCCAGAGGGATCATCGCACCGGTCATCACCGGACTGATTGTGCCTTCAGCCAGGGGTATTTGCCGGTCGCCGGCGGCAGCGGTGAAACCCAATGGCAAAGAGATGGGGGAGTTAGGCGAGGCTGTTGCCAAGTCCGCACTGCGCGCAGCGTAGCCATCCATCTGCGAGTTGGTGAACGCAGGGATGGGCAAAAACGCGTACTGGTCCTCGCTGAGGATTCGATCGCTGGCCTCAGGGCTATCGACGGGCAGCACTTCGCTGTCCAGACAGGCGAAGACCGGGGACAGCAGCTCTTCAAGTTCCGCGCGATGGCTTTCCAGAGTGCAGGACATGGACTATCCGCCTGCGAACGGCGGCAGGACATCCACGGTCAGGTCGTCGGCAGTGCCCAGCTCGCCGGCATCGCGGCGCACCACGCCGTTGATCAGGAAACTTCCGGCGCGCAAAACCTGGGCCATTTCAGGTCCGTAGGAATCGATCAGTTCGCTACGCAGCCTGGCGAGTGTTTCGGGGCGTTCCCAGCTCTCCTGCTCGCAGCCCGCTGCTGCCGCCGCGGCAGCGAAGTAGCGTATCGTAATCTTCGACATGACTTCATGCTATCGCGCCTAGGCGATAAGGAGCACGATGAAAAGCGAACGCGATTTTCCCGCGCTTGTGGCCCCCGGGCCGCCACTGAGCGGGGAACAGGCTGCACGAGCTGCACGCCAACTCTCGTTGCCCGGATTTGATGACACCGCGCAGCGCCGCCTGGCCGCCGCCCGGGTACTGGTTATCGGCGCTGGCGGGCTAGGCAGCGCCAGCGTCCCGTATCTGGTCGGAGCAGGGGTAGGCACCATCGGCATCGTGGATGATGACGTGGTGGAGCTATCCAACCTGCACCGCCAAGTCACGCACACCACCGCTAATATCGGCTTGGCCAAGACTGCTTCCTTGGCGCAGGCCGCCACGGCGCTGGACCCCAATGTGAAGATCATCGAGCATAATCTGCGCCTGGATTCTTCCAACGCGCTTCAGATCTTTGCAAATTATGACTTGGTCATCGATGGCAGCGACAACTTCCCGACCCGATACCTGTCCAATGACGCCGCGCAGCTCACGGGCATCCCGCTAATCTGGGGATCGATCCTGCAGCATCATGGACAAGTTTCCGTGGCCTGGCATGAGCATGGTCCGGGTTACCGCGACCTGTTCCCGGTCCCGCCTGCCCCGGGCTCCGTGCCGGATTGCGCGGCCGGGGGCGTGCTGCCCGGATTGTGCGGAACCGTCGGCTCGCTCCTGTCCACCGAAGCCTTGAAACTGATCGCCGGAATCGGTGCCCCGCTGGTGGGAAAGGTGCTGATCTATGATGCGCTGGCTGCTAGCACCCGCACCCTCGAATTCTCTAGAGACCCCCGAGGCGCTGAAGTCACCGAGCTGATTGACTACGTGCTCTTCTGCTCCGGTTCTCTGCCCGAGGTCCAAAGCATCGATGCCAAGGCGCTCGCCGAGTCGCTGGCTGGTTCCGCTGCTCCTGTCTTGTTGGATGTGCGCAATGATGACGAACGCGCACAACAGCACATCGCCGGTTCCTTGCATCTGCCCCTTCCTGGGCTGGAAGCAGCTATTGAAGCCGGCGCAGATCTGAAGCAGATCCCGGCACAGGTAACGGTCTATTGCGCACGCGGTCCTCGCTCGCAACGCGCGGCCGCCTTGCTCGCCGGGCGAGGCATCAGAACAAACTACCTTGAAGGCGGGCTTCCCGCACTGGCTGAAGTGGCCCCGCAGCTGCTGGCCGATCATGCACACACCGAAGGAGCCCGCTCATGAGCTACGCCTTGATCACCGAAGAACCTATCGACGAGGCCGCAGTGCGCGATGCCGTGCAGTCCGATATTGCAGGCGCAGTGGTGCTCTTCCACGGAATCATTCGTAATCACGACGGCGGCCAGTCGGTGAACTCCTTGGACTACTCGCATCACCCGCAGGCGCAGGATTTCCTGGAGAAAATCCTTGCCGAGGAAGAAGAACGCACCGGGCTGAAGCTTTCCGCTGTGCACCGCGTGGGTCCGTTGAAGATTGGCGACGCCGCGCTGGTCGCTGCTTCGGCAGCAGCGCACCGGAAGGAAGCATTCGATGCCATTGAGAACCTGGTGGAACGCATCAAGGCCGAGGTCCCGATCTGGAAGAAGCAGCACTTCTCTTCCGGCAGTTCAGAATGGGTTGGGCTGTAGGGTCGATACTGCTTCACTTATGCAACTAATGGAAAGCCGGGCTTGCCTGCGGCTGACTATCCTCCTGGCGTAGGGAGCAAGACCGACTATAGGGAAATCATGCCGGGAGAAATTCCTCGCGATGAATTCCTGGTGTCCAGGCTTCGACAACAATGTCTGCCGCATCCGGATGTGGAAAACGCGACTTTGTCGATGCAACACGCTCTGGAATTTTCGACGCAGAAGATGCTTTCCAAACAAGAGCTACGCAAACTGACGCACGACTTTCTGTTGGCTTTGCTCGGCGTTGAGTTCGACAGGACCAGCCTGAACTCCGCGATATCGAATGTCGCGAGTGCGGTCCTTTCTCTTCGTGATGCTCCGCGAACAGTGCAGACAATAAACGACGTCTTGCTTGCGAGTCATGCGTATTTTTGGCTCGAGAATATATCTGCCGAAGCACTGTTAGAAGGTTTTGAATGCTAGTTGTTTTGTATCGGGGCATCGGTAAGAGCCAGTCAGGCAGATTGTGTAAGCACCCTAGTCACCCTCATTCTTTCGCGTGTACGCATGCTGAGCAAGTCGGCTTCAAACTCGGCAATCATTGCGTGGACGTCCTCTAGCGTTTAGCCGGGGCTCGGTTGAAAGCAACCCACGCGCACTGTCGAATCTGCTTGTTGTAGACATCGAACACGAAGACGCCTTCTACCTTGCTATGCGGAACCGCAAACGCTGGCTAACCTAACGCGCAGTAGTCGAAAACCCACAGACGTGCCACGCGTACACTGTCTGGGCGCGACTATGCGGAGTCAGATCTGACTTTCGGCGAGTGATCCGGTCGCATATGGTCGTGGCGATAAACACTGAGGCAAGATCTGCATATCCGACAAGTGCAGATAAGCAGTTTCCCAGTAGACCCAACAAGAAATAGCACTGATAGCACTCAGACTGATGCAGTCCACGTGGTACTTCGCTAGAAATTTCGAGGCCAGTCCGGCAAGAAAAGGGATCTTAGCCTCCTGCAACATGACATTCTTGAGCGTTACCTAAAGTGGCCAACAGGTGAGTGTTCACAAGTTCGTCACTCGCAGGCATGAGACTGTTCCCAGCCACAACGAATGCCTGTCCGTACGTGTAGTTGCCTCTAACGCGAGCTGTGTGGATTGCTTCACCTCCTAGCGAAGTTTCGTTGAACGCGTGCATAGAAATGAAATATAAACGCCAGACAGAATCTCGCCTCTCCGCCAACAACGTAATGAAAGCAAGGCACCCGAGCTGGATTACATCGTAGGCTGCGTTGGCCGAATACCTGCGGGACCGCGATCACCATCAGTGGACCTTCCACTCAACGAGATGAGACGCGGCTTAGGGTTCAAGAGTGAACGTGATCGCATGGCGCGATAGCACATTTTCAACGAGGTCGCCATACCACTTAAGTATGACCACTGATTTCAATAGTGCACTCTATTAGCGTTGACTTAAGCTAATTGGGTTAGATACGTTTTAAGGACAGATGTTCCAGAAATCAGCTGGGGCAGTTCATGCTCATTTGGAGAGCAAAAATGAAGAATAAGTTTGTGAATGCTTCGATTGCGGCCGTCCTTACTTGTGGATTGACCTTCACAGCACTTCCCGCGTCCGCGTCAACGCCGGCCCAGCTCAATCCAGCGGCTACGGCAATTGCCGAAGATTCGGTGTCGAATGCCGAAGTGGAAAAGTTGGCTAAGGACCTTGAAGCGCTTTTCACCCACGGAATCACCCAGAATGAAGATGGATCATTCCGTGTTGATGAAATGAGCATTATCGAGCATTTTGGGGAAGTAGAAGGCGGGCAGATCATTGCCCAGTTCCGCGCCCAGGTTCCGCAAACTCACATCGGTAATATCCCAGTTGCCTCAGCAGCAAATTACGGCCAGTGCGTCCTGAACTTCACCGGGTTCGCAACCCTCTTCGGCGCTTCTGAAGGAACGATTCTGGGTTACCTCAATCGCAAGGATTGGAAAAAGGCTGCTGAAACTATGGTGAAATTCTTGGGTAAGCAGGCAATAAAGGGGGGCGTTGTTGGTCTGGCCGCCTCGCTCGCGGCAGCTGGTGCTTGGTGCGCGACCCCTTGGGGAAAGTAATCCGCTCTCTTTTGGAAGGTGATCTCAATGCAAAATGGAGGAATGTTCGGGATGTCTACAGGGCTGAAAATCACTGTGGCGGCGTGTTTTACCGTCGGATCAATTTTTACCGGGGCTAATGGGTTGACCGCGGTTTCCTTAATAGCGGCCCTGGCCGCTGTTGTTTCCGGTGTCTTGGCTGTAGCGGAGGTAAGCCGCGAAGCTAGGAAAGCAGGATTCATTGTCGGACTTGCAGCTAGTGTGCTCTCAGTGCTGGGTACGGCATTCGTTTTGACTGCAAGCACCGTGTTGCCTTTCGCCGTCACGGCTGCAGTCACTGGAGCACCCGTGCTTTTGTGGATTGCTCTAGCTGTAGTCCACAGCAAGTCGGATACGGTGAAAACTGCAATCTAGTTCGGATACAAGTAATCGGTGGTTGATGAACACGTAAGGAGTTCTCAACCACCGATTCTTGCGCTTAACGTTGTTTCTTTTCGGGTCATGTTCTCGGGAGGTGCTCAACCCTGCGGACAAAAGTGCTGAGAATTTCGGCAACTGACACGTTCTTCGATATTGACCCGAGCGCGACAATGAGCGGAGCCATCATAAAAGCATGGTTATCCTGACCCAGCTGCGAGATTCTACGATCAGTACGCACCCGGGGGTGGGGGTGCTGAAACTTGTTAAGGAGCTGGAGAACCACCCCTTGGGCGGGCGTACCCGATCAGCCTGGCCATCAGTCCGTCGAAAGTGTTTCGCAACTAATGGTGGATACATCATATCTGTGATATCAGTTGCGTAAAATAGTTGCGAGAATTTTGAACCATTGAGCATCCGTGGATTTTTCGCGGGGGAGTGGTGCCCGTTGAGACTTCCTGCAACCATTCAGTTGTAGGATATCTGCATTCAGTATTTTCATACTTCGCGCATGATCAGAACCGATAAAAGTGCTTAACGGCCCATTTGTCGATCATGGGTTGTTAACATGAGCTCGGCAACGTGCGTTGCTTCTCGAATAACGTAACGAGCTGCTTCCACAGTTACTCCTGTCGGGAGCGTTCTGCCGTGCCCAGTCCCTTGCAGGTTTCTTAATTCGTTGACGGCGATAATTATCTTCTTAGCTGACCTGTAGATGTCATGGATTTGTTTTGACCCCTCGACAGAGTTGTTAACTACGGCGGGGAGCAAACCTAGACGCTCGAACGATATTTCAATGAGACCAGGGAATGGGACCCTCGGATCCAGGGGGAGACCGCCTTCTTCGAGAACAAACTTGGCTATTGCCTCCAAGAGCTCCTTTGCTCCGCCCAAGACAGCTGCCGGGTCGTCCACATTTCTGCGCAATCGATTAAGCTGCTCGTCGAGGGCTGCACGGCCACCAGTTTCGAAATCAATCTTTCCTAGCTGTTCTAGGCGTCCATCAGTCGTTAAACCCCATCCACTGTGGGTAAGTGCGGATCGCAGAGTATCAACTCTCTGCTGGTCTTCAGAAAGGCTAAATGAGCCATGGAGTCTGAGTGCATTGAGCAAGCTATCAACGAGTTTTCGTGCTGTTTCGGATTTGCGGGATCCGACACTAGCTACAGCAAGTACACGTTGTTGTTTATTCGGTGTCTGGGTTTCCGGATCGTAGGGGTCATGATCTGACATGCCCGCTGTCTTGAAGACTCGTGTCAAAACGGAATGCTAAGGGCATCCCCAGCGAAGAAGAACTGCCCAATAGCTCCTGCAATCTCATCATTTAGCGGTGAACTCATGTACCAATTGTGCCTGTCTTCGTTTGCTTCAGGCTGGACTTCTGCAACGCCCTGTAAACGGTACTGCGACTGACGCCGAGAACTTCGCCAATTTGTGCCACGGTCATGTCGCGCTGTTCGTACATCCTCTTCGCAGCGCGAAGCTTGTCGGGGAGAGAGATGAGGGGCGCCCTCCTGTGCGGCCACGTGCCCGCGCCGTTGCTAGGCCGGCGTTGGTGCGCTCGCGGATGAGGTCGCGTTCGAATTCCGCCAGGGACGCGAAGATGTTGAACACAAGCCGGCCGCCTGAAGAACTAGTGTCGATGTTCTCTTGCAGGGATTTGAAATCGATGCCTTGTTGCTGCAGCGCGTCCATGTGGTTGATCAGATGGCGGATGGAGCGACCGAGGCGGTCGAGGCGCCAGGCCACTAGAGTGTCGCCGGGGCGGATCTGATCCAGGAGCTTATCGAGCTCGGGCCGAGACTCGAGTGAGCCGGATGCCGTGTCGGTGAATATGCGATGGCACCCCGCTTTGGTCAGTGCGTCGAGTTGAAGTTGTGCGTCTTGGTCGCCGGTGGAGACTCTGGCGTATCCGAGGAGGTGTCCCATGGGCCTAAATGTATCCATACTCGTGGGATAGGCGATGTATCGACGCATAGTTATGGCACTGAGTTATGCGACTAAATGCTCCTCGAAATCTGTTGAATTTTCAGCTGTCAGGAATTTTCACAACGACCAAGTGATCAGTGTGTCAAAAATGAGTGTTTTTGAATCCCATTTATTGCAGCCACTTCTATGTAAGGTATCGAACCAATTTCTTCAGGCCACGCGCTATGAGAACCCCGCTATACCTGATGAGTTGGGGAACCACTCGAAGGCGTTGACTGCGCGCTCGGAAGATCCCAGCTCGCTAGCACGCGCAGTTGCTCTTCACTGGCACTGCCAGGTTCCGCCGTGTAGAAAGACATATCGTGAGAACTGCGATTCCCGATCTGCAAGTCCGCCGACTGGTCGGTGAGCTCAATCTCGCCGACGATAGTGTGCGCAAAACGCTTTAGACCTTCATGACGAATCCGTACCGCGTGAGCAGCCCAGAAGCCACCAAATTCCTTACTTTTAGTCGTAAGCTCACCGATCAATTCTTGCAATGCCTTGTCGTAAGGTACCCGTCCAGCCTCCGCTCCTAATAACGCGACTGTAGCCGCATCTCCTGCCTCCCACTCCACAAAGAAATCTTTCGAAGACTCGTCCAAAAAGTGGTAGCGAGCAAAATTCGCCCACCCATTCGTTGCCGTAAAGCTCTCGAACATTGGCGCGTGCAGAGCACGAACCAAAGCATTAGGACCAATAACGTCTAGGCGCCCGTTACGCACGAAATCCGCCGACATGGTGATCGAGTCAAGCATCCATTGCACTCTCGGAGCCATAATTTAAACTGCAATCAACTCCGATCCAAGTAACCAGCTGTGTTCGCGGTAGTGAACCAACCTATGCTCCGCTGACTCACACAGGTACGTAGTTTCCTTCTTCGCTGTCGCACATTCCAGGAGTAGCTTAGTTTGTATGGCTGGCCCGACCATGCATGAAAGATCAGACTTAAGCCACTGACAATGCACCACCATCCACGCACGCTCCAAATCACGGGAGAGATACGAAGCCGGCACCCATGCCACACATGGAGCAGCACTAGCTGCTAGGGGGAGTGGACCGTCCGACGGTCAGTTGGCGAAAGCTTTCGGTTGGAGTTCCGGAGTTTCAGGAGACCAACGGCCGACTCCGCTCCCATGATGGAGATTGCATCGGTGGGTGCTCAAGCAGCGGAGACCATGCCGAAACGAGACAATGTCTATTCCGAAGATCGTCTTGTTGGAGGACCCCACGGAGTGGAGTATCGATACGCACCGGCAGGTACTCGATGAGACGAGGCGGGCACGGTTTACCTCGCTGATCGACTTCACTGCCGCCAACCAACGGACCCCGCGGTAGTAAGAACTACTCCACAGAGATTGAACAAGTCCTCTACTTAACCTCAAATGCTCATTCGTGGAAAATTCGATAATTTCTCTTTAGAAGATTCTTATGATCATGCTCCGACATAAATAGTAGTCTCCTTGTAAAAAGGGCCTTCATACAGTGTCGCTAAATCGAAAAGCATAAAATTTGTAGCTTCGACAAGTTCGACTAATGTTACGTAGAGCACCTTAATCCTAAGGTCTGACTTATTACTACCTTCTGAATTGCGAGGCGAGGATGGCGTCCATAAGGACTAAAATATTCACTTCGGTCGGAATGTTGGCATTGCTTTTTTCAACAGCTGTTCCAGCCAATGCTTCCGCCGAAGATTCTTCGGCAGAGACCACAAACACTCGAGAGTTCTTCGAGCGAACTGTCGAAGGAAACAAAGAGGGCTTCCTTGCCCCAGTTGAAGATCAATTTGGCAACAGTACTTTCACTGGAGACGAATCCATGATTACAGTCGTCGAAGAAACGATCACTCCTAGTGAGACTGCCGCCACGAGGATTCTAAAACCGATAATTCGATGCAGTTTAGATATTCAATACGTTCACGGTTCACATCATGTTGCGGGAACCATTAACGGTGTGGCTGTTATTACGTGTAAAAACGCAGCTACAAATAAAAAAGTTAATGCAAGTAAATTGACGCTCCATTATTCTTTAGTTAGAACGAAACCAAATTATAAGCAATGGGGTGCTCCAGCTGTTTCCAAGACTAACAAACCAACGATTAGGGCCAATCGAGCTGTTTCTTGCAAAGAAGGACCAGCTGATTTCCGCGGCTGGGCTCAAGGAGTTCTAGTAGCACCACCGGGCTATAAATTAGATGGACCTGCCAAATACAGCGCTTACGGAAAAACTACCGGCGTGGCATGTGGACTAAAAGCGTCAATCGCACCAGTGGGTATACCTGCGGAATCCATTGAGCTAACGTTTGTGCCCCAAGAACAATAATCTGAACAAAGTATGCGCCTGAGAATAAAATTCTCAGGCGCATATTTTGCATTCGATAACTATGACTCATTGGGATTTATTCCATATATTTTTATATAACCACAAGTACGCGGAATCTGGTAACCTCTATATTCTTCAACTTCTGTCTCAACAAAAACTTCGAATAGGCGGCCACGAGCGTTTAGAGTCGCCCACTTTAGGACTTCAGTCACGTCTTGGGCTTCACCAAGAAGCCAGGACTGAAGATTCCAGCCGCACGAGGGGTCGAAGCGCTCCCAAAACTGAATTCTGTAAATCGGATCATCTAGACTATCGCGAGGCTCGCCGTGAGTAGTTTCATAAAATTCCATGCACCAAGTCTAGGGTAGGTCAAAGGTACACGGCACTGCGCCACTTGAGAATACTACAATAGAACGAGTAATAGTTCCTCTTACTTCTGGTCGGGGAGCGACAGGGAAGTCAGTTTCCGCCGCCGGTTGGGTCCCCGGAAAGTAGTCCAGTGACTATGTGAGTACTCGTGTCCAACAATGGACACAGGAGGAATCACAGAAAAATGGCACGCAGACACACCAGACCAGGTCATCGCTAAAGTCCGTCAAGGACAAAAGATGCTCAACGAAGGCCACAAGATGATCGAGGTCATCAAAGAACTTCAGATCACCGAAGCTACTTGGTACCGCTGGCTCAACCAATACGGTTCAGAGAAAAACGCTGAAGCCAGCAAACGTACCAAGGAGTTAGAGAAGGAAAACGCGCGCCTCAAGAAGCTGCTCGCTGATCAAATGCTCGCCAACGACATCCTCACCGAGGTAGCCAAGGGAAAATTCTAGGCCCCGAACCACGCCGCCGCGCCATACGGATGGCAATGGATGAATTCGCCGGCGTCCGAACGCTTCGCCTGCCAAGTTCTGGGCCAGAACCGCTCTGCACTTCGTAAGAAGAAATCACCGATGAGCTTTGACGAAGCGCAGCTACGAGCCGACCTGAGGGCCATCGCGTCTAAGCATCCGGCCTGGGGGTGGCGCAAGGCCCGCTGGCATTTGCTGGCCACCGAACGGTGGAAAGACACTGTCTTGAACAGCAAGCGCATCCGACGACTATGGCGAGAAGAAGGCCTGGTCTGTAAGCCCAGATGTCGTAAGAAGAGTCGCGCCGCCCAGATGCGGGGGATCAGAAGCGTTTGACCGCCGAGTATCCGATGCATGTACTGAGCTTTGATTTCCAATCGGATGTCGCCTCTTGTGGCCGTCATATCCGGTTCTTTAATATCATCGATGAGTACACGCGGACCGCTTTGGCGATCATTCCCCGCCGTGCTTTTAAGGCTGCTGATGTGGTGGCTGTATTAGAGGACATCATTGCTGAAACCGGGATCCAGCCGATGTTCGTGCGGTGTGATAACGGTCCTGAGTTCACGGCTGGCGCGCTGGTGGATTGGTGCAACAGTGTAGGGGTGTCCATTGCGTTTATCGATCCTGGTTCGCCTTGGCAGAACGGTTTTATTGAGTCGTTCAATGCGCAGTTCCGTCGTGAACAACTTTCCGGGGAAATCATGGACACTATGGCGGATGCGAAGTATTTGGCTGATGAATGGAAAGACATTTACAATCATGAGGTCCCCATGGGTCTTTGGATGGGTTGACGCCGTCCCGGTTTTGGGATGAATGGGTTAGAGGGAATCAGTTAGCTATCACATAGCTGCTGGACTGCTTAAAGGGACCCAACCAACTTCAATTCAAGCAGAGTTGAAAGGCATTGGCTCTTACCCAAATCCTCACGATATGCGGTGAAAGCAAATAAAGTCTTTTCGGCTTTACATAACGTACATTATCGGCTTATAGACCACGGGAATCGAAGTACCGGCGAGAACTCCCGTCCATCAGCACATCCACCGTATCGGTACGTAAGGCGGACTTTGCGCGTTTCGCCGCTCTCAAGGGCCGCGACTGCTCTTGCCGCTGGGCGCTCTTGCGAACACAGGCTTCGTGCATCTAATGCATGTTGAGTGGTCCCGGGTTTTATGCCGTTTTCTATTGAGAGAATGGAAAGTATGCCCAAGCAGTACGCCCCTGAAGTCAAGGCACGTGCAGTCACCAGGGGGTGAGGACCGTGTTTATCGCGAGAAGAACGATAGCTCGGCACTCATGTTCGTTTCATTATTTGGCACCGGGGTTTTGGTTGGTCCTTCATGGGCGTTAGAAGCTGGCCGAGAGCTACCCGATTCGGAACTGGCCAGCCACGCGAAACTTTTGGAACTCAGCACTCCCTATGGTGGGCGGGCTCTCGGGGAGGCGAAGCTGTACTTCAGTGATTCAGCTCCATCATTGCCAAACCCAAACCCAAACGCCGAGCTGAGCCGTGCACGAGCGCACGCTGTTGATCTAGAAACAGCCTGTCCAGACGAGGACACCGCGGAAGTCGGCTTGAGTGAGATGGAGAATACCTTCATATTGCTCAGTGAATCAGAACGTGATTCGCTTCCTGTGGCGGGTGCTGGCTATGACGTGTGGGAAGGAAAGCTGGACCACCTCGGCGCGCTAGTAGCACCTGCCAATCGTCGAAGTGGACTCGGTTTTCAATCTGTCACTTTTGCTCAGAAGCACGCGATGGATGCCGGCCTGATTCCTCAATGACGCGTGCACGTTGATAATGCGGCGTCAATCAGAACGGCGCTGCGCGCCGGGTTTGAGTATGCGGGGGACGCAAACCACCGTGATTCTCAAAAATTAGCGCGCAGCTCCGAAGTTCAGCGTGCGGTTCGCTGAAAAGCGATGGCTGCCAGGGCTGCGGCCTGATCTGCGAGCACCGCGTCATCAAAGACGACACGTGGCGAGTGATTCCACTCTGCTTCCGACGCGTTCAACTCCGGTGGAGTGGCCAGCAACGCGATGAATGTGCCGGGAACTTCATCGAGCACAAAAGCGAAATCCTCAGATCCCATCATTGGTGATGGCATGATCGCCACGCGCTGTACACCGTAGATTTCGCGCATCGTTTCCAGTGCCGCTTCGGTCTCAATCGGATCGTTCACGGTCACCGGGTAGATCATTTCAAAACTCACGTCTGCGGTGAACTCATGGGCTGCTGCCACACCATTGATGACACGTGGCAGGCCTTCCTCCAAAACAGCCAGCGATTCGTGGGACATGGTGCGGATAGTCGCCGCCAGCTCGACGCTTTCAGGGATGACGTTGATAGCACCATCTCCGGTGGAAAGCCGGGTGGTCGAGAGGACTACCGGGTCGAAGGCATTGAATCGTCGAGTCACGAAGCTCTGCAACGCCAGGATGAGTTCGGCCGCTGCAGGAACTGGATCCAAGGTCTGGTGGGGTTGCGAGCCATGTCCGCCACGTCCATGTAATGTGACGCTCAGTTGGTTCGATCAGGCAGCCACCGGGCCGCCTCGTGTTGCGAAGACTCCGCGTGGACCGGGGCCCACATGGACCGCGTAGGCGGCGACAGGAGATTCGCCGGCTGCAGAAAGCAGTCCTTCTTCGAGCATGATCTTGGCGCCACCGTAGCCCTCTTCTCCTGGCTGGAACATGAAGATGACCGAGCCATGAAGTTCACTTTGGTGAGCCGACAGCAACTTGGCTGCCCCAACTAGTCCGGCGGTATGCAGATCGTGGCCGCAGGCGTGCATGTTGCCATTGGAGGAGGCGAAGTCCAGATGGGTTTCTTCGAGAATCGGCAATGCGTCCATGTCGCCACGAAGCAGGACGGTCGGGCCGGGCCGTTCTCCTCGAAGCACTGCGGTGACCGAGCTGGTGCGCGTGCCGGTGGTGATTTCCAACGGCAGCCCTTCGAGGGCGTCGAGCACCTTCTGCTGGGTGCGGGGCAGATCGAGACCGAGTTCGGGGTCCGCATGCAGCGCGCGGCGCAGTTTAATCAGTTCGGGAAGTATGGTTTGTGCATCAGCGGTAAAGTCGGCAGTGGTCATTAATCAGCCTTTCGTAGGCGTCGTCGACGGACGGGCAGTGGACCTCGAGTTGCTTAGAGATGACTATGCCGATGACTCAATCTTTAAGTAAGCACTGATCAAAGCTTTTACTACGAGCGATTTGAATCTATTTAGCACGCCAGCGACTATACGCTTCGCGGTTGTGCCGCCGTCAAGCTGTCACGATGCTTTTTGTTGCATCTCACAACTTTCCCGATGAGAAGCCTAAATTCTTCGTCCACGAATCCAGAAGTGTTCGCACTTTTCAGCTGAACATCCGTGACACTCGCCTCGCTCATCGTCAGTGTGCCCTTATATCAGGGATTCTCAGCCGGAGGAGTGGCAATCGTTGAGGCGTCTTGCACCCATTGGCTGCAAGACGCCTCACTGCTGAACTTTCACCTGCCAAATTAGATGACAGACGGCTGCAGGAGCAGGGAGCCCCCGAAATTCCAGCCAGTTTTGCTACCGGCTGATCCGCGATGATGTGTTCCGAGGCCAGCCCGACGAGGGCAACGGCCGCGGGGTTCTTGATCTCCCGTCCTCCCGTGAAGGGCTGAATTACGGGGAGGAAGCCCAATAAGGTCGCCCCTGTGGTCGCGGTGGATGGAAGGCTCATAGCGTGTTCCTCACCCCTCTCCTGAGAGAAAGCGAGGCGAACCGTTTAGCAGGACCCGGCATTCAGGCGAAAGATTCTAGACGGTCAAGACAGCACTGCTCCTTAGTTGATTTTCGAGTTGCTCAGCCACGGTTCGGGCTGCGTCGAGGCCGCTTTCGATGGCACCGTCAATGAATCCTCCCCAGCCGTTGGCGATGTCCGAACCGGCGATGCGGATTCGTCCCTCGGGGCGCTGGAGTTCGGCGAGGGATTCGGTGAGGTAGCCGGTGTAGTGCATGGACCAGGTGGAGCGGGCATATTTGTCATCGACCCAGTTGTGGCCTGCGATTTCCAGTACTTCCAGGCCCGGGACGAGTTCATCGAGAATGCGCTGGGCGGCTGCTGTGTCGGTGACGTCGACCGCCGCGGCAACGGGGCCGAAGCAGACCAGTGTGGTGGTGTTTGCATCGATGTACTCGACCTGGACAAAATTCAGGGGTGCGTCCTCGGGGCCCACGGCGACGAAGCGTTCCTGCTGTCCCTTGACCTTGACCCAGAGCTTGGCGCCGTGTCCGGCATGGCTGCGGGTCGCGGCCTCCCGCTTCGTCGCGGAGAGTTCGGGCTGGATGTCGATGTCGTTCAGGGTGCTCAGAGGTACCGCCAGGATGAGTTGGCGGGCGGTGAACCGGTGGCCGCTGATGGTTCGGACGACGACCCCGTCGGCGTCCCGATGGATGGATGCAACTGGATGTTCTAGCAATAGCTCGGCGTTGGAATCGGCCAGGATGGCCTCGGCGAGTCGACGGGTTCCGCCCTCGATCTTGAAGGTTGCGCAGGTCTCGAACATCAACTGCCAGGAACCGCTGGCCGCGGCGCACCAGCGCAACGCTTGCGTGTAGGCGGCTTGGTCCAAGGCGCCGTTGAAGTTCAGGGTCCAGAATGAGCGCAGCAGCTGTCGTTGGTCCGTGGGCAGGTCCAAGTGGTCGATGGCTTCGGAGAGCGTGACGTCGTCGATGTTGGTGATCTCGGGGTTGGACAACGGAGACCAAGGCAGCGGAAAGTATTTGCGCGAGTCGGCCAGCAACGCTTGATTTGGCGCATCGAGCAGGTCCATTAGTTCATCGGGATGCCCCGTGTGCTGTTGGTTCCCCGTGCTCCAGTAAGCCTGGGTGAAGTCGGGGCCGGAGACGGGGTGGATCCCGTATCGGCCCATTTCGGCCCAGACGTAAGGCTGGGTCCAATGGACCCAAGTGCCACCGAGTTCCAGGTTTCTGCCCAGATGTTCCTCGAGGTGAGTGCGTCCGGCGATGCGGTCGCGGGCTTCGAGGATGGTGGTTTTGTATCCGTGGCGAGAAAGTTCGCGGGCTGCGGTCAGTCCGGCGAAACCTGCACCGATGATGAGGACGTCAGAGTTGTCCATGGTGGTGTTCCTTAGCTGTAGACGAAGAATTCGATGGTGGGCTCGATGATGGTCCAGCGGGTCATTGCGCCCTTGGACAGCGAGGCCATGGAGCCGGCGGTGAGGTCGATTGTGTCCCCGCCTTGGACCTCGATGCGAATGTGGCCGGAGACGATGTAGATGGTTTCGTCTTCGCCGATGGGCAGGTCGAAGGGTTCGGGGGCTTCCTCGGGGGAGACACTCCAGATACCGGAGGCGAGAGCCTGATTCCCGTTGTCTCCGTTGCGGCGCAGCCATTGAACGGTGCCGAGCTCGAACGGCTCGAATGCGGTGGGGGTGTGCTTGGCATGGAATATCTGCGACATGATGCTTCTCTTCTTTCGGTCGGTCGGAAAACGACGTTTTTAGGATTGGGTGTTGTGGAATTCGAGTTCTTCGCTGGGCCGTGGTTCGCGCAGCAGAGGGAGCCTGTCCTGGATGCGGCGTCTGATCACAAACAGGATCAGGGAAAGCAGGAGAATGCCGATTCCGATGCCCAGTTCAACGGGCCCTCCATATCCGGAAATGTGGGATGAGGAGGCTCCGACCACCAGGACAGCTGCGCCATATACGGTGAGAATGATGGACAGAGGGATAGCCCATCGGCCGAGCTTGAAGCTTCGGAAGGCGTTGGGCCGGTCCAGACGGAGAAGGAGGAAGCCCGAGACGGCAAGCAGGATGGCCAGGAGATAGCCGATGTTGGCCGCCACGAGAATGGAGATGGGGTTGGATACAAAGAGGACAAGCAGGATGTTCATGACCACAGCGGTGACGGTGGCGCGGGCCGGTACCTTGTGTCGGTTGAGTTTCTCGAACTGGCGGGGAACAAGCCCGTCGACTGCCGCACCGTAGAGTGCACGCGATCCGTCGGCCATACTGGCGTTCACTCCCATGAGCAGTGCCCCGATGGTGATGAGCAGTGCAATGTCTCCGGCGAAGCCGGCGGGCAGCATCGCGGCGAAGCCGCTGACAAATACCGCTGAGGGGTCGGCGGCGGCATCGGCTTGCGTCACAAGTCCGCCAACGCCAATCGGTACCAGGGCGAACATCATGAAGGTGTAGGCGCCGGAGCTGGATAAGGCTCGGCGGGCGTCCTTGGTGCTGCGGTATTCCGGAGTAAAAGCGGCGCACATTTCGGTCCCATAGGCGGTCCAGCCGATCAAGTAAAGCCAAACTGCTGCATCCTGCCAACCACCCCAATGGTCGGCCCCGGCCTGCCCCAGGCCCCAGGTCAGGTTGCTTGCGTCCCATTGGCCGCTGACAAATGGGGCAACCACGAAGGTGAGCAGCGGGATCAGCAACAGGGCACCGAAGACCTTGTTCACCCAGGCTGCCGGCTGGGCGCCGAAAAGATTCGGCACCATCAGCGCCAGGATCAGCCCGATCCCGATCAGCTGGGCAGGACCGACCTGCAGGATCCCCAGATCGAGGGCCCACAACGCCCCTGGGAACCAGCGGGCCTGGATAATCGCGCCGGCGGTGAGGCTGACAATCGAGATGACGGCCGACCAGCCGAACCAGTAGCCAAAGGACGCTAATGCACCGGCGGGGGCGAAACGTCCTTTCCAGGCTTCATGCGCGTAGATCGGTACCCCACCTGATTTGTCGGGGAACATGGAAGCCATTTCGGCGAAGAGGTGGTTTTGTGCCCATCCGATGCCTGCGGCCATTGCCCAGATGAAGAGTGCGGAAAGAGCGCCGATGGCGGCCATGGTTGCGCCGAAGGATACGAAGAGGCCTCCGGAGACAGCCATCGCCAGGGCGAATGCGTCTTGCCACCGCAAGGTGCGGTGCAGCGCTGGAGCGGAGTTGTGGGGGTCGAGCGATGCAGGCATGAGGGGCCTTTCGATCACAAGTTGGGACCGCGCGGCGTACGGGTCACGCGGATGCGGAGACGTGTTCGTCCTCACATATTTAAAACTATGCATCTGCTTAGTTCATTGTGTCAAGGGACACATCCGTGGATTAGACTCGGTATGTGAAAGCGACGCGAATTAACAAATACGGCGAGGGCAGGGAAGCGCTCCTCGCGGCCACCGTCACTGTGGTCGCGGAACGTGGCCTCAGCGGCCTGACGTTCCGGGCGGTCAGCGAGGTTGCGCTGGTCAACAACACCCTAATCAGCCATCATTTCGGGACGAAGGACGCGTTGCTCCATGAGGCTGTGGCCTGGGCAACGTCACGCGCCATCCGGCTCAGCGACCTCTCGGCCGCTGAAACGATCGATGGGGGCTTTGCCCGTGCGCTCGTTGAGCTGGTCGGCAGCGAGCCGCACCTGCAGTTGTTCCAGTACGAATTCGTGCTCGAGGCACGCCGCCGCCCCGACCTCCGAGATGCCGCTGTGACGCTCTACGAGGGGTATATTGCGGCGCTCGAACGGGCGCTGAAACGTCACGGACACGCCAATACCCGGCCGCTGGCACGCGCCGTCTTTGCCGCCCTCGACGGGCTGGTGTTCCAGCAGCTCACCGTCGCTGAACCCGACGCGGTGCGCGAAGCCATCGAATGCGTCGGTGCCCTGCTGGAGGCCAACCTGAGTGCAAATTGCCAGTCTGGGTAGTGCGATATTTCTGCGGTAGCCTAGCGTGTCTGTCCGTCATCGTTCGAGAGGCGTGGTGAGCTGACCTGGCAATCCTGCGGTCCACTGGGTGGCAGGCCGACTTAGCGGTACCAGATCGGATGCTAAAGCAACGGCGCTGTGAACGAGGACAAGAAGCTAATGATCATCGCCAATATCTCTTTGGTGGTGTTCGCGGTTGTCATTGGCGGTCGTTGCTCAGACGCTTCCCTGATGCGGTCTGCAAATTCGTGTGAAGGTCAACTTCTTCCTGGGACTCGGGACCACGATGACACTTGGGTCGAAACGGACCATCACTGAAACCCCAATCATTTGACGCAGGGCATGATTGAGCATTGCGCGGAGTCCATCAACCGCGCTGGGATCCTGGTGCATGCTCGTCGGGGACGCGCGGCGTACCAACCGTACTGATTCCCCTGAACACAACCCCACGAACTAATGGTGCGAATCAGCGGGAAAAGCACTGCAGTTCACAGCTGGCGTGGTGCGGTAAGCTTCAGCGGCCCAGGGCCGTTTCAAGGGTGGGCAGGAAACTGGGAGGACTGGTTGGCGGACATCGTTGCCCGGGGATCCAGCGCTAGAGACCCTGGGTCGACAGCAATCATCCCGCCGTCTACGGGGATCACCGCCGCATTGATGTACGAGGCGTGCTCGGAGAGCAGCCAGGAGACCACGTTCCCGATTTCCGCCGCTTCGGCTGGACGCCGGCTGGGCACGAATGATGTGGCCACCGAGTAGGCTTGCTCTCGTTCAAGGCCGAGTTCGGCACCGTATTCGTCCATTTCCATGTCGGCCATTTCAGTCCTGGTCCATCCCGGGCAAACGGTGTTGGCGCGGATCCCGAAGGACCCGTAGTCGACGGCAATTGACTCCATCAGCATTGCCATTCCGGCTTTGGTGGCGTTGTATCCGGGAATGCCAGCGGTGGCCCGGAGCGCGGATGCTGAGGCGATCCCTACGATCGATCCTCCGGCGGCTATCAGATGCGGCATGGCCGCCTTGGCCAGGAGAAAGGGACCGGTCAGATTGGTGCGGACCATCGCGTCCCAATCGTCGGTTGCTAACTCCCCGACCTTGCCGGGGCGCACAATACCGGCATTCAGCACTAGGCCGTCGACGGATCCGAACCGTTCAACGGTGGTCTTGAGCAGCCGGTCCACATCCGCTGCGGAGGCGGCGTCGCCAACCACGGGGATTGCTCCGGTGGATAGGGCGACCTTCTCAAGTGTTTCGGACCGCCGTCCGCAAACGACAACGTTCCATCCCTGGTCCCGGAGTGCAGACACCGTCGCGGCGCCGATGCCTGTTCCTCCGCCGGTGACGATGGCTACGGGCTTCTTGTTCGTTCGGTGTCCTTACTGTGGGAGGGAACCACTACCGGTGATGCGGGGATAAGGAGCTGTCGACACCATCACCGGCACGGTCCCAGGTGTGCGGGGGCCACTGGGTAGGTGGCCCCCGCTGTTGGGGTTAGTAGCTGATGGCCTGGGGCTGCCCGAGGTGCTTGAGGCCCTCGACGCCGAATTCCAGTCCATAGCCTGACATCTTGGCGCCGCCGAAAGGGACCCGAGGGTCCACGGCGCCGTGCTTGTTGATCCACACTGTTCCGGCCTGGATGCGGGCGGCGACATTCCGGGCCGCGTCGATGTCCGAGGACCACACGGACGCGCCGAGGCCGACGTCCAGGCCGTTGGCCATGGCGATGGCCTCATCAAGGGTCGAGTACTTGATGATCGGCAAGGCCGGACCGAATTGTTCCTCGGTGACTAGGGCATTGTCGTTGCCGATGTCAGCGACAAGGGTCGTTGGGTAGAAATGGCCCGGCTGGTTTGCCACAGGGTTTCCGCCTAGCAGGACGCGCGCGCCAGAATCCTTGGCTGCTTGGACCAAGGAAGCGACGATGTCGAATTGCGCCTTGTTCTGCAGCGGGCCCAGGACATTTTTTTCGTCCAGTCCGTTGCCCATGGGCATCGCTTTCGCAACCTTGATGAGCGCCTGGCAGACTTCCTCGTAGATGTTCTCGTGGACATAGAGCCGTTTCAGGGCGGCGCACGTCTGGCCGGTGTTGATAAATGCCCCCCAGAACAGATTCTCGGCGATCTTCTCGGGGTCTGCATCGGGCAGTACGATTCCGGCGTCGTTGCCGCCGAGTTCCATAGTTAGCCTCTTCACGGTATCGGCAGAAGAGCGGATGATGGCTTTGCCCGTAGCGGTCGATCCAGTGAACATGATCTTGTTAATGCCTGGATGCTTGCTGATCGCCTCGCCCACATCGCGGCCACCGGAAACCACGTGCAAGAGATCCTGAGGCAGTACCGAATTGATTACGTGCACCAGGGCGAGTACCGATAGCGGCGTGTATTCCGAGGGTTTGAGTACCACGGTATTACCCATCCGCAGGGCCGGTGCCAGTTGCCAGACCGAGATCATCATGGGCCAGTTCCATGGGCCGATGGCACCGACAACACCCAAGGGGCGGTAATGCAGTTCGGCCGTTCCGCTCTCATCATCGACTAGCACCTCTGGTTCAAGATCGATTCCAGCGGTAGTGCGCAGCCAGGCGGCGCAGGCGCCGACTTCGAAGCGGGCGTTAGGGCCGTTAAGCGGCTTGCCCTGTTCCCGTGAGAGCAGCACCGCCAGCGCTTCGGCGTTGGCTTCCACTGCGTCGGCAGCCAGGTTCAGCAGCTCGCTGCGTTCGGCGTGGGAACGCGCTGCCCATCCGGGCTGCGCGGCGCGGGCAGCGGTGATGGCAGTTTCAAGATCGGCGGTGGTATGTTCCGGGGCCAGGCCAACGAGAGCCCCAGTTGCGGGGTCCGTGATCTCGCGCCCTCCGGGGACGGCGTGGATTGCGGAGAGAAGGTCCTTGGAAATGGCGGGTCGGGTATTTGGATGGATCGTCATGTCGAGTCTTTCGTGGTTGGTGGGCTCGAGACGGAATCGCGATGCCGGAGCAGGGAATTTGTCGTTTCTCGAGCAGCAGGAAGGACCTTGTTCTTATTCGGAGGGGTACTGCGTGTCATTCAGCACGGTGAACTTGCTGTCGAAGGGCAGATGCATCGGTGCAAGTGTTGGTCCATCCCAGCAGAACATGCGACCGATGGATCGCTCGTTGGCGAGATCGATGACGACGAACGATTCGACGGGCATGACTGTTTCGCTCCAGTAGAGCAGGACGACGCCGTCGGCCAGTTCGAAGACCCGGATGGGATCGACATCGCCTAGTCCACGTTCTGCGCCTTGGATGCAGTGCCAGACAAAGGTGCCGGAGCTGAGGTAGATGTGCTCATACTGCTCGGTGGGGCTGTAGCGGTAGAAGATGCGCTTGCCGATAAGCTCTTCGCTCTCGGAGCGGGGCTCGATCTCGCCGGTGCCGAAGATTCGCCCGGACAGGAATTCGGTGTTCATGCGGACATCGCCGTTGCGGTTCACGAACGAGGAATCTGCGACTGTGACGCGGCCGTCGGCGCGGTTAATGATCATGGTGACGTCGCGGGTTGCGGTGCCTTCGCCCTTGAGGAAATCCACATAGAAGATTTCCTCCCGAACTTCCACGGCCCGGTACGGGTGGGTGCCGGTCGCGCCCGCGTTGTCGCCCCCGGTAATGGTCCAAGTCACGAGGCCCTGGGCAAATGCGTGGGTGATCGTCCAGCCGTTGTCGAAAGTGATCACGATCGAGGTTTCGTCGAGTTTATGGCTGGCAGGCAACGACGGGTCGCCGAAGCCGGCAAGCATGGCCGTCACTGCCGGCCATTCATCTTGCGGCACGTAGCCGTTGGTCTCGGTGCCGGTGGTGGCGCTGGGGTTCACAGCTGGGTTGGTGTTCATGATTACCTGTTTCTTTCGGTGGTTGGTGGTTTGGTATTAGACGCCGACGGAGTCGTAGTTGATGGCCGGCTTTCGCGCCGCGATGGCAAGGCCTGCGGCGAACGCTGCCGGGATGAGAAGCAGGAGCCACTTCGCGACGCCTCCGGCGCCTCCAAGGAGGACGTCGTAGTTGGAGATCGTTAGGTACCCGATCAGGATGAAGGCGATGCAGGACAGTACGGGGGCTATGGTCGTGACCCACCGGTTGTCCCGGGTCTTCTGGCGGGCGAAGAACACGATGATGGCGATGGAGGTGAGGACCAGGATCGTGATGAATCCAGCGGTGCCCAGTGCAACGAGCCAGGCGAAGACGGTGGTGATGGGGTCGGCTCCGAAGGCAAGGAATACCGTGACCACCAGGAAGATCCCGATGCCGTTAACGAGGGCGGCTAGGGCTGGAGTGCCTCTGCCGCTGGTGGTGGCCAGTTGGGCTGGGAGGGTTCCGGAGCGGCCCAGTGCGAAAAGGTACCTGGAAAACATGTTGGACAGTCCCAGCAGCATGGCGATGAAGCTGGTGACGACCATGACCTGCATTGCGGTGCTCAGCCACTGTCCGGCGTTCACCGCGGCGAGGTCGAAGACGAGGCCTGCCGGGTTATTGGTCGCCTCGGACTGGATGCTGTCGGTGCCGATGGCCCCGCTGATCGCCCAGGTGGAGATCGCGTAGAAGATCCCGACGAACGCGATGACGAGGCAGAGCGCGCGTGGGATGGTCTTGCGCGGGTTGACGGCCTCTTCGGAGAAGACGACTGTTGCCTCGAAGCTGGTGAAACAGGTAAAGGCGAACAGGAGCGAGATACCCAGTCCGGGACCAAAGACGTTTTGGGCGGTGAACCCCTCGAAGGTGAAGATGCCAAACCCCTGGTGCACGATCAGTGACACCACGAGGGCCGTGACCACCAGGATCTCGCCGACGATCAGCACACCCAGAACCTTGAGGCTTGCACCCACGCCCCTCATGGTGAGGAGGGTGGTCAACGCGAGAACGGCCACGATCAACACGTAGACGGGTACTTCAACCCCGGTCAGCCTGGCGACGAGCTCCTGTGCGAATACGCCGAATTGGGACCAGAGGCCGGATTGCAGGGCCGCGTAGGTGACAAGGGCGATGCCTGCCGCTCCGGTAGCCCATCTTGATCCCAGGCCTTTGGCGATATACGCGACGAAGCCAGCAGCGCTGGTGATTTCCCGGCTCATTCGCAGGTATCCCACCGAGAAGAGGCCGATCAGCAACGCAGCGATGGCATAGATAACAGGTGTTCCGGCGCCGCTGGCTGAGAAAATCACGGGACTCGCACCGACCACGGCCGCGATTGGCGCGGCGGCAGCAATCACGAAGAACGCAACGGCAAGCACTCCGAGTCGGTTGGACCGCAGTCCCTCGTCGGTCCCGGGGCTTTGCTGGCCGGTGAGGGGCGGGGCCGGTTGTTCTGATGGCTGATTCATGCTCGATATCTTTCGATAATGCCCCGCCCTCAAAAGAGGGCTAGCGCAGTGGTGGACTTTCGGGCAGTTCGCGTGACTGATCTTTTGTCGTGGTGTGGCTCACGATTCAAACTGTACATATGTACAGTTTGGACGTCAAGGAGTTTTCCTTGGGTTTTCACAACGAGGAATCCGCAGTGCTGGCGCATAGACTCGTTCCATGAGCAATGAAACGGAACGCCCTTCGTATGGGGAGGGGCGCGAGGCGCTTATGTCGGCCGTCATGCGGATAGTCGCAGCAAAAGGACTCCGCGGCGTCACTTACCGGGCGGTCGCGGGGGAAGCTGGCGTGAACCACAACTTGATTTCCCACCATTTCGGGTCAATTGCAACGCTGCTGACAGCCACCATGGAATGGGCAATTCAGCGCTCCATAGAAAATACCGAGCTGGCCCTCTTTGCGGACCTCAATGAACACTATGCCGATGCCCTGATCGCTTCGGTCACGGCCGAGCCCGAAGTGCACATGTTCCAGTTTGAAATGTTGCTGGAAGCCAGGCGTAGGCCTGAGCTGCAAGAGACCTCGCGCCGGTTGTACGCGAATTACGTGTCGTCGGTGCATGCAGCCCTGCAAAGCCGCGGTATCGAAGCCGGCGAAGACCTGTGCAAAGCCATCTTCGCCTCCCTAGACGGACTTATGCTCCAATTTCTTACCATGGGCGATCCCGCCGGGATCAGATCTGCCGTAGTCCAATTGGGGCAACTGATGGCGACTTCCATGGATCGTTCCCCCGAACACCACAAGTCGTGAACTGCCTTCGGAGCTCGCGGCAGATTTCTCAGTGGTCGTTCCAAATTCCACCTTGTCGGTTCTCGGCGCACCGGGGCATGCCCTTCACCAATTGAAGGCGTTATCCTGTTGCCAGAATTTGGCTGCCGGTGCCGCATTCCCCTCAAGCCCAGGATCCTTGCCTGGGGTAATTCGCCTTTGGAACTGGCATTCGCCACGATCGCCCAGAGGCCTGCCAGTTGGCGGGCGCGTCGGCACTATCCGTGGCGGTCCGGTCCGCGCTGGCCAAGGAGCCGAACGGTTTGCGACCTGGTTGAACAACTCAATCATCAATTCAGATCCAAACCGGATGCGGGCCTTGAAAATCGCCGCTTTGGCAGGCAGCATCCATTAGCTGGTCCGGTGCAGCCCACCGGGCAGGCTGTGCATGATCTCTTTCCTAGGAGGCCGAGACACGCAAGGACGGCGCCGTCACCGAGTACGCCGTCATCCACGAGGGGAGCCGGCGCAAGCGTTGCTTGCCAGTGACTACCTGGGTGATCACTTCGCCAACTAGCGGGGAGGGGGAAACTTTCGCTATCACACCTGGTGAAACGTGGTCCGAGAGCCGTTCTGGTCTTTCGATTTCACCTATCAGTGGCGGGCGATGAGAAAAGATCGACACGTCAGAGTGCTAAGTAATGGGCACTGGGGAGAGCCAGTTAATCGCCTTTGCCTATCGGAGGGTGGAACAAGTTCAACGACCATGAGTCGAGCAGTTTCCGCAGTTCCTTCGGATACACCTCGCTGACCTTGGCCTCACTCATCGCAAGGCCGAACGCCGCCCAGCGCAGATCCATATTCTCGGTGCGCACGAGGCAACTGTTCTCATCGATTTGCTGGATCTGGAACCAGCGGCCAATGAGAGGCTCCAGCTTTTCGGCGCTGGCTTGAATCCGGGCGCTCACTTCTGGTTGCCCGCTGCCGCGCAATCCTGCGCGCACAAAGGCCGCTGCGTCGCCACCTGGCACTTCACGCGGCGCAAACCGCAATGCCCTGGGCGAGGGGTTCAGTGCGCGATCCACCCGGAAACTGCGCCAATCATCGCGGTCCAGATCAAAGGCCACGAGATAGTAGCGGTTGCCCACATTCACTAATTGGACCGGTTCTACCCGGCGCGAGGTTTCTGCTGACTTGGCATCCTTGTAGTCGAAGGCGATTCGTTCATGATCACGGCACGCCTGGGCCAATGCCACCAGTACCGCTGGATCCACCGGATCTGTTGCGGAGGACTGGGAATTGAGTGGGACAGTGCTCGCGGTCAGCGCTTGCGCCCGCTTCCTCAATCTGGCTGGCAGTACGGGCACAACTTTTCCCATGGCCCGCAACGCGGCCTCGGCCAGCGCGGAAGATCCGCTGTGCACGGTGGATTGCAATGAGACTACCAATGCCACAGCTTCCTCATCGTCGAGCACCAGGGGAGGCAACGCGGTGCCGGAGGCTAACTGATAACCACCTTCCACACCGCGATCGGCCTGCACTGGGTAGCCCAAGTCACGCAACCGGTCGATGTCCCGGCGAACGGTGCGCAGGCTGACGTCAAGGCGTTCTGCGAGCTCGTCTCCGGACCAATAGCGATGGGTCTGCAGTAGCGAGAGTAAGCGCAAGAATCTGGTACTGGTACTCATACGATAAGTCTGCCTTGATTTAGGACAAAAACTGGCACTTTTCACTTCTATTCTGGTTACTACCAGCTGGAAATACCGGCTGCAGCTTATGCCAGGAGGCAATCATGAGCACCATGGCCATCACCAACACCAAGCTCACCGGAGAACGCGCCGACCTGTTCCAGACCCTGGCCAACGCGAGGCATTTTTTGCGTTTTACGGTCCAAGGCTTGAGCGATGAGCAGGCGGAGCAGCGAACCACCGTGAGCGAGCTGACCCTCGGCGGGTTGATCAAACATGTCAGCGCAGTCGAAAAACAGTGGCAGGAATTCATGGTCAAAGGCCGGGCAGCCATGGCGTGGGACGGTGCGGATTTCAGCCAGATGCCACCCGAAGCGATCGAAGCATTCCATAACGAATTCCATATGCAGCCAGGAGATACTCTCGACGCGGTGCTGGAAAACTACGCTTTGATTGCCGACCGCACCGATGCGCTGCTGGCTGAGCTGGATCTGGACACCGTGCACGAGTTGCCTTCGGCCCCATGGTTTGTCGATATCCACTGGTCGGTGCGCCGCACCTTGCTGCACATCATCGCCGAGACCACCCAGCATTCAGGGCATGCGGACATCATCCGCGAATCCCTGGATGGGCAGAAGACCATGGGATAACAACAGGCGGCAATCAAACTTCTAGACAAAGTCACCGTACGGTGACATCATTTGAATATGAAAACCCCATCGTTCACTGTCGGAAGCCTGGCGGATAAGATCCGGACCCAACGTGGTTTCCTAGGGCTGACCCAAGCTGCCTTGGCAAATTCGGTAGGGGTTTCGCGTAAGTTCATCGTTGACTTGGAAGCAGGGAAAGAAACGGTGGCTCTGGGATTAGTGCTTAGGGTTCTGAAGAGACTTGGGTTTGAGGAGCCTAGGCTACGCATTATTAATGACAGGGGCGCTGAAATAGCTGAGGACTTCCGACAGACCCTGGAAGCCAAAAATTTCGAGTTCGCACTGCGTCTCATCAGTGAATATTCGACTGAATCTCTTGAAGCCGGGCGTCCACTCTTGGCACAGTCGCCTGAATTGGAGGACTCGCAATACCAAGTGGCTCTGGCGGCCATAACTAAGTGGATTGCGGGCCAGACCAATACGCCAGTCCCGCAGTGGACCTCGGACATTGTGCGACCAACGGAACCCGTGTTCCTCTCGGAAAAGTTGTATCCGGTAGGGGAGAAGATGAAGGAGCTAATTCGCGCTGAGACGCCTCCAGCACTTCAAGAACTGAATGTGTGGATTCGACAACGGAGCTTGGGAACAGCATGAGTAGAACGGGCTTGGGAAGAAACAGAGTCGTTGACCTGCTCGCAGAACTCGAACGGCGCCTGAACGAACAGGGACTCAACGTGAGAATTAGAGTCGTCGGGGGCTCGGCTATGCTTCTTCACGGCCTGATTGATCGTGCTACGGAAGATATCGATGCTTACTACTCGCATCGGACAGAAGTCGAAAAAATCATAGAGGCGATGGCGGCCGAACACGGTTTGCCTAAAAAGTGGTTGAACTCTAGTGCAGCCGCTTTCATCCCCGACAATGCCTCTTGGGCTCCCGCGCCGGACTCTATTCTTTCCGCAGTCGAAGTTGCTGATTTGCCGACTTTGACCGCCATGAAGCTGGCGGCGGAGCGCGACAAAGACATTCTTGATTTAGGGCACCTGATCAACGCTTTAAGACTCAGCGACACCAGCGAATTACTTGAGCTCGCCTATGACAAGTATGGAGAAGACTCAATTCCGTTGTCTGGGAGTCGGCAAAATTATGAGATTGTCGCAGAAGAGGCCATAACCGTCGCACGGCGTCTAAGAAGCAACAAGAACCCCTAGCCCCCGATGTAGGACATTTCGATGCGCTTGCGGTTGCCCGGGGTCAGCGCCGCACGCAGCTCGGAATAATTGTCATCGCGCTTGCGCCAATGCCCGGTCAGCGCCTTGGCAAGATCCTCGTCGCTGATCCCGTCGCGCATCAGCTGGCGCAGGTCATAGCCCGAGCCGGCAAACAGGCAGGTGTAGAGCTGGCCTTCGGCCGAGACCCGGGCGCGCGAGCAGTTGCCGCAGAAGGCGTTGGTGACGCTGGAGATCACACCGATCTCTCCGGCGCCGTCCTTGTAGCGCCAGCGGTTGGCCGTTTCACCCGGTTCGGTTTTAGTCACCGGTTCCAGCGCCCAGCGCTTATTGACCATGGCCACGACCTCGGAGGAGGGCAGCACCTCATCCAGCTTCCAGCCGTTGGTGGTGCCCACATCCATGTATTCGATGAAGCGCAGGATCGCCCCAGTGCCGCGGAAGTGCTCGGCCAGCGACAGGATCTCCGAGTCATTGACCCCGCGCTTGACCACGGTATTGATCTTCACCGGGCCCAGGCCCACTTCACGGGCCACGTCGATGGCGTGCAGTACCCGGGAGACCGGGAAGTCCACGTCGTTGATGGCCTTGAACTTCTCGTCATCCAAGGAATCCAAGGAGATGGTCACGCGGTTCAGCCCGGCTTCCTTCAACGCAGGTGCGAACACCGGCAGCGCCGACCCGTTGGTGGTCATTGCCAGATCCACCGGCTGGCCCTCGGGGGTGCGCAGCTTGGCGAGCATGCCCACCAGGTCCACGATGCCACGGCGCAGCAGCGGCTCGCCGCCGGTCAACCGCAGCTTGGTGACCCCCAGCGAAACGCTGACGCGGGCCAGCCGCTCGATCTCCTCGAAGCTGAGCAGCTCGGAGCGCTCGCGGAAAACGAAGTCGCGGCCGAAGATCTCCTTGGGCATGCAGTAGACGCAGCGGAAATTGCAGCGGTCTGTCACCGAAATCCGCAGGTCATGCAGGGGCCGTCCACGGGCATCGCCCAGGGTGCCGGCCGCTTGTGCTTTCATACACTCCACAGTAGCCCCCGGCACCGTTGCGTGGAAGACGGTTAACCTGAAAGTAACAAATCAAGTACGCAAAATGGATCGGCCCCGGTTGGCTCGACGGTAGCATTGGCACCAGCCCCCGATTTCAAGGAGATCCCATGCAGCACCGCCCGTTTCCACGGTTCCGAGCCCTTGCCGGGCTCGCGGCGGCCGTGCTGGCTTTGGCGGGCTGTTCGGCCAGCGGCTCTTCCGATCAGGCCGCGTCCGAACCCATCACCATCTCCGCGGCAGCCTCCTTGCAGAGCGCCTTCGAACAGATCTCCGAGGAGTTCACCGCAGAACATCCGGAGGTGCAGATTGCCAGCATCTCCTATGACGGCTCTTCGACCCTGGCCACGCAGATCCTTGAAGGCGCACACGTGGATGTCTTCGCCTCGGCCGATGAACGCAACATGCTGGAGGTGACCGAAGCCGGGTTCGGCCACGAGCCGGTGATCTTCGCCAGCAACACCATGGTGATCGCGGTACCGCAGGAGAACCCGGCGGATATCGATTCGCTGGAAGACCTTGCCGCGGCCACCACGGTGCTGTGCGCGCAGCAGGTGCCGTGCGGCTCGGCCTCACGCCAGCTGCTCCAGGCCCAGGGCGTCGAAGTGGTCCCGGCCAGCGAGGAGCAGAATGTCACTGCGGTGCTGCAGAAGGTGGCCGCCGGCGAAGCGGATGCCGGACTGGTCTACGCCACCGATGTGCTGGGTGACGAAAACGTCGCCGCGATCGTTCTGGAAGGAGCCGACGAGGTCGTGAACACCTATCCGATCGCCACGCTGGGCCAGAACCCCGGCGCGCAGGCGTTCGTGGACTTCGTGATCAGCGAGCGCGGCCAGGAAATCCTGGCAGAGCATGGTTTCGGCACCGGGGCTGCGCAGGCCAATGGCTAGCGATACCGGGGTACGGGTTCCAGGCTTCGCCATTGCCCCGGCCTTGCTGGGCGTGGGATTGCTGGTGCTGCCGCTGCTGGCGCTTCTCACCCGTGCCAGCTGGTCCACGCTGGTGGCCGATGCCACCAGCCCCCAAGCCCTCTCGGCGCTCTGGCTGAGCTTGCGCACCGGGGTGGCTGCCACCGCCCTGTGCGTGTTGCTCGGCGTGCCGCTGGCGGTGCTGATGGCCCGCAGTTCGGCCCGGGTTGCCCAGCTGTTGCGGGCCTTGATCGCCGTGCCGCTGGTGCTGCCGCCCATGGTCGGCGGCGTGGCCCTGCTCTTCCTCTTCGGGCGCACCAGCCCCATCGGCCAGTTCATCGATTCCCTGTGGGGGATTACCCTGCCCTTTTCCACCGCCGCGGTGGTCATTGCCCAGAGCTTCGTGGCCCTGCCCTTCCTGGTGCTCTCCGTGGAAGGATCGCTGCGGGCCGCCGGCGCCGGGTACGAACAAGCCGCCGCCACCCTGGGCGCCGGGCGCTGGATGGTGCTCACCCGCATCACCTTGCCGCTGGCCGCCCCCGGACTGGTGGCCGGCGTGATCCTGTGCTTCGCGCGGGCCATCGGCGAATTCGGGGCCACCGCGCTATTCGCCGGCAACGCGCCGGGGGTTACCCAGACCATGCCGCTGGCCATCTACACCGCGTTCAACGGGGCTGGAACTGGACGCGACTCGGCAGTAGCCCTATCGATCCTGCTCCTGGCCACCGCGGTAGTGGTGCTGCTGCTGGTGCGGGCCTGGCGTCCGGGGGCCTTGAAATGACATTGAAGGTTGCGCTGCGCGTGCCGCGCACCGGATTCGACGTGGCCGTTGAATTCGAAGTGCCTGCCGGCAGCACGCTGGCGATGATGGGCCCTAGCGGCTCGGGCAAGTCCACCATTGTGCATGCGATTGCCGGGATCCAGAAGATTGCCGAGGGGCGCATCGAGCTTTCCGGTTCCCTGCTGGCCGACGCGAAGCAGCACCGCCCGCCGCACCTGCGCGAGGTGGGCCTGCTGGGCCAAGACCCGCACCTGTTCCCGCACCTGGATGCGCTGAAGAATATCGCCTTTGGCGCCCGGGCCGGGGGACTGGACAAGGCTGCCGCCAAGGCCGTGGCCGCCGAATGGATCGGGCGGCTGGGACTGGAAGAAATCGCCACCCACCGGCCCGAGGCCCTCTCCGGCGGGCAGCGCCAACGCATTGCGCTGGCCCGGGCCTTGGCCGCCCAGCCCAAGATCCTGCTGATCGACGAGCCCTTCGCCTCGCTGGATGTCGAAGCCGCCATGGACATGCGCGCATTGGTGCGCGAAGAGCTGGAACGCACCGCCACCAGCGCCATCGTCGTCTCGCATTCAGCCGCCGACACCCTGGCGCTCGCCGATGACCTGCTGGTGCTGGAACGGGGAAGCATCATTGCGCAGGGAACCGTCGAGCAGGTCTTCGCCGATCCGGCCAACCGTTTTGTGCGCGCGGTGGTGGCTACCTTGCCAGCGCAGCACCCCAGGAGCATCCAGGGAGAGCAGCCATGAGCACCGTCAATGAACCCGTGGAACTTGAAGTGCACCGCGCGCGGCTGCTGTCGCAGGTCGTGCCGTTGGCCCCGCAGCAGATCGAGGTGGCTGGCGGTTTCGCCCTCCTGCACGGCGCGGTGCTGGCCGAGGATGCCACCTCCACGTACCCGTTGCCGCTGTGGGACAACTCGGCCATGGACGGCTATGCGGTGCGCTCCGAGGATACCGCTGAGGTGTCAATTGCCCTGGAAGTCGTCGGCGAAGTGCCCGCGGGCAGCGGCTGGGACCCGAAGCTGGAACCGGGCCAGTGCGTGAAGATCATGACCGGTGCTCCGATCCCGACGGATGCCGATGCCGTGGTGCGCATCGAGGACACTTCAGCCGCTGCAGATGGCTGGGATGCCGCCACCGTGCAGATCCATGGGCCGGTGCCAGCAGGCAAGGACATCCGCCGCAGCGGCGAGGACAAGGCCGCCGGTGACCTGGTGGCCTATGCCGGCGAGCAGCTCACCGCGGCCCGTCTTTCCGCCTTGGCGGCAGCCGGTGCCAGCAAGCTGTCGGTGCGCACACAGCCCAAGGTGGCCGTGCTGGTCACCGGGGCGGAATTGCTTGCGCCCGGTGAAAGGCTCTCGCGCGGGCAAATCCCGGAAACCAATTCGCTGCTCATGGCAGGGCTCCTGGCTGAATCCGGCATCCAGGCAGCTACCGTGGTGCACTGCGTGGATGACACTCAAGCGGTCCGCGAACAGCTGGACGTGCTCGGCTCCACGCATGATGCCATCCTGAGCACTGGGGGAGTAGGTCCCGGCGCCTACGATGTGATGCGCCAGGTGCTGGAAGCCGAACCGGCAGTGCAGGCGGCCCGGGTGAAGATCCGCCCCGGCCAGCCGCAATGCGCGGGCCGTTTGGAGGCCGGTGCGATGGTCTTCGCCTTGCCCGGCAACCCGGTCAGCGCAGCAGTCAGCTTCGAGCTGTTCGTGCGCCCGTGCCTGCGGGCCATGCAAGGCCACCGCGAGGTGCTGCGCCCGACTTTGCGCGCCATCGCCGCGGTGGGATGGAAAGCCGCGGCCGGACGCATGCAGGTCATCCCGGTAGTCTTCGAGCCTGGGGAGCAACTGCGGTGCGCCCCGGCGGTTCACGCCAGCAGCATTTCCCACTCGGTGGGCGGGTTCGGCGCTGCCCAGGGCTACGCGCTGGTCCCGGCTGGCGTCAACCAGATCCACCCCGGCGATGAAGTCGAGGTACTGGGGATGATCCCATGAGCACGCGGCAGCTCGCCAACTTCAATGCCCTGGTGCTCGCCGGCGGCAGGGGCTCTCGGCTGGGCGGCGAAGGCAAAGCCGAAATAGAGCTGCACGGCCAGCGCCTGGTTGACCGCGTGGTCGCCGCGGCCCGCACAACCGGCGCACTACGCGTCGTTGTGGTCGGCCCGGATTCCGCTGGTGCCAAGGCCGATTCGGTCATCCGGGAGGATCCGCCATTTGCTGGCCCCTTGGCGGGCATTGCTGCCGGGCTTGCTGAACTTGCTGGCAGCGAAAACAGCAAATGGACCATGGTTCTGGCCTGCGACCTGCAACGGCCGATCGCCGTGGCCACCGCGTTGATCAATGGCTTCGGACAACGCGCAGCTGACGGCCTGTTGCTGGTTGACGCTGAAGGCCATGCCCAGTGGCTGGCAGGAATCTATCGCACCTCGGCACTGGGTTCGGTCTGCGAAGAGTTGGGCGAGAACCTGGTCAATGCCCCGGTGCGCCGAGCCTTGAATCAGCTGCAGTTGGCTAGGGTGCCGGTGGATGATGAAACCAGCAGCGACATTGATACCCCGCAGGCGTTGGAAAGCGCCCGCCAGAATGAAAGGAAAGCCATGGCACAGCATTTGCCACCCGAAGCACTGAATGATTGGCTGGAAGCAGCCGCCAAGGAATTGGGCTTGGACTCCGGCGAAGTGGATATCGCTACCGTGCTTGATGTTGCCAAGCATGTAGCTCACGAGGTGGCCCGACCAGCAGCACCCCTGAGTACCTTCCTGCTCGGCCTGGCCATGGGCAGCGGCAAGGGAGACTTGCCTGGCTTGTCCGAGCAACTGGTCTCGCGTGCCCACCGCTGGGCTGATGAGCATCCTGAAGGAACAACGTAAGCCATGAATCCTTTGAGACCGCAGTGCAATACCAGTGAAATGGTGCGCAAGGTTGGAGCGAATTGAAGAGTGGCCCTTTTCGATTTGTTGCCGGACTGACCGCTAATTACAGATCCTGGGAGTGCTTCGGGGAGTGCGCCTTTTCGCCGAGCCCTGACTTAGGCAGGGAATCAAGGAAGCTTCGATAATTTGAATACCCGGGATTCAGTAATCGCCCGATTCCTGGTCGCGATTTTCTCGCAGGACGAGCAGACGACCAGAATGCGCCATTTGCTTGCAGCAACGCTAGTGGCCTTTCGGCAACGCTTCTTCCGCGTGGCGGCGGGTCCGGTCGGCAATCTTGATGATCCGGTCAATCACGGTGCGTGTGCTCACCCGAGTCCGTGCTTCGAGCCTGGTCAAGATGTCGATATGGCGGCCGAGGGAGAGGTCTGCCAGGGGACGCAGCACTACGTGCTCGCGGAAATATGGGGTCAGCCCCGTATATCGAGGCAGCAACCCAAGCATGCGGGTTTCGGCGATGATCGCCGCCACCAGGTTGAACTCATTGACGCGATGCGCGATCTGAATCGGGTTTCCGGCACTGGCAAACATCGCTTGGACCAGCAACGGTTCCAGTGCGAATCCCTCGTGTGCTGCGACCCAGGTTTCGCCCACCAAATCGGCCAAGCGCACCGTTTCCTGGTGCGCTAACGGGTGTTCCCGGTGGAGTGCCACGTCGATCGGCTCTTGCAGGACGGGCGTGACGTGCACCCTGTTGCCCGGCCATGCAGCTGAGGCCAGCGGGCGGTGGGCGATGACCAGATCATAGTTCCCGACCAGATCGACGAACCCGTTGATAGACACGTCTTCGTCCCGGCAATGCACCATGGGGCCGTCTGGATCACTCAGGCTGCTGGCGATGAGCGGCGGAAACCAGGCCAGTCCGGCACTGTGGAAAGCGGTGACCGAAACGGGCTCTTGACGGGCCAGCAGGTATTCGGAGACGGAATTCTCTGCGCGTGCGAGAGACTCCAATACTTCTCCGCCGGCGTCGGCCAACCGCTCCCCGGCGGGGGTGAGCACCAGCACGCGGCCGCGCGGCTCGGTCAGGGCAACTGGCATCCCGCGTTGGAGCGCGGCAAGCTGCTGGGATACGGCAGACGGCGAAAGGTGCAGAGCCTGGGCTACTGCAGTTACTGAGCCCCGGTCCCTGAGCTCGCGCAGGGTTCGCAGGTGATGCACTTCCATGAAGCTTAGCTTACGGGATCGTGAAGACACTGGCCGTTGTTCTGCATGGTTTGCCTTCCTAAAGTGAAAGCATGCCAGAAAATCCTCGTGTAGCCCATCGCTTTCTTCCCGATATAATCCTGATGATCATCGCAATAATGTGGGGTGGCAGCTACCTGGCAACCCAAGATCTCGCGATGGCCTCGTCTGCTGCCGCGGTGATGTGCGCACGTTTCCTGCCCGCAGCGGCAATCTTGCTCTGCGTGAATCTCGCCCGCTCCAACATGCGGCTCCGGGACTCGACTTTGCCCGGAGTCCTGCTCGGGACCATGCGAGCGGCGACTATCGCTTTGGAAACCATTGGTGTCACGCTCACAAGTGCCACCAATGCCGGACTTATCATTGCCCTTTCCATTCTCTTCACACCGTTGCTCGAATCCGCACTCACGAGAAGACGGCTTTCCCCATCTCTGGTCTCCAGCGTTATTCTTGCACTACTCGGGATTACGCTGCTCGTGGGTGGGCAGGGATTCTCCGGGGCCAATCTGGGCGATGGCTTGATGCTCCTTGCGGCGGTAACCCGGGCCCTGCTCGGAGTTGCCGAGGCACGGTTTACCATTGGCAGGAACGCTGATGTGCTGGGACTAACCACGGTCGAGATAGTGTTCGGAGCTGCGATATTCGCCGCGTGGGGTGGCAATTCGTTGCTGGAGCATCTTCCGGGTTTCAGCATCGAAAATTGGCTCACCATCGCCTATCTGTGCCTGGGCTGCACCATCTTCGCTTTTCTCGGGCAGCTGTGGGCCACTAAGCACACCTCGGCGTCACGTGCGGGCATGCTTCTTGGCACAGAACCAGGATGGGCACTGCTGGCAGGAGTGCTCCTGGCCTCAGATCCGATAGGCGCACTCGGATATGCGGGCGCCGCTGTACTCCTGGGGGCCACGTGGTGGGGTGCGCGTGCTGAACAACGCTGGCGCGGAAGCGGCCCAACGGCCAAGGAAGGCTTGGCACCGGTGATTGGGCCAGCTGACGGCAACTGACCCGGCAAGGCGATATCCATCCTGTCCCGGGAGCTGCGAATGCTGCACATACGGGATGTACTCCTATTCGTATTCTGCGTTTGCGCGTGCAACCTGTAGCCGCCGTTACGGGGGAAACCACGGCTCTCCTTGGACCTGCACCCGAGGCCGGACTGAATAATGGCGTAATGTCCCCACCTTTCGATCTTGCAAGTAGCCGGATTTCCCTGAAACCGTCCTGCGAACGTCACCTTGATGCTCGGGCTTGTTACCTAGGCGTCAGAGCGAGCGGTCACTGCTGTGCACCGTCCTGCAGCGGCCTATTTTCCTGTTTCCATCGCGGCATTAGACTCGGCTCATGCCAATTGATAAAAGTGACCGCGGCGCGCTGCTGCGCGAATATCTCAACGATGCCCGCGAAGCCATCTTGTGGAAATGCGAAGGCCTGAGCGATGCCCAAGCGCGAACGCCCATGACCTCGACAGGTACCCACGCCATGGGGCTGCTGCTCCACCTGGCCGTCACCGAATCCGGGTATTTCATCGAATGCCTGGGCCGCGAAATTCAGAATCCGATTATCCGGAGCATCTTCGATTCCGATGACGCGCAAGCAGACTTCCTCCCGCCACCGGGGATGACTCTGAATGATGCAGTCATGTTCTACAAGGAAGCGATTGCCGCAGCCGATGGAGTGCTTGACGAGCTGGAGCTGGGTTCACCGGCTGTAGTGCCATGGTGGGGAAAGCATCGGCACACCACGGTGGAACGGCTCCTGGTGCATATGATCGCAGAGTCGCACCGGCATGCCGGGCACTTGGATATCGTCCGGGAGCAGCTGGACGGTTTCGTCGGTCTACGGCCATCGGCACCTAACTTGCCAGAGCTCACTGCCGACCAGTGGGAAGAACAACGCTTGCAGATGAAAAAGCTAGCCGAGAACGCCTAGTTCTTCCGGCGTGTTGATTCTGTCGTCCGGCAGGCTTGCGGCGGAGATCCCCGAACCAGAACCCTGCTGGACATTTTGAAATAAGGGACCTGTGACTCCCCGGCACTTCAGTTCGTCGATTGAGCGGCTGCAATGGTGGGGAACCACGTGCAGCTCAAACCCAACATCGACCTAGCGCTAGCGGCAATGCCCGATGCCGAATGCATGGCTCCTGGCGCGAAACCGATGAGGAACGGACTGTGCTCCCGGCCAGGCCAGCCGCTGCTGTTGGTATTATCAAGCAATGCCGAGCGTGATAGAAAAAGCAGTTTGCTACGTCGTCCAAGACGATCACCTGCTGGTCTTCACGCATTTGCAGCACCCTATGCATGTCACCGGAGTCCAAGTGCCGGCTGGAACCCTCCAGCCGGGTGAAACCCCCGGTCGAGCGGCCGTACGTGAGCTCTTCGAGGAGACTGGAATAGAAGGCTTCGTTACACGAGACCTTGGAACGATGGCCTATGACTTACGGCCCATGAGAGACGAAATTGCTAACCGGCACTTCTTCGAACTCAGTGTTCCCCGGCAAGATCTTTCACGGCGTTGGATAGCCGGTGAACAAGATCCCTCGCATGGCGGCACACCCGAGTCCTGGGAATGCTGGTGGCTACCACTGGCACAGGCGCACGTCCTGGCAGCCGGGCTCGGTGCCATGCTCGGGAAACTCAGCGACGAGTCGAACCCTGTCCTCAGCTGAGCAGGAACGCCGCATCGTCATCGGTATGATCTATCCATGAACAGTTCCATGGACGAATCCGAGTCCCGCACGGTCCGAATGTTTCCGGACCATGCGGATACAGTTTTATGGTTTCCAGACCCGGTTCCCTATGACGCGGCAGGGCTGTCGCCCGAACTGGCAGCCGATCTTGCCGGATGGGAAGAGCTCTTCTATGAAGGCCTGGACCGTGACTACGAATGGAACTCAGCGGAGCTCGGTCGCGAGTTCTATGCCCAAGGATTACTGCTGGCACAGCGTGTAGCCGATGAACTCGGCAACAAGTTCATCATCGATTTGAGCGCTCAAGACGATGACTGCCCTGCGCGCAGCTTCCAGGCGAGCGGTACAGCTCAGAATCCGCAGGCTGCCGAAGCTTTCGAGGCTTTTGTCGTGGAAAACAACCAGTTCCAAGCGGACGTTGCCGAAGCCCGGGAAAGGGCTCTGCGTGGGGAGCATCCTGGTTGGTACGCCTATGCGCCGCTGTCGCAAACGGTGTTTGATCCGCAAAATCCCGAGCGCAAGTAGCCCTCAGGCTGTCCCGAGCCAGCTTGAGCTGTACGGGTGGATTCTCGGCTGCAGCCCGAATGCGTGACGCGCATTGGGGTGCAGGCCGGGAATCTTCAGACGGTTGCGGCACGGCGACGGGCGACTGCGAAGAACACGAGGGTTGCCACCGAGCAGACCACGATTGCCACGATGCTGGCTTCGGGTCCAAAGGCTCCTCCGGACAGCCAGTCCGGTCCGCTGATCACTGCGGTGACCAGCGAATCGCGCGCCTCGGATCCCGAGGTGACCGAGCCGAAAAGGCCGGTGGTCGCGAAGTTCCAGCCGAAGTGCACGCCGATCGCCAGCCAAAGCGATCCGGTGGCAAGGTAGGCGGCGCCGAGCATGATTCCAGCTTCGATCATGATGGCGAAGGCACCCCACAGCGACGCGTCCGGATTCACCAGGTGGACGAGCCCGAAGAGGATTGACGAGACGCTCAGCGCCACCGTGGTACCCCAACGGCCACGCAGCAGGCGGAAGACCACGCCGCGGAAGAACACTTCCTCCGACACCGCAACCGCGCACATCATTCCGGCGACGGCCAGCATTCCGGAAACGGAGCCCCAGCCGGTGATCGTGTACGCGCCGAAGAGGGCAAGGAGGCCCACTGTGGCCCCGGACATCAGCACCCCGAGCCCCGTTCCGACCAGCACATGGCGGACGGCGTTGCGCCTCGGGAATTCTTCTGCCTTGAGGCGTTCGACTCGTTGTCCCGCAATGCTGAACAGGCCGATCATTGCCACGGCCAGGATGGGTCCGATGATCAAGGCTGCCACCGGATTGCGCGGCCACGCGGCCAGGGCATTGGCCATCAGCATTGCGATGGCCATTCCAGTGACCATCAGGGTTGTGGAGATCCAGGTTTTATGCCTGAGGGAGGGCGATTTCTGCGTAGCTTCTGTCATTCTTGCTCCTTGTTCGCTACCCGATAGTGGGTGTGAACAAGACGCTACGGCGTTGGGGCGCGGGGCAAATCACCCGCGGGCAGGCACTTGGGATCCCCCGTTCGGGGGACCGGCGCGTCAGGACCAGTCGGCGAATCCCGTTTTGTGGACGAGCACGACAGCTTGCACCCGGTCGCGCACCTGCAGCTTCGACAAGATGCGAGACACATAGGTTTTCACCGTTTCGGGACTGATCACCAGTTGCGCTGCGATCTCCGCGTTGGACAGGCCTTCGGCGATCAGCTGCAGCACTTCGCGTTCGCGCGCGGTCAGCGCCTCGAAGATGGCGGCGTCCTTTGCCGAGGGCCGCAGCCGGTCGCCGAAGCGTCCGATCAAGGAGCGGGTCAGCGCCGGGGCGATAAGCGAGTCACCGGCGGCAATGCTCCGGATGGCCGCGGCCAGTTCCGCGGGCCGGGCATCCTTGAGCAGGAAGCCGCTCGCGCCGGCGCGCAGTGCGTCATACACCAGGCCGTCCAGGGAAAAGGTCGTCACCACCAGGACTCGCGCGGCGTCGGAGGCCTGCGGCCCGGCAATTCTCCGGGTCGCTTCGATTCCGTCCAGCAGCGGCATGCGGATATCCATCACCACGACATCCGGGCGCTCACGGCGGGTGACTCGTACCGCTTCCTCTCCGTCCGCCGCCTCGCCGACAACCACGAGATCGGGTTGGGCGTTGATGATGGTGGAAAATCCGGTGCGCACAAGTTCGTGGTCATCGCAGATGACCACGCGGATTGGCGTGTTCGCTGGAGTGGAGGTCATCGAGGGATCCTCGCTTTGACCACGAACTGCTCAGCGAGCTGTTCGACCTGCAATTGGCCACCGGCCAGTTCCACGCGTTCTCGCATCCCGATGATCCCCCGGCCTCCAGAGTTCGATGCCGAGCCCCTGGCACGGCGGCCGGAACTGGCCACCTCGACCATGATCTCATCCTTGCCGTAGCTGATGCCTACCGTTGCGGCGCCATCGAGCGCATGCTTCAGCGCGTTGGTCAGGCTTTCCTGGACTACCCGGACAACCACCAGTCCCGTAGCCCCGGTGAGCGGGTAGGGCTCGCCTTGCTCCGCGAATTCCACATTCTGGCCGGAAGCCCGTGCCCGGGCGATGACCTCGGCGGCCTGCTGCTCGGCGGGTACCCGCGACTTTTCCGCTTTCCCGTCCAGTGCCCCGAGCAGGCTGCGCAAGTCCGCCAGCGTTTTCCGGCCCCCGTCGGCGATGGAAGTCAGCAGCTGCTGCGTCTTGGCATCGAGCTGCGGGTGGAACCCTCCGGCCTCGGCCTGCACCACCATCGCCGTGACATGGTGCGTGACCACATCGTGCAGCTCGTGCGCGATGCGCGTCCGCTCGGCCAGGATGATCTCCCTTTCCAGCATTTCGGCGTGGCGCCGGCGCATCGCGGACTGCGAGCGAAGCCAGGAACCGAAGATCCACAGCGCCGCCAGCATCGCTCCGAAGGCGAAGGCGTCGGGTACCGTGAGCGTGGGGTCAATCCGAATCAGGGCCGCGACAAGCAGGACGTAGCCGGCTAGGAGCAGCGATACGGTCAGCGGCCGGTGCCGTTGCGCCAGCGCGCCGGCGCCTACCAGGGCCACCAGCAGGCCGAGCGCCGCGAACGTGGTGGGGAACCCGAGCAATTGGTAAGCGGCAAACGACGAAAAGGCGAGGGCCAAAGACCAATGCGGCCAGCGGCGCAGTACCGCCACCGAGCCGCCCTGGAGCACGATGAGCGCTATGCCAGGCAGATTCAGCGGGTGATCGGGGGAGTCCGCCAGCTCAAGGCCCTGCCGTGCCACCCCGGGGACGAATGACAAGCCGATGAGCACCGCAGCGGATACGGCGTCCCACTTGAATCCGGCCAGCGGCCAATGCACAGTCTTCACCCCAGAATCGTACACGTGCGCCCAGCGTTGCCACGGGCGAAAGATTATCCAGCAACTCTCCGGCGCCGGATCTCCAGCAGGTGGCCGGTGGGCTTTAAAGAAGACCATGCCGGCGGGACGTGAAGCCCAAGGGGGAACCGTGGCGTCGGCAGCCGGTCCGTGTGCTTGGGATAAGCGCACCACGCGGTATGCGCGCACCTCGTACGGGGCCTTTCGATCCTCGACGGTGGATAGTGCAAAGTGGGCTGCCAGATGATACTGAGCGTAGTTCCGGTAGCTGCATGCCCAATACTGTTGAACTCTTTTGCCCGTGGCAAAGGGGGTGAGCGGAAAGCTGCCACCCGCTGAATAAATCTTTTATCCGTGAGCTGTATCAAATAGGATTTAGTTATGAAGACCCTGTTCGTTGTTTCTGCCATTCTTTTTGCTGCGTTTTCGGTACTTTCCTTTAGCGGGAATCCGATGGTTGTCATCTTTGCGGCCGTGGCCAGCTTGTCATCGCTGGCAGGTTTCTTCGTGGCTCGAAGCCGCGAGGCGAAAGCCTAGCCAGCTAGCCGCGCGTCGATCAGGCCATGGTGTTCACGGTAAACTCGTGAACTATGGCTATCGGCGCGACTATGCACACCTTTGAAATTCAACTTGCTGATGTGGATCGCGGGGTTTACGAGGATCTTTCGCTGCGAGTGGCGCAGCATCCTTCCGAAACCGATGCCTACCTGGTCACTCGTGTACTGGCCTACTGCCTCGAATATGAAGACGGTATTGCCTTCTCGGCCGGAGGCGTATCCACCGGAGAAGAGCCAGCCATTTTGGTCAAGGACCTGACCGGGCTCATTACCGCGTGGATTGAAGTGGGCGCCCCTGATGCCCAGCGCCTGCATTTGGGCAGCAAGCGGGCAGACCGCACCGCCGTCTACACGCACCGCGATCCTGCCAAGCTTCTGGCTTCTTGGCGTGGCAAGACGATCCACCAGTCGCAAGAGATCATGGTGCGCTCCTTCGCCCCCAAGTTCATTGATGCAGCGGGCCAAGCATTGACCCGCCGCAATACCATGTCCGTCTCGGTGACTGAGGGGCAAATCTACCTTGAATTGAACGGGACGAATCTGGAAACCCAGTTCAGCACGCATGAGATTGAGTAGAAAAGCTTAATCTCTGATTCAGCTCAGTGTGGGGTCGCTGTCATCAGCGCGCGGAAACATGGCCGGTGTACACCAATGACACCAACGGAAGTGCTCCATGAAACTGTGCAATATCACCCTTGGCACGGCAACTCTGGCTTTGGCCGTCACCCTGGCCGCTCCTGCCGGAGCTGCTCAGATTGAACCGACTGGATCTGATCCACTGATTATCGGCCACCGCGGAGCCGCAGGTGTGGCACCGGAGAACACCTTGGCGGCCATCAAGGCAGGCAGCCAGTCCGGCGCCGAATTCATCGAGATCGATGTGCAGCTGTCCAAGGACGGAGTACCGTTCATCTTCCATGACGGAACGCCTTCCCGCACCACGAACGTGGCAGAGGTTTTCCCTGACCGCGTCAATGACCCCATCACGTCATTTACCTGGGAAGAACTGCAGCAGCTCGATGCGGGTTCCTACTTCTCGGACGAGTCCGAGGGAACCAAGATTCCCCATTTCGACGAGGTTCCAGATGCACTGACCGGTGGCACGGGTGTCTTCATCGAAATCAAGGATCCAGCCAAGTCCCCTGGCGTAGAGAAGCTGGTAGCCGACGCGCTGGCTGAGGATCCTGAATGGAAGGCACTGGCAGAGGCGAACAAGATCGAGGTCCTCAGCTTCGACGCAGCATCCAACCAGATCTTTGCCCAGCTGGCGCCGGAAGTACCACTGCAGCAGCTGACCGGAACCGTGCCTTCTGCCGCGGAACTGGCAACCTACGCGACCTACGCGGATTCTTTCGGCACTAGCTACCGCACCCTTGATGCCGCCGGTGCACAGCGCGTGAAGGACGCAGGCTTGGGCCTGGGCGTCTACACCGTCAACGCCGTCGAAGCAGCCGATGCTGCACTGGCCCTGGGTGTCGAGCGAATCACCGGCGACTTCCCAGCGCAGGTGAACCGCCACGTCGCTGGCCAGAAAGATTTCCCTGCCAACAATGGCGTAGTGATTGCCAACGCGATCAATGACGTGCCGGGAGATGACATCGCCCCAGAAAATGGCGAGCACGTGATCCTGGAGAACACCGGAAAGCGCACCATCGATGTCAGCGGCTACATCATTCGCGATGCCGCTAACAACATCCTGGAAATTGGCGAAGGATACGAGCTGGAGACAGGCGATCAGCTGCGCGTGTACTCGGGTCCGGGTACCAACAGCGAAGAAGCCTACTACGTGGACGGACCGGGAATCCTGAACAACGGTGGCGACTCGCTGGCGCTGTGGGATGCCAAGGGCAAGCTCACCGATACCTTCGCGAACTAGCTCTAGGTAGAGCGAACCCCCGGGAACCATTGTGGACTGCTCCCCAGAATTTGGATAGGGAAACCAGTACTACTTCCGGGGAGCAGTCCACAAAAATGGGGCGGTTTTCCGTATTAAGGCAGGCAACCCGCCAGCACTTGGGGGACGCTGACGGGTTGCACCAGCGTGAGGCCGCTCTTGGGGAAACGAACTCAATGCCTGACTGGTGACTTTTCGTAATTGGCCTAGGCCAATAGCTACTGTAGTTGCAGGAGAGTGAAAGGTGAAGTGGGCGGGGATAAAATAAAAACTTTTCCCAATTCCAAAAATTCTCTAGGCGTCATGGGCTTGACGAAGTATTCTGTGCATAGGTTTCACGCCGGACTAACGTTTTTTTGGGGAATCGGAAGTCTTTGGGGAGATGGATGGGGATCCATCGCCCAGCGCAAAACTCGCAACCAGCCCTCGTTGATGATCGAATCAGCGAGGGCTGGATTAGTTTAATTGACAACACGCGGGTGGATTCTCACGAGCAACAAGGCCGCACTCCCCAGTACGGGTCGGGATTTGAATCTGTTGTGGATTCCCAATGAATCAGACCAGCCTCTTTGCCTACACCTCGCTCGACGCTAGGGTGATTGATAGGCGGCCTGACCCAATGCACCGGGAAGGGTCCGCTGTGATCGGTTGCACCGTTTGTTTGCCTTCTTGCTTACCGTTTGTTGGCAGCAACTGTAGCTGGGAACCCCTATCGGTGGTTCCGGTGTTGTAGTAGGCTCCGGGACCACCGCCAGCTTGGAACGCGGACACTAGCTGTTTGGATTCAGCTAGTATGAGAACGACGGTCATGGATGCCGTCAGTTTGGTGATCCGTAAGTGCAAGCGAAACTGCGACTGCGATCTTTCGCCTTGTCTTCGTCATTGTTGTATGTACGTTGTTGGAGAGTTCCATCCGGTTCCCGCCAAACGACTCGATAACTGTAACCGTGCTTTAGCTCTCGTCGTTGTACCGTCGCCACTTCTACCTTTAACCCGGTTGTTCTATCTTTAATGCAACAGATCCGGAGTTTAAGGCAACAAGCCGATTTGAGATAAGAAAAACCCCGGAATCACAAGGATTCCGGGGCTATTCAACGCGGTGACGGTGGGATTTGAACCCATTATCCTATCCGCGCCATTACTGCTAGCTCCCGAATATCCCTTGTGTTTACTGGCATCTGGGCTCATTGGCTCACAGGTGCGCACCACGTCCCACAGGTATTCCTGCACCAAAATGCACCACAGTGCACCACCGTTAGAGCTGTTCGGCGCGCTGCTTGCTGAGGGCTTCGACCACGTTGTCGAGGTCGTCGGGGAACAGTGCCGCGTAGGTGTCCAACGTGACCTTGGCCGACTTGTGGCCGAGCATGCGCTGTACCACCTTGACGTTGGCCCCGGCGCTGATTGCCAGCGATGCCGCCGTGTGCCGCAGGTCGTGGGGCGTGACCCTGCGGAACGACTTGTCGGACGCCTGGGCTCGCTTCACGGCTCCGGTGAACCATCCGGTCTTGGCGTTGCCCGGGTTCGCCCCTCCTACTTAAGTAGTATTTACGCCGTTCTTATTTAATGGTGATTATTAAACGTGCTCGTATCTGAGGCAATTCGATCCAGACCGAGGACTTTTGTTGCGGAGGCTCGATTTCGGTCGACCCCCGCTTGGCACGGCAGATGATGCGCCGATCTTTACGAAGATGTAGATTTCGATTCATTCAAAAGGTGATAGTCGTGAAGCTCAAACTTCACTCGATTGCGGTCAGGTCAAATGAAGACCACTGCATTCCAATCCCAACATCAAGACAACAATCCAGCTCCGGGGTCACGTACCTCGCGATCGCGTTCGTGGCAATCGCTTCCCTGGTCCTGAGCCTGAGTACGGCTTTGACTAAGCCAGCGGCGGCCGCTTCGTCTCCGGCTGTGACCAGCATCGCCAGCTTCGGCGAGAACGCCGAGATTCTGTCGAAGTCGGAGGCCCTCCAGTTGGCCAAGAATGCCGATCTTCCAACAGAGTCGCTCTCAGGTCTGAAAGTTGACCGTTCCGGCGTCCAAGCATGGTCGATGTCAGACGGGACATCGTATGTGAGCTACCCGCTCGTCGGCGACGGCGTCCAGCTCGCCACAGTCGGTGCACTCCTGGACAACTCAGGCAACGTTGCGCAGCGCACAGAGATGGCTTTCGTTGGCGACGATGCATCTGGTCATGCCCGCATGTGGGTTGACGGAAATCTGACCATGGACAAGCAATTGACCACTGCTGACGCGGCAAACAACGTCACTACATATGCCGGTTTCTGGGACAAGCTCAACAACTGCCTTGCCAACGCGGGCATCCCTGGCTGGGTTATTACCGCCATCACTATCGCCTGCGCGGCGGTCTGCGTAGGAACCGTTGGGCTCGGCTGCGTGGGCTGCATCGCGGCAGCTGCGGGCGTCTGGGGCGGCCAGGTCGGCTATTGCATCGACCAGGCCCAGAAATAGGAAGTGGTCAACATGAAAAAGATTTCGAAAGCAATCATCGCGATGGTTGCAGGCTGGGCGATGCTCTTCGCGGTTGCTAGTCCGGTCAACGCTTCCGAAAGCTCGTTCTCAACCAACGGGCCGCTTTCGGATTCAACTGTTGAGCGAGCGATCGCAATAGCTGAGCCGAGTTTCGACGCTCAGCTGCGAAACGGCGCAGAAGTCGATATCAAGCAGGCAAACGTCGCCCGGATCAATGGCTCCAGTTCGTTGATGGTGGCAGTGGCTACGTCTGGCGACGGCCACGACGAGGGTTCGTTCGCCGTTGCCGTCGTCGACGCCGCGGGAGACGTTGTCCAGAGCTTTGCGCAGGTTCAAGCTACGTACACCAGCGACAGCACTGCCGATGTGAAGCAGTGGGTCGATGGGAGTCTCCTTAAGCAGTGGACTGTTGAAGCCACTCCCGAAGCTGAAGCTCAGGCTGCGAAGGCTTTGAGCGCCATGTCTCCTGCAGACTCGTCGGTGGGCGTTGCGGCCGCTGGTAACGAGGGTGTGATCAAGTGCCTCAACGCGCTGGGCATCTCCACCATGGCGGCGCTCGTGATCATCTCCACCTGTGCGGCATTCTGTGCTGTTACCGTTGGAACAGGCTGCATCATCTGCGTGGCTGGGTTCACCGCTGTCGCTGGCGCATCCGTAGGACAGTGCCTGAGCGGTGCCAGCTAGGCACGAGAAAGGAAACGGCAAATGACAAAGCAACCTAGCAATTCGTCTGCCGCCAGGAAGAGTACCGTGGTGGTGCTTCTGTTCCTTGCGGTAGCCGCGATCAATCTGCCTCGCGTCCCTCAGCTTACTGACTACGCCGTGGTTGGATGGGCTGTCGGCGGAGTGCTGCTGCTCGCAGCACTGATCCTGGCATTCACCAACTATCGGCACCATCCGAAGGCCAGCACTTCACGACAGTAGGCAATGCCTGCTCGTTCACCGAATGAGCCGAGACGAGCACGTCCAGATCCGCTGAGCCTAACCCGAAGAGATCCCCTTGCTGCATCCAGCAGCAGGGGGATCTTTCTCTGTGCCCGGCTTCCTGAGGGCAAGCGCGCGTAGCGCGTGCGGCAGCCCGCCGGGAGGCTATTGGTTCGCAGCGTCCTGCTTGCGCGATGCCCAGTAGGGGCACTCTTCACCGTGGTTGCCCCAGTCGCAGGCGTGCGGGCCGGCATGGTGGTGGAAGCCGTGTTCGCAACGCATGACGACCATGTTGCGACGTCCCTCCGCTGAAATATGCACCACATGTGCACCACGCCAGTTCTTTAAAGGAAGAAAACCCCTGGCTGACCAGGGGTTTTCATTGGCGGTGACGGTGGGATTTGAACCCACGGTACGGGGTTACCGTACACAACATTTCGAGTGTTGCACCTTCGGCCGCTCGGACACGTCACCAGACCTGATAACTCTATAACGAACATCAGGCGAAAACAAAAACGAGAGCGCTGTTTTTGGCCTGAAGTGTTCCGAAACACATCAACGTCGGGTTCTAGCCGCGCTTGCTCCGGAAGAATTCACGCAACAGGTCACCGCATTCTTCTTCCTTGACCCGCGAGTACACCTCGACCCAGTGGTTCAATCGCGGTTCACGGACGATATCGAAGACCGAGCCGCACGCGCCGGCCTTCTCATCCCAGGCCCCGAAGACCAATTTGGGAATGCGCGAAAGGACTATTGCCCCGGCGCACATGGCGCAGGGCTCAAGGGTCACCACCAGGGTGCAGTCGGATAAGCGCCAGCCATCATCTTGTCCCTTGGCTTCCAAGGCCTTGACCGCATTGCGAATGGCGACCACCTCGGCATGCGCCGTGGGGTCCTTGATGGCCTCGCGCTCGTTGCGTCCGGTGGCCAGGACTTCGCCTTCGGGGGAGAGGATGACGGCGCCGATGGGTACGTCATCAGTGGCCAGCGCTTTGCGCGCTTCAGCCAACGCGAGGTCCATCCAAGCATTAAATTCGTGCACCATAGTGCTTTCACTTTACGTGTTTTGGGACGGTAGCCGGGCGCCCGGAGTGTGGTGCACTGCGCACTGCACTGAAGTTTGCTGTTTCCTTGGGCACACCAAAGTGCTTTAACGGCGGGAAATCAGGGATATCTCTCGATTTGCCTGAGTCGGTGCTGATAGATTTCTACTTATGCGCGTACAGGTAGTCGACCACCCACTGGTGGCACACAAGGTTTCGGTTCTTCGTGATAAGAACACCCCATCCTCGATTTTCCGCCAGCTGACCGACGAACTGGTCACCCTGCTGGCTTATGAGGCAACCCGCGAGGTGAAAACCGAAAACGTTGAGGTGCAGACCCCGGTCGCCACCACCACCGGTACCTCCATTGCCAAGCCGACCCCGCTGGTTGTCCCCATCCTGCGCGCAGGCCTTGGCATGCTCGAAGGCATGACCCGCCTGGTTCCGACCGCTGAGGTCGGCTTCCTGGGCATGGCCCGCAACGAGGCAACCCTGGACATCATCACCTACGCTGACCGCGTGCCAAATGACTTGGCCGGCCGCCAAGTGTTCGTGCTGGATCCGATGCTGGCCACCGGCGGCACCCTGGCCGAGGCCATCAAGTTCATCTTCGAACGCGGCGCAGAATCCGTTACCTGCATTTGCCTGATCGCTGCCCCTGAGGGCATCGAGCGTCTGAAGGAAATCCACGGTGGCGATCATCGCGTGCACATCGTGCTGGCAGCGATGGACGAAAAGCTGGACGAGAAGTCCTACATCATCCCAGGCCTGGGCGATGCCGGCGACCGCCTGTATGGCGTGACCCCGCCCATTGCCTAGTTCCAGCTAAGCGATGTGCCCGAAGGCTGCGGTGACTACACCGCAGCCTTCGGCGTTTCTTCACCGGTTTCGGGCGTATCCAACGGAAGCCGGACCTCGAAGACGGTATCTCCTGGCTGGGAGGTGACCGTGACGGTGCCCCCGTGGGCTTCGACGATGCTCTTGGCGATCGGCAGGCCCAGCCCGGTCGTGCCATCGGAGCCAGAACGCGCCTTGTCGGCGCGGGTGAAACGTTCGAAGACCCGAGGCAGGAATTCCGGGGCAATGCCCTCACCGGTGTCGTGAACCCGGATGATGGCTTCATCGGTGTCTTCGTCTTGGTCCACCGAAACAGTGACGGTGTTTCCGGCCGTCGTGTGCTTGCGGGCGTTGGCCAAGAGGTTGGTGATCACCCGGCGAAGCGAGGCCGAGTCGCCATTGACAATGGTCTGCGGCGCCTGGCAGTCGAACTCCCAATGGTGGTCGCTCGCGGTGAGCTTGAAGTCCTCGGTGATATCCGATGTCAGCGAGCACAGGTCAATTTCGCTGCGCTTGAACGCATTCTCCTCATCCAGCCGAGCCAGGAGCAGCAGATTCTCAACCAGTGAGCTCATTCGGCTGCTTTGCTGCAGAACGCGGTCCACCGAGCGCTGCCCGTCCGGGGAGAAATGCTCAGTGGCCGAGAGCAGCTCGGTGTAGCCGCGGATCGCCGAGAGCGGAGTGCGCAGTTCGTGCGAGGCATCGGCGACAAATTGGCGCATCTGGGCCTGGGACTTCTCGCGGGCGGTCAGTGCGGTGGAGACGTTGCTGATCATCGCGTTCAGCGCATTGCCGACATTGCCCACCTCGGTACCGGGGACTGCATCTTGCGCCGGGACGCGCTGGGTCAGGTCCACCTTTCCTGAATCAAGCTCTTCGGCGGCAACCGAAGCAGCCACGGTGGCCACGCGCTTCAGCGAGGCAAGCGAGCGGGAGATCAGCCACGAACCGGCCAGGCCCGCACCGGCGATCAGGATCAAGGCGATGAACAGCGTCAGCCAGGCCATGCCGCGCAACGCCAGATCGGTGCTGTGCAGGGGCAATCCGACAATCAGGATGCCGTTGGATCCAGAGTCCTTGACTGCGACGAGGTAATAGTCGCCCACAGTCAGGTGGGCACGTACCGGCTTGAACTGCCCGCCGGCACGCAACGTGCTCAGCTCCAGATCCACCATCGGGATGGCATCTTCCTGGCTCAGCTGCTTCAGCACGCCGGTGCGTTCGTCCAGCACCCCGCCGTTGAAGACGTATTTGTCGACGAACCGCGCGGTCAGCGTGCCGGCGGACTGGCCGGGGGCATCAAGCCGGGAGTTCACCGCTGGTGCACCCTGCGAATAATTCAGCGCGCGTTCGGTGGTGAGCCGCAGCTGGCTGTTGAGCTGGTCCATCAAGGTCTGGCGCATGCCCGCGTTATAGAGCAGGCCGAGCAAGACAGATACGGCGGTGACCGAGGTCAGCAGGATGAGCAGTAGTTTGCGCTGCAGCGCGTGCGGCGAGCTCACCCTGGTATTCGGGGAAAAGAAACTCATGCAGCCGGCTTCAGCACGTAGCCAACGCCACGCACGGTGTGGATCATCGGCTCTGCGTCAACGTCAATCTTCTTGCGCAGGTACGAGATGTACAGTTCGACGATGTTCGCCTGGCCGTCGAAATCGTAGTGCCAGACGTTGTCCAGGATCTGCGACTTGGATACCACGCGGCGGGCGTTGTTCATCAGGTAGCTGAGCAGGTCGAATTCGGTGGCGGTCAGCGAAATTTCGCGGCCTGCGCGGGATACGTCGTGCGAGTCCATGTTCAGCACCAGATCGCCGACCACCAATTCAGCGGAATCCGCAGTGGCCGCGCCGGAACGTTCCACGAGTCGGTGCAATCGGATCAGGACCTCTTCGAGGCTGAAGGGCTTGGCGACGTAGTCGTCTGCACCGGCCCCCAGGCCCTCGATACGGTCTTCAACCGCGTCCTTGGCAGTGAGGAAAAGTACGGGGATTTCAGGGAAGTGGGTGCGCACCTTGCGCAGCACCTCGGGGCCGTCGAACCCAGGCAGCATCCAGTCGAGAACCAGTACGTCCGGCGCCAGGGAGCGAGCGGTGGCTACTGCTTCGGGCCCATCGTGGGCCATCGTGGCTTCCCAGCCGAGCATGCGGGTTCCCATGGCGACCAATTCCGCCAATGAAGGTTCATCATCGACCACGAGAACTTTGATTGCCGTGCCATCAGGGTGAGTCAGCCGGGGCAATTGCGAAGGGGAGAATCGTGATTCATTCATGTTAATCAGCTTGTCCTATTGCCATGGGCCGAGAATATGTTTTTGCTGTGTGCCAGCTATGACTATAAGTCGATTTTATGCGGGGAAAACGCGAACCGATAGTGGTTAATTTGGTCAACCCCTAAGAACGACGAATGATTGAAGCGTGGACGGACCATAGTGATGAATGAATATTCAGACCTATGAATGGACCGGACATAATGACGAAGTTCTATTGATATGTTGACCATATTGTTTAGTTAAGCGCTTAGGTAGCCTAGAATTGTCTAAAGTGTTGTGCGTCACGTTTGGAAACATTCGTCTCACTATGTGGACGCAGGTGTTCATTGTTACTTGCAAGTTGCCAATGTTACGAGGAAACTAGAGGTGTGAGTACGGCGCAGGACGGTAAAAGCACCTCGGATTCCAACATCGAGTTGCCCAAGATCGTCCTCAACGAATGCTCGGCGTCCATGGCCTCCAAGCCGAATTATGAGTGATTTGTAATCCGATTTTGGGAGTTATTGACGGGAAACCCAACTGCTGAACGTGGACGAAGGCCGCGAACAGCGCAAGCAAAACCCGAAGCATGAGCGCCAAACCACTTGGCCTTCGCACTAAAAGAGGAAAAGATTATGTCGGCTGGTTCCGGATACGTCCACGTTTCAATTCGCAATGCGCAGAACCGCGCAGCAGCTGCGCAGCGTTCAGCTTCTGGCAGCTATGCACCAGCGGGTTACCGTCCGCTGCGCGCGGTTTCCAATGTTCATGAAACACGTGATGCATCGCATCAGCCGGCTAGCACTCCAGTGCAGTCAACAGGCCAGCCAAGCGCCGACACCTCCGCACGCGGCTTCGTGCTCTACGTGGGCCTGGATGAAACTGCCGCCCAGGCGCAGGGCACCTCGCTGGGCAAGCTGGCCACCCAGGTCCGCGCCTTCCTGGCCACCTTGTCGCCGCAAGCGCAGACCCATGCCGCCGTGGCACTGGCTCCAACCAGCGCCCAGGGTGAGCCCATCGATGTAGTTCGCCAGGCTTTGGGCGATCCGACGATTTCCCGCCGGCCACGCGCTGAAGCCCGTCCATCCACCCCGCGCCCATCTGGCGTGCTGATCGACCTCTCGCGCCGCGAAGTCTACCTGGATGGCGAAACCCTGAACCTGACCTTCAAGGAATTCGAGCTGCTGAATTTCCTCGTGGAAAACGGCACCCGCACCGTAGGCCGCGAAGAGCTGTTGGAAAACCTGTGGCGCAATGCCGAAGAAGTCCCTAACGAACGCACCATCGACGTGCATATCCGTCGTCTGCGTTCCAAGCTGGGACGCCTGGCCAATACCGTGCGCACCGTACGTGGCCAGGGCTACCGCTTCTACGAGCACCCAGAAGTTGTTGTCTGGGCAGCTCCGGAATACTCCATCTAGCATCAGCTGGCAGCAGTGGCGGGGGGGGCCGGGGGGGGGTGGTGGGCCCCCGCGGGGTTGTGTTTTAAAAAAAAAAAAAAAAAACAACCCCCGCAGGAACCACGCCCCCAAATAATTCAAAAAGTAATAATAAATAAAAGCCGCCACCAGGCGCCACAACAAAAAAAAAATAAAAAAAAACCCAAC
>NZ_JBHXVN010000004.1:22013-93810 GCF_042672105.1 Glutamicibacter sp. NPDC127525 | reverse complement strand
CGGGCTCTGTCCCACCCTCTTGACCCCCCAGCAAGTGGTTCTGCGGGGCCGCTACACCTAAAACCACCTCCCGCGCGGGGGCCGGGCGGGGGGCCGCGCCGGGGCCTGCCCCCCCCCGCCACTGCTGTCTTAAGCTGGAACAATGAACACCATGCACTCCCGCAAGCTCATGCTGATGCGCCACGCCAAAGCCGACTACCCGCTGGGCGTCGCGGATCACGACCGGCCGCTGGCGGCCCGCGGGCACCGCGAAGCCCCGGCCGCCGGAGCCTGGCTTGTGGAGAATGGCCTGATACCGGACTACATCATCTGCTCCGACGCGCTGCGTGCGCGCTCCACCTGCGCCTGGGTGCTTTCCGAACTCGGCGAGAAGGGCCCGACCCCCTATGTCGATTCGCGCATTTTCACCGCAGGAGTCTCGCAGCTGTGCTCCATCATCAATGAAGTTCCCGATACGGTCAGCAACCTGCTGGTGATCGGGCACCAGCCGGTGCTCCAGGAATTGGCGCTGCGCTTGGCGGCAATGGACTCGGATGAAGAAGCCGTTTACGAGCTGGCGATGAACTATCCGACCCTGGGAACCACGGTGCTGGAAACCAAGCATCCGTACTCGCACCTGGATGCCCGTGATGCGCGCGTCACGCATTTCACCGCACCGCGGCCCGCATGAGAGAAGTCTCATCAAGTTTTTTCTAATGCACTAGTCAGCCTGTAAATAAGCGGTGATCTGCCTTTATGAGAAGCAGATGATAGGCCTCTCATCGAATACACCTCGCCGCCTCATGAACCGTTCACTTTCAGTTAACCATTGCTCGTTTCACTGGGAATCGTTGGCAGCACGGCCAGCACCGGCAAACCGCAACGGCGGGCCGGAAACACTGAAAGAGGAACAGGCAGATGGCCATCATCGCAGAATCACTTCCAACGCAGACCCCCGCAGCGCGCAATGAAGTGCAGCAGCAGATCGATGCACAGCGCGCCCGCACCATCCGCGCTGCCTACACCACCCGCTTCGTTGCAGCCGAGCTGCAGCGCAATCCGCAGGATTTCGAGATCGTGCGCCGCGCAAACATGGTGCCGCGTGCCGGTGACGTCGTCATCGCGGCTGTGACCGAGCTAGGCAAGCACACGCGCCTGCAGTCCCCGGTTTCCCGACGCCAGCTGATATTCGTCGGACAGGAAATCATGGTCGCCTACGGCCACCGCTACGCACCAGACCAGTTCCTGGCCCATGTGCCGGATAACCTGGGTCCATGCCAGCTGGTTGCAGGCGGCGGTGTCGCCAGCGAAGTCATCGAACAGCACGCCTCGATCGATATGGCGACACAGCTGCAGCCCGCAGGCCTGCTGATGCGCCACGGCAAGGTCGTGAACCTGGTGGACTTCGCTCCACTGGGCATCGAGAACGCATCGCCGCGCGCAGCGCAGGTTGCCGCGCCGCGCCCGCCGGTGATCGCAGTGCTGGGCACCTCGATGAACTCCGGCAAGTCCACCACCCTGGGATGCCTGGTCAACGGACTGGTCAACTCCGGCATGGAAGTTGCCGCAGGCAAGGCCACCGGCACGGGTGCCGGCAATGATCCGAACCTGTTCACCGATGCCGGCGCCTTCAGCGTCTGCGACTTCACCGACTTCGGCTTCCCAACCACCTACCGCTTGGACTACGAAACCGTGCGCGACCTGCTGGTGGCGATGATCCGCGAGCAAAGCGCCACCGGCGCAGACGCAGTGGTCATCGAGATCGCCGACGGGCTGTTCCAGGGCGAAACTTCCCGCTTGCTGCGCGACCCGATTTTCGCCGAGCATGTAGACCGCGTGCTGTTCAGCGCCCAGGACGCTTTGGGTGCCCAGGCCGGAGAGCGGATCCTGCGCGAAGCAGGCCTGGATGTTGCCGCGGTTTCCGGGGTGCTCACGGCCTCCCCGCTGGCCGCGATGGAAGCCCATGCGCAGCTGTCCACCCCGGTCATCGGGACTTTCGACCTGTGCCAGGCAGAGGTTGCCGCCGCCCTGCTGCCAACCCGCTAGGAGCCAAGATGCTGGACCAGAAGATCGCCGTTGAGCAGCCGGCGCAGCCTGGGCGCCTGCCGGCGCTGGTAGCGCCGGGGCGGCGGATGCTGCTGGCCGGATTGCTCAGCCTGGGCATTCTCGCCGGCTTGCTCTCGATTGCCATTGGCTGGCTGATCGGACAGCTTTCGGCCCGCATCAGCTGGGCAGCTCTTGGCGCGGTCCTGGGCTTGGTGGGATGCTTCTTCCTGGCCAAGTACGCTGAACGGGTGCTGGCCGAGAAGCTCGGCCAGCATTATGTGGCCCAGCTGCGCCGCGGGCTGGTCACGCACGCTTTGCGCAGTGCACGCGGTCCGTCCATGGGCATCACCATCGCCCGTTCCACCAACGACCTGTCCTCGATCCGCAACTGGATTGTGCAGGGCATGGTCCCGCTGGTCGCCGGTTTTCCATTGCTGATTGTCAGCGGTGCGGGCCTGTGGTTCCTGCATCCGCTCCTGGCCCTGAGCTTGGCCGCGACCCTGGTGCTCGAGGGCGTCCTGCTGGCGGCCTTGGCCGGGGGTACTTTCCTGAGCGCCAGGACCTTGCGCCGGCACCGTGGAAGCCTGGCCTCGCGCATTGCCGATACCGTCGCGGCGCGGACAGCTATTGCGGCCGGCGGCGGCGTGGAACGTGAAGTGCAAAGGGTGCAGGACTCCTCGCAGAAGGTGATCGATGCTTCGGTGCATCGCGCCCGGTTCGCCGCCGCCCTGCGTGGCGGGGCGCTGGCCATTCCGCTGCTGGGTACCGCGCTGGTTGTGGCAGCGGCCTCGATGGCGCAGCTTCCGCCAGCTGCCGTGGCGACCGCCCTGACGCTGATGGGAATTTGCGCAGGAACTCTGGGCGAGTGGGGCCGCGTGGTGGAGTACCGGCAGAATTACAAGGCGGGCCGGCGAATCATCGCGCCGCTGCTGGCCGAGCAGGAACGCTGGCGGGCCCGCGAAGAATCTTCGGCAAGCACCCGCGATGCCAAGGAGCTGATGCTCCAGCCTTCCTCGGTGCGCATCCAGGTGCCCGCAGGGATGGCCGACCAGTTTTCCACCCTGCGGGCACAGCCCGGGGAGCGAATTGCGCTGCGTGGAAGCCAGGGCCAATGCGCGGCGCTGCTTTCGGCCATTGCTACCGGCGCCCTGGTGCACGGCGCCGACCCGCAGGCCGGGGTGTGGATCGCCGAGGGGCGCAGCGAGGATCTGCCTGCTGCCGGCCGCCGCAAGCTCGTGGGCTCCGCATTGGAATCCATGGTTCCCGAGCGCGGAAGTGTCGCCCGTGCGCTGCGGTATCGCCATCCGGGCGCTTCGCTGCGCAAGGCCGTGGCGCTGGCTGAAACCTGCGGTTTGAAGATGGCCGATTTGCCCGGTGGAGCGGAAGCCCGCTTGCGCCGGGGCGGCGAACCGCTTAGTTCCGGGCAGCAAGCATCGTTGCTGGTGGCACGGGCGCTGTTGCGCGAACCGCCCTTGCTGGTGGTCGATTCGCTGCTGACCCGCTTGCCCGATGGAGCCTACGGCGACGTGGCCGAACTGCTCAACGGCTATCCCGGGGTGCTGCTCTTCAGCGCCGGACTGCCTGGCATCAGGGAAACCGCCAGCTGGGACGCGCAGGCCTAGGAGCCGGCCGCCGGACGGGTAGCGCGAAGCCCATCCACGGTGAGCAGCACGGCGCGCACCGTTTGCCCGCGATCCAGGCCGGTCTGCCCCGAGGCGCGCATCCGGGCAGTAAACAAGGCGGCACCGAAAATACTGGTGGCTACCGAGAGCTTCTGCTCGGGCTCGAGCACGACCAGGCGTTCGAGCACCTCGATGATCAGCCCGGTCACCTGCGTGTGCAGCGGGGTGCTGGCGAACGCATTGGCGGTGTCCGCGCTCAGCTGCTCCTGCATCCACAGGTGGGCAAAGGATGGGTAGCTGGCGACGAAGTCCATGGAGAATTCAAGCATCTGCCTCAGCGCAAGGTAGGGGTCTTCCCCGGAGGCCGCACGTGCCAGTTCGCCCATGAGCTTGTGCGCGCCGTAGCTGAGGATCTGGCTGACCAGCTCGTCTTTGGAGCCGAAATTGTAGTAGACCGTGCCCTTGGAAACGCCGGCCGCGGCCGCGATCTCGTCCACCGAGACGGACTCGGGGGAGCGCGAACCGAGCAGCTGCATGGCCGCTTCGAAGAGCTTCTCCTTCGAATCCGTGGCCCGCACACGGCGGCGTTGGCCCGTTGGCGTTGTCATTCTTTCAGCTCCGGTTGCAGTGTTTTCAAGCTCCAGGTCTTGTTCTTGCGTACCGCAAGCATACTCAAGACTAGTCCAATGGCGGTGTAGAGCAGCAACGAACCGGTAACCGATGGCAGCACTCCCAGATCCGCGCCGTACATCAGGTGGCGCATGCCGATCACCACATTGCTCATGGGCAGGATCCGGTGCAGCAGGTGCAGCGAATCAGGCAAGGTCTCCCAGGGGAAGGTGCCGCCTGAGGTGACCAGCTGCAGGACCATCAGTACCAGCACCACGAACTTTCCAGCGGTGCCCAGCAGCGCGAAGCACCCCTGGATCAGCGCACTGAAGCATAAGGCAGAACCGGCCAGCAAAGCCCAGATCAGCCACGGGTGGGCGGCATGCAGTCCCAGCCCGAATCGCACCACCGCGTAGAGCAGGCTGGTTTGCAGCACTGCGATGGCGGCGAAGGGCAACCAGCCGCCGATGGAAATTTTCCAGTTGCTGCCGTTGGAAGCCAGCGCGCGCTTGGTCATCGGGCGCATCACCTGGGTCAGGATCAGCACGCCGATAAAGGTCGCCAGGGTCATGAAGAAGGGGGCAAGGCCTTCGCCATAAGCCTGCGCTTCGGCCTGCTTGCTATTGGAGACAGCTACCGGATTGCCCATGACTTCGGCCAGTTGCCCGCTGGTGGACTCATCGGGGTTCGGCACCTTCCCGGTGCCGTCCTCCAGGCCGGCGGCCAATTCATCTGAACCGTCTTGCAGTTCTTCGGTGCCGTCCGAGAGCTCGCCGACTCCATCGGAGAGCTGCACCAGTCCGTTGTGCAGGGCTCCGGTGCCGGCGAGCAGCGTGCCGGCACCCTGATCCAGTTGGCTTGCGCCGTCAGCCGCGTCGGTGGCGCCATTCAGTGCGGACTGCTGGCCCTCGGCCAGGGTCTTTGCCCCGGTGTGGGCTTCGGCGGCGCCGGAGGCGAGCTTCGCCGAGCCTTGGGCTGCCGAGCCGATGCCCTTCGCGAGTGCAGGCATGGCGTCATCCAACGCCTTGGTGCCATCCGCGAGGGTGCCCAGGCCGGTGGCCAGCTGCTGGTTTCCTTCGGCTACCTGCGCCGATCCGTCGGCGAGGGTGTGCAGCTGCGTTTGCAGGGTAGATAACTCGGTATTGACCTGGGTCACTTTGGTATCCAAGGCATTGCCGAGCGTAGAATTCTGCACGCTTTGGCTGACCGTGCCCTGGATGGAATCAGCCTGGTCCTGGGTGAGCACGCCACTGCTGACCAACTCGTCCAGGCGCTGCTGCGTATCTTCCTTGACGCTATCCAGCTGCGTTTTCGTGTTGGCCTGCAGCTGGTCGATTACCGCGATGGCCTCATCTGCCGTGCTGGCCAGCTGCTGGTTGCCGTCTGCGACCTGCTGTGAACCGGCAGCAAGCTGGTCGGCGGCTTCTTTCGCGCTGGCGGCGCCTTGATCCAGCTTCGAGACGGAACCGGGCAGCGCTTTGGTCTGCGTCTTCAAGGTGTGCAGACCGTCGCTCAGCTCTTTGCTGCCGTCGGCCAGCTGCGCGGTGCCGTCGGCCAGTTCGGCGCTGCCGTCGCGCAGCCGGGTTTGGCCGTCGACCAGTTGGCCCAACCCTCCCGACAGGTCGGCGGTGCCATTCTTCAGGGTCTTGGTGCCCGAGTTCAGCTCGGTGCTGCCATCGACGAGCTTGGTGGTGCCATCGGCCAAGGTGACCACGCCATCGCCCAGTCGCAGGGTGCCATCGTAGAGCTTCCCGGCGCCGTCTGCGGCTTCGCCCATCGAATCGTGGATGTCCACGAATCCGGCGATCATCGCCGAAGCCGTTTCGGTTCCCACTTCCTGGGCGACCGAGGTGCGCACCGTGGTAGCCAGCGTTTTGGCGAAGTTGGAAACCATGAAGTTATTGGCATCGTTGGTCAGCAGCTCGATATTGGCCTGTTCGGCATCATCGAAATCGCCCGGCGAGACCAGGGCCGAGGAAAAGTCCTCGGGCAGGATCAGCGCAAAGGCGTACTGGCCGGTGGCGACGGCCTGCTCGGCTTCCGCCTTGGAATCCACGTGCGCCCAGCTGAAGGTGCCGTCGTCTTCCAATTCCTCGACGACGTCGTCGCCGACTCGGGTTTTCTCGCCGTCCTGTTCGGCGCCTTCATCCAGATTGACCACGGCGGCCGTGACCTTGTCGAGGTTTCCCTGGGGGTCCCAGTTGGCGTAGAGGTAGAGCGCGCCATAGAGCAGCGGAACGCAGGTGACCGCGATGAGCGCCAGTTTGGGCAAGGTGCCGCGGCTCATCCGCTTGAGCTCGGAGAGGGCAAGTCGCAAAGTTGTCATGGGCTATTCCTTTGCTTCGCACTGAACAGCGTCAGCAAGTTCGTCGGCTGGGAGGAAGAAATCGTGGTTGTCCGCGATGCCCTCGGCCATGGCCAGGTGATCCAGGCCCAGATCGAGTTCGCCTTGGATGAACCCGGTGGATGGATCGGGCAGTGGGAGCACTGCTGGTTCCGGGTCGGCGGCCTGCCCGGTTTGCGGCTGCCAGCACTGGGGCAGCCGGCTGACGATAGCCAGGACTGCGAATTCCCGATGCGAGGAAGCGAAGTTCTCCAGGGTCTCGAGCCAATGCTCGTCTTCCAGATCGTGCCGGTCCGGTGAATCGACGATGAGCAATTCAAGACGGGGATTCTCGGCAGCCAGCAGGAGCTGGAGCTCGAAGAGGCGGCCCGGATCGATGGCATCGCTCCAGCAGCTGGCGATATCGTCGAATCCATGCTGCGCCATCCACTTCCTGGCGCCGGGCTTGCGCCAGCTTGGCCCCGGGATCAGCCCCAGATCTTCTGCGACAAGATCGCAAACCTTCAAGTGGGATTCGGGTTCATTGATCCCCGGCGAATCGACCAGAGCGCTGTGCTTGCGCAGGGTTCGCAGCTTCGGATCCGCATTCCACACCACCGTCCCGGAGCTGGGTGCCATGCGTCCGCTCAGTACAAGGGCCAGCGCGGTCCGGGAAATCTGCGGCTCGGATACCAGCAGCTGCAGTTCACCTCTTTGCAGTTGCACGGAGGTGGGCCCCACGAGCTGGTCGTGGCGTCCCTTGACGGTAATGGAATCTGCGGTAAGCACAGTTAAAGACTAATTGAACTGACCAGTCAGTTCAATTAGTGAAAAGGTTCCTTTAATCACTACTGGACGTAAAGCGTTTGATGACCTTTGATGGTTGTTGGGTACGTCACGAAAAAGCGGGGCAGAGTTCAGGTGCAGTTAATCGGGCTTTGCTTACCTTGGAACCAGGCCCATGCACGCGGCAGGGCCGCCGCTGCTTGAATATCTACCTAGGGAAAAACATGATCAATAGACGTCCCACTCGCATCGCTGCCGCGGTGCTGGGAACCGCGCTTGCGGTTTCGAGCTTCTCGGCGGCGCACGCCGATACTGCCGAAATCACCCCCATCGAACAGATCCAGGGGACCGGCGACAGCTCACCCATGGCTGGCCAGGACGCAACTGTGCGCGGTGTTGTCACCGGAGCCTACGCCGACGGCGGATTCCGCGGTTTCTATCTGCAGAGCGCTGGCAGCGGCGTAGATGCCTCGGGCCAGGCGAGCTCGGCGATCTTCGTGTACGCGCCGGACGAGGTTTCCTCGGTGAGCGTCGGCGACCATGTCCAGGTTTCTGGCGAAGTGTCCGAATACTATGGCTTGACCCAGCTCAAGGCCGGCAGCGTCGAGGTGCTCGATGAACCGGCACAGGGCGTCAAGCCGCTGGCGATTTCGCTGCCGAGCAGCGATGCCGAGCGCGAGCGCTTTGAATCCATGCTGATCGAGCCGCAGGGCGAGTTCACCGTCTCGGACAATTACTCGCTGAACCAGTACGGCGAGCTGAGCCTGGCCATGGGCACCAGCGAGATCCTGCCCGGCGAACGGCTGCTGCGCCAGCCAACCGATGTCTTCAAGCCGGGCAGTGCCCAGGCCAAGGCTCTCGCGGCGGAAAACGAGCAGCGCTCGATCGTGGTCGATGACGGGGCCACGCTGAACTTCTCCACCAGCAAGAACAAGCAGATCGCCCTGCCGTACATCGACGCGCAGCAGCGCGTCACCGTAGGCGCTGACGCATCCTTCATCGCACCGGTCATCTTGGACTACCGCTACGATATGTGGCGTTTGCAGCCGCAGGGCCAGGTGGTCGGCGCCGATGATGCCGATATCGCCGTGAACTTCGAGCAGGTCGACAACGACGCTCCGCAAGAGGTGGGCGGCAATGTCAGCGTTGGCAGCTTCAACGTGCTGAACTACTTCACCACTACCGGCGACATGCTCGATGGGTGCTCGTACTACACCGACCGCGAGGGCAATCCAATCAATGTCCGCGGTGGTTGCGATGCGCGCGGCGCGGCGACCGCTGAAAGCTTTGAGCGCCAGCAGTCCAAGATCGTTGCCGCACTGGGCAAGTTCACCGCAGACGTGGTGGTCCTGGAAGAAATCGAGAACTCGGCACGCTTCGGACAGAACCGCGATGCCGCCCTGGCTCACTTGGTCAACGAGTTGAATCAGGAAGCTGGCCAGAAGGTTTGGAGCTATGTCCCGACCCCATCGGTTGTGCCCGCTGACGAAGATGTGATCCGCACCGCGATCATCTACCGCGACAAGTCAGTGAAGCCCATCGACGAGTCGGTCATCCTCGACGATCCAGCATTCGTGAACGCCCGGGATCCATTGGCCCAGGCTTTCCAGCGTGTTGGCGGAAACCAGAACACCCGCTTCCTGGTCGTTGCCAACCACTTCAAGTCCAAGGGCTCGGATCCTGCTGATGGATCGGGCAATGCCGACAGCGGCGATGGCCAGGGCGCTTGGAACGAAGCCCGTGTCGGCCAAGCGGAAGCGCTGGTTGGCTTCGCGGACGAGCTGAAGAAATCGCGCAATACCGACCAGGTGCTGCTGGCGGGGGACTTCAACTCCTATTCGGCTGAAGATCCGATGCAGGTTCTGGTTGAAGCCGGTTACGTGGACCTGGGCGCCGCAGCCGATTCCCAGAGCTACCTCTACGACGGCTTGGTGGGCTCGCTGGACCACATCTTCGCTTCGGAGAAGCTGGCGGGCAAGGTGACTGGAGAAGACATCTGGAACATCAACGCCCTTGAATCCGTGGGCTACGAATACAGCCGCTACAACAACAACATCACTAACCTGTTCGCGGCTGACCAGTACCGTTCCTCGGATCACGACCCGGTGCTCGTCGGACTGCAGCTGGATAAGAAAAACTGACTTTTCCCGCCTGCGCGGTGGCCGGGCGCTCTTCTTCCCTGAAGAGCGCCTGGCCACCTTCTTTTAACCCGCTTTGGGGAACCCAAAGGGGTGCTGGCTGCGGGGCGGAGAATTCTTTGGGGAAAAGGCTTGACAGAAAACTTCCATCGTGGATAATTGTTGGAGAAGATTTGTGAGAGCGCTCACAAAATGTTTGGCAGAGTCGCTTTCATCGTTTCAGGCATCCAGGAAATCGCAGGAATTTTCTTTTTTGCCGTATTTTGAGAGCGCTCTCAAACTTGTTGGCGCTCGCCCGCTCGCACGATTCATATCCGAAATGGAGTCACCGTGAAACCCTCACGCAAATCCCCACTGGCACTGGCCACGGCCGTTGCCGGAAGCATCGCCCTGGTAGCAACCGGCTGCGCAGCCGACGCAAGCAAGGATGCCCAGCCGGCCTCGGCTGATAACCCGGTCACGCTGACCGTGACGACCTTCGGCACCCAGGGACTGGACCCGCTGTACGAGAAGTACCAGAAGGAAAACCCTGGAATCACCATCGAAGCCACCAACATCGACACCGGTGGCAACGCGTTGACCGACTGGAAGACCAAGCAGGCTGCGGGTGCTGGCCTGCCAGATGTCCAAGCAGTGGAAGAAGGCTGGCTGGGCCAGGTGATGTCGGTTGCAGATTCCTTCACCGATCTGCGCGAGTTCGGTGCCAATGAGGTAGCGGGGGATTGGGTTGACTGGAAGGTCAAGCAGGCCACCGACCCAGAAGGCCGCGTCATTGGCTACGGTACGGACATTGGGCCGATGGGCATCTGCTTCAATGCCAAGCTGTTCAAGGATGCTGGCATGCCCAGCGAGCGCGAAGAAGTTGCCGAGCTGCTTGGTGGCGACGACGCAACCTGGGAAGACTTCTTCAAGGCAGGCAACGAGTATGTGAAGAAGACCGACAAGGCCTTCTACGACCAGTCCGGTTTCGTCTGGAATTCCATGGTCAATCAGCTCGACGAGGGCTACTACAAAGCTGACGGATCACTGAATATCGAGGGCAACGCCGAACTGCGCGAGCGCTGGGACCTGCTCTCCGATGCTGCGTCCAAGGGGCTGTCGGCCAACCAGACCCAGTGGGACTGGGGCAAGGGCCAGGCCTTCGTTGACGGTTCCTTCGCCGTCATGCCTTGCCCGGGCTGGATGCTTGGCACGGTCAAGGGCCAGGTTGAGGGTGCCGGCGGAGACTCCAGCGCAGGCTGGGACTTCGCAGATGTCTTCCCGGGCGGCGCGGCCAACTGGGGCGGCTCGTTCCTGACCGTGCCGACCACCTCCGAGCACCCGGCCGAGGCTGCGAAGCTCGCCCAGTACCTGACCAGCGCATCGTCGCAGGCGACCTCATTCGAGGAAGCCGGCACGTTCCCTTCGAACCTGGAAGCGCAGAAGTCCGAGGCAGTGACCGGCGCGAATGAGATGAGCGAATTCTTCAATAACGCACCGGTGGGCGAAATCCTGGGCAACCGCGCCAACGGCGTCCAGGCCCAGTACAAGGGCCCGCAGGATTCGGTGATCCAGGAGCAGGTCTTCGGCCCGGCTATCAAGGCGATCGATGCTGGCAGCGACAGCGAGACCGCTTGGAACAAGGCCCTCTCCACCCTGCAGGAACTGGAAATCAAGTAATCCCGTAGCCCGCTTCGAATCCAGGCAGGGGCCGCGGCACGCAACGAGGTTGCGGCCCATGCCTGGACAGCTACTGCAGCAGGAAAGATGCCACTGATGAGCACCACAACACACGATGCCCCGGAACAAGACCGGGACGCCAGCGCGCCCAGTCCGCAGCCCCAGCGTTGGAACAAGGGGAACAATGTCCCGGCCGGGGGTAAGACGGCCGAGACCAGGGACGAGCGCAAGACGCGCCGCCGGCACCTTCGCGGGCGGTGGGATTTCAAGTACTCCCCATATCTCTACATCTCGCCTTTCTTCATCCTCTTCGGCCTGGTGGGCCTGTTCCCCCTGATCTACACGTTCGTCGTCTCGATCAATGACTGGGATCTGCTCGGCGGAGCAGGAGCCTGGATCGGCCTGGAAAACTACAAAGCCGAACTGACCTCTCCGCTGTTCTGGAATTCCCTGTTCAACACCTTCAGCATCTTCCTGCTTTCGGCCATCCCGCAATTGGTGATCGCGACGTTCATCGCGGCCATGCTGGACCAGAACATCCGCGCCAAGACCTTCTGGCGCATGAGCGTGCTGGTTCCCTACGTGGTCACGCCGGTGGCCGTCACACTGATTTTCTCCTCGGCATTCGACGAGCAGTATGGCGTGCTGAACAACCTGCTGGCCGCCGTGAATATCGACCCGATCGCGTGGAAGACCGAGGTCTTCCCGTCGCATATGGCTATTGCGACCATGGTGAACTGGCGCTGGACCGGCTACAACGCGCTGATCCTGCTGGCAGCCATGCAGGCGGTGCCACGCGAACTGCATGAATCGGCGGCCATCGACGGCGCCGGCGTGATCCGCCGCTTCTTCTCGATTACCTTGCCCAGCATCCGCCCCACGATGATCTTCGTGATCATCACTGCCACCATCGGCGGCCTGCAGATCTTCACCGAACCCAAGCTGTTCAACCCCAGCAGCTCGGTTCCAGGCGGCCCGGACCGCCAGTACCAGACCACGGTGCTCTACCTCTGGGACCTGGCCTTCAATCGCGGGGACTTCGGACGCGCCTCGGCCGTGGCCTGGATCCTCTTCCTGATCATCATCGTGATCGGCGTGATCAATTTCCTGATCTCCGGATCCATCGCTTCCTCGGCCGACAAGAAGGGCGCCGGCAGCACTGGCAGAACCCGAGCAGCACGTCGGGCAGCTGCCCGAGCCGAAGCCAAAGCAGCAAAGCCGGCCAACGGAACGCAGAGCGGAAGTGCAGCAAATGAGTAATGCAACAGTGGAACGCCCCGCGCGCCAGGTCCGTGCGCCCCAGCGCCGCGGCAAGAACTTCTCCATGGACCGCCGTCCTGGCTTCCTCACCTACGGAATCCTGCTGGCCTTCCTCATCGGCAGCACCTACCCGCTGTGGTACTCGTTCGTCATCGGTTCCTCCACCGGTGCGGTGTTCGCCTCGGCGTACCCGCCGCTGCTGCCAGGCGGCCAGTTCTGGACCAATGTCGCCGAGGTCCTGGACTCCGTCGATTTCTGGGCGGCCCTGGGCAACAGCATCATCGTCTCCTCGGTGATCACCTTCTCGGTGGTTTCCTTCTCCACCCTGGCAGGCTACGCTTTCGCCAAATTGCGCTTCCGCGGACGCCAGGGGCTGCTGGTCTTCGTGATCGCGACCTTGGCCGTGCCCACCCAGCTGGGCATCATCCCGATGTTCATGATGATGAAGCAATTCGGCTGGACCGGCTCGCTGGGAGCCATCATCATCCCGACCCTGGTCACTGCCTTCGGCGTATTCTTCATGCGCCAGTACCTGGTGGAGAACATCCCCGATGAACTGATTGAGGCAGCCCGCGTGGATGGCGCCTCCATGATCGGCACCTTCTGGCATGTCGGGGTTCCAGCGGCTCGCCCGGCGATGGCGATCCTGTCGCTGTTCACCTTCATGACCGCCTGGACCGACTACCTGTGGCCCATGCTGGTGGCACCGCAGAACCCAACCTTGCAGGTGGCGTTGAGCCAACTGCAGTCTGCCCGATACGTTGACTACACCATCGTGATGACCGGGGCCCTGCTGGCCACGATCCCGCTGCTGGTGCTCTTCATACTTGCAGGCAAACAACTTGTATCCGGAATTATGGCAGGAGCTGTAAAGGGCTAATGATGAACCACCTATCCCAAAAATTCGCGTGGCCTAAGGAATTCCTGTGGGGCTCGGCTACGGCAGCAGCCCAGATCGAAGGCGCTGGCCATTCCTACGGCAAGGAAGATTCGGTCTGGGACGCCTTCGCCCGCAAGCAAGGGGCCATCGCAGGAGGTGAGAACCTCGAAGTCGCAGTGGACCACTACCACCGCTACCGCGAAGATGTGCAGCTCATGCGCGAACTGGGCCTGGACTCCTACCGGTTCTCCACCAGCTGGGCTCGCGTGGTCCCCGGGGGCCGCACCGTGAACCCCGAAGGCCTGGATTTCTACTCCCGGCTGGTCGACGAGCTGCTGGAGAATGGCATCCTGCCGTGGCTGACGCTCTACCACTGGGATCTGCCGCAGGCATTGGAAGAGCGCGGTGGCTGGACCAACCGCGAGACCTCCTACAAATTCCTCGAATACGCGGAGACTGTGCATGAAAAGCTCGGCGACCGCGTGAAGCACTGGACGACGTTCAACGAACCGCTGTGCTCTTCGCTGATTGGCTACGCCGCCGGCGAGCATGCCCCTGGACGCCAAGAACCTCAAGCGGCGCTGGCAGCGGTGCACCACCAGCATCTGGCCCACGGGTTGGCCACCGCCCGACTGCGCGAACTGGGCGCGGAGCATATCGGCATCACGCTGAACCTGACCAACGCGGTCCCGAATAATCCCGGCGATCCGGTGGATCTGGAAGCAGCGCGCCGCGTCGACGCATTGTGGAACCGCATGTACCTGGACCCTGTCCTGCGCGGTTCCTACCCCGACGACCTGCTTGAAGACGTCCGGGGTTTGGGGCTGGCTGAAGTCATTGAAGCAGGAGACCTGGAGATCATCTCGCAGCCAATCGACTTCTTGGGCGTGAACCACTACCACGATGACAACGTTTCAGGCCATCCGCTGCCCGCCGGCCAGCCGCAGCCCGTGGTGCCTACCGATTCGCCGAAGTCTTCGCCATTTGTCGGCAGCGAGTATGTGACCTTCCCGGCACGCGACCTGCCGCGCACGGCCATGGGCTGGGAAGTGAATCCCGAAGGGCTGCGCGTGCTGTTGAACCGGTTGAACCGGGACTACGCTAACCTTCCGTCGCTGTACATCACGGAGAACGGCGCTTCCTACACCGATACGGTGACGGAAGCCGGAACCGTTGAAGATCCCGAACGCGAGGAATACATCCTCAACCACCTTGATGCTGTGGCCCGCGCGATAGCAGACGGCGTGGATGTCCGCGGCTACTTTGTCTGGTCTTTGCTGGACAATTTCGAATGGGCTTGGGGCTACGCGAAGCGCTTTGGCATTATCCACGTCGATTACCAGACCCAGGTGCGAACGATTAAGAATAGTGGCAAGGCCTACGCAGGGTTGATTGCCGCAAACCGTACAATGGCATAACACCTGAGCATGATGGTCCGCAGCCTGCCGATGGTGCTGCGGACCATCATCGTGTTTCACCGACGGACTACTGCAAGGCACCTGGATAAAGATCATGATCATGCACGAAGCGCGGAGCCCGAAACCGACCCTCGAGTTGGTGGCAGAACGCGCAGGTGTCTCACGGGCTACGGTCTCCCGTGTAGTGAATGGCTCGGATCGGGTGAAGCCGGGGGCTCGCAAGGCTGTTGAATTGGCGATCCGCGAATTGAACTACGTGCCTAACCGTGCCGCCCGTTCGCTGGCGCAGGGCCGGACCAATTCCATCGCCTTGGTGGTTCCCGAGAACACCGCGAAGTTCTTCGCAGACCCGTACTTCGCCAAGGTCGTCCAGGGCGCTGCCCAGTACCTGGCCGATACCGAATTCATGCTCACCTTGCTGCTGTCTACCGAAGCGGATCCGGTGAAAACCACCCGTTACTTGCAAGGCAGCAATGTGGATGGCGCGCTGGTGCTTTCGCACCACGCGGATGACCGTTCCTATGCGGATCTCGGAACTGTGTTGCCCATGGTTTATGGCGGACGCACCATGAGCACTGATCAAAAGGACATTTATGTTGTCGACATCGACAACATCGCCGCCGCCAGGCAAGCGACTGAGGTCATCCTTGGCCAGGGGCGCACCAAGCTGGCAATTATTGCCGGGCCACAGGACATGGGCGCGGGACTGGACCGTTTGGTGGGATTCAAGCAGGCAGTTGAACGCGCGGGCCTGGAGCCTGCGGCTATTGAGATCGGCGACTTCACCCCGGCTAGCGGACGGCGCATCATGCAGCAGCTGCTGGACGCGGATGTTGCGGTAGACGGCCTGTTTGCCGCCAGTGCCCAGATGGGCTTCGGCGCTTTGCAGGCCCTAGGGGAAGCTGGTGTGAAAGTGCCGGAGGACATTTCGGTAACGTCCGTTGATGATGACTCTTTCGCGCGAAGCTCGACACCGCCGTTGACGACCATTGCGCAGAACCCGGAGCGCCAGGGCGAAATCATGGCGGAACTGTTGATCAAACGCATCAACGGAGAACAGGTACCCGAGTGGAGCATCATGGACACGAAATTGGTGTTGCGCGCTTCGCACTAGTCTGTTGCGGCACCGCTGCCGTTCCCCGCCGGGATTTAACAAAAAAATTCCCACTCGATCGAGTGGGAATTTTCAGTTGGTGCGCCCAAAGGGATTCGAACCCCTGACCTTCTGTTCCGTAGACAGACGCTCTATCCAGCTGAGCTATGGGCGCATATTCATTTATTAGCCGTCTTGACGACTTGAATAACTTTACACGAGATTTCCGGGGAGCAAGAACCAAAACAGCAAAAAGTGCCGTGATTCACAAAATAACTAGTCGACTACGGAATCACTGGGATTGGAAGCCGAATGATCGTGCAAGATCGCTTGGTAGAGGTTGTGGTTCTGCCAGCGTCCTTCGATCTCCAGATAGTTCGGCGCCATGCCAATTCGGACGAAGCCGTTCTTTTCAAGAACGCGCTGCGAGCCGTAATTGTGGGGGAGCGTACTGGCTTCCAGCCGGTGCAAGCCCAGATCGTTGAGCGCCACCGTGCGCAAGGTGGCCACGGCTCGGGAAGCCAAGCCCCGCCCGGTGTGTTCATGATCGATCCAGTAGCCCAGGCTGGCGCTTTGGAATGCGCCACGCGCCACTCCGCTGATATTAAAGCGTCCGATGAGCGCATCCCGTTCGAAGAGCCCGAAGGGAAAGGCCAATCCGCTTCGGCGAGCTTCTGAGGCGGCTGCGAGGTGTGCCGCTTGCCGCGTCTCGGTGAAGAATTCTGCGGGGCGAGCCGGCTCCCAGGGCTCCAGGTGCTGTCGATTGCGCTGGTAGGACTCAGCGACTTGCTTTGCGTCGGCGACTTCCAGCAGGCGCAGGCTGAGCTGGCCGCCTAGAGCAAGCTGTGTCATCGGGCAATCCTTTGGGGGAAACAAAAAATTCCCACTCGAGCGAGTGGGAATTTTTCATTTGGTGCGCCCAAAGGGATTCGAACCCCTGACCTTCTGTTCCGTAGACAGACGCTCTATCCAGCTGAGCTATGGGCGCATATTCTTTTGTGTGGCTTGTTCTCACGAACCTCGAATAACTATACAGGTCGATTTCGCGCTGTACAAATCGACGGGCAAAGCTAGTGGGTCCAGATGAACATAAGGTTATGTGAAGACGTTGAAAGGGTACCGGTATACGTGACCTTCGTCACATAATCGAGTCAATTCGTTTAGACCAACCCCCGGAATTTCGGGAATTTTTTCCTTCTGATCCTCCGGGTTTCACTTTCATGAGGTTTCGATCACACGGCGCTGGAGTTGAGCACCTAATAGCCTTGATTTATTGCAAGTTCAGCCCAATGGAGGGAATGGATAATGAGCACGAGCTCGGATCAGAACGTTATCAGCGCAGCACCTACTTCGCACGAGAAGTTGGCATCCTGGGTTGAGGAAGTTGCCGCACTGACGAAGCCGGATCGTGTTTATTGGGTTGATGGGTCAGCTGAAGAAAATGATCGCCTGACTGCCGAGCTGGTTGAAGCCGGCACCTTGGTCAAGCTGACCGATCCGAACTTCCCTAACTCTTACGCTGGTTTCTCGGACCCCAAGGATGTGGCCCGAGTCGAAGAGCGCACCTTCATCTGCTCCGAAAAGGAAGAAGATGCAGGCTTCACCAATAATTGGGAAGACCCAACCAAGATGAAGTCCATGCTCAGCGGCCTGTTCGATGGCTCGATGCGCGGACGCACCATGTACGTCATCCCATTCGTCATGGGCCCGCTGAACGCGGAAGTGCCTGCCTACGGCGTGGAAATCACCGATTCCGCCTACGTCGTTGCCTCGATGCGCATCATGGCCAAGATCGGCAATGAAGTACTGCGCAAGATGGAAGCCGAGGACGCATTCTTCGTTCCAGCGCTGCACTCGGTAGGTGCACCCCTGGAACCGGGCCAGGAAGATGTTGCCTGGCCATGCAACGAAGACAAGTGGATCGTGCACTTCCCCGAAGAGCGCGCCATCATGTCCTACGGTTCGGGCTACGGCGGCAACGCGCTGCTGGGCAAGAAGTGCTACTCGCTGCGCATCGCCTCGGCGATGGCCCGCGATGAAGGCTGGCTCGCAGAGCACATGCTCATCCTGAAGCTGACCAGCCCGCAGAACAAGTCGTACCATATTGCCGCGGCATTCCCGTCGGCCTGCGGCAAGACCAACCTGGCGCTGCTGGATCCAACCATTGAAGGCTGGAAGACTGAGACCCTGGGCGATGACATCAACTGGATGCGCATCGGCAAGGACGGCGAGCTGCGCGGCGTTAACCCCGAATACGGCCTGTTCGGCGTGGCGCCAGGCACCGGCTGGTCCACCAACCCGAACGCGATGCGCGCCATCTCCAAGGGCAACAACATCTTCACCAATGTTGCGCTGACCGATGACGGCGGCGTCTGGTGGGAGGGCATGACCGACGAGGCTCCTGCGCACCTGACCGACTGGTTGGGCAACGACTGGACTCCTGAATCCGGTCGTCCGGCAGCGCACCCTAATTCGCGCTTCTGCACCCCGATCGACCAGGTCGACATGCTTTCCGAGGACTACTACTCGCCTAACGGCGTGAAGATCGATGCGATCCTCTTCGGCGGCCGCCGCAAGACCACCATTCCGCTGGTGACCGAAGCCCGCAGCTGGACCAACGGCATCTTCATGGGTTCGACCCTTTCCTCCGAGACCACCGCAGCCGCTGCAGGTGCGACCGGAGTGATTCGCCGTGACCCGATGGCGATGCTGCCATTCATCGGCTACAACGCAGGCGACTACCTGAACCACTGGGACAAGATCTCGAACAAGCTCAACCCAGAGCAGATGCCGAAGATCTTTCTGGTCAACTGGTTCCGCCGCACGGCTGACGGTGGCTTCGCGTGGCCAGGGTTCGGCGACAATTCGCGTGTGCTCAAGTGGGCTGTCGAGCGTATCGAAGGCACCGCGGACGCCCGGGAAACCATCATCGGAAACGTCCCGACCGGCGAGTCCCTGGATTTGGCTGGCCTTGAAGGGTTCACCCCAGCCGACGTTGAAGCGGCAGTAGCTGTCAACAAGGATGAATGGACTACCGAAGTCGAGGCCATCGAAGAGTGGTACGCCAAGTTCGGAGACGCGCTGCCAGCTTCGCTGCGTGCAGAGCTCGACGGCTTGAAGGATCGCCTGAACGCGTAGTTGACTAGGATCTCCAGCAGATCCGCACATGAGAACGCCCCGGTGACTGGAATTCCAGTCACCGGGGCTTTCTCGTGCGCCACGGAGGAATTGTCACAATCCGGGTACAGTTTCCACACGCCGGGGCAAAGTGGGTGCAAAATCAACTATTTATGAAAAGATTGCTCTATGGTTTTGGCACGATTGATTCTCGGGCTGCTGTGCTTGTCGCCCATGACTGGCTACGAGCTCAAGAAGCACTTTGACTCCTCTATTAACCACTTCTGGAACGCAGACAAGGCGCAGATCTATCGCACCTTGGCGCAGCTGGTGGACAAGGGGTATGCCACCGTGCGCACCGTCGCGCAGTCGAATTACCCTGACCGCCAGGAACACCACATCACGGAAACGGGACGTGCGGCACTGTCCCAGTGGCTTTCTGCTGGTGCGGTGCAGTCTCCCGAGCGTGATCCCTTCATGGGGCAGGTGTTCTTCGCCGCCGAACTCGAACGCGATGATATCCAGAACTTGTTGGAGGAACGCCGCCAAGCCACGCAGTTCATCCTCGATGACTACCTCTCCCAGCGCGAAGGCATTGACATGCGAGCCGCTGCGGACCGTCGCAGCTTCCTGATGGCTGCCACACTTGACCATGCAATCCGACAACAAGCCGCGGAGCTGGAATGGCTCGACGCGGTATTGGAGTACTTGCCATGACTGCAGCCAAAGACCAGAACAAGACCCCGGCAAGCGGTGCCGGGCGCGATGCCACCGATTATCCGGAAGTGCATCCCGGGCGGCATCATGATGGGCAACGGTCGATGAAGACCCTGGTCTTCCTCCACGGCGGAAACGTCGGCAACTGGAGCTGGGACCCGCAGGTTCTGGCCTTTGGCGACTGCAACATCCTGACTCTGCACCTGCCGGCCTTTGGTGCCCGGTTCGAGGAGACCTGGGATGGCCTGGAATCCGCCGCCGATGATGTCGCAGCCTTGATCGCCGACGAGGTTTCCGAAGGCGGCGTGCATCTGGTTGGCATTTCCCTGGGTGGAGTGATTGCTTTGCACGTGGCCGCACGGCATCCGGAGCTCGTTGACTCCGTGCTGATTACCGGCACTCCGGTGACCGGTGTGGGCCAGGCGGCCCGGGCTTTCCAGCGGATGCAGCTCAAGCTCATTGGCAGCGAGTGGTTCTGGCGTTTCCAGGCTGGTGCCTACGGAATGGTGGATGATGAGCGCGAGCTGTTCACCGAGCACGGCGTGAAGCTCAAAGCCGAGAACATGCGGGCCATCATGGACGAGATGGACCCAGGGGGATTGCCGCAGAAGCTCGGCTCCTACCGGGGCCCGGTACTGGCCCTCGCTGGAGCCAAAGAGCCCAAAGTTGTGCAGAAATCCTTTGACGCGCTGCGCGCAAGGCTCCCGCAGGTGATCACGCGCGTGGTTCCGGGCATGCACCACCAATGGAATATCGAGAACCCGATCCTGTTCAACTCGGTGCTGCGCAAGTGGATTTCCGATGCGGGCCTGCACCAGATCCTGGTTGATCCGCAGGCTGCGAAGCCGGCACCCGGCGCGAAAGCAACACCGGTGGAACAAGCCGCTGAAGCGCCGGCGAATCAGGACCTGGAAGCCGGGGAGCCCGCGCCGCCAGCTCAAGAAGCCGGACAGAAGAAGCCTGGCAGGTTCGCCGGGAAAATCGATCCTCGAAAGCTGGACCCGAAAAAGTTCGATTTGAAGAAGAAGGCACCGAAACAGGGTGGCAAGCCGGATTCTCCTGCGGATACCGGAAAATAAAGGCAAAAAAGTGCTGCAGGCGGATTCCCCATGGATCCACCTGCAGCACGGCTCTGTCACCAGGAAGCTAGGCAGCGAGCCATACATCCGGGCCGAAGACTTCGTAGTGGATACGCTCGGCCGGGATGCCGGCTTCCAGCGCCTGGTTGCGCATTACATGCATGAATGGCAGCGGGCCGCACAAGTAGACCTGGGCATTCCCGGTCAGTGCGCCGGCGAGATCCATGTAGCCGGACGTGGCGTTCAGCCCCTCCGGCAATTCCCCGCGTTCGAACCAGGTGCTGATGGTGGCTTCTGGCAGCTTGCCGATGGATTCGAGCATCTGCTCGCGCAATGGCCAGGCGGTGGCCGTTTGGTCTGCGTGCAGCACGGTGACCTTGCGGGTGGAGCCGCGTGCGGCCAGGGTCTGCAACGCGGCCGCACTCGGGGTGCAGCCGATTCCGGCGGTGGCGATCACCAGCGGCGAGCCATCGTCATCGATGACCAGGTCGCCATACGGATTCGATAGTTCCACCACGTCGCCGAGTTTCAGGCCATGGTGGATCACGGGGGAGAATTCGCCGTTCACATCCAGTTTGACCGTGACGGTGCGGCGGTCGGTTCGCTCGATGTCGCCGCTCAAGGTGTACTGGCGAACCTGGCGCAGGCCGTCGGCCATCGGCATGCGGACCGAAACGAATTGGCCCGGCTTGGCGACGGTGGCAGGGGTCCGGTCAGCTGGCTCGAAGCTGAAGCAGACCGAATCAACGCCGGTTTCGATGCGCTCGACAAGCTTCCACGGGGTGTAGATCTCGGCGTTGGCCTGCTGCGCGTACAAGCCTTTCTCGATCTTGACCAGCGCGTGGGCCATCAGCCAGTAGACCTCGGTCCAGGCCTCGGCGATCTGCGGAGTCAGCGCCTCGCCCAGGTCTTCGGCGATGGCGTCGAAGAGGTGCTTGTAGACGATGGGGTACTGCTCCTCGGCGACACCGAGGGAAGCGTGCTTGTGGGCTACGCGCGCGAGCATGGTTTCCGGAGTGGTGCCCGGGTACTTGACCAAGTAGGTTGCGAAGACTGCGATGGATCCCGCCAAGGCCTGCTGCTGGGTGCCGTTCTTCTGGTTCGAACGGGAGAAGATTCCGTCGAGCAGTTCCGGGTGCGCGGTGAACAGGCGGTTGTAGAAGTTCGGGGTAATGCTGGAAATGCGCTCTGCGATGATTGGCAACGTGGCTTCAACGACCGGGAAGGACTTCGTGGACAGCATCGAGTCTCCTTGGAGTAGGCGATAACTTGTATTCCAGATACAAGATTTATGATTCATTTCTACGCCTAGTAGAAAAGGATTGCAAATCCACCGGCCGGTATTCGTAACAGAAATCGGCGATGCGACCCCCGGGGGCCGCAGGGGAATCAGGAAAGGGCGCGCACCGTCGGGAAGGGGAGCCCCGTGAAGGGCATCGCGGATGATGCCGGGCAGATGTCCTGGATCGTCAGCGGGTCCAGTGAAGCGTAGAAAGCTTCGCGGGCCTGCCGGAAGACTGCCCGCAAGCGGCAGTTGCCCGAAAGCGGGCAGTTGGATTGCGCGTCATGATCGGAGCAATCCACAATATCGGTGCGCTTGTCCAACTTGCGCAGCAGTGAGCCGAGGGAAAAATCCAGTGCTCCATCGCTCAGCTGCGCGCCGCCATTGCGGCCGCGGGTGACCTGCAGGATTCCCAGCGTACGCAGTTCCAGAACGGCTTTGGCCACGTGGTTGTAGGGAACCCCCACGGACTCGGCGATCTGGCGGCTGGTCAGTTGCCCGGTGCCGGGCGTTGCAAGGACCATGACGGTTCGCAAGCATACGTCGGTGAAGGCACTGAGTTTCATGATTCCTACTTTACGTGGGAAAAGCATTCCGGGGTCAGCATAGTGACTATGCCGACCCCGGAATCACCAACCGCGGTCTAGAGCGCGTTGGCCCAGATGGCTTCCGCCGATTCTGCCGCTGGCTCGTCGAAGATCCATTCGCCGCCTGGCTCTGCAGGCATGGTGTACGGCTGCACGATGGCCAACGCCGCACCGACACGGTGCTCGGCCACAATGTGGATGGCGTCCTGGTCGTTTTCCTGGAGCAGCACATCCGAGGCGACGGCGATCGCCTGGAAGTGGGTGCCCTGCTGGTTCAGCACCTGCATCAGGTCCGCAACCATGGCTTCGGTGTCGATGTCGGCTTCCGGATCCTCAGGATCATCCGTTGGCGGAACAGCGATCAAGCGCAGCTCCGGCTCGTCTTCCTCTTCCTTCGGCTCCAGCGCGATCGCAAAAGGCAGGAACACGCCCTGCTCTTCGAGCTGTTCGCGGGCCACGCCCAGGGCGGTGCCCAAGACCTTGTTCAGCGCGTCCTTGACGCCCTCATCCAGTTCTTCGAGGTTCATGTCTTCCCTTTGCTAGTTGGTGACGTTCTTTTCACGCACGATAGCCAGAACGGCATCGCGGATGGGCTCAATGATTTCTGCGGTCCGGCCTTCGCCGTTGAAACGCAGGAATGGTTCGGTATTCGATGGGCGCAGATTGATCCACCAGCTGCCATCGGCCGCTGAAATGGTCGTGCCGTCCATGGTGATCACTTCTACTGGCTGGTCTTGGAAATGCGACACGACCCGGGCAGTAGCACCTGCCTTGTCCTCGACCTCTGAATTGATTTCACCCGTGGCAGCGTAGGGTTCGTATTCGGCACCCAGCTCGGAGAGCGGCAGTTCCTGCTCGCCCAAGGCGGCCAGCACATGCATGGCAGCGAGCATGCCGGTATCGGCATTGTAGAAGTCGCGGAAGTAGTAGTGGGCGGAATGCTCGCCTCCGAAGACCGCGCCCTGGGAAGCCATTTCAGCCTTGATGAAGGAGTGGCCTACGCGGGTCATCACCGGAACGCCACCGGACTTGGCGACGAATTCAGGCACTGCCTTGGAAGTGATCAAGTTGTGGATGATCACCGGGGACTCTTCGCCAGCTGCCTGCACACGGGCGATTTCGCGCACCGCGACCAGTGCGGTGATAGCCGAAGGGGACAGCGGCAGCCCGCGCTCGTCGATCACGAAGCAGCGGTCGGCATCGCCGTCGAAAGCCAGGCCGAGATCGGCCCCGTGCTCCAGTACTGCGGATTGCAGGTCCTTGAGGTTTTCCGGTTCCAGCGGATTGGCCGGGTGGTTGGGGAAAGTGCCATCCAGCTCGAAATACAGCGGGACAATTTCGAGCGGCAGCTCAGCGAGCACCGTACCCCCAAGAACTGCGGGGGTAGTCATGCCGCCCATGCCGTTTCCGGCATCCACCACGATCTTCAGCGGACGAATGCCCGACAAGTCCACCAATTCTCGCAGGTAAGCTGCATAGTCGGCCAGCACGTCGCGCTCGCTGATGCTGCCCTGCGGGGCGTCACCGGAGACCGGCAGTCCCTCGTCAAGGTACTGCTGGGCCAGGTCGCGAATGTCGAACAGACCGGTAGCCGAAGAAATCGGGCGCGCGCCAGACTTGGACATCTTAATGCCGTTGTACTGGGCGGGATTGTGGCTGGCGGTGAAGACAACACCGGCGGCATTGAGCTTGCCCGATGCGAAGTACAGCTCATCGGTGGAGATCAATCCGAGCATGATCACGTTGGCGCCGCGGTAGGTGGCGCCACGAGCGAAGGCTTTGGCGAATTCTGCGGAAGACGGGCGCATGTCACCGCCAACCAGTACTTCCTTGCCGGACAGGGACAGGACGTCGACAAAGGCCGCGCCGATGGCTTCAATTGCTTCGGCATCCAGGTTCTCGCCGACTACGCCGCGTACGTCGTAGGCCTTAAAGCTCTGATTAAGATCAATTTCTTCACTCACGCCTTTCAGCCTACCGGTTTGACTGATTCAAATCATTGAGAACTAGGCGATTGCGGATGGGAAATGCCTAACATTTCAGCTATTTTCCCCTGCCGGCACCGCAGCTTGCGAGAGCTCATCCACAATTAGCGGACGCCACGGGCTAAATCGTGGGCAGGAACTGAAATACTGGAGGCATGGATGGCTCAACGCAAGTGGATCTGAAAACGCTGGCACTGCAGAAACTGCGCGCACTGGTGCAAAACCCGGACGCGCAGTTCCATGATGGCCAGTATGAAGCGATCAGCGCACTGGTGGCCGAGCGGCGCCGCGCACTGGTCGTCCAGCGTACCGGCTGGGGCAAGTCCGCCGTGTACTTCATCGCTTCCCTGCTGCTGCGAGAACAGGGCTACGGGCCAACACTGATCGTTTCCCCGCTGCTGGCATTGATGCGCGACCAGGTTGCGGCCGCGGAGCGTGCTGGAGTCCGCGCTGCGGCCATCAATTCGGCCAATGTGCTCGAATGGCGTGAAATCCTCGAAAAGCTGCAACGCAATGAGCTCGATGTGCTGCTGGTGTCCCCGGAGCGTTTGAACAATCCATCCTTCCGCGAGCAGCAGCTGCCGATGCTGATGCAGCGCTTGGGCCTGCTGGTCATCGACGAGGCGCACTGCATTTCGGACTGGGGCCACGATTTCCGCCCGGATTACCGCCGCATCCGGGACCTGATCGCCCGATTGCCTCAGGGCCTCCCGGTTTTGGCGACCACTGCAACAGCGAACAGCCGAGTAGTCCAGGACGTTGCCGAACAGCTGGCCGGCGGCACCGAGGAGGTCTTCACGCTGCGCGGCACCCTGGCTCGCGACTCGCTGCGCCTAGGTGTCCTGCGTCTGGCTTCGCCGCGCATGCAGTTAGCCTGGTTGCTCAGCCACATCGAGGACTTCAAGGGCTCGGGCATTATCTACACCCTGACGGTTTCTGCGGCCGAGGATATTGCTCGCCTGCTCAAGGATGCCGGGCACGAAGTTGCTGCCTACACCGGGCGCACCGATTTGGAAGAACGCGAACGCCTTGAACAAGCGTTGAAGAATAACGAAGTGAAAGCGCTGATCGCCACGAGCGCCTTGGGCATGGGCTTTGACAAGCCAGACCTCGGTTTCGTCTTGCACATCGGTGCCCCCAGCTCGCCCGTGGCCTACTACCAGCAGGTGGGCCGTGCCGGGCGTGGGAGCATCAACGCAGATGTCCTGTTGCTGCCCGGGCCTGACGACTCGGAAATTTGGGAATACTTCGCCACCAGCTCCATGCCGGACCAGGTACGCGCCACCCAGGTGCTCGAGGCCTTGGCCAAGACCGACGGTGCGATGAGCGTCCCGGCGCTGGAAAGCGCCGTGAACCTTCGCCGCTCGCCACTTGAGCTGTTGCTGAAGGTGCTGGCCGTGGATGGTGCGGTGGAGCGTGTTGCCGGCGGCTGGATGCGCACCGACATGCCATGGACCTATGATGCCGATCGGTACAAGCGAGTGGCGCAGAGCCGAATCCATGAACAAAACCTCATGGTCAGTTACGAGAACACTCGCGGATGCCGCATGCAGTTTCTGACCGACGCCTTGGATGATCCCCAGTCTGCTCCCTGCGGCCGGTGCGACAACTGCGCTGGCGTTTGGTTTGACGACCATATTCCTGACGATTCGAAGGACAGCGCGCAGGCGGCACTTGGACGGGTGGGAGTTCCTATTGAACCGCGCAAGCTGTACCCTTCGGGACTGGACCGGCTGGGGTACACGCTCAAGGGCAAAATCGCTATTGACGAGCAGGTGGCCACGGGCCGGGCGCTGGCTCGCCTGACCGACCTGGGGTGGGGCAACCGATTGCGCCAGCTCTTTGCCGACCCCACCGATTCCCCTATCGACAAGGCGATGTTCGATGCGTGCATCAAGGTGCTTGCCGAATGGAATTGGGAGGAACGTCCAGTGGGCGTTGTAGCCATGCCATCGAATAAGCGTCCCCAGCTGATCACTTCCCTTGCTCAGGGCCTAGCTGAGGTGGGACGGTTGCGCTACCTGGGGCAGCTCGAATATCGCGGTGCTGGACCACAGAATGGCCCGGGCGGGAATTCCGCTTTCCGTGTGGCTGCGGTTGCCGATGCTTTTGAACTTCCAACGCAGCTCGAACAGCTCATTGCCGACGCTCCAGGGCCGGTGCTGCTAGTTGATGATCTGGTTGATTCCCGGTGGTCCATGGCGATGGCTGGGCGGGCCCTGCGCATCGCCGGCGCACCGGGTGTCATGCCTTTCACTTTGGGCGTAGCCGGATAATCGCACAGTTAAACAAAGTAGTCTGGAAGTATGGAATTTCTCATCTGGCTCGTTGTCCTCATCGCAGTGATTGCCCTGGGCTACTTCGGTCTGCAAGCGCTGCGCAAGAAGAACACTGCGCAAATCGCGCAGGCGATTTCCCGTGAAGCAGCGCAGGCGGCAAACGCGAGGCTGGATGATGCTTCACGCAATTCGGTGTACCGCAATCTGGCCAAGGGCGACATCATGGGCGCGGTCAAGGATTTCCGCGCTGCTACTGGCGACTCGGTCAAGGATTGCGTGATTGCAGTACGCAGCCTCGACAAGTACCCGCAGACAGCCCCTGCCAAGGAATTGCCGAATGATGATGCCGAGATCAAGGCTTTGAGCGACAAACTCGAAGCTCAAGTTGAGCGCGAAGATCGTGAAGCGGCCGCCACTGCCGCAGAGGATGCCACACCAGCACCTGCCGATGACACTTGGGTTGTACCCCAGGAATGGAGCGAGCAGTTCAGTTCCCTTCAGGAACCAAGTGCTACGCACTTCAAGATGGCGTTCGAACTTGATGGCGAGAACCGCGAATTTTCCAGCGAACAACTGCCGGCAAATGAATACGACCAGCTATTCTCCATGCTGCGGGATTCCAATTTTGAAGAAGCGGCAAAGATCCTGCACGGCTATACGGATCTGCCGGTCGAAGACCTGGAACGCATGATCGCGACGTCTCCCATGTCTGGCGCGAGCGCCAACGGCAATATTGCAGACTTCCGCTTTGAAGGCCAGGGCCCGGATGGTCCAGTGCATTTCGATGCTGCCGAACTTCCAGAAGCTGACCGCGAAGCGCTCTTCGACGCAATCGCCGATACCGATCTGGACCGGATGTCGGAAATCATTGTTCGCCACACCTCGTTGCCAGAGGATATCGTGCAGAACATGCTGCGGACCTTCGTTAAGCGCGACGACCAGTAGCGGAGAAACTGCTGTCCTGGAGTTTTGAAAATCCCCCGGATTCACCGAAAAATCGGTGAATCCGGGGGATTTACCGTATTCGGAACGTTCTCGTCGAAAAAGTGCCATATGAACGAAAAACCCCCTACCTGAGTAGGGGGTTCTTGGCGGACACGGGGGGATTTGAACCCCATATCTTTGCACTGATTCTATGCGGTTCTGCTCATTTCGCGATGCGTAATAGTGCGAATATAGTGCAAGAGAGTGCAGTATTCCGAATGCTTAGTGTCACCATGACACATCGCCGGATATTGTCACACCACGCTCCCGTAACAATTCCACTTCCAAATCGCTAAGGCTCTCCAGTCGATCTTCCAGCACCAGATCAGTCACATGCAATTCCTCCGCAAGCGTCGCCAAATCGGCATGCTCAAACACCGCCAACGATGGCCACGGCACCAGCAGGTGCGCGGTCTCCGTGCGGACCCGCCGTTCAATCTTAGGCGCTTGGCATTCGTCGTGCTCGTACTGCAGGTGGATCAGCTCATGCGTGAGCACGCACCGGCGTTCACGTGCCGTCAGTCGATCGTCCAGCCAGATTGTTTTGACACCGTCCGTTGCGCCTGGCTTACCGTCCGGCATCCGTACGTGATGTATTTCGATCCACGGATTGGCCCCAATGATATTCCAAGGGTCAAACATGCCCATAGCCTATCGGCAGGTTAGGACACTTAGCCCTGGGGGTCTTCGCCCAGGTCGTCATACTGGGTGGACTCCATGCGTAGCGGTGGGTGGGCGGCGTGGGGCAGGGCTTCGTTGAACTCTGGGCGCAACGGGGTGACGTTGCTTCGTGGTTCGCGGAGCTTGCGCAGTTCTGCATTGCGTTGGTGAAACCTGAAGTTCAGTTCGGCAAGGAGCTCTTCGTCGGTCAGGTCTGACACGTAGCGTGGACGCTCTTTTCCCCATGGGTCTACTTCCACGTCTTCCAGGGTCACTTCCTCCGGGGTCTTGGTGGAGGCCAGGAGTCTGGTGATTCTGTGCATGTCCCAGTTCAGTGCGTCGCTGATCGCTTTGAGGGTGGTGGACTGTGGCCACGTTTCGCCGTGCTCGAAGGAATGCAGGGTCCGGAGTGAGACGCCGCTTTCCTTGGCCAGCTTCGGGCGGGACATGCCTAGGGCTGATCGCGCTTCGGTGACTAGCTTGCCGATGCGCTTCTGCAGTTGTTGTTCGTGATAGCTCATGGGTTATTTCTATCTGTGCTTTTTTGTGTAAGTAAATGCGCTCTATCTCCACTGTAAGTGCTGTTTCTGTGTAAGACTATGCAATTCTTTCAAGTTTTTTTGCACTACTGACTAGGCGCTTTGCATCTTTCTGCACTTTTATACATACGCACCGCTTGTACTCCTGCACTTTTATACATAAGCTAAGTGCATGACAGTGAAACAAACGGGTCGGCCACTGAAGTCGAACCCAGTGACGAACACCAATGAACGGATCGGGTTGACACTGCGAACCCTCCGCGTCTGCCACGGCATGACAGGTGAGGAAATGGCAGCAGCTTTGAAGATCAGTGCACCGCTGTATTACCACTACGAGGCCGGTCGCCGGCCTATCCCGTGGGAGCGGTTGCAGCGTGCGGCTTGGGCGATTGATTGCCGGAGCCAGATCGATATCCGTCCGGAGTCCATTGCCTTGCCGGCTGAGTGCGGCGGGGTAGTCCTAACAGTTGTGGAAGGAGTAGCAGCATGAGCCAGCCAATTGCACTAGAGGATCTGACCTGGCGTGAAGACGCGCTGGATCGGGTCGAAGCGTTAGCCCGGACCGGTGAGCCATTCACCTCGGACGAAGTGCGGGAGGGGTTCCGGGAACCTCACCACCCGAACCAGTGGGGCGGGATCTACACGACCCTGGCAAACCGCGGAGTGATCGTGCAGGTCGGTTTCCGGAAGTCGCACATGAAGTCCCGCAAGGGCAGCGTCACCGGGATCTGGCAAGGCGTGAACCATTCGGTACTGGAATGGGCGGCCTGATGGACGACGAGTACCTGACCGTTGTCGAACTGGCCGACAAGTTGAAGTGCTCGATTAGCACTGTGCAGAACAACGTGCGGAACAAGAAGTGGCCGCATAAGAAGTTTGGTCCACGGATCATCCGGTTCACTCCGGAGCATGTGGAACAGATCGGGACTATGGCAGAGGTGCCGGTCATTGAGGAAAAAGAAAAGCCGCGATCCATCAAAGAGATGGTTTCGCAGCTGAACTAGAAGCTTTGCTACTTGGCGGTTCCAAAGCATTCGTTATTTAGGAGTTTACATGAAGAAGTTCATGAAGCAATTTGAGGGACTGGTTTTGACGTCCCGGGGCGAGTGGGGCTTTGTCCTGATTGTTGGGGTCGTGTTTTTCGGCTCGTTGGTGGGCACTGATTACCTGGCGCGTGTGGCATGAGTGATCTGCAGCAGGAGCGCATTGAGGCGTTGAAGCGTTTGCGTGAACCGTTTGAGCCTGGCGCTATTGGCAAGTTGCCTAAGCCCTACTCTCGGGATTCCCGCAAGGGCAACTGCCAGGAGTGTGGTGGCTACCACGGGTTGCCGGCAATGCACTTGGACTTCGTTGGCCACGCTGCTCTGACGGACCGCCTGTTGCAGGTGGACCCCGAATGGTCGTGGGAACCGATCTCATTCGATCCGGTTGGCCTCCCGCAGTTCGACGGGTACGGCGGATTGTGGATCCGGTTGACCGTGTGCGGGGTGACTCGGCTCGGGTACGGAGATGCGCAGGGCAAGAGCGGCGCCAACGCGATCAAGGAAGCCATCGGTGATGCTCTGCGCAATGCGGGAATGCGGTTCGGTGCGGCGTTGGATCTTTGGCACAAGGGCGACTTGTGGGAGGCGAAGGAGGCCCGGGGCGAGTTCGCTTCACCGGACACCGCGCCAGCCAGCCAGCCACCTGCGCAGCCGGTGCCGGGCCCGGGGGAATCTCCTATCGAGATGTTCCAGAAGCAGTTCGCCCAGGCTCGTGGCAATCAGAAGGCGCTTGAAGCCTTGAAGAAGTGGGCGCACAACTCGGGCGCACCAGAGAACATCATCAACCAGATCAATTCCGCGTTGGCGGAACTTGAAGCAGCTTAGGAGTCATTGTGGACAACATTCAGAAGTTCATGGCAGCGGACATGCTGTCGAAGAAGGTCAGCGCTTTGCAGAAGTCGTTGAAGGCTGACGCTGAAACCGTGCTGGAACCGGGCGACCGTAAGACGGTTTCTTTCGAACTGGACGGGGAGAAGATCACCCTCGGTGCGATCACTCGTACGAAGCCTCGCACGGCGTGGAAGGTCGTCGACGAGGGCGCGTTGACGAAGTGGATTCAGGAGAACCACCCGGACAAGATCGAGATGATCCCGGCGCCGAAGGAATGGTTCGTGAAGTCCTTGCTGGATCAGGCAGCGGCGAACGGTGTTGCGGTGACCGATGGCGGCGAAATGGTTCCTGGCATTGAGTCTCGTGAGGGTACGTCGTATGCGTCGGCTAAGCCTGAGAAGGATGCTGACGAGAAGTTGGCCCGGTTGGTTGCTGGTGGGGTTATCCAGACTGCTGAGCTGTTGATGATTGAGGGTGAAGCAGCATGATCCGGGCAGTTGATTCCGCATCGACGTTTGAGCTGGCCCAGTATGCGGAGGAGCAGTTGCGCCCGTTGGTTGACCAGCTGCATGACGGTTCGTTGACGATTGACCTGAATCTAGGCTTTGCCTTCTTCTCTAAGCACGACAAGGACTGGTCCGTAAGCGTAGTTGTTCGGGAGAACACTTCGCTCGGTCAGCAGGGCGACTACGTTTCGTACGGTTCATTGATCGACACCTCCGAAGGAATCGATTACACAGTCAGTAAGGTTCGTCGGCATCTGGAAAAGGCCGCGGCATGAGCCTGGATACTCTCAACCCCGTGAATGTGGAATCGCGGATCCGGGACATTAGCGCCCGGATCGCGAACTCCGCGAGTGTCTGCAACAAGCGGTACGAGGCATTCCTTGAAGCTGATCGAAACTACGATCAGGCGTTCGCCCGGTCCTACATGGGCCACGCAGGCCCAGCGCACGAGAAGAAGTACGCTGCCGAGCTGGACACCGAAACGGAACGCGAATCCCGGGACGTTGCTGATGCGGCTTACCGGTACGCGGACCGGCTGGCGAAGGCTTTGGAGTCAGAGCTTCGGGCGTATCAGTCGATTGGTGCCAGCGTCCGAGCGATGTATGGAGTCGCTGGGCGGGGTGAGGGGCTGTGAACCGGAAGCAGTTCGCGAAGTACCTGGCCCGGGATCAGCACTGCCCGTGCGGGTGCTTGGGCCGGGAGGACACCTACATTCCGCAGCATCGGGCGAACCGGGGCATCGGTGGTTCGAAAGCGTTGGATCGTCCGGCGAACATCATCGTTCTCTGTTCCGAGGTGAACGGGCTGATCGAGTCCAACGCTGATCTGGCCCAGCAGGCTCGGGCGTATGGGTGGAAGCTGCAGCGGTGGCAGATCCCGGAAGAGACCGCAATTTATGACAGGGCCACGTGTGAGTGGTCGATCCTCGACAACGACTTCGGTCGGATTATTCAAGAACGAAAGGCGGCCTAGCCGTGGATGAAGAAGTGATTGTGCCTTTTACGGTTCATCTGGTTACGGGAGGGGCGTTGGATGCGAAGCCTGCGCCGTTGTTGGATGTGCGGTCCTTCTACGAGTACATCGCTGCTGATGGCGGCAAGATCAAGTTCCCTATGGAGAACGGGCGCATGGCCATTGTGGCCGCTGAGCGCATCAATTTCATTGAGTTTGACCTCCCGGAAGGAGCCTAGCTATGGCAGGCGAGACTGTTATTACCGTGATCGGCAATTTGGTGGCCGACGCGGAACTGCGCTTCACCCCCTCGGGTGCAGCGGTTGCGAACTTCACGATCGCTTCGACTCCGCGCACATTTGACCGGCAGTCGAACGACTGGAAGGACGGCGAAGCATTGTTCCTCCGGGCGAGCGTGTGGAAGGAAGCAGCGGAGAACGTGGCCGAAACGCTGACGAAGGGCATGCGCGTCATCGCCCAGGGACGCTTGAAGTCCCGCTCCTATGACACCAAGGAGGGTGAGCGTCGCACCGTGATGGAGCTTGAAGTGGAGGAGATTGGCCCTTCGCTGAAGTTCGCTTCGGCCACGGTCACTCGCACCCAGCGTTCCGGTGGCGGGAACTTCCAGCCACAGCAGGGCGGGTACAACCAGCAGTCGGCCCCGCGTGGAGGCCAGAACGCTCCGGCCGGTGACCCGTGGCAGCAGCAGGGGCAGTCTTCACCACAGGGAGGTGGTTGGAATGGCCCAGGCAACGACGAACCACCGTTTTAAAGAGCTCCCTGACCCGTGGGAGCCGGCTCCGGTCACAGCAGAAAACGTCGTAGGTCGCCAAGTGCCAGGATTCGGCAACAAGCGCACCTACCACGCACACGACGTCGCGTATCAGCGGATCGTCGGCATCACAGGTGCGATTGTTTCCCGGAAGCAAGGCGAGACGCAGACCCGGGTGCTGTTGGATCCGGACAAGGTTCGAGGTCTGACGGACTTGGAGAAGTTGGTGTTGGCTGATCAGCAGCCTTCGCCGTTCGGCGGGGTGGTGGCCGGTAATCAGGTCATCATCTACCGCGACTAACCAAATCACGAGAGGGCAGCCCTATTGCTTGGGGGCGTAGGGCTGCCTTTTCTGTACCCAAAAACAGGAGGGGCCGTCATGGTCAAGGTTTACACAAGGCCATCGTGCGTGCAGTGCAACGCGACTTACAAGGCATTGAACGAGCGGGGTATCCCGTTCGAGAAGATCGACATTTCACAGGACTTGGAATCACTGCTGTTCGTGCAGAGCCTCGGGCACCAGCAAGCGCCAGTCGTTGTGACTGACGATGATCACTGGTCGGGTTTCCGCCCGGACAAGATCGAGGGGCTGGCAGCGTGAGTGTTTTTCAGGCTGTGTGGCCGGTCTTGGATACGGGCATCCCGTATGAGGATTTGAAGGCTGAAGCGATTGAAGATTTGCCGAGGGTGGCGCGCAGGCACAACGTGATCACGATTGGGGAGCCGACCGTTTTTGTGCGTTTGGGTAAGGACGTTCCAGGTGTCGGCGACGCGACGTTGGTCGTGGTTGTTGAATCGCCGGTTGCTGAGGTTCCGCCGGCCAGGCTCGTAGATCCGAAGTATTCGCGGCCTTGTGGCCGGTGCGGTTTGGAGAAGGCTGTCACTCACGGTGTTCACGAGTATTTCTGCAAGGACTGCAAGCGGTTCGTGCAGGCTGATGGCTGGCTGGAGAAAGCATCATGAGCTTCTGCAAGAAGTCTTGCTGCTGGACTCCGTTCCAGGTGTGCGCGACTAAGAAAGAATGCGGTTGCCATACGAGTGAGCAGCCGATCTATGAGCGGCTCACATTTGAAGAAATCTCTCGGGCCAATGCGGTCCTGATGCTGAAGGGGCGAAGGAGATGATGACCATCGACGGGCAACTGAGCATCTTTGATCTTCTGGAATCGCAGCCACGCGTGGACGTTACTCACCTGATGAATCCGCCTAGCGATGCAGGGACTTTCTTCAATCCTGGTACGCCTGAATCGCTCGAAGAAGCGCTGGAAACGTTCCGTGCTGATCATGTAAGTCGCGGTTTCAGGTGGAAAACCTACGTCGGGTGGAGCACATACCACGAATCATCCGGCAGCGGTTCGGCACACCACTCGGCCATGTACCACTCTGGGCTTCATTGTCACCATTACGTGGAGGACTGGTGCTCATGCGTGAAGTGGTACATCACGCGTATGTACTGCGACGGTTGCAAATGGTGGTCAAGCATTCATGTGAGCACGAATGACGCGGTGCACGAGTTCCTAGATCACTGCTGGCCAGGATGGAGAGGCCTGCCTGTGATGGAAGGCAAGCGAGTTGGGTACGAAACCAAATTCGACTTACCGGATGACTACCCGACAGAGTTCATGGTCACCGGCGCGCCGATGCTTGATTGCCGGGGCAACAGCCGATCAGCAACGCGTGACGTTCCAGGCGCAAACCAGTTTGGCGGTTACCGGGTGGCAATCACTCGGGATTGCGAAAAACACAACGACAAGAGTGCAGTGGTGCTATGACCCGCTTGCCGAGGTGCCCGTGTGGGAAGGTATGGGCGCCAACCAAACAGCAAGCGCAGGCCATGCGCGCATTCGTGGCCGACTACAAAGGCGCCAGCGCAAAAGTTCAGTACTACATGTGCCAGTACGGTGCCTGGCACTGGACACGACAACAACTATGGAGGAAACAAAGTGGCCTGGTTCAACGCCGATGACCGGATGCACTCTCACCCGAAGGTGAGAGCTGCAGGTTTGGAATCGATCGGTTTATGGCTCGTTTCCGGCACGTATTGCACCGACTATTTGACCGATGGCGCAGTACCGGAATGGTTCGTCATGTCATGGCCCAAGGGCAAGGCTTTGGCCGGGAAATTGGTTACCGCTGGCCTTTGGGAAACCACATCCGACGGGTGGCAGTTCCTTTCATGGACTGAGTACCAGCGAACGAAAGAGCAGGTCATCGAGGAAAAGCGGAAGGCGGCGGAGCGGATGCGTAAAGCCCGTGAGAAGAACACGGATAAGTGAACGTTCGCCGTTCGTTCGCCCGCACACACACCGAACATGCTTTGTTCGTTCGGGTCGTGTTCAACAGCCCAAGACCAAGACCAAGACCAAGTACTTATACTCACCTCAGTCTCATGGGCTTAGTACTTAAAATCCGTGGTTAGAAATCATCATGTCGTTACGTCCGTAACGCGTGGGGGAGGAGACGGAATGATGAATGAAATCAATCCAAAAAATCAGATCACCGAACTGCAGTCTCGCCAGCTGGCGGCGTTCATTCATTCGATCCGCCCGGATTGGGAGGTTGCTGGGGTGCATAAGGCTTTGGGATATGCCAGGGGCCGTGGTGGTGTGGATGCTTTGGCGGTGGCTGCTGTTCGTGCGGCGATGGTTCCGGGGAATCGTACGCCGGCGGTGATTGGTCAGTCTGGTGCTCATTGGGTTGGTGCTCATGTGGAGCGTCAGGGGCCGGTGCGGGAGTTGCATTGTGTGGAGCATGATGTTCCGGAGTCTCGGTGTAAGAAGTTTCATCAGCGGGTGGGTCCGCCTGAGTGGTGGGGTGACTTCCGGAGGGGCAAGGCGGAGCCGCCTGTAGTGCAGGATGATGCATGATGGGTGGCAGGTCGCCTGAGAGTGTTTTAGGCGCTTAGAAACGATTCTGAGCGGTTCAACTATTTAGGAGTTTTTGATGGGACGTAGTTTGCGATCGGCGAAGAACGCTGGCACGAGGTTTGAGCGCGTTACGGCGGATTATCTCGCTAAGGCGTTGGATGATGACGGGATTGACCGTCAAGTCAAAACCGGGGCGCTGGATTTAGGGGATGTGCGCGGGGTGAAGATTTGGGGCCAACCTGTGGCGATTGAGTGCAAGGATGTTACGACGATGGCGCTCCCGGCGTGGTTGCGTGAAGCGGAGTTGGAACGTGGAAACAAGGATGCTCTGGCTGGCGTAGTGGTCCACAAGAAGCGTGGCACTGGGGATCCTGGCTCGCAGTACGTGACGATGTCGCTGAAGGATTTTGCTGCGTTATTGGCTGGTGCTCGTCCTGAGTAGTTTTTGTGCCAGAAAACTTCTTGCACTGTTTCGCATTCAAGTAGTGCGGAACAGTGCAAGGGTTGGTATGGTTGGTAGTGCTAACAAGATTGCCGGGGCTGCCTGGCAAGGAGAGGAAATCATGAGCAAGATTCTTTTGGTCGGTGTGGCTGTTTTGGCCTTGGCTGGTTGTGCGCCGGCTGGCCGAGTAGGGGACACTGTACCGGTCCCCGACGAGGTGAAAGCCGAAATGTTCGGCACCAGCCCCGAGTTCGAACGCGATCTGCGCAACTGCTTGAAAGTGCACCCGATCCCCGCCGACCACGCGCCAGACCATCCAGCATCGGCGCCACTCGCGGAATGCGTGGCCGACGTGTACGAAACTCATGCTGGCGGCGCGAAATGAGCCAGCCATCCAAAGAAGTTCAACCAACGGCCAATCCTTCAGGCGAACAGCGCCGAATGCATTCTGGCTCTGTGCCGGGTGTAGGCAGCATGGGGGTGCCAACAACCAGCACAGGGTCGCACGCCACCAACCTGGACACCCTGCGCAAGATCGCAGAAGCCGAGGAAACCCAAAAGTGGGGAGGCTGGGCCTTCGAAGAAGATGACTTCGACGGGTTCTGCATCTACATCAACGACGGCGACGACTTTGGACGCAGTTACGTCGCCAAGGATCTGACACAGGGTGAAAGTGAGGGCGAATCAACCGCCGAGTTCATCGCCACGTTTGACCCTCCTACCGTCCTCGCGCTCCTGTCCCGCCTCGAACAGGCCGAACAGCATCTGGACGCAGCGCTTGAGGCTAACAAGCGTTGGGCGCACCGTAGCTCGCGTGAGCGCTCTGACCTGCACAAGACTGAGCAGGCCGTAGCAAGAGTGCGAGAACTCAATCAGTTTTTGCCAGCGTCAATCATGGAACGCGTAATCCGCGCACTGGACGGTGATACCCGTGGCTGAATATTGCAAACCGGGAAGCTTTGCATTCCCGGGCGCTGCTGGATGCTCACGGTGCGATAGCGAACGCCTAGCGAAGTTGGTTGAGGAAACCGGCGACTGGACGCAAGGCTTCGGCGGGATGATCGTCTGCGCCACATGCGGGAACAAGCGTTGCCCGAAAGCAACATTCCACGGCAACGAGTGCACGGGCTCAAACGAACCAAATCAACCAGGAAGCCGATACCAGATCTGCAAGTGCGAATACGAGAACAAATTCGACCTCGACGCACTACCTACAAAGTACAACCCAGATTGCACGGCACACCCGAACGGAGACACCAAATGAGCAACCTACCCGGCAATCAGTTCGCCGAAGATCACGACGAGATGTACCACAAAATCGGTGACACGGTTGTGTCAGAAGAAGGGCAGACCGATGCGACCTTGATCTGGTCTGCGATCGAGAACCATGCCACAGCCACCCTTGCCCTCGCATACGAGCAGCGCTTGGTCACCTTGGCAACGCTGTTCAACCTCCCCGATGACAGCGCGATTCCGGGCGTGGACTACGCCGAAGCCGCACGACAGCTATCTGAAGGACTGGGAATGAGGCCAGAGAAGTGATCTGGGCTTACCTCGCAGGACTCGCAACCCTCCCGGCTGGCTGGATTCTGTTGGTTACCGTGTCTTGGCTGACTGAGCGGAATTTGGCCTACCAATGCACCAGGTGCGGTCGATGGTTCGGTGTCCTGCCCAGTGAAGGGAAGCCGACTCTCTCCCGCATAACGAAACTCAAATTCAAATGGCACCGCTGGACGGGCAAATGCAAGGAGCGAGAACTCAATGAATACTAACCAGACTCCGCTAAACCCGGACGCGATCGCACAGGCTAAAGCCACTGGTGTGGACTGCCGCATCAACGGCGGATCGACGGAAGATGTTATCGAATGTGCTGTCGAGGCTTACCTCGCCGCCGTCCAGCCGGTAGTGAACAGCTTTGATCCCCGTGGCTTGAACCGCAAGGGATGGACATGTGGTTGCGAACCGGGCAATTACGATTCGTGCGACGAATGCCAGTCAGCTTGCAACGAGCTCGCCAACTTCCTGAACCGCCCGGAGGTGAAGCCATGACCATCCAAGAAATCCTCGAAGCGCACCTGCGCGTCATGGGCCAGCGCGGAACCGGCGTATTGTGCATCTGCGGGTGGCACACGGTTGCACTCGGCAAGCGTTCCGAAGACTTGCACCGCGCTCATGTTGCCGAGGTGCTGGACAAGCACATGCAGGAACGAGAAGCGGCGGTTATTGCTGGACTCGCTGAACTGCTGGACGAATACCAAAACAGCCATGACGTAGCCGAATGCGCCGCACACGTGGAGGGTGAGACGGGGCGGCAAGCGGTTATTGACAACTGGGAATCCATCATCGAAGAACCCGCCGAATGGTTGCGCCAAAAGTCGAAAGAGCACCACGAGAACGGCTTTGAACACCTGCGCTACGTCGCCTATGAAGCATGGCAGGCAGGCGAAGACGCTGGATGGGAGAACGGACGCAACAGCTACGAGAAGGAGCAAGGCTTCATCGAGGACTTTGACCTGATCGAAAACCCCTACGCAGACGAGGATCCACACAATGGGCGCTAATGAGAAGCACGCTGCCACCTACCACGGCGGGGAATACACGCCGAGCACGAAGGCAGTGCGGGCAAGCTTCTCGCACCACCGAGATGCAGGAATGGAAACGTACAACGCCGGCATCTTTGACCGTTGGCTTGAAACCGTCCGCGCCGAAGCGAAAGCAGAAGCGCTCAGGGAAGCGGCGGACGAAATCAACCAGATCGACCCCTCATGGAACAGCGCCCTATGGATCGAACCGCCAGGGCACTACGTTCCACTTCCCGAATGGCTCCGTGAACGCGCCAACCAGTACAAGGAGGAACAATGACCGGCAAGACCCGAAGTTTCGAACGCGACCCACTACCAGTTTTCCAAGCATCCTGCACTTGTGGGTGGAAGGGCAAGGAATGGTCGTTCAAAGCACCTGTGCGCGAAGAACAGGCCGCGCACCGTTGCGACAAGGCGGAACCCTTGTCCTGTGAAAAACAAGGATAAATGCTGATGCCAACCATGATAGAGGCTCAACGTCTGTCGGGAGTTGACCGAGGGAAACGCGTGAAGTTCACCGGTAACAGCCCACGGTACCTGGTCTATGAGGGAACACTGATGCAGGCGAAGCACTTGGGCGATGGCTGGACAACGATCGTCATCCGAAGAGCTGATGGCCGTATCGAATGGGACCACGTACCACCAACCACACACGTCACCCTGTCCGGGCTACCAACCCCGCCCGGGCTGAACCTACACAAATCAATCACCGACCAGGAGGGGCAGTGAGTACACCAATCGTTGACCTCAACGACCCGCAAGGGGGCTACTGGCAATTACCGCCAAATAATGAGGCGTTCAAGCCAAGCTTCCCGCCACCGGGAATTCGCTACTACAAGATGACCGGCCGCCACCGAATCAACGGTGAATGGCTTGTCGTGCACACCGGCGAACGTGGGTTCACAACCTACCGATACATCGAACCGATGACCATCAAGCGAATCAACTACCCCGAAGAGGAATAATGCGTGACCTTATCCACCAGCTCACCCGCGACCACGTTCGAGAAGGCAAATACCGTGTCTCACTCCTCGCAGAGCTCCAAGGTGAAACCACCCCAGGAAGGAACACCAGCGGTGGAAGCCCCAAGGATGAACTGAAACTCCCCGTAGCAGCCGGAACCATCGACCTGTACCAACGGATCTGCAAAGAAGCGTACGACAACCTGTGGAAATGGAAACACGTCCTCTGCGCAGGCACCCTCGAAGAAGTCATCCAAACGTTCGCATACGCAGGAGAAGGCGAGGACCCGGCAGAGAACATCGAATACTTCACCAAGCTCCTGCAAGGCTGGGTGGACTCGATAGAGAACCTCCTCCGGCCGCCGAAGCCCCGCCGGAAAATCCATGCACCGTGCCCAGCGTGCAATGAGAAGTATTTCGGTGCGGAACGAACTGTCGCGTTGACGGCGAATATCTGGGACGAGCACGAGAAGATCATGCCGCCTGGGCTGTGGGACGTGGCGTGTGGTGCGTGTGGTGCTGAGTGGAAGGGTGAGCAATTGAACTTCCATGTTGCCGCTTTGCATACCTCTAAGGCTTCTGCGTAGTTCTGCGTCTGTTTAGTGTTGGAATATGCGGGAAAGTTTGTTAAAATTGTCTTGACTGCGGATAACCATGCCCAGTCAAGGGTGGACTTGTTAGCACATCTCCCCACCCGGAAGCCCCGCGTTGAGGACACTCCGCGGGGCATAACTGTATAGCCCCACACACGAGGTGGGGAGCGCTACCGGGTATGTCCCCGCCAGTTCACGACTGAGTAGCGCACGACACTGGTTTGCTCATGACCAGTAGAATCCCGTCACCCCCATGGACGGGTCGGCATGGTCCCCGCCGAATTGAAGCGGACCACCACGGCAGTAGAAGAGTCAAGGTGACAGGGCTGGCTGTAAACCGGTCCACGGCAGGTTCGATTCCTGCTGCTGCCACGGTGAGTCAAGGCCGATAGCTACTCGCAGCCCAGTGCGACTCAAACTATCGGGGTGAACCTTTTGCAGGGTTCAATGGTGCGCTACCTGAACGCGCACCGCATGGTTATTTGACCGAACGGCCAGGTACTGGACTGCAAATCCAGCCAATCGGGTTCGACTCCCGGAATAACCTCCAAGCACTGCAGCTGCGTAAAGCACCGGGCATACCCGGAAGGCACGGTTCGACCCCGTGGCAGTGCAACCTTCTCCGCTGGTGTAGTTGGCAGCACGACAGGTTTTGGTCCTGTAGATCGAGGTTCGAACCCTCGGTGGAGAACTCGGGGTAAACACACCAATGTGTGAAGGCGCCCATGACGGCTGCGAGTAGGGAAACCTAGTCTTCAAAAGCCCAAGGCCAACCTGCCCCACCCAAAATTGACGGCGGCCAACAAGCCGACAACACAACACGATGCACAGACCAGTGCCCCGCCACACCGAGTGGGCGCAACGGGGCACGTCTGATGCGAAACTACAGCGGACCAGCCGCCGTCACTCAAGCACTAGTCACCAATTGGTGAATCAACTTCAAAACCGAATTCCTGAATCAACTTACCGGTAGATTCAAGAATGGCACTTGGAGACTTATTCTCCTGGGCGGACAGACAAAGAACCAGGGCAGCCAAAGCCTGGTTCGATTGGACGTTCCTCCACTTGATATCCACGGTATGTGATTTTGACTCGGAGTCCCTGGACATGTCAAGGTCTGCCTGAAGTTCAGCCGCTAAAGTAGCCAATTTGGCCACTTCACTAGATTTCACATATTCAATAAATACAGATGCGCTCGTGGTACTTCTCAACGATCCTCCAAGAGTGACTAGTAACCCTCGAATGAGGGCACAAGACGATTATCTCCGGTGCATCGAAATAAAACTAGGCCAGCAAGGGTAGGAGGGCTGAGAATGTGGGAGCACCCCGCAAGTACACCGACAAGCAACGTCAAGAAGCCCTCCACCTATACGAACAAGAAGGCCCAACAGCAGTAGCCCAAAAACTCGGCATCCCCAAAGGGACCGTAGCTCAATGGGCGAAGCAAACGGGTACGCAAACGGTTCGCAATGAACGCACCGCGCACGCGACTGAAGCTGTCATGGTTGATAATAAGCTTCGCCGTCAGAACATTGCTGCTCGTTTGTATGACCAGGCTGAAATGACGTTGGATGTTCTTGAAGCGCCATCATTTCAGACGTTGAAGCGTGGTGAGGGTGGCGCGGAGCATTCGGCCACCCTGGATTTCATCCCTTCAGCTGAACGCCGGACCTTGGTGCAGACGGTTCAGATCGCTTTGAAGACCACTCATGAGATTGATGCTCGCGATAATGACAACGGTATGACTGCTGGTAAGTCGATGTTGGAGAAGCTTGCTGAGCAGTTGGGAGCGATGCCTGTTGTCGATCCTGACTCTGGACAGTCCAGCGGAGGCGGTGAGCCGGAGGCAGCTGCACTTCTTGCAGACGAGTAGTCACCGTGTGAACATCCTTGAGGGTGCGATTCGCTCGGGGAAAACCATTATCGCGTTGTTGCGCTGGTTCTTGTTCCTGGCGAATGCTCCTCGTGGTGGGGAACTGCTCATGATTGGGCGTACCCGCGATAGCGTGTGGCGCAACATGGTCGCACCGATGCAGAACCCGGACTTGTTTGGCCGGCTGGCTGACCAGGTTGTAGGGAACTATGGTGCGCCAACGGTCAAGATCCTCGGCCGCACAGTTCATATCATGGGTGCTTCTGATGCTAAGGCGGAGAAGGTCTTGCGTGGTATGACGGTTGCTGGGGTGATCGTTGACGAGGTCACGACGTTGCCGGAGGAGTTCTTCACCCAGCTGCTTGGCCGTATGTCCGTGAAGGGCGCACAGCTGTTTGGCACGACTAACCCGGATTCGCCGGCGCACTGGTTGAAGCGCAAGTTCCTGGACCGTATTAGTAACGGGCTGAAAGGGTGGGGGCGTTGGTCGTTCACCATTGACGACAATCCTTCCCTTGAACCTGAGTATGTTGAGTCGATCAAATCCGAATTCACTGGTCTCTGGTATCGCCGGTTCATCCTCGGCCATTGGGTCGCTGCTGAAGGCGCCGTGTACGACATGTGGGACCCGGCGAAACACGTCATCCAATGGGATGCACTCCCGCCAATGACCCGCACGCTGGCCGTCGGTATCGACTACGGCACCACGAACGCCACCAGCGCGGTCATGCTCGGCCTCGGTGTGGACAACCGCCTCTACTTCATGGACGAGTGGCGGTACGACGCTAAACAATCCCAACGCCGACTCACCGACTCCGAAATATCGGGTCGCATGCGCGCCTGGATGACCGCAGACCACCACCCACTCGGTGCACCACAGCCTGAGTGGGTGGTGGTTGACCCTGCTGCCGCATCGTTCAAAGTTCAGTTAGCGAACGACGGTGTAGGCAACTTGATCGACGCGGACAACAACGTGCTGTATGGGATCCGTACGATGGCTTCGGCACTGTCAGCGAACAAGCTGTTGATCGCTGACCGTTGCGCAGGCCTGATCGAAGAAGCACCCTCGTATTCATGGGATCCGAAGTCCACGGATAAGGGCGACGACAAACCATTGAAGGTCGCTGACCACTCCTTGGATGCCGCCCGGTACGCGTTGACCACGACTGAAACTAACTGGCGACCTTATGTCGCCCTAGCCGCATAGGAGAACACCATGAACAAGATGGAAGCACGAGCCAAAGCATTCGAGATGATCTTGAACAACTCACCTGGCGGTTCAACATGGGTTGCCATGATCAACGCCGCGGACACGGTCGCCAAGTTCATTATTGATGGCACGGTACCGGAGGTGAAGCAATGAGCGAGAACATCGACGTGGCCGGTGAATCAAAGATCGTTCCGTGGGCGGTCCAACCAACCGTAGGGCGCATCGTCCACTACCAGCCGTTCCACCAAGCCGACCAACTGGCCGCAATCGTTACCGCAGTCTTTGACGATGGATGCGTGAACCTAGCACTGTTCAACTCGGACGGAACAACCACACCGAAAACCTGCGCACGCCAAGCACCTGAACCCACTGAGGGTTTCTGGAACTGGCCAGCTCGATAACCTAGGAGGCCGCCTTGCCGTTGCCAGCCAACAACACCGTGTGGCCACCCAAACAACTAGAAGCCATCACACCAAAGCTCAACGAATGGGCCGCATGGTACGAATCCAACACTGACAGCCTCACCACCGTGTACACGAAGCAACCCGCAAACGTACGACGCGGTGTCCTGGGCGCGGTGAAGCGATTCTTCTGGGGCGACACTCGCACAGACCTGACGAAACCGGCTGAGCGTAAGCTCCACGTGCCTGCTGCAGCGGACTTGTGCAAGGCATCATCCGACTTGCTGTTCAACGAGCCACCAACCGTGACCGTCGACCACGAGAAAACACAGGGCCGGATTGAAGACCTTACCGGTCCAGACTTCCACGATGCCCTAGCAAACGCTGCCGAAACCACTGCAGCGCTCGGCGGTTCGTTCCTCCGCATCACCTGGGACGTAGAACTAGAAGATCACCCGTTCCTCACCCACGTGGACTACGACGCGGCTCTGCCTGAATTCCGGTTCGGACGCCTCGTCGCTGTCACGTTCTGGCGGGTAGTGCACACTGACGGGCAAATCGTCTACCGGCATTTGGAACGGCACGAAACCATCGAGGGTATCGGTGTGATCTTCCACGGCCTGTACCAAGGCACCCCAACGAACCTCGGCCAGATCGTCCCACTAGCCGACCACGCATCAACTGCTGGCCTGGAAGTGGACGAAGAAGGCAAGATCAGTACCGAGTCCGAAGGTCTCGCAGTGTTCCACTGGCCGAACATGGGACCGAACCGGTCATGGCGCAAAGACCCACTCGGACAGTACCTTGGCCGTTCGGATCTGGATGGGCTTGAACCGCTCTTCGACGCGTTGGACGAAGCGTACACGTCGTTGTTGCGTGACGTTCGCCTGGGCAAAGCCATGCTGGTTGTCCCCAACTCGCTGTTGAACAACAACGGCCCCGGCGCCGGCGCAAGCTTTGGCCAGGACGAAATATACGCGGGTGTAAACGCGCCCCCAGGATCGGCAGCTGACTCCAAACTCAGTATCGAGCAGATCCAGTTCGATATTCGTGTGCAAGAGCATGAGCAGACGATCAAACTCATTTGGGACCAGATCATCAAGTCCGCCGGCTACAGCGCACAGACGTTCGGGGACGGTGGCGACGTTGCCGTGACCGCTACGGAGGTGTTCGCGAAGGAACGCCGCTCCGGGCTGACACAGGGCCGTAAGGGCCGTGCTGTTCGCCCCGTGCTGGAAGCCATCGTGAAGAAACTCTTAGCTGTGGATAACCTTGTGTTCAACTTCGACAACGACCTCACCCAACCGGTTGAGGTTGAGCTCGCCGACGGCGTGAAGGACGACCCCGAAGCGTTGGCACGCACCGCACAACTCCTGGGCACCGCGCTGGCCGCGTCCATCGATACCCGCGTTCGCATGGTCAACCCCGACAAGGACGACAAATGGATCGCCGAAGAGGTTGAGCGGATTAAATCCGAAAACCAAGTCGATTCACTAGCTGACCCCGATACTCTAGGCATCGACGGTGAAGGCTTGTCTGAACAGTTTGGGGTAGAGAATGGCGATGCGACCGAATGAAGCGCGTGACCTCGCTGAGCGTGTGCGTGACATTTATGTTGCTGCTGAGTCGCTGATTTTGGAGAAGCTGGCCCGGGCTGTTGCTAATACTGGTGATAGTCCGGACTGGTTGACTACTCGACTAATGGAACAGCGTGCCCTTCTCAGGCAGTTGGACAGGATCCTTGCTGACCTTGACCGGCGGGTCCCTGGCGCTGTTGAACAGGTTGTTGCACTGGCCTATAACCGTGGCATTGCTTATGCGGTGAATGATGCGGAGAAAGCCGGCATTGAGGGTGACTTGTTCGGGCGTGTGGCGAACACCGGTGCTGAAACTGTGATCGCCCGGGCGGCCATCGAACCATTGGGCGGTATGCGGTTGAACGTGCGCCGATGGGTGTCCGATGTGTTCAACCGAGTGACATTGCAGGCCGCGTCCGAAGTTATCACCGGTAACGTGACACGTCGCGAAGCATCAGCACGACTGCTAAGGACATTGGCCGGCCAAGGCGTGAAGGGATTCACCGACAAATCTGGCCGACAGTGGGAGATGGGCGCATACGCCGAAATGGCGACCCGTACCGCAACCTCCCAAGCGTTGCGTGAAGGGCACGGCGACCGGCTGTTGCACTACGGTGTGGACACGGTCATCGTTTCCGACAGCCCTGAAGAGTGCAAGCTCTGCCGACCCTATGAGGGCAAGGTACTTTCATTGACAGGGAACACCACTGGGAAGCTGAAGGACGGCAAGACCGTTGTTGCCTCACTGAAGGAAGCGACCGGCAAAGGACTCTTCCACCCAGGCTGCACACACTCATACTCGGTCTACCTGCCAGGCATCACCCGCGGCCCCGGCCGAGTCACCGCCAACCCCGAAGGCGACCGACTACGCCAACAGCAACGCGCCTACGAACGCCGTATCCGTGGATTGAAGCGGGAGAAGATCCTCATGAAGGACTTGGACCCTGCAGCGTCAACGCTGGCCGGTGCGAAGCTTCGCGCCAAGCAAGAGGAATTCAAAGCCTGGCGCGAAGCTAATGGGCGTAAGGATCTGTCCTACCGGACGAACCTCAAGAACCGCTAGACAACAATAGATGCCCGCGGGCGGCCCGTGAACTCAATCTTCCCGTCTGCGCCAGCCTGCTTCGAAAGCTCGCCACCCCAGCGTGTACCTTCGACCCATTGGTAGCCCGATGGGGAGAATTCTCTCTGTACCCAAAGAGTGTCCCCATTAGGCTTTACGACGATAGCGATTCCACCACCTGGAAGAACGTTATAGCCAACCTGCTTTCCTTCTTCATCGCCCAATTTGTAATCGGTACCATCGTTGAGTCTGACGACTACTGACATGGTGATCAACTCCCTCTTTGTATGTTGGGCGCTGGTTGCGCCTAACCAATTTGAACTTTACCTAATCGCAGATTAATCCATGCCCTTGAAAGGGGTTTATTGCCATGCCTCGACCCAAGACTATTCACGGTATCGACCCATACGCACCAGGCGGTGTTGAAGCTCTAATCGAGTTCAACCGCGCACTATGGGGCGATATGCAGATGAACGCCGACGGCGCACCCGGCGGAGAACCAGCGGGCGAACCTGCCGGCACCCCTGCAGGCAACGAGACACCAGCTGGCGGCACTCCACCGGCCACCCCACCGGCACCGAAAGCCGCAGAAGCTCCGAAGGCCGACGAGTGGGACGGCAAGGTTGAGTCCCTGCCACCTGCTGCTCAGAAGATGATCGCAGACCTGCGCAAAGGTGAAGGCGACGAACGAGTAGCAGCCAAGACCCTCGCCGCAATCCAGAAGGCGCTCAACCCTGACGCGAAGGGCGACGAAAAGCCCACCGCCGAACAGCTCACCAAGCAGCTGGCCGAACGCGACACCGCCACCAAGCAAGCACAGACCGAACTAGCTGTCTACAAGCTAGCCGGCAAGCACGGTGCCGACGCTGACGCGCTCCTAGACTCCCGCGCCTTCCTGGCGAAGATCGCGGAAATCGACCACACCAAGACCGCCGACGTAGAGAAGGCGATCAAGGAAGCAGTCGAAAGCAATCCCAAGCTCAAAGCCGTCCGGGTGGCGGGATCGAGCTCTGCTGATGGTGCCGGCGGGTCCGGCGAACAGCGAACCAAGAAAAGCATGAGCCTCGCCGAGGCGACTGCATCCCATTACGGCACCAAGTAAGGACTGAACCCCCATGCCCGTAACACTTGCTCAGGCGTCTCAGAACGCCCAGACCGACCTCGACACCGCCATCATTGACGAGTTCCGCACCAACGACCTCATGGAGCTCGTCACCTTTGACGACGTTGTGAACCCTGCCGGTGGCGGCGCCACCTTGACCTACGGCTACCGCCGACTGGTCACCCCGGGCGAAGCCGCATTCCGTGCGATCAACTCCGAGTACGTTCCAAAGGAAGCCACCACTGAGCAGTTCACCACTGAACTGAAGGTACTTGGTGGTTCCTTCCAGATCGACCGCGTACTCGCGAATATTGGCCCTGCAGCTTCTAACGAGGTCGCATTGCAGTCCTCGCAGAAGATCAAGGCTGTGCAGGCCAAGTTCGGCGAAGCTGTCATCCTCGGCGACTCCGCCGTTGACGCTGACTCGTTCGATGGCCTGTCCAAAGCGCTGACCGGATCCTCCACTGAGGATTCCACCGTCCGCGACTGGTCCGGCCCGATGACTCAGGCACTCGCGTTCAAGATCCTCACCGACGTGGATGACCTGCTGGCCAGCCTCGACGGTGCTGCTGGCGCGCTCGTTGGTAACCAGCGCACCATCCAGCTGATCAAGGCTGCAGCACGGTACGCCAACCAGGCGACCCAGACCGTGGGCCCTCGTGACACCACGATCATCAGCTACTACGACGCACGACTGGTAGACGCTGGCCTGAAGTCCGGTTCAGCAGCACCAGTCATCCCGATCACCGCGGGCGTGACCGACCTGTACGCCATCCGCTTCGGCCTGGACGGCTTCCACGGCCTGTCCACCCTCGGCGGTCAGATCATCAACTACTACGCCCCAGACTTCACCACCCCGGGTGCTGTGAAGACCGGCGAAGTGGAGATGGGCCCAGTCGGTGTTGCACTGAAGAAGACCAAGGCCGCCGGCGTGTTCCGCGGCATCACCCTAGGAGCGTAACCATGGGTGCTGATCCGCGTAACTACGTGGAACCAACCCGGATCGGGTCACCGTTGCGTGATGCAGCGGTGACCCCTTCACCGGTTGACTTCCTCGCACCGTCGAACGCTGGTGCAGCGGGTGAGCTTGGCAACCCGCACGGCCCCAACGTTATCTCTCCCGGCCTGCACGGCGACGAGAGCGTACGCACCATCGCAACTGGGCCTGTTGGTGCTGCACCTGAACCTCAGAACGCGGATGAACTGGCCAGCCTCGTTGAGGCACAGCCTACCGCGGCAACCCCAGAACCGGAGGTATAGCCCATGGCTACCACTATCGAAGCACCTGTAAAGGACTTCAACGGCATTGTTGGCGGCGTTCAGTTCGCCAATGGCAAGGCCGAGACTGACAACCAGGCAGTGATCAACTACTGCAAGAACGCTGGTTACACCATCGGATCTGAGCCTTCGGGCCCGTTCGATCCGTCGAAGCACAACGTTGCCGAAGTCCGCGCTTACGTGGATGGGTTGGATGATTCTGACCCTGAAGCACGAGACGCGGAGTTCTCCCGCATCGTTGAGGCTGAGAAGGCTGGAAAGAACCGTTCCAGCTTGATCGAGTCTTGGGAGGGCGCACCTGCCAAGACTGAAGAACAGCCACCAGCAGAGTAACTAGGGCGGGGCATCATGCGTATCTATGCAACAGCTGCGGACGTTCAGGAATGGACGGGTCAGGCACCGCCGGATAACGTGGTGCCCCTTCTCCGCTCGGCTTCTGCTTTGGTGGAGGAAGCGACGATGCTGGCCGTTTATTCGGTCGATTCCGAGGGGATGCCACGGCACACCAAGACTGCCGCAGCCTTCCGCGACGCGACATGCGCGCAGGTAGCGTTCTGGGCCGCCAACGATCTGGACCCCGCAACGGGTGAGCTCGTAGAGACTGGCAAGCGTGTGGCATCGTCCAAGAGCATCAAGGGCGCTTCAGTGTCCTACGATGCGGCGGACGCGGCCCGGGCCAAACAAGCCCGTGTGGACGCGCTGTTCACGTTGTGCGCTGCAGCGTTCCAGATCCTCCGAAACGCTGGCCTGGTCAGCACGGTGGTGAACCGATGACAGCTGCAGACGAGCTGGAAGACTTCTACGACAAGACCGTCACCGTCCGAACCCTACTCGGCTCCGACGCGTGGGGAGACCAATGGGAAGAAACCGCGAACGTGCGGTGCTTCATCGATGAAACCCGCACACTCGTGCGTGACGGGGCCGGCGCCGAAGTCATCTCGGAAACAACGCTCACCGGCCCACCATACACAGCCGCACTGTACACCCCCGGATCGGAAGTCATCCTGCCAACCAGGACAGCGAACGTCATCAAAGCCGGTGTCGCGGATCCGGGCTTGCTGGATCTTCCCGCGCACGTTGAAGTGGCGTTGACCTAATGGCCCGGCCTAAAGGCAAGAGCATAGGCTCGTGGTCGTTCAACCCGAACCGCACCTTGATGCAGACCCTCAACGGTGCGTTGGAGAAGGGGCTTGTCCTTGGAGCTGAACACGTCCTCGGAGAGTCCAACAAGCGTGTCCCTCACGAAGAAGGAATTCTGGAAGACGCAGGCAGTGTCTCCTATGAGAGTGGCAAGCTCCGTGCGGCAATCAGCTACAACACACCTTATGCAGCGGTCCAGCACGAGGACATGAGCCTGCGCCACGACAACGGGCGCGAAGCGAAGTACTTGGAGAACGCCCTCAACGCGGAGAAAGACACCGTAGGTGAGATTATCGCCAAGGCGACACGAGGGGAGTTGTGATGTTCCAAACCGACTTCATGACGGCCCTGGCAACCCTCCTCCATGATCTGGGTATTGGCACGTTCCGCACCAGCGGAACCTATACCAGTACCGAAACAGCGATCAGCTTCGACCAGCTGCCACCTGACCCTGACCGGGCGATCGCCATCGCGCTCTACCCGGTAGCTGATGAAGGAACCACGGACAGCATTCAAGGAATCCAATTCCGGATCCGCGGCCCACGCAACGACCGCCGATTCGTCAAAGACACCACAGACCGGATCTTTGACGCGCTCCACGACCTGAAACACACCACCTGGGGGACAACTCCGGTCGTGCGCGTGTACAGGAACAGCGGGGCCAGCCTCCCCGCTGATGCCAACAACCGGCAAGAAGCCACCCAAAACTATTACGCCCAGATCACCCGGTCTGGCACACATCGAAAGGACTAGATCATGGGAATCACCCCCGGCGTGCTTGGTGACTGGGCAATGGAAGTTGCCCCGTACACCGACGGAACCGCACCGACCACTTGGACCCGTGTTTTCGGTATTACCGAGTTCACCCCTCCACAGACCGAGAAGAACCTTGAGGACGATTCCGAGTTCGACGGCACTCACTGGACTTCGCAGATCGCGACCGGCATCGGCTGGACCGGTGAAGGCACCGTGAAGACCCCTCGCGCCGGTATGGCTGCCGACCCGGGCCAAGCAATCCTGAAGGCCGCTTCTCGCGAAGTTCTCGAAGGCGGCCTTGTGCACACTCGCTTCTGGCAGGTCGGCGCAACGACCGGCGACCAGGGCATTGCCGATGTTTCGTTCGTGGACAACGGCGGCCCAAAGACCGACCTCACCACTGCAGCCCTGACCTTGACCGGTCGCGGTGCACTGACCGAGTTCACGGTCCCAGTCACCCCGTAACCCCAACAACCTCCGGTAGGCGTGTCGCGTCGAGGTGCACGCCTACCGGTTCAACCTCGACAAGGAGCACACCATGGGTAAGCTCAAAGACCTCTCCCAAATCATCAAGCCCGGCCATGACCTTCCGATCAACGGCAAGACGTACCATGTGCCGGCAGTGACCGCCGAAGTAGGTCTGGCGTTCAACAGTTTCGTCTCAGTCGCTTTCCGCGCCCAGCAGGCGAAGCAAAAAGACCAAGACTTCATCCCCGACGATGACGACATGCAGATCCTCAACGACCAGCAGGAACACGACATGGTTCGTGACGTTCTCACCGGTGGCCTGTGGGAAGAAATGGTTGAGGACGGGCTCACGTTCGAGCACATGCGCATCGCCTCCATGTACGCCCTCCTGCACGCCACCCAGGGCGAAAATATCGCAGACATGTTCTGGGCCTCGGGGGGAAAAGCACAAGCGCCGAACAGGTCGGCGCGCCGAACGGCGACCCGGACCCGTACGGCCGCGGCGCGTACAACCCGGAATCGGGCCTAAGCGAACGATACGCATACCCCGACGGGAAACCACCCAACTCGGGGCTGCAGTGGGTAGACCTGTTCACCCACTGGAACCTGATTGAAGCTGACTTGCACCAGTTCTACAGCATCGACGTGGAGTCCGGCGTTCTGGGTACTCGGACATACAGGTGGCTGATCACGCGTGTGGCAGGCCTGTTCGCGGTGGAACATTCACGGCTCCGGTTGAAGATCTACCCACCGGAGAAGAACAAGCAACCTGGCAGGCCTCAACGCCGCCGCTAAACCCTAGGAGGATCCCTTGGCCCTTTCGATTGGCGAACTGGTCGGCTACGTAGGGCTGGACACCTCCCCGGCTGAGAAGTCTCTGGACGGTTTCCAGAAGGGCTTGAAGTCACCGAAGCTGCAGAAGGCGGCAATGGCCGGTGGTGCACTCGTGGGCGCAGCAATGGCAGCTGGCCTGGCTAGCGCGATTACCGGGGACACAGCGACTCGTGCCGTACGCGCAAGCCTCGACCCAGCATCCAAAGAAGCCGAGACAGCAGGTAACGTCGCCGGCGCCCTGTTCGCCAAAGGCTACGGTGAAAGCTCGGCAGACACCGGCGCAGCCGCAGCCGGTGTGATCACCTCCATCAAGGGGATGCGCCAAGCCACCGAAGAAGAAGTCGCGAAGATGACCGGCACCGTCATGGACATGGCCAGCGTGTTCGAACTCGAATCAGACCGTGTTTCACAAGTCATCGGTCAAATGATCACCACAGGGCTGGCGAAAGACGGAGCCGAAGCAGCTGACCTGCTGGCGGCCACCTTGCAGAAGGTACCGAAGAACGTCCGCGAAGAGATCATTGATGCGACTGACGAATACGGGCCGTTCTTCCAACAGCTCGGCATCGGCGGCGAAACCGCTATGACGATGCTGGCCGAAGCATCTGCCAAGGGCATGTACGGAATCGACAAGACCGGCGACGCGCTCAAAGAATTCACGATCCGCTCCACGGACATGTCGAAAGCCTCCGGCGAAGCCTACGCAGCTCTTGGCATGGATCAAGAGCAGATGACCAAGGACCTGCTGGCCGGCGGCGACACCGCCGAGCAGGCCTTCGCGAAGATCATTCTTGGGCTGCAGGACATGAAAGACCCCGCCGCCCAATCACAGGCTGCCCTCGCTCTGTTCGGCACCCCGTTGGAAGACCTTTCCACGGGTGAGATACCCGGGTTCATTGACCAGCTGGCCAACATGGACGGGGGGCTTGGCGACGTAGTCGGAACAGCTCAGCGGATGACCGACGAAATCCACAACGGGCCCGGTGCTGCACTCACAGAGTTCAAGAACACGATGATCTCTGAGCTTGGCGGGGCCATGGAACAGGCCATGCCGTTGATCCAGCCAATCTTGGACCTGCTGATCCAGTTCGCACCGCTGCTCATCCCACTCATTGGCGTGATCGGTCTTATCGCTGCAGCAATCGCGGTCTGGACCGGCGTGCAATGGCTACTGAACGCAGCTTTGCTTGCGAGCCCGGTAACGTGGATCGTCCTGGGCATCATGCTCCTGATCGGTGCGGTCCTCCTGCTAGCTGCGAACTGGGATGCAGTGGTCGCCTGGGTCTCTGAGGTCTGGGGCGGATTCATGAACTTCCTGTCCGATAGCCTGCAAAAAGCCGGCGACGGCATAGGAAACTTCGTAGACGGAGCTGTCGAATGGTTCCAAAGCCTGCCCGGGAAAATCCTCGACGCGCTGGGAAATCTGGGTAATCTTCTGATCGACGCAGGCAAGCAGATCCTCGACGGCTTCTTAGAAGGCCTCACCAACGGCTTCAACGCTGTGAAGGACTTCGTAGGCGGCATCGGCACTTGGATCGCAGATCACAAGGGACCGAAGCAGTACGACCTGAACCTGCTGGTTCCGGCCGGCGGGTGGATCATGGACGGCCTTGAAGACGGTATCGAAGCGTCCATGCCGTCGCTCGGCGCAACGCTGGGTGACGTGTCCTGGATGGTCGCCAACGGCATTGACCCTGAAGTCGGGGTGCCTACCTCGAATGGTGTTACCACACCAGTCGAAGCTGGTGGACAAACCTTCTACGTGACCATCGAGGGGCAAGAAGATCCCGAAGCTACATGGCAGATCTTCAAATCCCGCGCCAACGAATCTCTACGCGCACAAGGCTCCGATGTTCTGCTCTAAGGAGGGCGCATGAGTAAATCAGTAACCCTCGACGGGCAGACCATCCACGGCTTGGATCGGTTCGGGTTGTGGAGGATCAACCGCATGGAAGGCTGGGACGAGACTCCGGCGGATAAATCGAACTCGGAGTCCCGCCCCTTCGCTGACGGTGATTACGATGCGCCCGTGTTTTACGGGCCACGACTTGTCACCCTCAATGGACGGTTGTCGGCCAGTAACCCAGGTGACGCTTTCACAGCCCGTGAACAACTCACCTCGCTACTGCGCAACCCGGGCCGTTTCCAGGTGGACCAGTTCGGGTTGCCACGGTGGGCCAACGCACGCCGCGGACGCATTAAGCCAGGGCAAATCAAAGGCCGACACCTGCCCTTCCAAATGGAACTACGGTTCATCAACTCGTACAAATATGGAGAGTCGTACGCGGTACCAGGAAACACGGTTGACGCAGCTTCCTTGTATCACCGAGGGACAGCTCCTGCTTGGCCAGTGATCACGGTATCCGCGTCATCATCCAACGGGTATACGCTCACTCTGAACGGCAGGCAGGTTGTGGTAACGCGTGCCATTGTATCTAGTGCTCCGCATGAGATTGATTTCAGGACGGGCATTCTTCGCGTTGGCGGTTCGGTTGTGCGCGGCGGACTGAGCACAGCGAACTTCTCCCCGATCAATCCCGGCATGGCTCAGAACATGTTCATCAGCACAGGCGCAGGATCATACGGATCAATAACGGTCCGCTATAACGACACATTCATTTAGGAGGCCACTTTGGGTTACCGAGTGTGGAGTGTTTCAACCAAAACTTGGGCCGATCGTGTGGAACTGCTCCCAACCTCATGCAGCTGGTCTCGAACAATGAACGGCGGGTCAGGCGGAAACGCGAGCTTCAACCTATCCGACCCGGACGTGGCCGCATACGCGAACCTGACCGAGCTCTACCCAGGGCAACGTGCCATCGTCGTGGATTACGACAACGTCGTAGTGTACGCGGGCATCGTTTGGGACGCTAACTACGACCGAGACTCGCAGAAGCTCAACATCACGCACAACGACATTTGGTCACTGTTCGACCTACGCCTGATTAGCGCAGTCCGGGACGAGAACATCGTGAACTGGGAAACCACGTTCTCAGGGCTCGAATACGACACCATCATCAAACGTCTGGTGCAGCTGGCGGTGTCTGGCAATGGCCGAAATATTCCCATGGTCTATGAGGATGACTACTCCGGCGGCCGATCGCGCACGTACTACGGGTACAACCTCGATACCCTCATGGATGCCATGCAGGAAATCATGGATCTTTCCGATGGCCCTGACGTTGATTTCCGGCCTGAATGGGATGGTACTGGCGGACTGCGGTTCACAGTGCGCACCGGTGAGCTGACGCTGAACGAAATTGAAGTCAATTTCAGTGCCGATCAGGCGCCGGCGAAGGGCTTGTGGATCAAAACGAACGCCCAGTCTCTGGCGACGCAGATGTTTGCGGTAGGCGAGGGGCAGGGAAAGAAGACCGCGAAAAGCCCGGGGCTCCTGGTGCGGGAATCACAGTCCGCAAACATCGCGGATTATCCGTCGATGGAACGGCAAGAACAATTCAAGAACATCAAGAAGGGCCCCGAACTTTACGATCATGCTGCATCCGAGCTGGTAGCTAACAACGGGGCTATCCGGCAGGCCGGCTGCCAGATCAAACTTGATTCTCCTGTGCTGGGGAGCATGTGGGAGTTGCGACCAGGAACGAACGTTCACTGGTATATCCGTGATGATCCGTACTTCACTACTGGTTGGCGGGATTGGCGTGTCATCAAGTATTCGGGTGATATTTCGAGTGACTTCGTGACCCTTGAATTCCAGCCGAAGGGCGGTTGAGCGTGGCTAAAGTTCGGTCCCTAACGGACAGTACGGTAAACCAGAATAAGCGCCAAGTGCGAACTTACGGCACCAAAACTGACCTGGCTTCAACGGTTGTTGAGCGTGGTTCCACGCACTGGGCCGAGGGTTCGAACGTCAACATTGACGGGTTCCTCGGTGTCGCAGGTACGCAGCGGGTTACTGGCCTGCTGGACGTAACGGGGACGTTCAACGGTTCCGGCACGAACAACATGGACGGCACCAATAATCTGTCCGGAGATAACAACTTCTCCGGACAGAATGATTTCACTGGTCCGACAACGATGTCTGGCACGTTTGAGCAAAATGGCGAATCAACGTTCAACGGGCCTACCCACTTCAACGGGTCGGTAGATATTACCGAGACTCTGGATGTGACGGCAGAAACCCGTTTACGTGGTGCGACTACCGTTGAGGCTGACTTAGAGATCACCGCCGGCGGAATATTCAAAGCCGGCGTGACGGAGATCGAACCGAACGGGAAAGCAACGTTCGGGGACGTGGTCATTGACCCGAACAGTATTTACATGATTCAGGCTCCGGGCGGAAACATGGTTTCGGGTGCGGCTGATCAGATTTCATTATCGTCTTCTTCCTCGTCGTCGGTTTCTCTGGACTCGACCCGGGCTGAACTGGACTACAAGGGCGCAGCAAAAACCACCTTGGACGGGTCGAAAGCTCAGCTCAGCTTCGGGACGACTCTGGTCAAAGCCCGCGCCGGAGCGATCGATTTGGACGCTGCCAAGACATGGCTAACTGGTCAGATTGAAGTTGCCGGGTTTGCCCGCTTCCAAGGCGTGGGGTTCTACGCTCCTAATCTCCCGTCAACTTCGAACCCACCCAATCTTCACATCACTTCGGGCGGTCAGGTGTACCGCTCGACATGGACCCCGTAAGGAGCCACAGCATGCCTCAGCATGACGATACGGAATCAGAACTTCTTGGATGGATCGAAGAGCTCCAGCAAAAGGTCGCTGCAATGCAGTCAGAAAACACGTCGCTTCGACAGCAGGTGCTGGTCGCTGAATCAGTGATTCCGAAGTACCAGGAAGCTCTTGGAACGTCGCAGTTCGAGCTGTGGAAAACGCAGGCATTACTCAATATCTCAAATCAACCCACCGCTTAGCCGGTGGGTTTTCTAGTTAAGGAGGCGGGATGCCTGCAGTTGATTTCCGAGTTCGAGATCTGGTCGGTGCCAGCATGGCCAGCCGGCAATGCGTTGTCGTATTCCGGCCCAACGAGGCGATGTTGCAAGCGGCAACCACCACGCCCGGCACAATCCATCCCACGGCTGAAGTACGGGTCACGCCTAACTCGAACGGTGAAGGAACAGCAAATCTGACTGCCACCACGGTGATGGCCACGGATTGCTTCTACACCCTGCGCATCGAGTGGGTGGACGGGTCAGGCCCGAGCATGGACTTCCCTGGTTGGCAGATCCGCGTCCCCGTGGGCGCCGGCGGATCCCTTGACCAGTTCATCGTCATCGGACCACCACAAGGTGGCTGGGGGGGGTCACTCCCGAACCTGTCTCTCGTGATGATGGCACTGTCTCCAAACAGAGCGAAGCTAACCCCGCCACCTGGACTGCAACGCGGTCAGAACTGGTGGGACACCGACCCTGATGACCCACAAAACTTGAACGGTCAAAACACCGGCGACATTTACCGAGGAGTGTAAACAATGGCTCTTGCAACATCAGTTGTTCACGTTGCTAACGTGAACGGTCCTCGCGGTCCTGCCGGGTCCATTCATAAGGGATCGATCCCTAACGGGTCGAACATCAACACCTGGCACACCCCGGCTTACGAAGGTTCATGGACGTTCTCGGGTTCCGGCGCCGCGACCCTGACCGGTCTTCCGTCGGGCGTTGTGGCTGGCCAGTTGTTCGTCCTGCCTGGCTTGGGCGGACAGTTCCTCACCTCGTTCCGCTCCACTGGTTCTCCAGAGGCGTTCTGGTTCCGTGGACGTACAGGATTATCCGGCGGTTTCGGCGCGTGGATGAACCTGAACTCCACCAACACCATCAAGAACAGCGGCATCATTTCTGCCGGGGATAACCTCGATTACTGGTTTTTGCCCGAGAAGGCCGGGTTCTGGAGCCTGGCTTCAACGACGACGGCCCGTGAGGTTATTGGCCTGCCAGTTCCTGCACCCGGCAAGCTGTGGAATGACACCGGTGGTGTCAACACGCAGATGTACTTCTCATACGGCATTACCGGTTACCCGCCTGGCGTGTGGACTCGTCAGCGTCTGGGTTTGGCTACGTCCCAGTGGACTGAATGGGTCAACCTCATGGCGAGCGGTGGCGGTGGCGGCGGGGATGCTGACACTGAGCAGTACGCGCTCAAGCATGCTTTCCGCGTGGACGAAGCGCGCAAGCGTCTAGGGTACAAGCTCGGCACCGGAGGCAAAGCCGCTATCGCTCTCCAATTTGACGACTACAACGCGGCGTTCCGGGACAAGGTCCTCCCGATCCTGCGCGAGTTCGACATCCCGGCAACCATGGCGCTGGCCGTGAACTGGGTCGAAGGGAAAGTGAACCACGCTTTGGCCGAGGAAGTGCCGTGGGGAACCGTGCAATCGTGGGTTCTCAATGACGGCATGGAACCCCAGGGCCATTCATGGACTCACGGTGCAGCTTCAAGTGCGAGTGCGCTGAAGAAGGAAATCATCGACTCTGCAGATCATATGGAAAAGCAGATGCCTTCCGTGGTGATCGATGGTTGGTCCATGCCCGGAACAGGCGTATCGAGTGGCCCATACGGTGGATACGATGGCCAATCGATCGAGGACTTCACAGAGACCACCGCTGGCAAGATGCTCCTGTCCCGCTACGCCTTCGTCGGTGCCCGCAAGGGCGGCTATATGCAGCCTGGTGGCGGATATGACCTGATCGGACAGGCTCACGGTGGCATCGGTGAATCCACAAGCTCGCAGGAGTTCCGGGACAACGTCGAGAAGGCAATCGCGGGCAAGTACGCGCTGACTGGCCTGCATCATCCCGGTTGGCTGGATACCAGCGGGTATCGGACAACCGCGCAGCTGCGTGCTGACATTCAATGGCTCGCCGAGCAGCGCGACGCAGGACGAATCATGATTCTGACCCGACGGGCACTGTTCACTGTGGATCCGTCGGAGGACTACCGCAACAACTTGCTTCCCGGCGGATTCAACGGTTCTCTCAACGGTTGGGATGGATGGGCGCTGAACGCTTCCGGAAATCCGGCAACTTCTGGCACTGCTGCGCTGTCATACCCGCTAACCCTCTTGCCTGTGGCGTGGGCTCGCGGGAGCATCCGCGAATTCCATGCGGTAGTCAAGGCGACGGCAACCAGCGTCGTTCGCCTGGCTGTCTCTGGCGGAGCAACGAACACCACCAAGGACTACACGATCCCCGCTGGTACCTGGGTGGAGATCCGCAAGTTCTTCGCGGTTCCCAAGGTCGGGGGATCATCCCTGACTTTCAATCTTTCACGGGTCTCCGGCGGGACCGTGGAGGTCCAGCAAATCAACGCTTACGCAGCCTAAGGAGGCAACACGGTGAAGCGAACTAACACGGTCGCAGATGCGCTGAACACGGGCAATGCCATGGTGGATCCAGGCGAAGGGCTTCCCCTGATCCCGATCCCGCTAGATGGCCAATTCCCGGGACGCCCGGGCCCCGCCGGTCCGGGCGTTCCAGAGGGAGGTTCCACTGGCCAGTACATTGAGAAGACCAGCTCTGGCACAACCCAATGGGCAACTCCGACCAAGGCGAAGGTGGGGCTTCCGAATGTGGATAACACTTCGGATCTGAACAAGCCGATCAGCAGTGCGATGCAGCAGGCACTGGACGCGAAGCCCTCCCAGATTGAAGTCGAATTCGCCATGGAGAGCAAGGCTGATCTTGTCGGTGGCAAAGTACCAGCGAGTCAGATCCCGTCGGATGCACTGGTCACGGACTCGAATGTCGCGTCGAAGGTCAACGATCCACTGACCGGTGCGGCGATCGATGCACGCGTCAGCGAACAGGTAACGCCGGTGGTCCAGCAGATCACCGCGGATTACATTGCCTCGGACACGACGATCGTGGATGCCGCCGCGGCCGCAGTAAACGCTAACCCCACGATCGCCACGCTCTTGGATAAGAACGTGGAGCAAGATGATCGCATCGATGCTGTAGCTGAGTTCGCGCCATCAGCCGTACCGGACGATAACGACTTCGCCCATATAACCCTGGACGAAGCGGGGAAGCTGATCGAAGGCGAGAGATGGGATGGAACGAAGTACGTCACCCACCTCGAAGCCGGGACGCTGGATACTCCGGGAGGGTCCGTCCGCGTGGATTCCTTCGAAGGCTACGCGCATGTCACTACCGACGCTGCCGGCAAGCTGCTGATTGGCGAACGCGAGGATGGCACAATCCACATCCCCCACTTGGATGTGGATTCGTTGAACGGTGGTGCCGCTAGGACTGGGGCCGCGAAGATCCTTATCGTTGCGGGCCAGTCCAATGCTATCTGGCGATTCAACACTGACGGACCCGAACTGGCTGAGCCTGATTCCCGGTTGAAATGGTGGAACCGGATTAACGGAACCGTAGTGGACGTCTCCCCGAACGTAACCCCGTCGATCGCCTCGGCGTTCGCCCGCAAGTACCTGGAGGATAATCCGGATGCTGAATTGCTGATCGTGCCAGTGACGGTCGGCTCTACCGGATTCAGCTCGTCCTCCATCAACCCTCCACCAGAAGGCTACGTTTATAGCTCTGGTGGCACATGGGACCGCACGCTGACAGCCGATCCGAACAACCTCGCACAGCGGTTGTTCGACTCGCTGGCCGGAGCTCTAGCGTACACGGGCAACGCCGAAGTGCTGGCGATGCTCTGGTCCCAGGGAGAGAACGACCGGACACGGAAAACGGAAGCGACCTACGCCGCGGCGTTCGATGACCTAGTGGCGCAGATCCGCAACCAGACTGGACAGCCGGACCTGCCGGTGATCCTCGGATCACTGACTCCCGAGGAAATCGCCAGTCCGCAACAGGGCGGCCGTGAAGGTACTGACGGGATTGTGCGTGCCCATGAGAACACCCAGTCCCGGCTTTTCAACACCGCCTATGTGTTCGGACCGGCAAACCACCTCCAGTACAACGAGCAGATTCACTTCTCTCCGGAGGGCAACCGGGAGCGCGGCGAGCGGATGGCAACCGACGGTCTACGCCGGGCCAGGCTGAACCTTGCTGGTGGGTTGCCTTACTCACCGAGAAACCCGCAGGCACTTCGTTCAGGTGATCAGGTAATCATCAGCTGGGACTACCCACTGGGCCGGGCCATGTCCTTCACCCTCGAAACCAGCACCGACGGGATCACGTGGGCTAGCCAAACTCTGGCTGGGCCTCTGGCAACCACTCACACCATTACCAGCAGCACCCCGGTTCGGGCCCGCATCAGCACATCGAACGAATCAGGAACCAGCTATCCGACCATGGAGGTATCAGCATGACCGTCATCGAACGACGAAAGTACACGGCAACCGGCGGCAACAGCGCCTCACTGCCAACTCTCCTGCCCGGGCTGGGAGTGGCTGGGGTAGCTCACCGGTGGTCATCGTCCATGCTCGGAACGATCGGGCAGCCGGTTTCCAGCTGGCCGGCATACACAGGGGATGTCGCCCTGGCTCAGTCCACCGTGACTGCGCAGCCCATTGCCGGCACTGGGCCTAACGGTACGAAGGTGCTGCGCACTGATGGCGTAGACGACGTGATCACCGCGGGGTCGCTGCTGACTAATGCAAAGACGGTGACGTTCTTGCTTAGGGTTCTGGACCCGGCAGGAACCACTGAAGGAGCAGTCGCGTGGGATGGCGGCTACCTGATGCGCGGATCGCAGGGTGGAAGTGCCTCGACACGCATTGGCGCCACGGCTTTATCTCAGCCGGAGAGCTTGGATCAGCCGATGTTCCATGTGGTGACGGTGATCAACGACTTCGCTGGCGGTGTCGGTGCAACAGTGGTCGACGGGAACTACGGTGCTCAGGCAACAGATCGTGAAAACACGAACGTATCTATCGGGCGCGCATCAACGAACTATGGCCGTGTCGAAGTGCTGGAAGTGGCGGTATGGAAGCGGGCGCTGAGCCAGGCGGAATGCCAGACAGTGCGTACTGCTTTGCAGTCCGCCTATCCTGGGCTTGTTGCTTAGGCTAGGTTTCCGTTGGCGGCTTCTTCTGAGTACCAATCGCTTAGGTAGTCAGATTCCATGAGAATCATTTCGGCTGCTTCAGTGATGTCCATGCGGGTAATCATACATGGCCAAATTATCGTGAAACAGTGACAGGTGGGGTGAAGTTCGCGAGGACTTCGCCCCATCCGCCCTCTTGAAGAGTGAAGCTGGCGATGATCTGCCGAATTTCCTCGGGTGAAGGTGCTACGTGTCCCTGACCCCAGTTACCCATGTGTATACGGACTCGCGATTGATCGTCGAGTGATGACAGGAACGGCTCCATATGGTTCTGCACGTGGTTATCGGATTCGTTCTGCACGTAAAGAATGTAGTTAGGAACCTGTCCGTCATACCAATCCAGCAGATTGGAATTGAACGAGGTGGCTAGGGCTTCTTCATGCTGTTCCTGCGTTTCCGTTCCGAAAGCTGCCTCGGTGTAGGCCCGCTGATTAGCCAGCCCGAAGTTGGCAATGATCGTCTGCGGGTTGATTGCTACCGCAAGTGAGTCTGGGAACAGCTTCGAATAGTAGAGTGCTGCGAAACCGCCGGCGGATGGACCCCAGAAGAGGGTGCGCGTTCCGCCTGCTTGGACCAGTAGTTTGTCGATAATCTTCGGGAGCTGCTTTTGGAAGTCGAGCTCACGAGTACCAGCGAACCAAGCGATCTTGTGTTCGGATCCTGCATACAAGCCTGAATCTGCGATGAAGATCCGATTCACTGGACCGTCTTGGCTGACCTTAGCCCCTGCAAACATCGGCAATGGGGTCTCTGCCTTGGTAAGAGCCGCGTGGAAAGACACAACCGTCGTTGAGCTATTCGCGGGCGAATAGAGGAGATCGATAGGCAGAGCACCGCTAATAGAAATAATTCCGGGTTTGATGTGTTCTGCGTGAAGGAATTCGTTGAGCGATGTGAACGTTTGTACTGGCTTCTTGTATCGCTCGATGTTTCGACGCGGGTATTCAGTCATGGGTGACAATTTACCGTCTCGATTACCAGACTGGCGAGTATTCGTCCCACGTCCCGTTGCGCATTACCCGATAGGAAGTGCCGGTGGAAGCCGCAATCTCGTGTGCTTTATCCTCGGACTCCACTTCATACCATTGGCCGTCGCTGTAGATTTCTACTTTTTCACTGTCCATTCTTAGATCGTATTGGATCGGAGGCACTATGCCTACTCATGTGTTTCAGCCGTCCCGTAACCCGCCGAGGGGGTGCGTCGCATGATCTTGAAGGGTAAGTATCAGCAGGGTCGCCGGCTCATGCTCGGCGCGGTGGTCTTGTTAGCGGTCACCCACATTTGCGGGTACCTGCCCAACTCGGCACCAAATAACCTGCCGGTGAATTGGACGCGCATTGTCACGTTCATTCCCGCATGGGTGTGGGTTATCGCGTGGGCGGTCACAGCGGTTATCGCAGTGTGGGAGATGATCGCGCAACGAGGTAGGAAAGCTATCAGCCTGACCGTCGCCCTATGCACGGCAACCGCAGCAACCTACCTGTTCTCCTATATCGTGACCATCCTCAACGTTGGTTGGGGTTCACGCGAATGGTTCTACCTCGGTTTGTATGGTTCGTTCGCCTTGATTGTTTCCGGCCTGCTAACCAAAATCGGTGCACTCAAGCGCGGAGGTATCCGAACCGATGACTAACATCAACTGGGGGGTTGTTGCACAAGTCGTCGTCCCAATCGTCGTCGCCGCACTCGCAGCATGGGCTACACGTGCAGCGCACCGAACCCAAAAAGGCAGCCGAGAAAACGCGCTCATCGACCAACTTCAAGAACAGCTCATCCAAGCTGACAAGCGTGCTGATAAGCAGGATGAACGGTTGGACAAGATGGAAGCGAAACTGAACACGGTCATGCGTACTAGTCGTGTTCGTCTCGATTACATCTACCGGCTCCGACACCACATTGACACTGGACAACCTCCACCAGCGCCGGATTGGCCTGCTGGTATTCACGACTGACCGCCGTTAGCGGTCTTTTCCTTTTGCCCCGTCATGGTGTGTGGCGGGGCTTTCTCATGCCCGAAAGGTGGCCCTCATGGCTATTTATCCCGGCGCTAAGAAGCGTCTTATCCCGAAGTGGAACAAGGTGAAGATTGCCCGGTGGCGGCGCATGAACCTGCATGTTGCCGTGTCTGAAGCGTCGAGCTTGTATGGCATGTTCTCGCGTTCCAACAGTGCTTGCAGCCACTTCTACGTGGCGAAGGATGGCACCGTGGAGCAGTACATTGATACTGCTTATCGTTCCGCGTCGGACATGAACGGCAACGACTCTACTATTTCGGTAGAGACCCAGGGCGGCGTGAAGAACCCGGACGGCGAACCGTGGACTGACGAGCAGGTTGAAGCGCTCACCAAGCTGTGGAAGTGGGCACGCGACACCCACGAAATCAAGAATCAGGTCGCCAAGAACACCCAGAGCAACGAGAACAGTGCTGGGCTGTCGTGGCATCGCCTTGGCGTTGAGGGTAACTTCGCTGGGCGTCCGGGTATCCTTTCCAGCTCTTACAAGCCTGGGGGTATCAAGTTCAGCTCTGCACGCGGAAAGATCTGTCCCGGTGACGCGAAGATCCTGCAGATCCCCGGCATCTGGGCAGCAGCCAACGGCGAAGTGGGTGACGTGAAGCCCGCTGGCAAGCCGTCTAAGCCAGTCAAGCCGAAGCCTAAGCCTGCTAAGGTTGCCGACCAGTCGCCTACCAACGTTCCGAACGGCTCCACGAACTTCCCGGACAACTACGCCGATCTGACGATCAACGGCAACTTCCTGTCCTGGGAGATCGGTGCCCTGCAGATCCTGCTGGAGAACGTCGTGAACGGTCTCAACAAGCAGTGGGATGGCAAGTTCGAGAAGCTGACCATCACTGACACCATGACGCTGATGCAGCGCAACGGCTACTACCTCAAGACCCCGTTCGCCGCCCGTGGTGCCAAGAAGGGCACGCCGCTCAAGAAGGACGGCAAGGCCGGCTACTGGTTCTGGGTCGAGTTCCAGCGCATGATGGCCGACGACCTGGGCCACCGCGGCAAGGTCTACTACGACACCCGCAAGTGGCGCCTTGACGGCAAGCCCGAAAAGGAAACCGGCAAGGCCATCCAGCGATGGCTCAACGACAACAACTAAGGAGACACCATGGCTAAGCATGCATCCGTCACCACCCAGTCCCAGCACCCGTGGCGAGCTACCGTCCGAACGATCCTCGCGGTCATCGTCGCTCTCGCGGCCATGGCACCGTCGATCTACACGGCTGCCACTATGGGTAGCCCAGAAGCTGCCACCGGCGCCGCTGCGCTGGCATTGGGTATCGCTGCGGCGATCACCCGCATCATGGCCCTGCCAGGTATGGAGTCGTTCTTCCAACGTTTCCTGCCTTGGTTGGCAGCCGGTACCAAGACTGACGAACCACCCGCAGGCAATGTCGAAGGCACAGTGACCCTGGACGAATAGACAAAACCGCCCCATCCTCAAACGAGGGTGGGGCGGTTTTCTGCGTTAAGAGACAATCGAAGCATGGCTGAGTTCTCCGACCCTCGCTTCGAGCAAATGCGTACGTACATGGTCCGGGAATACCCTTACGTGCAGGTGACACACCCGGAGCTCGGCAAGATCCATGCCCGCGTGCGCGGTTGGATACCAGGTGAACTGTTTATCGAGTACCCGTCCAATGGTGCGCGCTGGGTGTACAACGGGCCCTTGGACGTGAAGTGGGTACCAACCACTTCGGCCACTCGCATCCGGCAGAGCGACAGCCTCTGGCGAAGCACTGAAGACAATCACACATGGCACCAACGCGAAGACCAGAAGATCAGCTTCCGACCAGACCCGTGGACATCAAGCCTCCCGGCATCCGACTAGAATTCGCCTTATGGATCAATACGGAAACCTCGGACCCTACCAAGACCCTAGAATCAGGCAATGGTGGGACGAGCTAGAAGTTGAGAAGCAAGACGGCGAAGAATAAGCATAGCCCCGCAGAGTTCAATTTGCGGGGCATACTTTTCACCCAAATGCGGAGTCGGCGATGGACGCGCCGCGAGCGTGAGCACCCTCCACCAAGTGGCTGTATCGGTCCACCGTAGTCTTGACTGATTCATGGCCTAACCGCCGGGACAGTTCGTACATGTCCATCCCGTTGGCCAGCATCATCGATGCGTGCGTGTGCCGTATGTCGTGAGGACGTGGCCGCCGCTCCTTCGAAACTCCTAGTGCCGTCCAAGCTTGCCCCCAGACTTTGTGATAGCCGGACGAACGGATCTGCCGACCATACACGGTCTTGAAGACGAGTTCTTCATCTGTGCGATTTGCGAGTAAAGGCCGCATCATCTTGTCCGCCTGCCGGGACAGCGAAACGGACCGTTTGCCCTTCCTGGTCTTGGGAGCGCCAAGGTAATACTTGTACTTGTCATCTTCCTTCCAAGCTTTGGTGATACGTAGGACGGATGTGGCACCGATGAACCCGAAGTCGGGTTTCTGCACGGCAGTCAGTTCACCGAACCGCGCCCCGGAATAGAGGAGCATCCAGGAGAACGGGACGTAGTGGGCGTGCATGACTCCCATGAGGTCGTTCCATTGGTCGAGCGGGATGATCTGCATCTGCTCGGTGGGCCGGTTGTCTTTGGGTAGGCGTACGCCGGCGCAGGGGTTGTGGTCGAGGATGCGGAGCCGGATGCCCGTGGAGAACGCGGCGGACAGCAGGCCGCGCTGGTTGGCGATGCTTTTTGCCTGCAGCCCTTTTTCGGCCATGTAGCGTTGCCAGTCCACGATGTGTTCGGAGGTGACACGGCGGATCTTCATGGCGCCGAGCTCTCCGGCGAAGTGCTGTTCCACGGCTTTGCGGTATCGGCTGAGCTGGTAGTCGCCTACGTCGGTGAGCTGGTCGATGTGGCGTATTAGGAGTTCGGTGACGGTTGGTCCTTGTTCGAGTTGGTTCTCGATGGATTCTAGGGCCCGGTCCGTGTCGCCTTGGGCTGCTTCGATGACGGCTTTCCAGCGCAGGGCGTCTTTTTCGGTGTCGAAGGACTGTGATTCGCGGGTTCCGTTGGTGAGCCATCGAACGCGGTGTTTGGTGGTTCCGGTGGGGGTGTTGTATTTGTCGAGGCTTGCCATGGGATCAGTATGGGGCATAGCCATGACCATTTGTGACGGTTCCATGACCACCCAACAAAAAAACCCCTAGGTGACTAGGGGTTTTATCGCGGACACGGGGGGATTTGAACCCCCGGTCGAGTTTTAGCCCGACCCTTCATTAGCAGTGAAGTCCATTCGGCCGCTCTGGCACGTGTCCATCCGCTGTTTCCAGCAGAATCTAGCCTACCCGAAGATGGGCGCGTGTTCCAAAACGAGAGAGCTAACGCACCTGTCGCCACAGGAATTCGTAGCTGGTCGCCAGCATTTTGGCGGTTGACTCGTTATCCGTTGACCCGGCATGGCCACCGCCCTGTGGCTCGTGGTACCGCACATTGGCAATGCCCAGATCCATCATTTTGGCTGCCATGATGCGTGCCTGCGAAGGGCCGACACGGTCATCAGAAGTCGTGGTCCAAATCAACGAGGCCGGATAGTCATTGGCTGGATGAGGCTGGTCGGTGAGTCGATGCACGGGGGAGAAAGTCCGCAGGAAGTCCCAGTCCCCGGGAACCTGCGGGTCGCCGTACTCGGCAATCCAGGAATGGCCGGCAGCTAGCTGCGTGTAGCGCTGCATGTCCAATAGCGGGACGCCGCAGGAAATTGCTCCGAACAAGTGCGGGTAGCCAGAGATCATATTGCCCATGAGCAACCCGCCGTTAGAACGCCCTGTCGCGGCCAAATGCGCGCGGGACGTCACCCGGCGAGCCACCAGGTCCTGGGCGATGGCTGCGAAATCCTCGTAGGCACGATGGCGCTTTTCACGCAGGGCAGCACGATGCCAATCCGGCCCGTACTCGCCACCACCGCGAATGTTGGCCATGACGTATACCGGTTTGCGGCCCTCAACGGTACGCCGCGATAACCAACCGGTGCCCATGGCGGCTGCATAGCCAGGAGTCATGCTGTGCTGGAAACCGCCGTAGCCGTCCATCAGCACCGGGTTCTTCCCATCGTGAACCAAGTCGGATGCCGCGACCTGGAAATATGGAACCCTGGTGCCGTCCGCAGAGGACGCAAAATGCTGGGTGACTTCAAAACCACCGGCATCAAAGCGATCCGGCGATTTCTTCACGACCTTTGCTGCCGAACCAACTGTGCCGCGCAACAAGGTAGTAGGGGTAATGAATCCGGTGATGGTCATCCAATAGTCATCGCCATGCTCCGGGTCCTCATCATCAACGGCTCCCACCGAGACGCTGAGCATTGGATCCTTCAGCGGCATGTCCGACTGGCTGAAATGATCTGCGAGATCAATAATGCGCACTTGCGAAGCCACATCACACAATACGGTGAGCAGCAGATAATTGGCGGTAAAGCTCAATGATTCCAGCGCAGTGTGCGCATCCGGGACGAAGAGAACCTTCTCGATGCTGCCGGACTCGAGGAATCTATCCAGCCGGGCGATAGCCAATGAACCCGCAGCGATCTTCTGGCCCTGGTGTTCCCAATTGGTTTGGGGAGCAAAGAGGGCCCACTGCCGGTGCAGGCTGACCTGCACATCGGTTGGAACATCGATCAGATGGTGTTCCCCGTCGATGAGGACACCGGCAGTGGAATTGTAGAAGTCGATGGCATCAGTGGTGACCACGCGTTCGAATCCCGGAGTCGAATCGAAGTAGCCGAAGGCTGCGACATGTTCTCTATCGACTTGGAAGAGAATTGGCGCTTCTTCGATCTCCATGCCGCGGCTGAGCCTTCTCAAGGTATTCGCGTAGGTCGAACGGGTTGTGAACTGCTCGCTGCTGGCGGAACCGACAAGCAACGTATCGTGGTCAATCCACGAGGCTTGGGTCTTCGCAACGGGAAGGTCGAAACCGCCGGCAACGAAGCTCTTGGAGGCCAGATCGAATTCGCGAATGCGCACCTGGTCGCCGCCGTCAGGACTCAAGCGAAGCAGCGCCCGCTGGTAGGCGCCACCGGCCGCTGGACGCAGGAGTGCTGAACCAGCGAAATGCCATTCGTGGCCTTCCAGCTGCGCATGCAGGTCAAGATCCAATAGGATTTCCCACTGCGGGTCGTCGCTGAGGTAGGAATTCCAAGTGGTGCGACGCCAAAGTCCAAGACGATGGGCGGAATCGCGCCAGAAGTTGTAGTAGTGATCGCCACGCTTGGTCACCATGGGAATGCGGTCTTGGGCATCCAGGACCGTTTTGATCCGCTCCGCAGTGGCATGGAACGAGTCGTCGTACAGCTCGGACTCGGTACGCTGGGTCTGATCCCGCACCCATTCGAGTGCCGTTTCGTCGTGAATTCCTTCAAGCCAGGAATACGGATCAGCGCTTGCAACCTCAGAATCATGCTCAGTCATGGCCATAGTCTATGCGTCTGGCCCATGCCCTGTTCCAAAGGTAATAACCTAGAGGAGTGAACAGCGAGATAGCAACACCAAAGAACGAGTTCAGCCTGGCCCTTGTCGGGGCAGGCCCACGCGGCACGAGCGTGGTTGAAAGACTCGCTAACTTGGCGTTGAAACTCCCGGCCCAAGGCACCGTTCTGAAAGTTACGGTCTTTGATCCGTTCCCTCCGGGCTCCGGCCACGTGTGGAACCCGGAACAGTCGGAGCATTTCCTGATGAACACCCCGTCATCATTTCCGACAGTGGCCCCCGAACGGTTGGGCGATGAACCGGGGCTGAGCTTTCGCCAGTTCGTCGCACTGCGCGGCGATGGACGCAAGCTCACCGATGAGCATGCCAAGCTGATCGGGCAAATTGAACCCGGCTCCTATCCGTCACGCGCAATCTATGGCGAGTACCTCGAGCACGTGTATGAGCGCAGCGCAGCGATACTTGCCACCCACGAGAATTTCAGCATCGAACATGTAGCCGCAGAAGTCGTTGCGGTCCGCCCCGTCGGCAACGCCTATCAGATCGATTTCCGCAGTAACCTGGAGGGTGCCGAAACCCGTCAGCTGGCCGCTGACGCTGTGGTGCTGGCCTTGGGCCACCAGCCGGCAGAACTGAACCCATGGCAGAAGCAGCTCAAGGAAGCTGCCTCCCAAGCCGGGGCCACCTACCTGCCACCGAATGTTCCAGCGGACCTCGACTACTCCCAGTTCAAGGAGGGCCAGCCTGCGTTGATCCGCGGGTTGGGCTTGAATTTCTTTGACGGCATGGCCGAGCTGACGGCAGGCCGCGGCGGGATTTTCCGTGAAGCCGGCACCGAGCCGGGGCATCGCCTGCAGTACATCGGCTCAGGCCGGGAGCCGGCACTGATCGTAGCTTCGCGCCGAGGTACCCCCTACTGGGGCAAGCCAGTAGTGGAGCAGTTCATTCCTGATGAAATTGAACTACGCTACTTCGACGCTCCGGAACTCATCGGGCGCCTTGCCGAAGCACGCGCCACCAACCCTGCCTCCTCCTTGGTGTTCTCACGCCATATTTGGCCCAAACTGCACCGGGACATCTTGTTCGCCTACTACAGCACCTGCGCTCGCGCGCATGGTGCCCCGGAAGGCCTCGATGAGCGAGAATTCGTTGATCAGCTCGAAGCGATCCTCTCTGCGGAGCACCATGAAGGAAGCCAAGTGTGGCTTAGCGAACTGCGCAAGTTCGTCGGGCAGTTCCCGCAGTTGCAGTGGCTCGATGTGCCAAAGCTGGCAAGGCCATTTGAAGAACTCGGGTTCAGCTCCGATGAGCAATACCAGCAGGCAGTACGCGACTACCTCGTGGGCAACGCCCGGCACAGCACCGGCGGGCTAGAAGACCCGTTGTCATGCGCCATCATGACGATGAATGCCGGACGCATGCTGGTCAAGGAGCTGATTGCTTCCGGCGTGATCGACGAGCAGTCGCGCATTGAAGAAATCCAAGCGCACTTCGAGCCACTGGTCGAAGGGCTGTCCTCAGGCCCGCCGCTCGAACGCATTGAACAGCTGCTGGCGCTCTCGCGCGCCGGGATCGTAACCTTCCTTGGCCCGGACCCGGAGTTCGGCTTCGACGAGGCTTCCGAGCAGTTCACCGCCTCCTCGCCCTGGGTAGATGCGGAGGTGCACACTGCGAAGACCATGTGCGAAGCGATGATGCCGAGTAACCGCGTGCTGCAAAATAACGCGGCACTGATAAAGCAGCTCTTGGGAGATCACGTAGCGCGCGTGCACACTTGGAAGAACACGGAAGGCGAAAGCCTGCCTGGATCCGGTTTCGACGTGGTCGGTGAACCATACCGCCTGGTCAACAGCGATGGGCTGGCGCACCGCGGGCTATTCGTGCTGGGATTGCAATTGTCATCAGCGCAGTGGGGGACCGCTATTGCCGCGCAAGCGGGCGACCTGCGCCACCCCGCGGCCCGAACCTTGCAAGACGCAGCCAACGTAGTGAACGAAGTGGCTCGCCTGGCGGGGCTGATCGCCAACGAAAGATTAAGCGCGGAGCAGTATTAAGCAGTTTGGCGGGCTGATCCAAGGATCAGCC
>NZ_JBHXVN010000004.1:0-22003 GCF_042672105.1 Glutamicibacter sp. NPDC127525 | reverse complement strand
AAAATACACAACACCCCAAAAGAGTTCGCATTTTGTGGCGTGGGCTGGGTGATGTTAACACCACATATATATTCTGGTAGCTAAATTTTATCTTTGTGTGCGGGTCTTCCCAGACCAACCCCCCGCCAAACTCGAAAAGCGCGGATGGTATGGGATTTGAACCCATGAGACGGGGTTGCCGCCTACTGGTTTTCAAGACCAGCTCCTTCGGCCGCTCGGACAACCATCCAACCCGAAAAAGTATACGGCATGAACCCCTGTTGAAAGGAATTGAAGGCCATGAACGACGTTATGAACGCCTATATCTACAACGGTGCCGGTGGGCCAGAAGTCCTTGAACTGGTCCAACGGCCAATGCCGGTCCCCGCAGCTGGGGAAGTGCTGGTCAAGGTCGAGGCCTTCGGACTGAACCGCGCGGATGTGCAGCAGCGCAAGGGAGTGTATCCGCCACCTCCCGGAGCCAGCGATATCCCCGGGCTGGAAGTCTCGGGCAGCATCGTGGAGATCGTCGATGGCGTCAGCGGATGGAAACCGGGAGCGCGAGTTGCCGCCCTGCTCGCTGCTGGCGGGTATGCGCAGTACGTCAATGTTCCGGCAGAACTGCTCATCGAAATCCCTGAAACGGTTTCGAGCATCGAAGCCGCCGGGTTGCCGGAAGTCGCCGCCACCGTGGTCTCCAACCTCTTCATCGAAGGCGGACTGGGCCAAGACCAGGCGTTGTTGATCCATGGCGGAGCCGGCGGCATCGGCTCCATGGCCATACAGCTCGCCAAAGCCGCTGGCGCCCGCGTCATCGTCACCGCTTCCTCGGCAGAGAAATTGGACTACTGCCGTACCCTCGGCGCCGACGAGGGGATCAACTACCGGGAAGAGGACTTTTCTGCACGCGTCAAGGAACTGACCGACGCCAGGGGCGTGGATCTGATCCTGGATGTCGTGGGCGCCAAATACCTGGGGGAGAACGTCAAGGCGCTCGCCGTCGGCGGACGGATGGTAGTCATCGGACTGCAAGGCGGAGCCAAGGGAGAACTGAACTTGGGGCTGCTGATGAGCAAGCGGGCGCGGATCATCGGCACAACTTTGCGTTCCCGCCCGCTGCATGAGAAGGCGGAGATCGTTCGCCAGACCATTACCCGCGTGATGCCGCTGCTGGAACAGGGGAAACTGGCACTGAACGTCACCAAGGCCTTTGGATTCCCGGAGCTGGCCGCTGCCCACGAATACTTCGATTCCGGTGAACATACGGGAAAAGTTGTCATAGAGGTTTAAAGCAGCGGGAAACCAGTTGTAAGGTGACTCAGTAGTCATTAATGCGTGACTAGCCTAATAACCGCTGGTCGCGCACATCACTTGCACTGTTCCTAGGAGGTTGCTCGATTTGAGTACCCAAAATACCTTGCCACCAGCGGGTGTCGATCCTGAGGTTGCCGAACGCGAAGAAAAGCGTTGGACCCCCGCCAAGATCGCCATCTGGGTTGCCATCGCGCTGGTTGGCGGAATCGCATGGTCGATTCTCGCCTTCTCGCGCGGGGAAACCATCAATGCCATCTGGTTCGTCTTCGCCGCTGTTGCGACCTACCTGATTGCCTACCGCTTCTATTCGAAGTTCATCGAGCGCAAGATCGCCAAACCCGATGATTTCCGGGCCACCCCGGCCGAATCGGTCAATAACGGCCGTGACTTCGTTCCCACCGATCGCCGCGTGCTCTTCGGCCACCACTTCGCCGCCATCGCAGGCGCCGGTCCGCTGGTTGGACCGATCCTCGCAGCGCAGATGGGCTATTTGCCTGGCACCATCTGGATTATCGTGGGCGTGGTGCTGGCCGGAGCGGTCCAGGACTATCTCGTCATGTTCTTCTCCATGCGCCGTGGCGGACGCTCGCTGGGCCAGATGGCCCGCGAAGAGCTGGGCCTGATCGGCGGCACCGCTGCCCTGATCGCCACCCTTGCTATCATGATCATCATTACCGCCATCTTGGCGCTGGTGGTCGTCAATGCACTGGGCGAGTCCGCGTGGGGTGTCTACTCGGTGGGCCTGACCATCCCTATCGCCTTGTTCATGGGCATCTACCTGCGGTTCATCCGCCCGGGCAAGGTCCTGGAAATCTCCATCATCGGCTTCGTGCTGCTGATGTTCGCGATCATCTCCGGCCGCTGGATTGCCGAGTCTGCGTGGGGTGCCGAGTTCTTCCACCTGGATCGCACCACCATCGCCTGGGCCATCATCATCTACGGCATCATCGCCGCGGTGCTCCCGGTATGGCTGCTGCTGGCTCCTCGCGACTACCTGTCGACTTTCATGAAGATCGGCGTCATCGGCCTGCTGGCCGTGGCGATCATCGTCGTCCGCCCGGAAATCGATGTTCCGGCCTTCTCCGAGTTCGCTGGCCGTGCCGATGGCCCGGTCGTTGCCGGGCACATCTTCCCATTCCTGTTCGTGACCATTGCCTGCGGTGCGCTGTCGGGCTTCCACGCACTGATCGCCTCGGGCACCACCCCGAAGCTGGTCGAGAAGGAAAAGCAAACCCGCTTCCTGGGCTACGGCGGCATGCTCATGGAATCCATGGTGGCCATCATGGCGCTGGTTGCAGCGATTTCCATCGACCGCGGCATCTACTTCGCGATGAACTCCTCGGCTGCCGCTACCGGTGGCACGGTGGAAACCGCGGCGGCATTCGTGAACTCGCTGGGTTTGGCCGGCGTTAGCCTGGATCCAAACCAGCTGACCGAACTTGCCAATAACGTGGGCGAGAGCTCGGTTGTCTCGCGTACCGGTGGCGCTCCGACCCTGGCTGTGGGCATTGCGCACATCATGCACCAGTGGTTCGGCGGCACCGCGATGATGGGCTTCTGGTACCACTTCGCGATCATGTTCGAGGCACTGTTCATCCTGACCGCGGTTGACGCCGGTACCCGTGTTGCGCGCTTCATGCTGCAGGACACCATCGGCAACTTCTTCCCGAAGTTCAAGGACACCTCGTGGCGTCCGGGCGTGTGGCTGTGCACGTTGATCATGGTTGCCGGCTGGGGCTACATCCTGATCCTCGGCGTGACAGATCCCCTGGGCGGCATCAACACCTTCTTCCCGCTGTTCGGCATCGCCAATCAGCTGCTGGCTGCGATAGCGCTGGCCGTGGTGATGACCATCATAGCCAAGCAGAACAACTTCAAGTACCTGTGGGTCGTGGCTCTGCCGCTGGCCTTCACCGTGGTGATCACCTTCGTCGCGAGCTGGCAGAAGATCTTCTCCGCAGACACCAAAGTGGGCTACTTCGCCAACCACAACGCCTACAAGGAAGCTCTGGCCAATGGCGAGACTTCCCTCGGCTCGGCGGGCAGCGTCGAAGCCATGGAGGCCGTGGTCCGCAACACCGGTGTCCAGGGCTGGCTGTCCGTGGTCTTCCTGGTGCTGACCGCCATCGTGCTGGTATCGGCTGTTGTCGCAACCGCCAAGGCCAAGCAGAGCGGTGGTGGCAACAGCACCGAGGATCCTGCCGTGCCATCGAAGATGTACGCGCCCGCCGGCTTGATCTCGTCGCCTGCCGAAAAGGAACTTGAGAAGGCTTGGAAGCAAATCCCTGCCGAAGCCCAAGTCCAGCGAGGCGGCCACTAGCCATGGCGACGCTGTTGGAACGCCTGGGGCAAGCCAAGAAGTTTGTCGACGGGGTGCTCGGGGCCGACAAGTACCAGCACTACCTGGAACACCATGAACGCAATCATCCTGGCTCCAAGCCAATGACCGAGCGCGAATTCTGGAAGGACTACACCGACTGGCAGGAAAAGAATCCTGAAGGGCGTTGCTGCTGAACGCGACTGGTACCGGCCGTGAGAACCATTGGCGAAAGCGGATGGGGCTCGCGGCCGGTTTCGTTTTATGTCGACCCCGCTGCCGGGAACACTGCGGTGATCCCGGTAGGCTAGAACCAGTAATTCATCGGAAACCACCGGCAGAGAAGTGTAATGGCGTTCTTTTCACGACTGCGCGCTGAGCGTGCTGCTGCTCGCGAACTTGGCGAGGGCGTCTGGCGTCGCGCCCATGACCGTTTCCAGCGGTCATTGGACCGGGTCTTCCAGGTGGTAGAGGGCATCAACGATGACCAGGTTTACAACCAGCTGGTCCGAGAAGCCAATGAGATGGCTGTGCTGTTGCCGACCGTGCGCCAGCTTTGCTGTGCGGCGCATCGGATCACCCCGAGCAATGACGACACGATCCCGCAGCTGACCTCTGCGGCGCATCGTTCGCTGACTAAGGCCGCCAACGATTTGGCGACGACCGCACAGGTCGTAGCGATGATGCGCATGCAGGCCGAAGCCGGCAAGCCGATCGATATCGAAGCCGTGCGCCATCGTGCCATGCTGGTGAAAGAAGACGTCAGCCGGGCCGTGCAATTGCTCGCTTCCAGCGAATAATTGGGTTTTCCCGATCGCTCGCGTGGTGTTCCACCGCACAGGGCGCATCAGTGGACTAAATTAGTTGCATGACCCATACAATTCCTGAACTGAAGTTCCTTGACGGAAACACCATCGACCAGCTTGGCTACGGCGTCTGGAAGGTCGCCGACGAGGACGCGGAAGTAGTCGTTGGCCAGGCCATCGACGCCGGCTACCGCCACATCGACACCGCACGCATTTATGGCAACGAAGCTGGTGTCGGCCGCGCAGTTGCAGCCAGCACCGTGCCGCGCGAAGACCTCTTCATCACCACCAAGGTCTGGAACTCGGACCAGGGTTTCGAGAAGACCCTCGCCGCAGCGGATGCCTCGCTGGAACGGCTCGGACTGGAATACGTCGACCTGTACCTGATCCACTGGCTGCAGCCCAAGCGCGGCACCTACGTGGATACGTGGAAGGCACTGATCCAGTTGCAGAAGGACGGCAAGGCCAAGTCCATCGGCGTTTGCAACTTCACCAAGGAAGCACTGGAAGAGCTCTACACCGAAACCGGCGTCCGCCCGGTGATCAACCAGGTCGAAACCCATCCGTACTTCCCGCAGGGCGAGCTGCGCGCCTACGAGGCCGAGCACGGCATCCTGCACCAGTCCTGGTCCCCGCTGGGCCACGGCGGCGAACTGCTCAGCGACCCAGTGCTGGTGGAGATCGCCAAGAAGCATGAAGCATCGGTGGCGCAGGTAGTCATCGCGTGGCACCTGGCGGTAGGCAACGTGGTCATCCCGAAGTCGACCACCGAATCGCGCATCGTCGAGAACTTCGAATCGCTGAACGTGAAGCTGGACGAGGAAGATCTGGCTGCCATCGCTACCCTGGACCGCGGAGCGGAAGGCCGTATCTCGGCTGACCCGGCAACCGCCGACTTCGAGTAAAAAAGCTAGGCAGAACAGAAGGCTCCCGGTTTCTTCCGAAACCGGGAGCCTTCTGCCGCAACTGCCTTGTGCCTGGCCTCTAGCAGTCCAGTACGGTTGGTGCAGCGAACAGCGTATCGACGCCTTCGGCGTACAGAACCGAGTCGGGAGCTCGATCAGCGAGAGTGGCGAAACCGGCGGCACGCAGAAGGCCATCGTCGAATTCAACGAGTTGTGCAGGTTGCAGCGGCCACGGTTCATGGTGGTTCCGGCAGTGCAAGGTGCGCCCAAGATGCCGCTGGTGGAACGCCCACTGTGCCGATAGCGCGATGGCGGTCTGCGAACCCGGGGTAATTGGATCGGCACTGGCAGAAGCTTCTACCGGACGCACGACGATGCGGGAACGTGCGCTCGGATTTCCGATGCGCCGTGTTGCATAGCTGATCGTGCCGGCCTTCTTCAGGATTTTCATGGACGACCACTGGTACTTCAACCCGAAGACTGCCCGCGCCATGAGCACAGGTAGCAGGCGTGATGCTTCAAGGCTCAGGAATACCACTGCGCGGCGTCCTTGATTGTCAACGGAATAGAGGCGCACATTGATCTCCGGGAAGTCACCCAACCACGGAATCGCAGGACCGGAGAAGAACGCACTGCGCGACATCTGGAAAGCGACGAGGCCCACCCAAGCGCTGCCGGCGACAATATCTGGCCGGCATCCTTCGGGCATGTACGGCGCCACCTCATCCGGGCTAACCCGCCAATGCAGGAACGCTACTTCGCTCCACCGTTGGCGCATGATCGCGTTGCCGCCTAGCGATGGCGGTTCAGGGGAGTACTGCAAGGATTGCATCAGTTTGGAATTCCTTGGAAATTGCTGTCGAAGGCTTATACCGCTATTGCCGGTCGCGAACCAGGATCGATGATCTGCTGATCGCGGAGTGAAGAATCGTTTGCCGGCTCTGGCCTAATTGAATATCCAAAAGCGCCGTTGGGCAAGATGCGGGATAAGAATGGACTGCGTGGGAATCGAAGACCCCGGGACCAGTCATGAAAATCCATTGAAAATTGCGAAAACCCCGGAATCATGCGGCAAGCGCGATTCCGGGGTTTTCTTCACAACGAGCCCCCTGCCGGATTTGAACCGGCGACCTGCTCTTTACGAGGGAGCTGCTCTACCCCTGAGCTAAGGAGGCCTGTACCTGCAAACAGGCACCACGTCACTTTATCCGAGGAATTGTCTGAACGTCAAAACGGCGACGACATCATCAAGCCCAATCAGCACCGGGTGCCGGCTTCGGGGACTTTGCCGTCAATCAGGTACTCATCCACCGCTTTGGTAATGCATTCATTGGAGCGTCCATATGCGGTGTGGCCATGGCCTTCATAGGTCAGCAGGGTCGCGTTATCCAGCTGCTGCGCCAATGCCTCAGACCATGCGTAGGGGGTAGCTGGATCGCCGACGGTGCCAATGACGAGGATCTCATTCGAGCCTTCCGCGTCGAGGACCTCAGGCTTGCCAGTGGCGTCGTGGTCCCAGGCCTCGCAGGTGATGCCGCCGTAGGCGAGATACTTGCCCAAGGTCGGGGCCGCACGCATCAACTCTGTTGCTTCGGCCTGCATCGCTTCTGGACTGGCGTCCATTGGACGGTCCAGGCAATTGATGGCGGTGAAAGCATCGGTGGAATTCGATGCATACGTGCCGTCGCCCTCGCGGTCCGCCGAGAGATCCGCGAAGCCGAGGATCATATCCACATCCGCGTCGTTGACGGCAGCGTTCGTCGCATCGGTCAAAATGGGCCAGCTGGAATCGTCATACAGCGGCAAGATGAAGCCGTTGATGAAGTCGATGATCGGCACTGCACGCCCGTCGCTGGCAGTCATTGGTTCGTTCTCCACCTGCGCAAAGAACTGCTGCAGCTGCACCTTGGCCTCTTCAACGGTTCCAGTGAACGGGCACTCACCGCTTTCAAGGCAATTGGCGAGCCACGCGTCGATCTCCTTCTCGAAGCCAACGGCCTGGGCCAAGGTGAGGTCCGAAGCTGTGCTGGTTGGATCCATGGCGCCATCGAGTACGAAGCGACCCACATTCCGAGGGAACAAATCAGCGTAGGTTGCTCCGAGGAAGGTTCCATAGGAGAAACCGAGGTAGTCCAGCTGTGCATCACCGAGCACAGCACGGATCACGTCCATGTCCTTCGCTGCCGAAACGGTATCGACGTGGCCTAGGAGATTGCCGGTATTGGACGCGCAGTCAGCTGCGTAGTCCTCGGTATCCTCGACAATTTCGTCCTGGTCTTCAGGAACCCAAGCCCGCAGGTTTTCCTGGCGTCCCTCATCGGTCTCGGCACCGCTTTGGCAGGTGACCGGGGAGCTTTCTCCCACGCCTCGCGGATCGAATCCGATGACGTTGTAGGCGCGCTGCAGGTCAGCGCTGAACATGCCTGATACCGAGGACGCCACCAGATCCAGGCCGGATCCGCCTGGGCCGCCGGGGTTTACCAGCAGATTGCCTGTCGCTCCGTCCACTGCGCGGCGGTTCAACGCCAGATCAATGCTCTCGCCTTCGGGATCGGCATAGTCCAGCGGAACCTCTATGGTGGCGCATTCGATGATGCTGCCGCATTCTTCCCAATCGAGGTCTTGGCTGTAGAAGGATTCCAATCCTTGCGGCGTACTGGCGTTGGGCGCGGACTGCGACGCATCCGATGCGCCGGACTGCGAATCCGCTGTAGTGGAAGAGCAGCCGGCCAGGGTCAAAGCCAGAGCGGTCCCCACTGCGGCCAAGCGCATCATCGGTGAGCGTGCAGGCACTTTTAGTGTCTCCTTGTGATGGGTTAACGGCGTCCCGGCTGCGGCAGCAAACGGGTCATGAGTGCTTCCAGGGCCATGAGCTGGTTGACGTTGGCAGCCAAGCGGCTGCGCGTTTCATTGATGGCATCAAGCTGGGCCAAGGACTTCTCGCTGGACTGTTCCGCTGCGAAACGTTCGAGCTTCTCGCGCAGGTGCTCGTTGATCAGCTCAATTCCGGTATTCAGCTGGATGCTCAAAACATCGCGGAAGAATGTGGTCAGGTCTGTCAGGGTACGGTCCAAGGCATCGAAAGCCGCACGCCGAGCGAATCGCTTGGCATCATCCTCCAGCGCCTTGAACTGTCCACGCAATCCAGCGGGGATGTTCTCCTCTGGGCCCAAGCCGTTGGCGTGGCGCAGCTGGGCAATCTTGTTCTGCAGATCGGTGCCGGTAATGTTCTCGGCACGCTCGCTGGCCAGTTTGGAAATTTCTGCGGCAGCGGCCATCGCCTGCGGCAAGGTGGTGGTGCGCAACGGCAGGGTAACGACTTTTTCACGCTGGATGCGTGCTTGCTCGTCACGGGCCAGCAAACGGGCTACGCCAATGTGGGACTGCGAGACACGGGCAGCGAACAGCGCCTGTTCCGGTTCCAGCCCGTCACGGCGCACCAGAAGATCCGCAACATCCTGGGTGGACGGCACGGAGAGATTTATCGCGCGGCACCGTGATCGAATGGTCACCAGGACATCTGCAGGAGACGGGGCGCTCAGGATCCAGATCATCTTGGCGGGCGGTTCTTCAATGGCCTTGAGCAGCACGTTGGTGCTGCGCTCGGACATGCGGTCGGCATCTTCGATGATGATGATGCGCCAGCGGCCGGTGCCAGCACTTTCCTGTGCACGGGTAATCAGATGGCGGACGTCAGCGATCTGGTACTCGAATTTGTCGGTGGATACGAAGGACACATCCGGGTGCTCCGAATTCATGACCATTTTGCAGTTGGCGCACTGCCCGCAGCCGGCCGGGGCCTGGGTGCACTGCAAAGCTGCCGCGAAAGCCCGCGCCGCGGTGGTACGGCCCGATCCCGGGGGACCGGTCACCAGCCAGGCATGGGTCGGGTTGCCGCGATCAACCTCAGCGGTCAACGTGGCAATGACACGTTCCTGCCCGGCAAGTTCTGCGAAGACCGGCCGGGTCACAGCAAGCCTGCCAAATGCTGCGCAACCGACTGGTGCAGCTGCTCCACGCTGGCGGTGGCATCCAGGACCAGATAGCGCTGCGGATCACGGGCCGCCAAGTCGAGGAAGGCGTTGCGGATGCGTTCATGGAAATCATCCGGCTCGGATTCCAAGCGATCCGAATCCTCCACGCCGCCGCTGGCCGCAATGCGCCGGGCACGTCCCTGTGCGGCGGAGATATCAAGAATGATGGTGGCATCCGGCTTCAGTCCGCCGGTCGCGAAGTCATTGATCGATGCGACGGCATCAAAGCCGAGGGCGCGGCCCATGCCCTGGTAAGCCAGCGAGGAATCAACGAATCGGTCGCAGATGATGTGGGTTCCGGCATCCAGCGCGGGGGAGATGACCTGCTGGACATGGGCGGCACGCGCCGCCGAGTAAATCAGGGCCTCGGTACGGGCATCGATCTCGCCGTGGCCGTGTTCGAGCACCAAGGAACGCAGCTCTTCGCTGACCTGGGTTCCGCCTGGCTCACGGGTAGTGGTGACCTTGGCGCCACGGGACTCCAGCCACTGCTGGGCCAGGGCGACCTGCGTGGACTTCCCAGCGCCGTCACCGCCTTCAAAAACGATGAACAAGCCACGGGTTGGGGTACTCGATTCGATACTCACCCCACTAGCCTATCCAAGGACATTTAAAGATGTGCGTTGCAACGGCAGGATGTGCAACGAAAATGCACCCAGTGTGGTGGATCAGTCAGATGAAATGTAGTGAAATCCACCGGCTGGCAGCGTCAAAGGAAGCGTAGAGTTTTTTCCATGAACCCCCGCACCGCAGAATCAGGCGCCAATCCGGCCTGGGATCCGAAAACTTTGCTCGTTGCCGGTGGGCGTCCGGCCCATGGCTACGATGCTCCAGTCAACCACCCGGTGACCTTCACCTCGACCTACCACTCCAGAGGCCAGGCGGTGCCGGGTGAACGCGTATATGCGCGCTTCTCCAATCCGACCTGGGATCCGTTTGAAGAAGTACTGGGCCAGCTCGAAGCGGCAACGCTGCCTGCCCTGGTGTTCTCCTCGGGCATGGCAGCTATTGCCGCCGCACTGAGCATCGTGCCAGAGGCCGGCGTGCTGGTGATGCCGCAGCATTCCTATAACGGTTCGCTGGCGTTGAGCGCAGAGCTGCAAGAGGCGGGACGGCTGCGCATTCGCCCGGTGGATATTGCCAACACCGAAGAAGTGCTCGCTGCCTTGGAGGGGGCCGATGTGCTCTGGGTGGAATCGCCAACCAACCCGATGCTGGAAGTCGCCGACCTGCCGACCCTGCTGGCTGCCGCCAAAGCGAAGAACGTCGTGAGCATCGTGGATAACACCTTTGCCACCCCACTGCTCCAGCAGCCGCTGGTCCACGGTGCCGACCTTGTAGTTCACTCGGTGACCAAGTACCTGTCGGGCCACTCGGACGTGATCATGGGCGCGCTGGTCACCAGCGACGAGCAGCTCCACAGCCGCCTGCATGGGTACCGGACCTTGCATGGCGCGATCGCCGGCCCGATGGATACCTTCCTCGCATTACGCGGGGTGCGCACCATGGCCGTGCGCCTTCAGCGTTCGCAGTCAAACAGCCAGGTGCTGGCAGAACGCCTCGCGGCACATCCCAAGGTGCAGGCCGTACGCTACCCGGGACTGCCCAACGACCCGGGCCACGCGCGCGCCGCGGACCTCATGGGCGGGTTCGGGTCGGTGATCGCCTTTGAAGCGGGAAGCACCGCCGAAGAAGCGGACCGGGTACTGGAAGCCTTCCAGCTCATCACCGGCGCCACCTCGCTTGGAGGCGTGGAGTCCCTGGCTGAGCGCCGGGCCCGCCACGCTTCGGAGCCGGCCAGCGTCCCGGCCAGCCTGATCCGACTGTCAGTAGGCATTGAAGAGGTGGAAGACCTCTGGGCCGATCTGCAGCAAGCGCTGGACCGGCTTTGATGCCCGCGGGCGCTGATTTCCGCGCGTGGCACAGCGCCCATCATTTGCGCGAAAAAGGTAGAGTACAAGCATGAACATGTTGCGCATGGCCCAAATAATCGAGTACTACATGATGATCGCTTTGAGCATTGTCATCGTTGCGCTCGCCGTCTGGGCTTTGGTTGATTGCCTGCGTCATGGCGCAGATCGCTTCGCCCAGGAAGGCAAGCGCACCAAGGGGTTCTGGCTTGGACTGACCGTCGCCAGCACCGCCGTGGCACTGCTTGGCATCTTCAGCCAGGGCGGAATCGGCTTCCTGCAGCTGATCGGCGCCTGCATCGCCTGCGTGTACCTCGCGGATGTCAAGCCTGCCGTCAGCGGCAAGGGCGGCGGCTGGTACAACTACTAGGCGTGCCAAGGCACCAAGTTTTCCCGAAGACCTGCATCCGCATCTTGGCGGACTGCAGGTCTTCGCACTTTAATCACGGGCCTTAACTTTCGCACGAGCAGGCTTGCGCATTGGTTAGGATGGATTACATGAGCCACACTTTGATTTTGCTTCGCCACGGACAGAGCGAATGGAACGAAAAGAACCTGTTCACCGGTTGGTACGACGTATCGCTGACCGAGAAGGGCCGTGCTGAAGCTGCCCGCGGCGGCCAGCTGCTGACCGAAGCTGGCTACAAGCCGGAGGTGCTTCACACCTCCTTGCTGACCCGCGCCATTGTTACCGCGAACCTGGCCCTGGAAGCCGCTGGCCGTTCGTGGATCCCGGTGAACCGCGACTGGCGCCTGAACGAGCGCCACTACGGTGCGCTGCAGGGCAAGGACAAGGCGCAGACCTTGGCCGAGTTCGGCGAAGAGCAGTTCATGGAATGGCGTCGCAGCTACGACACCCCGCCACCAGCACTGGATGATTCCTCGGAGTTCAGCCAGATCAACGACGAGCGCTATGCGGCATTGGGCGACTCCGCCCCACGCACCGAGTGCCTCAAGGACGTGCTGGATCGCATGCTTCCCTACTGGGAGAACAACATCAAGGCCGACCTGTCGGCAGGCAAGACCGTCATGGTCACCGCCCACGGCAACTCGCTGCGTGCGCTGGTCAAGCACCTGGATGGCATCAGCGATGAAGACATTGCTGGCCTGAACATCCCAACCGGCATCCCGCTGGTCTATGAGCTGGATGACAACTTCCAGCCAATCACCAAGGGCGGAACCTACCTGGATCCAGCAGCCGCTGCGGACGCCATCAAGGCCGTTGCCAACCAAGGCCGCAAGTAGGACACGCTTTTCGGCGGCATCGGGGCTGCTGGCTACTCGCCAGTAGTTCGCGATGCCGCCGTCCGCTTGTTAACGCCGAGGTAACGCCAAGCATCCGGCTGTGAGCGAAACAACTGCGCACGATTGTATTTTTGGCATTAGTATGCTGTAATCTCCTATTTCGAATAGGCTCAATGGCTCACGTTAGGAATGCAATTCGTGGCAACTGATTACGATGAAGTCCGCCCAGACGTTGCTGAGGCACGTAAGGCTTCTCTGGATGCGGTGAAGTCCGCAAACGCACCGGACGCCAAGTCGGTGGTGCGCGAGCTCGACGAGACCGACCACACCGATGGCATGGATCTGCCAGGTGCGGATCTATCCAACGAGGAATTGACCGTTACGGTCATTCCGCAGAAAGACGACGAGTTCATTTGCGGCTCGTGCTTCTTGATTCGCCACCGTTCGCAGCTGGTGCGCGAAGAGGGCAATGTAGGCTTCTGCGTCGAGTGCGAAGGCTAGAAGCCCGCTAGACGCTGGCGCCACTTGCGCGCCAACAACCTGCGAGGGCAGTCCACCGATCGGTGGACTGCCCTCTGCTGGTTTAACGGGCTGGATTCCCCGGATGGGACCGGACTCCAACGGCGGTCCCTGGGGTGCCCAGCGCTGCGTCGTGCGTCCGCTGGCATCCTGCCGGGGCAATGGCTGGATGTGCGCTCACCGGGAGCGCGTGGAGCTGCATGGCCGGACGAGGCGCAGCACTGCCATGCCAACGGGGCCGCGGGCCACGGCACGGTACCCAGTTCGCGCCGCGATGCGAAGGCTTCCCGGACCCCGGACACCCAGTTTCAGTGCTGAATGAGCTGGAGAGCAAAAATGGCGCCTGCCATCCGGTGGTACCGGATGGCAGGCGCCAAGGCGCAGCCTTATAGCTTAGGTCCGCGGACCTAGATCTCGGTGGGGTCCCATTCGCCGGTCACCAGATAGGTGACCTTGCGAGCTACGGACACACCATGATCGCCGAAGCGCTCAAGGTAGCGGCTGGTCAGCGATACGTCCACGGTGGTGGGTGCATTGGCATCCCAGTCGTCGGCCGCGACCAGGGTGAAGACGCTGGAGTGCAAGCGATCCAGCTGGTGGTTCAGCTCGATAATTTCGGTAGCGATCTGCAGATCGCGGGTGTCGAGCAAACGCGCAACGGCCTTGGCGATGTCAATATCGATCTTTGCCATCTGGGCAAAGGTGTCGGAAATCCTGGCTGGGATTGCCGGGTTGGGGAAGCGCAGGCGGGCCAGCTGCGCCAAGTGGCGTGCCAAGTCGCCCATGCGCTCCAGCGAAGCACTCATGCGCAGCGAACCGACGATCATGCGCAGATCGCTGGCTACCGGTCCCTGCAAAGCCAAAGTATCGATAGCGCGCTCATCGAGCTGGTTCTGCAGGAAGTCGATCTTCGCGTCCGCTGCGATGACTTCCTGGGCCAGGTCGACGTCGACGTTGGCTAGCGAATCCCAAGCTCGATCCATTGCGGTTGCGACCTGGTTGGCCATCTCAATGAGTTCTTCGCCAATTTGCTGCAGGTCTGCTTGAAATACCTTACGCACAGCAGTTCCTTTCGAGTGTCGGTATCCATGCCGGATGGTGGACTGCCGTGGCAGCCAACCGCCCCGAAACAGTTTTGTGGCATGGTGGAGGGTCTTGCTCCAGCTTGTCAGCGGGTGATTAACGAATATGCCACGAAAGGTGAACGTTTGGTGAACAGCGCGCCGAAATCGACTAAATCACGTCATTTAGGGCCGGTGCCACCCAAAGGTGAAGCTAGTCTAAAGATGTGAACGAAGTGATCTCGACTCTTATAGCCGGCGTCCTCGGCCTGGCTCTGGGGATCGTTGGCGTCATCGCCTTCCGGCTTTCCCAGAACCGCTCCTCGAAGCTGCCGCAGGTCGACGAACCCGTGCTCCCCGAGGGAGCCGCCGCCGTCCTGTCGGTCATTGGACGCGCCTTCGTGATCCTTGATGACGTCGACGGGGTGGTCCGGGCCAACCCCGCTTCCTATGCCTACGGACTGGTGCGAGGACACACGCTCGTCCACAACGAACTGCTCTCGCTGGTGCGGCAGGTTCGCGCCGACGGCGTGATTGCCGAAAGCCAGTACGAGCTGCAACGCTCCACGCTGGGTGCCGGGCAGCTAATTGTCCATGTGCGCGTGGCACCGCTGGGCGACGAGTACATTCTCCTGCTGGCCGACGACCGTACCGAAATCACCCGTACCGAAGCGATGCGCAACGACTTCGTGGCCAACGTTTCCCACGAGCTGAAGACTCCGGTCGGCGCGATCGGCCTGCTGGCCGAGGCCATTACCGAGGCTGCCGATGACCCCAAGGCGGTACGCCGCTTCTCCACCCGGATGGACAAGGAATCGCGGCGCCTGGCCGCCCTGGTCCAGGACATTATCGAGCTCTCCCGCCTGCAGGCATCCGATGCCATCGTGCAGGGCCAGGAAGTGAATATCGACAGCGTCGTGGCCGAGGCAGTTGACCGCAGCCACCTGATTGCCGAGGAAAAGGGCATCGCCATCACCGTAGGCGGACATCTCGAGGAGCCGATCCTGGGCGATGCGGACCTGCTGATGACTGCGATCCGCAACCTGATCGATAATGCCATCCGCTACTCCCCGGAGAACACCACGGTAGGCGTGGGCATCCGGCAGCGTGATGGCTATGCGCAGATCTCGGTCACCGACCAGGGACCCGGGATTTCGGCCGAAGAGCAGGAACGCGTTTTCGAGCGCTTCTACCGCGTGGACTCCGCACGTTCGAGGCAGACCGGGGGCACCGGCCTGGGGCTGAGCATCGTCAAGCACGTGCTGGCCAACCACGGCGGCGAAGTGTCGCTGTGGTCGCAGCCGGGCCACGGATCCACATTTACCCTAAGACTTCCCCTAGCGGACGAAGAACCGGCGACCAGCAATGTGCTTGCCGGCCAGACGATGAAGGAACGAACGATCGAGACGAATGCGTCCGATCGTGAAGGAGGACGCCGATGACCCGCATATTGATCGTTGAGGACGAGGAATCGCTCTCTGACCCGCTGTCCTACCTGCTGGAACGCGAAGGTTTCGAAGTCCGGATCGCCGACGACGGCCTGAAGGCCGTGACCGAGTTCGAACGCCATGGCGCAGACCTGGTGCTGCTGGATCTGATGCTCCCGGGCCAGCCCGGAACCGAGGTGATCCGCCAGATCCGCCTGAACAGCCAGGTCCCGGTCATCATGCTCACCGCAAAGGACTCGGAGATCGATAAGGTCGTCGGCCTGGAGCTCGGCGCCGACGACTACGTCACCAAGCCGTACTCCTCCCGCGAATTGCTGGCCCGCATCCGTGCTGTGCTGCGCCGCCAGGGCGAAGGCGAAGAACTGATCAGCAATGTGGTCACCGCCGGTCCGGTGCGAATGGACGTGGAACGCCACGTGGTCTCGGTCGACAACACCGAGGTATCCATGCCGCTGAAGGAATTCGAGCTGCTGGAAATGCTGTTGCGCAACGCCGGTCGAGTGCTCACCCGGGGCCAGCTGATTGACCGCGTCTGGGGCAGCGACTACGTGGGGGACACCAAGACTTTGGATGTGCACGTCAAGCGCCTGCGCTCCAAGATCGAGGTCGACCCGGCGGTGCCCGAACGCCTGGTGACCGTGCGCGGGCTGGGCTACAAGTTCGTGGTCTAAAGCCAAAGAGCCCGGATACGGCAAGAGCCTCGGGCAGAATCTTTCGATTCTGCCAGAGGCTCTTGTTTTGTCTTGCGCGAAGCTTAGTGGCCCGAAGTGGAGTGGGTCTCTTCTGGAATCAGGTGCTCGGTAACCGACTGATCAGCACCGCCTGGTACGAAGTCGCGGTATTCAGCCAGGGTGCCATCGACAACTGGAACGCTGAATTCCACGTTCTCACCGGCAACGGTGAAGACCGAGTCGGCGTGTTCGCCAGCTGCAATGCCCATGTTCTTGATGATCTGCTGGTTCTTGTCTTCTTCAAGCTTGATGGTGCCGTCTGCAGGAACCTGGATGGAGACAGGTGCTGCGTTGTCAGCCTTGACCGACAGGGTCAGCGCGGAATCGCCGGCGTTGACTACGGAGCCGATCAGGCGGGCTTCAGTGTCGTCGCTGTTGGTGACGAACATCAGGTTGCGGACCTTTGCGTCTGCGACATCGACGTTGACGCCATCGCTGGCGGCGTAGTCGGTGTTGGTGGCCTGCTCGTTGATGGCGCCACAGCTGGTGACACCGAATGCCAGGGCAGCCACAGCGAGGGACGCGGCAATGCGACGTCCAGCGGTCATGCGTGCGGTGATCACGACACTAACTCCTCGGTGAGAAAAATGAGTTGCTTCGGTTCGTGGTCTGCTTAATCGAATGCACCTAGGGCAGGCGCAATCGAAAATTGGACCACGATTACCTCTAAGCCTAGCTGTTTTTCACGCAAAGACGCGATTTAGCGACGTGCAACACACGCATTTCGACAAGTTGTAGACAACCGATGCGGGGAAGGGGGTTGGTGCGCAGTCGACTGCCCTACCTTCTTCATAGCATGTTTCTCTTGCAAGTGGAAGAGGCATTTCCGCGTGAATTCGCGGTTATATGGGGCACAGGCGCAGGATCCGGAATAGCAAACATGGTAGACTAGGGCGTGGGAAAGGGGTTTATCCACATGGTTTTTGAGGTTGGCGAGACTGTTGTCTACCCGCACCACGGTGCCGCGATGATCGAAGAGATCAAGATGCGCAAGATCAAGGGCGAAGAGAAAATGTATCTCAAGCTCAAGGTGGCTCAGGGCGACCTGACCATCGAGGTTCCTGCTGAGAACGTTGATCTTGTTGGCGTACGTGACGTGGTAGGTCAGGAAGGCTTGGACCATGTGTTCGATGTCCTTCGTGCTGAATTTACCGAAGAGCCGACCAACTGGTCGCGCCGCTACAAGGCAAATGTCGAGAAGCTCGCTTCCGGCGATGTCATCAAGGTTGCAGAAGTAGTCCGCGACTTGTGGCGCCGAGAAAATGACCGTGGTCTGTCGGCAGGCGAAAAGCGCATGCTGGCAAAAGCTCGCCAGGTATTGATCAGTGAATTGGCCTTGGCCAAGGATCTGGACGAGGCCAAGGCAGAAGGCCTCTTGGACGAGGTTCTGGCTTCGGCCTAGCCCCGTTCCGGTAACGCATCGCCGTGAAACGCTCCCAAGCGTTTCACGGCTTTTGGCGTTAAAGCGGCCAAGGCTGAACCGCGCGGCACGATAAGCTGGGCGCTGTGAAGCAAAGCGAAGTGCATAACTCAAGCCTGATCCTCGTGGCTGCTGGAATGGGAACCCGCCTCGGCGCTGGCCTTCCCAAGGCGATGGTCCAGGTGGCCGGAAAATCCCTGGCTGAACATGCCGTGGACCGGGCGCTGGGAATTCCGCAGATCACCGAAATCATCGTGGTTACCCCGCCGCAGGACGAACGCCTGGCCGCGGCCATGGCGCAGTACGGGGACAAGGTGCACACCGTGCCCGGTGGCGCCAGCCGCGCCGCGTCGGTCCGTGCCGGCTTGGCTGTAGCCAGTTCCGCCGCCACCAACATTCTGGTCCATGACGCCGCCCGTGCTTTTGCCCCGGCGAAGCTGCATGAACAAGTGCTTGGAGCTCTGGCCGACGAGCAGTGCAACGCCGTCATCCCGGCGCTGAACGTCACCGACACCATCTGCGTGGTGGAGCTCGATGCCGCCGGCGAGCACGAAATCATCAAGGAAACCCCGGCACGTTCCATCCTGCGCGCGGTGCAAACCCCGCAGGGCTTTGACGCGCAGCTGTTGCGCGATGCCCACGCCCAACTGGATGGCTGCACCGAGGCAGAACTGGAGAAGGTTACCGACGACGCGTCGATCGTGCGGGCTTTCGGAGCCGAAGTCCATGTGGTGCCGGGATCGCAGCAAGCCATGAAGGTCACCTATTCCGGAGATCTCGACGCGGCAGGCAAGCTCGCGGCGAACCAGCCCGCGGCCACCCCAAGCGCAAAGGAAGAAACCATGATCCTGCCACGAGTCGGCAACGGCATCGATGTTCACGCGGTCAGCGAAGACCCGACTCGCGAAATGTGGCTGGCAGGACTGCACTTCCCGGAAGACACCGGGCTTTCGGGCCACTCCGATGGCGACGCGGTAGCGCACGCGGCCTGCGATGCGCTGTTCTCCGCGGCGGGCATTGGCGATCTGGGCACGCACTTCGGGGTGGACCGACCGGAATTCGCCGGGGCCAGCGGTGTGAGCCTGATTGCAGAAGCCGCCCGCCTGGTGCGGGAGGCGGGATTCGAAATCGGCAATGTCGCGGTGCAGTTCGTTGGCCGCCGCCCGCGCTTTGCCGCGCGCCGCGAAGAAGCCAGCAAAGTGCTGAGCGAGGCTATCGGCGCCCCAGTCAGCGTCATTGCGACCACCAGCGACGGGCTGGGCTACGAGGGGGAAGGCAAGGGCGTGACAGCCTATGCCACCGCACTGGTCTACCCGGTATCGGGCTAGGCCCCTTGGCGCAACCGCGGGGCTTCGATCATCGAGAGTGTCACAAGTGAAGTACAAAGGGTGCATCCATCGGATAACCTTAAAGGCGTGAGCCTGCGATTCTATGACACCAAAACAGCATCCGTACGCGACTTCCAGCCATTGGCGGAAGGCGAAGTCAAGCTGTACTACTGTGGCGCCACCGTGCAGGGCATGCCGCACGTGGGCCACGTCCGCAGCGCCATTGTCTTCGACCTGTTGGTACGCTGGCTCGAATACCGCGGCTTTGCCGTCACCACCGTCCGCAACGTGACCGACATCGATGACAAGATCCTGGAGAAGTCGGCGAAATCCTTCGCCGAGGACTTCGAGGCGGATGCCCATTACAAGCCGCGCGAAGAATGGTTCGCCCTGGCGTACCGCTTCGAGCAGGAATTCGCACGGGCCTACGAGGCTCTGGGTGTCCAACGCCCGACTTACGAGCCCCGCGCGACCGGCCACATCACCGAAATGCATGACCTGATTGCACAGCTGATCGAACGCGGCCATGCCTACCCGGCGGCCGACAGCTCCGGAGATGTCTATTTCGACGTGCGCTCCTATGAGCAGTACGGCGCACTGACCCGCCAGAAGATCGACGATATGCAGGACGCGCCGGATTCGGATCCGCGCGGCAAGAAGGATCCACGCGACTTCGCGCTGTGGAAGGGCTACAAGGGAACCGATCCGCTGACCGCTTCCTGGCCAAGCCCCTGGGGACGCGGCCGCCCAGGCTGGCACCTGGAATGCTCGGCGATGGCTGGCAAGTACCTGGGCAGCGAATTCGACATCCATGGCGGCGGACTGGATCTGCGCTTCCCGCACCACGAGAACGAAATGGCCCAGTCCAACGCGGCTGGCCACGGCTTTGCAAACTTCTGGATGCACAACGGCATGGTCACCTATGAGGGTGAGAAGATGTCCAAGTCCATTGGGAACACCATTTCCCCGGAAGAAATGCTCGCGCTGGCCGACGCCCGCGTGGTGCGCTACTTCCTGGGCCAGGCGCAGTACCGTTCGATGCTCGACTACCGCCCGGACTCGCTGACCGAAGCGGGGGCAGCGGTCGAACGCATCGACACCTTCATCTCCAACGCGCGCTACCGCCTGGGTGCCGTCGCCGAGTCGATCGTGGCCACCGGGGTTCCGGAAGCTTTCGGCACCGCGATGGATGATGACCTGAACGTTCCAATGGCGCTGGCCGCGCTGCATGAAACCGTGCGGCTGGGCAATGCATCCTTGGATAGCCGTGACGACGCTGCCACTGCCAAGGCCTTGGGCCAGGTCTTGGCCATGACCCAGGTATTGGGCCTGGATGATGCCGGCAGCAATGAAAGCTCGAAATCTTCTGCAGAGCACGCAGCCCTGGATCAGCTGATCCAGGCCCAGTTGGCTGAACGCGCCGAAGCACGCGCTGCCAAGGACTGGGCACGCTCCGACGCCATCCGCGATGCGCTGGCATCCGCTGGCATTACCGTGGCGGACTCGGCCGATGGCGCTCGCTGGACTCTGGACAACTAGTCGCGAACACGCGCGGCACCAACGAACTCAAAACTAAAGGACATGAACCAATGAACAAAAAGGGCCCAACCAAGGGTAGTGGTGGCAAGGGACGTCGTTCCCTCGAGGGCAAGGGCCCGACCCCCAAAGCGGAGGACCGCCCGTACCACAAGGCTTACCGTGCCAAGCAGCTCTCTGAGCGCTCGGCCGCCAAGCGCAGCACCGGCCGTCGAACCGACCGCATCAAGGTCAACGCCGAGTTCGTCACCGGCCGCAACTCCGTCGTTGAGGCGCTGCGCGCCGGCATCCCTGCCAAGGCGCTGCACGTTGCCATCCGCATCGACGTCGATGACCGCGTCCGCGAATCCCTGAAGCTGGCTGCCGAGCTGGGCATCCCGCTGATGGAAGCATCCAAGCCCGAGCTCGACCGCATGACCGATGACGCGATCCACCAGGGCATGGCCCTGCAGATTCCGCCATACGAATACAAGGATGCAGTCCAGCTGGCTACCAAGGCCATCAAGGACTTCGACAAGGGATACACCCGGACCCAGCCGCTGTTCCTGGCACTGGATGGCATCACCGACCCGCGTAACCTGGGTGCGATTGTCCGTTCGGCCTCGGCCTTCGGCGCAGACGGCGTGATCATTCCAGAGCGCCGCAGCGTCGGCATGACCGCTTCGGCATGGAAGACCAGCGCCGGTGCAGCTGTACGCGTACCAGTAGCCAAGTGCAGCAACCTGACCAGCGCACTGAAAGAAATCAAGGCTGCTGGCATTTTCGTGATCGGCCTCGACGCCGGTGGCGACATGGAGCTTCCGAACTTCGAATTGGCTACCGGCCCGCTGTGCATCGTGGTTGGTTCCGAAGGCAAGGGCCTGTCCCGGCTGGTCCGCGAAAACTGCGACGCCATCGTTTCGATTCCAATCGACTCGGCAATGGAATCGCTGAATGCTTCGATGGCTGTTGGCATCTCGCTCTACGAGGTATCGCGTTTGCGCGCTGGACAGTCCAAGTAGTCTCCAAGCACCGTGAAGGGGTCATAACTTTGCCAAGGCAAGTTATGGCCCCTTTTCATTGGGGTGACCTGCTTCATAACAACAATTTTCCGTTGTTTTTAGCCGATATTCACCTTGGACCGCAGGGAATCCGCATGATTCCGGGGATTCTGCGCAGGAAAGCATGGAAACTGGCCGATTTTGCGTCGTGGCTGAACCCGTGTAGAGTTTTATCTCGCGCCGCTGATCCGGACAGCCTGAAAGGGCGAAACGGAAACGGCGGGGTGAACAAGACTGAAACGTCGAGTTGACAACAGTCAACTTGGTGGTAAGCTTGTAAAGTTGCTCCGGAGCGAAGCAGTCATCGAAGGATTCGTGGTTGTGGTGTCGAGAGTGTTTGTTGTTTGAGAACTCAATAGTGTGCCAAGTTTGTTGATACCGAATATTTTTATTTGGTGAATACATAACAT
>NZ_JBHXVN010000003.1:372267-459882 GCF_042672105.1 Glutamicibacter sp. NPDC127525 | reverse complement strand
GTGGTCGTGGTGGATACCGCCGACGCGTTGCTGGTGACCACCAAGGAGCATGCGCAGAAGGTCAAGCAGACCGTGGAGGCCTTGAAGGCCGACGGTGCTACCGAGGTGCTCTAGCACAGCAGGATTGCGAACGGGGCGAGCTGGCCGGCAATAGGTCGGCGCGCCCCGTTTCCCTTGCCTGATGTTGCGCAATGCGCCCGAACATTACGGAAAACTGTCATTTTCTGCACCGTGCCGAGTATCTTCAAAAGGTGTCCACCGTGAATGAAAATGGCAATCCGGCTTCCGTCAGCGACTTCACCGAGCCGCTGATCGACCAGCTGATCGGCTTCCGCAGGGAACTGCATCGCAACCCGGAGCTGTCCTTTGCTGAGCACCAAACCACCGAGCGGATTCTCGAAACCCTGCGCGCTGCCGGGCTGGCGCCGCAGAAAATGGCCGACACCGGCGCCTTCGTGGACATTGGCGAAGGGCCCATCCGCATCGCTTTCCGTGCCGACATCGACGCGCTGCCGGTGGTGGAGGAAACCAACCTGGAGTTCGCCTCGATGACCCAGGGCGTGGCGCACGCCTGCGGCCACGACATCCACAGCACCGTGATGATCGGCGTGGCCTTGGCCCTGGGAAGGATCCATGCCGCCGGCAAGCTCGATGGCTGCGTGCGGGTGATCTTCCAGCCCGCCGAGGAGAAGCTTCCCGGCGGGGCGCTGTCGGTGATCGAGCAGGGCTTGCTCGATGGCGTGCCGCGGGTGCTCGCGCTGCATTGCGACCCGCGGATCGACGCCGGGCATATCGGCACCCGCATCGGCGCGATCACCTCGGCCAGCGACACCATCCGCATCGAGGTCAACGGCCGGGGCGGGCACACCTCGCGCCCGCACCTGACCGAAGACATCGTTTTCGCGATGAGCCAGATCGCCACCCAGGTCCCGGCCGTGCTCGGACGCAAGGTCGACGTGCGCTCGGCCGTCTCGGTGGTCTGGGGCCAGATCCATGCCGGCAGCGTGCCGAACGCGATCCCCGCCACCGGATACCTGGCCGGCACCATGCGCTGCCTGGACGGCGATGTCTGGTACGAGGCCGGTGAGCTGCTGGACCAGGCCGTGCGACAGATCGCCGCTCCCTACGGAGTGGAAATCAAGCTGCAGCACACCCGTGGAGTGCCTCCTGTGGTCAACGCTCCGGCGGAGACCGCATTGATCGAGGACGCCGCGCGCCGCGAGTTCGGGGCCGAGGCCATCGAGCTGACTCCGCAGTCCATGGGCGGGGAGGACTTCGCGTGGATGACGCAGAAGGTTTCCGGTGCGATGCTGCGGCTGGGAACCCGCACCCCGGGCGGCAAAACCTATGACCTGCACCGCGGGGACTATATCCCGGACGAATCGTGCATTGGCGTGGGGGTTCGCATCATGGCGGCCGCCGCCATGCAGGCTGTGCGCGAGGCGAACGCCAAATAGGGCGTTGGCCACATCAAGCCCGAAAGTTTTTAACATTTCTTTGACGCTTTAACAATTCGGTCAGTGACTTGGGCATTGGCGTTAAGCGCTTGCCGTTTTGCGGCCCGTAAGTTATCTGTTTGTAATCTTTATCGTCTTTACCTGTGACATATCTCCGATAGGCTATGGAAACGATGGGAATGCTATGACTTTTGGTGTGCTCGAGTAAGGCCTAGGCAATGAAGCCTTGCACGAGGGTCAGGTGTCTTGCCTCCCGCATTATCTCGCAAGATTCTTTGGAGGAACAGATGCGCTTCGTATCGCGCAAGACCGGTATGGCTGCAGCCATGCTCGGCATCTCGGCATTAGCTTTGAGCGCCTGCGGCGCTGCACCGGAAGAGACCAGCTCGGCTGGCCAGTTCCCGGACTACGTTGGCTGCATTGTGTCCGACTCCGGTGGATTCGACGACCAGTCCTTCAACGAATCTTCCTTCCGCGGCTTGAAGAACGCCGAGAAGGACCTGGGCATCCAGACCAAGGATGCAGAATCCAAGTCGAACGCCGACTTCGCGACCAACCTCAACGGCATGGTCAACGCAGGCTGCGACCTGACCGTCACCATCGGCTTCCTGCTGGGCGACGCAACCGCTGAGGCCGCCGCGGCCAACCCGGATAAGAACTTCGCCATCGTCGACTTCCAGTACGAGAAGCCGATCGAAAACGTCAAGCCGATCATCTACGACACGGCCCAGGCTGCCTACCTGGCAGGCTACGCAGCAGCTGCCGCATCGAAGACCGGCACCGTTGCCACCTTCGGCGGCATCAAGATCCCTACCGTCACCATCTTCATGGACGGCTTCGCTGACGGCGTTGCCAAGTTCAACGAAGACAAGGGCAAGGACGTCAAGCTGCTGGGCTGGGACAAGAAGAAGCAGGACGGCACCTTCTCCGGCGACTTCGAGAAGCAGGATAAGGGCAAGCAGATCACCAAGAACTTCATCGCCTCCGGCGCTGACGTTGTCATGCCTGTCGCCGGCCCAGTGGGCAAGGGCGCTGGCGCTGCAGTGGTCGAGGCCAACGACGGCGGCAAGGAAGCCAAGCTCGTGTGGGTCGACTCCGACGGCTTCCTGACCGCTCCCGACTACAAGGACGTCATGCTGACCTCGGTCGTGAAGACCATGGACACCGCAGTCGAAGATGTCATCCGCACCGACGCCGAGGGCAAGTTCGACTCGACCCCGTACGTGGGCACCTTGGAGAACGAGGGCGTTGCACTGGCACCGTTCCACAACTTCGATGAGGAAATCGGCGAAGACACCAAGAAGGAGATCGATGCCCTGAAGCAGCAGATCATCTCCGGTGAGCTGGAGATCGAATCGGCCTCCAGCCCCAAGTAGGTCTAGGCAAACCAGCCATGGAGCGCGTCACCGCTCGCCGCAATACAGCGGTGAGCAGGTGACGCGCTTTATGCCTGCCTAAGGGCCAAAACAACCTGCAAGCAAGAACCTCGCCAAACGAACAATGAAGATGGTGGAATCGTGAAACTCGAACTACGAGGAATCTCGAAAGCCTTCGGTTCTTTCTACGCCAACAAAGATATCGACCTGACGGTCGATGACGCCCAGATTCACTGTCTGCTCGGCGAAAACGGTGCTGGAAAGTCCACGCTTATGAACGTGCTCTACGGGCTGTACCAGCCGACCGAGGGCCAAATTTTGCTGGACGGGAAGCCCGTCGAGTTCTCCGGACCGGGCGACGCCATGGCCTCGGGCATCGGCATGGTGCACCAGCACTTCATGCTGGTCCCGGTCTTCACCGTGGCAGAGAATATTGCCCTCGGCGCAGAAACCACCAAGGCTGGCGGCGTGCTTGACCTGCAGGTCACCCGCAAGAAGATCCGCGAGATCTCCGACCGCTACGGCTTCGATGTGGACCCGGACGCGGTCGTCGAAGACCTGCCCGTTGGCGTGCAGCAGCGTGTCGAGATCATCAAGGCCCTGGTGCGCGAGGCCAAGATCCTGATCCTCGATGAGCCGACCGCGGTGCTGACCCCGCAGGAAACCGACGAGCTGCTGGACATCATGCGCCAGCTCAAGGCCAACGGCACCTCCATCGTCTTCATCTCGCACAAGCTGCGCGAAGTGCGCGCCGTCTCCGATGTGATCACCGTGATCCGCCGCGGCCAGGTCATCGATTCGGTCTCCCCGGAATCCTCCACCACCGAGCTGGCCAACCTCATGGTCGGCCGCGCCGTGGAACTGAACCTGAACAAGGCCGCAGCCACCCCCGGGCAGGCGGTATTGCAGGTCAAGGACCTGACAGTTGTCGACCCGGCGGGCACCACCACGCTGGACTCGGTCACCTTGGATATCCATGCAGGGGAGATCCTGGCGATCGCCGGCGTGCAGGGCAACGGCCAGACCGAACTGACCGAAGCGATCCTGGGCACCCAGCCGGTGACGGGCGGCTCGGTCAAGCTCGCCGGCCAGGAGCTGGTTGGCAAGTCGGTCAAGCAGATCCTGCGCTCGGGCCTCGGCTTCGTTCCCGAAGACCGTTCGGTGCACGGCCTGGTCACCCAGTTCTCCATTGAGGAGAACCTGGTGCTGGACCTCTACGACCGCCCGCCCTTCGGCAAGGGCATCTCGATGAACCTGGAGGCGATCAAGAAGAACGCCGCGCAGCAGATCCAGGGCTTCGACGTGCGTACCGACAACCCGCTGAACCCTGCCTCCAGCCTCTCGGGCGGCAACCAGCAGAAGGTCGTCATGGCCCGCGAGTTGAGCCGCGATTTGAAGCTGTTCATCGCTTCGCAGCCGACCCGCGGCGTGGATGTGGGCTCCATCGAGTTCCTGCACCGCCGCATCGTGGCCGAACGCGACAAGGGCACCCCGGTGATGATCGTTTCCACCGAGCTGGACGAGGTCATGGAATTGGCCGACCGCATTGCCGTGCTCTACAAGGGCAGGATCAACGGCATCGTGCCGGGCGACACCTCCCGCGAGGTGCTGGGCCTGATGATGGCCGGTGTTTCGCAGGAAGAAGCCCTGGCCCAGGCCGAATTCGCGAAGGCGGAGAACGAGCCGGTTGAAGCCCAGCCAGCTAGCGAGCATGACAACCAGGAAGGAGAAGCGCAGTGAGCGAGAAAGCACCTGTGGTTCCCGGCTCCGGCAAGCCGGGCAATGACCTCTTGCGCCAAATCACCCAGGGACCAGGCCTGGTCTCGGTCCTCGGCGTCATCGTCGCACTGGTCATCGGCGGCCTGCTGATTGCGGTCACCGATGAGAAGGTGGGCGAAACGGCCGGCTACCTCTTCGCCCAGCCTTCGGCCTTCTTCGGCGAATTCTGGCGTGCGGCCACCGAAAGCTATGTGGCGCTGTTCAACGGCTCGATCTACAACTCCTCGCAGGGGTTCAAGCCGTTCCTGGAGACCCTGACCGTCTCCACCCCGCTGATCTGCGCCGGCTTGGGCGTGGCCGTGGCATTCCGCGCCGGCCTGTTCAACATCGGTGCCCAGGGCCAGATCATCATCGGTTCGGTGCTGGCCGCCTACATCGGCTTCGCCTGGCACCTGCCAATCGGCCTGCATCTGCTGCTGGTGATCGTCTTCGGCCTGCTCGGCGGCGCAATCTGGGGCGGCCTGGTCGGCCTGCTCAAGGCCAAGACCGGCGCCCACGAAGTGATCCTCACGATCATGTTCAACTACGTGGCCGTGTACCTGATCGACTTCCTGATGAACACCCAGGCCTTCCGCCGTCCCGGCGAGACGAACCCGATCTCGCCCATCCTGGACAGCTCGGCCATCTTCCCGGCGATCCCCGGATCGCGTTTGCACCTGGGCTTCGTGATGGCGGTGCTGCTGGTGCTGGCCGTGTCCTGGATGTTCAAGCGCTCCACCGTGGGCTTCGAATTCCGCGCCGTGGGCCACAACCCGGAGGCCGCGCAGACCGCCGGCATCAACGTGGCCCGCACCACCATCATCGCGATGGCGCTGGCTGGCGCGTTGGCCGGTGCCGCAGGCGTGGCACAGGTGGCAGGCACCGAAAAGGTGCTCACCGGCGGCATCGCCGGTTCGCTGGGCTTCGACGCGATCACCGTGGCGTTGCTGGGCCGCTCCACCCCGTGGGGCACCTTCTTCGCCGGCCTGCTCTTCGGAGCGTTCCAGGCCGGTGCGGTGAACATGCAGATCACCACCGGCACCCCGATCGACATCGTTTCGGTGGTGCAGTCGCTGATCGTGCTGTTCATCGCCGCTCCGCCGCTGGTCAAGGCCATCTTCGGCATGAACCGCAAGAAGAAGCGCAGCTCCAAGCTCGAACCTACTAAGGCAGGTGCCAAGTGACCTCTTCCACCTTGCAGCCGGCAATCAACGTCCTGCCGAGCAAGAAGACCCCGATCATCCTCTCGGTGATCGCAGTGATCGTCTTCTTCAGCTTCGGCCTGCTGGGCAACGACCAAGCCGCCCACTTTACGCTGAACAGCGCCGGCGACGCCTTCGAGCTGCCCGAACTGGTCTTCCCGGGCCGCATCACCAACATCGTGTTCGGCGTGCTGCTGCTGGCCATTGCCGCCTACGCGTGGATGCAGCGCAAGCAGGGCAGGATCCTGGCCACCTGGATGGTCGCCATCGCGGCGGTCCTGTTCGTGCTGGGCTTCCTGATCTGGGTGGTTTCCGGCGCCAACATCAACAGCATTTCGCTGGCCAGCCTGCTGGCCGGTGGCGTGGTGCTGGCCGTGCCGCTGGTCTTCGGTTCGCTTTCGGGCGTGCTGTGCGAGCGTGCCGGCGTGGTCAACATCGCCATCGAGGGCCAGCTGCTGGGCGGTGCTTTCACCGCGGCACTGGTCGCCTCGCTGACCCAGAGCGCCTTCGCGGGCCTGGTTGCCGCCGGCCTGGCCGGCGCCATGGTCTCGCTGGTCCTGGCGGTCTTCTCCATCAAGTACGTGGTCAACCAGATCATCGTCGGCGTGGTCCTGAACGTGCTGGTTTCGGGCATCACCGGCTTCCTGTTCACCACCGTGATGCAGGAAGACCCGGAGCGCTTCAACTCGCCAGCGCACCTGCCGGTCATTGAAATCCCGCTGCTCTCCTCGATCCCGGTCATCGGCCCGATCCTGTTCAAGCAGTCGGTGATCGGCTACCTGATGTACCTGGCCGTCTTCCTGGTCTGGTTCGGCCTGTTCAAGACCAAGTGGGGCCTGCGCGTGCGCGCCGTGGGCGAGCATCCGAAGGCAGCCGATACCCTGGGCATCAAGGTCAACGCGATCCGCTTCTGGAATGTCACCCTCGGCGGCATCGTGGCCGGCATCGGCGGTTCCTTCTTCACCCTGGTGGCCATCGACTCCTTCACCAAGGAAATCTCCGGCGGCCGCGGCTTCATCGCGCTGGCCGCAGTCATCTTCGGCCGGTGGAACCCGATCGGCGCTTTTCTGGCCGCCCTGCTCTTCGGCTTCGCCGATAACTTGCAGGTGATCCTGACGATCATCGGCACCCCGGTACCGAGCCAGTTCATGGCCATGATGCCTTACCTGGTGACCATCTTCGCGGTGGCCGGATTGGTGGGGCGTTCGCGCGGACCGGCAGCTGCGGGCGAACCCTACGTGAAGGAATAGCGATTTCCCATGAATAGCAACAACGCGCCGTGGCCGCAGCTCGAAGCTGCGGCTGCGGCCGCGCTGTCCCAGGCCTACGCGCCCTACTCCGAGTTCCGGGTAGGTGCGGCGGCACTGACCAGCGACGGCCGCCTGATTTCCGGGTGCAACATCGAGAACGCCGCCTACGGGGTCACCCTGTGCGCTGAATGCGCCATGGTGGGCCAGCTCTTCGCCACCGGCGGGGGCACCATGGAATACTTCCTGTGCTTCGGCCAGCTGCGCGAGGGCGAGCTCGAACTGATCACTCCGTGCGGCCGGTGCCGCCAGCTGCTTTTCGAGCACCGCGGGGCGCAGCTGCTGATCAAGACAGCCCGCGGCATCGTGGGAATCGACGACCTCTTGCCTGACGCGTTCGGGCCGCAGAATCTCAACTTCTAGCGCCGGAGCACACCGGCCAACAGCAGAATGGAAGGTGCCTGATATGGCTACCGAGCAATTCAGTGCCGTCGAAGTCATCCGCGCCAAGCGCGATGGCGGCGAACTGAGCAACGAGATGATCGACTGGACCATCGACGCCTACACCCGCGGGGCCATCGCCGAAGAGCAGATGTCCGCGCTGAACATGGCCATCTACTTCCAGGGCATGAACCGCAACGAGATCTCGCGCTGGACCACCGCGATGATCAACTCCGGGGAACGCATGGACTTCTCTGCCCTCACCGACCCGTCGGGCAAGAAGCTGGCCACCACCGACAAGCACTCCACCGGCGGCGTGGGGGACAAGATCACCTTGCCGCTGGCTCCGCTGGTCGCCAGCTTCGGCGTGGCCGTCCCGCAGCTCTCGGGCCGCGGGCTGGGCCACACCGGCGGCACCCTGGACAAGCTCGAAGCCATTCCCGGCTGGAAGGCGGACCTGTCCAACGAGGCGCTGTTCTCCCAGCTGTCCAACGTCGGCGCGGTCATCTGCGCCGCCGGCACCGGACTGGCTCCAGCGGACAAGAAGCTCTACGCCCTGCGCGATGTCACCGCCACTGTGGAAGCCATCCCGCTGATCGCGTCCTCGATCATGAGCAAGAAGATCGCCGAAGGCACCGGCACCCTGGTGCTGGATGTGAAGGTCGGCTCCGGCGCGTTCATGAAGGACGAGGCCATGGCCCGCGAACTGGCCGAGACGATGGTGAACCTGGGCACCGATGCGTCGGTGAACACCGTGGCGCTGCTGACCAACATGGAAACCCCGCTGGGCCTGACCGCCGGCAACGCCATCGAGGTCGAGGAATCTGTTGAGGTCCTGGCCGGCGGCGGACCAGAGGACGTCGTGGAGCTGACCGTGGCCCTGGCCACCGAGATGCTTGCCGGGGCAGGCATCAAGGATGCGGATGTCCCCGGTGCGCTGAAGAACGGCAAGGCCATGGACATCTGGCGCAAGATGATCGCGGCCCAGGGCGGCGATCCGGATGCCAAGCTGCCGGTAGCCAAGGAATCGCACACCGTGGTGGCGCCCGCCGAGGGCGTGCTGATCAAGCTCGACGCGATGGACATCGGCCTGGCCGCCTGGACCCTGGGCGCAGGACGTGCCCGCAAGGAAGACAGCGTCCAGGCCGGCGCCGGCGTGCGCATGCACGTGAAGCCAGGTGCCTTGGTTCGCCGTGGCGAGCCGATTGCCACCTTGCTGACCGACACCCCGGCCAAGATGGAGCGTGCCATCGAGCTGGTCCAGCGCGCCATCATGATCGGTTCGGCCGATGACCGTCCGGACACCCGCCTGATCCTGGACCGCATCGCTGCCAAGTAGCCGAATCCGGATGGGCGCTCAAAGAGCCGGGAAACACGTTGCCGTGTTTCCCGGCTCTTTCGCTTGCCGGCGACCGATCCGCTGGCAATCAGTGCCCCGCTCCAGAAATATCGGGAGCCTGGTCGCCCTGCGAGTGCTCTTCCCCGGCCTCGCTGCCTGCAGCAGCTGGGCTTTTCTTTTCAGGAGGGCTCTGCAGGTCCGTTCGTCTTCGAAGTCGCGGTAGCTATTACCTGGAATCCTTGTGGTTCCCAGGCCAGCTGCCGCAGTGGAAGTTCCCAGAAAGTTCCCGGGAACAATAACGGCGTAGTCAAACGTTAGTCAGTTAACTCCTACCTGGGTAGCAGATGGGAATTGTCCACAACGCAACGTAAGCAGGATGCGCGCAGGTGAGTTCTCGAGCGAAAATGGAGAGACATTCAGCGCATGGAGCGCCTTGGGAAAGTAGATGTAGGCACGCATGGAATTAGTCAATGAGGCGATCACGCAGGCCGCTAGCGCATGGTGGATCCTGCCGTTATTGTTTCTGTTCTGCATGATCGATGCGATTTTCCCCCTCGTCCCGAGTGAATCATTTTTGGTTTCACTGGCCGCGGTCGGCGTCCACACCGGTGTTCCCAACCTTGTCCTGATCGGCTTGCTCGGTGCCGGCGGTGCCTTGCTCGGCGACCAGATCACGTACGCCATCGGACGCAAGATCGGATCCAGGGGCTTCAAGTGGATGCGCGGGCAACGCGCGCAGCGGGTGCTGAACTATGCCGAGAAGAAACTTGAAACCTCGGGCGCTCTGCTGATTTTCACGGCCCGATACATCCCGATTGGCCGAGTGGCCGTGAACCTGACCGCGGGCGCCACCGGATTCAGCCACAAGCGCTTCACCCTCTTCGACACCATCGGCGTGCTGACCTGGGCCGCCTACTCCGTCAGCATCGGTGCGCTGGCCGGCAACTGGATGCACGACAACAAGCTGCTGGGCATTGCAGTTTCCATTGTCATCGCCGTAGTGCTCGGATTCGTCATCGACCGGATCGTCAGCTGGGTGCTGGATCGCCTGCATCGGCGCGCGGCGAAGCGCGAAGGGCACCCGGTGCAACCAGCCAGGCAGACCGTCCCGCCAACCCCTGACGAGGGTTAACCTCCCGTATTGATCAGGGTCACATAGTGGCTCGCAGATCTTTACCCGTTGGAGCTGTCAGTTCCACGAAAATGCGACTAGGCTCAGTGGTGTGACTGAAGAAATGATTCATACTGACTACGATCCCGAATTCGATTTCCGGGATCTGCCTAAAGTTTCGCTCCATGACCACCTCGACGGTGGTTTGCGCCCTCAGACGATCATCGAGCTGGCCGCCGAGATTGGACACGAGCTGCCAGAGACCGAAGCAGAAGCTTTGGGCGAATGGTTCCGTGAATCAGCCGACTCCGGCTCGCTGCCACGCTACCTGGAAACCTTCGAGCACACCGTCGCGGTCATGCAGACCCGAGATGCGCTGATCCGCGTTGCCCGCGAATTCGTAGAGGACCTCGCTGAAGACGGTGTCATCTACGGCGAAGTCCGCTATGCACCAGAGCAGCACCGCCGCGAAGGCTTGAGCCTGGACGACGTCGTCGACGCCATCCAGGAAGGCCTGGACCAGGCCTGCGAGCAGCTCAACGCCGAGGGCCACCCGATGCAGATCGGCCAGATCGTTACCGCCATGCGCCACAGCGACCAAGGCGTGGAAATCGCCAAGCTGGCCCTGCGCCACCGTGGTCGTGGCGTCGTCGGTTTCGATATCGCCGGTGCTGAAGATGGCTTCCCGCCCTCAGTGATGAAGGAAGCTTTCGACCTGCTGGCCGAGAACCTCTTCCCAACCACCGTGCACGCTGGCGAAGCAGCCGGCCTGGATTCCATCAAGGAAGCCATCCTGATCGGCCGCGCCCAGCGCCTGGGCCACGGAGTCCGCGTAGCCGAGGACATCGAGATCGAGTTCGGAGCTATCGACGAGAACGGCGAAGAACTCAGCGACGATACCGGCCTGGTATCGCTGGGCCCGGTAGCGAACTGGGTCCGCGAACGCGGCATCCCGCTGGAAGTCTGCCCGTCCTCGAACTTGCAGACCGGTGCTACCTCCAAATTCGGCGAAGGCATCGGGAACCACCCGATCGACCTGCTGGTCCAGACCGGTTTCAATGTCACCATCTCGCCGGATAACCGCCTGATGTCCGGCACCACCTTGTCCGATGAGTTCGAATTGCTGGTAGAAGCCTTCGACTACGACTTGGAAGATCTGCTGGATCTGACGCTGAACGCCGCCGAAGCTGCCTTCGTCCCGCTGGAAATGCGCGAGCTGCTCGTTGAGTACATCAACGACTACTACGACAACCTGCTGGATGACGAGGACTACGACGAAGACGAATACGAAAACGTCGCCGACTAGTTCCAGGACCCAGCCGCCAGGCAACCACCGAAGCCGTCCCTTGCCCAAGCAAGGGGCGGCTTCGCTGGTTCCAAGGGCAGGTGGTTCCTAGAACGGGTACTGCTTCTTGGTGGACTGCACGCCGACCCAGTGATCGGTGGTGAATTCCTCGATAGCCCACTCGCCGTTGAAACGGCCCAGACCCGAATTCTTCTCGCCACCGAACATCACATGCGGTTCATCATTGACGGTGATGTCATTGACGTGAGTCATCCCGGCCTTGATGCCGCGGGCAAAGGCGACGCCCTTCTCCAGGTTTTGCGTGAAAACGGCCGAGGACAAGCCGAATTCGGTGTCGTTGGCCAGTTCCAGCGCATGCTCTTCGGAGTCGGCCTTGGCGATGCCCACGACCGGGCCGAAGATCTCCTCGCGGAACAGTTCCATGCCGCTGGTGACATCTGCGAAGACGTGGGGAGAGACCACCCGGCCTGTGATCGAACCTGCCAGGACTTCGCGGGCGCCCTGGGCACGCGCGGTCTTGATCTTGCCGCTCACCGACTCCAACTGGGCATCATTGATGATCGGTCCCACGAGGTTGGCTGGATCGGCGGCATCACCATAGCCGAGCTTGCCGACCTGCTCGATGAACTTCTCGATGAAGGCCTCGTAGACCGGGGCCTGGACGATGATGCGGTTGATGGCCATGCAGATCTGCCCCTGGTGCAAGAACTTGCCCAGGGTCGCGGCCTTGGCTGCTTCGTCAAGGTCAGCGTCTTCGAGCACGACGAATGGCGCGTTGCCGCCAAGCTCCAGCGCCACGCGTTTCATGTGCTCGCCGCTGACCGCGATTTTCCCGACGTTCTTGCCCACCGGAGTCGAACCGGTGAACGAAACCAGCGACGGGGTCCTATGCGCCACGAAGTAATCGCCGATTTCCGAACCGGAACCAACCACTGCGTTCAGCACGCCATCTGGCAGGCCAGCCTCGGCGAAAGCCTTGGCCAGGACCAAGGCTCCCACCAGCGGGGTATCCGAGGCGGGTTTGAGCACCACCGCATTGCCCAGGGCCAGGGCGGGCGCTACGGACCGGGCCGACAGCAGCAGCGGGAAGTTCCACGGGCTGATGACGCCCACCACGCCGACCGGTTCGCGGTAGACCCGGTTCTCCTTGCCCTCGGCATTGGAGGGCAGGATCTTGCCGTGCACCCGGGTGGGGAAGGTGGCTGCTTCGCGGATGGCAGCGATGGTGCCGCCCAGTTCGATGTTCGCCTTCAACTGCGTGGAACCGGACTCGGCGGTCAACAGCGCCAGGATGCCCTCGAAGTTCGACTGCAGGTAGTCGGCGGCCTGGTTCAAGACCTTCGAGCGCTTGCCGGCGGAGAGCGCCGCCCAGCCTGGCTGCGCAGCGGCGGCAGCGCCATAGGCGTCGTCGACGTCGTCGGTCGACGCCTGGCGGATCTCGGCCAGGAGCGAGTCATCAAAAGGGTTGGCAGTGCGCAGGATGCGCTCGGAGCGCCCCTCAACCCACCGGCCGCCGATGAAGAGTTTGGCTGGAAGCTGATCCAGGAATTCCAGCTGGGCGGTGTCTTGGACGGTCATTGGCAATCCTTCGCGTCGTCGGGATGAACTACGGCCATGCTAGCCCGAATGGGCAGCAATGGGCAGCTCCTTGGCCGCAGGCTGAAAGCCCGCTTCGATAGCATGTTCCTATGCCGGAGAACAGAACGCAGCTAGACCAGCTCAACGCCACCGTACGGACCCTTCGCAGCAGATGCGCCTGGACTGGCGCGCTGACTCACGAGTCGCTGCGCACCTACCTCATCGAGGAAAGCTATGAGGTGCTGGACGCCATCGCTGAACGGAACCCGGATCTGTTGAAGGAGGAGCTGGGGGACTTGTACTTCCAGATCCTGCTGCATTCGCTGATCGCCGAGGAGCAAGACCATTTCGGCCTGGACGATGTCGCCGAAACGCTGAATGCGAAGCTATTGCGCCGCAACCGGCATATTTTCGACGAGCAGGGCCAGGTCCGCCAGGACGTCATCACGGATGTGGATGAGATTATCCGCGTGTGGGATGCGGCGAAGCAGGCCGAACGCGCCGGCCAGCCGAAGAAGCGGAAGAACGCCGGACTGCCCGCTGGGCTGCCGTCCCTGGCGCTCGCGCAGAAATTGCTTGATCGCCATGCCAGAGCAGGATCGGCACAGCCCGCGGCCGGGCTAGTCACCGAGCAGGTTCGTGAGCGAATCGTCGACGAGTTCTCCCTGGCCAAGGAATTGATGGCCCTGTCAGCGAGGGCCGAGGAGCTGGGCCTGGATGCCGAATCTGTGCTGCGCGCGGCCCTGGGCCAGCAATACGGCGCGGAAACTGGCGCAACAACATCGCCCAAATCACCTTCGAAGCGCTAGGCTAGAGACAGGCAATGGCGCCGACGGTCTTATCAGCGACCGCTGGTTGACCTGCCCCAAGACCACCCCTTTTCTACAAGGAGTCCATACTCATGGCATTGATTGACGCCATTCACGCGCGCGAAATCCTTGATTCCCGCGGCAATCCGACCGTCGAGGTCGAGGTCCTGCTATCCGACGGCTCGCATGGCCGTGCTGCTGTTCCTTCCGGTGCATCCACCGGCGCTTTCGAAGCAGCTGAGCGTCGCGACGGCGACAAAGACCGGTACCTCGGCAAGGGCGTACTGGGTGCTGTAGAGTCCGTCATCGACGAAATCGCCGACGAGCTGGAGGGCCTTGACGCCACCGACCAGCGCGCCATCGATGCCACCATGATCGAACTGGACGGCACTGCCAACAAGTCCAAGCTGGGTGCAAACGCCATCCTCGGCGTCTCCCTGGCAGTGGCCAACGCCGCTGCGGTGAGCGCCAACCTGCCACTGTTCAAGTACCTGGGCGGCCCTAACGCGCACGTACTGCCAGTGCCACTGATGAACATCCTCAACGGCGGCTCCCACGCCGACTCCGACGTGGACATCCAGGAATTCATGATCGCCCCGCTCGGCGCGCCGACCTTCTCCGAGGGCCTGCGCTGGGGCGTCGAGGTCTACCACAACCTCAAGTCCGTGCTGAAGGAGAAGAACCTCTCCACCGGCCTGGGCGACGAGGGCGGCTTCGCTCCGAACCTGCCAAGCAACCGCGCGGCTCTGGAACTGATCACCGAAGCGATCAAGCGCGCTGGCTACACCCCGGGCGAAGACATCGCCCTGGCGCTGGATGTCGCTTCCTCCGAGTTCTACGAGAACGGCGCTTACCAGTTCGAGGGCAAGGCGCTCTCTGCCCAGGAAATGAGCGACTACTACGCTGGCCTGGTTGCCGACTTCCCATTGGTTTCGATCGAGGATCCACTGGATGAAGACGACTGGGATGGCTGGAAGACCCTGACCGACGCCATTGGCGACAAGGTGCAGCTGGTAGGCGACGACCTGTTCGTCACCAACCCGCAGCGCCTGGCCGACGGCATCGCCAAGGGCACCGCCAACTCGCTGCTGGTGAAGGTCAACCAGATTGGCACCCTGACCGAAACCATCGATGCAGTGACCATGGCGCAGCGTGCCGGGTACACCACCATCACCTCGCACCGTTCGGGTGAAACCGAAGATGTCACCATCGCTGACATCTGCGTGGCAACCAACGCCGGGCAGATCAAGACCGGTGCACCAGCTCGCTCCGAGCGCGTAGCCAAGTACAACCAGCTGCTGCGCATCGAAGAAGACCTGGGCGCCTCGGCGGTCTACGCTGGCCGTAGCGCGTTCCCGCGTTTCAACAGCTAATTTTCAGTAATAGCGAATAAGCTCGTCGGTAGTGGATACCGGCGGGCTTTTCGTTATTTAATGGAATTATCTTGCCAAGTCCACGGCAACACCGCACGAAAAGCACCACGGGAATTGGGGGAGTATGGCTCAGCGACCACCGCGAATGCCTCGCCGTAATACTCCGGATCCGGCCGAAGAAGCCGTAATAACCCCGGTTGACCAGACGAAACATGACGGCGCAGGTTCCGAAGCTGAACCGCCTACCGACGCTCTGCGCATCGTCAGGCCACAAGCGCAGGCCAGGCAAACTCCTGCAACGCCGCGCCCACCGAAGGCCGCTCCCGCTGCGCAGAAGCCCAGAAGCGTTGCAGCACAGCCGAAATCGACGGCACGCCCAGCGTCAGATGCGTCACGTGAGCCGAAAAAATTTGCAGGAAATTACGCGCCGAAGCCGAAGGTGCCGCTGCGCGAACGTGCCAAGGAAAAGCAGAACGAACGCCGACGCGATGACCGGGTGAAGTTCTCTGCTGCCGTACGCCGCAAGCCGGGGCAGAAGCCGTCTGGCCAGAACCACGTCCCCGAGGGCGAACCCGTTGCTGCGCACCGGTTTTCCGGCCGTATCGCCGCCTTGATCGTGGTCCTGGCCTTCTTCGCAGTGATGCTCGTGCCCACGGTGAATTTCTACCGCACGCAGATGGCGGAGCTGAATGAGCTGAATGCCTCGATCGAAGCGCTGGAGACGCAGCGCGATGACCTCAAGGCAGAGATCGCGCGCTGGGATGACCCGCTGTACATCAAGCAGCAAGCACGCGAGCGGATAAACTTGGTAATGCCTGGTGAAAAGCTCTACATGGTGGTGGGTGAACGCCCTAAGGATGAAGAGACGCCCGCCGACGGCAACGGAAGCACCTTCGAGGTGCGCCAGGAACTTCCATGGGTTGATGCTCTGCTCGACTCCGTTCGACGTTCTGCCACTGACTAACCACTTTAAACACGAAGAGACTTATAACCGTGACTGAACAGCCAATTCGCGAAGCCCTTGACGCCGCCGGACGAGTACCCAGCGAAGCTGACCTCGACACCCTGTCCCGCCAGCTGAACCGCCCGGTGCGCGATGTGGTGGAGATCGGTGCGCGCTGCGTTTGCGGAAACCCTCTGGTAGCCACCACGGCACCGCGCCTTTCCTCGGGTATTCCCTTCCCCACCACCTACTACCTGGCGCACCCGGTGATCACTGCGGCAGTGTCGCGGTTGGAAGCTGCCGGGTTGATGAACGAGATGAATGACCGCCTGGGTGAGGACGCGCAGCTGGCGCAGGCTTATGTAGCTGCCCACGAGTCGTACCTGGCCAACCGCGATGCGATTGGCCAGCGCTCGGGGACCGGGGCCGTTCCGGAAATCGCTGGTGTCTCCGCTGGCGGCATGCCGACCCGCGTCAAGTGCTTGCACGTGCTGGTAGGGCACTCGCTGGCTGCCGGCGAGGGCGTGAACCCGCTGGGTGATGAAGCGCTGGCTGGGATTGCCCAGTGGTGGACCAAGGACAAGTGCTACTGCGTGGGTGCTTGGGATACCGAATCCGAGGCCCCGAGCCGTGACCGCTCGCGCCACGTGAAGACCCAGGAACAGCAGGACCCAGCGGCCAAGCGCGCAGAACGCGCCCGGAAGCGTGCCGTGCGTGAATCCGCACAGGGCGCTGACCAGGATGACGCCTAATGCGCGTGGCCGGTATTGACTGCGGAACCAACTCCATCCGTCTGCTGATCGCGGACATCGGGGCCGATGGCCAGCTGGTCGACGTGCTGCGCACCATGCGCATCGTGCGCTTGGGCCAGGGCGTTGACGCTACCGGCGCTTTCGCTCCCGAAGCCTTGGAGCGCACCTTTGAAGCTGCTCGCGAGTACAAGAAGCTGTGCGATGAGCATGGGGTGGAAGCCATCCGTTTCGCAGCGACCTCGGCGGCCCGCGATGCATCGAATCGCGAGGTCTTCACCGAGCGGATCACCAAGATCCTGGGCGTCGCCCCGGAAGTGATCAGCGGTGAAGAAGAAGCCTCCCTGTCCTTTGCCGGTGCGGCTTCGGTCCGGGACGGGCAAAGCGGCAAGAGCCTGGTGATCGACCTCGGTGGTGGATCCACTGAATTCGTTCTCGGTGATGCCACCGGCCCATTGGCAGCCAAGAGCCTGGACATGGGGTGTGTGCGCGTTACCGAACGGTTCCACCAAGCGGGATTGCGTTCGGACCAGGCCTTGGAATTCATGGACAGCACCTTGGAATCCCTGGCCGGATCGGTTGACGTTGCGCAGGTCGACGCGGTGATCATGGTTGCCGGCACTTTCACGACGCTCACCGCCCAGGCCCTGGGATTGAAGCAGTACGAGTCGGAAAAGATCCATGGGGCGCAGCTGAGCTTCGCCCAGATGCGCCAAGCCACCGCCAGCATGCTTTCCTACAGCCGGGAAGAGCGCGCAGCACTGGGCTTCATGCATCCGGGACGAGTTGATGTGATCCAAGCTGGCGCAGCCATTGCGCAACGCATCCTTCATTACCTTGAAAAGGCCAGCGGGAACCGCGAAATGGTTCTGATTGCTTCCGAACACGATATTCTCGACGGAATCGCGGCTTCAGCTGCCGCCGCCTGAACCTGTCACCCAGTCACCGACCCAAGGAGATGTCTTGAGCTCAGCTTTGCGTGCCAGGAAAAGAATGGGCTTCCTCAAGCTCGGCTCTCTGCTTGTCGCAGCGCTGTTGGCCTTCACCCTGCTCAGCGTGGGCGCACCTGCCCGCGCTGACAACATGCGTGAGTCCGAATACTGGCTCAAGTCGTTGGGCGTGGCCGAAGCGCACAAGACGACAAAGGGCGAAGGCGTCAAAGTCGCGATCATTGATACCGGCATTGATACCGCGCATCCAGACTTGAAGGGTGCCGTGGTTGGCGGTGCTGATATGTCCGGCTCAGGCGGAGACAAGGGCAACAAGCCCATAGGCGTCATGAGCGAGCACGGCACCTTGGTGGCTACCTTGCTCGGCGGGCGCGGCAACAACAAGGGCGAAATCAAGCGGGTTAAATCCGAGAACGAGCGCTTGAAGGCCGCGTGGGAAAAGGCCAAGAAGACCGCCGAAGACGAAGACGAGGACATTCCCCAGGAACCTGAGTACGAAAAGGTGCCAAAGCTGAAGAGCGGCAAGGACGGCGTGCTCGGCGTCGCTCCGGCAGCAGACCTGCTGTCTGTGTCGCTGTGGATGGGCGAAGGCAACCCGGCGAAGATTCCAGTGGAAACCCAGATCCCCCGTGCCGTGAAATGGGCCGTGGATTCCGGGGCCAAGGTCATCAACATGTCTCTCGGTTCAACCAGCCCGGCATGGCCGGAAAGCTGGGACGACGCCTTCAAGTACGCAGAAGACCATGACGTGGTTATTGTTGCCGCTGCAGGCAACCGTTCGGGCGGCATGAGCCAGGTGGGCGCCCCGGCCACCATTCCGGGAGTGCTGACCGTGGCCGGCGTTGATGCCAGCGGCAAGGCTTCGCAGGATTCCTCGACCGAAGGCATTTCCATCGGCGTTGCAGCCCCTGCCGAGCAGTTGGTCGGCGGCTTGCCAGATGACGGCTACGCGCGCTGGTCCGGTACCTCCGGCGCGGCTCCTTTGGTGGCGGGCGTGGCCGCATTGATTCGTTCGGAATACCCGAACATGAAAGCTCCTGAGGTCATCAACCGCATCCTGAAGACCGCCAAGGACACCGGCACAGCCGGCGTGGACAACCTCTACGGCTACGGAATCATCGATGCGCAGGCGGCAGTGACGGCGAGCGTCCCCTCGGTATCCGAGAACCCGCTGGGCACGATCAGCGAGTGGATTCGCGTGCACCGCCGCGACACCCAGAAGACTGCTGATACCCCAGCTCCGGGCGTCTCGATGGAGAAATCGGACCTCAAGCAGGTCGCGGCGCCAGATCCGGTTCTTCCCGATGACTCGGCACCGGCGCTTCAGCCGTTGCTGATCGTCGGCGGGGGAGTGCTCTTGCTGCTGGTGATCATTGCAGGCATCGCCCAGACCCTGGTGCGTCGTCGACGCGAGAAGGCTGCGGCGCGGCTTGGTTCGGCTTCCTTGAGTTCATTGAAAGTCCCGGATCAAGCTGGCGGCCGGGATCTGTTCGACGAGATTCCCGAAGAAGAGAAGTAAATAGCGGACAAAGCGGGGTGGAAACTGAAGATCCACCCCGCTTTTTCGCGCCTTCCGATGCTTAATTCGACAGGTTGGTGCGAACCTCGGCAGTCGGAAACGCCCATGCCTGGCGACGACGTGACACACCGAACGGAAATAGTTAGTGAATGTTTTCACTAACTCGAAAAATCCGCGTAGAATCAACAGTATGTCGATCATCGAAACCTCCCAGAAGCGTCCGCGCATTCTTATCGTCGGCGGTGGCTACGTAGGCCTGTACGTCGCGATGAAGTTGCAGAAGAAGGTCAAGGCACACGGCGGCATCGTCACCGTTGTCGACCCGAACCCGTACATGACTTACCAGCCATTCCTGCCAGAAGTTGCCGGTGGCCAGATTGAACCACGCCACGTTGTGGTCTCGCACCGTCAGCACCTGAAGCACTCCGAGCTGGTCAACGGCCGCGTGCTGAGCATCGACCATGCCAACAAGAAAGCTGTCATTGCTCCGGTCAACGGCGAGCAGTTCGAGCTGGAATACACCGATGTCGTGATGTCCGCTGGTGCGGTCACCCGTACCTTCCCCATCGCTGGCCTGGCTGAAACCGGCATTGGCTTGAAGACCATCGAAGAGGCCGTCGCCCTGCGCAACAAGGTTGCCGAGCGCATCGAGTCCGCTTCGAACATGACTGATCCAGTTGCACGCAAGCGCGCCCTGACCTTCGTGGTTGTCGGCGGCGGCTTCGCCGGCATCGAGACCATCGCCGAGCTGGAAGACATGGCCCGTCACTTGATCGGCCTCAACGACCGCATCGATGCGAAGGAAGCACGCTTCGTCCTGATCGAGGCCATGGGCCGCATCATGCCAGAAGTCACCGCCGAGCAGGCGGAGTGGGTTGTCGATCACCTGCGCAGCCGCGGCATCGAGGTCTTGCTGAACACTTCGCTGAACAATGCCGAAGAAGGCAACCTGGAACTGATCAACATGGCCGACAAGTCCCCAGCGGGCGAGTTCGGTTCCGACACCTTGATCTGGACTGCTGGCGTCATGGCCAACCCGATGGTTCGCTCCACCGATTTCCCAATCGAGCAGCGCGGCCGCATCGAGACCCGCACGGACCTTCGTATCAAGGATGCCAACGGCGAACCTCTGGAAGGCGCCTGGGCAGCCGGCGATATCTCGGCAGTCAAGGACGTCACCGGCGGCCTGCCGGACGGCACCTGCGTTCCCAACGCACAGCACGCAGTGCGCCAGGCCAAGCTGTTGGCCAAGAACCTGTACGCTGCGCGCTACGGTGTTGGCACCATCAAGGAATACAAGCACTCCAACCTGGGCGCAGTTGCCGGCTTCGGCCGCAACAAGGGCGTTGCCAAGGTTGTTGGCATCAAGCTCAAGGGCTGGCCAGCATGGATGGCACACCGCGGCTACCACGGCATGGCCATGCCGACCTTCGAGCGCAAGTTCCGCGTCGTTGGCGACTGGCTGGTTGCACTGGTCTTCAAGCGCGATGCCCTGCAGCTGAACAACCTCGAAGCACCACGCACTGCTTTCGAAGAGTCGGCCAAGCCGAAGAAGTAGGCTTGAGCCGTAGTTGATCGACGATGATGCGAGGGGCCAAGCAATTGGCCCCTCGCATACGTCAGCAAAGAAGGATTTTCTATTTGCTTTGCCGATCACGTAAAATTTGAGAGTCTTGCCCCTATGGTGGAATTGGCATACACGGCTGACTTAAAATCAGCTGCCGAAAGGCTTGTGGGTTCGAGTCCCACTGGGGGTACAGAATAAGGCCGTTGCTGTTCCGGATTTTCCGGTCAGCAGCGGTCTTTTCTTTTGCCAAAAGTGGGAGCGCATCCATCGTTCAACCCCAGGCATCGTGCATTCCACCAAAATCGGCTGCCAAGGCAACCTTGATGGTAGAACTTTCAAGAATATCGCTGACAGAGTAGTTTTTCTTCGGAAAAATGCCCTATATCATCCTTCCGACTGAGTGATTTCACAGCAATGCTCAATAGGATTAAGCAAAAGATCTTCAGCTAGCCACGTGCCGGCGCAATCGCAATCTATGGGGGAATGACATTGGGCAATCCAATTTTTGGTTCCAGCAGCCGCTCTGATGCTTGGGGAACCAAGCCTGGAAGTGCTGTTGGATTCCGTGACACCGCAAATATGAGCGCAGACCAGCTGCAGCAGATGTACCAGCAGCCTGCTGCAACCAGCGCCGACACCGGCCGCATGACCATCGGAACCACGATCAACAAGACCGTGCTCTGCCTGGCCTTGGTTGTTGTTGGCGCCGCGATTGGCTGGGGCATGCCGGCCCTCATGTTGCCAGGTGCCTTGGTTGGCTTTGTCCTCGGTCTGGTTAACGCTTTCAAGAAGCGCCCATCGCCTGTGCTCATCTTGCTGTATGCCGCAGCCCAGGGCCTGTTCCTTGGCGGTCTCTCCGGATTCCTTGAAAGCCGTCAAGGTATGCAGGGAATCGCTATCCAGGCTGTACTGGCTACCCTGTGTGTTGCCGGCGTAACCTTGGCGCTGTACCGCTCGGGCAAGTACCGCATGACTCCCAAGCTGAACAAGATGTTCATGATCGGCATGGTCGGTCTGATCGTCTTCTCGCTTCTCAACATGGTTCTGATGCTCACTGGCGTCATCGATGGCATGTTCGGCATGCGCCACGGCGTCCTCGGCCTGGTTATCGGTGTAGTTGCTGTACTGCTGGCAACTTACGCACTGGTTGCCGACTTCACCATGATCGAGGAACTGTCCAACCAGGGTGCTCCAGCCATCATGGCATGGCGCGGTGCCTTCGGCCTGACCATGACCCTGATCTGGCTGTACACCGAGATCCTGCGTATTCTCGCGATCCTGCGTGGCGACGACTAGCCGCAATAGCATAGCTCGCAAGGACCAGTGCCCATTTCGGGCACTGGTCCTTGTGCGTTAATCGCCTGTTCAAATATGAATTTTTATGATCGGCTGCAACCGCCTATGCCATGGAAAATGACAGCTGATTGGGCGCTCATGCGAAACCTTGGTTAGATTCTCCTGTAGCTATTCAGATACTCAACTCACAGCAGATTTGGCAGGAGGAACGCAATGGCAGTCGAGCAATCAGCGGGAAAAACGCCGGGGCTGGTGAAATCCTTGGGCAACTTGGATGCCCTGGCCCTAGGGTTCGGTGCAATGATCGGCTTCGGCTGGGTAGTGCTGACCGGTGGGTGGCTGGATAACGCCGGCACCATGGGCGCGGTACTGGCCATGCTCGTTGGCGGTGGCATCATGGCGGTCGTTGGCCTGACCTATGCCGAACTGACCGCGGCCATGCCGAAAGCCGGTGGCGAGCATAACTTCATCCTGCGCGCCTTGGGCGCCCGGCCTTCGTTTATCGGATCGTGGGCAATTACCGGCGGCTATGTCACGATTGTGGCTTTCGAGGCGGTTGCTTTGCCACGAACCGTGGAATACATCTTCCCGGGCATGAGCCAGATCCCCTTGTGGACGGTTGCCGGTTTTGAAGTAAATCTGACGTGGGCGTTGGTAGGCGTGCTTTCAGCGGTGGTGATCACCTGGATCAATATTCGCGGCGTGAAGCAAGCTGGCGTATTGCAGACCTTCGTGGTGCTCTTCCTGGTGGCAATCGGTGCCCTGATGATTGCCGGCGCCTTTGCCGGCGGCGAAGCCAAGAACATGGAACCTTTCTTCACCCCTGGAACCAGCGGGTTCTTTGCCGTGCTGGTGGCGGTGCCATTCCTGTTCATCGGTTTTGACGTGATTCCGCAGTCCGCTGAAGAAGTGAAGATTCCGGCCAAGCAAATTGGCAAGCTCGTAGTCGTCTCCGTAGTCTTGGCCACCATCTGGTACGTCATGGTTGTCCTGACAACAGCGTCAGCGATGCCAGCTGCGCAACTGGCTGGAGCTGACATTGCAACGGCGGATGCTTTCGGGGCCATGTTCGGTTCGGAGCTGATGGCCAAGGTGCTGATTGCCGGTGGCATTGCCGGCATCTTGACTTCATGGAACTCTCTATTGCTGGGAGCTTCGCGATTGGTCTACTCCCTGGCCCGAAGCGGCATGCTTCCTTCCTGGTTTGGCACATTGCATCCCGAATACCGCACGCCAGCCAACGCACTGGTCTTCATCGGTGGAATCTCCATGCTGGCCCCATTCTTCGGCGCTGAAATGCTGGGGTGGCTCGTGGATTCGGGGGCGCCAAGCATCATCGTGGCCTACTTCCTGGTCTCGGTAACCTTCCTTGTGCTGCGCAAGCGCGAACCCATGATGGATCGTCCGTTGCGCGTTGGCGGCAACGGAATTGCTGGGACTATCATCGGCTGGACTTCAGTCCTGCTCACCGCTGCGCTCTTCAGCCTCTACATGCCCGGCATGCCGGCCTCGCTGAGCTGGGAACCGTGGGTCATCTTCGCCATTTGGTGGGCACTGGGGTCAATTTTCTTCTTCAAGGTACCCGCGGGCATCAAGCCCGGTGAAGACGCTGAGGAGAGGGTCCTTGAAGCGGTCATGCGCCGCCGGAGATAGCATGTGCGAAGCGCCTGATGAGCCGTGTTTTCAAGTTGGCGTGAGCAATAAGAGGCAGCCTGTGCAATCTGGTTACCCTCGGCAAGGGCAAATAAACATATTGAATTAGATTTCTAGGACCAGTGCCCATATCGGGCACTGGTCCTTGGTTTTTGTCACAATTGAGACATGGATCAAGAAGCTGTCTGGCAAACGCGATAGCGTGGTTCCATGAAGAAGAGCCGGTTGGAACGTCTACGCCGTTTTCGTGTTTCACTTCCGAGTCAGCCGGCGGAAACTCCTGCCACACCAGGGCCAGATCTGACGGATTTCAAAAGCGCCGAGGATATGCCGTATGCCATGCGCATGGCAGCAGCGTGGGCTTGGCGTTTCCTGATCATCGTCGCAGCCTTGGGCGTGCTGGTGTGGGCGCTGTCAAAAGTCTCCTTGCTGGTCATCCCGGTTTTCATCGCAGCGCTACTAGCAGGGCTGCTCTCACCGGTTGTGAATACGATGAACTCCAAGCTTGCTGTACCTCGCGGGTTGGCCGTCGGCATTACTCTCATCGGCTTCCTTGCGCTGGTCACCGCAGGGCTATCGGTAGCAGGGCAAAAACTTTCGGCCGGATTTACCGCCCTGTGGACCCAAGCGCTTTCGGGCATCGAGCAGGTCCAGGACTGGCTGTTCAATGGCCCGCTCAAGCTGACCAACGACGACCTGCAGAAGGTGCTGGACGATACCCTCGTCCAGCTTCGCGGCAATGCCACCAACATCCTAAGTGAAGCAATCAGCTGGACTTCCGCGATCGGGCAGATCCTGACAGGCACATTGCTGGCCGTCTTCGCCTTGATTTTCCTGCTGCTTGACGGGCGCAAGATCGGTTTGTTCCTGGTGAACCTCTTGCCGCGCCGCGCCCGCCCGGCGATGGACGGCGCCTTGACCCGGGGCTGGGCCTCGCTGGTCACCTATGTGCGAGTCCAGATGATCGTTGCGCTGATCGACGCCATCGGCATCGGATTCGGTGCATTCTTCCTGGGCGTGCCACTTGCCATGCCACTGGGCGTCCTGGTCTTCATCGGCTCCTTCATCCCGATCGTCGGTGCACTGTTTACTGGTGCCCTGGCAGTTTTGCTCGCGTTGGTAGCCAATGGCTGGGTCAACGCATTGATCATGCTGGCCGTAGTGCTGCTGGTCCAGCAGGCGGAGTCCAACATCCTGCAGCCACTGATTATGGGCAAGGCAGTGAGCCTGCACCCGCTGGCAGTGGTCTTGTCAGTAGCCGGCGGCACCATGCTTGCAGGCATTCCGGGTGCGCTATTCGCCGTACCGCTGCTGGCGGTGGTCAACGCGGTCGTGAAATACCTGTCGGGCCGAACCTGGGAAACCGACCAATTCGTGATTGAGCACTACGGAAACCAAGTAGTGGCGCAGAGCCCTAAGGCGAGCGACCCAGCGAAGGCCGACCCGCCGGCTGCAGCTGCAGGACCTGCCGCCGCACCAACAGCTTCGCCGGAAACCCGGCACCCTGAGTCCACAGCAGATGAGGAATAATCCATGAGCACCGAACCTACTTTGCCGGTTACGCTGGCTGATATCGAAGCCGCCGCTGAAGTACTCAAACCCGTTATTGCCCGCACCCCGGTGGAGCATTCCCGTGTTTTGTCCCAGCATGTTGGCGCCGAAGTTTTCCTCAAATGCGAGAACATGCAGCGCGCTGGATCCTTCAAGGTCCGCGGTGCCTATGTACGCATGTCCAAGCTCAGCGACGACGAGAAGGCCCGAGGCGTGGTCGCCGCGTCGGCAGGCAACCACGCGCAGGGCGTTGCCCAGGCCGCCAGCCACCTCGGAATCAAGGCGCGAATCTATATGCCCCGGGGCGTCGCCTTGCCGAAACTGACCGCGACGCGTGATCATGGTGCAGAAGTCGTGCTTTTCGGTGACACCGTGGATGAAGCGCTGGCCGAGGCGCAGCGTTTTGCCGACGAGTCCGGGGCAGTTTTCGTGCATCCTTTCGACCACCCGGACATCATTGCCGGCCAAGGCACCATCGGCTTGGAACTGCTCGAACAGCTTCCTGAGGTGGACACCGTGCTGATGGGTGTTGGCGGCGGTGGACTGCTGGCCGGCGTCGCCATCGCGCTGAAGGCCAAGGCCCGCGAACTGGGCCGCGAGATCAAGGTGGTGGGTGTCCAGGCGGAGAACGCCGCGGCCTACCCGCCATCCCTGGCCGCTGACGCGTTGGTCCCGCTGGATAACGTGCACACCATTGCCGACGGCATCGCTGTAGGCAAGCCAGGGCAGCTGCCTTTCGCGATCATCAAGGAATTAGTTGATGACGTGGTGACGGTATCGGAAGATACGCTCGCACGAGCTCTGGTGGTGCTCCTGGAGCGCAACAAGCTCGTGGTGGAACCAGCCGGTGCGGTGGGCGTCGCGGCACTGCTGGAGAACAAGCTGGAAGCGCACGGGATCAATCCGGCAACCACCGCGGTAATCCTTTCTGGCGGCAACATCGATCCGCTGCTGATGCTCAAGGTGATCCAGCGTGGCCTGTCAGCGGCCGGCCGCTTCTTGACCATACGCATGATGCTTCCAGACCGCCCCGGCTCGCTCGCGCAGATCTCCAACATCATCGCCGAATCGGATGCGAATGTCACCCGTCTGGACCACACCCGTATCGGCGGTTCGCTGTCCATGGGCGATGTCGCGATCACCATCGACCTGGAAACCAAGGGCCATGAGCATTCCAAGACGGTGCTCAATAACCTGCGCGCCGAAGGCTTCGACCCGCAGATCACCAATACTGCCGGCGGTTCAGTCGCCTAGCACATAAGCAGCAAAGTCCGAAGGCCGCCAACCCAGATGGGTTGGCGGCCTTCGGACTTTGCATTGCAGCCTATTAGCTAGGACTGGTAAGGCTTTGCAGAGATGATCTCAACCTTGATGTCGCGGCCGTTTGGAGCCAAGTACGACAGCTTGTCGCCGACCTTTGCGCCGTGCACGGCAACGCCAATAGGGGACTGCTCGGAGTAGACCTCGAGGTCGGTGTCGCCGGCAACTTCGCGGGAGCCGAACAGGAAGGTGGTCTCGTCGCCAGCGATACTGGCGACAACCAGCATGCCTGGCTCAACAACACCGTCATCGGCAGGAGCATCGCCTACATCGGCGCGGCGCAGCAGATCCTTCAGGTAGAGGATGCGCGCTTCGGCCTTGCCCTGCTCTTCACGGGCGGCGTGGTAACCGCCGTTCTCCTTCAGGTCACCTTCCGAACGTGCCTGCTCGATACGGGCAACGATCTCGGCACGTCCCGGGCCTGAGAGGAAAGTCAGTTCGTCCTGGAGCCGATCGTAGGCTTCCTGAGTCAGCCAAACGACAGGTTCGTTGCTGTTGGTGCTCACGTTGTACTTCCTTTGGTCAGTTAGGACTTCGCTTGGCCTTGGGACCGATAAGTGGTCCTAAAGCCGAAAGCCACCGAAACGGTGGCGTCGACGAAGTCGGATTCGGTACGGATCTGAGGGCTCACACGTTATGGGCGATGCAAGCAAAGACCCCGCCAGGCTCATGTCCTAGTACTCAGCTAGAACCATGCGCCGATGCGGGGCGAAACGTATCTTTTCAACGATAGTAGTCGCCAAAACGATTTAAGCCCAATAGATTCAGCTATTAGGGGATGAAGAAGCTGAAATATTAACCCTTGTATTCCTGCGGAACCTCGTAGCAGGACTCCACGCCAGCGGTGGTCGCCAGGTTGTCGGTGTGCAGGTCAATCTCCAGGCGTTGGGTGATGTGCCCGGTAGCTTCTCCAGGATCAAGCAAAATGGTGTCGTATCCGACGATGGCCTTGGATTCGTTCATCGCACGAATATCGCACTGCACGCGGTGCTTGGTGTTGTATTCGACTGCGACAATGGCCTTGGCCTTCGTTGCGGAAATGACCTCGAACTCGATGTCCTGCGCGCTGATGGCGCTGTAGTTGTTGAAGCCGACATAGGCGGCCCCCGCAACGCCGACGGAGAGCGCGGCAGCAATTAGCCAGTTACGCGTTTTCCTGGGAAGACTGCGTTTCTTGGGGTTGTTGTAGCGAGCCGTTAAGCTTGGATCAGACATTATTTGCCTTGCACCACTCTCTTGCCTGGCGGCATTTGAACTGGGAATGCCGTACGTTGGTTCCTTACTCAAGTTTACCGTCTTTCAGCATGGGGGAATAACCGGTGGTCGGCTGTGAGTTGTTATGGATGACGGACAGATTCGAAGCTTCGGGCCGTCCAAAAACGTGGCATAAGGAAAGAAGATAAGTGGAGATTCACGACGTGAAGAAAATTGCTCCTTCGCAGGGTCTGCGGCTCATGGCTATTCACGCGCACCCGGACGACGAATCTTCAAAGGGTGCTGCAACGATGGCCGCCTATGTTGATGCTGGCGCCGAAGTGATGGTCGTTTCCTGCACCGGCGGTGAGCGCGGGGATATTCTCAACGCCGCCGCTGGCGAACTCGCCCATGCGCACCGCGACCTGGCAGGCGTCCGGCGGACCGAGATGGCCGAGGCCGCTGCAGTGCTGGGCGTCAAGCACCGCTGGCTGGGCTATGTCGACTCCGGCTTGCCGGAAGGGGATCCGCTGCCGGAGCTGCCCTTTGGCGCCTTCGCCTTGCAGCCAGTAGAAATCGCTGCTGCCGGCATCATCAAGCTGATCCGTGAATTCCGTCCCCACGTCATCACGACTTATGACGAAAACGGCGGGTACCCCCACCCGGACCACATCCACTGCCATAAGGTTTCAACCTTTGCCTTTGAGCACGCGGCTAATCCGCAGATGTACCCGGAACTGGGTGCGCCGTGGTCGGTGAGCAAGTTGTACTACGACCGTGCTTTCGCACCGGATCGTTTCCGCACCTTGCACTACGCGATGCTGGAAGCAGGTTACGAGTCCCCCTACACCGAGCGCGTTGCGCTGTGGGAAGCGGACGAGGAAAACCAGATGTTCAAGTGGGTTTCCCCACACACCACGACCACCCAGATCAACTGCGCGGATTTCTTCTCGCAGCGCGATCAGGCGTTGCTGGCCCACAGAACCCAGATCGACCCGGAAGGTTTCTTCTTCGCCGTACCGGAACACGTCTACGCGGAGCACTGGCCGTGGGAAGACTACACGCTGATTTCCTCCAAGGTAGCTACCGAGTTGCCCGAGACCGACCTGTTTGCCGGACTAAGATAGTACTAAGCGCTTTCCAGTACTAGAAAAGAGTTGTCTTTACATCGTGAATACGATCTTCGAATCCCTGGCTCTGACTTCCTCGACCCTCGGTGTCGGTACGGAGACCAGCAGCGAATACGGTCCAGGATTCCTTGGGTTCATTTTCACCGCAGCCTTGGTGGTTGCCGTGATCTTCCTGATTCGCGACATGGTCCGTCGAGTGCGCCGCGTGCGCTACACCTCGGAAGCCGAGGCAAAGCAGCAGGAAATGGTGGCCAAGGGGGAAGAGCGCAAGCTTCAGGAATCCGAAGAGCCGCACGACCCGAAGACCGACGAACAGCAATAGGCGCTTTGTGAGCTGCGCGATAGCATGATTGCGTGGCTCAACGACTCGCTGGCTCATCCAGCCAATACCTCAGACAGCATTCGCACCAACTTGTCGACTGGTTCCCCTATGGGGACGAAGCCTTCGAACAGGCCCGGTTGCGCGACGTACCGGTCATGCTTTCCATCGGCTACGCTGCCTGCCATTGGTGCCACGTGATGAGCCACGAGTCTTTCGACGATCCTGAAATCGCGGCGCTGCTGAACGAAAACTTCGTAGCTATCAAAGTGGACCGCGAAGAGCATCCGCTCGTGGACGACACCTACATGCTGGCTACCCAGGCGCTCACCGGTGCCGGTGGTTGGCCGATGACGATTTTCGCCCTTCCTGACGGGCGTACCGTGCATGCCGGCACGTACTATCCGAAGACGCCCCGTGGCAAGACTCCGAGCTTCCGCCAAGTGCTTAACGCCGTCCACGAGGCCTGGGAAACCAAGCGCGATTCGCTGGAAGAGCAGGCCCAGATGCTCGCCGCGCATTTGGCCGAACTCGGAAGCCGCCAGAGCTCGCTGTTGTCGCTGCAGTCGCAGCAACCAGCAGAGCAGGCCTTCGGCGCAGCACTTGATCGATGGGTTGCCGCCACCAAACCGGAAGGCGGCTTCACCCCGGCACCTAAGTTCCCGCCGACCTGGGCTCTGAAGACACTGTGGCGTGCAGTGGTCACCACCCCTGACCGCGCCGCCGAGGCCTTCGCCGCAGCGGCCACCCATCTCGAAGCGATGTTCCTTGGCGGCCTGCAGGATCATGTTGATGGCGGTTTCGCCCGTTACTGCGTTGATGAGAACTGGTCGGTCCCGCACTTCGAAAAGATGCTCTACGACAATGCCGGCCTGCTTTCACTGGCGGCTCGCACCAGTGTCCTGGCGGCAGAATTCGCCCGCAAGTCCGAAGGGGAGATAGCCCAGCGCGCGCAGAATCTCGCCTGGCTCGCCCAGCGCAGCGCCCAAGGCATTATCGACTTCCTCAACGAGGAACTGCTCACCGCATCTTCGGCCGCTCCAGCTTTCGCGGCTTCCCTGGATGCCGATTCATCCCGTGATGGCCGCCAGATCGAGGGCGCGTACTACACCTTCAGCCGCGAGGAAATCGCACTGGTCACCGACCCTTTGATTCAGCGGCTGCCCAAGGGGTTGTTGCGTTTCGCGCCGGTGGCCGAGGACCCGCAGAACTTCTGCTTCTCGCTGTTGAGGGTTCCTGAAACGAACGAAATCGGTGTTCTCCATGAACTGCGGGATGCAATGCGCACGCTGCGCCGCTCGCGAATTATGCCGGTCCGCGATGAGAAGGTGATCGCCGGTTGGAACGGGCTGGCCATCGAAGCCTTGTCTGAAGCCGCGCTGCTCCTGGACCAGCCAGAAGCCTTGGCGCTCGCCGAGAAGGCAGCAACCTCGGTGTGGACTATGCAGTGGGATGAGAATGCCGGACGGCTGGCTCGCGTGAGCTTCGCCAATCGTGCTGAGCACGGCAATGAAGGCACCTTGCAGGACTATGCCGCCCTGGCCCTGGGATTCTTGGCGTTGGGCCAAGCCAGCGGGCACAAGCAGTGGGCTGAGCGTGCCAGTCGCTTACTGGGACGCGCTGCCGACTTCGTAGACCCGGAAACCGGGGTGCCGCGTGACGCGGTCCAAGCCGATGCGCGCATCGCAGCCCAGCGCAGCAACATTGCTGCCGTCACGGTGCTTGATGATGCGCTGCCGGCCTCGGGTGCGCTCTACGCCAAGGCGCTGGCGATGCATGCCCTGCAGTCCATGGCGGCGGGAGACTACACCGAGGCAGATGCGGCGGACTTGGAAAGCGCCCGCGTATTTTCTGCCCACGCCCTGGCTTTGGCCAGCGACGCGCCAACACAGGTAGCGACCGCCTTGGAAGTGCAGTGCATAGTTTCCAGCCCGGTCCAGTATCTTGCGCTGTCGCAGTGGGATTCGGCAGAAGCCAAGCGCGTGCGTTCGGTGGCGTTGAGCCTCGGATTGAATGTGCGCCACGATCCGTCGCTACCTGGTGCGGCCCAGACCGTCCAGATCCAGCCTTGCCGCGAAGAGCTTTGCCAGATGCCTGTAGCCGGGATGGACGGATTGTTCTCGCTGTTCGCTTCCGGAAAGGGTGCCTGAGCCCGGCAGAATGTGTCCATCGTGGACGCGGTGAAGCGGGCAGATACCCATGCTGGGCGATAAATAGCGGTAGATTTAGAACCTAGAGTTTTTGGAATCTATCGAAAGGCAGGGACAAGGTGCAGCTTCCGAACCTTGCGTACCGTTACTACGAACGGCGCTTGGCGAAGTCCCTCCCTGCCGACAAGCTTCCGCACCATATTGGCGTGATGGTCGATGGCAACCGCCGGTGGGCCAAGCTGGCCGGCACCCCGACCATGGCAGGCCACCAGGCCGGTGCGGACAAGATCCTGGAGTTCCTCGATTGGTGCGAGGACCTGAACATCCAGATGGTTACCTTGTACATGCTCTCCACCGACAACCTCAATCGAGAAGCCAGCGAGTTGCGCGACCTCTTGGAAGTTATCGGCACGACCCTGGACCGTCTGGGAGAGACCAACCGGGTCAAGGTCCAGCAGGTGGGAGCCAAGGACCTGCTGCCTGAAGACCTGGCGCAGAAGCTTGCCGCGCTGGAAACCGTTACCGCCAACCGCACCGGCGTTCATGTGAATGTGGCCATCGGCTACGGCGGACGCCGTGAAATCCTTGATGCTTTCAAGTCACTGCTTTGCAAGGCCGCCGAGGATGGACGCACGGTCGAGGAACTTGCCGCCGGACTGTCCACTGAAGACATCGAATCGGCACTGTACACCAAGGGCCAGCCAGACCCGGATTTGGTGATCCGCACCAGCGGGGAACAGCGTCTCTCCGGCTTCTTGACCTGGCAAAGCGCCTACTCGGAGTTCTACTTCTGCGAGGCATTGTGGCCGGATTTCCGCCGCGTGGATTTCCTGCGTGCGTTGCGCGACTTCGCTGATCGCCAGCGCCGCTTCGGCACCTGAGCCCCGAATCGTGCACCCGGCTCAGCTGTTCAGCTAATCGTTACCTGAACGTAGTCCCCCGGTAGCGCTTCAAGGTCTATGGTGATCATAAGGCCGGGGCAACAAGACCCAGCTGATCGAAGGGTTCCTCACTAGATGACCAAATGCAGCGCCAGCCGGAGCAATTGCCGGAATCGCCTTGGACATCCGGTGTCGGGATTCCCCACTTACGCGTGGGGAGAGTCCCCACGCCGGATTCGAGAATGGGTGCGCTGCCATGACACGAACAGCCGAACAGGGTGTACGAACCTACGTCATTGATACTTCGGTCTTGCTTTCTGACCCGAAAGCCATGTTCCACTTCGATGAGCACCATGTCGTGATCCCGCTGACTGTCGTCACCGAGCTGGAACATAAGCGCAAGGATCCTGATCTGGGCTTCTTCGCACGCCATGCCTTGCGTGTGCTTGACGAGCTGATTGCCAGCCATGGGGGATTAGCCCAAGCGGTGCCCGTGTCCAAAACTGGTGGAACACTGCGCATTGAACTGAACAACATCGCCCCGGAAGTCCTGCCGGTAGGCATGCGCTCAGGCGATAACGATTCACGCATCCTGGCTGTCGCCAAGCACCTGCTGGATGCTGGCCTCGACGTTGCGCTGGTCACCAAGGACCTGCCGATGCGCATCAAGGCCTCTGCCATGGGCATCCATGCCGAGGTGTACCGCAATGAGCTGATCGCCTCGACCGGGTGGACCGGCATACAGCAGCTGGAACTGGGCGAAGAGACCATGGCCAAGCTCTACGAACATGAACAGCTTCTGAACCACCCTGCGGTCGCCGATGAACCGATCAACACCGGATTCGTCATCACATCCCCGCGCGGAAGCGCCCTGGGCCGCAAGGTTGATGCGAACACCTTGAAGCTGGTGCGCGGCGACCAGCAGGCCTTCGGATTGCATGGACGCAGTGCAGAGCAGCGCATCGCCTTGGATCTGCTGATGGATCCATCCGTGGGCATCGTCTCCCTGGGCGGCAACGCCGGAACCGGTAAATCGGCGTTGGCCCTGTGCGCCGGAATGGAAGCAGTGCTTGAACGCAGGGAACACCGCAAGATCACCGTGTTCCGTCCGCTCTATGCCGTGGGCGGCCAGGAACTAGGCTACCTGCCGGGCTCCGAGGGCGAAAAGATGGGACCTTGGGCCCAAGCGGTCTTCGATACCCTCGGCTCGATCGTGTCGAAGAATGCCATTGATGAAGTCGTCGAACGCGGGATGCTTGAAGTCCTGCCGCTGACCCACATCCGCGGGCGTTCGCTGCATGATTCCTTCGTCATTGTTGATGAAGCCCAGTCGCTGGAACGCAATGTTCTGCTCACGGTGCTATCGCGCATCGGGCAGAATTCCAAGGTGGTGCTCACCCATGACGTGGCTCAGCGCGATAACTTGCATGTAGGCCGCTACGACGGCGTCGCCGCGGTCGTGGAACAGCTCAAGGGACATGCCCTCTTCGGGCATGTGACCCTGACCCGTTCCGAGCGCTCTGCTATCGCCGCGCTAGTCACCAACCTGCTCGATTCGCCCACCTTGTCCTAGGATTGGCGCTCGCTGCGCAGCTCCCACGGAATCGGCGCCCGCACGTCGGTAAGCGTGGGAGCTGGGGCGGTGAACAAGGAATCGATGTAGTACTCGTTCTGGGCCAGGACCTGAAGCGACAGCTCCGGGGCCACAGGCATCCCGGCCTGGGCGGAGAGCACCCGGCGGCTCAGGCAGACGCCTGTTGCCAGATCCAGTACCACGAGGGTTCGTGTCCCGGCGGGAACGAGAGGACAGTTGGCCAGTGCGGGCTGGTAGTTGTGTCCCGCAGTGAGAACGGCGGCTAGAGCAGGCCGGTTGCCATGGGTGATCTCTGCGAGCTCGTGAATGTAGGTGGGGTGGTCGAAAGCGAGATCATGGGCGGCAGGCTCGGTGCCGGCAAGTTCCACCGGATCGAGCATTGGTTCCCAATGCTCCAAGGGCAGCAACCCATTGAAGCCAGAAATTTGTGGACGGCGCAAGATCAGGTGGTCTGAGGTATAAACCGGGGAGGTCAGCGAGGCCGGCAGCTTCCATGAGGAATTGGTGGCTGCGACGTAGCCTCGGCTCCGGTCTGCGGTGAACTTCTCCTTTTGGTACACCAGTTGCCCCTCGGCCGAGCGCACGGCTATGGCTTCTCGCTGGCGGAGGATGGCGGTCAGCTGGCCTTCCAGGCCTTCGTCCGGTTTGGCGTAATGCTCCGGGACCTGGACCTGGAACTGCAAGGAGGTGCTCAGCCATGGGGCGGACCGGGCCAAGGCACGGAAACGACGACGGGCCGCCGACTCAGGGGCGGATTGCCCGGGGAAAAGAACTGGAACTGCTGGAACGTCCATACTCCAATTGTAGAAGCGGCTGAATTATTCACAAGAGGAAGACCCCTCTGCCGAAGATCCAATGAGGTGCCTATGCTCTATGCATGTCAGAAATTTGGAACGTGGCACAGGAAAGCCCGACCACCGCAGCACTGGTTCTCCTCCAGCTAGCCTGCTTTCTTGGTTTCGGGTTCCTCCTGTCCAAGGAAGACATGGCAACGCATCGTTTGCCCAACCGGCTACTGGCTTACTGGTTGGCGGCCAGCATCGTGGTGATCGCGCCGCTGGGGATCTTCCGTTCTGATGGGCATGGGCTGCTGATGAGCCTTTTGGGGTTGCTGCTGCTTGGCGGAGGCTATCTGCTCCTCGCGCTGATTTCCGCTGGGGCAATGGGCATGGGCGATGTGAAGCTGGCCGGCGTGCTGGGGATGAATCTCGGATACTATTCCTTGCCCAGTTTGTTCTTCGCGACCTTGCTTGCCTTCCTGCTGGCCACCGGCTGGGTTATCGGGGGCGTGGCGGTGCGGAAATTGACGCTGAAATCAGCGGTCCCTTTCGGTCCCTTCATGCTCATTGGGTCTTTAGCAGTGCTGCTTATGGCACGATGAAATCATGGCAACTCCAGAATTCGTAACCCATCTTCGAGAACGCATCGGTCATGAACTGCTATGGCTCTCCGGGGTGAAAATAGTTGTCCTCCACGACAGCCGGGTGCTGTTGGTGCGACGTGCTGACAATGGCAAATGGACCCTGCCGGCAGGAATTATTGATCCAGGCGAAGAGCCTTCGCATACAGCACACCGCGAAGTGCTGGAAGAAACCGGCGTCGAATGCGAAATCACGGACCTGTTGGGGGTCGGGGTGACAGCTCCCACGGTGTATCCCAATGGGGATCACGCGCAGTACCTGGATGTAGTTTTCAAGGCTCGGCACCTTTCCGGCACGGCGAAGGTCAACGATGACGAGAATTTGGAAGTGGGGTACTTCGAACTGGCTGACCGGCCAGAACTCCCGCCGCTGCACGAACGGGCGCTGCAATGGGCACTGGACCCTCGGCCCGGTGGCTATTTCGCCAGTTGACGTTTTCTGCCTTCAAATCCGCTGTGGCATGCGTGAATGCCACCGGCATGAGCTTAGACTTGCTCCATGACCGGGATTGGACTGATTGAACCTTCTGCCGCACTGCATGCTTCCTTCATGCGGAGCACAACCGAATGGGCGGGGGCGGAGCAGGACGGGGCCTCGGTCTTCTACGCTGCCAAATACGGTTGGGATCTGCGCAACGCAGAAGACTTCGCGCAGTGGGTCCAGCTGCTCAAGGATCTGGAAAAGCCGCACTTCACGCCACCGGAAGGCTTCGTTGCGCAAAGCACCCTGTGGCTAGCGCACGACGATGAGTACTTGGGCGCGGTCAGCTTGCGTCACGAGCTGGGCAATGATTTCCTTCGCGAAGTCGGCGGGCACATCGGCTACGGCATACGCCCGGGCGCCCGTGGCAATCGCCTGGCCAGAACCGCGCTCGCCGGATCCCTGGAACAAGCCCGCAGCCTTGGCCTGCCGCGGGTCCTGCTTACCTGCAACGACTCCAATACTGCTTCGGCGCGAACCATCGAAGCTTGCGGCGGAGTCCTCGAACGCGTCACTCCGGTTGCCGAAATCGGGCCCCGCTTCGGCTCCACTGAGGACCTGCGACGCTATTGGATTGAACTGAGCTAGTTCGCTGGAAGCACCTCGCGGAATACGCGCAACGTATTTCCGCCCATGATGGCCGCGATTTCCGTATCCGAATAGCCGCGATTCATCAGTTCCTGGGTGATGATAGCAATCTGGCTGGCATCCCATGCGACGGTAGTTGCACCGTCGAAGTCGCTGCCCAAACCGACGTGTTCGATTCCTGCGACCTTGATGACATGCTCCATCGCGTCCACCACCGAATCCACATCCAGGGTGCAGACCGCAGCGTCCCAGTAGCCAATTCCGATAACGCCGCCGGTCTCGGCTATGGCCTGGATCTGATCGTCAGTGAGGTTCCGGTTCACATCGCAGGTGGCTTGGACACCGCCGTGGCTGAAAACCACCGGTTCAGTAGCCAGGGAGAGGACTTCATTGAAAGCCGCGTCGCTGGAATGCGCCAGGTCGACGATGACCCCCAGCTCTTCCATGCGCTTGAGTGCAGCACGGCCAAGGTCGGTGAGCCCTGATTTCTCGACCCCGTGTTTGGAGCCGGCCACCGAGTTGTCGAAGAAGTGCGTGAACCCGGCCATGCGCATGCCATCGTTGAACAGGACATCCACGTTCCTGACGTCGCCCTCAAGATTATGCAGGCCCTCTACCGAGAAGAGGCCCCCGGTGACCTGCTGGCCGCTCTTGCGGTCCTTGAACAGCTGGTCGAGCTCGGCGGTGGTGGTGATGGTGCGCAGGGTGCCTTGCGAAGCGGCGGCGTCGTCGCGCAGTTTCTTGGCCTGGTAGCGCGAACGCTCCAGGAGCGAGAACCAGGTCTGAGGCGGTTGCAGCTGGACAATGCCCAGCAGCGTGATGTTATCCGATTCGGCGCTATTGGAGTCGTAATTCTGGCCGACGGGCGACTTGGAAACCGAGGAGAAGACCTGCAGGGCGACATTGCCTTCTTCCATGCGCGGCAGGTCGACATGGCCGCGGTCCGAGCGCTTGAGCAGCGAACGGTCCCACATCAAGGTGTCGGCATGCATGTCGGCAATCTGCAAGCGCGAATGCAGGTTCGCGGCGTCGTCGCCGACCGCTGGCAGACCCGCGGCCTCGATCTTATTGCGGGTGTTTTCCACGATGCCGGGAGCAAAAGCGAAGAATGCGGCCAAGAGGACTACCAGCGTGCCGGAAATCCAGAGGCCAAGACGTTTAAAAGAGCGAGATGTGGTGCGGGTCATAGGTGGAGGCTAGCAGATGTTACCGGTAAGTAGGAGTCTGTTTTTCCGGGTTAAAGTGCGCTACCGCGACCCGATGGCGAGCATCGAACCGCGGTAGCAGCAGGGGTGGAGCAGCAGGGAATTAGTGCTTGCCCACCATGGTGGAAACATCCAGAAGCTGATCGAGCTGTTCCTCGGTGACTTCACCGCGTTCAACGAAGCCCAAAGCGATGGTTGCTTCGCGTACGGTCAGCCCCTCGGCAACAGCCTTCTTGGCGATCTTGGCTGCGTTTTCATAGCCGATCAGCTTATTCAGCGGGGTGACAATCGATGGGGAAGCCTCGGCCAGGAAGCGCGCGCGTTCCACATTGGCCTTGATGCCGTCGATCATCTTTTCGGCCATCACCGTTGAGGTGCTGGACAGCAGGCGAATGGATTCGAGCAGGTTGGAGGCCATGACCGGGATGCCCACGTTCAGCTCGAAGGCGCCGTTGGTTCCGGCCCAAGCGATGGCGGTGTCGTTGCCGATGACCTGGGCTGCTACCTGGATGGTTGCCTCCGAAATGACCGGGTTGACCTTGCCGGGCATGATGGAGGATCCTGGCTGCAGATCAGGGATCGCAATTTCTCCCAAGCCGGTGTTGGGGCCGGAGCCCATCCACCGCAGGTCATTGGCGATCTTGATCAGCGAGATAGCGATGGTGCGCAAAGCTGCGGAGGCCTCGACCAGTCCGTCGCGGTTGGCCTGTGCTTCGAAATGGTTGCGCGCCTCGGTGATGGGCAGGCCGGTGTCTTCGCGCAGGAACTCGATGACCTGCTGCGGGAAGCCGTCTGGGGTGTTGATGCCGGTGCCTACCGCGGTGCCGCCCAGGGGAACTTCGGCAACGCGTGGCAGGGCCGCTTCGATGCGTTCAATGCCGTAGCGTACCTGTGCTGCGTAGCCGCCAAATTCCTGGCCAAGGGTGACTGGGGTGGCATCCATCAGGTGGGTGCGGCCGGATTTGACCACATCCTTGAACTCGGCGGACTTCGCCTCCAGCGAGGAAGCCAAGGTTCCGAGGGCCGGGACCAGGTCATTGAGCAGAGCTCCGGTGGCGGCAACATGCACGGACGTCGGGAAGACGTCGTTGGAAGATTGCGAGGCGTTCACGTGGTCGTTCGGGTGGACCTCGGTGCCGCTGTCCCGGGCCTTCAAGGCACGGGTGGCCAATTCGGCGAGAACTTCGTTGGTGTTCATATTCGAGCTGGTTCCGGAACCGGTCTGGAATACGTCGATGGGGAAGTGCTCGTCGTACTGCCCGGTAGCGACCTGATCGGCTGCGGCCACAATGGCCTCAGCGCGTTCTTCGTCGAGAACGCCGAGCGCCAGGTTGGCTCGTGCGCCGGCCTTCTTGACCTGGGCCAGGGCCTTGATATGCGAGGATTCCAAGGTCTTGCCCGAGATCGGGAAATTATCGACGGCACGCTGGGTTTGCGCGCGGTACAGGGCCTGAGCCGGAACTCGGACTTCGCCCATGGTGTCATGTTCGATACGGAAATCGTCACTGTTAGTCATGAGCCCAGAGTACGCCCGAACCGTCATCGAATGACAGGTCTCTGACGTAAACATCACAACCAACAGTGACGCTTCACCGATTTGGGAATAAAAGCCGTTTTACAAGGCTTTTCCTGAAGCTTGGAGCTTCTAGTCGAGGCCCAGGCTGGAGACCAGCTGGGCACGGCCATCGTGCAGGTGGTAGGCAACGCCGGCGACCGCGGTGCGGCCCTCTTCGATGGCCAGCGCGATGATGCTGGACAGGTCGACGAGACGGTCGGTGGTCTGCTTGACGTGCTCGACAACGGTGCCGTTCACGTCGGTGATGCCCTTGCGTTCGGCGGCATGGACTGAAGGGGTGATGTGCTCGACCAGGTCGCGAACGAAGCCCTTGGGCATGTTGCCAGTTTCCTTGGCTTGGATGGCGCTGGTAATCGCACCGCAGGAGTTATGCCCGAGGATGACGAGCAACGGCACGTTCAGGGCGTCAACGGCGAATTCCAATGAACCGAGGCTTGCTGGATCCAGGACATGGCCTGCGGTACGCACCACGAACATGTCGCCCAAACCCACATCGAAAATGATCTCTGCCGCAAGGCGGGAATCAGAGCAGCCGAAGATGACAGCGAAAGGTTCCTGGCCGGAGATCAACTTCTGCCGCCGAGCACTGTCCTGGTTGGGGTGCTGGGTATCTTCGTTGACGAAACGGAAATTGCCGGCGCTGAGCTTTTCCCAAGCCTCTTTAGGCGTCAGGGTCGGTTGTGTTGATTCAGAGAGCATGACTCAGATTCTACGGGATGCTGTTCGAATATCGAATATATGACTGGCTTTTCCCGTGAACGTGACTTAATCCAGCTCGCTAGCGACCTGTTCGGCAACACTGTTCAGCTGTTCGGCCGAGGTGTCACTGGAAAGTACGACGGTGGAGTCCTTGAACTCGGAGATCAGGTACGTGCTCTGGTCCTTGATGCGCACTTCCCACTGCGCTCCGCCGATGGTGCGAGTTTCGGTGGGCGTCGCCGCATCGGTGATCAGGGCAATCCATGTCGGGTTGGCGTCAGCAGCCTGGCGAACCCACACGAAGTTCTTGTCTTCGAAGACTAAGCCGCATTCCCAATAGGGGACTCCCTGTGCAGTGTTAGCCTGCCAGCGAGCGAAGTTCGCGTATTCCTTGTCGCCCAGTTCCGGGGCGAAGATCTCAAAGCCAGAAATCTGTTCCGTCTGTTCCGCGGTGGCCTGCAGGTTGACGTCGCTTTCAAACGCGTCGTCCTTGGGCGGCGGGTTGAGCATGAGCACCGGAATGAGTATGGCAACCGTGAAGCCGATGGACAGCACCATGCCCTTGAAGGTCTGGTTCGCGCGCTTGGCCTGCTTCTCGGTGAGCTGCGGCTTGTACGGCAGATCCTCGAAGGTGGCATTCGGATCGTCGAGGCTTCGAGGGGACGCAGCAGGCGTCTGGGTACCGTTGGCCGTGTTGCCGGTAGCCGGGACGCTGTTCTCGGTGTTCTTCTCAGGTTGCACGCCTTCCATTCTCCCCGAAGATTCTGTGGAATTCGAACCAGAGTGCCCAAACGCACGTCGAATTATGAGCAGGCACTCCCGACACGAACTGTAAAGCGAAAACTCTAGAGGATAGAATGTCCTTGTTTGCATAGGCGCAATGACTACGACTCAGTGATGGGATCTTTCGTGACCGAAAAGAACAATTATGCCCACCTTTCTCCGCGACTGTCGGTTTCCGACGCGGAGCCGGACCGCAACCTAGCACTGGAGCTGGTGCGTGCAACCGAAGCGGCAGCCATCGCTTCCTCGCCGTGGGTCGGATTCGGTGACAAGAATGCCGCAGACGGTGCCGCAGTCGACGCCATGCGCGGCCTGCTGTCCACCGTGAACTTCAACGGCGTTGTCGTGATTGGCGAAGGTGAAAAAGACGAAGCTCCAATGCTGTTCAACGGAGAACAGGTTGGCAGCGGCACCGGCGCCGAATGCGACGTCGCAGTCGACCCGATTGACGGAACCCGTCTGACCGCGCTGGGCCTGAACAACGCCCTGTCCGTGTTGGCCGTTGCCGACCGCGGTTCGATGTTCGACCCCTCCGCCGTGTTCTACATGGAGAAGCTGGTCACCGGGCCAGAAGCAGCAGAGCTCGTTGACCTCCGCCTGCCAGTGAAGCAGAACCTGCATCTGATAGCCAAGGCCAAGGGCAAGAAGGTCAGCCAGGTGACTGTGACCATCCTGGATCGCCCACGCCACGCTGGCCTGATCGAGGAGATCCGCGCGGCTGGTGCCCGCACCAAGCTGATTATGGACGGTGACGTTGCCGGCGCCATCGCCGCAACCCGCGAAGGCACTGGCGTTGACGCGCTGATGGGTGTCGGCGGCACCCCTGAAGGCATCGTGACCGCCTGCGCTATCAAGGCGCTGGGCGGCGTGATCCAGGGCCGCCTGTGGCCAACTGATGACGACGAGAAGCAGAAGGCCATCGACGCCGGCCACGAATTGGGCCGCGTGCTGACCACTAACGACTTGGTGACCTCGGATAACTGCTACTTCGCAGCGACCGGCATCACCGACGGCGACCTGCTGCGCGGTGTCCGCTACAAGGACAACCGCATCCACACCCAGTCGATCGTCATGCGTGCCAAGTCCGGCACCATCCGCTTCGTCGAGGGTGAGCACCACCAGGATAAGTGGGAAGCCTACACCCGCTAATCCGCATCTGATTGCAAAACTGCGAGCCATGGACTTGATTCAAGTCCATGGCTCGCAGTTTTGCGTTTGGCCCCTATAGTGCCATGAAGGGCCTCAGTGCAGTGCAGCTAGTCGATCTGGGCGCTGGCTGCGAAGAGCTGGCCCGGAACGGTGCCCTGCAAGATGGCGGTGGCTGGCAGTTCGGCCGCGGTGAGGAACAACGACTGCCCGCGGCTGATGCTGCGTTCGCCTTCGCGGGTGGTGACCAGGAACTCACCGGCGGTGCACAGCAGCACAGCGGCACCGTGCAGCTGCAGATCAGCGGCAAGGCCCGGCTCTATGGGATCGAGTACCTGCAGCTGGAACTCTTCGAAGTCGGGCTTGTACAAGCGGTCATGGGTATCAAGGGCCACCGGCTCCAGGATCGGGGCAGGGGAGGGGGCAGCAATGGTGACGTCCAGCAGTTCGGGAACATCGATATGCTTGCTGGTCAGGCCTCCACGCAGCACATTATCCGAATTGGCCATGACCTCGATTCCCAAACCGCGCAGGTAGGCGTGGACGTTGCCGGCGCCCAGGCTGATGGCCTGGCCAGGCTCCAGGAAGATCAAATTCAGCAGCAGTGCGACCAAGACCCCCGGATCGCCAGGATAGATCTTGTTGATCGAGGCTAGCTCGGCGAAATGGGCATTGCCGTGCAATTCGGGGCTGCCTTCCACTGCTTCGCTGATCTGCGCTACCAGCTGGGAAATTTCCTCCCCCGCGGTCAGCACATGCTTGAAAGTCCGGGCCAGCGGATCGGTGCCCTGCAGCAGGTCGAGCAGCTGGCCTATCGGTGCATGCGCCGAGTCCGGCAGCTGCGCGGCCAGGATCTGCAGGTCTTCAACAATCTGCGCTGGTTGGCGGAAGCCCGATAGCGCCACGAAGTCGGTCAGGGCAAAGAGCATCTCCGGCTTGTGGTTGTCATCGCGGTAGTTGCGGTCAGCAGCATCCAACGGCTTGCCGTCCGCGTTTTCCTGGGCGAAACGCTCTTGCGCCTGCTTCAGCGTGGGGTGCGTCTGGATCGACAGCGGCTGGGTCGCCGAGAGCACCTTGAACAGGTAGGGCAGACGTCCGTAGCGCTGGGCGACTGCTGAACCCAGTATGTGCTCTGGATCCTGGGCGATGAAATCATTGAGCGCTGTCCCGCTATCGGAGATCCGGCTCGGGCACCCGGGATGGGCACCGAGCCACATCTCGGCCTGCGGGGTGGTTTCCGCGGGCAGATCGAGCAGATCGGAAATCTGCGAAGCAGATCCCCAGTGGTAGTCCCTAATCGCGTTTTTCAACTCGAACACGTCTTTTGACCATAGCCTTTCAGGAGCGGTAGTTGGGTCGCATGGCGGTCGGGGGGTCTTAACCGTTTACGGAACCGAGCATTCGTCGTTATTGGCCGCGATCTCTGAAATCAACGTGCGGTAGCCGGCCATTTCCAATTGCACCAAGTACTCTTCGGTGATCGGGCTGCCATCTGGCTGGGTGAATTCCGGGCTGTCCTCTTTCGACAGCTTCGGAGCATTGTTCACGTCAGTGGTTTCCGGCGCTTCTTCGGAAGCCTGGGTTGTTTCTTCCGGAGCCGAGGACTTGGAGGAGTCCTCGCTCTTTTCAGGATTGTCCTTCTTCTTTTCCTTCTTCTTCTCCGGCTCGTTCTGCTTTGCGATCAACGTCTGGATACGCTCTTGCAGCTTGTCGAAGTCGGGGTAGGTGGAGAAGCTGCGTTCGAAGTCCGGCGCACCGAGGGTCAAGCGGGCCATTGGCTCCTTGGAGACCTTCTCGGCCAGGGATACGAAGGAACCGAGCTGACCTGCTGGAATGTCGGTTTCAACCAGCTGTTCACCGGCGGACATGATCGAAGTGAAATTGCTCAGGATCGTTTGCGGCTTGAACTGCTTGATGATTCCCTGCTGCAAGCACTGCTGGCGCTTGATGCGGTGGTAGTCATCGGTGAAGTCGCGTGAGCGAGCAAACCACAATGCCTGCTTGCCGGTGAATTCGTGGGTGCCCGGTGCGAACCAGTGCGTGCGCACGGTGCTGTTTTCGTGGTATTTCCCGTTGTAGGGAACCCATCCGCCGGAGTCGATGGTGACCCCGCCCAATGCGTCGACAAACTGCTCGAACCCGGCCATGTTGATCATGACGTAGCCCTGGACAGGGAGCCCCGTGGTGCCTTCCAGCGCGTCCATGGCAGCTTGCGCGCCGACGTTCTTCACGGTCTCGGGGAAAGCATCCGCGTGCTCGGTTTCGGCATTGCGGTAGATGGCGTTGAAGATGCATTCGTCGCCGCAGTTGTAGCCTTCGGGCCAGATCTTCTCCATGGGCGAGCCCGGGGCGAAGCGTGCGCTCTGGAAGTTGCGCGGCACCGAGATCAGCAGGCTCTTGCCGGTTTTGGCATCAACAGAAAGCAGAGCCGCAACGTCGGTGCGGACGCCTTCGCGGTTGGCACCGGAGTCGGCACCGAACACTGCGATGTTGTAGCGCCCGTCGACTGGCTCGAAGGCGGGTCCTTCATCGAATACGGCCACAATGGTTTCGCGTCCGGTATTCAGCAGCGAGGCGCCGTAGATGAAGACACCGCTGGTGGCCACCACGGCTGCCAGGGTGAAAATGGTAACGATGGCACGCATGCCAGGGGCCAGCAGCTTAGGCCGGATAATCACCAAGGTGTTGATGAACATGATCAGCCAGCCCAGGGCCAGCGTGCCGAGCACGATGATCAAGAACAGCTGGAAGTTCGGGTGGGCAACCCAGCCGAGAATGATCGAACGATCAATGAAGTACAGGGCAACCAGCGCAAGAATAGCCAGCCAGCAGGCCATGGTGATGGACACTGCGATCCGTCCAAGCTTGCGATTTCCCGCGACCAGCTGAGCGCCGCCGAGGAAGAAGATGGTCAGCAGGACCAGGATCAGAGCCCGCTTGCTGCGCTGCGGAGAGCTGATGGTCTCCGGCTGGCGCAACGGACTTGGTGCGCGGTGACTGGCAGAACCCATGTACTTTTGGACTTTCCCTAGGAAGCGAAATTCTCGTTGGCAACTTCAGCGCGCAAAGCCGAACCCTTGGCATGGGCTTGCTCGCGCAGTGAATCTGCAAACTGAAGCAACTTTACCTGTAACGATTCGGCTAGCTCATCGGTTCCCGCTGCGAGCATGCGCACAGCCAGCAGGCCGGCATTGCGTGCTCCGCCAATGGAAACAGTTGCTACGGGGACTCCTGCAGGCATCTGGACGATGGAGAGCAGGGAGTCCATTCCATCTAGTTTAGCCAGTGGAACTGGAACTCCGATCACCGGCAGCGGTGTAACAGCTGCAAGCATGCCCGGAAGATGCGCTGCACCGCCTGCGCCGGCGATGATTGTGCGCAGTCCGCGTTCGTGGGCATTCTTGCCGTAATCGATCATTTCTTCTGGCATGCGGTGCGCCGAAACGACGTCCGCTTCAAAAGGGATTCCGAATTCGGCCAGTGCTTGTGCGGCCAGGCGCATGACCGGCCAATCGGAATCAGAACCCATTACGAGGCCGACCAGTGGTGCTTCAGACATGAGATATTTCCTTGCGGTGTTCTAGTAAGAGCCGCTGCCCGGTACGCGGCAGCGGCTCTTGATCAAAATAAAGTCTAGACGGCGGCTTCGATGCCGTCGCGGATGAGCGCGGCAACCTTATTGGCCTGCGAACGAAGTTCATCTACGCTTTGCCCGGCGTTAGCCACAACGTTGACGTGGCCGATCTTGCGGCCCGGGCGCACGGACTTGCCGTAGGCATGGACTTTGACTTCTGGCGCTGCGGCCAAGGCGGCTTGGAAAGCCGAGTAGAGGTCCTGGTTGGCGCCGCCGAGGTAGTTCTTCATCACAGTCACGCCCAGCTCGCGGGTTTCGCCCAGCGGCAGATCCAGAACCGCACGCAGGTGCTGCTCGAATTGGCTGGTGACCGAACCGTTCATGGTCCAGTGGCCGGTGTTGTGCGGGCGCATGGCCAATTCGTTGATCACGAAACCGGCTCCTGAACCCGGGGTTTCAAAGAGCTCTGCGGCCATGACTCCGGTGACGCCGAATTCTTCGGCGATGCGCAAGGCCGCATCGGCTGCGGTGGCCGCGGTGGCTTCGTCAATATCCTGGGCAGGCGCGATCACTTCATCGCAGACTCCATCAACCTGGATGGTGTGGACCACGGGCCAAGCCTTGGCCTCGCCTGAAGGGGTGCGGGCTACCAACGCGGAAAGTTCGCGGGAGAACTCGACCTTGTCCTCGGCCAGCAGCGGGCCATGGGCGAACCAGTCGGCGGAATCCTTGGCGTCTTGGGCATTGTCCAGCATGCGCACGCCCTTGCCGTCGTAGCCGCCGCGCGGGGTCTTGAGCACAATGGGCCAGCCGGTCTGCTCACCGAAAGCGATCAGGGCATCGACATCGTCAACCTTGGCCCACGCAGGGTTCGGAAGTCCGAGGCGTTCGATGGCCTCGCGCATGACCAGCTTGTCCTGGGCATGGATCAGCGCAGCCGGACGGGGCTGGATGTTGACGCCCTCATTGATCAGGGTGGTCAAGAATTCGTTGGGCACGTGCTCGTGGTCAAAGGTGACAACGTCCTTGCCCTTGGCGAATTCACGCAGGGTTTCGAGGTCTTTGTAGTCGCCTACAGGAGCGTCGGGAACGCTTCGCGCAGCTGAAACATCAGGACCTTCGGCAAGAACATGCAGTTCGAAACCTAGGTTCAGGGCCTCGGGGGCCATCATTCGGGCTAGCTGCCCGCCACCAATCACACCAATTTTTGGAAAGCTCACGATTACAAGGGTATCGAAAGCGACGTTGAGAATCGCATGCGCGTTGTCTGATTACTCTCACAATTCGGTCAATTTCCAGAAAGTGCCGATAAAATAGCAAGATCGCGCGCTTCTCGTAGTGCTTAGCGCGCCTTGTTACTGCTAGCCAGACGGGAACAATATTCCCTGGAGGACAATTGCTCGAGCGCATCAAACTCAAAATAGCCGGACTCATCTCGTTGCTGTGGCGCGAGGTGGCGAAGTTCGGCGTCGTCGGTGGCGTTGCGTTCATCATCGACTCGGGGATCTACGTCTGGCTCCTGCACGGTTCCATGAGCGATTCCCAGGTTAAAGCGAAAATCATTGCTGGCGTCGTCGCGACGATGTTCTCTTGGGTGGCCAACCGCTACTGGACCTTCCGCCACCGCCGCCAGGCCAATGTGGTGCGCGAGCTCGTGATGTTCATCATCATGAATGCCATCGGCTTGGGCATTGCCGCGGCCTGCGTATGGGTCACCAAATACTGGCTGGGCTTGACCGATCCCACCTCGGTGTTCATTGCCGGTTCGGTAGTCGGCTTGGTGCTCGGCACCATCTTCCGTTTCTTCGCCTACCGTTTCTGGGTCTTCGGCAGCGCGATGGATGCGGAGGAAGAATTCGCCCACGACCACGAAGTTCTGGGCAATCACAAGGCCGATACCGGCGCTGACGCAGCGCACTCCGCTGGCCAGGCCGATACCGGCACGGTACCGACGGTGGCTCGCTAATCCGCTGGTTGGTAGTCGAAGTTAATGCGTTCGCCGTCGCGCAGGCGCTGGGTCACTTCCATCCCGTCTTCTACTAGCACAATTCCGTCACCCGCTGCCCACTGGCCAATGGCGAAGGGCAGCAAGGAGAGCACGGGTTGCTGAGCACGCACTAGAATTGTTCCTTGCGCCTTAGCTTCGGTATCGAATAACGCAGCAAGGCTGACCGGGGTGTCACCATTGGTTGCGATGGCTGAGGCATCACCAGTTACTGGCGAGGGATAGAACTGATCCCCGTAGGTACGCACGGAGGCATTGAAGTCTTCTGCGACAGGGCCGAGATCCGAGCCGAAGGACAGCGCGAGAGCTGCCGGGTTCACGGCAAGGATTTCAGAGCTGCTGGGGATGCGCTCATCATCCGGTTGGGCTGTCACCCACACCGATGCCTGCTGTGCATCATCATGCCCAGCATCGACCAGCGTGGCGCCATGGTGCAGCGCGGCCAGGGCCACGACCAGGGACTTCCAATGCGCCGGCAAATCGAGCACCACGATCGAGTCTTCATCGAGGTCGAAAACCTCGCCCAAGAGATTGGCGCTTTTCGCGACCCAATTGTCAAATACCCGTCCGGACAGCTCGATGCGTTCCCCGCTGACGGAGTACCAGGTGAGCCATGGGGAGGCTGAACTGCGCCGCGGCGCGAGAAGATTCTCGACAAATGTTCGTGATTGTAGGCTATTGCTCATTGGATGTCCTTAAATTTAATTACTGAGAATTCACCGAGAATTCAGCCAAGACGGGACTCGCCCACCTCATGTGCGTCTTTTGACGGCGTGTTGTGCCGGGAGTTTCCTGAGAACTCTTCTTAGAATGACCTCCCCGCTTGACTCTAGCGGAGTTACACGGCTGTAATTAGATGGTGAGTCCGGGCAGGTTCATCACTTTTCGCTAGTTCGATGGAATAAATGCTGCCGGATGGATCGGGAGCAATGACGGCCCGATCTCCTCAAACCAATCGAAAGGTCAACATCACCATGGCGAATCTGGAGCAGGGGTACTCCGAATTTTCGACCTCGGCTGTTGCGTCGGCTCAATACGGGCTGGAGGACGCACCATCCGACTGGTTTGTCGATCCTCAAGCCGGTGAGTCCGCACGGGTTGCAGTTGCAGCCGATCTGGAGACCGCGGCCGACAGCTTCCTGAAAGAGCACGACACGTTATCCGACACCGAAGAAATCTCCTCGGTTGGCTCGTGGGCTCCTGAGCTCGACGAGGATGACGAAGTGCGCGAAACCATCAAGGCAGTTTGGCTTGGTGTTGGCGGCGAAGTTGACGAGGGCGAGCTGGGCTGGCAGGCCCGTGCTCTGTGCGCACAGACTGACCCCGAAGCGTTCTTCCCTGAAAAGGGCGGATCGACTCGCGACGCGAAACGTGTCTGCGGCGCATGTGTTGTCCGTTCGGAATGTCTAGAATATGCCTTGAGCAATGACGAGCGCTTCGGAATCTGGGGAGGGCTCTCAGAGCGCGAACGTCGCCGTCTACGGAAACGAGCAATCTAATTCGTCCGCCAATTCACGTCACCGCCATCGTTGCTTCGCACGATGGCGCTGACTTTTTACCACGCACTTTGGCCGCACTGCGAAACCAGTCCCGGCCTATCGAACGCTTCGTCGGAGTTGACGCTTCGTCCTCTGACGCATCGCTAGAGGTCCTGCGGGCGAACTTGCCTTCCAACTCCGCCTTGCTGGTCGCCGATGAAGGATCCTTGGGGCTGTCGCTGGAAGTAGCGGTGTCGCAACTGCCCGAAGCGCGTTTGGACCGTGATGAATGGCTATGGATTATCCATGATGACTCCATGCCTGCTCCCGACGCGCTGGAACAGCTGACTCGGACCGTTGAGGCCTCCGAATCGGTATCCATTGCCGGTTGCAAGCTGCTGGACATCGATAACCCGCGCCATCTGGTCGAGGTGGGGTTGAGCGTGGACCGCAAGGCCCAGCGCCTGACCATGATCGATATCGACGAAGTCGACCAGGGCCAGTACGACGGACGAAGCGATTACTTTGCCGTGTCCTCGGCCGGCATGTTTATCCGGCGCGAGGTCTTTGAGCAGCTGGGCGGATTCGACCCGGCTATTCCGGGCCGTGGCGACGACGTGGACCTATGCTGGCGCAACCGCCTGGCCGGTCACCGCGTGGTCGTGGTGCCAAGTGCCAAGATGTACCACCAGGTCGAGGTCGTCGACTCGCTGGCAGGCCCGCGCGAAGCCAAGCGCTCGGAGGTCTTCCAGCGCTTGAAGTTCGCTTCGCCTTTGGAACTGCCGTTCTTGTGGATTGGATTGCTGCTCGGCGGCATCGGCCACTTCCTCGTAGCATTGCTGGCCAAGGACCCGGGCCATGGCTTCAGCCACCTGGCTTCGGTCCTGCGCGGACTGTTCTCCCCGGGCAAGCTGGCCGCTTCACGTCGCAACGTCGCCCAGATCCGCGAAATTCCACGCCGCCAGGTCCGCAAGCTGATGGTCTCCGGCGCACAGGTGCGCGAATACCGCCGCAATGTGAACACCGGGCGTGCCGATGGCGAGGTCTACGGGGATGGCAGTGGCGCCGACGCGATGGTTGAACCTAGCGGTGACAACTTCTCCGACTTCGTGCGAATCGCCCGTCCGCCGCGCACCACCGCAGTACTCTCGCTGATTCTGGCACTCTTGCTCTCCGGGGCCGCTTCGCTGGTTGCTTGGCGCAGCCTGCTTGGATCCACTGCTTTGTCCGGCGGCGCGCTGCGCCCGCTGTCCAACAGCAACCAGGAAATCGGCGCCAATGCCCTATCGTGGTGGCAGAACATCACCACCGGATTGAGCGCTCCGCCGGATAACTCCGATGTGCTGTTCTGGCTTTTCTCGCTGGTGACTTTCAACCATGCCAACGAAGCTTCGATCTATCTCTTCTTCGCCGCGATGCCGTTGGCCGCGCTGACCGCGTGGTGGGGCATTGGCGCGGTGAGCCGTTCGCGTGCTGTCCGGTTCTTCGCCGCATTGATCTGGGCCCTGTTGCCTTCGCTGGTCTCTTCGCTGGCCTCGGGACGAGTCGGCTCGGTATTGATCCACATCTTGCTGCCGCTGTTCTTCCTGGCAATTATCCGTGCCATGAATGCCCATGTGGCCATCGAAGGCGCGAAGCCCAAGAACCCGAAGCAGCAATCCGTATCCGCATGGACCGCTTCGGCTAGCGCCGCCGTGCTGCTCTGGGTGATCTCCGCCGGTTCCGTTTCATTCTTCCTGACCGCCAGCATCCTGATTTACGTTTTGGCCATCTTCTCGGTGCGCCGCGCACGCAGCCTGTGGTGGATCCCGCTGCCTGCAATCGTGTGGAATCTTCCGCTGCTGTTTGCCGGCCTGGGCGATCTGCGGCTGCTGTTCACCGAGCCCGGTGCGGCGCGCGCGTTCTCGCCAGCTGCCCCATGGCAGATGCTGCTGGGCTTCCCGGAATCCTTCAACGCCAACGCCTCGCTGGTGGGTTGGGACTTCCTGCCCGCCGGTCCGTGGGCTTTGGTCGCCGCACTGCTGGTCGGGGCTCCAATCATCGTGCTGGCTGTTTTCGGGACCTTGAGTTCTTCGCTCAGCCACAGTTCCAGCATGCGCCGGAACTCCCGCCGCCTGCTGTGGGGCGCAGTCCTGTCGCTGGCAGCGGGATGGGCCGTCGGTTTTGTCCCGTTCACCTTGGACTCGCACACCGCGGTGAGCGCCTACACCGGTCCGTTCGTCTCCTTTGCCATGTTTGCATTGCTTGCAGCTGCCGCCAACGCGCTAGCTGCCCTGCGCCATGAAGATCAGCCGCGCTCGATGCGGACGCAGGGTTCTCGTCCAGCGATGAGCCTGATGGCCGCATTCAGCGTGCTCGCGGTTCTCGCTTCCGGCGCCGTGCTGCTTGGCGCCCAGCTGAATCCGGCCGCGGAGTCCGAAACGCTGACGTCCCTGAATTCGGCTCAGCAGGTCCACAGCTCCCAGCCTCGCACCCTGCCTGCCACGGCAGCCGATGCGGGCCGCTCCGAATTCCAGAAGCGCACCTTGGTGCTCAGCCCGCGTTCCTCCGGTGAAATCGACAGCCAGTTGGTTTCGGGTTCCGGTGAAACCCTGGACAGCATCAGCCGCTACTCGCAGGTCAAGCAACTGACCGGACCGCTGCTGGATCCTGAACGCAATGAAGCTTCTGCCACCGCGCAGGTTCAGAGCAAAGCCGTAGCGATGCTGCTCTCCGAGTCTGCATTGGATTCGCGCGAATCGTTGCGCGACTTGGGCGTGGGCTTTGTCGTGCTCAACGAGACTGGTGAATCTGTCCCAGCGACCGTTCGCATCCTGGATGCGGCCACTGGGCTGGCATCGGTCGGCCAGACCGACAGCGGCTGGTTGTGGCGAGTGGATTATGAAGCCGATGAAGAGAATCAGGGCGCTGGATTTGCCCGCGTTGTCGCTGAAAACGGAGACGTGAGCGTATTGCCGACCCAGCGTGGCAAGATCGCCAATCTGGAAATTCCGGCTTCTGATGCCAAGCGGACCCTGGTCCTTGCAACAGCGTCGGATCCGAAGCTGCGGGCCAGCGTTGATGGCGAATCCCTGCGTTCGGTGTCCTATCCCGAGGATTCGGAAACTCGATGGGCCCAGGCTTACGAGCTTCCTGCCGAGGGCGGCAAGCTGACGTTGTCGCACAAGGACTCCACGGCCATACCGGTTCTGGTGCTCAGCGCGATAGTTCTGCTGATTACCGTCCTCTTGGCCATTCCGGTGCCAAGCTCGCGGCGATTCGCCAACTACCGCAACAACGAATACCGCTTCCGTGAACCACGCGACGAAAATGAAGAACTCGCCGACGGCTCGGCCGTTTTGGCGGCCGCCGAAGTCCAGAGCCCGGCTACCGGCACCATGCCACTGAGCCGACGCGAGGCACGCGAACGCGCCAGCGAGATGCGTGAGAACTTGACCCCGAAGCTCAGCGACCGGATTTCGGACGCCGATGCCGAGCAGGAGAAGAAGTAGTGAGCGACGAGAAGAACGTGAACTCAGCGGATTCTGCTGACAAGCCAACTGAACAGACCCCGGCCCCGAAACCGGCCTCCGCGCAACCAGAAGCCAAGGACACCACCCCAGTGTCGGCGACACTATCGCGTGCTGAGACAAAGGCTGCCAAGGCCCGGGCCAAGGTCGATGCCAAATTGGACAAGGCCCGCGCCAAGGAAGCCCAGGCCCGGTCCAAGGCCGAAGCGAAGAACGCCGAGAAAGCGGCGAAGGCTGAAGCCAAGGCCGCTCAGCGGGAAGAACCAAAGGCAAAGCCGCAGCCTGAGGCGAAGTCAGGGAACAAGGACGCCAAGGAAACGGTGCCCACCGCGCAGGCTGCCGGGGCAAAGTCTCAAGGCGAACCGGCGGAACAGAAGCCGGCTCCCAAGCCGGACTCCGTTCAAGCCGGATCGGAGCAGCCCGAGGCTGCGCACGCCAAACTGCCTGCAGCTGATGCAGCCGCCGCGGGCACCACTGATGCAGCTGCGCAGCCGGAACACTCCCAGGGCGCCGAGCCTGCCAAGAACGCCGGCCCAGCCGCGGCTGGAAGCAAGACGGGGCCTGGTGCCGCCCAGGACGCTGGACCGAAGAAGCCTGCAGCCCAGGACCCTGTAGTTGTTCCCGAACCAGTCAAGCCGCCGGCCGCAGAAGCGGCTAGGGCTTCCGGGAAGCAGAACGATGCCGGGGACTCCTCGGGGCAGCAAGGCGCAGCTGGCGCTGGTTCCACCGAGGCTGAGAAGAACCAGCCGGCCGGCCCGAAGCCTGGAGAAGAAGCCGCAAAGGCATCAGAACCGGAAGATCCGAAGGCTGCCAAGCGCCGCCATCGGCTGGAGAAGGTTCGCGCGCGGAACGCCGCGAAGGAAGAACTTGCCGCTGCCAGTGCGCTGGATGCGCCCGCAGCCGGGCCGCAGGCGGAATCGGTGGACGGCAACGTCTCGAAGCGTCGCCAGAAGCTGGACAAGGCCCGCGCCGCGGCCTCCAAGGATGCGGCTGCCGCGCCGACGCGCAAGAAGACCGGCGCGGTTCTGCTCAGCCTGGTAGCCGTCGCGGCTGCTGGCGCTGCAGTGGGTGCCGGATCAATTTTTGCCCCGGCACCGGCCGAAAAGTCTTTGCCAGCTGCCGTGACGAACCTGCCCGCAGGTGACTCCAGCAGCGTTTGCTCGGCAACCCCGCAGCTGCTCAAGGGCGTGGAAGGCACCGATGCGCAGTTCGCCCCAGGTGCCAAGGACATTTCCAGCAACTTGCGCAGCATTGCTGTTTCAGATCTGGCCAAGCGCATTCCGGGCTCCTCCTTCACCAAGCTCGATGGCAGCGGCGCGCATGAGCTGACTGGACGCATCGCTGAGGATGAAGCTGCCGAGGCCCGTGGCGCTGATGATGAGGGCCTGACCGGCCGCGCCAGCAAGATTTCAACCGCCAACGATATCGATGATGCCCAGGTCTACACCTTGCAGCCGCTGGGCGAACTCGCTTCGAAGGGCAGCGCCGTGCGCAGCTACCAAGCCAAGGATGGCGACCTGGCAGGGCTTGCTGCCGCAACGTGCCAGGCCCCGGCGTCCAACTGGCGATTCACCGGCCTGCAGACAAGTACCGGATCCACCAGCGTGATGCATTTGGCCAACCCAACGCATACCACTGCCCAGGTGTCCCTGCGGCTTCGAGGTCCAGACGGCTTGATCGACACCTCGACGCTGCAGAACATTGTCCTGGCAGCGGGGGAGAGCCGGGCCATCGTGCTCGGCGGCTACGCGCAGAACCTGAATTCTGTTTCGGCTGAAATCACCAGTGTTGGCGGAAAAATCACTGCATCGGTCCAACAGGCCGCCCTGCGCGGTTTGACCCCGTCGGGTGTTGAACTGGTCAGCGCCAACGCGACGGCTTCCAATAGCCAGGTGATTCCGGGAGTGTGGATCGAGAGCAAGGAGAATATTTCCAAGCTCAGCAAGGACAACAAGTCGTTGGTTCCACAGCTGCACGTTGCGGCAACAGGCTCCTCGGGCGCTGGATTCAAGGTGAAGGTCCTGGGCGAAGACGGCGAAGTCGCCGCCAGCTTCGACGATAACCTCGCCGTCGACTCCGACGCGACGAAGATTGTGGATCTGACCCAGCTGGCTGGTGGCTATTACACGGTAGTTGTCGAGTCCGATGCTCCGGTCACCGCAGCGGTGAAGATGGTTCGCGGTGCGGACCCGAAGGACTCCTCGGACACTGCCTGGGCGGTGAGCTCCAACGCGCTAGCCGGTACGCAGGCCATGCCGCTGTCGGCTAATGGCACTGGGAAATTCGCCATCGCCGCCGTAGCTGCAGACTCAGCGGTGGAAGCAGTGGTGGTTAATAAGGACGGCAAGCTGGAGGAACCGAAGAAACTCCAGATCAAGGCCGGGCAGAATGTTGTCTTTGATCCGAAATCTGTCTCCGAAGATGCCCAAGCAGTCATCTTCTCGACAGATGCCAACGCTTACCTGGCCCAGCTGGTGCTCGGTTCCGAACGTTCCATCGCTTGGGCTGCCATGCCACAGGCGAATGCCGGACGCGACGGCATTGTGGTGAACATCGGCGGCTAGGAATCCGCCATTAAGGAACTGGATAATTGAAGACCCCTTTCGCATGGCTGGCTGAGCGGATCACGCTGGAACGTAGTTCGCTCAAGGCAGCTTCGCTATCGGCAATGATCGCAGCGATTCTGATTATTGTCGGCGGCGGTGTCGTTCGAGTCACCGGGTCAGGACTAGGCTGCCCCGACTGGCCAACCTGCACCGGCGGCTTCATCGCGCCAACCGCTGAAATGGGGATTCACGCGACCATCGAGTTCGTCAATCGGCTGCTCACCTTTGTCCTGTGCGCAGCGGTTGGTTGGGTCATCATTGCCGCCCGACTGCAACGCGAACCAGTTCCGGGCATCACCCGATGGGCGTGGTTCCAGTTCTGGCTTGTTGTGCTCAATGCGGTCATTGGCGGGATCACCGTCTGGGTGAAACTGAACCCCTACGTAGTTGCCGCCCATTTCCTGGCTGCGACCTTGCTGCTCACTGCCGCTGCGGCCACCTGGGACAAGGTGCAGAATCTGGGAAACGCCGGCTCAAAAGCCAGTACGGATTCGCTGAAGTCGCTGGGAACCTGGTTAGTTGTTCTCAGCGCCCTGCTCGTCATCATTGGCACCGGGGTGACCGGCTCAGGTCCGCATGCCGGAGACTCGGCCGAGGTCCCGCGGATGGGCTTCGACTGGCTGCAGATCACTCTCGTGCATGCCGCAGCAGCCGTGGGCGCACTGGTTGTTGCTTTGGTGATGTGGCGTCAAGCAAGAAAAGAACAAGTACCGGACGTGGCGCACAAAGCCAAGCTCTACCTCTGGGTATTGGCCGGACAGGGGCTGCTCGGAGCGATCCAGGCCATGACCAGCCTGCCAGAGCTGCTTGTGGTCGCCCACCTGGTTGGTGCTGCGCTGGTATGGATCGGTGCCGTGCGCGTTGGCCTGGCCTCCCATGCGCCGGGACGTGAAAGCCGGATCCAGGCCAGCTAGAGAAGATGGCCCTAGTAGTCCGGATCCTCAGGGAAATATGCGGGGTCCACTTCCGAGATGGGTTTCATCCAAAGCTGCGCGACCTCGTGCACCACGCACTGATGGACCAGATCCAAGAGTTCGCCGGTGTTTTCCGCAATCTGCTCAATGGGCAAGCGATAAATGATGATGCGCGCTGGGCGGATAGCCGAAGCTGATTTTGATGATGCAAGCGGCACCCGCTCGCCCAGTGCAGCAGCCTGTTCCAGCAGCTTGTCACTGGGCACCGGATCAATCAGGAAATCGATCTTTTCAATTTCTCCGGGCCAGCGTTCCGAGAGCCTTTGCGCACTGGCCATCACGGCATCATCAAATCGTTCCGGCCGTGAACGGTAAGCAGGAAGATGCATGGGCATCAGCGGGCCACGCCGCCCGCGTCCGTGGCGGTGGCGACGGGAACCGCTTGGCGGATCAGGCAACTTGGAGTTCATTAACTCAGCCTAGCGCTTGCGACACTGTGCCGGTGCCCATCAGCCCGCAAATGGGCGAAGATCCCAAGGATGTGCTGACCAGCCGAGTAGAATGGCAAACGTGGAAGGTCTTCGTCTTTGTTCTCGCCCAGCCTGCCGTGAAACGGCCCGCGCTACTCTTACCTACGTATACGCAGATTCAACTGCTGTTCTTGGGCCTTTGGCGACGTACCCGGAACCGCACTGCTATGACCTGTGCGCCCGCCATGCGAACCGTCTGACAGTTCCCAGCGGGTGGAGCCTGATCCGTGGCGCCATCCCAGATGTGCTTGAACCAGAAGATGAGCTGAACGCGTTGGTGAATGCCGTCCGCGATCGCGAACCAAAGGTTCGCGAACCTCGCCATGCATCGGATTCGCCCATTGATTCGGTCCGTCCCCGCGATATCCGTGCACAGCGCTTTGACACTCGCGTCCGCTTGGCTGTGCTCCCAGCTGGCGACGAAGAAGCCTAGACCTTCTTCTCGAAGAATTCTTGAACCTGCATCGGCACTTCGGCGGCATCTGCAGCACCTCTTTGTGTCCTAGCTGAAATCCAATTGTGGTGTGGTAATCCGTCAGATGACTCGCCTCGCTGGATATGCTAAAGGCGCGTGCGCCGTACTCGGCCCGTAAAGCAACCCCAAAACAGCACACCATCGCGCGAATTGCAGGAGGACTCCTCATGGCTGAGGCGGCGAAAAACCCCACTGGAGGGCAAGGAACTACGGGCCAGCCGGCACCGGCTGCCACTGGCAACATGCCAGGCCCACAGACCAGCCTGAGCCAAAAAGCTGAAGAGCTTACTGCGCGCCTGGAAAAGCACAAGAACCAGGCCCAGGCAAACGCCGCTGCCCAAAAGGAAGAAGCCCGCAAAGAGGCCATCCGCCGCGCGATGTCCGGCAAAACCGACGCCGAGACCAAGAACCCAACTGCAGCTCCTGCAGCCAAGGCGCAGCCTGCCCCCGTGAAGCCAGCGGCAGACAAGCCTGCCGCGACCCCTGCGGCCAAGCCAGCTGAGGCCAAGCCTGCTGCGGCCAAAGCCCCGGCAACCAAGCAGCCGGTCAAGCCAGCGCCCGTCAAGCCCGCGGCGTCCAAGCAGGCAGCCGCCAAGCCAGTTGCGGCCAAACCTGCGGCCGCGAAGCCTGCCGCCAAGGCGCCCGCTGCGAAGCCGGCCGCTAAAGAGCCAGTAGAAGATGTCATTCGCGCCATCAAGCTGCCGCACGAAATCGAAGCGGAGAAGCAGGTGCAAAGCGAAGCCGCCGCCGGTGCCGGGAAGTCCGCTGAGCCGCAGGCCAGCGAGAAGGCAACCACCGCGCAAAGCGTGCCACCGGTGTCTGCTGCTCCGAAGACCGGATCCCTGCCAACAACAAAGGCTGCCGTTGCCCAGGCGCGCAACCGCGTCTTTGGCAGCTACGCGCCAGAACCGGAACCTTCCGAAGCGGCCGTGAAGCGCCGGGTTGCGCGCGAACGGGCGCTGAACTCGAAGCCGGCCCTGGGCCGTACTGCCCAGGTGATCGTGGCTCTGGTCTTCCCGCTGCTGACCTTGATCGCTGCCATCCGTTTGGTCGCCACGCCGGCTTTCCTGGCTCTGTCCTACGGCCGCCCTGGATTCCCGAGCGATTCCTTTGGTTTCACCGATTCTGAACGCCTGACCTACGGCAGCTACGGTGTGGATTACCTGAACAACTTTGCCGGCCCCGAATACTTGGCCGGCTTGAAGCTTTCCACCGGTTCAAGCATGTTCACCGAAGGGGAAGTCCAGCACATGGTGGACGTGAAGAACCTCATCGGGTTCGCCTATATCCTCGGAGCTTTTCTAGCGGTCATCTTGATCATCGGTGTTTGGTACCTCGCCAAGCGCTATGCAGGCGGCGTACGGCGTGCATTGTTCTCGGGAGCGATCTTGGCCTTGGCGGGCATTGCTGCGCTGGCCGTCTCCGCGATTGTGGGATGGGACAATTTCTTCACCCAGTTCCATGCCCTCTTCTTCTCCGACGGCACCTGGACCTTCAACGTCAGCGATACGCTGATCCGCCTGTACCCAGAGCAGTACTGGCTCGATAGCGCCATTGGCATCGCCGTGCTGGTGCTGGCCACGATCGTCGCTGTATTGATCAGTTGCTGGCCAACCGGCCGCCGCCGTGAGGCGGCCCGGCTGCGCCAGGAGGCCCGTGCGTTCGGCATTGGCAACTAGCTGGCACAAGGCTTAAAGCACTGGGGGAGCAGTTCATGGCGAACTGCTCCCCATTGCTTTACCCAGTGGGAATTACTGGCGGTAGAGGGCTTCCACGCGGCCTTCGAATTCTTCGAGAACGCTCTGGCGCTTGAGCTTCAACGAGTTGGTCAGGTGCCCGGAAGCTTCGGTGAATTCCTCTTCCAGGACCACGAACTTGCGAATGGACTCAGCCTTGGAAACGGTCAAGTTAGCGGTATCCACGTAGCTCTGGACCTCGGCGATCACTGCTGGGTTGATGGCCGCCTCAGCCAGGGTCATTGCTTCAAGCCCCTTGGCCTTGGCCCACAGCACCAGTTCTTCGGGATCGAGGGTCATCATGGCCGTAATGAATGGGCGCTGTTCGCCAGCCAGTACGCACTGGGAGACGATGCGTCCGGCGCGGACCATCTCTTCCAACGGGCCAGGGGAGACGTTCTTGCCGCCGGCGGTGACGATCAGTTCCTTCTTGCGGCCAGTGACCTGGAGGAATCCTCCATCATCCAGGACACCGGTATCACCAGTCTTGAAATAGCCGTCTTCATCGAAGACTTCAGCCGTGGCGGCAGGATTGTTGTGATAGCTCGCGAAAACCCCAATGCCCTTGACCAGGATTTCACCGTCATCGGCGATCCTGATGGAGGTGCCGGGAAGCGGACGTCCCACGGTGCCCACGCGGATTCGTGATGCTTGATTCACGGTGGCTGGGGCGGTGGTTTCGGTCAGGCCGTAGCCTTCGAGCAGTTCAATGCCAGCGCCGCGGAAGAAATGAGCCAAGTCCGGGTTCAATGCACTGGCTCCGGAAATCGCGTAACCGCAGTGGCCGCCAAAGACGGCCTGCAACTTCGGGTAGAGGACCTTGCTGAACAAGGCATGGCGGGCACGCAGGCCCAAGGGCATGCGAGTCTTGAGGCCACGCGTACGCGCATCACGGATCTTGGAAACCTCGATGGCTGCCTGTTCTGCCTTGAGGAACAGCTCGGCCTTGCCGCCACGTTCGGCTGTGGCCAAAGCGGTGGTGCGAATTTTCTCGAAGACGCGCGGCACGGCCAGCAGGAAGCCGGGCTTGACCGCGGACATGTCCTCGACCAGATTGGCCATGGAACTGGAATGCGCAATCACCGATCCGCCGTGGATGCAGGTCTGTTGGACGGCACGAGCCAATACGTGGGCCAGCGGCAGGAACATCAGCGTTCGGCGCTCTTCCCCGAGCACTTCGAGCATATGGCCGGCCAGATTATGCGCCACCATGGCAAAGTTCGAGTGGGTCATATTGCAGCCCTTGGGACGCCCGGTGGTACCCGAGGTGTAGACCATCGTGGCCACGTCCTGGAGGGTCATGGAAGCACGGCGGGATTCGACCAGCTGCTCATCGACTTGGTTGGCAGGAACCATCAGCTGATGCAGGCCAGCGGAGGGAATAAGCGTCTTGTCCGCCGTGTCGGAGCCTTCAAAGATGTGGGTGCGAACCGGTTCGCCCAGCTGAGCCGCCGCCTGGCGGACGTTGGCGCGCAGCTCGTGGTTTTCGGCGAAAACCACGCGCGCACCGGAGTCGCGCAGGATCCATTCGATCTGGAAGGCGCTGGAAGTTTCGTAGATGGGGACCGTCACGCCTCCGGCGAACCACACCGCTTCCTCTGCCAAAGCCCATTCATAGCGGGTACGGGAAATAATGGCGACCTTGTCACCGGGCTGCAGCCCATCATTGATCAGCGCCATTGCCAGGCGCTTGACATCAATGAGGAAATCACCGGCACTGAGATCATGCCAGGTGCCGTCGCGCTGCACGCTGAACAGTGGTCGTTGCGCCCCACGTGCTACGCGATCAAGGAGTAGGCTCGTCGTGTTTACTTCTGGTGCTAGATCAGTGAGTAGCTCGACGGTTACTTCTTGCATTGAAGAATTGTCCTTTGGGATTCGATGGTCGTCTTAGTGGCCTATTTCATGGAAGCAGGTGGCCAAGCCACGGGCAGCCTAGCCCCAGCTGGGGAGCCACACGTGCAAGCGCCAGTAGTCATCCGCGATCATTTCCCCACTCCATATCGGCCAGAAAAAGGCCGACGTGACTAGGAATAACGCCATGAATATGGTGAGTACGATGATGCGTGATCGGTGCGCGGCACTGGAATTAGGGTCGCGTGGAATGAACCTGCCAATCATATACGTCAACGCGAGCACCATGAACGGAACCAGTGGCAGGGTGTAGAAGAAGAACATTGTGCGTTCTGGGTACATCAGCCACGGCAGGAACCCGGCCGCCACCGATGAGAGGATCGCTCCGGCGCGCCAATCACGGGCGCCAATCCACCACAGAATCAGCAAGAACATGCTGATGGTGCAGGCCCACCACATCAACGGGTTAGGCAGGTCGGTAATAACCTCGGTGCAACGCTCCAGCCCGCAGCCGTTGGTGCCCTTGTCGTAGCCTTCGAAGTAGAACAGCACTGGACGTCCGGCGAAGGGCCACGTCCACGGCGAGGATTGCCAGCCATGCTCGGAGTCGAGCCCGGTATGGAATTCGTAGCCAGCCTGGTGATAATGCCACAAGGAACGCAACGGCGAGGGCAGCCAGCTAATGCCTTCGCCGGGATTCTCCTCGGCCCAATGGCGGTATCGGCCGCCCTGGGTGATCAGCCACCCGGTCCACGTGGACAAATAGGTCAGCAGCACCAGCGGCAGCATGGTGAAGAAGGAATAGATTCCGTCGCGGATGAATGCCGCCGACTGCCACTTGTGAACTCCTGCGGTGCGCCGCGCACCAAAGTCCCAAAGCACCGCCATGAGGCAGAATACAGCTATGAAGGACAGCGCCGACCATTTAATGCCAACTGCGCCACCGAGCATGATCGCTGCGATCAGCCGCCATGGGCGCCACCAGAGCATAGGGCCATGAACGAGCAGGAAGTCATCTGGCCGGTTACCCTCGGGCACTGAAAGCTTCCGGGCAAGCACGGTTCTGCCATGTATCCGGTCTTTGAGCAGGGCATAAAACGCGGCAATCACAAAGAACATCAAGAAGATGTCCAGCAACGCGGTGCGCGACATGACTATGGAATGGCCGTCGATGGCCATGAGCAAACCGGTGATGCCGGCAAGGACGTGGGAACCGAAGAGCAAGCGGGCGCACAGAGTGACTAGCAGGACCGAGAGGGTGCCGACGAGCGCTGTGGAAAAACGCCAGCCGAAGCCATTGAAATCACCGAAGAGGAGCATGCCCACGCCGATCAACCACTTGCCCAGCGGCGGGTGGACGACAAAAGAAGCTTCAGCTTCCAGCTGCGGGTCGCCCGCGATGAACTTCCCGTCGCTGTCGTCAGCCCATTCGCGCTCGTATCCGCTTTGCAGCATCGCGAAAGCGTCCTTGACGTAATAGGTTTCATCAAAGATCAGCAGGTGCGGGTGCGCCAGGTTGACGAAGCGCAAGAGGCCGGCAATGAGTGTCACGACCAGCGGAATGATCCACATCAGCGGGCCGCTGGGAGCCACCACAGGCAGGAGCCGCTGTTTCAGGCTCTCGAAAGTGAAGGCCTGTCGCGCCGAGCGTACGTGGCCGGAGTCCGGAGTGTCTAAAACCGAGGTGCCCATCACCAATTCATGCTACCGGTGGAAAGTCCAGAAAGTGGGCTTTTCCTGCGTCGCGTAGGCTTAAGAATGTGCAGAACTCAGATAATGAGGGCGTAATCGTCCTGGGAGCCACCCCGATTGGCAATTTGTCCGACGCCTCCCCGCGTCTGCGGGAGATTATGGCCAGTGCCGATATCATCGCCGCGGAGGACACCAGAAACTTCCACCACCTGGCCCATGCCCTGGGCATTAAAATCACTGCGAGGGTGATGAGTCTGCATGAGCACAACGAGGCTCACAAGCTCTCCGAGGTGATTGACCTGGCCGCCGAGGGCGCGACTGTGCTGGTGGTTTCCGATGCAGGAATGCCGGCGGTTTCGGACCCCGGCTACCCATTGGTGGCCGCTGCCTTGAGTGCTGGCATCCGTGTCACCGCGGTACCGGGCCCTTCTGCGGTGCTCACCGCGCTGGCCCTGTCCGGATTGCCAACTGGCCGTTTCACCTTTGAAGGCTTCCTGCCGCGCAAGGCGGGGGAACGCCGCAAGCGCCTGGATTCCTTGCTCGCCGAAGATCGCACCATGGTGTTCTTCGAGGCTCCTCACCGGCTGAGCGACTTCCTTGATGCCGCTATCGAAGCATTTGGCCAAGACCGCCAGGCCGCCGTAGCCCGCGAGCTGACCAAGAAGTTTGAAGAGGTCCGTCGAGATTCACTGGCAAATCTGCGCGCATGGGCAGAAGATGGCGTGCGCGGAGAAATTGTTGTGGTTGTCCACGGAGCCCCGGAAGCCGAGGCCGCATCCATCGAGGATTTGCTTCCCAAGGTTGCAGCCCTCGTGGAGGAAGGCATGCGCATGAAGCAGGCCGTGGCCGAAGTCGCCGAAAAATTCGGCGTGCAGAAACGCGAGCTTTATGAAGCTGTTCTGGCAGCACGTCACGAAGCGGGAAAATAGCCGAAGTCGCATAGGCTAAATGCACAATGAATTCTCGCGTTTATCGTGCAGACGGCAATTTACAGCCACCACCTGCCAGGAATAGCGTAGACATCAAAGACGATTAGTTTTCATTATTTTCTATCAGGAGATGCTCGTATGTCGATTACTGCCCAGCGCGAAGCGGAACTGCTTGCCAAGGTGCCAACCGGCCTATTGATTAATGGCGAATGGAGGGATGCCTCCGACGGTGGCACCTTCGACGTGCTCGACCCGGCTACCGGCGAGAAGTTGCTGACGCTGGCCAGTGCTACGAGCGAAGACGCAATGGCTGCACTGGATGCAGCTGACGCAGTCCAAGCCGAATGGGCACTGACCGCACCACGCGAACGCGCGGAGATCCTGCGCCGTGCTTTCGACCTTGTCACCGAGCGCAAGGATGACTTTGCGCTGCTGATGAGCCTGGAAATGGGCAAACCACTGGCCGAGGCCTATGGCGAAGTAACCTATGGCGCCGAATTCCTGCGCTGGTTCTCCGAAGAAGCCGTACGCCACTACGGCCGCTACCTCACCACCCCCGAGGGCAAGAACAAGGTACTGGTCCAGCACAAGCCGGTTGGCCCATGCCTGCTGATCACCCCATGGAACTTCCCGCTGGCGATGGCTACCCGCAAGGTCGGCCCGGCAGTAGCGGCAGGCTGCACCATGGTGCTCAAGCCAGCCAAGCTGACCCCGCTGACTTCCCAGCTTTTCGCAGCCACGATGATGGAAGCAGGCCTTCCAGCTGGCGTGCTGAACGTGGTCTCCGGCGCTTCGGCCTCGAAGATCTCCGGCCCGCTGATGCAAGATGACCGCCTGCGCAAGGTTTCCTTCACCGGCTCGACCCCGGTGGGCAAGCAGCTGATGAAGGACGCCGCAGACAAGGTCCTGCGCACCTCGATGGAGTTGGGTGGCAACGCACCATTCATCGTCTTCGAGGATGCCGATCTGGATGCTGCTGTCGAGGGCGCCATGGCAGCCAAGATGCGCAACATGGGCGAAGCCTGCACCGCTGCTAACCGCTTCCTGGTCCATGAGGACGTTGCCGAGGAATTCACCGCCAAGTTCGCTGCAGCGATGAAGGCCCTGAAGCCAGGACGCGGCACCGAAGCCGACACCACGGTAGGCCCGCTGGTCGAGGAAAAGGCCCGCGACGAAGTCCACTCGCTGGTTGAAGCCGCCGTCGCCGCCGGCGCGACTGCCATCACCGGCGGCGCGCCAGTTGACGGCCCGGGCTACTTCTACCAGCCAACCGTGCTGGCCAATGTCGCCAACGACGCCAAGATCCTGAGCCAGGAAATCTTCGGCCCAGTGGCACCAGTGACCACGTTCAAGGATGAGGCCCAGGCTATCAAGCTGGCCAACTCCACCGAATACGGTTTGGCTTCCTACATCTACTCGCAGGACTTCAACCGCATGTTCCGTGTTTCGGAGCAGATCGAATTCGGCCTGGTTGGATTCAACGCTGGCGTGATCTCCAACGCCGCGGCACCATTCGGTGGCGTGAAGCAGTCGGGCCTGGGCCGCGAAGGCGGCGCCGAAGGCCTGGAGGAATACACCACCGTGCAGTACATCGGCATTGCCGATCCTTACGCGGCCAAGAAGTAGATTCTCCAGCTCGCGCCGAGGCCCGACCGGATTCTTCCGGTCGGGCCTTGGCCGGTTAAACCGATGGCTACATGTCGATTCGCGTGGATTCTTCCGAGCGCGAATGACGCGGGTGCACCGAAGCAGGGAACAAGAATGCCCTGATTCGTTGGATAAAGGACAGCTCGCCGCGCAAATTGCCCTGGATCGCGTGCAAGGCGTCAAGCAGCGGAGCGGCATCATCAGCGCTGGGATGCCTGTTGGCGTAGAAGCTCTCTTGGATGACAGTTTTCAGGGACTGCAAATCCTTGGCGACTTGGGGATGGTCTTCGCCCAGCCGGGTAGTGTAGTCACCGGCCGACTCGTGGCTGCCAGCCGGCCCCCGGTAATCGGCCCCAATAGCCTGCAGCTCGGCCAGCAGAGCTGGAGCGGCATCAGCGCCGCCACGGCGCACGCGTCCTAGCCGCTCCTCACGCAGGCGATGGCGCCGCCACGGAGCAAGACCCAGTGCGAGGAAGGCCAGCAACAAGACCGCTGGCAACAGCCACACTGCCTTTGCGCCCTGGGTCCCAGAATCTGCGGACGGTGCCGGCGCAGAAGGCGCGGCGCTGGCCGGCAGGCTCGGGTTGCCGCGCTCGGTGGGCACTTGGGGTGCAGTGCTTTCTTGCGGGTTCGACGTAGGAGTTGGTTCCGGCGCGTAACTTGGCGAGTAGCCCCGACCCGGTGTGGGCTCGAACGGAATCCAACCCAGCCCGTTCAAATACAATTCTGGCCACGCGTGGGACTGTTTCCCGCTGACGGTATATCCGGTGAGCTCGGTACCTTCTTCCAGGCGCCGTTCCAGCATGCTCTGGGCGGTGTCCCCGGTGATTTCGAGAGTGTCTCCGCTGGCTTCACCGGGTGCATACCCCACGGCAATGCGCGAAGGGATTCCGGCTTCACGAGCCAGCAGGGCCATCGCCGAGGCGAAGTGCACGCAATACCCCTGGCGCCGGGCCAGGAAGGCTTCGACAACTCGACGATTGGCCCCGTCGTAGCCTTCGCGCAGCGGGGTGCGTTCGGAGTACACGAAATTCCCGGAACGGAAGAAATGCTGCAAAGCCACGGCGGTATCAATGTCGTTGGCAGGCTTCCCCTTCTTGCCGAAAACCTCATCGAGGGTTTGCTGCAGCAACGGTTCCAATCCGTTGTCAGGATCCTGCGGAAGACGCAGGTATTCCTCGGGCAGCTGGTCGCTGGCGTCGACTCCCATGTGCCCGACGTTGCGGACCATTTGCGTGCTGATGGCCAAATCCGCGTAGGCCACTGAAATGTCGTTGGTCGATGCCATGGCGTCGCCAGTGAGCCTAGCCACCGAGGTCTCGTAGGTCCAGTTCCAATCCCCGACGATGCCCTGCACGAAATAGGATTGGTTGGGCAAAGGGAGGACCGGACTGCTGATGCCATCAGGCCAAGTCATTCGCAAGACTTCGTCGGTGCTGTTGAACGTGCTGAAATTCGTTGACACCGCGGAGGTGCCATCAAGCGTGTGCTGCATGGAGCTTTCGCTTGGTTCCCAGCGGTCTGCGGACAAATCCTTGATCACCTGAGTGCGCAGGTAAGGCGCTTCTTCAGCAGTTGTGTAGTAGTCCAGGATGGGAACACCGCTGTTCGAGCGGAGGTCTCTTCCGAGGTTGATCAGCGGATCGACATTGCTGGCCAGCAGATCACCCGAAGGACGTTGCCCTTCGGAGAACATGCCGCTGCGGAAACCAGGCATCCAGATGCTGGCCGCCAAGAGGGCACCGACACAGGCCATCACGCTGACACCCAGAATTCCCAGCGTCCTGGGCGCGGGAAGCATCACTTGGGAATGCTTGGAAGATGCAGGGGCAAAGAGATACGGAATCAGCGCAATATAGCCGAGCACTGCCGACAACAGCAGCGCGAGATAGCCAATTCCGGCGCCTTCCTGCTTGAACAGCGACGCGATGATCGGCGCCAGGGACAAGGGAATGATGATCAGCATGGCCATGCGCCGCGAGCTGGCCAGCATTTCCACGATCAGGCTGATTGCCAAAGTGAAGCACAATACGCTGAAAGCCACAGAGCGGGAATTGGCTACCGGCGGCACTTGGGTAGCTAGCTGGATTCCCGCTTCACCAAGCACATTCCAGACCCATTGGGCGAGAGGCAAACCGTAGATGTTGCTTTCCCGGGCATCGCTGAGCGCAATGGATGCCACGGCGACGATTGCAGCAGCAGGAACAGCGCTCCAGCGCAAGCGGCGGACTGCGCGCAGCAGACCGGCGCACAGGTGCAAGGCGAAGACCGGGAGGACCAAGGCCGGGAACCAGCTGGAGCCTTCAATGACCCCGGACAGCGAGGCGGCACCCGCTAATACAGCGACTGCAAGGCAGCAGGCAGCAGCAACCCGCACGAGCAGAAGCCGCATCGCGGGAGCCGAGCCAACGCTCGGATCCGGATTTTCAGGAGTCGGGGCTAGAGTGTTTGCCCCAGCACGGCCAGCGCTCATTATCCCCACATCTCGTCTATCGCCATATCGCCGGGAAGAATATGCACTTTCCAGCTGGTGCGAGCCAATTCATTTTGTATCTGTCCATAGCGTTCAGGGTGGCTGACCAGCAGGAAAACCTCGACATTGCGCACGGTGCGCGAGAGCGTAGCCAGCCAAGCTGCCTGCGGCGCAGTAAGCTCTCCGAGGATCATGATGACCGGTTCTTCGCGGAACACCAAGAGCTCCTTGCGCAGGGTATTGCCCAGAACCTCGGAACCGTTGGCTTCAACTGTTCCGTTGGCCAAGGCCAGGTCCGAAGTTGCGGCATGGAAGTCTTCAAAACTGTTCAGCGCGCCGAGCTCGGAGACGCTTTGCGGGTCTCGTTGCGCCAACGAGGCCCCGGTGAGGTCCCGGAAGGCGAGCTGGTAGCCGCTAGTGGCATATCTCAGGCCGATGCTGCTGGCCAACGACAACGCATTTTCAAAGCGGCGGCTGCTGGTGAGTGCCTCCGCGTGAGCCTGCGGCAACGAGATCCTCAGATCCGATCCGCTGTGATTCCAATGCTCGAAGGAAGTGTCCAGGGCCAGGAGCGCCTGCGCGGTTGCCACGTGGTTTTCCTGGCGGACCATGAGCTTTCCGTGCCGGGCGCTGGCTTTCCAGTGCACCTGGCGGACGGAGTCGCCTTGCTGGTAGTCGCGCGTCGCGACATCGTAGTAGTCGGTGGTGGTGCTCCTGGAGAATTTCGCATCGCCAGTGAGCGTTCGTTCGCCGAGCGGGGCGAAACGATCCAACCGGTGCAATTGGGAACGCACGGGAATCTGCAGGCTCGCTCCGGTGCGCACCATTCCCTGTATCAGCCCCAGAGGGTCCACGACTATTTGCTGGGCTGGTCCCACAAGGTGGATCCCGCGTGTGCGGAACACCAATTCGTATTCGATGGAACCCGGGGCCTGGAATCGTGGGCCGGGCCCGAAATCCTCCGGCAATTGTTCCTGGATGATGGAACGCTCAGCACACGACAAGCGGAACTTGCTGACCTCGCCAACGCTGGGAACCGCCGAGAGCAGCTCCCGGTGGATAATCGTGCGTCCGCGCAGGCGCAAGGCCAAACCCCAGTTCGCCATAGCCAACGCCACCAGGGCCAGGCCCAAAGCCATCATTTCGTGCCGGCCCAGGAGATATGCCACGAACACCAGCAGGCCGCCAGCTCCGGCAGCGCACCAACCGCGCACGGTGAACAGGTCAAGGTGCCAACGCCGCAGGGCTGTCGCCGAATTTTCGGTGCGCGTCCAGGAGAGGGCATCGCGCGAATCGTAGCGGGGAATCTTCTCCATGGCTGCCCGTTAGCTCACGGGGGTGCTGGCAACAAGCTCTTGGATCACGGCGCTGGCATCCAAGCCGTCCGCAACCGCTCGCCGGGTCAGGATCAACCGGTGGTTCAGCACCATCTGGGCCACGCTGCGAACGTCTTCTGGCAAGACGTGGTCGCGTCCATGAATCGCGGCATGGGCTTTGGCCGCGCGAACCCACTGAATCAGTGCGCGAGGCGAGGCCCCCAGCGCCACCTGCGGGTGCTCGCGTGTGGCTCGGCCCAGATCCACTACGTAGGCGCCTAGCCGTTCTGTGACCGTCACCGCTTTAACCTGCTCAATCATGTATCCCAGATCAGTCAGCTGCACCACGGCTTGCAGTGCTTCCAATGGGTCGTACTGGTGCCGGCCGGTGAGCATGGTGATTTCGGCATCGCGTTGTGGGTAACCCAGCGAAAGCCGTGCCATGAATCGGTCACGCTGTGCCTCGGGCAGGGCGAATGTGCCCTCGGATTCCACCGGGTTCTGCGTGGCCACAACCATGAAAGGCTGCTCCAGCCGATGGGTGATCGAATCGACGGTGACTTGCTTTTCTTCCATGCATTCCAGCAATGCCGACTGGGTCTTGGCATTCGCACGATTGATTTCATCGGCGATGACGATATTGGCGAAGACCGGTCCGGGATGGAAAGTGAATTCGTGAGTCTGCGGGGAGTAAACCGAGACACCGGTGACGTCACTGGGCAAAAGGTCCGGGGTGAACTGGATGCGGTGCACCGAACCATTGACGCTGCGCGCCAATGACTTGGCCAGCATGGTTTTACCGACCCCGGGAACGTCTTCCACCAGCAGGTGGCCCTGTGCCAGCAGGACCGTCAATGCGCTAGTCACCGCCTCCGGCTTTCCGGTGATGACGCTCTGGACAGCATCGAAAATGCGCTGGCAATTGGACTGGAATGCCGAATCAAGCGACGGCACTGTTCGGTTTGCACTCATGCGCGGTTCCTCCTGAAGAACGAATCGTTGGCAAGATCGATCGCCGCAGCATTCATTCAATTGGGTCTTGCATCACATCATATGGGGATCTTTTGTCCAGCAACAGAGCCTAACTACCGGGAGCTGAGCACCTGATTGTCGTTGCTACCCCTAGTGGTGCCACAATTAACCACAGATTCGATCCCAGTACTCACGCGCAAAGGATAACCGTGTCCAAGAAGAAGCACACTGATCCCACCCTGGTTCCCGAGGCCTACCGCCCGACGGAGAAAGCCGCTGCAGCAGAGCAGGGGGAGCGGTCGCGTGCTTCTAGCAATGAAAAAGGCGGAAGCCAGCGCAATTTGCAGTACCCGGAAGCGCCAGAAGCGCTTCCAGTGCCAGTGGTCGATAACCATACGCATCTGGATTTCCTTGACGGAACTGTGAAGGTCACGGCTGCCGATGCCCTGGCGGCGGCGGCAGCTGTTGGCGTGAAAGGGCTGATCCAGGTCGGCTGCGACGTGGAGTCATCGGAATACGCGGTCCAGGTAGCTAACGAGTACTCGAATATCCTGGCCGCGGTAGCCATTCACCCCAACGATGCCGCGCGTCTGGCTGAACGCGGGGAGCTGGAAGGAGCGATCGCGCGGATTGAAGAACTTTCCGCGGATCCGCGGGTGCGTGCAATTGGCGAAACCGGGTTGGACTACTTCCGTACCGGTGAAGACGGACGGGGCGCCCAGGAGCATTCTTTCCGGGAGCATCTGCGCATTGCGGTGGAGCAGGGCAAGGCCCTGCAGATCCATGACCGGGATGCCCATGAGGACGTGGTTCGTGTGCTCAAGGACGCGCCATTGCCGGGGAAAGTGGTCTTCCACTGCTTCTCTGGGGACGCGGCATTAGCCCGGATCTGCAACGACAACGGCTGGTACATGTCGTTCTCTGGAACTGTGACATTCAAGAATTCGCATGATCTTCGCGAGGCCTTGGCGCTGGCGGATCCAGAACTGCTTCTGGTAGAAACCGACGCACCGTTCTTGACGCCGCACCCCTTCCGGGGCCGCCCGAACGCCAGCTACATGATTCCGTACACGACTAGGTTCTTGGCGGAAACCAAGGGGATCGATCTGGCCGAATTCTGCACCCGGATCGATGCGAATACGCGAGAAGTGTACGGAGAATTCTAGATCCGGAGGTTGTGTGTCTCGTTACAGGACACTTGCCACAAATATAACAATTCGGTTACGGTGGATGAGATGTCCGGTACCGCCCCCGCCTATTTTCGGCACGGTGTGTTCAGGACAGCCTGATCCTCACGCCTTGCTGCAAGTGGAAACACGGCGCAACTTTGACTGAAGGACAGGCAGCGAACACTGCCGGGCCCAACCGGAGATCCTGACAGGATTCCCGCAGTTGGGTCTACAAACGATGGGGACCTCATTACCGTGACTCACTTGCTCAAGAAGACCTGGGTGAAATACCTGGCTCAGGCGCTCGCCGTAGCTGTGGTTATTGCCGGTGCTGTTTTCTATATTTCTGGCCAGAAATCGGTCGTCATGTCGGTGGACGGCCAGCGCCAGGAAATCACCACCCGTGCTGCCACCGTTGGCGCACTGCTGGAACAGCAGGACGTTGCCTTGGCTGAGCGCGACGAGATCTCCGCAGCACTGGATTCCGAGCTTGCCGACCAGCAGCTTGTTGATATCAAGCGCAACAAGTCGATCGAAGTAACCGTGGATGGCACCGAGCGCGTTGTGCACACTACCGGCATGACCGTTGCCGACGTGGTTGAACAGCTCGACCTGGATAAGGATTCCGAGGTTTCCCTCGATGAGGACATGCAGCTCGCAGCCTTGAGCGATGAATTGGAAGTCATCACGCCCAAGGAAATGACCCTGGTCGTCAAGGACAAGAAGAAGAAAATCGCAACGACTGCTTTGACCGTCAAGCAATTGCTTGCCGACGAGAAGATCAAGGTCGACGGCAACGACGAAATCAACGTCAAGATCAAGGACGAAACCGACAAGGACGTCAAGGACAGCGTCAAGCTGGCCGCGGGCACCACTGTCGAGGTGATCGACGTAACGGTCAAGACGTGGGACGAAACGCGCGACATCGACTTCGAGACCAAGAAGGTCAAGGACAGCTCGTTGGATAAGGGCGACACCGAGGTCAAGACCGAAGGCAAGAAGGGCGAGCGTGAGCTGACCCTGCGCCAGGAAACCCGCAACGGCAAGAAGGGCGAGGAAGAAGTCCTCAAGTCCAAGGTCACCAAGAAGCCCGTTGCCGAGGAAATCCGTGTCGGCACCAAGGAAGAGAAGAAGGAAACTTCAACTTCCAAGAACACTCCAACCCCGAGCAGCATCTCCTCGACCTGGGCTGCCCTGGCCAAGTGCGAATCCGGTGGCAACTGGTCGATCAACACCGGCAACGGCTACTACGGCGGACTGCAGTTCTCTGCATCGTCGTGGCGCAATGTGGGTGGCACCAAGTACGCACCGCTGCCGCACCAGGCAACTCCGCAGGAGCAGATCGCTGCAGCTGAAGTGCTGCGTCGATCAGGCGGCTGGGGCCACTGGCCATCGTGCTCGTCCAAGCTGGGCCTGCGCTAAAAGCAAAAGCCGAATAACAACGCGACGCGTCCACCATCACGGTGGATGCGTCGCGTTGTTATGTTTGGATCAATTTAGCTGAACTAGAATTGGATTTGTGATGTCTAAGGAATCTTTGCCGCTGCTTGGGGCCACCGAAATCCGTCGTCTGGCCGAAGAGCTGGGAATCCGCCCTACCAAGACGCTGGGGCAGAACTTTGTGATCGATGGGAACACCATCCGCCGCATTGTCGCCGCCGCCAAAGTCGACCCATCCGAAACAGTGCTGGAAGTAGGCCCGGGCCTAGGTTCCCTGACCCTGGGCATCATGGATGCCGCCGCCAAGGTCGTGGCTGTGGAGATCGATCCACCCCTGGCAAAACGACTGCCGCAGACAATGGCCGAGTTCCGCCCTGGCCGAGAAGACGATCTGACCGTGATCCTTTCCGACGCCATGAAGGTCACCGAACTTCCCGGCGAGCCAACCTCGCTGGTCGCCAACCTCCCGTATAACGTTGCCGTCCCGGTAGTGCTGCACCTGCTGGAGCACTTCCCTTCCATCCGCAATGGCTTGGTCATGGTGCAGGACGAAGTTGCCGACCGGATGGCCGCCACCCCGGGCAATAAGATCTATGGCGTCCCATCGGTGAAGGGCGCCTGGTACGGAACCATGCGCAAGGCTGGCGTGATCGGCATGAACGTCTTCTGGCCAGCGCCGAAGATTCACTCCGGCCTGGTGGGGTTCACCCGCGACAAGGACCGCAGCGACGCCCCGGATCGCAAGGAAGTCTTCGCCATCATCGATGCAGCCTTCGCCCAGCGCCGCAAGACGCTGCGTGCTGCCCTCTCCGGCTGGGCAGGCTCCGGTGCTCGTGCCGAACAGATCCTGGTAGCAGCGGGCATTGATCCGAAGGAACGCGGCGAGAAGCTGGATATTGACCAGTACATCGACATTGCCCGTGCCGCACAGGATATTCCCGCTGAAGCTCCAGCTAGCGAGGCATAAGCATGTCTAAGCAGCGTGTCATCGCGACCGCACCGGGCAAAATCAACTGCTACTTCAAGGTCGGTCCTCCTCGCGAAGACGGATACCACGAAGTGGCGAGCCTCTACGTCGCGGTCTCCCTGGCCGAGCAGATTGAAGCGACGCTGCGCACCGACGGGGAATTGCAGCTGAGCCTGGAACCGAATTCCCCTGTGGTCTCCGAACCGGAAAGCTTTCCGCTGGGTGCAGGCAATCTGGTGCACCAGGCAGCCCAGCTGCTTCGCGAGCACACGGGCTGCAGCCTCGGAGCGAACCTGCACATCACCAAGCGCGTCCCGATCGCCGGCGGAATGGGTGGAGGCTCTGCAGACGCGGCGGCCACCCTGGTAGCCTGCAACGAATTGTGGGGAACCGGGCTGGACCGGGAAGAACTCGGCCGCTTGGGCGCACGCCTCGGTGCTGACGTGCCTTTCGCCTTGATGGGCGGGGCCGCCATCGGCCTGGGCATCGGCGACAAGCTTGTCCCGTTGCTGACTCGTGCCAAGACCCATTGGGTGCTGATCCCGGCCAGCTTTGGCCTGTCGACCCCACGAGTCTATGGCATGCTCGATCGCTTGCGTTCCGGCACGGAGATCGAAGTCCCGCAGGAAATCGATCCAGCGGTCATCGAAGCGCTGATGGCTTCGGACGCGCCAGCGTTGGCCCAGGTGCTGGCTAATGACCTGACCCAGGCTTCCTTGGCCCTTGCCCCGGAACTAGGCACCATGCGCGATATGGCAGAAGGCGCCGGTGCCCTGCGAGCCATGGTTTCCGGTTCGGGGCCGACCTTGGCTCTGCTGGTCGAAGATGCCGAGCATGCTGAAGAGGTCATGGCCCAGCTGGGCGATGAGGTGGGTGTCGCTACCATCCCGGTGACCGCTCCAGCGCCCGGAGCGCACATTACCGTTTCCGAATAATTTTTCCGGAAGTCCCTGTCTGGCCTTGGGCCGGGCAGGGATTTCCTGCATCATTTTCCGCCACCCCTCTTGTTGCGCCCTGGGCCCGGCCCTAGGCTGAGTCCCAAAGCAATTATTGAGAGCCATTCATTTTGAATCTGGGGCGGAATACAACATGCTCAATGGACGCGTCTCGCACTGGTGGGAAGACATCGGCCTGCCAGAGCCACGCCAGCAATTACGCGGTCAGGGCACCGCAGATGTCGCCATCATCGGTGCCGGGTTCACCGGACTGTGGACCGCCTATTACCTGGCCAAGGCCAACCCGGCTCTTCGCATCACGATCCTCGAAGCCCGGCACGTGGGCTACGGCGCATCGGGGCGCAATGGGGGATGGCTGACCAACACCATCACCGCTGGCCGCGAACGCTACCTGAAATCCCATGGCAGGCAAGAAGTCAATGACTTCCAGCTGGCCATGAACCGGACCGTCGCCGAGGTCATCGAGGTGTGCGCTGCCGAGGGGATCGATGCAGATATCCTGCAGGGCGGCGAACTCGAAGTTGCCTACACCCCTGCCCAGGAAAAGCGCTTGCGCGCCGATGCCATGGCCGACGCGCAATGGGAACACACGCACACCGAACTGCTTGAAGCCGAGGCAGCCCAAGGCAAGGTCAACGTCGCCAATGCCCGGGCCGGGCTGTGGCATCCGCACGCGGCCAGAATCCATCCTGCAAAATTGGTACGCGGACTCGCCGAAGCCGTGGAGCGGCTCGGCGTACGGATCTATGAAAACACCCGCGCCACCACACTGCGCGCACGCCGCATCGAATTCGACGGTGGGTCATTGGACGCCGAGTACATCATCCGTGCCACCGAAGGGTTTACTGCCGGGCTAGCAGGACATAAGCGCTTGTGGCTCCCGATGAATTCGTCCTTGATTGCCACCGAACCGCTAGCTCCATCCATCTGGGACGAACTGGCATGGAACAACGGCGAGGTGCTGGGGGACTACGCCCACGTCTACATGTATGCCCAGCGCACCGCGGATAACCGCATTGCCATTGGAGGTCGGGGAGTGCCGTATAAATATGGTTCGCGCACGGATGCCGATGGCCAGACGCCGCAAAGCACCGTGGAGGGACTGCAGGAAATCCTGCACCGCATGTTCCCGCAGACCCGGAATTCGAGAATCGATCATGCCTGGTCCGGGGTACTGGGAGTGCCGCGGGACTGGGCCGCTACCGTCGGGCTGGACCCGGCGACCGGACTGGGCTGGGCCGGCGGCTATGTCGGCACCGGGGTCGGCGCAGCGAACCTGGCCGGACGAACCTTGCGCGACTTGATCCTCGGGGAAAGCACTGAATTGGCCAATCTGCCGTGGGTCAATCACCAGGTGCGCAAATGGGAGCCGGAACCACTGCGCTGGCTGGCAACCAAGGGGCTCTATGCAGCCTATGGTGCCGCAGATCGAAGCGAACTGAAGGGGCGGGGGAGCTCCTCGCCGCTGGCCGTGCTGGCCGATAGAATCACCGGAAAGCCTTGAGCGCTGGCACACTGGGGCATAGGCTGTGGCCATGGGACTTGATAAACGTGGAATCTATGTGTGCGCGCTAGCACTTGTGCTCATTATTTCTGGCGTCTTGATGATCACGCTGATGCAGGTCGGAATTCTTGGCTGGGCACTGCAAGCGGCCGGAATCATCGTCATGGCCTTCTCGGTGGGTGCGGCGCGTGCGCCCAGGGCCCGTGCCTGAGGTGCGCGAGGAGCCCATGGGCGCTTGCAGCTTGTCGGCACGCGGCCAGAACTACCTGCTGCGCGAAGCACGGGCAACGGATCTTGAACAGATCATTGCCTTGATGGCAGATGATGAGATCCGTCGTGCAGAGCATGCGGACGCTGGGGACGACGGGGAACAGTATCTGGAGGCTTTCAACGAGATTCACGCAGACCCCGCGCATACGCTGATCGTGGTGGAGAGCAATGACGGAGACATTGCCGGTACGATGCAGCTGACCATGTTGCCTGGTCTTGCGCGCAGGGGAACGAAGCGGATGCAGATCGAGGCAGTGCGCGTGGCCAGCGCGTTGCGCGGCGGGGGCCTGGGAACGGAAATGATCCGCTGGGCCATTTCCGAAGCCGAAAGCAAGAGAATTCCGCTGGTCCAGCTGACAAGCGACGCGCAACGCCAGGACGCGCACCGCTTTTACGAGGGGCTAGGATTTACCGCGTCGCATGTGGGCTTCAAAATGCACCTGGCTATAAGCCCTTGATCTTGTAGATTCGTTGCAATCCGGAGGTAGCCTGGCCCCATTCGCTCTTCGCGGCCCGCTGCTGGTGGGCCTCGAAAGCGGCACTGTCTTCGAATTCCTCGTGCACCAGCCAGACCCAGGGATCGCCGGTTTGCGTGACAGAGAAAGAAATGCAGCCGTTTTCCGCCTTGGTGAGGCGTATATGCTCTGGCAGCAATTTCTCCACCAATTCAGCCTCAGCCGCGTCCGCGCACAGCAACCGGCCCTCCATGATCACAATTCCCATGTTCGCCAGTCTGCCACGATCTTTGGCGGATGGGGCAAAAACTAGTGGATCAGCGAAGGGCTCGGAAACCGAAAGTTTCCGAGCCCTTCGCCTGCGTCAAGGCAGAAGCGCTATCCGAGCAGCTCGGACAGTTCCAGCCAGCGCTCTTCCAACTCGTCGATCTGCGATTGGTACTCGTTGATCTCAGCGGTGAATTTGCCCAGCCCTTCATAGTCGCTCTGGTCATGATCGGCCATCTTGGCGTGGACCTTGGCGATCTTTTCCTCTAGCTGGCCGACCTTGCGTTCATTGGCATTCAGTTCCTTCTGCGCGGCACGCAGCTCTGCGCCCGAAGGGCCAGCAGGCTTGGCGGCAGTTTCGGAAGAAGCCTGCGAAGGATTGGACCCGCCAGTGGAACCTTCGGCAGCTCGCAGCAACAGGTACTCGTCCACGCCGCCGGGCACGTGGCGGAAGTTGCCGTTCAGGATCGCGTACTGCTGGTCGGTGACGCGTTCGAGCAGGTAGCGGTCGTGGGAGACCACGATCAAGGTGCCGGGCCAGGAATCCAGCAGGTCTTCCAGGGCCGCCAGCATGTCGGTATCGACATCATTGGTGGGCTCATCGAGGATCATCACGTTGGGCTCATCCATCAGGATCATCAGCAACTGCAAGCGGCGGCGCTGGCCGCCGGAGAGTTCAGCAACCTTGGTCGACAGGTGTGCCGAGGAGAAGCCCAAGCGCTCCAGCAGCTGGGCCGGGGTCAGGTCCTTGCCATCCACGTTGAACGTGGTGCGGTAGCGGGCGAGGATTTCGCGGACCTTGTCCTGGCCGATCTGCTCCAGTTCGCGGAACTGCTGGTCCAGCACGGCCAGCTTCACGGTCTGGCCGCGCTTGATCTTGCCGCCAGTTGGCTCCACGGTCCCGGCGATCAGGCCCAGCAAGGTGGATTTGCCGGCACCGTTGGCACCGAGCAGGCCGGTGCGTTCGCCCGGGCCGATGCGCCAGGTGAAGGGCTTGAGTACTTGCTTGGCGCCGAAGGAGACCTCCGTGTCCAGCAGGTCGATGACGTCCTTGCCCAGCCGGCTGGTGGCCATCTTCTGCAACTCCAGCGGGTTGCGTGCCGGCGGGACATCGGCGATCAGCTGGTTGGCTGCCTCAATGCGGAACTTCGGCTTGGAGGTACGGGCCGGGGCGCCGCGGCGCAGCCAGGCCAGTTCCTTCTTCATCATGTTCTGGCGCTTGTTTTCGGTGACCGCGGCGATGCGGTCGCGTTCCACGCGCTGCAGCACGTAGGCGGCGTAACCGCCCTCGAAGGGCTCGACCAGGCGGTCGTGCACTTCCCAGGTGGTGGTGCAGACCGCGTCGAGGAACCAGCGGTCGTGGGTGACGACCATCAGGCCGCCGGCGTTCTTGGACCAGCGGTTATTGATGTGCTCGGCGAGCCAGGAGATGCCTTCGACATCCAGGTGGTTGGTCGGTTCGTCCAGGATGACGACGTCCCAGTCCTGCACCAGCAGCGCGGCCAGAGCCACGCGGCGGCGCTGGCCGCCGGAGAGGGTGCTGACCTTCGCTTCCCAGTCCAGGTCTGCAACCAGCCCGGAGATGATGTCGCGAATGCGCGCTTCGCCGGCCCACTCGTGGTCGTCCATCTCGCCCACCACGCAGAAGTGCACGGTCGCTTCGGGATCCAGGGTGTCCGACTGGTCCAGCACGCCCACGCGCAGGCCGTTGCGCTTGGTAACACGCCCGGAGTTGGGCTCGATCCTGTCGGAGAGCATGCCGAGAAGCGAGGACTTGCCTTCGCCGTTGCGACCCACCAGGCCGATGCGGTCGCCATCGGAAATGCCGATGGTTACCGAGTCGAAAACGACATGGGTGGGATATTCCAGATGTAGGGCTTCGCCCCCGAGTAAATGAGCCACAATTTCCATTTTACGTTCCGGGAGCAAATCGAGGCCCTGGCAGGACCATCTGAGCGTGTGCCGTGCCAGAGGACTTGGGCAGTTTAAAGCAGAGAATAAAAGTGAGTTTTGCTACGGTGTTTTGCGATTTCGCACATTGGGCTGATCATGGCAGAATAATTAGCGTGCTTGTCGGGCATGACCTGCGCAAGCCATTTTCCGCCCTGGTGTAATGGCAACACGCCAGCCTTTGGAGCTGTGCATTCTAGGTTCGAATCCTAGGGGCGGAACCAATGAGGAAGCGTCACGCAAGTGGCGCTTTTATTTTTTAACCAGTTTCAGCGCACCCCGAAGCTCGCGATAGACTTGCTTTGAGGTTTTACTTCTCTGCCCAAAACCTTGAATCCAATTTGCAGGAGAATGCACTTGAGTGATCAGGTCAACGCACCAGTAGCTGTCATCGTCCTAGCCGCCGGCGCTGGCACTCGCATGAAATCGGCGAAGCCGAAGATCATGCATGAAATCGCAGGTCGGTCCATGATTGGCCACGCACTCTACGCGGCTTCCGCGTTGGAGCCGCAGAACCTGGTAGCGGTGGTCCGCCACCAGCGCGATCTGGTCGCAGAGCACATTCTGGGACAGTTCCCTTCCATCACCATTGCCGACCAGGATGAAATCCCGGGTACCGGCCGCGCCGTGCAGTTGGGCTTGGAAGCTGTGGACCCATCGCTTGAAGGCACCGTTGTGGTGACCTATGGCGATGTGCCGTTGCTCACCAGCGAGGTGCTCCAGGAACTGGTTGCTACGCACGAGTCGAACCGCAACTCCGTGACCGTGCTGACCACCGAATTGGATGACCCTAACGGCTACGGCCGCATCCTGCGCGATGAACAGGGCGAGGTTGCAGGAATCCGCGAGCAGAAGGACGCTTCGGCAGAAGAACTGCTGATCAAGGAAATCAACTCCGGCATCTACGCTTTCGATGCCCAGATCCTGCGTTCGGCGCTGACCGAGGTCACCACCGAAAATGCGCAGGGCGAAATGTACCTGACCGATGTGCTCGCCATCGCCCGCGCACGCGGTGGCCGCGTCGCCTCCTCGCAGATCGCTGACCGCTGGCAGATCGAGGGCGCCAACGACCGCGTCCAGGTTTCCAATCTGGCCCGCATCTACAACGAGCGCAAGACCGAATTCTGGATGCGCCAGGGCGTGACCATCGTTGATCCGGCGACCACGTGGATCGACGCTGACGTCATGATCGGCCAGGACGCCACCCTCAAGCCAGGCACCCAGCTGCACGGCGAGACCATCATCGGCGCCAATGCCACTGTTGGCCCGGACAGCACCCTGACCAACGTGGTTGTTGGCCAGCGCGCTACCGTGAAGCGCACCGACGCCACCGACTCGCGCATCGCTGATGGCGCCTCGGTTGGCCCGTTCGCCTACCTGCGTCCCGGCACCGACCTCGGTGCGGATGGCAAGATCGGCGCCTTCTACGAAACCAAGAACGTCACGATTGGCCGTGGCTCCAAGCTCTCGCACCTCGGCTACGCCGGAGATGCTGAAATCGGTGAATTCACCAATATCGGCTGCGGCAACATCACCGCAAACTACGATGGCGAAAAGAAGCACCGCACCAAGATCGGTTCGCATGTGCGCACCAGCTCCAACACCGTATTCGTTGCCCCGGTTGAAATCGGGGACGGCGCCTACACCGGAGCCGGAGCCATCGTCCGCAAGAACGTCCCGGCCGGTGCCTTGGCACTGTCTGTGGCACCGCAGCGCAACTCCGAGGGGTGGACGCTGGAAAAGCGCCCAGGCACCTCCTCGGCTGACGCAGCGTTCAAGTCCTCGCTGAACTCTTCGGCTTCCGAGTAATTCAGCTACAGACTTCATTTCCTCGACAACAACCTCATACGTGATAGCGAAGCGAGCGAGAAAGCAAACCCCATGAGTGAAATCAGCCATAACGTCGACAAGAAGCTGGTGCTGGCCACCGGTCGTGCGCACCCTGAGCTGGCTGCAGAAGTAGCCAAGGAACTCGACACCGAACTGCTGCCTTTGAACGCCTACGACTTCGCCAACGGCGAGATCTACGTGCGTTCGGATGAGTCGGTTCGCGGCAAGGACGTTTTCCTGCTGCAGTCCTACCCAGCACCAACGAACAACTGGCTGATGGAACAGCTGATCATGATTGACTCGATGAAGCGTGCTTCGGCCCGCCGCATCACTGTCGTGGCACCGTTCTACCCTTACGCACGCCAGGACAAGAAGGGCCGCGGCCGCGAGCCGATCTCGGCCCGCCTGGTTGCCGACCTGTTCAAGACCGCCGGTGCTGACCGCGTGATTTCCTGCGATCTGCACACCGCGCAGATCCAGGGCTTCTTCGACGGTCCGGTGGACCACCTGTTCGGCTTCCCGCTGCTGGCTGACTACATCAAGTCCAAGGTCGATGTAAATGAAGTCACCGTGGTTTCCCCTGACACCGGCCGCGTGCGCGTTGCCGAGCAGTGGGCAGATCGATTGGGCGGCACCCCGCTGGCCTTCGTCCACAAGTCCCGCGATCTGACCGTGCCTAACCAGGCCGAGTCCAAGACCGTGGTTGGCCAGGTGGAGGGCCGCATCGCGGTCCTGATCGACGACATGATCGACACCGGCGGAACCATCGCAGGCGCTGTGCGCGTGCTGAAGGAAGCTGGCGCCAAGGACGTCATCATCGCGGCTACCCACGCGGTCTTCTCGGATCCGGCTGCCCAGCGTTTGGCTGATTGCGGTGCCCGCGAGGTTGTTGTCACCAACACCCTGCCAATCCCTGAAGAGAAGCGTTTCGAGAACCTGACCGTGCTCTCGATTGCCCCGACGATCGCCCGCGCGATCTCGGAAGTATTCCACGACGGTTCGGTCACGAACCTGTTTGACGGCCGCGCCTAGCAGCCCTCGTTTCGCAAAGCCTCTGGCCGGCACCTTAGGGTGCCGGCCAGAGGCGGTTAAGCGATCATTGACAGTGCCCGTAAGAGGAACCTCAGCTGGGACGCTGTCTCCGACTCTGATAGTCGAAGGTAACTAGGGCGACAGTATTTCCCAGTAACGTACTGGTGCATGCTTGTATATTGGTCCCATGCGCGCCATAGAAACAGTTCACGCGGAACCACGCGACTCGGATGATTCGCCCTGTTACCGAGTCAATTTTTGGGAAAAACCTCGTCCTGGGTATAGCTGGAACTTAGATGCTTTTGTACTGATTGGAGTGCAGGACGTATCTGAGGCACTCCGTTGGGTGGAGGAGCACGCGAATGGGAGGCCCTTCGAACTGTTCGCAGAAATGGGCTCCGAGCCCGAGAAACCGCTCGGTACTCCGCGAAAAGCATCTCTTATCCGTTTACTCGGAAACAATCCCAATGCTGGTTAAGCCTGCGAGGGTTATTAACAATTGACGTTCGGATCGCAGCGCTAAATAACATCAAGTGCGCTCCCGGCAGAGGAACCTTCTGCGGGACGCCGCGCTCCACACATTTCTTTTTGCAGACCCATCAACCTTGGATCCTCATCGGCGCTACAAACATCGCTGGATTGCCAGTTGTTAGCATGAGACCATGCGAACCGCCACAGCTATATCCACCATTGCACTTTTAAGCTTGCTTCTTTGCTCGTGTTCGCCAGGTGGAGTGAGCATACCGTTGGGTCATGAAGACCTTCCGCAATGCCCTCCAGCTTTGATTGAAGCAAATGGCCTGCGCGATCTCGGAGAACCTGGCTGTAACTTGCAAGGGTCTTCTCTCGTTCTTCCAGATGGAACAACCTTAGAAGTTGGCGAAGTTGGAGCAGTCCAAAGCCAACAGTTCATTTCGAGCGAGGGGTCTCAAAACTCAGAGTATTTGGTGGTGAATTGGGGTGTTCCTGGCGTAGGAGTCAGCAAAATTACGTCTGGGGAAACCGTCAGTTGGGCAACTAGCGATGCTGCACGATACCTTCAAGAGCAACAGCTACGACTTTAGGCTTTCAAGGCGCCCGGGCACTAACGGATTGCGGGACAATATCCGTTCTGATACTTCCGAGATCCGGCATATACGACTTTGAATCGTTGTACGACTAATTCTTCGGAATTTTAGTAAGGCTGAACGGAGTATGGTTCAACAAACCATTGCGAGCTATCAGCGTAGTTTCGTGGTCTTTCCCCACGGTGAAAGTCGTTGGCGATTGTCCCATGAGACTTTCAGAACCTCGATAGCGGATGCCCGCGCTAACGACGTGATCGCCAGCTTCTACAAAGCTTTTCCAAGGAACGCCCCATTGCGCGGGGTGTTCAACACCGTCGACGGACACGAACGGTTTAGCAAAGACACGAAGGAACGTTGAAGAGATCCAGTGCGGATGCACAGTGATTACTAGAGAAGATGGCATTTTCCTAGCCTATCCAAATACCCCATTGTTCCTGCTTTTCTAGCTGGGGAGCCAAGCCCTATAGCCGGCCCCGCTGGAGGAGAGCCTGCAAGGGGAACCTCCTGCGGGCAGTCGAAGGGCTATGCCTCGAGAATAACGCTGGTTTGGGTTCCTACGTATTCGAATCCTGCGCGGAGTGCCGTGCGAATCGAAGCGGTATTGTCCGTGCGGGCGCGCCACTGCGGAATGAGACCGCAGTTCATTGCTTGTTCCATTGCGATTGCAACAGCATTAGAACCGAACCCACTTTGCCGTTTCTCGGGTGCTGTGAGGACTCCGAGGTGAGCCAGTTTTCCTTCCCAAATATCGTAACCGGCACCCGCCAGTGGTTGTGGCCCATTGTTGCAATCGCTGAGTAGGACAAAGGTACTCTCCATCTCGCTCAAGCCTACTTCCGCCGAATCGTCGGGCAGGCAGATGTTCTCCAGTGCAATAGCGTGCTCTTGCTGGCGGCTCGCTGTCGGTCGGAGACTTGGGGTCGGTGGTGCTGTGTCGCAGTAATACAGTTCCGCTTCGCCGAGAGCTTGGCCGCCATATGGAGCGCTGATTTCCATCAGTTTCGCATGACTGGCAAGTTCGGCGTCGGTCAAGTTTTGGGCAGCTTCTTTCGCCCAGGAAGGGCCTACCAGAATCCCAGTTCCGAACAAGGAAACAAACATGAGCAGGGCACTATCGTCCTTTTCGCGATACACCCGATTGCCTTCGATTTCCAGAGCTTCCGGGGGGACGCCAAGGATCTGCGCCCAAGCCAATTGAATACTTGTGATGGTGCTGGATTTTAGCTTCATCCAGAAAGACTAGCCGATTCGAGAAGTAAGGATTGCTTAACTAATTTCAAGGAAAGAATATGAATAATGAATCCGGCCAAATATCAATGAACCCCAATTTAGTTTCCTAGCAGTCGACCTGAATTTGGGTGACATGCTCCTATAATCCTCATGGCCAGCCAAGGATTTTTACATTCCCGCAAGCCGGTCGTCATACGGGATATACGTGCTCTTGACTCGGCTAATTTTTGAAACACCGAGTTTTCAAACACTTCGGATTCCCATATACCCCGCCCGAGAAAATGCCCGGTGAAGGTGCCTTATACAGACACGGAAAACTATTATTTATGGTGGATCAAGGACCAAGAGGGGCAGCATGGAACTTGGCATACGCCAGGTCGCTGTGGGAGGGCTGGAACGCGCTGAGCTACTGCAACGCATGGTCCAAACAGGGGTTCAGCTTAACGACTACGCCAAAATGCTGTTAGCCCACCGGATTTTCGATGAGGTTGTGTCGGCCCCAAAAGGTGACCGTGGTAAGTCGTAATCTGCGACAGCTTGGTCTGGAGGTCGGAGCAACGTTGACTCAGGTCCTTGAACGCGCAGTCAGCGTCGGATTGAAGTTGTGCCCCGCCATGACCGGCCCGTATATGCGACTGGATTTCCTAGACCAAGCGTCTTCCAACAATTCAGTGCTCAGTGATGGGAAGAAGCCGGCTGATTCGTTGACCGTCGCTTCCGCGGCACCCGGCGATCAGGAATTCCCGCGCGGATTCTATCTGCGGATGGTGGATGGAGTGCCGTGGCTGCGCGGTTATCGCTGCGATGACGCCCACGGCTTTACGCTGGACGATACTTTTATTTTCCAAAGCCGTTGAGCGGAATCCAGGAATAGTGGCGTTCGCTACAGGTTTTCCCGTTGGCGATGGCAGCTGGTAGAATTGTTGACTGTGCCCAGGCGAGGGAAACACCAGCAATGGTGGGACCGTTATCGACAAGGCCGGAAAAGCTCTTTCATCTCCTAGATGTTGGATGCTTCCCGAGTCCACGCAAGGGCCTTAACGAAGCATTCATTTCCTAAGGAGAATTATCATGGCATCTGTCAACCTTGACGCCGTTGTACGTAGCGATTTCGGCAAGGGCGCTGCCCGCCAGGCTCGCCGCGATGGCCAGATCCCAGCAGTTGTCTACGGTGCAGGCTCCGAGCCACAGCACGTACTGCTTCCAGGCCGCGAAACCACCCTGGCCGTTCGCGACCGCGGTGTTGAGCTGGTTCTGAACATCGAAGGCAAGACCGTGAAGACCACCATCAAGGACATCCAGATCCACGCGCTGAACCGCACCGTTGATCACATGGACCTGATCATCGCTGCCTAATTACAGCGAACTAGGTTTTAGCTGAGCATCATGAGTGATGGAACTTGGCTCGTAGCCGGACTCGGGAACCCCGGGTCCGGCTACGCTGGCAATAGACACAATATCGGGCAGATGGTGCTCGATGAACTGGCTCATCGAGTCGGCTCGAAATTCAAGACCCACTCCTCGCGTTCCCAGGTTGTCGAAGGACGCATGGGGGTTGGCGGTCCACGCATCGTGCTGGCCAAGCCCATGGTTTTCATGAATCTTTCGGGCGGGCCGGTAGCTAACGCGGCGAAGTTCTTCGGCATCGATGCCGCCCGGCTGATTGTCGTGCACGACGAGATTGACATTCCCTTCGATACCATCAAGCTCAAGCGCGGTGGCGGTGAAGGCGGGCATAACGGCCTGCGGGATATCTCAAAGGCCATGGGCTCCAAGGACTACCTGCGCGTGCGCGCAGGCGTTGGGCGCCCTCCGGGCCGCATGGATACTGCCAAATGGGTTTTGCAGGACTTCTCCAAGACCGAAAAGGCCGATCTTCCGTTTCTGATCGACAATTGCGCTGACGCAGTGGAATTGCTGATGAACTCGGGATTGGAAGCTGCCCAGGCAAAATTCCATATCAGCTGACCGCTGATCCCTATGGGGCGCGGTGAAGCCAAGCGGGGACCGCTGGGGACTTGAACGGTCCGCAGCGGTCCTCGACTTCATTAAATTAGGAAAGCTATGGACCGAGGCGTTCCTTACTAAGGCCTAACTTAGATGTGCTTCGAGGCCCGGAGTGGAATAATTACCCAATGTACCCCTTGCCTAATAGGCCTGTGACGATTCTTTGCCACGGCCTGTCCGGCATCCATGACAATTATTCGGAGGACCACGTGCACACGATGACCGGTCAGCCAGAAGCCCTTGAGGCGTTGACAGCTGGAGAAGTTGAGCGCATCAAGGCCGACTTTGAAATTCTGGAGCACCAAGTCAACGGCGTTGACGTTGTGTACCTGGACTCCGGCGCCACCAGCCAGAAGCCGCGTTGCGTCTATGAAGCCGAGCAGCACTACTACGAGAACGCCAACGCAGCAGTACACCGCGGTGCGCATTCCTTGGCAGTTGAAGCTACCGAGATCTATGAGGAAGCACGCGAGAAGGTCGCCAAGTTCATCGGTGCACGCACCAACGAACTGGTGTGGACTGCCAATGCCACCGAAGCGCTGAACCTGATCAGCTACTCGATGTCCAATGCCTCCTTGGGGCGCGGGGGAGAGGCCGCGGCCCGATTCCGCTTGGGCCCGGGCGATGAAATCCTCACCACCGAACTTGAACACCACGCGAACCTGATCCCGTGGCAGGAACTGGCTTTCCGCACCGGTGCTACGCTGCGCTATGTGCCCGTCACCGAAGATGGTGCACTGCGCTACGAATTGCTTGATGAGCTGGTTACCGAGAAAACCAAGCTCGTTGCCTTCACCCACGTTTCGAATGTGCTGGGTACCATCACCGATACCCAGAAGTTCGTTGACGCTGCCCGCAAGGTCGGGGCCCTGACCGTGCTGGACGGATGCCAGTCCGTGCCGCACCTGCCGGTCGACGTGAAAGCCCTGGACGTTGACTTCATGGCCTTCTCCGGCCACAAGATGCTCGGCCCAACCGGAATCGGCGCACTCTACGGCCGTGAAGAACTGCTCAACGCAATGCCACCGTTCCTCACGGGTGGATCGATGATCACCGTGGTGGACATGGAGCACGCAGAATACATGCCATCGCCGCAGCGTTTCGAGGCCGGAACCCAGCGCATCGCCCAGACCCACGGCTTGGCTACCGCAGTCAGCTACCTGGATGAAATCGGCATGGGCCGTATCGCGGCCTGGGAAGAGCACCTCGGAGCAATCCTCTATGAGGGCATCTCGAAAATCGAAGGCGTGCGCGTCTTCGGTCCGGCCGACGCGCAGCGTATCGGTACTGTCCCGTTTGAAGTGATCGGGGTGCACCCGCATGATGTCGGCCAATACCTCGACTCGCGCGGCATTGCGGTACGCGTGGGCCACCACTGTGCGCAGCCGCTGCACCGCGCCCTGGGCGTGAATTCCACGACCCGCGCCAGCACCTATCTGTACAACACGGAAGAAGACATCAAGGCCCTGCTTGAGGCCTTGAGCTCCGTGCGCGAATACTTTGGAGTTTAAATGAACGAATTGGATCAGCTATACCAACAGGTCATCTTGGACCACTCGAAGCGCCGCATCGGTTCGCCGCTGGTTGAGACCACCGAAGGATTGCTGCACGGCGAGTCCCACCAGCACAACCCGATCTGCGGCGACCAGATCCGTGTCCGCGTAGAGCTTGATGACCAGGAGCATTTCACGTCGATGAGCTGGGAAGGCGATGGGTGCTCCATCTCCATGGCCTCTGCCTCGGTGCTGGCCGAGATGCTGCCTGAGCTGACCAAGGAAGAATTTCTTGGGAAGAGGGACTATTTCCGCGAGATGATGCGCTCCAAGGGAAACTTCCAGCCGGATGAAGAGGTGCTGGAAGACGCCGCTGCCTTCGTCGGCGTCTCGAAGTTCCCCGCACGCGTCAAGTGCGCAATGCTCGCTTGGGTAGCCGCTGAGGTCGCCATGCACGAGGCCCGCAAATAGTAGCAAAACCAAATAGCTCGGGCGCCGGCGAGGCGCGTTGGAGGCCGGCGCCCCAGCGCTGTGTTGGGCGGGGCGGGTGGGGCCGG
>NZ_JBHXVN010000003.1:0-372257 GCF_042672105.1 Glutamicibacter sp. NPDC127525 | reverse complement strand
GGGTTTCCCCTGCTGGCCCCCCTGCACGAGCCCGTAAAATCTAAGAAAAACAAATTAGCGGGGCCGCCGGCTCCCCCTGGTCTCACCCGGCGCCCGAGCTATTTCTTCAGGATTCCAGAAGGCTACTTTCCTTCGTCGTCCTGCTGGTACACATCAGGGATGCCATCCTTATCGGCATCGCGGGTCTCGCGCTCGTGGATGACCTTGTATCGGCGGTTACGGGGAATCAGCCACAGGGCACCGAGGATCGCGGCAACGAATGAACCAGCCAGGATTGCTACCTTGGCATGCTCATAGTGCGCCGACTCCAAGCCGAAGGACAATTCGGAGACCAGCAGGGATACGGTGAAACCGATACCTGCCAGCAACGTGACACCCAGCAGGTCGCCCCAGCGGGCATCCTTGTCCAGCGAGGCCTTGGTGAACCGGGTCAGCACCCAGGTCGAGCCCATAATGCCGATCGGCTTGCCGAGCACCAGACCCAGCACGATGCCCCAGAACACCGGATCGGTGAGCAGGCCGCCGCTGCCATTGTCAGGGGAAATCACGGTCACGCCGGCGGCGAAGAAGGCGAAGATGGGAATGCATATGCCGGAGGACAGCGGGCGGAAACGGTGCTCGAATCGTTCAGCCAGGCCGATGCCGTCACGGCCATCGGTGCGCTTGACCGGGACACAGAAGCCCAAGACCACACCGGCGATGGTGGCGTGGATGCCGGAGCCGAAGACGAAGATCCAGGTAATGACACCCAGCGGCAGCAGGATTGCCCACGCGGCCCACGCACGCTTGGCGAAGAACTTGCCAAGGAAACGGGCAAGGACCGTGAAGAGAATGATGGGGATCAGCGACAGGCCCAGGTAGGACAGCTTCAGGTCATCGGTGAATACGACGGCGATAATGACAATAGCGATCAGGTCATCGACTACAGCCAGAGTCAGCAGGAAGATGCGCAGCGCTGCGGGAAGCGCCGAACCAATCACCGCGAGCACAGCCACGGCGAAAGCAATGTCTGTTGCGGTTGGAATGGCCCAGCCACGCAACAACTCACCGCCACCGGACATGGAAGCGATAGCGACAAAGATCAACGCCGGCACCAGCACGCCGCCAAAAGCGGCCGCTACCGGTACGGCTGCCGTTTTCGCATTGCGCAGATCGCCAATGACGAATTCTTTTTTCAGCTCCAAGCCGGTCAGGAAGAAGAACACCGCCAGCAGAGCATCGGCAGCCCAGTGGCCGATGGACAGATTCAGATCCACACCGAAAAGGGTAGGTCCGAAGTGGAAATCACGCAGTGCGAAGTAGGACTCGCGCAGCGGGGTGTTAGCCCAGATCAATGCCAGCAAAGCGCCGGCGATGAGTACCATGCCGCCGACGGTTTCCTTGCGCAGGATGTCGCCGATACGGATAGATTCTTTATAGCTGGGGCGCGAAAACAGGTTCTTGCTGGAACCCGAAGACGGAGTTTGGGTCATGCTTTTAACTCGCTTACTTCGTTAAATGAATATTTCTCGCCGACCAGACTTCCCGGCACACCTGTCACCAACCCTAGCGCGAACAGTGCTTCAGAGCACAAATCCCCGGACGCTTTGCGAGAAATCGCACGTCCGGGGACTGAATGTGAAACGTAACTATTCGGAGTGGCTTATTTCGAAAGCCAGGCATTGACCTGAGCAGCCTGCAAATTCAGTGCCTTGCCCAGGTAAGGCTCCGCAGCCGAAGCCAACTTGCCGCCGATGAATGGAATCGACGAGGAAACCTTGGCGTCGATGGAGAATTCGGAAGTTTCGCCCTGGGCCTTGAGCTGTTCGGTGCCGCTGACGGTCACCGGAACACCGGCAACGGAGATCTTTACCGTAGCCGAGCGGTTGCCGGCAGCATCTGGTGCTGTCCACTGGTCTACCTGGGTGATCTCGATGGTCGCGCCAACGAACTTGCGGGCGATATCCGGAACGCGATCGGTGGGGACCGAACGAACGGTGGTCACGGTGAAGGCGCCTGCGGTATCGCCGTTCACGGAGAAATCGGTCAAGGAACCGTTGGCGACCTTGGTCAGGTGCTCGGCAAAGCCACGATCGCTAAGCGTAGCGATGACCTGGTCTGCAGGGTGGGCGATCTGAGTGCTTGCGTTCAATGCCATGAAAGCTAATCCCAATCTGGAAATCTAAGTGGCCGGGCAACGAAATCGCAGGCCCGGCAACGGACAGTATTAACACTATCTGCAAAGCCGCATTGGGTAGGCTAGGACTGCACCCAAAACAGCATATTGACGTTTCCGGCCGTGGAAAAACATTCACGGTCGGCGTTAGTGGTGTCGTTTCGACGTAATACAGTATGAATGCACCCGGCCAAGCGTCTGCATGAGAGGACCCGAACCCCCATGAGCCTAAGCGGACTTCATGATTTCCTGCGCGAGGAACCTTCCTTCAGGCGTATTGGGCAAAGCGCAGCTCATGACTACCCGACGCGCAGCGAAGAGCTGGAAATCGCGGCCCCGCAGGGCATGCGACCGATCCTCTCGGCGCATATCAGCCAGGCGCTGCGTGAAAGCAAGCATTCGGGGGTGACGCTCATCGTCACCGCGACCGGCCGTGAAGCCGAAGAAGTCTCCAGCTCACTGGGTGCCTACCTCCCGGCAGGCCAGATCGCCGAGTTCCCTTCTTGGGAAACCTTGCCCCATGAGCGCTTGTCGCCGCGAAGCGATACCGTGGGACGCCGCCTGGAAGTGCTGCGCCGCCTGCACGACCGGGATGAGAGCCTAAACATCATCATTGCTCCAATTCGTGCCGTGCTGCAGCCGTTGGTCGCCGGCCTTGGCGAATTGCGCCCGGTCATCCTGGAACTGGATGCCGAGCCGGGCTTCGATAAAGTCATCAAGGACTTGGCTGCTGCGGCTTATGCCCGAGTGGACATGGTGACGCACCGCGGCGAGTTTGCGGTGCGTGGTGGCATCATCGATGTTTTCCCGCCGACATTGGACCATCCGGTCCGTATTGATTTCTTCGGGGACCAGATCGACTCGATGCGATTCTTCGCCATCGCAGATCAGCGGTCCACTGATGATCCCGGTCCCACCCGGATCATTGCCACGCCCTGCCGTGAAATGCTCATCACCCCGCAGGTGATGAGCCGGGCAGCGAATCTGAAGAACCATTTCCCGGCGGCCCAGGAAATGCTCACCAAGATTGCCGGCGGCATCGCTGTTGAAGGCATGGAATCCTTGGCTCCGCTGCTGGTGGACAAGATGGTTCCGCTGCTGTCCTTGTTGCCGGAATCGTCCATTGCGCTGGTGATGGAGCCAGAGCGCGTGCGCGCCCGCGCGCATGACCTGAACGCCACCAATGCCGAATTCCTGGCTGCCGCGTGGGCTTCGGCTTCGGATGGAGCCAGCGCTCCGTTGGATCTGACCACCGCGGATTCCGAGCGAAAGCTGGCTACCGGTGATTTTGCCTCGCTGGCAGAAACCGTAGAACACGCACAAGCCGCCAAGGTTTCCTGGTGGGCTATTACCTCCCTGGGTGCCGATGACGAGCTGGATTTGGGCGCGGCCACCATCCGTGTCCCGGCCCGTGAACCGCACGGCTACCAGGGCGACATCGAGGCGATGATGGAATTCATCGCCGGACGCGTCAAGGACCAATGGCGTTTCGTCGTGGCTACCGAGGGTCCCGGCCCGGCAGCCCGCCTCTCGGAGCTTTTCGCCGAGTTCAAGATCCCGGCACACAGGGTGGATGACCTGTCCGCGGAACCCACCGCTGGACTGATCGAGATCACCCAGGCCACCGCCGGCCGCGGGTTTGTCTTCGAGGAACTGAAGCTGGGACTGCTCACCGAAGCAGACTTGCTGGGCCGCTCCAGCGCGTACCCGAACCGCAAGGGCCGCAAGCTGACGGTCAAGCGCAAGCGCAATGCCGTTGATCCGCTGAGCCTGCAGGCCGGGGACTACATCGTCCACGAACAGCACGGCATCGGCAAGTTCGTCGAGCTGATGGCCCGCAAGGTCAATGGTTCGGGCAAGGACGCCAAGCGCGAGTACCTGGTGGCGGAGTACGCCTCTTCCAAGCGCGGAGCCCCGGGGGACCGTCTGTTCGTCCCGATGGACCAGCTTCATATGGTCACCCGGTATGTCGGCGGCGAAGCTCCGACCTTGTCCAAAATGGGCGGTTCGGACTGGGCCAGCACCAAGTCTAAGGCGCGCAAAGCCGTCAAGGAAATTGCTGGCGACCTGATTAAGCTCTACTCGGCACGCATGGCCAGCCGTGGCCACGCCTTCGCATCAGACACCCCGTGGCAGAACGAGCTGGAAGAAGCCTTCGCGTTCATCGAGACTCCGGATCAGCTCACCGCCATCAACGAGGTGAAATCCGATATGGAGAAGGAAATCCCGATGGACCGGTTGATTTCCGGTGACGTGGGCTTTGGCAAAACCGAAATCGCGGTTCGCGCCGCCTTCAAGGCCGTCCAGGACTCCAAGCAGGTTGCCGTGCTGGTTCCTACCACCCTGCTGGCTTCCCAGCATCACCAGACCTTCACCGAACGCTATTCGGGCTTCCCAGTCCGCGTGAAGACCCTCTCGCGTTTCCAGAGCGCCAAGGAATCGAAGGAAATCCTGGCCGGCCTCAAGGACGGCAGCGTGGACATTGTCATCGGCACCCACCGCCTGCTCTCCAAGAACGTGGAGTTCAAGAACCTGGGCCTGGTCATCATTGACGAGGAACAGCGCTTCGGAGTGGAGCACAAGGAAGAGCTCAAGAAGATGCGCACCAACGTGGATGTGCTGGCGATGAGCGCCACCCCGATCCCGCGTACCTTGGAGATGTCGCTGACCGGCATCCGCGAAACCTCCACCTTGGCGACCCCGCCCGAAGAACGCCATCCGGTGCTGACCTACGTGGGTCCACGCAGCGACAAGCAGATTTCCGCGGCCATCAAGCGTGAGCTGATGCGCGATGGCCAGGTGTTCTTCGTGCACAACCGGGTCAGCTCCATTGAGCGGGTGGCGGCCGAATTGCGCGAGCTGGCCCCCGAAGCGCGCGTGGAGGTAGCCCACGGCAAGATGAGCGAATCCCGGCTGGAGCGGATCATCCAGGACTTCTGGGAGAAGAAATTCGACGTGCTGGTCTCCACCACCATCATCGAAACCGGCCTGGATATTTCCAATGCGAACACGCTGATTGTGGACCGCGCGAACAACTACGGCCTGTCCCAGCTGCACCAGCTGCGCGGGCGCGTAGGGCGCGGCCGTGAGCGTGCCTACGCCTACTTCCTGTGGGATGTAGAGAAACCGCTGGGGGAGGTCGCCCTGGAGCGCCTGAAAGCCGTTGCCGCGCACAACGAGCTTGGCTCCGGCTACCAGCTGGCCATGAAGGACCTGGAACTGCGTGGAGCCGGTAATCTGCTGGGTGGCGAGCAGTCCGGGCATATCGCCGGTGTGGGCTTCGACTTGTACCTGCGCCTGGTAGGCGAGGCCGTGGCCGATTACAAGGGCGAAGGCGAGGAAGAAGCCGCCGAGATGAAGATTGACCTGCCGGTCAATGCCCACCTGCCACACGACTATGTACCTGGTGAACGACTGCGTTTGGAAGCCTATCGCAACATTGCCCAGGCCGAGACCGACGAGGCGCTGGGTGAAGTCCGCGATGAGCTGGTGGATCGCTATGGCAAGCTTCCAACTCCGGTGGAGAACCTCATGCGCGTGGCGGCCCTGCGTATTCGCGCGCGTGCTGCGGGGCTGCATGATATCCAGCAGGTCGGCAACCACATCAAGCTGGCTCCGGCCAGAATTGAAGACCTGCCAGCTTCGCGCCAGGTGCGCTTGGAACGCCTGTACCCGGGGGCTGCGAACAAGCCGGCGCTGAATTCGATCTTCATCCCGAAGCCCAAGACCTCGCCCATTGGCGGACGGGACTTGGCCGACGGGGAGATCCTGGAGTGGGCGGAGAAGCTGCTCTACGCTATTTTCGAGCCAACACCCGCACCGGCAGCAAAGGACTGATTCGGTTGAACTCGCGGGCCAGTAGCATGCCTTTTCCGGCAGGCTGCTGGCCGGCGTTTGCTACCGCTGGCCCGAGGCAGCAGGCGAGGCCAGTTCTCCGGCGTAGCCCTTGATCGCCCGGGCGTAGAGCGAGGCATGGCGCGCTAATGCGCTGACCGCCAGCTGGACCGCTTCGGTGGATTGCCCGGCATCGTGCAGGGCCAGAACCAGGAAGGCCTGGGCGTCGGTAAAGATCGGTGAATCGGCAGTGATCTGCTGCAACAGTTCGATGGACTGGGTGTACTGCCCGAGATTGCGCAGCGTGCTGGCTAGCTGGAGCAGCGCTTCATCGTGCCTTGGCGCTTCCAGCCCAGCTTCCAGTGCCGCCCGGTAGGGGCCGACCGCTTGTTCTTCTTCCCCTAGGTAGTCGTGCAGGGACGCGACCTCGAAGAGCACCCGCGGATCCTGCGGATCCTTGCCCTGCACCAGGAGTGCCAGTTCGGTGCGCAACTGTTCAGAGCGTTTGCCATTGGCTGAGTTCCAGAACTCTTCGATGCGCTGATCCCATGATTCCATGGGGCCAGTCTAAGCGAGGCAAGGCAGATTAAACGCAAGAGAGGGAAACCCGGACACGGGTTTCCCTCTCTTGAAAAGTTCTAATTAATTCTGGTGGGCGTTAGCTGCCGCAACCAGATCCTCAGCCTTTTCCGCGCGACCCATCAGGTGCATCGGGATAGCGAAAGCCAGGAACATCAGAGCGAAGCTGACCAGGGTCGGCCACCAAGCAACCTCAAGGGTCCAGTAGCCCAAGGTGTAGACGCCAGCCGAGAACATCACGAAGAAGATCACGAGGTTGACGATATTGCCGACAAGGCGGCCTTCACCGGAATGGGCAGTGTTCTTGCCGTTCGAGTACACTTTTTCTCCTTGGGAAAACGGATTGGTGCGATTTCCTAGTAGCTGGAACCGCTTTGCTCTCCCTCTAGGATAGCAACTCCTGAGCTAGAACCTAGCCGGGTCGCACCGGCCGCAATCATGGCCCGCGCGGTTTCAACACTGCGAACGCCGCCCGAGGCCTTGACACCCATTTCCGGGCCGACGGTCTTGCGCATCAGCTCGACGTCTTCGACGGTCGCGCCGCCGGTGGAGAAACCGGTGGAAGTCTTGACGAAATCAGCGCCAGCGGCCTTTGCGGCCTCGCAGGCCAGGACCTTGGCTTCCTCGGTGAGCAAGCAGGTTTCGATGATGACCTTCAAGATGGCTCCACCTTCATGCGCGGCCTGCGCAATGGCGAAGATCTCGTTGACCAAGGCATCCCGATCGCCACGCAGGGCGGCGGCAACGTCGATCACCATGTCGATTTCGTTGGCACCGTCTGCAACTGCGTGCTTGGTTTCGAATACCTTGGTATCGGTGGCCGAGGCACCCAGCGGGAAACCGATGACCGAACAGGTCAGTACGTCCGAGCCTTCCAGCTCGCGCGAAACGGTGGAAACCCACAACGGGTTGACGCAGACCGACTTGAAGCCGTACTTCTTGGCTTCCTCGCAGATCTGCACAATTTGTTCGCGGGAAGCATTCTGAGCCAACAGGGTGTGATCGATGTAGCTTGCGATCTCGCGGGCGCTTAGTTCAGTCATCATTTCCTCTAACAATAAAGATTTCAATCATTTCAAATGAAGGTCTCGAAGGGGTAAGCCTAGTTGGCATTCAGGTAAGCTGCCAATTCATCCTTGATTGCCAAGACCTGCGCGGTAGCGCGTTTGCGGGCTTCAGGGACCTCGGCCAGATCATCGACCGGCTCAATAGTTTCCAAGTAGCACTTGAGTTTCGGTTCCGTTCCCGAGGGCCGAACGATCACGCGGGCACCGGAAAATGTATGCAAGACCATGGCGTTGGTCGCAGGGAGCTTCTCGGTGCCCCTGGACAGGTCGGTCACCTCGGAAACCTCGGAGCCGCCCAGCGAGGCCGGAGCGTTCTTGCGGATCCTTTCCATGAGCACCGGGATCTGCGCCAAGTCGGTGAAGCGCAGGGACAGCTGGTCGGTGACGTGCACGCCATGCTTGGCGGCCAGTTCATCCAGGCGGTCCGGGATGGAGCTGCCCGAGGCCTTCAACTGCGCAGCCAGATCGGCCAGGACGATCCCGGCAGAAATCCCGTCTTTGTCGCGCACCAGTTCCGGGGCTACGCAATAGCCCAGGGCTTCTTCGTAGCCGTAGCCCAGGTCCTCAACGCGTGAGATCCACTTGAATCCGGTCAAGGTTTCTTCGTGCTCGCGTCCGGCGTCCTTGGCGATGGCTGCCAGCATGCGCGAAGACACGATGGAATTGGCCAATTTCTTGCCCTCTGGCAAGGTCTTGGAGACCTGGTCCCCGAGCAGCCAACCTACCTCGTCGCCGCGCAGCATCCGCCAGCTGCCGCCGTCGAGGATGGCTGCCGCGCAACGGTCGGCATCGGGGTCATTGGCAATGACCAGATCAGCACCGACCGTGCGGGCCAGTTCCAGCGACAGGTCGATGGCCCCTGGCTCCTCGGGGTTAGGGAACTTCACGGTAGGGAAGAGCGGATCGGGGTGTTCCTGCTCAACGACCATGTGCACGTCGTCGAAACCAGCGTTCAGCAGGGCTTGGCGCATGGTGTGGCCACCCACGCCGTGCATTGCCGAAACCACAATTCGCAGATTCTTGCGTACCAGGCCCTGCGGCTGGTTCGCTTCGATGATCGGGTGGATGGAAGCGAGATAGGCTGCCTCGATATCGCCTTCTTCGCCTGGGGCCGGGAGCACTTCCCAACCGGACTGTGCCAGCGGGATCTGCGCCACTGGCTGGTCATGGTCAATCAAGGAAGCGATCTGCGCATCGATCGGGGAGACGATCTGAGCCCCGCGGCCCGGCGCATCGGTGATCCTGCCGCCCACGTATACCTTGTAGCCGTTGTCCCGTGGGGGGTTGTGGCTGGCCGTGACCATGACACCGGCTTCCGCGCTGAATTCACGAACGGCCCAAGCCAGCACCGGGGTCGGCAAGGCCGAGGGCATCAGCAGCACCTCAAAACCGGCAGCGGCGAAGACGGCGGCTGAATCCTTGGCGAAGGCATCCGAGTTGAAACGGGCATCGAATCCGATGACGACCTTCGGGACATATCCGCCGTTGGCCTTTTCGCCCAGGAAACGGGCGATGCCCGCAGCGGTGCGCAGGACTACCACACGGTTCATGCGCATCGGGCCGGCGCCCAATTCGGCACGCAGGCCTGCGGTGCCGAATTCCAGGACGCCGCTGAAGCGGTCGGCGATGTCCTCGAAGGCCAGCGCGTCGCCGTCGGTGACGCGCTGGATCAGCAATTGCAGTTCTTCCTGCGTTTGCGGATCGGGATCCTGGGCTGCCCATTGGCCCGCCGCATCAAGCAACTGGATTTTCTGCGTGTGATTCACTGATTTCCCTTCGAAGGACACTGACTGCTTCTTTGCGCCGATAATGCGAGGCTTAGAGCTTCGCGATGATCTGTGCCAGCAATTTGGAGATGCGCGGACCGGCGGCCTGGCCGGCCTCGATGACTTCCTCGTGGCTCAGCGGCACCGGGCTGATGCCGGCGGCCAGGTTGGTCACCAGGGAAATGCCGAAGATCTCCATGCCTGCATGGCGGGCGGCTATTGCTTCCAATGCGGTGGACATGCCGACCAGATCAGCACCGATCACCTTGGCGTACTGGACTTCGGCCGGGGTTTCGTAGTGCGGTCCGGTGAACTGCGCGTACACGCCCTGATCCAGGGTCGGATCAACTGCGAGGGCAATCTCGCGCAGGCGCGAGGAGTACAGGTCGGTCAGGTCAACGAAGGTCGCGCCCTCCAAAGGGGAGGCAGCAGTCAAGTTGATGTGGTCCGAGATCATTACCGGGGTGCCTGGGGTCCAGTTCGGATTCAGGCCGCCGCAACCGTTGGTGAGCACCAGCTGCTCGCAGCCGGCAGCTGCCGCGGTGCGGATGGGGTGGACGACAGCACGCACGCCTCGCCCTTCGTAGTAATGGGTGCGGGCACCCAGAACCAGGACCCGCTTTCCAGTGGACGTCAGGATCGAGGAGATGCTGCCCTTGTGCCCGGGTACGGCCGGGGCATGGAAGCCTGGAATGGGGGCGGCATCCAGGGTGTGGGTGGTTTCGCCGATGAGTTCGGCGGCCTGGCCCCAACCGGAGCCCAGGACCACCGCGATGTCGTGTTTTTCGACGCCGGTCTGTTCGGCGATTGCCTGGGCAGCTTGTGCCGCCAGGACCTGTGGGTCATTTTGCATATCAGTCACGGGAAATACGCTACCGGTAGCGGGGCGCTTTGTCAGGTGAAACTAGTGCTTCAGATTCAAAATCACGTTCCGGGATCGTGCTTCGATGTGCGCAATCACCGTGCATGGTGAACAATAGTGAATGTGAGCGCAGATCGTAGGAATGAAGCAACCCGTTTAGTTATTCTCGGCGGAGGACCTGGCGGCTACGAAGCTGCCATGGGTGCAGCCCAGCTGGGCGCCAATGTCACCGTCGTGGAGCGTGCAGGCATGGGCGGTTCAGCGGTGCTGACCGACGTCGTGCCCTCCAAGACCCTGATCGCTACGGCGGACGCAGTGCGCCGGGTGAAGCACGCAGAGACCTTTGGAGTCCACGTTGACGGCCTCGACTCGGCCGTCACCGACTTCTCGGTGGTGAACCACCGCCTGCTGGATCTTGCCAAGGAGCAGTCCTCGGATATCCGCACCACCCTCGAACGCGCTGGCGTGCGCATCGTGATCGGCGAGGGCCGCTTGCTGGACGACCACACGGTTGCCGTATCGCACCCGGATGGTTCCGAGCAGGAAATCGAAGCGGACGCCATGCTGATTGCCGTGGGAGCCCACCCGCGCGAACTGCCTACCGCCAAGCCTGATGGCGAGCGAATCTTCAACTGGACCCAGATCTACAACATGAACGAGGTGCCTGAACACCTGATCGTTGTAGGCTCCGGCGTTACCGGTGCAGAATTCGCTTCGGCGTACAACTTGCTCGGTGCCAAGGTCACGCTGGTTTCCTCGCGCGACCGCGTGCTGCCCGGCGAGGATGCAGACGCAGCTGGCGTGCTGGAAGATGCTTTCAAGGACAACGGCGTTAACGTTGTTTCCCAGGCTCGCGCCGAGGGCGTGGAGCGCCAGGGCGACAGGGTGCTGGTCACCTTGGCGGACGGTCGCGTGCTCGAAGGCAGCCACTGCCTGGTTGCAGTGGGCGGCATCCCCAATACCGCCAACATGGGTCTGGAAGAAGCCGGTGTGCAGCTGACCGACTCGGGCCACATCAAGGTCGATGGCGTTTCGCGCACTACCGCAACCAACATCTACGCTACCGGCGACTGCACGGGCGTCTTCGCCCTGGCTTCGGTAGCAGCCATGCAGGGCCGCATTGCCGTGGCCCACCTGCTCGGCGACTCGGTAAAGCCATTGAACCTGGATCTAGTGGCATCCAACGTCTTCACCTCCCCGGAAATCGCTACCGTGGGTGTGACCCAGCGTGCGGTTGCCGAGGGCAAGTACCAGGCCAACATCATCAAGGTTGACCTGAACACCAACGCTCGCGCCAAGATGATGAACGTGGACCAGGGCTTCGTGAAGATCGTTTCCCGCAAGGGCTCGGGCACTGTTATCGGCGGTGTTGTGGTTGCTCCGCGTGCCAGTGAATTGATCTTCTCGCTGGCACTGGCGGTCCAGAACAGCCTTCATGTTGATGACGTGGCTGAAACCTTCACCGTTTACCCGTCGTTGTCCGGTTCGCTGGCCGAAGCGGCACGTCGCCTGCACCGTCATCGGTAGGTTCTGAAGAACTTTTCCAGGGCGGCATTTCCCTTGCATTCAGGGAGATGCCGTCCTTTTGCCATTAATGCCGTAATACAAGCTCTTGTGACGCCATTCACTTTGCCGACCGACTCTGATATAAGTGTAAAAACCGTTTTCTCAGGTCACGTCTCAATATGTGGAAGCGCATATTCCTGCTAGTAGGCCCGTGAATTGCCGTTTGCTGTTCAGTTTCATTTCATCTGGTGTCCAAATGCTGGACATCAATATCCGAATACTGGTCACCGAGGTTTACGATTATGGCAACGTAAATGAACATCTGACTCGTACTTTCACTCTAAGGAGCAGCCTCCATGTCGCAGGCTAACCAAGCAGTGGCGCCGAAGGAAAACACCCGCGGTCGCGTGCTGTTTGCCAGCATGATTGGCACCACTGTCGAATTCTTCGACTTCTACGCCTACGCCACCGCGTCGGTTCTCGTTTTCCCGGCGTTGTTCTTCCCTAACGCCTCCACCATCAACGCGATCCTTTCATCGTTCGCGATCTTCGGCGTGGCTTTCGTGGCTCGTCCACTGGGTTCAATCATCTTCGGCCACTACGGCGACAAGCTCGGCCGCAAGGGCACCCTGGTGGCGTCACTGCTGCTGATGGGCATTGCCACCTTCCTGATCGGCTTCCTGCCGCCGGCCGCGGGCAACTGGACCGTTTTGGCTCCGACCGCACTGGTGCTGCTGCGCTTCGCACAGGGCCTGGCGCTGGGCGGCGAATGGTCCGGCGCTGCGCTGCTGGCCACCGAGAATGCGCCGAAGAACAAGCGCGCCATCTACGGCACGTTCCCCCAGCTGGGCGCACCCATCGGCTTCATCATCGCGAACCTGATGTTCGTGGCCCTGCAGACCTTCTGCACTGCAGAGCAGTTCATGGCATGGGGCTGGCGCGTTCCGTTCTACTTCTCGGCAGTCATGGTGATCATCGGCCTGTGGGTACGCCTGAAGCTGGTTGAATCCGCGTCCTTCAAGAAGGTCCTGGACCAGAAGAAGGTAGTGAAGTCGCCGTTTGCGGTGACCATGAAGAAGCACTGGCGCCCAACCCTGGCCGGTACCTTCATCATGCTGGCAACCTATGTGCTGTTCTACCTGATGACCTCCTTCACCCTGACCTACGGCACCCAGCCAGCTACCGTCGAGCAGGCGACTGCTGCAGCTGAAGCCAAGGGCAAAACCTTTGACGCCGCAGGCTTCGTTCCGGGCTTGGGCATTGAACGCCCGACCTTCTTGACCATGCTGATCATCGGTGTCGTCTTCTTCGGTATCTTCACCGTGGTTTCCGGCCCGTTGGCTGAGAAGTTCGGCCGCCGCAAGTTCCTGATCTGGGTTACCGCGGGCATCTTCGTCTTCGGACTGTCGTGGACCCTGTTCTTCGGTCCAGGCCAGGGCGCTGCCATGGCCGGGCTGATCATCGGGTTCACCCTGATGGGTCTGACTTTCGGCCCAATGGCTGCGTATCTGCCTGAGTTGTTCCCGTCCAATGTCCGCTACACCGGCTCGGCTGTTGCCTACAACATGTCCTCGGTGATCGGTGCGGCTCCTGCTTCCTTCGTGGCTGTAGCCCTGTGGAAGGCCGGTGCGGGCAACACCACCGGCGTTGGCCTGTACTTGGCACTTGGCGCGGTACTGACCTTGGTCGCGCTGTTCATGACGCGCGATACCTCTGACATGGACATGGAAGAGTGGGTCGAGTAGTTCGACAGTCTTGCCGAGGGAACGGCTCGGCGAATCATCAAGCCATGATGATTCGCCGGGCCGTTTCCCGTTTCCGTGCAGCCTGGATGAATACGAGCTGAAAAGGGCCATCAACCCCTGACAACTTGATGCGCGGCATGGAAGCATGGGACGCGGAATATCCAATACCGAAGGGGAATGCTCATGCGTATTGCAGTTGCGGGAGGCACCGGCGCTATCGGCACGCTGGTGGTCGAAAAACTCAAGAGTGCTGGCCACGAACCAGTGGTGCTCGCACGGTCCGTGGGATGCGACCTGGTGAACCGCAACGCGGTAAAGCAGTGGCTGGTTGACTGCCAATCGGTCATCGATGTTTCCGGAGTTTCCACCACCAGCTCTGCTGCATCCATGCGGTATTTCACCCACTCGACGGCCAACCTCGTCAGTGTGGGGCGCGAGTCCGGGGTGCAGAACCACGTGGCGCTCTCGATCATCGGAGCGGCCGAAGTGGATTCCAGCTATTACGCGGGCAAAGCCGTGCAAGAGCGGATGCTGCACATGCTTCCCGGTGGCTATACGCTGCTGCGCTCGACCCAGTTCCACGAATTCATTGGCCAGAATATCAAGCGTCTGGGCGCGGGTCCGGTGCAGATGGCGCCGAAAATGCGGATGCAGCCCATCGCGGGCATCGAAGTGGCTGCAGCACTAGTGGATCTTGCCGAGGGGTCGGCGCAGGGCGTGGTGCAAGACCTTGCTGGGCCGCAAGAAGAATACGCTCCCGACCTGTTTGCCAAGTACCTGCAGGCCCAAGGCAGGTCTCCAAAGATGGTTGAAGTGCCTGTTCCTGGCCCCATGGGCAAGGCCATGCGTGATGGGGGACTGCTGCCAGGCGGTTCCGCCCGGTTGGGCCACGAAACCTTCGATGCCTGGCTAGCGCGGCAGTAGCCCGAACCAGCCTCCTTATTCAGTATCCATTGGCTGGCGTGCGGGAACTTCCAGCATCCGAATAGCCGTGACAAAACAAGTGGATTCTGGAAGCATCACGTCATGGACGAAAAAGAACCGCATGTTCCCTACAATCCCACGCCTCGGGACTTTCCCGGCTTTGCGATGCCAGCTTCAGTGCCGCAAGGCATGCGTCTGGAGCTGAGCCGTTCAAGGATCAAGGATGGGCAGGATGAGAACTTTGGCGCCTGGATCGACATGCTCAATGCGCGCTACGAGGAATGCGAAGCATCCTTATCGGCACAACGGGCAGCGCTGGAAGCAACATTCAGGCATGTGGAAGCCGATGGTTCAATATGGATCTACCACCTGAGCCTGGTAGGCGAGAACGGCGGCGGGCTCGATACGCAGCAGGATATCGATGTGGCGCACGAAGCAGCTAGCCGCCAGGCGAAAATGCCTGGCTGGGAAGAACTTGAACCGAAGTTCCTGCTCATGCCCGATCACCTGAAGGCATCCATGGCGCACTGGGCAGAACATGGACAGGTGCCAGAGTAGAAGATTCCAGTTGCAGAACGACGCAGGGCCTGGACATATCTGTCCAGGCCCTGCGTCGTTGCAAACGAGTGCTACTTGGCTTCTTCGATCGAAGCGATGACGGCGCCCGATGACAGGGTCTCGCCCGGGGCAACTTCCAAGCCGCTGACCACGCCATCACGGTGCGCAGTAATTGGCTGCTCCATCTTCATCGCTTCCAGCACGACAATCAGATCGCCCTGGGCCACGGCCTCGCCATTCTCAACGGCAACCTTCACGATGGTGCCCTGCATCGGCGAACGCAGTTCTGCGCTGTTCGCGCCAGCGGAGCTGGCTGCCTTGCGGCCCGGCTTGCGCTTCTTCTTGCCTGCGGCCTTCTCGGCACCGTTGGAGGATACCGATCCCAGCGACGAAGGAAGGGTGACTTCCAGGCGCTTGCCGCCAACTTCAACGGTCACGCTGGTGCGCTCGTCTTCGGCTGCGTCCTCGCCGTCCATTGGCATCGGGTGGGGCTCGATGGCGTTATCGAATTCGGTTTCGATCCAGCGGGTGTGGACCTTGAACGGCCCCTGGGCCGGAACGAACGATGGGTCGCTCATCACTGCACGGTGGAATGGCAGCACGGTAGCCATGCCCTCGATCTGGAATTCTTCCAGCGCACGGCGGGCACGAGCCGCAGCCACTTCACGGGTGCTGCCGGTGACGATCAGCTTGGAGATCATCGAGTCGAAGTTCCCTGAAACGCTTTCGCCCTGCTCGATGCCCGAGTCAACGCGAACGCCGGGCCCCGATGGCAGGTTCATCTTGGAGATGGTGCCTGGGGTCGGCATGAAGTTGCGGCCGGCATCTTCGCCGTTGATGCGGAACTCGAAGGAGTGGCCGCGGATCTCCGGGTCGGTGTAGCCCAGTTCTTCGCCGCGGGCGATGCGGAACTGCTCGCGCACCAAGTCCAGGCCGGTGACTTCCTCGGAGACCGGGTGCTCAACCTGCAGGCGAGTATTGACCTCGAGGAAGGAAATGACGCCATCCTGGCCTACCAGGAATTCGCAGGTGCCTGCGCCGTTGTACTTCGCTTCGCGCAAGATGGCCTTGGAAGCTTCGTACAGCCGGGTGGTCTGCTCTTCGCTCAAGAACGGGGCCGGCGCTTCTTCAACCAGCTTCTGGTTGCGGCGCTGCAGCGAGCAGTCGCGGGTGGAAACGACAACCACGTTGCCGTGGATATCGGCCAAGCACTGGGTCTCCACGTGGCGCGGTGCATCCAGGAAACGTTCGATGAAGCATTCGCCGCGGCCGAAAGCGGCTACAGCTTCACGCACTGCCGAGTCGTACATTTCGCCGATTTCTTCGCGGTTGCGGACCACCTTGATGCCGCGTCCGCCGCCACCGTAGGCAGCCTTGATGGCCAGCGGAAGTCCGTGCTCGTCGGCGAAGGCGTATACCTCGTCGGCCGAGGCCACCGGATCCTTGGTGCCGGGAACCAGCGGAGCGCCCACCTTTTCAGCAATGTGGCGGGCCTTGACCTTGTCGCCGAGCTGGTCGATGGACTCTGGCGAAGGGCCAATCCAGGTCAAGCCCGCGTCAATAACAGCCTGGGCGAACTCGGCGTTCTCCGAGAGGAAGCCATAGCCCGGGTGGATCGCGTCGGCGCCGGAGCGTTCAGCTGCGTCCAGGATCTTCTCAATGCGAAGGTACGATTCAGCGGCGGTGGTACCGCCCAGCGCGTAGGCTTCATCAGCCAGACGCACATGCAGAGCATCGCGATCCGAGTCGGCATAGACCGCAACGGACTCGATTCCTTCATCGCGTGCGGCACGGATAATACGCACTGCAATCTCGCCGCGGTTGGCGATAAGCACCTTCGTCAATGGATTCATCATGAACCTTGTCTTTTAAAAATAGGGTTTCTCAGCTACGAGCCTATCGTTTTTGTGGGAACTATATGTAGTTATCGCCTAGAACGAGGGTGTTAGGGCGAATTTTTTGGAGGAATCCTACAAAGGAGCTTCGTACTGGCTCTTCGCGGAACCTGCCCCGCGAGGCTTGCAGACCCTGTCGCCCGCGAGGCCTGGAAAGGGGCGCGGCTCTCCGCTGGTGCGCTGGCAGCGCTGGCATCTGCCCTAGTCTTCGCGCACCCGGCGAACTAGGCTATCGCCAAGATGGAAAACAAGGAGGCAGTCGTGGGAAATCAAGGCAAGGCGCTCTGTGCGCTGCTGGCTGCTGGAACGCTCGCCTTGGCCGGTTGCTCCAGTGGGAGCGGCATCCCGGCGCTTGACCGCGATCCGGCTGGAACCGACCAGTGGCCGGGGGATAGGAGCCAGTTGGAGAACCTTGGCATGCAATCCGTGCGTTTTCTGGTCACGCACGGCAACGCCGACTACTTCGCCACCGCATCGGCAGATGCGCAAACGGCTTGCCTGTTCAAATTCGCCCAAGGAGAGGCCTCGGCAGCTGGCGGATGCGGCGGGGCCGGGGACGCGGATGCCATCGTCGAAGTGAGCGCCCCTGGAACGAGGATGATGCTGGTCCGGGCCGGAGCCGACTTCTCGGACTTGGAAGAGGCGGGCTGGACCAGGATCCACGAGAACATTCTAGTGTTCTAGCTGGCCGGGAGCCAAGGGATTCCTGAAGGGCCGCTTGACGCCTGCAGGATTGGGCTATCCAAGGTTGGCGCCCATGGTGTACACCACAGGTCCCTCTGCTATCGCGGTGCGATGCAATACCTCGAAACCGTGCCGCTCGTATAGGCGGACGTTTCTCTCGTTGGATGTTTCCAGCGACACCTCGGGATAGTCCGACGCGGCAATATGGTTCAGGCACCGGCTGATGAGTGCCGAACCAAGACCCCGTCCAACGCTGGATCCAGCAACCCCAAGCGTGGCAAAGTCCCACGCGTTCTCAGGCCGCTGTGGCAGGTCGGCTCCGTAGGTGATCTCCAAGCGATCGCCCATCAGCTGCGAAATCTCTTCCTGCATGCCCAAGCCAGGCTCTGGACAACTTGGTGGCAGGAGCGCAGCGACACCGTCGAGGTCCTCGCTGACCAGGACGACTCCATGCTCCAGAGCGTGGGAAAGGTAGACGGCTTGAAGGCGTTCCAAGCGCTCCAGGTAGCGATCGGCTGGAATGCTCCACCGTGTCCAGGGGTAGAACGCAAACGCCTCGGCCAAAGTAGAGGACGCACTGGGAATATCCGCGCGGCGCGCGGAACGGATAGCTGAAGTCACATCCATATCCTAGCCAAGCCAACCCGGCCTCCCGCCGTGCGCCGCCACGCCATGGTTCCGGCCTGGCATGAATCAGCCCCGGCAGCTACGCCTGCCGTTCGCGGTGCCGCCTGACGGCCGCGCGATTGGCGCAACGCACCGAGCAGAAACGCTGGCGCCCGTTGCGTGTCACGTCCACAACCACGTGGCCGCAGGGTGCGGCCTCGCAGCGCCGCAGCCGGTGCATGCCCCTGGTGGTCAGGTGCAATGCCGTGCCCACGCAGAAGACCGAGCGCAGCACCTGGGGCATGCTCTGGCCGTCATCGCGATAGTGCAGGTGCCAACCCTCCCCATCGTGGTCCACCAGGCGCGGATAGGCCGAAGCTCGAGCCGCCTGCAAATTCAGCAGCAGCGCCCGCTCGGGATCGGACGGCGCGTCAACGATGTCCAGCCAGTCATCCACTACCGCGCGCGTTTGGGCATAGTCCGAGGCGAGCCGCGGAAAAGGCATGGTCATGCCGCTCTGCCGGGTGCGTTGTTCGATGCCGTCGCGGTCCGATGGCCAGTCATTGGCCAGCGACGCAGCGAGGAGCACCGCATATTCTCCGTAAGGGTTGAGTTGCATAAGAGCATTACATCATGCTGGAGCCATGACTATTGCACAGCACAGCCAAGCCGTTGATTCCCGGCAGGAAACCGATGTCCATGAGCACTGCTGGGAGATCGGATCCAGGCATCGGACTTCCGCCGGGATTGTTGAATACTTCCATTGCCGCCGCTGCCGGCGCCACATCATGCTCCAGCGCGGGTTCGGGCACGAACAGATGCTGCTGAGCAGGGAACTGCAGGCATGAAAAAGGTGCCTTCCGCTGTGGGGCGGAAGACACCATTTGCCGGCCGGAACCGGATTATTTCCAGAGATCCACGATGCTGATCCCGGCTTGGGCCAGCAGGCCGCGCAGCACGAAGACATCCAATCCGACTACGTTCTGGAAGTTGCCTTCGATGGACTCGATGAAGGCTGCAGCCAGCCCGTCAATGGTGAATGCCCCGGCGCAGGGCAGCGGTTCCCCGCTGGCGACGTAGGCCTCGATCTCGGCATCATCCACGGTGGAGAAATGCACCACGGTGGAAGATACCTGGCCGCGAGCCTGTTCCGGATTGGCGGGATCAATCAGCCAATGGCCCGAGTGCAGGATTCCGGTAGAACCGCTCAGCTGCAGCCATCGTTCGCGGGCTACCTCTTTGGTGTGCGGCTTGCCGTAGGCCACGCCATCAAGTTCGAAGACCGAATCGCAGCCCAGCACCACGGTGCCTGCCGGATGATCTGCCTGGGTCACGTTCTCGGCCTTGGCACGAGCCAGCAGCAATGCGGTCTGCGCTGGACTCTGCTCGCCGTTGCGGGCCACGGCAGCTGCCAGCACCGCATCTTCATCCACCTCGGAAACCTGGGTGGTGAATTTGATGCCCGCATCGGCCAGGACCTTCTTGCGTCCCCACGAAGCCGAAGCCAGCAGCAACCGGGGTCCTGTCTTCATCTGTTCGCTCATACGGCGGCGTTCTCCTTGGCCTGGTCCTGGCTGGAATTATCAGCGGAAGTGCTTTCCCCGGAATCCAGCATATCGTTGAGTTTCGATCCTTCGACATCAACATCCGGCAGGATCTTGTCCAGCCATTTAGGCAGGTACCAGGCCTTGTCGCCCAGCAGGTGCATCACTGCCGGAATGAAGGTCATGCGGATGATGAACGCATCGAAGAGCACACCGAAAGCCAGCGCGAAACCGAGCGGGCGGATCATTGCCAGGTGCGAGAACACGAAGCCGGCGAAGACCGAGATCATGATCAGCGCAGCGGCGGTGACGACCGGTGCTGCCATCGAGAAGCCGGAACGGACCGCGTCCTTGGCCGGCTCGCCGTGAGCGTAGCGTTCACGCATCGCCGAGACCAGGAAGACCTGGTAGTCCATGGCCAGCCCGAACAGGATGCCGGTGAGCAGGATCGGCAGGAAGCTGAGCAGCGGACCGGGAACGTTCACATCGAAGAGGCCGGAGAACCAGCCGAACTGGTAAACCATGACGCTGGCGCCGAAGGCCGCGGCCAGCGAGAGCAGGAAGCCACCGGTGGCCAGCAATGGAACCACGACCGAACGGAAGACCAGCAGCAGCAGGATCAGCGACAGGCCAACCACGATGCTCAGGTACGGTACCAGGGCGGCGGTGACCTTTTCGGAGACGTCAATCTGCGCGGCAACCTGGCCGGTCACGGCAATGTCGGCACCCGTGGCCTCGGAGAACTCCGAGTAGTCCGCACGCAGCTGGTGCACCAGCGCTTCGGTGGCTTCCGAGGAAGGGCCATCGGTAGGGATCACCTGGATGGCTGCCAAGGTGCGGTCTTCGGTCATGGTGACTGGAATTGCGGCCACCACGCCGTTGTATTCGCGCAGTTTCTCGGCCACATCGAGGCTAGTTTCCTCAGCTTCGCGCTCGCTGAGCCCTGCAGGCAGATCAGCTAAGACCAGCAGCGGGCCGTTGTAGCCGGAACCGAACTTGTCGCTGGTTTGCTCGTAGGCCTGGAAGGCCTGCGAATCGGCAGGTTCTGCACTGCCATCAGGCAAAGCGGTTCGCATCTGCGTGGCCGGCAGGGCGATGGCACCCAGGACGAGTATCACCAGCAGGGTCACCGGAACAGCGATCTTGGTGACCATGCGAACCCAGCGAATGGAGAACGATTCCTTGATGTGGGGAATCGCGGCATCCGCGGCTGCCTTCTTGCGGGCCCGCTTGGAAACCAATTTGGTGCCGGCCAGGGACAGCAGTGCTGGCAGCAAAGTGATGTTCAGCAGCACCGAGCAGAACACGGTGAACGCGGCCGACAGGCCCAAGACGGTCAGGAACGGAAGCCCTGGAACAGCCAGTGCGGCCAGTGCGATGATCACGGTCAGCCCGGCGAAGACCACCGCGTTGCCGCTGGTTCCCACGGCGCGTGCAATCGACTCTCCGACCTCCATGCCGGACAACAGCTGCGAACGGTGGCGGTGGATGATGAACAGCGCATAGTCAATGCCCACCGCAAGGCCCAGCATGAGAGCCAGGGCAGGGGTAATCGAGGCCATGTCAATCAGCGAGGAGAACGCCATCGTAGTGCCCACGCCAGCGCCCACACCGAGGATCGCCAGCAACAGCGGCAGGCCGGCGGCGACCAAGGTGCCGAGCATGGCAATCAGGACAATGGCAGCGATGACCACACCAATGATTTCCGAGGCTCCGAAGACCTGGGACATGTCCTGCATGATCTCCTTGGAGAACAGCACCTCAACGCCGTTAGCCTGTGGACCTGCGGCGATAGCCTTGATCTGCTCGCGGTCATCGGGAGTCAAAGCGTCGGTCTGGACCTTGAAGGTCACCTGCGAAACTGCAGTACTGCCGTCTTCGGAAACGAAACGCATATCGGAGCTTGCGCCCACCTGGCGCGAAGCGAATTCCAGTTCAGCTCGGCCGGATTCCAGATCCTTCAGGCCTTGCTCTATGTCCTTCTCGCCCTGCTCAAGCTCGGCGGTCTTTTCCTTGATGGTTTTTTCGCCGTCTTCAAGCTGCTTCTTGGCTTCTGCCAGCTCGGCCTTGCCTGCAAGGAACTGGGCCTTCTTGGCATCGAATTCACGTTGCCCGGCCTCCAGCTTGGCCCTGCCGGCATCGAGCTCGGCCTGGCCTTCGCTCAGCTTCACCTTGTTGCTGGCGATCTCAGTTTTCGCTGCATCCAGCTGCGCCTTGGCGTCGTCCAGCTGGGTTTTGGCGGCGCTAAGCTGGCTGCGGTTCGCCTCCAGTTCCTGATGGCCGGCCTTGGCCTGGGCCTGTCCAGCGTCGAGTTCCTTGCGGGCGGCGTCAAGCTGCTTCAAGCCGGCTTCGGCCTTGGCGATCTGCCCCAGTGCGGCGGTGGCCTGCTGCTTACCGGCGGTCGCTTGGGCGATGCCGGATTCAGCCGAGGTTTTGCCGGCTTCGGCTTCGGCGAGACCACCCTGCAAGGCGTTCAACGCAGCGGTGTATTCGGAGATTTCCTTTTCATTGCCGGCTTCTTCAGCGGCATCAAGCTGCTGTTGCACGCCTGCAATCTGGATCTTCAGATCATCGATAGCGGCTTCAGCCTCGGCCAGTCCGGCCTGTGCGGCGGCCAGGCCATCTTCAGCTGACTTCAGACCCGTGGTGGCTTCTTCCTTGCCTGCCGACAGGGTTGCGTCGAATTCTTCGCGGGAAGAGTCGCCCAGCAGCTGTTCCATGCCAGCCTGGTACTCCTTCTCGCCCGCGGCGAGCTTGGCGTCAGCGGCATCGAGCTTCTGCTCGCCAGCGTCGAACTTTGCGCGGCCAGCGTTGTATTCGGCCGTTCCGTCCTTGTACTGGGCTAATCCGGCGTTGTACTTCGCTTCGCCAGCTTCCAGCTGGGCACGACCCGAAGTCAGCTCGCGCTGGCCGGTTTCCAGCTGCGCGCGGCTATCGGCGAGCTGCTTTTCGGCGGCGGCAATTTGCGGCTCGGCAGCCTGGATTTCCTTCTGGCCGTCAAAGTACTGTGCCCAGCCATCGGTGAGTTCCTCGCGGCCTTCCTTGAGCTGCACCTTGCCATCGGCAATCTGCACCTTGGCATCGTCAAGCTTTTCCTGGCCGTCAACGAGTTCCTGCTGCGCTTTCTCCAGCTCTGGCTGCGCCTTATCGAGCTGTTCCTGCAGTTCGAAGGGGCTCATGGCTTCGACTACCTGGGACTGCATGGCCAGCTGTTCCAGGGACTCGGCGACGGCCTGCTTCTGGGTTTCGTTCAGCGGCCGGTTCGAGCTTTCACGGAACACAATCGAGCCAGAGCCGCCGGCGAGATCCGGGAGCTCTTCCTTCATTCGGTCGAGGGTGCGCTGGGTTTCAGTTCCGGGCAGGGTGAAGGTATTCGATAGCTGGCCCATGAACAAGCTGGCGCACAGGCCGATGAAGATGAAGGCCGCCAGCCACATTGAAATGACGCGGTAGCGGTGCAGGTGTGCCCATCGAGCGAGGCGGTAGAGGAGGGAAGCCATGAGCTTAGATGTCCTTCAAGGTGCTAGTGCTGGTCAGCGGCAAGGCGGTAAAACCCTGGTCAAGGGTTTTCATGGCCTGGGTAATCAAGGAATGGAAGACGGAGATGAGCTCGGGGGAAATATCCAGACCGTGAGTTTCGGTAGCTGGCAGACGCTCGATCCACTCATCAAATGCTGCTTGGCCTGCGCCGAGCAGAGCATGGGTAAAGACTCTGATGGAAAAACTGTCGGCCTGCGGATAACGGCGGGCGACTTTTTCGATGACTTCCGTGGTGGCTGTCCGCCATTCGTTCATCGTGGCGGGGAAGCCGCAGTTGGCTTCTTCCGTTCGCAAGAATGCACCAAACTGGGCCACTTGCCCGAGCATCTGCGACACGTCATCAGACTTGAGCGATTCGATGATCGCTTCGACCAGAGGCATGGAGTCGGTCAGGTCGCTAATGGAATCCACCATGGTTCCCAGAACCTGGTGCAGGGGATAGGAGAAGACCGCATCTACTGATGGAAAGTAGTTGAAGAGTGTACGGCGCGAAACACCGGCCGCTTCAGCGATCTGCGTAGCGGTAAGCGCCGTGGCAGAGCCTTTGCGAAGCAGGTCCGCGACGGCTTCAACGATGGCTTGTTTCGTTGCTCGTTTGTTTAGTTCGCGGCGGGTGCCGGTACTCGGGGAAGTCACATAACTTACACTACGTGCAAAGTTGCACCCTGTGCAAAGTGAATCCGTGTGACCTTTAACCGGAAATCGGCGCACGAGCAGTAGTGCTCGTGCGCCGATTTCTTTCAGCAATGCCTACTTGGTTGCAGCTGCCTCAGCATCTGCCGCTGAGATGCTTTCATCAGCGAAGGGGTTGCCATTGCGTGGTGCGTTGTACATGTCAATGTCCAAGATGCCCTCGCGCTTGGCGACAATGGTTGGAATCAGTGCTTGGCCGGCGACATTTACCGCGGTGCGGCCCATATCAATGATCGGGTCAACGGCCATCAGCAGGCCAACGCCTGCCAGCGGCAGGCCCAGGGTGGAAAGGGTCAGCGTCAGCATGACGATGGCGCCGGTAGTGCCTGCGGTTGCTGCCGAGCCCAATACGGAAACCAGCGCAATCAAGAAGTAATCGGTGAGGGACAGCTCAATACCGAAGAACTGGGCAACGAAGATTGCTGCGATCGCCGGATAGATGGCAGCGCAGCCGTCCATCTTGGTAGTCGCGCCCAGCGGCACTGCGAAGGAAGCGTAGCCCGAAGGCACCCCGAGGTTGCGTTCGGTCACGCGCTGGGTCAATGGCAGGGTGCCAATCGAAGAGCGTGAAACGAAGGCCAGCTGTACTGCAGGCCATACACCCGAGAAGTACTGCTTGATTGACAGGCCATGTGCGCGGACCAGTACCGGGTAGAGCGCGAATAGCACCAGTGCCAAGCCGACGTAGATTGCAACGGTGAACTTGCCCAGTGCGCCAATAGTGTCCCAGCCATAGGTGGCAACAGCGTTGCCGATCAGGCCAACCGTGCCGATCGGCGCGATGCGGATGATCCACCAGAGGACCTTCTGGATGATCGCCAGGATAGAGGCCGAGAACGCGAGGAATGGTTCGGCCGTCTTGCCAACCTTGAGGGCAGCGACGCCCACGGCGATGGCAATGACCAGTATCTGCAGGACGTTGAAGCTGATCGAGGTGGAAGCGGTTGCTTCATCAACCAGCTTGGTGCTCGCGCCCAGACCCAGGAAGTTGGCTGGGACCAGGCCAGTGAGGAAGCCGAGCCAGTCGCCGGTCTTGCCATCGTATTCATCTGGCATGCCCTGGCCGGTATTCGCTCCGGGGCGGAAAACGGTGCCAAGAACCATGCCGATGATTACCGAGATCAAGGCAGTGATGGCAAACCAGAGCAGGGTCTGCCACGCAAGGCGTGCCGCATTGGTGACCTTGGCCAAATTGGCAATTGAGGCGACAACCGCAAAGAAGATCAGTGGGATCACTGCAGTGCGCAGCAACGCAACGTAGCTGGAACCAATGATCGACAGGGCTTCACCCAGCCCGTTGGGTTCCTCGGCGGTGCTGCCGGTGTACTTGGCTAGGAGACCCAGTAGAAGACCAACAATCAGCGCCGCAATGATCTGCGGGCCGAAATTGGTCATCCAGCGTGGAAGCTTAGATGAAGGCGCGGTAGTAGACATGCGTTCAAGATTAGGGCGCTTTTCTTCGCCGGCGGCAGTTTTTGTTACGCAACATGACGGTATTTCGCCGTTTGTGCTTTATTGCACTGAAAAGCGGTGTCTAGGGTCACTGGACCGGCGAAATGGCGCACGATTTGTGCGAAGACTTCGGTGCGGGGACACAGATCTTCACATGGGAATTTTTGGCTCCGTGCCATTGTTGCTGGACTAATCGCCGTGACTGTGCTTGAAGAAGCATCGCTCACTTCACGCAGTTTGCTTTCGTATCCTGGACGCGAGCATGCCGCGCAGGGCGACCAGCAAGCAAGTGGCAGTTCCTCCCAGTGCCGCCCCGCCGGCAACGGCAAGGACGACACCGGGACCGCCAGCGCCGATAAACCCCAAGAGGTGAATTCCGAGTCCCAGGACCAGCAGGGTTGCTGCAGCGGCGGCGCAACTGGCGATGCTGAACCAGTGCAGTGAGCTGGCCTGGTAGAAGGTTCGGCGCCGAAGCTTCGATATGAGGATCCAAAAACAAATGAGGACAATCTGCAGGCAAGCAAGCCCGGCCGTCACTGCGCACCGGTACGGGGTCGCCAGATGGGCCACTTCGGGATGAATGTAGATGGTCTCCTCGATGAACATCGGCAAAATCAGCACTTGGCCAAGGAGCACCCCGAGGAAGATTGCGATGAGCGCGATTCGGGCGGGTAAAACTGCGAGACTGGTCATCTAATGATTTTCGGCTATTATCTATCGTTAATCAATAATTTCTTGTTGTTTTTCCCTGGAATATAGAGCTGGGCTCTTCAGTGCTGCTTCCGTGATCTTGACCTGTCGGAACCATATGGAAAGGTAGAAGCCAGCAAGGCGTGGGAAATCCCTGGTTGCTGCATGGGCCGGAACTGAAAGAAGGAAATAATGCGGGTTTATATCACTAGTGTGTGCGTGGATGATCAGGCGAAAGCTAAAGCGTTCTATACCGAGGTGCTGGGCTTCAAGGTCAAGCACGATATCCCTGTGGGCGAATACAGCTGGCTGACCCTTGTTGCAGCGGACCAGGAGCAAGGTCCTGAAGTGCTTCTGGAGCCTTCAGCACACCCTGCCGTTGGGCCGTACCGTTCAGCACTGAAAGCAGACGGCATCCCGGCAACTTCCTTTGCCGTTGATGATGTCCAGGTGGAATTCGAGCGTCTTAGCTCACTGGGCGTGAAGTTCACGCAAGAACCGACGGATGCCGGACCCGTCGTGGTTGCGACCTTTGATGACACGTGTGGCAATCTGATCCAGATTTCCAGCTACAAGGGATAAAACGAATGGCGGTCCTGCCAATAAGCAGGACCGCCAAGCCGATTTCCTGGAGGCTACTTCACTAGGGCGCGCTTCAAGGTATCCAGGCCAACTGAACCGAGCTTCAACGCCGCGGTATGGAATTCCTTGAGCGAGAAGTCCTCGCCCTCGGCGGCCGCGAGATCGTCGCGGATCTGCTCCCAGAGCCGTTGGCCGATCTTGTAGGACGGAGCCTGGCCTGGCCATCCCAAATAGCGGTTGTACTCGAAGTCCAGCTGACCCGTGGACATGTCCAGATTCTTCTCCAGGAACTCATAGCCGTTTTCGGCGTTCCAGGTGCCGGTGCCCCACTGCGCAGGAACTTCCAAGCCCAGGTGAACTCCTATATCAAAGACCACTCGCGCGGCTCGAATGCGTTGCGCATCGAGCATGCCCATGTAATCGCCCGGGTCATCGAGGTAGCCCAGCTGGTGCATGAGGCGTTCGGAGTACAGCGCCCAGCCTTCGCCCTGGCCGGAAACCCAGCACATCAATCGGCGCCAGCTGTTGAGCGTGGAAGCCTGCATTTGGGCTGTACCGATCTGCAGGTGATGGCCGGGAACGCCCTCGTGATAGACGGTGGTGAGCTCGGCCCACGTGGTGAATTCATCTTCTCCAGGCGGAACCGACCACCACATCCGTCCCGGGCGGCTGAAGTCTTCTGATGGGCCGGTGTAGTACACGCCGCCATCCTGGGTCGGAGCGATCATGCATTCGATGCGGTCCATTGGCGCCGGGATGTCAAAGTGCTTGCCCGACAAGTCCGCCATGGCCTGGTCAGCCTTGCCCTGCATCCACTCCCGCAAGGCGTCGGTGCCTGAGAGCTTGCGCGCCGGATCCTCGTTGAGGATCTTCTTGGCTTCCTCGATCGTGGAGCCCGGCTTGATCTGCTGGGCGACGCGCCGCTGCTCGGCGATGATGGCATCGAGTTCGCCGACGCCCCAGGCATAGGTCTCTTCCAAATCCACTGCGGCGCCCAGGAAACGGCGGGACATCAGCGAGTAGTACTCTCGGCCCACCGCGTCTTCGGCCGGTGCCTGTGCCAGGAGTTCATCTTGCAAGTACGCGGTGAGTTTGCGGTAGGCCTTCTTCGCGGCTTCGGCTCCGGCTTCCAGCTGTGCTTGCAAAGTGGTATCCACTGCGGTGCCGGAGGTGGCCAACTGGTCGAAGAATCCGCCATCCTTGGCGTAATCGGTGGTTTGCGTGATCACTATGGACACTTGGCGCTGCGCCGCAACCAGATCATTTGAAGCGGAATCACGCAAAGATGCGATGTAGCCGTCAATCGCAGCCGGAATGTTGGACATTCGCTGGGCGATGAAAGCGTAGTCCTCGGAGGACTCCTGCGGCATCAAATCGATGATTGAGCGGATTTCCTGTGCCGCGCTGGCGATATTGTTCAGCTCGGTGCGCCCGGTGAACAGGATTTCCAGTTCGAGGCTCAATCGCTCGGTCATCGCGTCAAGCGAGACTTCGTCAATTGCGTCGACCGCAGTGGCGTTGGCCAATGCGCCCAAAGTCTCCCGCAGTAAGCTGATCTGCTGGGTGGTGCCAGCAGGGGAGTAGTCGCCATAGGTGGTCTCGTAGCCTGGCAAGCCAAGGGAAACTCCCCATTCCGGGGTCAGTTCAAGGGACTTGGCGAAGAAGGCTTCGGCGATCTGGTCGATTGCCGAAGGCTCGCGGTGCGGTGCAGAGGATGTCATGTAACTAACAGTAGTTGATATGAAAGATTTGTTGAAGACTTTTGCGCAGGTTCGTTCTGAACTGCTTCCGCGGTCGTCTAGCAGGTGCTTCCAGGCGCGGGTTATGCCGCTGGACCTGCCGAAAAGGAATCAAAGGGCATCTGCGGTCGCATAGGCGGTTCCCGCTGATGAAGATGAAGCACGCGAATTGTATTGCGTTGATGAATCGCCCAGTCAGTGCCCATGGGGAGAACTCTCCATGGCGGAGGTTTTGTCAGTTCGTTAGAATTGGAGGGCGTTGAGTCTGGCTATGGGGAATAAGGCCGGATTCTGGCGCACACTCGTACCAGCAAACCAAGGACTGACCTCTAGATGGCCAAAGCCGCTTCGACCGGATGGACCGGACTGCTCAAAAGCACCGGGTTCAAGGTGACTGCGATCCCAGTCGTGGCGGCCCTTGCCGTCACCGGCGCCATTATCTATCCGGGCTTCGAAACAGCTGACGTGGAACTCAACGACGGTGGTGTCTGGGTAGTCAATCAGTCCGAAGGCAAGATCGGGCATGTCAACTACCAGTCGCGCACCATCGACGGTGGCGTTGCCACCCCGCTGGCCAACTATGACCTGGTGCAGCATGAAGAAAGCGTGCTGGTACGCAACCTGGAACAGGCCTCGCTGACCACTATTGACCCCGCGATGGTGCAATTTGCTGGCGATAACAACCTGCCAGCCAACTCATCCTTCTCCTTCGGTGCGTCCGTTGTCGCCGTCACCGACGCGGAACACGGAACTGTCCAGGCCAGCAACCTCGAACAGATTGCCGATTTCAAGGGCGAAGGCGCCGAACCGCTGATCGAGTCCAAGGGCGAAGTCGCCGCCGTGGTTGGCGCCGACGACACCATCTGGGCCGCTGACCTCGGCGCAGGAACCCTTTCCAGCTTCACCCTGGACGACGACGGGAAAGCCGAACTCGCCCAGGAATTCGAAATTCCGGAACTGGCCGAGATGAAGGAGCCGCAGCTTTCGGCCGTCGGCAAGATCGGCGTGGTCTTCGATGAAGCCACCGGCGAACTGGTCACCTCGGAGGGCAACTCCGCAATTCTCGAGAATCCTGCCAACGCCCGGATCCAGTCTCCGGGCCCGGAAGCCGAGAACATTGCTGTGGCCCTGGACCAGTCGCTGGCAACGGTGAGCCTGTCCGGCAAAGCCACCAACTATGAGCAGCTGGAAACCGCTGGCACCCCTATCCAGCCGGTGCGCGTGGGAACGTGCACCTACGCGGCCTGGCAGACCAGTGGCGAGTATCTGCGCTTCTGCGATGACCCGGCACATAACCAGAGCACCGCAATTCCGGAAATGCCAGAAGGCGCTGAACTGGCGTTCCGCGTCAACCGGGACGTGGTCGTGCTCAACGACGTGCATTCGGGGCAAGTCTGGTTGGCCAATGAAGGCATGGAAATCGTCAGCAACTGGAGTGATCTGGAACCGCCTGCTGGCAAGGGCGAAGCCAAGGAAGAAGAAACCAAGGAAATCACCGACGCCATCGAGCTACCTAACCGCACCGAGGAAAACAAGAAGCCGATCGCCGAGGACGACAGCTATTCGGTACGCCCCGGCCGCACCACCTTGCTGCCGGTGCTCTATAACGACGTGGATCCGGACGGCGATTTGCTGACCGCGAACCTGGAAGGCGCTGCGCCCTCGGTAGGTGCCGTGCAGCCGGTCCATGACGGCACCGGATTCCAGATTGTGGTCCCCGAAGATGCCAGGGGCGGCGCGAGTTTTTCCTACACCACCAAAGACGGCCGCGGGGGACAGGACACCGCGACCGTCAAGCTGAACGTGGTGGACGATGAAACCAACAAGGCTCCGGAACAAAAGCGCACCACCGTGCTGCGCGTGCAGCAGGGCGAGTCAGTCAGCCACAACGTGCTCGCTGACTGGACCGACGCGGAAGGCGATGACCTCCGCTTGCTCGGTGGAACCTCCGATGGCGATGACGTGATCCGCGTCCAACCCGATGGCACCTTGACCTTCCAGGATGACGGAAAGAAGCTGGGGCAAAAGGAATTGGCCATCCAGGTTTCCGACGGGCAGGAGGGCACCAAGGGCCGGGTACTGATCGAGGTCTTGGCCGACGCCACCGTGAAACCGGTGACCGCGACCGATCATGTGGTGGCCAATATCAATGAATCCGCCAGTTTCTCCCCGCTGGCCAATGACACTGATCCCAGCGGAGACGGACTGCGGCTGGCCGGGGTGGATGATGTTCCCGGGTTGGAAATCAAAACCAACGCACAGACCGGAACCGTGACCGCGCGCGCCGAACGCGCCGGAACCTACTACGTTGAATACATGGCCACCAACGGCCCGGCCAGCGCCCCGGGCCTGGCCCGCATCGATATCAAGAAGCCGGAAGAAAATGCCGAGGATCCGATCGCGGTACGCGATGTCGCCTTGCTGCCTGCCGGCCAGGATGTACTGGTCAACGTGCTGGGCAACGACACCGACCCGGCCGGTGGCGTACTGGTGGTAACCGGCGTGCAGACCGCCAGCGACAAGCCGTTCTCCACCTCCGTAGAACGCAATACCTTTGTCCGCATCACCGACGTGCGCGGCCTCACCGACCCGACCACCATTAGCTACACCGTGTCCAATGGCTCTCGTGAAGCGACCGGTTCCATCCGCGTGATTCCGATTCCGGCACCACCACGCATGGATCCGCCGCAGGCCAACCCGGACACCGTCACCGTCCGCGAGAACGACGTGGCCACCGTCAAGGTTCTGGAAAACGACATCCACCCGAACGGCGGAGAGCTGCTCTTGCGTCCCGAGCTGGAAGAAGCTGATGATCTGGGAGAAGGGTCCCTGATCTCGGTTGCCGACGAAACGATTCGATTCCGCGCCGGCGACTTTGGCGGCAAGGCCAAGCAGGTTTCCGCGGTCTACACCGTGGCAGGACCTGATGGCCAGGAAACCAGCGCCAGCGTCACCTTCAACGTCCTGCCCGAGGCAGAAGCCAATGACCTGGAAAAGAACACCCCGCCGAACCCGGAACCAGTCACCGGGCGGGTCTTCGCCGGCTCCAGCACCAACGTGCTGATCCCGATTGACGCTATCGACCCCGATGGCGACTCGGTCTCCCTCGTGCAATTCGGCGATTCCCCGCGCATGGGCACCGCGAAGATCCGCGGGGCCTCCATCGACTACACGGCCAACCCCGATGCCTCGGGCACCGATGAATTCAGCTACGTGGTGGAAGACCGTTTGGGTGCCCGCGCCACCGGCACGATCAAGATCGGCGTGGCACCGCTTGCCGAATCGAATAATTCCCCGGTTGCCGTCAACGACTTCTTGACCGTGCGCCCCAACCGCCCGGTGGCGGTGGACGTGATGGACAACGACACCGACCCGGATGGCGACCCGATCGCCTTGATGAGCGAAGTCTCCACCGAAGCCAGCATGGAGGTGGAAGTCATTGACGGCCGCGTCACCCTGACCTCGCCCCCGGAAGACGGCAACGTTTCGGTGCGCTACATGATTTCCGACGGCCGCGGCGGCACCGCGGCGGGCACGCTGAGCATCAAGTCCGATCCAGAGGCCCAGCTGCTGGCGCCCATTGCCCGCGATGACCGGGTTTCCTTGGAAGAAGTCATCGGCGATGAACAAGTGACCGTAGATATCTTGCGCAATGACGAGGACCCGGATGGCAGCTCCAGCGAATTGGAGATCAGCTTGCCGGATAACCCGCCTACTGCCCAAGTCACCGAAGATGGCCTGGTCGTCACCGCCACCGAGGACGCGCAGATCATTGCCTACACCCTGACCGACCCCGACGAACTGGCTTCTACTGCCTTCGTCCATGTGCCAGGCACCGCCGGAGCACGGCCAATCCTGCGCAGCGGGCTGAATCTGCAGGTCGAGGCGGGACAGGTCCTGCCACTGAACCTGGATGACCTGGTCCTCGTCCGTGAGGGACGCACCCCGCGCTTGACCACCGAAGAGTCGGTGGCCTCGATGCCGCAAAACGACGGCGAGCTGGTGAAGTCCGCCACCGAGCTTTCCTTCCGTGCACCGGTCGATTTCGACGGCTCGGCTACCGTCAGCTTCGAAGTCACCGACGGCACCGGCCCCGACGATGAAATGGGCCTGAAGTCCAAGCTGACCCTGCCAATCAATGTCACCCCGGCTCCGCGCCAGAACGATTCCGAGGAACACCAGAACCAGAACGAGGAAGGCCAACCGGAGGAGGAAGAGCCAGAGGAAGAGGAAGAAGAGCAGCCGCAGGAAGAGAACTTCGCTCCGACCCTGCAGGCCAATGCCTTGGCCGTGGGCCAGGGCGAGGAGCCAGCCTTCCTGGACCTGCGCATGGCCGCCAACGATGCCAATGAAGACGACGTTCCGAAGTTGAAGTTCGCCATCTCTTCGGTGGATATCCAAGGTGTCCAGGCCGAACTGGTCGAAGAGCATAACCTGAAGGTCAGCGCCGGAGCTTCGACCCCGAAGGGCACCACCGGTACCGTCACCGTCACGGTCAGCGACGGTGTGAACCCGCCGGTTCCGGCCGCCATGAACATCACCGTGACCGGCTCGGTCCGCGAGCTGCCGGTAGCTGTGGCCGATAACGTGGCCGATGCGGCCCAGGGCAAGACCGAAGTGGTCGATGTGCTGGCCAACGACCACAACCCGTACGCGGATGAAGGCCCGCTGCGCCTGATCAACGCCCGCGCCCTGGAAGACACCGGGGAAGTGGAAACGAGCGGCGACAAGGTATCTATCACCCCGAAGGACAACTTCGTGGGCACCATGCGGGTGGAATACACCATTGGCGATGTCACCGAAGACGTGGCACGCAACGTCATCGGTACCGTGACGCTGAACGTCAAGGGCGCCCCGGAAGCCCCGGGCCTGCCACGCGTCCAGTCCACCGGGGATGAGAAGGCTGTGCTGCAGTGGGATCCACCGGCCAACAACGGCTCGCAGATCACCCACTACACCGTGACCGGCGGCGGGCACACCCAGCGGTGCGCCACCACCACCTGCACCATCACCCCGCTGGCCAACGACACCGTATACAACTTCACGGTGACCGCCGCCAACGAGATCGGCCAGTCCCCGGCCTCGGCGCCGTCAGCCGATGCCCGACCGGACGTGGAACCCGAACAGCCTGTCGCCCCGACCGGCACCGACGGCGACCAGCAGGCGGCCTTCAAGTGGACTGCCCCCGCCAGCCGGGGTTCGGCCATCCAGAGCTACACCTTGGAGATCTCCCCGGCACCGTCCAACGGCGTCACCCAGGTCACCGGCATTACCGGCACTTCCTATACCTGGAAGGGCCTGAAGAACGGCACCGATTACCAGGTCCGCGTGCGTGCGGTGAACAAGGCGTCCAAGCCATCGGCCTTCAGCGCCTACTCGGCAGCCGTGACCCCGGCTGGCAAGCCGTTCAAGCCGTCCGCCCCCACCGCGGCCCGCAAGGAATCCGCGGTGGATGGCGGCGTGGTCAACGTCGCCTGGAACGCACCGGGCACCAATGGCGCACCGATCACCGGCTATGCCCTGCGCGTCTACAAGTCCGGAACCCTGGAGAAGACCATTGGCTCCATTGCGGCCAACCAGACCAGCCAGTCGGTCACCGGCCTGAGCACCTCGGGTTCCTACACCTTCACCATCGCGGCAACCAACCGCAAGGGCAGCTCGGAACAGAGCTCGAATTCGGTGGCGGTGACCCCGTACGGGCGTCCAAAGGCCGTGTCCAGCGTGAGCGCCAAGGCCACCGGCGCCAATCGCATGGTGCAACTGGGCTTCCAGGCTCCTGCGGCCAACGGCTCGAAGATCACCGGATACCAGTACTCCGCCGATGGCGGAGGGTGGCAGTCCTTCGGCGGCCCCGGCTCGGTGATCGACACCGGTTCCAACGGCACCGCGCATACCTGGCGCGTGCGTGCCTTGAATGCTGCCGGCCCGGGAGATCCCAGCCCTGCCAGCAACCAGACCAGCGCCTACGGTCCGCTGCGCGACAACGCGAAGATTTCCTCGTCGCATGGCGATAACTGGATTTCCTTCAGCTGGAATACAGCCGCCGGCGAATCCAACGGACGCAAGGTCACCCAGACGGTAGCCATTGGCGGGTCTAACACGGCTAACGACGGTACGGAGAAGGTCAGCAACCTGGGCTACTCCACGAGCCGCACCCTCAAGATCGTGGCAACGGATACCGAAGGCCAGAGCAAGTCCTGGTCCAAAACGGATCAGACCAATCCTAAACCGGCCCGTTCGGTGAAGCTGTCCGAAGGACCGTTGTACAACGGCTACGCGAACTCCACCTGCCCGCCGAACTGCTACAAGTACCACGTGGAGCTCTACGACTTCGACCCGGGCACCCACACCTACCTGGCGCAGTGCTACCACTCCAAGGGAATGTTCTCGGATAATTACGTGACCTTCAACGTCGACGGCAATGGCCGGGCCTCCAAGGACTTGCCATGCGTGATCGAATCGGGATATGCCCAGCCGTACTTCGCGAAAATCGACGGCACGGAATCCGACCGGGTTAATTTCAGATAAGCGCGGCATCGGCCGAGCATCAAGACGTACAGAAAGAACAAACACTGCCATGACCATGAGCACCGAGCAGGCCAACTGGTTCTGCGATACCTTCGCCAAATTGGTGTCCAATGTCGGACTGTCCGTGCTGGGCAAGGACCAGGCCATCAAGCTGGTGCTAACTGCCATGCTCACCGAAGGGCACGTGCTGCTCGAAGACGCACCGGGCACCGGCAAGACCATGCTGGCCCGCTCGCTGGCCGCCACGGTGCGGGGCAGCAACTCGCGCATCCAATTCACCCCGGACCTGTTGCCCTCGGACGTCACCGGCATCACCATCTACGACCAGCGCAGCGGGCAGTTCGACTTCCACCATGGACCGATCTTCGCCAACCTCGTGCTGGCCGATGAGATCAACCGCGCGTCTCCAAAGACCCAGTCGGCGTTGCTGGAAGTCATGGAAGAAGGGCGGGTCACCGTCGATGGCACCACCTACCCGCAGGCTCGCCCGTTCATGGTGATTGCCACCCAGAACCCGATCGAGCAGGCCGGTACCTACCGGCTGCCCGAAGCCCAGCTGGACCGTTTCCTGATCAAGACCTCCATCGGGTATCCGGACCGGGAAGCCACCGTGGCGCTGCTTTCGGGCAGTACCCAGCGTGACCGCTCGACCGCGCTGAGCGCCATCATCACTACCGAAGCAGTGGTGGAAATGGCCGAGCTGGCAACCACCGTGCATGTGGACACCGCCGTGCTGGAGTACGTCGCGGCGCTGTGCGAAGCGACCCGCGAAGTTCCGGAAACCCGTTTGGGAGTTTCGGTCCGCGGAGCCCTGGCGATGGTGCGCGCGGCCAAGGTGTGGGCTGCCAGCCAGGGACGGAACTACGTGCTGCCGGATGACATCAAGGAATTGGCGCCCTATATCTTCACCCATCGCCTGGTGCTGGACCCGGAAGCGGAATTCACCGGCACCACCTCCGCCCAGGTCATCACCTCGGTGCTGCGCAAGGTCCCGGCCCCAACCCGCCGTGGCAATGAAGACTCCGCTCCGGCCGCCGGCAAGGACCAGGACGAGCATTAATGAGCAGACGAGCTAAGCGTTCTGCACGGAGCACCAGGCTGAATCGCAGGGCCGAAATGTCGCTGACCATGGCCAGCGAAGCAATGCAGGTGCTGCGCGAATACCTGCGCCCTGCAACAGCGCGGGTCAAGGAATTCAGCACCCGTTTCCTCGCACCGGTCACCACGGTCATTTCGCCGCTGGGCTTCGTGCTGCTGGGTACAGCGATTCTCCTGTGGATCCTGGGCGCCAGTTTCGGCTGGCAGGAGGCCCTGCTCGGCGCCTTCATGGCCACCTTGCTGCTGCTGGCTTCCGTGGGATTCATCCTGGGCCGCAATGATTTCAGCGTGGACCTGGACCTGCACCGCACCCGTGTCGCTGTGGGGGACCGCGCCGTTGGCGCCCTGCAGGTGGCCAACCAGGCCTCGCGCAGCGCAGCGCCGGTGATGATGGAACTTCCGGTAGGCCATGGTGCCGCCCAGTTCCGGATCCCGCGCCTGGAGCCGCAAGGAACGCACGAAGACCTGTTCACCATCCCGACCCAGCGCCGCCAGGTGCTGGAGGTGGGGCCGGTCCGCTCGGTCCGCCAGGACCCCTTCGCCATTCTGCGCCGGCAGGTGAAATGGACCGACCGCTACGAGCTGTTCATCCATCCGCGCACCACCGCGCTCGATGGCTCCTCTGCTGGTTTCATCCGCGACCTCGAAGGCATGCCCACTTCGGATCTCTCGAACTCCGATGTGTCCTTCCACGCCCTGCGCGAATACCAGGCAGGAGACGACCGCCGCCATATCCACTGGAAGTCAACGGCGCGTACCGGTGAATTGATGGTCCGCCAGTTCGAAGAGACCCGGCGTTCGCACCTGGCACTGAGCCTGAGCACCAATCTGGACGAGTACTGCGAGGCGCACGCAGAGGAAGATTTCGAACTGGCTATTTCGGTCGCTGCCTCCATCGGGCAGCAGGCAGTGGCGGAACAGCGCAAGCTGGCCATCGTGACCCAGCAAGGTCCGGTGCGCACCGACAGCGGCCGCATGATGATGGACTCGCTGACCCGCATCGAAGCAGCCGCTGGCCAGCGCGAGAACCTGGTGCAGGTGGTTCGCCACACCGCCGATATCGTGCCCGGAGCGTCGGTGCTTTTCTTCCTCACCGGCACCAGGACCAGTGCAAAGTCGCTGCGTGAAGCCTGGATGCATGTGCCTGCCGGAGTGCGCGCCATCGCTATCAGGTGCGAGACCGGCATGGAGCCGACGCGCTCGAACATTGGCGAGCTGACGGTACTGAGCCTGGGCAAGCTGGAAGAACTCGGCTTGATGCTGCGAAAGGCCGTGGCATGAAACAGTCTTTGCCCCTCTGGCGCTTCGGCGTTGACGCGATCTGTCTGGGATTGGCCCTGGTCCTTGGTGCCCTGGGTCTCCTGGACGCCTACGGCGCGAGCTTGAACTTCATCCTGGCTGCCGTCGGCGGAATTGTTGCCGGTCTTGCACTGGCCTGGGCCAATGTGCACTTCAAGCTGGGTACTTGGCGGACCATGGCCCTGTTCGCACTGCTGTACCTCGTGCTGGGCACCCCGTTGGCGACTCCACGCGAGGCTGCCTTCGGAATCTTGCCCACCGGGCAATCCCTGCGCACCTTGCTGACCGGCCTGGTCTTCAGCTGGAAAGACATGCTCACCGTGGCGCCACCGGTAGGCTCCTACGGCGGCGTATTGATCGTGGCCTTCCTTTCCGCGCTGCTCACCGCGCTGCTGGCCGGCTTGGCGGCCTGGCATTTGCGCTCGCCGTATTGGACTTTGCTGCCGCTGCTGGCGATGTTCGTGCTGGGTATTGTTTTCGGCACCCGCGACGTGCCGATGCCGATCGCCCGTGGCGTCGCCTTGATTGCGGTATTGGTCGGTTGGCTTGCCTGGCGGCGCTTTATGGACACGCGCATTTCCGGCGGATTCAGCTCGCTGAACCACGAGCAGCTTGACTCCCATGGCGGCCAGCAGATGTTGCTGCGCCGCATCATTGCCGGAGCCCTGGTGCTGGCCGGAGCCGGCGTAGCGACCGCCGCGGCCACTCCGCTGCTGGCCCCCGAAACCCCGCGCCAGGTGTGGCGCGATGCGTTGGAACCGCCTGTGGATCTCTACGATTATCCAAGCCCGCTGACGAGTTTCCGCAAGTATGTGAAGACAATGGCTGACGACACCCTGCTGACCGTCAAGGGCTTGCCAAAGGACGAGCGCATCCGCTTGGCCGCATTGGATTCCTACAACGGCATGGTCATCAACGTGGATCCTTCCGCTGGTGGCAGTTTTGCCCCCGTGGGTGATGCCAGCGATATTCGTTCTGCCCAGACGCTGGAAGGCCGCGAAGCGGCTGAACTTGAAATCTCGATCCAGGACTATGAAGGGGTGTGGGTTCCTTCCGGAGGCAAGCTCATGGGCTTGGATCTGGCCGGCGGTCGTGAAGATGAACTGGCCCGTTCCCTGTTCTACAGCGATACCTCTGAAAGCGCGCTGAGCTCCATTGGCCTGGAGAAGGGCGATGCCTACACGGCTAAGGTGCTCTTCCCCGCCAAGCCGAGCGATGACCAGCTCAATGAACTGGATTTGGCGCAGTTCCGCATGCCAGAGCTGGCCAATGTGCCAGCCACGGCGGGAGCCAAGGCCGCCGAATTCACCGGTACGGCACGCGGCGACCTGCAGCGCGTGCGGAGCATTGAAGCCATGCTTTCCGGAACCGGATTCTTCTCCAACGGCACCGAGGGCCAGGTTCCCTCGCTCTCCGGGCACGGAGCGGGACGTATCACCAGCCTGCTCGATGCCGAGCAGATGATCGGCGATGACGAGCAGTATGCTGTCGCGATGGCGCTGATGGCCCGCGAGCAAGGGATCCCTGCGCGCGTAGTCATGGGTTTCTACCCGGAGGAATACGCGCCGGGGAAGGCCGTTGAAATCAAGGGGTCCGATGTTCATGCCTGGGTGGAGATCGCTTTCGAGGAAATAGGCTGGGTTGCTTTCAACCCGACGCCGAATGAAGACGAGCAGCCCACTCCTCCGGAACAGGAACCCAAGGCTGTGCCGCAGCCGCAGGTGCTGCAACCGCCACCACCGGCGCAGGAAGAAGCGGATTTGCCTCCGCAAACTGCACCGGAGCCGCAGGAAGTCGAAGAGGAACCGAAAACCTTCTGGGAACGCTGGGGCCAGGTCATCATTGTCGCCGGCATTTCGCTGGGTTCGGTGCTGCTTGTGCTCTCGCCGCTGCTGCTGGTTGCCTTGCTGAAGCTGCGCCGCAGGCAGAAGCGTTCTCAAACCGGCAGCGCCGGTGACCGCGTGAGCGGTGGCTGGCAGGAATTGCTCAGCCATGCCACTGACCACCGAATCGCGACTGCCAGCGGTGCGACCCGGCGGGAAAGTGCCGGCGTGCTGGCCGACGGTTTCCCGGCGCTGTCCAGCCCGGTGCAGTCGCTGGCGCAGCGTGCGGATGCGGCGAACTTCGCGCATGAAGAACCGACCGAAGAGCAAGTGCGGAAGTACTGGGAGGATGTCATTGCGCAGACCCTGAAGATGCAAGAGCCGCTGGGCTTCTTCGGCAAGATGCGGGTGAAATACTCTCCACGCTCTCTGATACACGAGTTGGCGGCTAAAACGGTCACCACGGCACGAACATTGCAACGGAAAAACAGGAGCAAGCCATGGCGGTAAAAATGGACCTGGTAGATGCCCGAACTGCGCAGCGGCTGCTTTCGTGGCTCGTCGACTTCCTGCCAGTACTGGTCCTCTCGGCTATTTTCCTGCCGATGATCGGATCCAGGATGGTGAACTCGCTGGATGCGCCGCAGATCATGGGCGAGATCGCCGGAACGTACATCCTGTACGGCGTCCTGGCTCTGGCCTACACGGTGTTCTTGTGGTGGTGGGAAGCTGCTGCAGGCAAGAGTCTTGGCAATGTGCTCCTCGGGTTACGCACCGCTACTGTGTCAGGCGAGCGCCCGGGCTGGGGCAAGACCATTATTCGCCGTTTGCTGATAGCCGTCGCGGGTATCGTTCCGATCCTGGGACCGGTGCTGATGGTGATCTCCAACCAATTCGACGCGAACGGCAAGAAGCAGGGATGGCACGATAAGGCGGCCGGGACGCTGGTACTGGATATCAAGGCTGGACGGGATCCGCTGACTACCGGTGGTACTGGGGGACCGGGGTCTTTCGCGCCTGAGCAGCAGTATGCTCCGGGCCGTCGCTTCGTGGGCGAACCAGAAGAAGAGCCCGGCAAGTCCTCGGGAGTCATCGATTCGGTGCCAGGCGCCGTGCGCGCCAATGCGCCTGAGGCGCAGAAAGCAGCTCGTCCCCGTCCTGCCTCGCAGCCTAAGCCGGAGGCGAAGATCGTTGAAGTCCCTTCGTCCAAGTCCGGTGGTGACCCGGATGCAGATCTCGGTCACACGCAGATTCGTTCGCAATCGCCTGATGCCTTGCATCTGCTCTTTGACGATAGCCGGTGCCTTGACCTTGCTGGCAGCATCTTGATCGGACGCAACCCTTCCTACGCAGAGGGCGATGCAGGTGTTCACCTGGTCGCCGTGGATGATCCGGAACGCACCGTCTCCAAAACGCATCTGCTGATCGAGCCGGGCGTAGGCAGTGTCTGGGTTACGGACCGGGATTCGGGCAACGGCTCATCCATTGTCGATGAAGATGGAAACGTGCGCGAACTTGTCCCGGGCAAGCCGGAACAGGCAATGATTGGCCATACGGTGTACTTCGGTGACCGCTACTTCCAGGTGGAACGTCCATGACAGATACTAGCCCGGCAGCCAGCCTCAGATTCAGCCACGGCCAGGCAACTGACCGTGGACTGCGCCGCGCCCTGAACGAGGACAGCTTGCTGGCCTCGGAACGGTTGTTGGCCATTGCCGATGGCATGGGCGGGCATGAGGCAGGTGAAATAGCTAGCACCCTGTGCCTCAAAATCCTGGGTGCAGGATTCCAAGACGCCGGCACCAATCTCGATCCGGAAACCCTGGACACGCTGCTGCTTGAAGCTGACCGCAGCATTGTGGAGGCAGGCTCCGGCCGAGCCGGAACCACACTCACCGGGGCCGTGCTGATTGATGCAAGGACCTCCAGCGGGCAGGAAGAACAACCCGAACTGCTGGTCTTCAACGTAGGCGACTCGCGCACCTACCTGTGGGCCCAAGGATTGCTGCAACAGGTCAGCATCGATCACTCCGAAGTGCAGGAGCTGATGGATATCGGCCAGTTGGACGCCGCGCAAGCGGCCACCCATCCGCGCCGGCACGTCATCACCCGCGCATTGGGGATCAACGCCAACAGCCAACCCGATTACTGGCTGGTGCCACTAGCAGGGCACGAACGCATTCTGGTCTGCTCAGATGGGCTGAGCAGCGAAGTCGGCGACGCCGCAATCCAGGAGATCCTCTCGCGTTTCCCGGATCCGCAGCAGGCGTCCGAGGAACTGGTCCAAGCGGCCATCGACGCCGGAGGACGCGATAATATCAGCGTGATCGTCGCCGACGTGCAGTATGGGCACCCCGATGATGTTGGCATTACAATCCCACGCATATCGACCACGAGCCACCAAGAGGAGAAATCATGAACGGCCTGAGTTACATTCCCGGAGACTGGTACGCCCTGGTGAATAACCAGCACATCGTCCTGCTTCCTGCCAGCGCCAGCGCCGAACAGGTCAACGTTTTGTGGTCCAACCTCGTTGGGAAGACGACGGTGGAAGCACTGCTCTCAGAGCTGTTGCCGCTTTACCAGATGAACATTGCCGAGCTGCCGAACTTCGCTTTGGTTTCCCGGGACAGGGCACCGCATCTGGTCTTGCGGGGAGCCCCAGAATTTACCGCACGGACAGCTGCCGGTGACGAGCTGGTCAGCGGTGCCGGCATTGCGACCTGGACCGAACGCAAACTTGGCGAGTCGAAGTCATGGACTTTGAGCACCGGTTCGGCGAATCCTGAAGCTGCGTTCGCGCTGCCAATTAGCGAAGGCATTGTTCGAGTATCCAGCCTTGAGTGGGGCACCGAAGGGGATGCGGCTGCTGGTGCGCCCGCCGGTGCCGCATCCAAATCACCCGCCACCCCTTCTGCTCCGGCCAAAGCAGCTCCAAGCGTGATGGCGCCTGCCGCCGCTGCGGCCAAGCCTGCTGCGGCTCCGGCAAAGGCGCCAGCGCCAACCGCGGCTAAGCCTGCTGCTGCGCCCGCGCAGGCAAAGGCCCCCGCAGCAACGGCGGCTAAGCCTGCGGCGGCCCCCGCTGTTGCCAAGCCGACGGATGCTCCGGCAAAAGCTCCAGCGGCAGCGAAAGAGCCAGCGCCAGCTGCTGCTAAGCCTGCGGCGGCCCCCGCTGTCGCCAAGCCGGCGGCTGCTCCGGCAAAAGCTCCAGCGGCAGCGAAAGAACCAGTGCCAGCTGCGGCTAAGCCTGCGGCGGCGCCCGCGCAGGCAAAGACCCCCGCAGCAACCGCGGCCAAGCCTGCTGCTGCGCCCGCGCCGGCAAAGGCCCCAGCGGCAGCGAAAGAACCAGCGCCAACTGCCGCCAAGCCGGCATCCGACCCGGGCGCCGCCGCGCCGTCCAAAGAAGCAGGAGATCCCAAGGGCCCCGCAGCTGTGTTGGCACGAGCAGCCAAGGCAGCCGACGCGGCCAAGGTATCTGCACAGGGTGCCGGGGATGAGCAGACAGATGGCACGGCAACGAGTTATGCGCTGCCGCCGACCGAAGTCTCGGAAGAAACTCAGGATCCAGCACAATACGAGCAGGAAGCCTACTCGGAGGAACTATCGCTGGGCGGACAGCTGCTGGGTGCCAGAGGTGCAGCAGAGACCGTCTACGATACCGGCCAGGGCGATGATCTGGACACGATTATCAAACCGCGCCCGGGAAGTCCTGCCTCTTCGGCGCGGCCGGTTGAACCAGCCGACGACGAGCACACGATCATCCGCGGCTCCAGTGTTCCGAAATCCAGCGCCGCTTCAGGTTTGGACGCCAAGGACGGCACCGAAAATTCGGTGTCGCTGAATGAATTCATCTTGGCCCGCTCTTGCTCCAAGCGGCATCCCAACCCTCCAACTGCCTCGACCTGCCGGGAATGCGGCGAGCGCCTCACCGGCCAAGCGCAGCAAGTTCGCAAACCGGCCATGGGCCGCATGATTGTCAGCGATCACGGTGGCGCTCGCGAATACGCCCATGAACTGAACCGCTCGGTGATCCTGGGGCGCCAGCCAAGCGCAGCAGCCATCAAATCCGACACCGAACCCCGGCTGCTGAAGGTGGAAAGCCCAAGCGGTGATATCTCCCGTTCGCACCTGCATGTGCATGTGGAAGGATGGCATGTGCAGCTGGTTGACCTGGGTGCGACTAATGGCACCGTGCTCCTGCGCGAAGGGCAGCGGCCACGGCGCCTGTCCCGGCACCAGGAGATCATGCTGATCAACGGCGATGTTGCTGATCTGGGCGATGGCGTGAGCATACGCTTCGAGGATCTGCCGTGAGCCTGCGGCGCGCGCCAGCTCCGGCACCGCAGATCCCGGGATTCACCTACGTCAAGCCGCTGGGCACGGGCGGATTTTCCGATGTCTATCTGTACGAGCAGCACCGGCCCAACCGCAAGGTGGCGGTGAAGGTGCTGCTGGCGGATGTCAGCGATGAGGAAGCCCGCCAGCGATTCGAGGCGGAAGCCAACTTGATGGCCCAGCTGTCCACTCATCCGTATATTGTCACGATCTACCAAGCGGAGATCACCGAAGACGGACGTTCCTATTTGGCCATGGAGTATTGTTCCCGGCCTTCTTTGGACGTCCGATACCGTCGTGGCGTCCTGAGCATTGATGAAACGCTGTCCCTGGCGATCCAGTTGTGTTCAGCGGTGCATACTGCGCATCTTGCTGGCATTGTGCATCGCGATATCAAGCCGGGAAACGTGCTGACCACCGACTACAACAGGCCGGCGCTGACCGACTTCGGCATCTCGGGAACTATCGGTTCACACACCGCTGGGCTTTCGGTGCCATGGTCCGCACCGGAAGCCTTCGGCGATGGCATGCCTCCGGGTGTGCGCATGGATGTGTACTCGCTCGGTGCCACGATCTATACGATCTTGGCCGGGCATTCGCCATTCGTCCGTCCTGGACAGGATAATTCGCAGGCAGTACTCATTGAGCGGATTTGCAATACGCCGTTGGTGCCGTTGGAACGGCTTGATGTTCCTGAATCATTGAGCCAGGCGCTGGCGGTAGCCATGGCGAAGAACCCGGCGTCGCGATTCGGCTCGGCTGCCGAACTGGCCCGCTCGATGCAACGAATCCAGATCGAGCTGGGCTTCTCGGTCACGCCCTTTGAAGTACTTGAAGAACCTGCAGAAGCGGTTGACGAAGATCACGGCGAGAGCACTCGCGTTCGCAATGTTACTTCGATTAGCGATGCGCAGCGTCCGCTGCCTGCCCCACCGATGATTTCCTCCGTTCCCGGGCAACGGCTGCGGCAGGCAGGACCGTCAGTTCCAATACCGCGGCTGGAAATGCCGAAGGATTCCATTTCGGCTCCGGGCCAGCAGAGCGCAGCTCCAGGCGAATCAGGAACGCCGGTGGACGCGCCGGCAGAACCGAAGCCGCGCCAGGGCCTGCCGAAGGTCTTCATCGCAGTGGGCCTTGTGCTATTTCTCCTGGTTGGCGGCGCTGTCATTGCCAACATGTACTTGCCGGACCAAAATGCTGCACAGCGTTCTGGCCCGCCTATTACAGCGACGGACGGGCCCAAGGATGCATTGGTTGGCGGCACTGTGCCGAAGGTGGATAATTTTGCGTACTCCACGGTCGGAGAAACTGTAACTTTCCGTTGGTCCAACCCAGAACCGAATAAGGCAGACCATTACCGGTGGGCTCCAATTACCGCCACGGAAACGGGAGAATACAAGCAGACGATGTCCCCAAGCGCCACTACCGAGATCGGGAAAGGCGGACAAACCTGTATCGAGGTCAAGCTCGTGCGCGATGATGGACGTATCTCGGATGGAGCACGGTTCTGCACCGCCGCAGGTTCAGGAAAGTAGGCAAGAGAGATGAGTGAAGTAACTATCGAGTACTGCGGACAGTACTATCCTGTCCACGATGCCAAGCCCTTCACCATCGGCCGAGAAGGCGACCTGGCCATCGACGACAATCCCTACTTGCACCGGCACTTCTTGACGATTACCAAGCAAAGCGGGCTGTGGTGGCTTAATAATGTCGGTAGCCGGCTGACCGCGACGATTGCTGACCGTACCGGCGGACTGCAGGCCTGGCTCTCGCCGGAATCGAGCCTGCCCCTGGTGCTGAACCGGGTGGGTGTGGTTTTCACCGCCGGTCCCACCACCTACGAGCTATCGATTCATGTTGCGCAGCCGGCATTCCGGCAGGCCTACATGGACTACGACGCTTCGGGCGAGACCACCATTGGCCCGGTGCTGCTGACCAGTGCCCAGCGGGCCTTGGTCGTTGTCCTGGCTGAGCCGATGCTGCGCCGTGAAGGCACTGGCTTGAGTTCAATTCCCACAAGTGCCGCTGCCGCCGCCCGGCTGGGGTGGGGAATTACGAAGTTCAATCGCAAACTCGATAACGTCTGCGACAAATTGGACAAGGCCGGCGTGGCCGGGCTGCGCGGGGGGCCTGGAAAATTGGCCACCAACCGCAGGGCGCGACTGGTGGAACACGCTGTGAGTTCGCATCTGGTGACTCGTGCAGACCTAGCCATCTTGGACTTCGAAGTTCCCGACGAAGACTAGGATGCCAGCGGCGCTGCACAGAGCAATGGCCCGGAAAATTCCGCTAGGGAACGTTCCGGGCCATCGCTTTCAGCAGGCCTTAGCGCCGGCCAATAGTCCAGCCCAAACGCGGGGCCAGCGCCCGGCGCCTGCGGATCCGGGCTACACGCTTCTTGGGCTCTGCGGCTTCTGGTGCAGGAGCCGGAGTATTGCCCATGGCAGCGAGCAGCGCGGTAACTACCGCCACTTCCTCGTCACTGGGGTTTCCCTTGGTGACGCGGATCTGCGGGGCAACAGGCAACGCAGCGTTCTGTTCCATGGGAGTGCTCCTTATTGGTTTTAGCTGGTACTAGGCGGGCAGGCACTGCTGCTTACAGCGGGATGTTGCCGTGCTTCTTCGGCGGCAGGCTAACGTGCTTCTCGCGCAGTGCGCGCAGGCCGCGAACCAGCTGGAAGCGGGTCTCGCTCGGGGCGATGACCGCATCCACGTAGCCCAGCTCCGCCGCCTGATAGGGGTTGAGCAGTTCGGCCTCGTAGTCGTCGATAATCTGCTTGCGGCGGGCCTCGACGTCTCCGCCTTCGGCTTCCACTGCGGCCAGATCGCGGCGGTAGAGGATGTTCACTGCGCCCTGGGCACCCATCACGCCGATTTGCGCGGTAGGCCAAGCTAGGTTCAGGTCCGCGCCCAGCTTCTTCGAACCCATCACGATGTACGCTCCGCCGTAGGCCTTGCGGGTAATCACGGTCAGCTTCGGCACCGTGGCCTCGGCGTAGGCGTAGAGCAGCTTCGCACCGCGGCGGATGATGCCCTGGAATTCCTGGTCCTTGCCCGGCAGGAAGCCTGGCACGTCCACGAAGGTGAGGATCGGGATGTTGAAGGCGTCGCAGTTGCGCACGAAGCGGGCAGCTTTTTCCGAGGCGGCGATATCCAAGGTGCCAGCGAACTGCATTGGCTGGTTGGCGACGATGCCCACGGTGCGCCCTTCGATGCGGGCGTAGCCAATCATCACGTTCGGTGCGTACAGCGACTGCATTTCAAAGAAATGCTCGTCGTCGACAACCGACTCGATGACCGTGCGCATGTCATAAGGCTGGTTGGCGGAGTCCGGGATGAGCGTATCGAGCTCCAGGTCCTCGGCAGTGATATCCAGTTCTTCATCGAATTCGGCAACCAGCGGATCCGAGAGGTTGGACGACGGGAGGAAATCGAGCAGTTCCTTGCAGAACTCCACGGCGTCTTCTTCATCGGACGCAAGATAGGTGGCGGTACCGGTATTGGCGTTGTGCTGGCGGGCGCCGCCCAGGGTTTCCATGTCGATTTCCTCGCCGGTAACCGTCTTGATGACGTCCGGACCGGTGATGAACATGTGGCTGGTCTTGTCGACCATGATCACGTAGTCGGTCAGTGCAGGGGAGTACGCTGCACCACCGGCCGATGGGCCCATGATCAGCGAGATCTGCGGGACAACGCCCGAGGTATGGACATTGTTGCGGAAGATGTCGGCGAACATGGCCAGGGAAGCGACGCCTTCTTGGATGCGGGCACCTCCGCCATCCAGGATGCCGACAACTGGGCAGCCGTTGCGCAGCGCAAATTCCTGGACCTTGACGATTTTCTCGCCGTTGACCTGGGACAGGGAGCCGCCGTAGACGGTGAAGTCCTGGGAGTAGACAGCCACCAGGCGGCCATCGACGGTGCCGTAGCCGGAGACCAGGCCATCGCCTAATGGCTTCTTCTTCTCCATGCCGAAGGCGGTGGAGCGGTGGACTGCGAGGGCGTCGAACTCAACGAAGGAATCCTCGTCCATGAGCATTTCAATGCGTTCGCGGGCAGTGTGCTTGCCGCGGGAGTGCTGCTTTTCAATCGCTGCTTCGCCACTTGGCGCTTTAGAGAGCTTCTGGCGGCGGCGGAACTCAGCAAGCTTTCCGGCGGTGGTGGACAGGTCGATTGACTCGGCTGCCTCGGTTCTGCCCTGCGTCATGCCTTCGACTCCCTCGAGTTGTCTTCAATGTGTAGGAATGGCACAAGAAAAATGCCAACTAAGCCAGTCTAGCTGGGCAAACAGCTCATTTGTTTGTAGGAATCTTACAAAATGGCCCGATATCTGGTGCGTGGCACGCCAGAATAAGTTACTGAACAGTAGCTTAGTGGGGGATCATCGCGTAATCTATATCACATGACTAGTGAATCGCGCACTCTTATCGCACCTGTTCCCGGGAACCTGGAAAACCGCACCATCCTGATGAGCGGCGGTAGCCGCGGCATCGGCCTGGCTATCGCCCTGGCCGCAGCCAAGCATGGGGCCAATGTGGTCCTGCTGTCCAAGACCGATACGCCGCATCCGGCACTGGAAGGGACCATCCACACCGCCGTTGCGCAAATCGAAGAAGCAGGTGGCAAGGGCCTGGCCGTAGTTGGCGATGTCCGCGTGGACGCCGATGTGCAGCGCGCGGTGGAAGAGGCCGTGGCAAAGTTCGGCGGCATCGACATTGTGGTCAACAACGCCTCGGCCATCAACCTGGCCAAGACCGATCAGCTTGATATGAAGCGCTACGACCTGATGCAGGACATCAACGTCCGCGGCACCTTCCTGCTCTCAAAGTCCGCGCTCCCGTACCTGCGCGCCTCCGAGCATGCCCATGTACTCACCCTCTCCCCGCCATTGAACCTGGAACCGAAGTGGGCTGGACGGCATTTGGCCTACACCATGGCCAAATACGGCATGTCGCTGACCACCCTTGGCCTGGCCGAAGAGCTGAAGGACGATGGCGTCGGCGTGAACTCGCTCTGGCCGGAAACCCTGATCGATACCGCAGCCATCCGGAACCTGCCGGGCGGACAGGAAATGGTTCAGGGAGCGCGCGATGCTTCGGTCGTGGCAGATGCCGCCATGGCCATTCTTGCCAGCCCGCCAGCCGGAGTCAGCGGAAACTTCTTCACGGATGGACAGGTGCTGACGCTGGCTGGCGAGACGGACCTGGAGAAGTACACCTTGAACCCAGAAGTCCCGCTGGTTGAAGACATCTTCCTCTAGGCAGATGACGAGGCAGGACTAAGCGTAATCATCGGCCGGTGCCATAGGGTTGGAGGTATGGAAAACCCGCATGGCACCGACCGCGCAGTTCTCGATTCCCGGCTCTTCACCGAGCTCACCGCGCAGCTGGGATTGGGGCTGGTTAATATCAAGCCAACCTCCGGTTCAACCAATACCGAGTTGGCGCAACTGGCTGGCAATGGGGATGCCGGCCACCTCAGCGTGTACTTCACGGATCACCAGCAGGCAGGCAAAGGGCGTTTGGGCCGTGAATGGGTAACTCCGGCAGGGTCCTCCCTGACCGTCAGTGTCTTGGCGGTGCCCGGTCCCAGCTTCCCTGCCGAATCCCTGTCTTGGTACACCATGCTTGCGGCCCTGGCTTGGAGCCGGGCCGCCGAGAATATCGGCGGCGTTCCCTTGGGCATCAAATGGCCCAACGATTTGTTGGCCGGAGAGCAGAAAGTCTGCGGCATACTGGCGCAAATGGTTCCAACTGGCAACGGCTACGGGGTAGTGGTTGGCACCGGAATCAACGTGAACCAGAACCGGGACGAGCTTCCGGTGCCCACCGCGACCTCCCTGCGTTTGGCTGGCGCCCAGAACTTGGACCGCACCGAACTGCTGGCTGAGTACCTGAAGCAATTCGCAGCACTGGATCAGGGTTTCCGCCGGGTCGGCGGCTTTGCGCAGATGCCGCTGCCGGGAAATAATGGAAAATCTTTGCGCCAGCTCGTCAGCGACAAGCTGGCCACACTGGGACATGAAGTGCGTGTGGAATTCCCCGATGGATCCACGCTGGTTGGCAACGCGGTCGAGTTGGGCGCAGACGGCTCACTGGTTCTGGAATATGGAACCGGGCAGCGAAAGCACGTGATGGCAGGGGACGTGCACCACGTACGGCGCGCCGACGGAAAGTATGCCTAACCAGACTTGGGTCTTGGCCCGGGACTATTATTGGAGATGATGACCGAAGCACGGAGTCGAGAACAGGAGGGGCGAGGAACAACACGATGAAGTTGCCGCTGCATGAAAGGGAACGAGTGATTATCAAAACTCGTGAACATTCCCGAGTGCTGCGCCAGCCCGTGGGAGCCTTCCTCGTATTGACTGCCCTGTGCACCTTCTCGTTGGGCTATCTCTCCCGGGAAGATCTCTCGGACTGGCTAGCTGGCAATGCGAATGTGTGGATGGTTGTTTCGGTGGTTCTCTGGGCCGCACTGGTGCTGATCTGGAGCGTGATTCCCTGGGCCCGCTGGCTACGCAGCCAAATCGTCTTGACCACCGAGCGGATCATGTTCCGGCCCACATACAACGATGGCAAGCTGCAATCTGTAGGATTATTTACAGTTCGCGACCTCGTCGCGCACAGCAAGGCGAAGAACACCATGACGCGTGCGGGAACCTTGGATATCGTGCTGAACCAGGGATACGTGAGACTCTCACATGTCCCCTCGGTACCGTATTTCCGATCCCTGGCAATGGAGGCGATGGCGAACCTGCGCAGCAACCAGAATGCGGCGCACACCGAAACGACGAACAGTGAGGGCATGGGGGCATGAGCACCGAGCACACCAACACACCCCGAGCAGACTCTCCGCAGTCCGCCGCCGAGGCTGTCCGCGGCGCCCGCCAGCACCCCCCTGTGGCCACACCGGCCGAGTCGGATCCAATTTTCGAACTTGCGCAGGCCATGGAAGGCCCCTTGCGCATTCCGGCCCACACCCCCGACGCTGTCCGCGACACCGTCGCTTCACTGGAAAGGCGGCTCATCGGCGGCCAACGCGAATTCCGTCGCCGCGAGGTCGCTTCCGAGGCCGGTGTTTCCCTGCACTCCGCGCGCAAGCTCTGGCGCGCCATCGGCTTCCCTGAACTCAGCGATGATGAAGTGTTCTTCACCCAGGCCGACAAGGAAGCCCTGGGCACCATGGTGGGGATGGTCCGCGAAGGCAAGCTGACCGAAGAAACCGCCATTTCCCTGATGCGTTCGGTTGGCCAGATGACTGACCGCATGGTGGTATGGCAGATCGAAGCCCTGGTTGAGGACATGATCGCCAACCAGAACATGTCGGATCGCCAGGCGCGCCGCCAGCTTTTCGGCCTGCTGCCCGAAATCATTCCAGCGATTGAAGACCTGCTGCTCTACTCATGGCGCCGCCAGCTGAACTCTGCCGTGCACCGCATGGCATTGCGGGTGGAAACCGGAGTGGCTGCCTACAACCAAGACCGTGGCGACGAAGATGGCGGCACCCCGCTGCCGCTGGCCCGTGCGGTGGGCTTTGCCGACCTGGTCTCCTACACTTCGCTGTCGCGCCGCATGAACGAGCGCACCCTGGCCCAGCTGGTGCAGCGCTTCGAAGCCAAATGCGCCGAAGTCATTTCCGTGGGCGGTGGCCGCCTGGTCAAGACCATTGGCGATGAAGTGCTCTACGTGGCCGAAACCCCGCAGGCCGGCGCCGAGATTGCGCTGTCCCTGTCGCGCGAGCTGGCCAAGGACGAGCTCTTCCCGCAAACCCGCGGCGCGGTGGTCTGGGGCCGGCTGCTCTCACGCCTGGGCGATATCTATGGTCCTACGGTGAACATGGCGGCTCGGCTGACCTCGCTGGCGGAACCGGGCACCGTGCTGACCGACGCGATTACCGCAAACACCCTGCGCAATGACGCACGCTTTGTGCTCACCGCCCAGGAAATCACCGCGGTGCGCGGCTTTGGAGACATTCAACCCTATGTGCTCTCCGCAGGCGAGGGAGCAGGACTGGTGATCGACTAATGGCTAAAGAACCAGCACCGGTACCGTTCATCCTCGCCGCGGCAGGGCTGACGGACGTGGGCCGGAAACGAACGCAAAACCAGGACCGCATCCTGATTCACGACATCGTGTATGCGGTAGCCGACGGCATGGGCGGTCACGAAGCTGGCGAGGTGGCCAGCCAGCTTGCGGTGGAAACCATGCAGGAAATCTGCACCTTCGCCAATAAGACGTCGGTTCGGAAACTGCCATCCGTGCCGGATGTCCAGCGCCAGGTGCAGCTGGCTGATGACCGCATTCGCGAAGCGCTTGAATCACGTGGCGGCACTACCTTGTGCGCATTGGTGCAGATCAAGACCCCGGGCAAAGGCCGGGACAATGTGACCGCTCCACTGGCCGCGGTGCCGCCCTGGACTTCAAGTTTCGCGATGACCCAGAACACTGATGTCATCTCCAAGATCACTCCGCAAATGCTGGAGAACCACCGCGCCAGTTTGGCTCCAGCTACCGAGCCGATTCCGGTGGTCGCCGATGAAATCCCGAGCCTGTTGCTGGTCAACGTGGGGGACTCGCGCGGATACCGGCTGCGTGATGGCGCCCTGCAGCAGCTGACCCGTGACCACTCGGCCGTGCAGGAAATGGTGGATGCCGGGCAGATCACCGAGTTGGAAGCCCGCAATCATCCGCACCGGAATCTGATTACCCGTGCGCTTGGCGCCGGCGCCGAAAGCCAGCCGGATCTCACCGTCTTGCAGCCGCGCATCGGCGACCGCTACATGCTGTGCAGCGACGGGCTCTCGGGCGAACTGACCGAAGACATCTTGCAGACCTTGCTGGTGAACTACAAGGACCGCACCGAAGCGGCCCGGATTCTCACCGGGGCCGCACTGGAAGCTGGCGGCCGGGACAACATCGCGGTGATTGTCCTTGATGTGCTGGCAGCCGAGTCCGCGCAAATTGACGCACCTGGGAACTAGGGCTCCAAGCCAGCTAAACTGTCCGCTGGTGGGGCACAATTGAATACGTGAGTGAAAAAGACGTAACACCAGTTGAGGCCACCAACGTTCCGCCAGAAGCTGACAAGTCCCGCTATGAACAGCTGGTCGAGCAGATCCGTGCCCACCGCGAGGCGTACTACCAAAACGATGCTCCTCTGGTCTCCGACGCGCAATACGATGCGTTGTTCCATGAGCTCCAGCTGCTCGAGGCAACCTATCCCATCCTGGCTGGACAGGATTCGCCCACGCAGGAAGTCGGCGGCGAAGTTTCCGCCGCCTTCGCATCGGTCACCCACGCAAGCCGCATGTACTCGCTGGAAGACGTTTTCTCACTTGATGAACTCGAAGCGTGGCTCGAACGTGCCCAGGTCAATGCCGAACGCCTGCACCCGCAAACCCCGGTCAAGTGGCTGTGCGAAGTCAAAATCGATGGCCTGGCACTGAACCTGACCTACCGCCAGGGCAAGCTGGTGCGTGCAGCTACCCGCGGCGACGGCACCACCGGTGAAGACGTTACCCACAATGCGCTGACCATCGGCGACATCCCGCAGGAGTTGTCCGGCACCGGCTGGCCCGAAGAATTCGAAGTCCGCGGCGAAGTTTTCATTGCCACCGATGACTTCAACAAGTTCAACGAAGCGTTGATTGCCCAGGGCAAGGCGCCCCTGGCCAACCCGCGCAACGCGGCCGCCGGGTCCTTGCGCCAGAAAGACCCGGAACAGACTGCTAAGCGCCCGCTGCGCATGTTCGTGCACGGACTGGGCCGCAGCCGCGATTTCAACCTTGCTGAACAGTCCCAGGCTTACGAGCTGATGCGCAACTGGGGTCTTCCGGTTTCGCCCTACGGCCGCGTTGTCGGCAGCCGCCAGGAAGCCAAGGACTACATTGCCGAGCACGGCGAGAAGCGCCACGACTTGATCCATGACATCGATGGCATCGTCATCAAGGTCGATGACCTGGCCACCCAGGAACAGCTGGGCTACACCTCGCGTGTTCCACGCTGGGCTGTCGCCTACAAGTACCCGCCAGAAGAAGTGCACACCAAGCTGCTGGACATCCAGGTCCAGGTGGGGCGCACCGGCCGCGTGACGCCTTTCGGCGTGATGGAACCGGTCCTCGTCGCTGGCTCCACCGTTGCCCGCGCGACCCTGCACAACCAGGAAGTCGTCAAGGCGAAGAACGTCAAGATTGGCGACACCATTATCCTGCGCAAGGCGGGAGACGTCATTCCTGAAATTGTTGGCCCGGTGCTGCCACTGCGTGAGGGCAACGATGACCTGCGTGATTTCGTCATGCCTGTCGAATGCCCATCCTGCGGGCAGCCACTGGCGCCGGCCAAGGAAGGCGATGTGGACATTCGTTGCCTCAACGCTGAATCCTGCCCGGCCCAGCTCACCGAACGCGTGGCCTACCTCGGCGGACGCAGCGCCCTTGATATCGAGGCGCTGGGCTACGAAGCAGCAGCGGCCCTGACCAGCGGTCCGGGCGAGGACCCTGCCACCCAGGGCGGCATCATTCTGCCTGCTGGCTCCGGCCCGCTGAAGAATGAAGCCGAACTGTTCAACCTCAAGGACATGCTCGACGAGCTTGGCGAGGTGAAGGTATGGCGGGAAAAGCGTTCCAAGGGGGAAGGCACCGGCATTTTCGAGCTCGTCCCGTACTTCTACTCCAAGGCCACCGCCAAGAAGCCGTCTGAGCCAACCAAGAGCACCATGAAGCTGCTCGATGAGCTGGAAAAGGCCAAGGGCAACCCGCTGTGGCGCGTGCTGGTGGCACTGTCCATCCGCCACGTTGGCCCGAACGCTTCGCGGGCCATTGCCACCCGCTACGGTTCCATGGATGCCCTGCTCGAGGTCCTTGACTCGGGCAACGCCGAGGCTGAACTGAGCGAAATCGATTCCGTCGGATCAATCATTGCCGACGCGCTGGTGGACTGGTTCAAGGTGGATTGGCACCGTGAAATTGTCTCCTCCTGGCAGGCCGCTGGGGTGAAGATGGAAGACGAGCAAGATGCGAACATCACCAAGAACCTCGAAGGCTTGGCCATTGTGGTGACCGGTACCTTGGAACACTATTCCCGCGATACCGCCAAGGAAGCGATCATTGTCCGTGGCGGCAAGGCCACCGGCAGCGTTTCGAAGAAGACGGACTTCCTGGTGGCCGGCGAAGCCGCAGGGTCAAAGCTGGACAAAGCCCGGTCCCTGGGTGTTCCGGTACTGGACGAAACCGGATTCGGCGTCCTGCTTGAACAGGGCCCAGACGCAGCGCGCGAGGTAGCCCTCGCCGCACTAACGGAAGGCTAGAAATGGACCGCGCAGTGACTCATGATCCGCTGGTAATGGTTGCCCGCCGGGCCGCCGCCGCCGGCGCCGAAGTACTCAACCGCCGCGATGAATCGCAGTTCAACCTCACCGACAAATCGGCGGCCGGGGACTGGGTGACCGACTTCGACCGTGCCGCCGAGGAAGCAATTCGCGCGGCCATCCTGACCTCCCGGCCCAACGACGAACTGACCGGCGAGGAATATCCAAGTGCCAAGCCTGCGAACCCGAGCGGCTTGCGCTGGAGCATTGATCCGCTGGATGGCACCACGAACTTCGTGCGCAACATCGCCTATTACTGCTCCTCGGTGGGCGTCTGCCAACGCAACGAGGATGGCAGCGAGACCTGGGTAGCCGCGGCCATCGTCGCCCCTGCATTGCAGGTGGAATACTTCGCCGGAAAGGGATTGGGTGCATGGAAGCTTGATCTGCGATCCGGGAAGCTCACACAGCTCACCGGACCGGCCGAATCCGAGACCAGGATCCTGGCAACTGGCTTCGGCTATGATTCCCAGCGCCGCCAGTTCCAAGCCCAAGTGCTCGGGCAGATGCTCCAGGACTACGTCAATGTGCGCCGACTCGGCTCGGCCGCGCTGGACCTGTGCCTGGTGGCCGAGGGGTCTTTGGACGCCTACGCCGAATATGGCACCCAGGAGTATGACTGGGCTGCCGGCGCGCTGATTGCAGAGGAAGCCGGATGCCAGGTAGGCAGGCCCAGCAGCAACCCGGGCTGGCAGTACGCCGGATTGGTGGATCCAGCCAAGCTCGCGGAGCCTAGCGCCTAGGGAAGCAAAGCTGCTATCCACTGATGCGCGTAATGGATGGCGATGCCCACAGCTACACCGCCGCACACCTGTGTGGCGGTGTGCTGGTAGCTGCGGATCCGGGCCCAGGAAAGCACCGCAAGGAAGAACACCACTAGCGGCATCAGCTCGGCCTGCTGTCCCGCCACCTGCAAAACAACGTAGGTGCCCACAGCCAGGTGCACCGAGACCTTCCACCACAAATTGATCACGGCAACAAGCGCCAATCCAAGCAGGATGCTGAGCACTTCGAGGAAGATCCCGGAACCGGCATCCATGACCCGCAGCACGAGCAGGCCGCACAGGATCAATCCTGCGGTATAGGCATAGATCCCATGCCGCTGACGCCGTACGGTCACGTGCATATCGGTGACCTTGCCGCGCAGTTTCGCCCCGGCCAGGATCAGCCACGGAATAATCGTGGTGAACAAGGCGGCAACAATCGACTCGGTCCAGCGCACTGAGGAATCCCGCCATGGCGTTGCCAACAGCAACACGGTGGCCAGGATAATGGGGGAGAGCACGTGCGAAACCACTAAGGCGATTTTTCGCACCGCAAGAGGTGAGCTGGCTGTCGAGGTCTGCTGCATCGGGGTCATTGGCCTTGATAGGGGTAGCGGTTTACTGCCGTCGTGGCGACTAATCCACTGTACACGTGGAGCCGTCAATAATTCCCCTCGCAGGCCGACGGCGATGAGCCCTCGGATCCAACTTCCAGTCCCGCACTGCAACCGTGTACTCCGTCATCTTGGAGCGGGGCGAAGCCATATTGGATCAAGGCCCGGATCTGAAAATCTCGGTTAACGCCGACGGTTCGTTCACCCACGTGCTTCCGGTGGATGCCAGTGAATTGCCCAGCCCGATGGCCGTCATCGTCCAGGCGCAGCCGCAGACCGGAGAATGCGGGGAATCCGACTCCTGCGCGGTGCGCCAGTGGGCTGTGGTCATCGAGCCACAGGACCGCTAGCGAGCAGGATTAGCCTTGCGCGTTGACCAGGTAGTCGTTGCGGATCCGGATGAGCTTGGGCAGGTACCAGCCAAGCACGAGCCGCTCGGCTAGCCAGCCCAAGGGACCCAATGGAGCTCTGAAGCGGATCTTGTCCACCATCAACGTCCCCTGGTCCGACTCGTAGAATTCATGGACGTGGTGGAAGGACTTGAAAGGCCCTCGCTCCTGCTGGTCGGTGAACGTGTGCGGGGCATCCAGGTCGGAAATCCTCGAGGTCATCCGGAAGGGGATGCCGAAATGCTTGGCACGCCAGGTGACCTGCTCGCCTAATCCGATAGCGCCGCTGGTAACCCCCGCCACGGCCTTTTCCTGCGAATTGGCCATTGAACCGGCGTGCGCGTCGATGCTGAGCGATTTCTCGAAGAGGTCGGCACGTGAAGCACCGCAAAGCGTAACGCATTCAAAGTAGACGGCCATGGCTTCAGTATGCCATTGGCTGGGCGGTTTAGCTGACCACGAGGTCTACGACGGTCAGTTCCTCAGCCGCGTCATCGTAGTATTCACGCAGTTTCAGCCCCTTGGCTGCCGCTTCATCAACTACTACCACTGCATCCTGGTGCAGCTGCAGGACGGATGCCGGGCAGGAAGCTGACAGCGGCCCTTCTACGGCAGCGGCAATGGCTTGGGCCTTGCCCGCGCCTACAGCCACCAGGACCAAGCGGCCGGCGTCAAGAATAGTACCTAGTCCCTGGGTGACGCAGTGGGTGGGAACGTGCTCGATGCCGTCGAAGAACCGGGCGTTGTCGTCACGGGTATTGGCCGCGAGGCGCTTGATGCGGGTGCGGCTTCGCAGCGCGCTGCCTGGTTCGTTGAAGCCCAGATGCCCATTGGATCCGATACCCAGAATCTGTACGTGGATGCCACCGGCCTGGGCGATGGAGGCATCGTACGCCCGGGCCGCCGTCTCGATGGCTTCCACGGATGCGGCCATGCCCTGCGGTACATGCAGGCAGCGGGCAGGCAAGCCGATGACATTGCAGACCTCGTTGATCAGCGTCTGGCGGTAGGACTGTTCGTGGGTGTCCGGGATCCCGATGTACTCATCCAAGGCGAAACCCTGGGTATCGGTGAAATCGGCACGGCCTTCCTGGACCGCACGGGAAAGTTCACGGTACAGGCCCAACGGAGACGAACCTGTGGCAAGCCCCAAATTCGAGGGGGCTCCAGCGCTGTGGTGGGCCAGGCCGGCCAACACGTTGTCGGCAGCGATGCGTGCAACTTCTTCAGGGGATGAACCAATGAGCACTCGCATGGTGGGCACTCTCCGATCTTGGCAGTGATGATTAGTGGAATACAGGTATGGAGAAACCGGGCGGCCCCGCTAGGTGATCCCCAGTTCATGGAATAGCACGTTGACCGCGCAACCTCGGAGCACCAGATGCTCTGGATCTTCGCTCAGCGAAAGCCGGAAGTTCTCGGCGCGTGCCGTATGCGAGCGCAGGGCCAGTGCTTCGCGTAGCGCTTGCGCGAGAGGCTGATCCACGACTTCCGGGGTCCCGGTGAAAATGACATCGCGAATGTCGAGTACCGAAAGAAGCGGCGCAAGTGCGCCAGCAAGATACGCGGCGATCCGCTGATCCAGCTGTTCCTTTGGTTCCCCCTCGGCCAGGGACTTCCAGATTGCAGGAACGGAAGCATAGGCTTCCAGGCAGCCGATTTGCCCGCAGCTGCATAAGACAGTGTCCTGCGCACGCTGGCGGACATGGCCCAGCTCGCCGGCGGCGAAATCCGAGCCGCGCACCAGGGTGTTGTGGGTGATGACGCCGCAGCCTACACCGCGCCCCAGGCGCAGCAAGATCATGTGGTCGCTGCCTTGGCCGAACGTGTGCTCGGAAAGGATGGCGCAGTCGGCGTCATTGAGGACATGAGCGGCCAGGCCGGTAGCCTGCTCGACCGCAGATCGCAGGTCGTAGTCGCGCCATCCGAACTTTTCGGCTGCGACGACAATTCCCCGATCGGTCACTACACCGGGCGAGCCAATGCCCACGCCCAGAACCGGTGCGTCGCATTCGGCTAGTGCGGTGTCGAGCAGCTCCAGGAGCTGGACCGTCGCGGCTTCACCGGTTGCTTCGCGTGCCTGGGCAGAAAAACTCTTGAGGATGGCGCCATCCAGATCCATGATGGCCGCCCGGAACGGGACAACGCCGGATAAGTCCACGCCGATGATCCTGAGCCCCGGGCGATTCAAATCGACGAGGGTGGAGGGCTTGCCGGGGCGTTTTTGCTCTTGCTGCCCGGTCTCAATGACGTGCGAGCGGTTGATCAATTCCGCGACCAGTTCCGAGACGGTGACACGTGTCAGGCCGGTAGCGCGTGCCAGATCGGCACGGCTCGAAGCGCCTTGGTCCGAAAGTGTTTGCAGAACCAGAGAGAGGTTGTGCTCCCTTCCATGGGAGGGCAAAATAGCGCTGCCGTGCGACAGCACATTCCAGTCCTTGCGTGGGGAAGTCACAGGGTTAGTTAACTCCATTAACAAACTTGCGGGCAAGTTTTTCTCCCAGTTATTCGCAAGGCACTAATTCCCACCGCGAATCACTGCAGATCAGAGAAGAATTGCTCCGCAAAAATTTCAGCCAGAGCATCATTTGCCTTGGGTTCGGTGACGTGCAGAAAACCATCTGAGCTCGTGGCACACTTGGAGCATCATGACTGACGCGCAAAGTTTTTCAACCAGCATTGGCGACTTGTCGATTGAACTGGCTGCTCCCGAGCACTACCAGCGTGTGGGGGAGCTGACCGCAGAGTCCTATTTTGCCGCTGGGCATTTCGACAGCCCGGATAACGAGTACCTGGACTTCGTGCGCAAGGTGGCCGAGCGTGCAGCCCAGACCGAAATCTACGTGGTGCGCCGGGAAGAAGAGATCATCGGTTCCATGACCTTGATCCGGGCGGGCAGCGACTATGCGGACATTGCCAGAGCGGACGAGCTGGAAATCCGCATGCTCAGCGTTGATCCGGCCGCGCAGCGCAGGGGTGTTGGCCGGAGCATGGTGCAGGCCGCCATCGAGCGCGCCCGGCTCATTCCCGGAATCAATGCCGTCTCCCTGACTACCGGTAGCAGCTGGGATTCTGCCCGGGGACTGTATGAATCCCTCGGATTCGTCCACTATCCCGAACGCGACTGGTTTGTGCCGAACACCGATATCGAATTGGTTGTCTACGCCTATAGCCTGCAGCCAAGATGGATTCAGCCTGGATCCAGATGAACCGCCCATGACTTCGGCGGACACACGTTGTGGTCTGTCCGAGCGCGTGAATAGAATGGCGCCATGAGTGCTATTCGCCGAAGTGTTGCCGCCCTGTCCGTTGCGTCCCTGGCCATGGCCGCACTAAGTGCCTGCAGCGCTGGCGCGCCAGACCCGGCGCCTTCGGCCGATGCACTGGTATCCGCCATGAATAGCGGCGATTTCGGCTCAGTGCAATTTGCTGGGACCAGCCCAGAAGATGCAGCGAAAGCCCAGGAAACTGCCTTTGGCGCCATGGGCGAAATCAAGCACACGAGCACCGTTCGTTCGGTGGCCGAAGACGAAGAAGAGCAAGATGGGGTCAAGACAGCTACCGCGAGCATCACCACGGTATGGGATATCGACAAGTCGGACAAGGATCTGAGCTACGACACCCAGGCTGTGTGGGAATTCGACAAGGAATCCGATTCCTGGAAACTGCGCTTTGACCCGTCAATTCTTGCCCCTGAGTTCGAAACCGGCGACTACCTCAAAGCGGCCTTCGATCCTGCAGCACGAGGCAGCATCACCGATGCAGAAGGCGAAAGCATTGTCTCCAACCGGCCGGTGATTCGTGTTGGCATGGATAAGACCCACACCGGAAAAGAAAACTGGGAAAGCTCGGCGAAGAAACTGGCCAAGCTCGTGGACATCGATGAACAGGCCTATGCGCAACGAGTGATGGCCGCTGGCGACAAAGCCTGGGTGGAAGCTATTGTCTTGCGCGACGACGCAACGCGGGAAGTCACCGACGAGGAAATCAAGGGCATTCCGGGTGCCGGCTTCCACAACGACGAGCTGCCCTTGGCACCCACTCGCTCCTTCGCCCGCCCGCTGCTAGGCAGCGTTGGCAAGGCCACCGTCGAGAATATCGAGAAGTCTGAAGGCAAGGTCAAGGCCGGTGACCAGGTAGGCCAATCAGGATTGCAAGCCGCCTACAATGACACCCTCGCGGGAACTGCAGGAGTCTCGGTATCGCAGTACAACGCTGAAGATGAAGCGGTAGCGGAACTGATCACCACAGCCCCGGTAGCAGGCAAGGACCTGAAGACCACTTTGGACACCGGACTGCAGGAAACCGCGGATGAACTGCTGGCCGAAGCCGAATCGAACTCTGCCATCGTGGTCATTCGGCCCTCTGACGGCAGCGTCCTCGCGGCCTCCTCGGGCCCGGTTTCTTCCGGGCTGAACACCTCCTTGCAAGCTTCCTATGCACCGGGTTCTTCCTTCAAGGTCGTGAGCGCCTTGGCGATGCTGCGTGACGGAGCGACCCCGGGTACCGAGGTCAAGTGCCCGGCAACCACGGTGGTGGATGGCAAGAGCTTCAAGAACTATGACGGCTATCCTGCTGCCGCCGTAGGCACCATCCCGCTATCCGAAGCAATCGCGCAGTCCTGCAACACGGTCTTTGTGAATCAGGGAACGGAAATTGGCGGCAAGAACCTGGCTGAAGCCGCGGCTGCTCTCGGCTTGCTGGCAGAGGACGGAACCGGTGCCGGTGCAGTGTTCGGTTCGGTGCCCGAAGATTCTGAAGGCACCACCCAGGCCGCGAACATGATTGGCCAGGGCGTGGTGGAAGCATCGCCACTGGGCATGGCCACCGTGATGGCATCGATCCAGGCGAAGTCCACGGTGCAGCCCAAGCTGATCCTGGCGCCAGAACCCCAGGCACCTGCCAAGCCGGCTTCCACGCTGAGCGAAGAGGAAGCAGGGCAGCTGTCCACCATGATGGCCGAGGTCGTGGACCACGGAACCCTGAAGGACCTGAAAGCGGTAGGCAGCGGAAAGATCATCGGCAAGAGCGGCACCGCCGAATACGACGGAGAAAAGAACGCGCATGCCTGGGCCATCGCCGCCCAAGGCGATCTGGCGGTTGCCGCGTTCGTCGAGGATGGAGACGGCGGAGCCCAGACGGCGGGACCGCTGGTGAAGTCCATGCTGGAGGAAGCGGCCAAATAGTACCGCGGGGTGCTGCTCAGCCCCGCTGGGCGAAGTATTCGCCGGCGAGCAGGCTCAGCTGCACCTGGTCGTGGAATACGCCATTGTGGAAGTACACCTCGCGTTGGCGCCCCTCCTGGGTATACCCGGCTTTCTCATAAGCCCGGATGGCCCGCTGGTTGAAGGCGGCAACGCACAGGCCAATCCGGTGCAGTCCCAACTCGCGGAAACCATAGCCGGACATCAACGCGGTGGCACGGGTGCCGAAACCCTGGCCGACGAAGTCCGGGCCGATCATCACCGCCATTTCAGCGGCACGATGGGGCAACTGGCCGCCATGCAGCGTGATGTGCCCGATGAAGGTTCCGCTGCCGCGCTCGAAGATGCTGAAGCCGGCATCGCCGGAAGAGGGCTTGTTCTCGCTGAACTGTGCGAACATTTCCACGAGCGGAGTCCCGGGACGCGGTTTGATGGTTCGTTGCTGGAGCACCGCCCAGGCCGGATCGTTCCACCACCCGGCCATGACCGAGAAGTCCTCGTGCTCGGACTCGCGCAGTTCAATGGCGGCATCCCGCAGCAGGTGCTGCCCGTACTGCTGCGCCTGCTGAACTTCATCCCATGGCTCATGTGTGTGCATGAAACCATCGTAGGAGCTATCGGCTGGCCAAAGAACCGTTGCGCCAACACTTGTGCCTAATACCAGCAATTGACAGACTAAGCTCATGGGAATCGTCTACAACACCACCATGTCTCCAACCAAGACCGAGTTGGTGGCAGCCTGGCTGGCCAAGCAGGAGTTCTACACCGGCCAGGGCGCGCCGAAACTTGAAAGTGTTGGCGGATTCCGCCTGGAAGACCCGCAGGGTGAAGTTGGTATCGAGTTGAGCTTCTACGCTGACCACAGCGATACCTCTGACGTGATTTACCACGTTCCGCTGACCTATCGGGATGCCCCGGTTGACGGTGCGGAACGCTACCTACTGGGAACGAGCGAGCACGCGATTCTGGGCACCCGCTTTGTCTATGACGCCGCCGGCGACCCCATTTTCATCGCCCAGGCACGTGAACTGCTGGCCGGAAATGCCACGCCGCAGCACCGGTCCGAGTCCTTTGCCGCGGATCCGCGGATCCTGGTCCGCGGCGAGAGTCGGGGCAAAGACGCGGTGATCATCCGCAAACCGGTAGCCGGCGATCCCGCCGAAGCCGGTGTTATCGGGATCTGGGAGAACGCCCTCGGCCAGGACCTGAGCGGTTTGGTATTGCGCACAGCATAACTAATGCCCCGCATATAGGCATTGGGGCAGGCGCGTAAGGGATAGACTTGTCTATGAAACCCAACCGCCATTCTAGGGAGATACATGTCTGCCATCAGCCGTGAGGACGTTGTGCATCTGGCACACCTTGCCCACATAGAGATGAGCGACGCAGAGCTGGACAAAATGACCGGTGAACTCGACGCTATCGTCGGTGCCATCGCGTCCGTCAGCGAAGTCGCCGCCTCCGACGTCCCAGCCACCAGCCACCCGATCCCGCTGACCAACGTGTTGCGCGAAGATACGGTGGGGCAGACGCTGAGCATTGAAGAAGTTCTGCTCAACGCGCCTGATTCGGACTCGGACCGCTTCAAGGTCCCGGCTATTCTGGATGGTGAATAATCCAAGTGAATGAACTGATTAAGCTTTCCGCCACCGAGCTGGCCGCCAAGCTGCGCGCCGGCGAAGCCACCTCCGTTCAAGCAGTCCAGGCCCACCTGGACCGCATCGCCGAGGTTGACGGCGCGCTGAATGCCTTCCTGCACGTGAACGCCGAAGAAGCGCTCGCCGTCGCAGCCGAAGTTGACGCCATCCGTGCCGCCGGCGGCGTGCAGGCCGAAGCCCTGCACCCGCTGGCCGGCGTGCCTATCGCGATCAAGGACCTGATCGTCACCAAGGGCCAGCCGACCACCGCGGCATCGAAGATGCTCGAAGGCTGGATGAGCCCCTACGATGCGACCGTGATCGAGAAGATCCGCGCTGCCAAGCTGCCGATGCTGGGCAAGACCAACCTGGATGAATTCGCCATGGGTTCCTCCACCGAGCACTCCGCCTACGGCGTGACCCGCAACCCGTGGAACCTGAACCGCATTCCGGGCGGGTCCGGCGGCGGCTCGGCCGCAGCAGTGGCCTCCTTCGAAGCTCCGCTGGCACTGGGCACCGACACCGGCGGCTCCATCCGCCAGCCAGGCGCCGTCACCGGTACCGTCGGCGTGAAGCCGACCTACGGTGCCGTCTCACGCTACGGCGCGATCGCCATGGCCTCCTCGCTGGACCAGATCGGCCCGGTCTCCCGTACCGTGCTGGACTCGGCCTACCTGCAGGAACTGATCGGCGGGCACGATCCCAAGGATTCCACCTCGCTGCCCAACCCGCTCGAAGGCCTGGTTGCCGCCGCTGAATCCGGCGCCACCGGGGACATCAAGGGCCTGCGCATTGGCGTCATCAAGGAACTGACCGGCGAAGGCTACCAGGAGGGTGTCCAAGCACGCTTCAACGAGTCGCTGGAACTGCTCAAGGCCGCCGGTGCAGAAATCGTCGAGGTTTCCTGCCCGAACTTCAAGTACGCGCTGGGCGCCTACTACCTGATCATGCCGTCGGAAGTTTCCTCCAACCTGGCCAAATTCGATGGTGTGCGCTACGGCCACCGCGTGCTTCCGGAAGAGGGCCCGATGACCATCGAGCGCGTCATGGGCTCCACCCGTGCCGCCGGCTTCGGCGACGAGGTCAAGCGCCGCATCATCCTGGGCACCTACGCCCTGTCCGCCGGCTACTACGACGCCTACTACGGCTCGGCGCAGAAGGTCCGCACGCTGATCCAGCGCGACTTCGAGGCCGCTTTCGAGCAGGCCGACGTGCTGGTTTCCCCCACCGCGCCGACCGTTGCTTTCGAGCTGGGCGCGAACGACAACGACCCGCTGGCCATGTACCTCAACGACGTGGCCACCATCCCGGCCAACCTCGCTGGCGTTCCGGGCATCACCGTCCCGGGCGGCCTGTCCGAGAACCTGCCGGTAGGCATCCAGTTCCTGGCCCCGGCCTACGAGGATGCCCGCTTGTACCGTGCCGGCGCAGCACTGGAAACCCTGCTCGAGAAGCAGTGGGGCCACTCGCTGATCTCGCAGGCACCAGCCATTGACACCGCTTCGATCGCGCAGGAGGCCTAGGCACCATGAGCAACTACACCGATGAACTGGTCGACTTCGATACGGCACTGGATCGCTACGACCCGGTCCTGGGCTTCGAGGTCCACGTTGAGCTTAACACCAAGACCAAGATGTTCTCCGACGCGCCGAACGCTTTTGGCGATGCCCCGAACACCAACGTCACCCCGGTAGACCTGGGCCTGCCCGGCGTGCTGCCGGTGGTCAACAAGACCGCCGTGGAGTACTCCATCCTGATCGGCCTGGCACTGAACTGCCAGATCGCGCAGAAGTGCGGCTTCGCCCGCAAGAACTACTTCTACCCGGATACCCCGAAGAACTTCCAGACCTCCCAGTACGATGATCCAATTGCCTTCGACGGCTACCTGGACATCGAGCTGGAAGACGGCGAAGTCTTCCGCGTCGAGATCGAACGCGCCCACATGGAAGAAGATGCCGGCAAGCTGACCCACATGGGTGGCGCTGCCGGACGCATCCAGGGTGCGGACTACTCGCTGGTTGACTACAACCGTGCTGGTGTTCCGCTGGTGGAGATCGTGACCAAGCCAATTACGGGTGCCGGCAAGCGCGCTCCCGAGCTGGCCAAAGCCTACGTGGCCGCCGTGCGCGAAATCGTGAAGAACCTGGGCGTTTCGGATGCCAAGATGGAACGCGGCAACGTGCGTTGCGATGCCAACGTCTCGCTGATGCCCAAGGGCGCCCAGAAGTTCGGCACCCGTACCGAAACCAAGAACGTGAACTCCTTGCGCGCGGTGGAGCACGCCGTGCACTTCGAGATCGAGCGGCACGCGGCGGTGCTGGATTCCGGGGCGAAGATCGTCCAGGAAACCCGCCACTGGCATGAGGACACCCGTTCGACCACCTCGGGCCGCCCGAAGTCGGATGCCGATGACTACCGCTACTTCCCGGAGCCGGACCTGGTGCCTATCGTCACCACCGCCGAATGGGTAGAAGAGCTGCGCGGCCGCCTGCCGGAACCGCCAGCCGAGCGCCGCAAGCGCCTGAAGGCCGAGTGGGGCTACGCGGACAAGGAATTCCGCGACGTGGTCAACGCCGGTGTGCTCGACGAGATCGAGCAGACCATTGCCGCTGGCGCCAGCGCCGCTGTCGCACGCAAGTGGTGGATGGGCGAGATCGCCCGCCTGGCCAAGGCCGCGGACAAGGACATCGCCGATCTGGGCGTGAGCGCTGCGACCATCGTTGAGCTGAACTCGCTGATCGAGGCGAAGAAGATCAACGACAAGATCGCCCGCCAGGTGCTGGAATTCGCCATCGCCGGCGAAGGCACCCCAAGCGAAATCGTCGAGAAGCGCAGCTTGGCTGTGGTGAATGACGATGATGCATTGGGCAAGGCCGTGGATGATGCCATGGCTGCCATGCCTGATGTGGTCGAGAAGATCAAGGGCGGCAAGATGCAGGCCATCGGCGCGCTGATGGGCCCTGTCATGAAGGCCACCCGCGGACAGGCTGACGCCGGCCGCGTGCGCGAAATCGTGATGGAGAAGCTGGGACTCTAGTCCCCGGACTCCAAACCCTGGCGCCAGCCTCGGACTTCCAATCGTGAAGTCCGAGGCTGGCGTTTTTTAGCAAGCATCACGCGCAAGCGGTCTTGATGGCACAAGTTTTTATGAGTCGTTTTTATATTCAGTTATCATCTGAACATGATCAATGCATCTCGTGGAGCAAGAATTTTCAGCACGGTGGCCGCGGTTGGGCTGCTGCTCACTGGGTGCAGCGAACCAGAGCCGGACCTGGAATCCTCAACGCCAACGGTAGTTCCTTCGCCGAGCAAGGAAGAACCTGGGATCGAATCCCTGCGAGATGCGGATCTTGGAAACGCAACCTGGATGGATCCGATGGCGCTCGATGGCAAACCCTCGAAGATCCGTCTTGAGAATTCGAAAGCCAGCGATGAATTCAACAGCTATGAGCTGGGCAAGATCGTCTACGCGGATCTGGATGGCGACGGCGTAGACGATGCCGTCGCATCGTTCATCAGCACGTCCGGCAATGCCTATTGGGAGCACTTCGTTGCCTGGGTTGCGACGGAGGAGGGGCCAGTCCAGGTTCCCGGCGAGATCGCTTATTCGCATAATTGCGGATCCACCGTTGCGAGCGTGGTGCCAGCCACGCAGGGCGTCAAGGTCACTGAGTACCTGCGCAGCGATTTCCAGAATACTGCCTGCGCGGAAAATGGCCCGCTGGAACAGGTTCGAACGGTAGGCGTAAAACAGTAGTCCGGCGATGACCAGTACTACCTCGTGCGCACGGACGGTCTTGGAGGCGACGGTGGATACTGCCACCCGGAGGCAAAGGGCGACACCATTTCCGTGTCGATCCCCGTCTATTCTGCCCCGAACGCCAAGAGCGAGATGCCTTTGGAAGATCAAGAAATGATGGGCTACCTGGCCGGACCGGAAGCCATGGGGGAAGTCACCGACGACGGGCAGTGGATGCTGGGCACGGTGCTGGTCAGGGATGGGCAAGCGGAGTCGGGCATGCAGACGCGCTGCGCGTGGATGCCGACGATGAAAAACCCGCTGCATACCGACGGGGACGCGGTGCTGGGTGAAAACGGCCAGCCGGCTGGATAGGGCGAAGTGGAACCTGCCTGGAATCGCACCTTCCGGCTTCCGGCATCGAGGCATACTGGATAGATGAATAGCGAATGGTTCGATAAGCCCGGTGGTGAACCTGTCCATCTTGTCGAGCATGATCCGTCGTGGGCCGACCAGGCCGCTGATTGGATGCTGCGCATCCAGGACGCCATTGGTCCTGCCGCGGCATCTGCAGAGCATATCGGGTCGACAGCAGTACCGGGCCTCATCGCCAAACCAGTTCTCGACCTCCAACTAGCTGTTCCGGATATTTCAGAAGAGTCCGCGTACCGCAGCGGCCTCGAAACGCTGGGGCTTGTGCTGCGGCAACGGGAGACCGGCCATCTCTTCTTTCGTCCGCCCGCGGGAGAGCCCCGAACAGTGCATGTTCACGTGTGCCAACTCGGTTCGGTCTGGGAACGCGAGCATCTGGTGTTCCGCGATCGACTGAGGGAAGACGCCAATATTGCTACCGCATATGCCGAGCTGAAACAGGACTTGGCCACGAGGGTCGGGGATGACAGGATCGCTTATGCGCGAGGCAAGGCGCAATTCATCAAGGACGTTGTCGACGGAAAGCCGCTGCATGGCCGGTCGGCGTGATCCCCAATCGCGACGAGAAATGCTTGCGCAGCAGATCATCAGAAGCAAAGCCAACCTGACGGGCAACGGCGCCAACCGACAGGTCGCTTTGTTCCAGTAGGCGTTGGGCCTCGCTGACTCGAAGATCATTGAGCCATGCAATAGGTGTTGTCCCGACCGCGTCTGAGAACCACCGGTGAAAAGTCCGTGGTGACATTGCGCAGACCGCTGCTAGTTCCTGGACGTTCCAATGCCGTTGAAGATCTTGGCTGACTGCCAGATGCAGTTGTTCAACTGACGGCGATGAATTCCCAGGAATGCTGGTATCCGCGTATTGCGCTTGGGTTCCCGGTCTGAAAACAGGGGTGACCATGGCCTTCGCGATAGTTTCTGCAGCGCTGGTTCCCCAGTCCAGACGTACTAGATGGAGTAATAGATCAACTCCTGCGGTGACTCCAGCCGAAGTCCATACTTTGTCCTCGCCACAATACAAATCCCTCGACTTGACGTTGACCTCTGGATAACGCCTTGCAAGTTCATTGGCAAAACGCCAGTGGGTCGTCGCGCTTCGCCCATCGAGCAGTCCTGCAGCAGCGAGTGTGAATGCGCCGGTACACAATGAGGCGACAAGAACCCCGGCGGAAGCAGCTCGTGCAACTGCTGCAACTTCCTGCGGGTGAGGTTCTGCGAGCGGATTCTCGCTTCCTGGAACCACCATCATGTCGAGTTCCTCCACCGAAGCAAGCGGATGTGTGCGCCGTATTGAGCGAACCGGGTCAAGATCGGTGACCGTGGTTGCTGCGAGGATTCGAACTGCGGGCCGGGGGAGACCACGGTCGGTTCGGTCGTCGTACACCTCACGTGCAACTTCGATATCAAATGCTCGACGGCCCGGCCCAACTAGAATCCCCACGATGGTCATGGCGCAATCTTATCGAACCATGTCATTTATGCCACTGGTTGGGTAGCTCTATCCCTGATGAAGTAGAAGCATGATGACAAGTACAAAGACCGCATTGATCGTGGTTGACATGCAACAGGGTTTCTACGACACCTCATGGGGCCCGACAACCAACTACCCGCAATGCGAGAACAACGTTGACCGGCTTCTCTTGGAGTGGTCCGAAAAGAACCTGCCGATAGTGATCGTCAGGCACGATAGCCGAAATTCGGACTCGCCCTTGTTCGTGGAAAGTCCCGGCAATAATCTTCACGAATCGGTGCAAGTGGTCACCCCTGATCTGTTCGTAACCAAGTCAGTGAACTCATCATTTTATGGCTCCCCGGATTTGGGCCAGTGGCTGAGGTCCAATCAGATCAAAAAGATCGTGGTTTGCGGAATCCAAACCAACTTGTGTGTAGAAACCACCGCCCGGATGGGCGGAAATCTGGGATTTGACGTCATTGTGCCTCTCGATGCCACACGAACTTTTGATCTGGCAGGACCTGACGGCACGGTAATACCGGCAGCCACTCTGATGCAGGTTACGGCGACCAATCTTCACGGAGACGGCTTTGCGCTGGTGGTTTCGACGCAAGAGATTCTGGATTCATTGAAAGCGGCCTGACATGGAAGCAGATATTCGGCCGGGTGCTGTCGCCACCGGATTCATGTTTACGCTGACTGGATCCGGCATGTCTTCTATAGGCTTGCCCCATGAATATCTCGTTCACAGCAATGGCACCGGAAGACAGCAGTGCCATCGCCGCTTTTCTATCAAGCAACAGCTTCCCATTCCGTGTCCGTCGGAACTGGACAGAGCCGGAGCTGAGACGACTAGTCGATAGCGGAAGATATTGGAACAGCGAGCGCCAAGGATTCTGGATTATTGGCGAGGGAGAATGCTTGGGAATGGCAGTACTCGAAGATCTGGAAGACGACACTCCCATGCTTGACCTGCGCTTGGCGGAAAAGCACCGGGGATCAGGCCTGGGTACCCTCGTACTGAGGGAATTGACTGCCAAGGTGTTCACTGATTTCCCCGGCACCTTGCGCTTCGAAGGCCAAACCAGGGAAGACAACATCGCGATGCGCAAGACTTTTCTTCGCGCCGGGTTCCTCAAGGAGGCGCATTACCGGATGGCGTGGCCCACCGGCGACGGGCGCCATCTCGCCTCGGTTGCCTACGCGATCCTGCGCCAGGATTGGGAATCCGGGACCGCTACCCGCTTCGATTGGGAAGATCTGGACCTGTGAGCGGCGCGCGGTCCTGCGGCATTTGATTTGGCGCCTCTGGCAACTGCGCACTGATCCTGCTAGGGTTTCATCACACCAAATCAACTACCGCTGAGCGGTAGAAGGCTTCTAGGAGGGTAGCCATGGCTGCATGGCCCAGAATCGCGGCGCTGGCCATGCTGCTGGCCGCCATGGTGGCATTGATGGCATTCCAGTGGCTTCCAGCTCTCTTGTTCTTGCCTGTTGCAGGAGCCTTGCTCGTTTGGGACGGCTCTGCGCGCGGACGCTCTTCAGGCCCCGGGAAAGGCCATGGGTAGGCCAGCTGTGACCTGCCGGATGCCTTTCACGACGCGTCTTTGGCCAAGTGATCCCGGGTGATTTCCAGATGCCCCAAGTGCTGGCAGAGCTCTTCGAGCACATGCAGCAGCACGCCCTGGCAGGTGGACATCCAGTATTCGCCCTCCCTGCCTGGCGGGGCCGCAACGGGAGCATCATGCATGGCAGTGAACGCCAGGTCGTTGGCGAACGCCTTCCTGGCCTCATGCGCCAGTTGCAGGGCAGTCTCCTTGTCCATCACCGCGGTGAACTCGGCGGCCCGATCGCGGGGGACCTCGATGCCGAGATTGACCGTGGAAGACCAGCGGCGCATCATCCCGCAGCAATGCAGCACCAGCTGCACCGGCGAATTGCTGCCGTGAACGGGCAGGACGCTATTGGCCTGTTCCTGCGGAATGCTCGCCAAGGTTTCGGTAAGCTGGTCGAATTTCTCCAGCAGGAGCGTGGCGAGGATCTGCTGGCCGGGTGCAGGGGAGTCCATGCACCGATTCTAGAACGATTCGCGCGGCAGGGTGAGCCATGCGGGGTGCACTAGCATTGAGCAATGACTTCTTCTGTCTCCACGGATAAGGGAATGCCGCCAGCCGAAGTTGAAATTGACGCGGAGCTGGTCAGGCACCTGCTGGTTAGCCAGGCGCCGCACTGGGCGAACCAGGACATTGCCTATCTGGCTACCGGGTGGGATAACGAGGTGTACCGGCTGGGTGCTGAGCTGGTGGTGCGCCTGCCGCGCCGGGAACTAGGCGAGGCCATTGGACTCAAGGAACGGCGTTGGCTGCCGCAATTGGCCGCCGAGACCGGCCTGCCCATCGCCATGCCGGTCTTCGTTGGACGGCCCGCACCGCAGTACCCCTTCACGTTCTCCATTTGCCCCTATGTCCCGGGCCGCAGCGCCGCGACGGTGGACCGCCGCAGGCGCGATGGCTACGCCGGAGAATTCGCGCAGTACTTGTATCGGCTGCACCAGCCTGCCGGAGCGTCCAGACCGCACAGTGAATGCCGCGGGGTGCCGCTGGCCGCGCTCGACAAGAAAACCCGCAAGCAGATTTCGGCGCTGGACCCTACATTGCACGAACCGGCCCTTGCACTCTGGGAAGACGCAGTGGCCGCGGCACCGCATGAAGGCGCACCACTTTGGTTGCATGGTGATCCGCATCCGCACAACACGATTGTCAACGACTCAGCCAACGACGATGCCACGGTTTCGTTGGTTGATTTCGGAGATCTCTGCATTGGTGATCCAGCCAGCGACCTTGGCATGTTCTGGATGCATTTCAGCCCTGCAGCAATTTCGGAGGCATTCGACCAGTACGGGGCAGAACCCCGAAGCTCGTTATGGCGACGTAGTCGAGGCTGGGGTCTGAGATATGCAATGTTGACCGCAGACCTCGGCCCTGATGATCATTTGGGCGTCATTGGCCGTGAAACATTGGGAATCCTGCTTACCGATTCCGAATCAGCGGCGATTGCCGGTAATTGAACGATGGGCGGGTCCGTAACACAATGCGCCATGGGAATGAGCTTCGAATACCTTTTAGGTGGTCAGCTGGGCTTTCAGCCTATTTTCTCTACTCTAAGATTCCATCACTGTTGTCTAGATGATTTGCGGGTGAAGAGTTACGGAAGCGCGTCGAACTGAGAGATGTTGCCCAGGTCAATATTCATTTGAGGGTACGGTATCTGAAGGGTTGATGGGGTAAGCATCAAGAAGAGGATCCTGGAGGATCTTTTGCGCGGTCCGTCGCTCGCATCCGACTACGAGACTTCTCGCGTAGATGTCCTGACCGACGAACCAGCGAAGATTCGAGGGCCACCAGTACATCGGCACACGCTCCGTTGACGTCGTGGACAAGAGGGAAGCTCCGCGCTGATCCGTCAATTTTCCGGAGTAGAGCAGCATTTCGCTTTGATACGGAGAAAACATCGTGGTCTGTTCATGAAATCCATGGCATACCCGGCCCAGGAAGCGAAAGAGTGGATGCTCGGATCTGGATCGAGGGTTTTGGTCAGTTGCCTTGCAAGACTGGCGGGTGGATTTCCCCTGTCGGGTACCCGCCAGTAACCCTCCGGTTACTTGGCGTCTTTTTTCACTGCGAGCTCGGGCCACTGGATCCATGCCCGAGGCTGACTCCGTTCCTGCCCATGACATCCGTCCGGAGGATAGTTGAACCGTCTCGAAGTTCGACCGGATTGAGGACCAGCACATACGATTCGTAACCAGAGGAATCACTGAGGTCACTGTGTTTCCCGTTTAGTCCAGCAGCCTGGCGACAGCTTCTGCTGGATGCATATCGGCTTCATAGCGCGAGGTATGCATGGACGTAGACTACCCTGGCTCGATGGCTGAATCCAGTGAAGCCCGTTTCGCTTGATATGGTTCCAGTCGGAGAGGAGTAAAGACCAAAATGAACTTGGTTGAGCCTTCCCACAACCATGCTTTGCAGCCACGCCGATTCGGCAAAGGCGGACGTATTTCTTAGCTGGAAAAGTGTGCTTCAAGCTGCTCGGTTCGAGGGCTGATGAAAGCGACTTGCTAGCCTCTTACGGCCACAGCGATAGAAGAACGCTCTACGCGACAGCAGCAGAAATGTCGAATGCGGGGGACCGAGCTCCTTGAACAGCAGCACCGTCCAACCGGGCTATGGGCTGGCAGATGGTGTTGTGGATCGGCGGCAAGGTGATCCCATATCGCCGGGTTTAGCACACGGGGCACAACATTGCTTTTCAAGTTCCGAAGCGCGCTGTTTCCCGCAGTCCGCCCTACTTTACCCACCAGCTTCGCGGCTTCCCACACGGGATCTTCTGCCGCTGAAAGTGCGCGCGTTAGAAAGGGCGCGATCAACCGGTTTTCCGTACAAAGAAACCCGCTGCGCCGAACGAAGCGAAATGCGAGAGTCCTTGCATCACATGTTGTTGATGGCGTACTTGCGGCTTGACGGGGAATATGCCGCAGCCAGCGAATGGGGCAGCGAAAAGTGGTCCGAAAGGATGTTGCGGCCCCAGAAAATGGCGAACCAGCCAGAACGAACCGGTCCGCTTCGTTCCTGGTGTAATAGCTGGTTGGGCTGCGTAATTCTGCTCAATCATGGCCTCTGAATGCCACCTGTGTTCCCGAAGTTGACCCGCACAGTGACACAATAAGCCAAGTAGCCCCTTCAGGTTGCTGTCATGGAAAGGACCTTCTCCGCATGTCCCGCAAGTCCGACCCGGCCCGGGTGCGCAACTACTCGATGGTGCTCCAGGAGATTTTCTCTTCGCCCGGCGGCTCCCGCAAGGATGTCGCCGATGCCCTGGGCATCAGCGCCGCATCGGTTACCGGCATTGCGGCGAGCTTGCTGGAAAGCTCATTAATCAGCGAAGCCGAACCAATGGCTGTGGGGCAGGGGCGGCCCAGGGTCCCATTGCACGTTGATACCAAGTCCAATCTGGTGATGGGCATCCACCTGGGACCGCGAGTCACCGGCGTGGTGCTTACCGGGCTGGATGGGGTGGCCAAGGCCTCGGTTCTCGTGCCGCATGATGGCTTGGGCGCCCAAGAGTCCTTCAAGCTGGTCATTAACCAAGCGAAACAGCTGGTGGACGAGCATGCCAAGGGGAGGCCAATCTTGGGGACCGGGGTAGCCACCGGCGGCATTGTCGACCGGATCAACGGGCGGATTGTGGAGAATCGCGGTGCTCGTTGGCAACAGGTTCCCGCGGTGCAGATGCTCGAAGAATTGCCCCAGCCGATTATTCTGGACAACAATGCCCGCGCAGCGGCGCAGTCCGAGCTGTTCTATGGGCATGGCGCCACGGAGCGCGATTTCCTGCTCATGGTGATCACCTCGGATTTGGGCGCGGTTTTAGTCAGTGACGGGCGGATCCGCGCCGGCTGGTCGCAGCATGCCGGGAACATTGCCCATCTTCAAGTCAGTGACCAGGGGTTCCCTTGCGATTGCGGACGCAGTGGCTGCCTGCAAGTCATGGCAACCGACGAAGCTACCGTACGCCGGGCGCATGAGGCCGGTCGCCTTGATGTGATGCATTATGGCGATATTGATCGGCTTTATGACGCTGGTGATGAACAGATCCGTGCCCTGGTCGCTGATCGCGACACCTTTGTCGCCCGGGCCGCTGCGATGCTCTTCGACCTGCTGGACCCGGGGCTGCTAGTAATCGCCGGGACCCCGGCCGAACGCCCCGAAACCCGGACCCTGGTCCAAACGGTGGTCGCGGAGAATTCCCTGCAGGGCGCCCAGGCCTCAAGCCGCGTAGTCTACTCCAGCGACCATTCGCTGTCGCTGTCGATCTTCGCAGCCAGCTTGATGGTGAACGAAGTGCTGGCCAATCCGCTGGCCTTTATTGATCGGCTGCATGCGGAGACAGAGGCAGAATAAGCCCCGGAAAGTGTTGACAGTCACACCTTCTGCAATGTTTACTTTATTTCATAAAATAAATAAAGTGACAGCGGCCACGAGCACGGCACAGGTGCCGGTAGCCGCTCAGGGAGGAACAAGATGGAACGACAGAAGAAAACTGCGCTCGTTGCCTGTGTCGTATCGCTGATGCTCGCCGCAACCGGCTGCTCATCAGCCAGCAGCCAAGCGGAGCAAGTCGGTGATGGATCCGGTGAGGCAACCTTGTCATTCATGACCAGCGAGCCAAAGAGCATCGTGCCGCAGAAGGATCCCGGAAGCCAGATCGGTATGGCGCTGTGCGCGAACCTGATGGAAGTGAATTCCGAAACCCAGAAGCTGGAACCGCTGGCCGCCAAATCGGTGACCAGCGATGATGCCCAGGTCTGGGATATCGAGCTGCAAGACGGATGGACCTTCCACGATGGCACCCCGGTAACGGCACAATCCTTCGCCGATGCCTGGAACGCCACCGCCACCGGATCCAACGCCTGGCAGGGCAATGGCACCTTCGTCTCCTTCGAAGGCTATGACAAAATGAACCCGCTGGATGGAGGCAAAGCCAAGGCCAGCGAGCTCTCCGGAGTCAAGGTTGTGGACGACACCCACATGGAAGTCACTCTGAAGGCGCCGAACCGCGACTTCCCGGCAATTCTGAGCACCAACCCGACCTGCCCGATGCCGCAAAGCGCATTCGATGACGAGACCGGTTACGACCAGGCACCAGTTTCTAACGGACCATACAAGTTCGACTCCTGGGATCACAACCAGCAGGTAGTGATGGAGAAATGGGACGGTTTCAAGGGTGCCGAGGGCTTCAGTGGCGGAGCCGAGAAGCTGATTGGTAAGATCTACACTTCCGTGGATCCGGCCTACACCGACATGACCGCAGGCAACCTGGACATGATCCGCAACGTGCCGGCCACCATGGTGGACAAGGCTTCCAGCCAGCTGGGCGAAGAAGCGCTGTACAAGGTCGCAATCGGCTCCAAGCAGCAGACATTGCAGGTCCCTGCCTACGTCGATGAACTGACTTCCCCGGCTCTGCGCCAGGCGATCTCCATGTCCATTGACCGCGAAGCGATCGCCACCTCGCTGCTCAAGGGTCACGCCGAGCCATCTGACTCATTGGTCCCGCCATCGCTGGAATCCTACGTTCCCGGATCCTGCGAAGCATGCACCTTCGACCCCAAGGAAGCCAAGGAGATCCTGGCTGATGACGGCGGCTTTGAAGGCACGCTGACTATCGAAAGCAACTCCAACTCCGACCAGCAGCTGGTGCAGGCCATTGCCAAGCAGATCCAGGACAACCTGGGCATCAAGGTGCAGATGAAGCCGATGCTGGGCACCGAGCTGTCCGAGCGCCGCAACAACCAGAAGCTCGAAGGCGCAGCCTTCGGCTTGTGGGGCTGGTCGTACATGTCTCCTGACCAGTACCTGAGCCAGTATGAGACCGGTGGCGACGGCAATCTGGCCACCGGCTACTCCAATCCAGAAGTGGACAAGCTGCTACGCGCGGCCCGCGCCGAGATGGATGATGGGAAGTCCACCGAGCTGTTCAAGCATGCCGAGGCGAAGATCATCAAGGATCTGCCAGCCATCCCGCTGTTCATCCCGACCGACTACGGCCTGCAGTCCAAGTGCGCCGTGCTCAACGACGTGCAGGGCGACCTGCAGTACTACCGCGCGGGCTACGGCTGCTAGCACCACCAGTCTCCGGCGGGCGGGCCATGAAACGAGTCATGGGTCCTCCCGCCGGTACACACTATTCTTCTTAAGGGGTAACCAATGCTGGGTTATACCGTGCGGCGCATCTTGCAGATGATCCCGGTGCTACTGGGCGCCACCTTCATTATCTACGCACTGACCTTTCTGATGCCGGGCGACCCGATCTCGGCGCTCACCGGCGAACGCCCGCTGCCCGAGGCCACCGTGATGCAGATCCGCCAGGCCTACCATTTGGATGACCCGTTTTTCGTCCAGTACGGCAATTACATCCTCGGGGTCTTCCGCGGGGACTTCGGCATCGACTTCTTCGGCCGCCCGGTACTGGATTTGATCCTCGAGCGCTTGCCGGTGACTTTCGCGCTGGCGCTGACTGCCTGGGTGCTCAAGCTGTTCATTGGCCTGGTTATCGGCGTTTACGGAGGGCTGCGCCGCGGACAGTCGGGAGACCACTTCGCACTGGTGTTCACGGTGCTGTTCATGGGTGTACCGGGCTTCGTGATCGCTCTGGGCGCACAGACCTACTTCGGTGTGCACTTGGGCTGGGTGGACCCGGCCGGCATCCGCGCGGGCTGGCCCATGGCCTTCATTCTGCCCGCCTTGGTCATGGCCTTCGAGGCCGCCGCCGGGCTGGCCCGGCTGACTCGCACCTCGCTGGTGGAAGTGCTGCGCGCTGAATACCTGCGCACCGCCAAGGCCAAGGGCCTTTCCCCGCGGCGGATCATCTGGGGCCACGCACTGCGCAACGCCATGATCCCGGTGGTGACCTACCTGGGCCTGAGCCTAGCCGGCATGCTCGGCGGCGCGGTCATCATCGAGGCCATCTTCAACATCCCGGGCATTGGGGGACTGATGGTCAGCTCCATCAACAACAAGGAAGGCACAATCGTGGTTGGCATCGCTACCTTGCTGGTGCTGGTGTACTTGGTTTTCAACCTGCTGGTTGACCTGACCTACGGCCTGATCGATCCACGGGTGAGAATATGAGTTCGAGCATGAGCACAGTCAATCCCGCCGATGGCGCCCAGGCGGTGGACCGCTCCCCGCAGAAGTCGCGCGGCGCGCACCGGCGCTGGTGGCTGAAGCCGCGCTTCGCGATCTCCGGGTCCATTGTGCTGCTGATGATCCTGATGGCCGCGTTCCCTCAGCTGTTTACCGGCTTTGGTCCCGGGCCCACGGAGAGCTGCGACATCCTCAAATCCAACCAGCCGCCTAGCGCCGCGCACCTGTTCGGCATCGATATCCAGGGCTGCGACTACTATACCAATGTCATATATGGGGCGCGCGCCTCGATCCTAGTGGGCATCGTGGTCTCGGCCATCGCCTTTGGCATCGCCGCGCTGGTCGGGGCCGTCGCCGGATACTTCGGAGGCTGGGTGGACGCAGTGATTTCCCGGGTGTGCGATATGGCCTTCGGCCTACCGTTCATCCTGGCCGCGATCGTGGTGCTGCAGCTGTTCAGCGAGCGCAACGTGTGGACCGTGATCTTCGCGCTGTCCCTGTTCGCATGGCCCGGGGGCGTGCGCTTCATGCGCTCTTCGGTGCTGGAAGTGCGCAACCGCGAGTACGTGCAGGCCTCCCGGCTGCTGGGCGCCAGCAATGGGCGGATCATCGCAAAGCACATCGTGCCCAATGCAATCACCCCGCTGCTCGTGCTGCAGACCCTGGGTGTGGGCGGGATGATCTCTGCCGAGGCCGGCCTGACCTTCATCGGCATCGGGCTCACCCCGCCGTCGGTGTCCTGGGGCCTGCAGCTGGCAGCGGCCCGCGACTATATTGATGCCGCCCCGCACCTGCTGCTGTTCCCAGCCGTATTCCTGACCATTACCGTGCTCGGCTTCGTCCTGTTTGGCGAAGCCATGCGCGACGAGTTCGACCCGAAGGGCAAGTGATGAGCACTGCGCACGAAGCAGCAAACCCGCTGCTGGAGATCAAGGACCTGCGCGTTGAGTTCGCCACCCGGCAGGGAGTTGCCACCGCGATCAACGGCGTGGATCTCTCGCTGCAGCGCGGCCGCGCCCTGGGCATACTGGGTGAATCGGGCTCAGGGAAGTCCGTGACCGCGCGAACCATCATGGGCCTGCTGGACACTCCGCCGGCGAAAGTCACCGGTGGGCAGATCCTGCTGGACGGAGAAGACCTGCTCGCAGTGACCCCCAAGCGCCGCCGGGAGCTGAACTCGGCCAGCGTGGCCATGGTGTTCCAAGACGCGCTCAGCGCCTTGAACCCCGTGCACCCGGTGGGCCGCCAGATCGGCGAGCTGTACCGCGTGCACCGCGGCTACAGCCCGGCAGAGGCCAAGAAAGCGGCCATCCAGATGATGGACCGGGTGCGCATCCCAGTTGCAGCCAGTCGGGTGAACGACTACCCTCACCAGTTCTCCGGGGGCATGCGCCAGCGCATCGTGATCGCGATGGCCCTGGCCCTGGACCCGCAACTGCTGATCGCCGACGAGCCGACCACCGCGCTGGATGTCACCGTCCAGGCCCAGATCCTGGAGCTGCTGACCGAGCAGCAGGTGGAGAACAACATGGGCTTGATCCTGATCACCCACGACATCTCGGTGGTCCGGGAGGTCACCGACCAGGTGGCGGTGATGTATGCCGGGCGGATCGTGGAGAACGGGCCCACCGCCCAGGTGCTCTCCGAACCGGCACACCCCTACACCCGCGGTCTGGCCTCATCGGTGGCCAGCGAGGAGCTCAAGGGCCAGCTTCTTCCAGCAATCCCGGGCAGCCCGCCGGACCTGCTGAACCTGCCGGCTGGCTGCGCCTTCGCTGGGCGTTGCCCTCTGGCCAACCAGCAGTGCGCCACCGAAGTCCCGGAACTAGACGAAATCGCCGCGCAGCGCCACACGGCCTGCTTCAACTCCCAGGAGGTGCTAGCCCATGCTTAGCCCGCAGACCCTGCCAGAGACCGCGACACCGGATGCCGCCCCGCTGATGGAAATGCGCGGGGTTACCCGCCACTACCCGGTGGCCCGTTCTCTGCCCATCGGGCCGCGCAAAGTAGTCAAGGCCCTGGACGGGGTGGACCTGCAGGTGCAACAGGGCAAGACCCTGGGAATCATCGGGGAAAGCGGCTGTGGAAAGTCCACCATGGCCCGCGTGCTCAGCGGGCTGGAAAAGCCCACTGCTGGCCAGGTGCTGTTCGAGGGCCACGACATCAATGCGCTGCGCGGAGCGGAGCGGGCGCAGATGCGCCGGAATATCCAGCTGATCTTCCAAGACCCCTACGCGTCGCTGAACCCGCGCATGACTATTGAGCAGATCCTCTCCGAGCCCTTCGAAATCCACCCGGACATCGCCAAGCGCGGCTCCCGCCGAGCTAATCTGGGCGAGATGATGGAATTGGTCGGGCTGAACCCCGATCATTTGGGACGCTATCCGCACAACTTCTCCGGAGGCCAGCAGCAGCGCATCGGCATCGCCCGCGGCATCGCACTGAATCCGAAGGTGCTGATCTGCGACGAAGCGGTCTCGGCCCTGGACGTATCGGTGCGCGCCCAAGTGGTGAACCTGCTCGATTCGCTGCAGCGCGAACTGGGTCTGAGCTACGTCTTCATCGCCCACGACTTGCAGATCGTGCGGCATATTTCCGACTCCGTGGCCACCATGTACCTGGGACGGGTGATCGAGACCGGCTCCTACGCCCAGGTCTATGACGCCAGCGCCCATCCCTATACCCAAGCATTGCTCTCGGCAGCACCGGAACTGCGCCAGGATCCGGCGCATGCGCGCCAGTTGATCATGCTGCAAGGCGACCCGCCTTCGCCGATCGACCCGCCCTCCGGCTGCCGCTTCCACACCCGCTGCCCGGTCGCCCGGCCGGACTGCGCAACTAGCGAGCCGGAGCTGGATCCGGTGGCCGATGGCCACCGCGCCCGCTGCTTCTATCCGGGCCCCATCAGCACAGAACTATCCCAAGGAGACTGAAACATGGATTTGAAAGTTGGCATTATCGGCTTCGGGCTGCGCGCTTCCCTGCACCGCTACCTGCAGCGCCCAAACGAAGGCAGCGTCGTGTCCATTGTTTGCGACACCAGCGAACGCGGCCGTCAGGATGCCGCTGAGGCGCTTCCTGATGCGGTAGTCACCGGGGATTTGCAGGAATTGCTGGACTTCGAGCTGGACGCAGTGCTGGTGCTCACCCCCGACTACACGCACCGGAACGTGGTGGTGCGCACCTTGAAATCCGGTATTCCGACCTTCGTGGAGAAGCCGCTGGATATCACTTTGGAAGCGGCCGACGAGATCCTGGATACCGCTCGGCGCACAGGCACCCGGCTGTATGTTGGACACAATATGCGCCATATGCCGGTGATTCGGCAGATGAAGCAGCTCATCGACTCCGGGACCATCGGCGAGGTCAAGGCCGTCTGGTGCCGCCACTTCGTAGGCAACGGCGGAGATTACTACTTCAAGGACTGGCATGCCCAGCAGCGCTATGCGAATACGCTGCTGCTGCAAAAGGGAGCCCATGACATTGACGTTATTCACTGGCTGGCCGGAGGCTACAGCACCCAGGTTTCGGGCGTTGGCGCGCTGGCCGTCTACGGGGACGTCACCGATCGGCGGGACAACTCGGATCTGCGCATGCGCGACTGGTTCTCGCTGTCGAACTGGCCCCCGGCCAAGCAGACGCAACTGAACCCAGAACTGGACGTGGAAGACTTGTCAATGGTGCAGATGAAGCTGGATAACGGGGTGCTGGCTTCCTACCAGCAGTGCCATTTCACCCCTGACTATTGGCGCAACTACACAGTGATCGGCAGCGCCGGGCGGTTGGAGAATTTCGGCGACGGTCCCGGGGACTTCATTCACGTGTGGAACACCCGCAGCACCCATGGATTCGCCGAACCGGATTTGAAGGTCGAAGTCAATGGCGATGATGAAGGCCATGGCGGCGCAGATCCGAATTTGATCGCAGAGTTCCTGCGTTTTGCCCGCGTAGGGGGAGCGACCGATACTTCCCCGGTTGCCGCTCGCGCGGCAGTGGCCGTGGGCGACTACGGCGCCCGCTCAATGCGCGCGGAGGGAGAGGCCCTGCAAATTCCAGCGCTCGATGGACAGCTCGCCGAGTATTTCGCTGCCAACCAGCAGGCGGCGGCCGTTAGCTGACCTCGATGGGGCTGGCATTTTTGGTGCAGCTGGGCGGTCGCTTCAACGTTCTGAGCAGGCAGAGCCTGCCAAGATTAGGCGAACCGGCCAGCTCCCCGGGGCTCTGGCTTATTGCTTGGATGCCAAAGCTGGCAGCTTATCCATGGAGGTGAACACCTGCGTTGCGCCAGCTGCGCGCAGCAGCTCGGGCGAAGTGCTCGTGGGTCCGCCGTTGGAATAGCCGTACACCGTCGCGCCGGCCGCGATCCCGGCAGCCACCCCGGTGGCAGTGTCCTCGATAACCAGTGCGCCAGCTGGGTCAATGCCCAGTGACGCGGCTGCGGCCAGGTAGACATCCGGTGCCGGTTTGCTGCGTGGGCATTCCATGCCGCTGAAGACCCGGTCTCCGAAGTACTCGGTGAACCCGGCCAGGGCCAGCTGCATTTCGACCTTGGCCCGGTCTGCGCCGGTGGCGCAGGCAATGTTCTGGCCGTAGACCGAGGAAATCTGCTTGACTGCTTCCAGCGCTCCGGGGATCGGCTGCAGCTCCGAGCGCAGCGCTTCGTCGCGGCGTGCGCGGAACTGGCTAATCCACTGGTCGTCGATCCGGAATCCGGTCTGGTCGAGAATGGGTTGCCACTGGTCTTTCAACGCCTTGCCGATGAAGATCTCGATGCATTGCTCGGGGCTGATCTCCCAGCCCAGCTCTATGAGCATCTGGCGGAGCACGGAATTGGTGATGGACTCGGAATCCACCAGGACGCCATCGCAATCGAAAAGCACGGCGGAAAATTTCGGATGCAGCAAGGACGGTCCCTTCCAAGGATTCAGCAATTGGCTACGCGGCAGAGAACTCGTGGAGAATGCGGGCCAGCGGCGCCAGCTCAGGTTGCTCTTCTGCCTGCTTCAACACGCGTTCCAGCGTGGCATCGTGAATGGGCTTGGCCTTCTGGTACAGCTCGTGGCCAGTGGCAGTGAGCTCGGTGTAAATGCCGCGGCGGTCATCGGCGCACAGCACCCGCGAGAGCAGATTGCGGTCTTCGAGCCTGGTAACCAGTCGCGTCGTTGCGCTGGGGCTCAGGGCCGTGGCGCGGGCCAGCTGCGCCATGCGCATATGCCAGCCATCCTGACGATTCAGGGCATCCAGAAGTGTGTACTCGACCACAGAGAGCCCCACTTGCGCCGTCAGGTCCTTTTCAAGTGCAGTATCGATTAATCCGTGCAACGACGCCAAAGTGCGCCACCCTCTTGCCCGAATTTCGACAGCATCATCTGCGATTCCCATCGGTTCCTCCAAAAGTACTTGCTTGCGCTGGTTAGTTGCGTGTGCAACGATAGTGTTCATCGCGCAATAACAAGCGTGTGCAACTAATTTATCTAGTCTATCAGGAGTAACGCTATGCCGCTCGGTCTTATTGCGTTGGCCATCGGTGCCTTCGGCATCGGGCTTACCGAATTCGTCATCATGGGCTTGTTGCCGGATGTGACGGCCGACTTCGGCGTCAGCGAGGCCGCAGCTGGCTGGCTCATTTCCGGATACGCATTGAGCGTGGTGGTCGGCGCCCTCGGCCTGACCGCAGCCACCGTCCGCTTGCCGCGCAAGCCGGTGCTCGTCGGGTTGCTGGTACTTTTCATCATCGGCAACTCGCTTACCGCGATGGCCGCAACGTACGAAGTGGCCATGATCGGCCGCGTCATCGCCGCCCTGTGCCACGGTGCCTTCTTCGGCATCGGCGCGGTCGTGGCAGCTGACCTGGTCCCGGCCAACAAGAAGGCTGGCGCCATTGCCATCATGTTCACCGGGCTGACCGCGGCCAATGTGCTGGGTGTTCCCTTCGGTACCCTGCTGGGGCAGCATTCCGGCTGGCGCTCGACTTTCTGGGCCATCTCCGGCATTGGCATTATCGCCCTGATCGGCATCCTCGTGCTGGTGCCAGTCATCAAGCACGCAGCCGAAGGCATCTCGCTGCGCAAAGAACTCGGGGCCTTCACCTCGCTGCAGGTCTGGCTGTCCCTAGGTGTCACGGTCCTTGGCTACGGTGGTATGTTCGGTGCCTTCACCTACATCGCCTACACCCTGACCGAGGTCACCGGATTCAACGAGACCAGCGTTCCGTGGCTGCTGATGCTCTTCGGCGTGGGCCTGTTTGCAGGCAACTGGATCGGTGGCCGCATGGCTGATAAGAGCATCGACCGCACTCTGCTCATCTTCATCTCGGCACTGCTGGTGGTCCTTGTCCTCTTCGGATTCTTCGCAAGCAACCAGATCGCCACCGTTATCGCTTTGCTGCTGATGGGTGGCTTCGGCTTCGGAACCGTTCCCGGTCTGCAAAGCCGCATCATGCAGTACGCCGGCAATGCACCGACCCTGGCATCCGGCGCCAACATCGGTGCGTTCAATGTCGGCAACGCGCTGGGCGCATGGGCTGGCGGCCTGGGCATTGCGGCAGGCTTGGGCTACACCTCGCCGATCTGGATCGGCGCACTGATCACCCTCGTCGCACTGGTCGTTATTCTCCTGGCCATGGGTTTGGCCAAGAAGTCTTCGGCAGCATCACCCCAGCTGGTTACAGCTGGCTAATCCACAGTTTTGTTCAGTCCCCAACCAATTTCTAGGAGTTAGACATGACTACCCCCATTCCAACCATCACGCTGAACAATGGCGTTGAAATGCCCCAGGTAGGTTTTGGAGTCTTCCAGGTTCCCAATGAAGAGACCACTGCTGCAGTGGGTTCAGCGCTCAAGGCCGGCTACCGCAGTATCGATACCGCCGCGATCTACGGCAATGAGGAAGGCGTGGGCGCAGCACTGGCCCAGTCCGGCCTTGCCCGCGAAGACCTGTTCATCACCTCCAAGATCTGGATTGCGGACATGGGTTACGAGCAGACGCTGGAAGCCTTTGATGCCAGTCTTGAGCGCTTGGGCCTGGACTACCTGGACCTGTACTTGATTCACTGGCCAGCCCCGGAAAAGAATCTCTACATTGAGACGTGGAAGGCGCTGGAGAGGCTGTATGCAGAGAAGAAGATCCGCGCCATCGGGGTTTCCAACTTCCAGCCTGAGCACCTGGAGCAGCTGGTCGCCGAAGGAACCATCGTTCCGGCCGTGAACCAGGTGGAACTCCACCCTGCCTTGCAGAACCGCGAAGTCGTTGCAGCTAACGCGCAGCACGGCATCGTCACCGAAGCATGGAGCCCGCTGGCTCAGGGCGCAATGCTCACCGAAGAAACCATCGTGGGCATCGCTCAGGCGCATGAGGTGTCCGCGGCTCAGGTCATCCTGCGCTGGCATCTGCAGCAGGGCCGGGTGATCATCCCGAAGTCTGTCACTGAATCACGCATCATCGCCAACTTGGACCTGTTCGGCTTCGAATTGACCAGCGGCGAACTGGCAAGCATTGATGCCCTTGATCGTGATGGACGCACCGGCCCAAACCCGGACACCTTTAACGGCTGATTTGATGACAACAACCTAGATGCTGCCTGTGCCCTCAACTGGCCGCGGGCAGCATCTCTGGCTTGGATGGTCCGGGGCGTTGTGAACGTCGCGTTCTAGGCATTATCCCCATGTGGATCGGATTGACCGTCTAGTCGGCATGGGCACGAGCGGCTGGGTATGCCAGAACCTGGTTCGCCAAGTCGCCCCAGTCGATGGCCACCATCGAACGCATTAGCGGCGACTACCTCATTGGCGGGGGCTATCACCAAATAAGGAGACCATCGATAGGGCCTGAGTAAAAAAGTTGTTGCCTAGACCAATTTGCCCGGCCTAGGCAACAACTGTAGCGGTCATCCTATGGGACTCTGAACGTGTCATGTCCTACATGTCAGTCAGCCGCTGTGTGACTACTGTCTGAAGTAGGGGTCATTGGCAGAAGACGATCCTGCCTCTGTTGGTGTCCAGCCGTGGAGTCGAGTCATGCCGATCCCGCCTTCATAGGTGTATTCGACCCAGATCACGGCGTAGCGGCCGTGGCGATTCGCTTCTGTCCACGCGAGGACGTCAACAATGCTTTCTGCGTCTTCAATTCGGTTCTCGTAGCAGGCACGGTCCTCGTCCCAGAAGTCCATCCGATACACGGGATTCGGGTTTTCCTGACTGACGTATCGAGGATCAACGAGAGTTGCCCTGATCTTTTCTGCACTCATGCTCACAATCTATCGCGCTCGAGCGTAATCAAGCGGGCGTTCTAGAGCCGTCCCAAAAAGGGAATCTCCTGTGGGACACTCGCCACAATGTATATGGGCTGTCCTGCATTGGTCAGTCTCAATATCGTCGGGGCGTCCACCCCGATGGCAGCATGCCAGTGATCTTTCCCCGTTCAGAATCAACCTCGGCTGACCAGCCTTGCGCTGCCTGTTCCTCATCGAAAGCGCCCCGTGCAATGCGCAGACCAACGTCTGGGTGGCTCATCCCAGGCGCACCACCGCGGCGCGTCGAAGCCCGCAGGCTCCACGACTTATCAGCAAAACCGCCCCCGCGGAAGACTCGGTAATCGTCGTAGCGGGCCGGATCGGGTAGATCCCAGCACCATTCCCATACGTTTCCAAGGGTGTCGTGGAGTCCGAAGGCATTGGGTAGTTTTTGACCAACTTCCTTCGGGTTCTCTAGCTTGTCATCCGCTGTCCACCCAATGGCATCGAGGGAGCCATAATGTGGCCCCACGGTGCCAGCGCGGCACGCGTATTCCCATTCGGCTTCGGTAGGCAGGCGGTACCCGGAGGCGTTGGTCTGCCAACTTACCTCGCCTGCCTCGAAGATGTATGCAGGGGCAAGCCCTTCATTGATTGACGCTGCATTGCAAAACTTGATGGCTTCCAACCAATTGATATCTACCAGAGGTGCTTGGGAACCTGCTTCGCTAGTACTCATCAGTTGCCCGTACTGCGCCGTGGTGACGGAGATAGCCCCAATTTCGAAAGGTTCTAGATCGACGGTCCAGCGGCGTTTCCGTCGAGCGTCGTGCAATTCTACTTGTCCGGCCGTTAACGGACGGAGGTCAAAGGTAGGCATTCCATAATGTTCCCATACCGTCCCATAAGCCGAACCTTCACCGGGACAGGAACCGTGGGAAGGCCGAGACCTCCCTTTGCAACGGGGTGGAGGGACACGGCTTTGGGTCATGAGACTGCGGGGTTGGCGTTCTCCCATGTCCGCAGGCTCGGCCATGCGATGAGAGCGCAGAGGGCGAACACGAGTGCCCCCGCCAGGAACGGGGTTGCAAGACCACTGGCCGTGGCAAACAGGCCCCCGAGCGCAGCTCCGATGGTGAGGCCGGCGAGGCCGAACAATTTGGAGACGGCATTGACCCGTCCACGCAGCTCGTCCGGGACCAGTCGCTGGCGCAGGGAACTGAGACAAATGCTGAAAAGCACGGCATGCAAGATATATGCGGCCAAGAACAATGCCGCCACCCAGGGAACATCGGTCACGTAGATAGCAAACAAGCTGAGCGATCCAAGGACCAAGCTGCCCGCGGTGGTCGCGGCGTAGCCAATCTTGCGCCGCAGCGGCGCGGCCACGGCTGACCCGATGAGTCCGCCGAGGGCCGAGACCGAAAGCAAAATCCCATAGCCGGGCGCCCCCAAGCCCAAGACGTCCTCGGCAAAAAGGACGAGGATCGAAAACGGCATCATGTACGCGACACTGGCCAGCCCGCTGATGATCGCCAGTGAGCGCAACAGCCGGTGACGTACCAACCAGGCGGCACCCTCGACCACCTCGCGGCGCAAAGAAGGAGGTTTGGCGTTGAGCCGCTTGGGACGGAAATTGCCGACCATCCCCAGGAAGAACAGGGCTGCTGCCGCGTAGGCCCCGCCCGTGATGGCGATAGGCAAGGAGATGACGGCGGCAAACATCAGTCCGCCGAGCGGTGGACCGATGAATTCATCCGCGACAAGTTGGGTCGCTGTGATCTGGCTGTTGGCCTTGTCCAGGTTCTTGGTGTGCACGAGGGACGGCAGGATGGATAGTGCCGAGTTGTCTGCCGCCGTTTCCAGGAGCCCTATCAAAGTAAAGACCACATAGAGGGCGACGATTGACCCGGTGCCGGTGGCGACCAACACTGCCAGTGCGATCAACAGGATGCTTCTGCTCAGATTGGCGACCCACAGAATGGTTTTGCGGTCCAGCCGGTCAACGAAAGCTCCGATCGGCAGAACGACCAGGAACTTGGCGGCGGAATAGACCATCGACAGGCCCGCGATCAGCAAGGGGTTGGATGTTAGGGCCGTAGCCAGAAGTGGAATGGCTACGAAACTCATGCCGTCGCCGAAGTTGGAGGCCGCGTTCCCGGCCCACAGCTTCCTATACTCTCGTCCCAGCGACATGCTTTCAGAGCCTACCGGCAATTCCACGGCCTGTTGCAATCTGACAAGTGCCGTTCGGATTAAGTGCCTCGTCGGGAAGGCCGAGGACTCCGATCTTTGGGTTGTTCGTCTCGCAAGGGGTCTGCTTTGAACAGCGTTCCGTTAGGGGGTCCTCTACAGGAGCGCCCGTAAGCCGAACGTTCTACGGGACAGCAACACGGCACCAGACTGAACAGGCGGGAAATGAGGCGGGCTGTTGACTAGATCGATTCTAGGGCCACGGGACAACCAAGCTATTCTGGCCCAGAAGGTCCGGGGAATGGCTGCGTTCGCCAATGTCGGGAATGAGCGAGTCCCTTCAAGAGTTCATCACCCCAAGATCAGACATGGTCTGGGCAATCATAAATTGGATCCCGTCTCGGGTAACAACTCGCACCGACTGGACATGTATAGGTATGAGCACTTCAGAAATAAAGCAGAATCGGGAGGCGCGGTTCTCCAGATTGTATGAATCGGCCTACACCGATGTCCTGCGATTCATCCAACGACGGGCAGGTCCAGACCACGCGGAGGACATCGTCCACGAGGCCTTTCTTGCCGCCTGGCGGCGTTTGGACGAACTCCCTATTAAGCACGACGATGCCAGAGCCTGGCTGTTCGCAACCGCGCGGAACTGCCTGCTTAACAACCAACGCGGGCAGGCACGCCAAGGAGCGCTGGCGGTCCGGATCGCAGCCCGGACACCTATCTACACTGACGCCGAAGCCGAGCTGACCCATCAACGCATTGACCTGACCTCCGCCTGGCAACGGCTGCGCCCTGAATACCAAGAAGTCCTGGCCACGACGATTTGGGAAGATCTTTCTTCGTCACAGGCGGGCCAAGTACTAGGGATTTCATCGGCGGCCTACCGCATCCGGCTTCATCGTGCGCGCAAATCGTTGCGACACGAACTCGATTCCGCCCCCTTCCCGGCACCCCTCGCCGGATCCCTCATGACGGAGTGACTGACATGGATAAGAACAAATACCTGGAACTAGAGGCATTTCGACCCCTCGATTCCGCTCCCCAAGGCGATCTGGACCAGGCCGGACAGATCAGGGCGAACGCGAGGCTGCAACAAATTCTCGCCAGCGATCCGGACAACGGAAATACCATGAGTGGTGCTATCGGTAAACGTCGACTCAAACCTGTACGCCGCATAGGGGCTCCCATTGCTCTGGCCGCGGTGGCTGCCATCACCGCAACGGTGGTGCTCCTACCGGGGACGGGAAGCAATGGTACGGCGTATGCGTCATGGAATGCTGTGCCAACTTCCATCAGCAGCACCGATAAGGCCGTAGCCGATGCGGCCTGCCGCGGCCACCTGGACCTATCCTCCCCGCAATTGGATCTTGCCGAGCGACGGGGTGATTGGGTGGTGTTGCTTTACACCGCTTCCGAACACATGGCAGGTATGTGTCTAGCCCACTTGCCTGCCGGAGCACAAAAGGCTGACAACATTGATTTCAGTAGGGGAGGTGGCGATCAAGGGTTCCTCCCGGTTGCGGGGGAATTCACTGAGGGAAACATCGCCGAATTTCGTGGTGGCAATATATTCGGGTTCGGTGATCGTCCCGAAATTGCCCTCACCCACGGGAACGTTGGTGAGGATGTAACAGCTGTAACGATCACGACTCCGGACGGCCAATTGGTCGAAGCCACCGTTCAGGACGGCAGATACGCTGCTTGGTGGCCGGGCAAGGCCCTCGGTGACGAATTGGAGGGCAACGGTGGACCCGCTCCGGCGATTTCCTACACACTCACTCTTAAGGACCAGACGGTTGTCAAGGACGCAACCCCAAGGATGCCGTCCTAGAGTCACTGGTGACAGTGTGGGCGCGACGAGCAACCAGGCACCATAATGGAAGCCTCGTCGCGCCCGTTACCTCTAGCAGTGCTTTGCTTTGGGCATCAGAAAGAGCGTCTCACCGCCGCGGGGACAGTCATTTTGTCCCGTTAGGAGTTTGTCCGGAATGGCATTTGAGAACGTCCCGTAAGGGGAACGCCCTGCGGGACACAATTTAGGTTACTGAAATAATTGGGCCGGCAGGTCTACGAAGCCAAACTGTTGTGAAACCCTCTGCCATATCTTCTTCAAAATCGAATTTGAAGCCACGTCGTTCATAGAATGTCTGGGCCGCAGAGTTCCCTTTCACAAATTCGATCCTTACCTCATGGGCTGGGCCAATTGCAGTAAGGGCTACGTCCATAAGAGCACTGCCAATACCGCGTCCGTGGGCTTCGGGCACGACATAAATTTTCCAGATTACAGGTTCGCCTTCAAACAGCCCGAAGGTTAGCGTGCCAACTGCCTGTCCATCCTGAAAAGCAATGAACGTCGTGTCATCCGTGATTGATGCGCTCACCGAGTCGTGAGACCACCATGTATTGAGGTTTTCCATGACAAAATCTGGACTGGTGAAACTCAGGTACGTAGCTGGCCACGTGACGAGCCCAATTGACCGAATGGCTTGCACATCATCAAGGTTCGCAACGCGAATCGAAAGGTCTTCCATGCCCCGAATCTACAGGAGGATCGATAGATTATTGGGCTTCGCAAAGAGACGTAAATGTTTCCACTTGCTATTTCGCTTTATAGCGACTGCACTGACAGTCCTAAGTTGTCTTCGTTACGCGCCCGTAAGCGGAAGGTCTATCGAACAGTCCGGATCGCTTCGAGCCAAAGGGACTCGTTGTTCCTCACGAACTGGGTCACGGTGTTCCAGTGGTCACCGTGGCCAGTCGTGAACATCGCCCCCCACGGTTCGATTCCCCTGGCATGGGAATTTTTGAGCAGTTCGTGCATAGCTGTTGTCCGTTGCCACATCGTGGAGGGCAGCGCTGCCCGGGGCTCTTCGTCGGCGTCGTAGCCGTCAATGAAGGCTGCCAGTGCTTGTGCGGCCATATGAGGGTCGGCCGATGCGTCGTTTAGCGTGAAGGACTGCGCGGCGTATGCGAGATCCCATAGGCGTGTACTAGGTGCGGCCGCGTCCCAATCGATGAACACCCATCGGTCTCCGATGAGGAGATTCCACGGGGCCAGATCGTTGTGGCAGATCAGGTCGGCCCCGGGCGCCGGAATGTGTGTGATCCAAGTTGAGCCGAAGTCCGGCTCATAGGCCGCACTGGCATCATGGATAGTGCGCACCAGGCGACCTACCCGGGAAAGCTCTGAGAGCGATAATGGCCCCGAGTCCATGGCAAGGCAACCGGGGACAAACTCTGTCACTTGTCGTCCCTGGGCGTCTTGCCCATATACCGCGGGCACATCGACGCCTGCGTTGCGCACAGCCCTCATATATGCGAGCACACTCGGAGTGGCTGCCGACCACGGTTTACGTACCGTGGAGCCGACGCGTACCACGCCATCGGTGGCGTTGCCTCCAGCCAGGTGAACCTCTTCCATCCCACAAGCCTAGCGCTCACGCCTTGCCGCTCCGCAGAGGGAAGCTCCACGGGGACGTCCCGCAAGCCGGTCGTCATACGGGACATACGTTTTATTGACTCGGCCAATTTTTGAAACTCCGAGTTTTCAAACATTTCAGATTCCCATATACCCCGCCTGAGAAAATGCCCGGTGAAGGGACCTTATGCGCGACATGGAAAATGAGCCAAAGGCGCCACAGCGTTTCTGGGGAAGAAAACATCTGTTGTTGCTCGATCGTGCGCTGGTGCTCGAGCGCTATTCGTGGGAAATGTTGATTCTTGTGGAACCCTCTTTAACGGAGACTAGCCCTCTGTTCGTTTGGCCTGAAGCTCCCGACCCGATGAAAACGCGAGGCAGGCTGTTGCCTGTTTCCACTCTTTGGAAGTTGCATTGCTGACGGTCGACTAACCGATACATGTCAACAGTCTGGGCTGTGAACGAAATAGATTGAAGAGGGTTCCGCTTGTTCGGCAATTCACTTCCAGAGGAGCCAGTCACTTGTCTTCGCAGGGCTCAGAATGTGAAGCGACGCAGCGAACTATCCGGCTTGCAGAACCCATCCTCTACGGTTGGCCGTCGGCACGGAGCCGGCGACCGGAAATTGATGCAAGGCATGCTGAGCGAGGACTTGGCTGTTCAGGGTGCAGCAGCTTGAGAGAGCGCGTCTTGTGAGATCAAGAGAGCTTGGTAGCCGCGAATTCGGAATGGTTGAAACCGTGTTGCCCGAGTTGCAGAATCAGTTGATGACCAGCCGTTTCACGGTGCTCCTGATCGCCTCGATGACATCATTGATGGTAATTCGATGCAAATGTTCGGCTCTCAATAAGAGGTCGATTTGTCTCCCTGAATTCAATCCCTTGATTGGTCGTAAAGTCACCGTTTCATCCAGAGTCTTTCGTGCTGTGAAACGTGGGAGGATTCCCAGGCAACCACTGGCTTCAACCAAGGCGCCGGCGGTGGCGTAGTCGTTGACCCGGTGCTCGATCCGCGGGGCTTTACCGGCCAGCGCGGCGATGGTTTCCAGGACGTCGGCCGGTGAGTACCCTGAGCGGGAAACGACCCAGGGCTCGTCGATCACCTGCTCGGGGGAGAGCTCCTCGAATTTGGCCAGGGGATGATCTCGGTGGATCGCCACGTCCAGCGGTTCGAAAGCCAGAGGTATAACGCTGATCCGGTCTTCGGGCCAGGGGGCCGTGTGCGGCATCCGGTGTGCCAGCACCAAATCGTACGTCGAGGTCAGCGCCGGAAAATCCTGCTGCGAGACATCTTCGTCGGAAAAGCGCAGCGGGGGCAGTTGGCCTTCCGGGTAGGTTAGCAACGGGGCGAAAATGGTCTGCCCAATGGAATGGAATCCCGCGATGCGAATGGGGGTGTCCCGCTCTTGCTCCTGGGTGCGGATCCTCGCTGACACCTCGGCCAGGGTCGAAGCGACTGACGCTGCGGCGGAGGCCAGCAGTTTTCCCTCGGTTGTCAGGACCAGCCTGCGTCCGTCCTTCTGGGTCAGGGGCGCAGGGAAGTTGCGCTGCAGCTGCGCCAAATGCTGCGAGACCGCTGAGGGTGAGACAAAAAGGGCCCTCGCCACGGCGTTGACGCTGCCCAAATCCGCGAGTTCACGCAGAATCCTCAACTGATGTAATTCCATGAAGTAAATACTAAATCGTTGGATCAGTAAATAAGTGATCTTCTAAGGTGTTGTCCCGTGCTGTCGGGTGCGACACTTGAATCGACCCCATGTCTGTGTTGCGCGCACCCAGGTGCCCAATCCAAAGGAACCCGCATGAAAGCACTGTACAAGTCCGGCCCGCACGCAGGGCTGGAACTCGTTGATCGCCCAGAACCAGAGACCGGTGCCCACGAGGTCAAGATCCGTGTCATGACCGCCGGAATCTGCGGCACCGACCTGCACATCGAAGCCTACGACGATGCAGCCAAGGCCATGATCAACACGCCGCTGGTTCCGGGGCACGAGTTCTACGGCGAGGTCGTGGAAATCGGCGACTTCGTGCACGGGGTCAAGATCGGCGACCGCGTCTCGGGTGAAGGCCACGTAGTGTGCGGCCTGTGCCGCAACTGCCGCGCGGGCCGCAAGCAGATGTGCATCAACGTCGATTCGGTAGGCGTGCAGCGCGACGGCGCATTCGCCGAATACGTGGTGATCCCCGAAAGCAACGTCTACATCCACCGCGATGAGCGCATCACCCCGCTGCTCGGCGCCATCTTCGACCCGTTCGGCAATGCCGTGCACACCGCACTGCAGTTCCCGATGGTGGGCGAGGACGTGCTGATCACCGGTGCCGGACCCATCGGCCTGATGGCCGCGGCAGTGGCCCGCCACGTCGGCGCCCGCAACATCGCCATCACCGATGTCTCCGAGCAGCGCCTGGAACTGGCCCAGTCCATGGGCATCGATCTGGCCGTGAATGTCGCGACCACCCGCATCAAGGAAGCGCAGCAGAAGCTGGGCATGGTCGAAGGGTTCGACTACGGCATGGAAATGTCCGGGCACAAGACCGCCCTGCCGGAAATGATCGAGAACATGAACCATGGCGGCAAGATCGCCATGCTCGGCTTGCCCAGCACCTCGATCGACATCAACTGGGGCAAGGTTGTCACCCACATGCTGACCCTGCGCGGCATCTACGGCCGCGAAATGTTCGAGACCTGGTACGCCATGAGCGCCATGCTCACCTCCTCGGAGGTGATGCGCGAGCGCATCGCTTCGGTGGTTACCGACTTCCTGCCGGCCACCGAATGGCAGCAGGGCTTCGAAGCTGCTCGCAGCGGGCACGGCGGCAAGGTCGTGCTCGACTGGACCGTTTTCTCAGGCTAAGAATTTCCCGCATCAACAAGGAGCATTTGCAATGTACACGGATCTCAAAGACCAGCTTGCCGCCGAATTGGACGAGCTGAAGTCCTCCGGCCTGTTCAAGGCAGAACGCCACATCGACTCGGCCCAGTCCGCTTCCATCATGGCCGGCTCGCTGGGCGACGATGCACGGAAGGTGCTGAATTTCTGCGCCAACAACTACCTGGGCCTGGCCGATAACCAGCAGATCATCGACGCGGCCAAGACCGCCATGGATGAGCGCGGCTTCGGCATGGCCTCGGTCCGCTTCATCTGCGGCACCCAGGACCTGCACCTGGAACTGGAAGCCAAGCTCTCTAAATTCCTGGGCACCGAGGACACCATCTTGTTCTCCAGCTGCTTCGATGCCAACGGCGGCGTGTTCGAATCGCTGTTCGGCAAGGAAGACGCCATCATCTCCGATGCGCTGAACCACGCCTCGATCATCGATGGCATCCGCTTGTCCAAGGCCGCGCGCTTCCGCTACGCCAACCAGGACATGGCCGACCTGGAAACCCAGTTGCAGGCTGCCGCGCAGCTCAACGGCGGGGCGGGCGCCCGCCGCACCATCATCGTCACCGATGGCGTCTTCTCCATGGACGGCTACCTGGCTCCCTTGGAGGCCATCTGCGATCTGGCTGACAAGTACAACGCGCTGGTCATGGTCGATGACTCCCACGCTGTGGGCTTCATGGGCGCCACCGGGGCAGGCACTCCGGAGCATGCAGGAGTCTCGGACCGCGTGGACATCTACACCGGCACCTTCGGCAAGGCATTAGGCGGCGCCTCGGGCGGCTACGTGTCCGGCCGCGGCGAGGTTGTCGCGATGCTGCGCCAGAAGGCCCGCCCGTACCTGTTCTCCAACTCGCTGGCTCCATCGATTGTCGCTGCCACGTTGAAGGCGCTGGACCTGGTGGTGGACTCCGGGGACCTGCGCGAGAAGCTCTTCGAGAACGCTGCGCACTTCCGCCGCCGCATGACCGAAGAGGGCTTCGAATTGCTCGACGGCGAGCACGCCATCATTCCGGTGATGTTCGGCGACGCGGTCAAGGCCGCAGAGGTCGCAGGCAAGATGCTCGAGCAGGGCGTCTTCGTCACGGCCTTCAGCTTCCCGGTAGTGCCCAAGGGGGCCGCGCGCATCCGCGTCCAGCTTTCTGCCGCGCATTCGGCTGAGGATATCGAGGCCTGCGTGCAGGCATTCGTCGCCAGCCGCTGACCCAGGGGGATTGCCCGGCGCCGTGTTTCAATAGGGATGACGAGTTGGAATAACCAAAGGCGGTGGGCTCATGGCTACCAGGAACGACGTGGCGCGCTTGGCCGGCGTATCTCCTAGTACCGTGTCCTACGTGATCAGCGGCCGGCGCACCATTTCCGAGGCGACCAAGGCCAGGGTCCTGGCGGCCATGCGGGAGTTGAACTACACCCCGGATGCCTTTGCCCAGGGCCTGGCCGGATCGCGCCGGGGCATCCTTGCCCTGCACTTTCCCACCAGCCTGGACGGCTATTCTTCCACCGAGTTCGAGTACGTCACCGCCGCCATGGAGCGTGCCCGCGCGCTGGGCTACCACATGCTGTTGTGGTCCAACCCGATGACCGATGCCATGGGATTGGAAAGCCTGGTCGGACAGAAGCTGGTGGCCGGGGTGCTCTTGATGGAAGTGTCGATCAATGACCCGCGCTTTGATGTCCTGCGGCGCGCGGGCATTGCCTTTGCCTCCATTGGCCGTCCCGATGACAGCGCGGACCTGTCCTATGTCGATAATGACTTTGCCCAGGCCGGGCGCATCGCGGTGGACTATTTGGCGAGCCTCGGCCACCAATCCATCATGTACATCAACGTATCGGTGGAAGACCAGGAAGCCGGCAACGGCCCGGCCATCCGCACGGCCCGGGCCATCTGCGATGCCGTGCGCGATCGGGGCATGGCGATGCAGGAAGTGCCGGTGGAAAACAACGCCCGCGGCGGCCGCGCGGCGCTGAATGCCTACCTGGAACTGCACCCGCGACCCACTGCGGTGCTGGCGCTCAAGGAGTTCGCCACCGCGGGATTTGTCAACGCCGCTGGCATGGCTGCGTTGCGGATCCCCGATGACCTCTCGGTGATCGCACTGGGGGTCGGGGACCGTTCGGCCGAGATGGTTGCCCCGGCGCTGACCACGGTGGCCCCGCCGGGGGAGGCCATTTCCCATGCCGCGGTGGACGCCCTGGTGCAGCAGATCGAGGGGCGCTCCCAAGCGCCGGTGCAGCAACTGGTCGCGCCGCTGATGGTGGTCCGGGACAGCTCGGGCCCGGCACCGCAATGACCTGCCCGCGCCAATTTCTCCACGGTGTTCTCCCATAACTGTTGACGCGCGTCGATGACCTGCGTCACTATTGAGGGGATCACTCGTGCCAGGCCGCCTCATCCGGCAGGGCATTACCCAACGTGGAGGGCATCATGACTAAAGCAAAACGCGGGCTGAAGTTCGCGCCGGTTATCTCGGTGGCAGCAATCGGCCTGCTCCTGGCCGGTTGCTCGGGCGGAGCAGACCCCAATGACCCCAACGCCTCCGGCGGCGGCGAAGCGCAAGTGGGCCAAGCCGACGGAGTCGTCGACATCTACGGCCCGGTCACCGGCATTGAAGCGGAACTGCTGGAAGAATCCTGGGCCAAGTGGTCCGAGGAGAACGGCATCAAGATCCGCTACACCGGCGACAAGAACTTCGAATCCCAAATCGGAATCAAGGTCCAAGGCGGCGACACCCCGGACCTGGCCGTCTTCCCGCAACCGGGCTTGCTGCAGGCCACCGTGGCCCAGGGCAAGGTGCAGCAACTTCCCGAGGCAGTGCAGTCCCAGCTGCAGAGCAACTGGTCCGAAGACTGGCAGAACTACGGCAAGGTCGATGGGGTGCAGTACGGGGTGCCGCTGATGGCCAGCGTGAAAGGCTACATCTGGTACTCGCCCAAGCAGTTCGAGCAGTGGGGCTTGAGCGTCCCGGAAACCTGGGATGAAATGACCACCCTGGGCACCGAAATCTCGAAGCAGACCAAGGAACCGGCCTGGTGTGCCGGATTCGCTTCGGGCGAGGCATCGGGATGGCCGGGCACCGACTGGATTGAAGACGCGGTCCTGCGCCAGTCCGGAACCGAAGCCTACGACGAGTGGGTTTCGGGAGATCTGGAATTCACTTCGCCAGAAATCACCAGCGCCTTCGATTCCGTTGGAAAGATCCTGCTGGACCCAGAGCAAGTCAACGCCGGATATGGCGACGTGAAGTCGATCAACGCCACCGCCTTCGGCGATGTTGGCACGGCCGTGGCCAAGGGAACCTGCCCGCTGACCCACCAGGCATCCTTCCTGGAAGGATACGTCCTGGATTCCAAGAACGCCGATGGCGAGAAGGCTACCGTGGCGCCTGACGGGGATGTCTGGGCTTTCGTTGCCCCGCCAGCCAAAGCCGATGACCCCGTATCTGTTGTAGGCGGCGGTGAATTCGTTGCCGCCTTCTCCAATGATGAGGATACCGCCAAGGTCCAGGAATACCTGGCCAGCGCGGATTGGGCCAATAGCCGCGTTGGACTCGGCGGCGTGATCTCGGCGAACTCCGGGCTTGATCCGAAGAACGCCAGCAGCGATCTGCTGCGCTCCGCTGTTGAATTGCTGCAGGATCCGAACACCACCTTCCGCTTCGACGGGTCTGATCTGATGCCCAAGAGCGTCGGCTCCGACTCCTTCTGGAAGGGCCTGGTGGACTGGGTCGATGGCAAGCCGACCAAGGAAGTGCTTGAAAATATCCAGTCCGGCTATGACTCCTAGTCGCCATCTGGTCCATCGCCAACGGCCGGGAGTCCAGGCCGTTGGCGGGATTGTAGGAGCCTGAGCGCATGTCTGAATTCTTCCAGTGGCTGGCTGGCGTTCCGCCGCTAGTCCAAGTGCCGATCGTCCTGGTTGCCTTCGCGGTCTTGATCGCAGCGATCCTCGCCTTTGTCGAGATAGCGACCAAGGGCGGACGGGTTTTCGCCGTCGTGCGCTTTGCCGCCGCGGTCTTGGTCCCGGTGGCGATCCTGCTGGTCCTGGGCCTGTACAACTCCGTGATGTGGGTGGCCGCGCTGGCCGCGGTGCTCGGCGCGGTGCTGTTTATCCTGGACCGGCGCTCGCGATCCGGCGCCGGCGCGCTGCTGCAGCTGTCCGGTTTCCTGGCTCCGGCCATGCTGCTGCTCGCAATCGGCTTGATCTACCCCACGGTCCGCACCGCGCTCAGCGCCTTCATGGCCAACGACGGATCCGGCTTCGTCGGCCTGGGGAATTTCCGCTGGGTCTTCACCAGCCCCGATGGCCTAACCGCCCTGCTCAATACCCTGGTGTGGGTTCTGGTGGCGCCCGTGGTCTCCACTATCATCGGATTGGCCTACGCGGTATTCATCGACAAGAGCCGTGGCGAGAAGTTCTTCAAGCTGCTGGTGTTCATGCCCATGGCGATTTCCTTCGTTGGCGCATCGATCATCTTCAAGTTCTTCTACGACATCCGCCAGGGCGAGCAAATAGGCGTGCTCAACGCGATCATCACGGCATTCGGGGCCACGCCGGTCGACTGGCTCGGGCTCGAACCGTGGAACACGTTGTTCCTGGTGGTCATCCTGATCTGGACACAGGCGGGATTCGCCATGGTCATCCTGTCCGCGGCCATCAAGGGCGTGCCCGCAGAGCAAATCGAAGCAGCATCCCTGGACGGGGCCAGCCCATGGCAGCGTTTCGCCAATGTCACGCTGCCGGGGATCCGCTCCACCGTCATCGTCGTATTGACCACCATTTCCATTGCCTCGCTCAAGGTCTTCGACATCGTCTCTTCGATGACCGGCGGACGCTCGGATACAACGGTGCTGGCATTCGAAATGGTGCGCCAGTTCCAGCTCGGGGCACGCACCGGCTACAGCTCGGCCCTGGCCGTCATCCTGTTCATCCTGGTACTGCCGATCATCATCTACAACGTCCGCCAGCATAAGAAGCAAAGGGGAGTCCGATGAGCACCGTCAGCGAATCCTCTCGACGCCTCTTGGCAGCTACCGAGAAAACCAGCGGGAAACTGCGCAAAGCCACCACCTCCCGCGCAGCCACCATTGCGGCGTTCATCATTGCCGCGGTGTGGACCATCCCCACCTTCGGCCTGTTTGTCTCCTCCTTCAGGCAGGCTGATGACATCAAGACCTCGGGCTGGTGGACGGCCCTGTCCAACCCTTCATTCACGCTCGATAACTATGCGCAGGCCTTTGCCTCCGGCGACAGCCTTCCGCTGTCCAAGGCGTTCCTGAATTCGCTGGTCATCACCATTCCGGCGGCGATCGTGCCGATCCTTGTCGCCAGCTTGGCTGCCTATGCCTTCGCGTGGATCAACTTCAAGGGGCGCAATACGCTCTTCGTTCTCGTTTTCGCCCTGCAGATCGTTCCGATCCAGATGGCGCTGGTTCCGCTGCTCCAGCTGTTCTCGGACGGAGTGAAGATCGGTGGGCTGTATATCCTGCCGGGCTTGGGAGTCAACGGGTTGGATGGCGCCTACGCCAAGGTCTGGATTGCCCACACGATCTTCGCCTTGCCGTTGGCGATCTTCATGCTGCACAACTTCATTTCGGAGATCCCCGATGAGGTCATCGAGGCTGCTCGTGTTGACGGAGCCGGGCACGGGAAGATCTTCTCGAAGATCGTCCTGCCCCTGTCGATGCCGGCTATTGCTTCCTTCGGAATCTTCCAGTTCCTCTGGGTGTGGAATGACCTCTTGGTTGCGACGGTCTTCACCTCGGGTGGAGGCTTGCCGATCACGAAAGCGCTCCAGGACCTCTCGGGTACCTACGGGCAATCCTGGGAGCTGCTCACCGCAGGCGCTTTCATCTCGATGGTCATTCCGCTGGCGGTCTTCTTCGCCCTGCAACGGTTCTTCGTGCGGGGATTGCTGGCAGGTGCCACCAAGGGGTAACCCTGGCCTGCAGTGGGAACAATAGGGTGCCAGTCTGAAATCCCAGACGGGCACCCTATTGTTCTGCCCCATAGGCAACGAGCCATGGGTAGGCTCTTGGCTAAAGGATTGGAAATACCACGAAGGCGGAGCGCTCATGGCAACCTTGTTGCTTACCAACATTGGACAGCTGACTACGGTTGACGCGAAGGGCCGCGTGCTGGAAGACGCGGCGGTGCTGATCGCGGACGGACTGGTCGCATGGATCGGCAACATGGCGCATGCACCTGCTGCAGGACACGGGATCGATTTGGGCGGCCGTGCGGTGCTGCCCGGTTGGGTTGATTCCCACAGCCACCTGATTTTCGGCGGCGACCGCGCCGAGGAGTTCGTAGCCCGCATGGCAGGCCAGTCCTATGCCGCTGGAGGCATCGCGGTCACCACATCGGCCACCGGGCAGCTCTCGGACAAGGAACTGGCCGACCTCGTGGCTGATCGCCGCCGTGAAGCTCTTGCGATGGGCACCACCTGGATGGAAACCAAGACCGGCTACGGCCTGGCACTGGAAGAAGAGACCCGGCATTCGGTGCTGGGCAAGCCGCTGGTCGATTCCCTGACTTTCCTTGGCGCACACCTGGTCCCGGCAGGATGGGATGCCGATGACTACACCGATTTGGTCACCGGCCCGATGCTGGATGCCGTGGCGGCCAACGTCGACTTCGTGGATGTCTTCTGCGAACGCGGCGCATTCACCGAAGAACAATCGCGCCGGGTCCTGGACGCCGCAAGGAACAAGGGACTGGCAACCAAGGTCCACGGAAACCAGCTGGGTCCAGGGCCGGGCGTGAAGCTGGCCGTAGAGTTCGGCAGCCACTCGGTAGACCACGTGAATTACCTGGACGAACAGGATCTCCATGCGCTCGCCGGAAGCTGGGCTGGCTGGGACACTGCAACAAGAACAGGGACTGCAGGCACCGTCGCCACCTGCTTGCCCGCCTGCGACCTGTCCACACGGCAACCGCTGGCCCCGGGCCGTGCACTGCTCGATGCAGGCGTGCGAATCGCACTGGCGAGCAACTGCAATCCGGGTACCAGCTACACGAGCAACATGAACTTCTGCGTGGCTACCGCAGTGCTCCAAATGGACCTGACCCTGGCTGAAGCCATCGAGGCGGCAACCTACGGAGGGGCGCTCGCGCTGGGCGTTGCCGACCAAGTGGGATCTATTGAGATCGGCAAGCGCGCGGATCTGCATGTTCTTGACGCGCCAGTTGCTGCGCATCTGGCGTACCGTCCTGGGATGAACTTGACCCACAGCGTGTATCGGGCCGGCAAAGCGATCTAGAGCTATGTGAGAGCCCATCCAAAATTTGTCTGGATCGCGCGCCCAGGGAAGGGGGATAGGGGCGGCAGGGATCCGGCCGCAAGGATTCTTCGGCCCCGGGCCGTGCTGCGGATTGAAGCAGTCCAAGCCGTAAGCAAAACTAGGACTCTGCATTCTGTCCGCCCGGTAGATCGAAGCGATGAGAAGCCTTCAATGCCTGCCCCTGCTGGCCACGCAGGTCCGCTACTCCCAATTCCCGACGACTGGTGGCGGCTTCTGGTGAGATCGAGGCACGCCTCCGTGCCTTCCCAGACCGGTAGCTTCCTAGCGCTGGGAAATGAGCGTCTCGTGCCCGGACCATGGGCAATTCTCCCCGCTTGGCTCAGCACAGTTCTGCATGGGGATGCCCACGGTCCCAATGTCACTGAGAATAAAAGAGCTTGCCGGCGGCTCGTGGAAACCGATGAAACCGCAGCTTCTCTTGCGAAGTCAGTTGGCTACGAAACAGCGGTCGCATTTAGGCAGCGATTCCAGGCCTTGAAAAGCTTGCCGCCTGTTGAATACCTGGCGGCGTTTCGCAAATAGCCACGAGGCTAGGAGGGCAGAATGAATATTCCATCTGGGCTCTCGAATCCTGAACGCTGTCCGGTGCGCGCGTACACGCTCACCGACCATTGGGAGCCAGAACGGTAGGGAGCTAAATGCCAGTCGGCGAATCGCTGCACGAGCTGCAGCGAGGTCCCTTCGCGAAGTTCGTCCTGGTCTTCCGGTCCGCCGTTGGCATGGCGGGTGGTTCCGACAACGAGTATGCCAGAGACGCTGAGCACCTGATCGGCTAAGTTGAAAACGCCTCGCAGTTCATCGCGAGAAATGAAAGCAGGCACATTACCGGTCAACAATATGGCGTCGTACGTCCTTGGCAGGTCATGCTCGTCCAATGAGCCCACGGCCAGCTGGTTCGCCGATAGCTGCCGGAACCAGCTGCCGTCGAATAGCTCTGCAGCTACATCCAGCACTTGGGGAGTGGGATCTATGCCGTAGCCACGGTGTCCCAAGTGGCGCAAGGCGTTGACGGTGTTGCCTACCCCGCAACCGATATCGAGAATTCGTGAATTGCGGCGGCAGAGCATGTCGGTGAAACGGGCAACTACTTCCAAATCAGTGCCGTCAAGGGTCTGAGCACGCATCTTCGCTGCGTATGAATCGTAGTCGGGGCCCATGTCCACAGTTTTGCATGGGAACGAGAGGTGAGCGACTTGTTTGCGCTAGTAGGCAGAAAATATAGCTCCGGATTAGGCATTCATGATAAACAGGACCTATGGCTAATACTGCTTTCAAGGGAACCCCTGTACAGACTATTGGTGATCTGCCGGCCGTTGGCTCGCAGGCTCCAGCTTTCACTCTCACCGACACCGGCCTTGCAGATGTCACCAGCGAATCGCTGGCTGGCCGTCGCGTTGTCCTGAACATCTTCCCGTCGGTTGATACCGGCGTTTGCGCTGCCAGCGTGCGTCGCTTCAACGAATTGGCTGCCGGCCTGGAGAACACGACCGTGGTGTGCGTTTCTGCTGACTTGCCATTCGCACTGGGACGCTTCTGCGGTGCCGAAGACATCGAGAACGTTACCGCTGCTTCGGTCTTCCGTTCCGACTTCGGTTCGGACTACGGTGTGACCCAGGTTGACGGTCCACTGGGTGGCTTGCTGGCCCGTTCGGTTGTTGTCCTGGATGAAGACGGCAAGGTTGTTTACAGCCAAATCGTCCCGGAGATCACCACCGAGCCGGACTACGATGCAGCCATCTCAGCACTGAACTAGATATTGTTTGCACCGGAAACGGTGCATGAAAGCCCGCTTGAAAATTTTTCAGGCGGGCTTTCTTTATGCCCAAGCCGGTAATCCCATCGGTCGATCAAGCCAAATCTCACGTGGCTTGTGGTGGGAACACATTTCGCCGAGGTTGATCATCAGTGGACCGGCTATCGGACGAGCAGAATCTGCATGCCTGGAACAACGCGGTAATTTCCTCGCTGACTAGTTAATTCCCATCAATAGTCGATTGCTGCCGCACTTTTGGGAGCGGTCTGCCACTGGCGGTAATTGGAGAATTTCTGGGCAGGCATTCTCAAGACGGGTTTCTCACCCTATACTCGAAATAGATTGTTTCTGACTGTTATCATCTAAAAATAATCATAAAACATCAATCCTGATCTGTCGGGCACTGCATGCCAAAAGGAGCAAACGCATGAGCGAGCGAACCGTGCTAGGCGCACATATGGAAGAAGAGCTGGTCTCGCAACCAGAGATGTGGCGTCGTGCAGTAGCGCAGCAACAGCGAGAAAACCTGTTGCCGGCCAAGGGCGCGAAGGTTGCCGTAGTGGGATGCGGGACATCATGGTTCATGGCTGAAGCCTATGCCGCGGCGAGAGAAGCAGCAGGCCACGGTGTGACTGATGCCTTCGCCGCATCTGAAGCGCGTATCGCTACGCGTGACTACGATGCCGTGGTTGCGATTACTCGTTCGGGCACCACCTCTGAAGTGCTCCAACTGCTGGCCGAACTCGATGACAGCATCCACACCGTAGGCATCATCGGGGACGTGGCCTCGCCCATAGTGGACAGGGTCGATGCCGTGATTCAGCTGCCTTATGCCGATGAGCAGTCCGTCGTCCAGACGCGTTTTGCTACCACTGCCCTGGCTTATTTGCTCTCCAGCGTGGGGGAAAAGCTGGATCACGCAATGACCCAAGCCGAAGCGCTGGTGAACTCGCCAACACCACAAGAATTAGTGGACGCAGAACAATTCACCTTCCTTGGACGGGGATTCTCCGTGGGCCTGGCCCATGAAGCCGCCTTGAAAATGAGAGAGGCTGTCCAAGGGTGGACCGAAGCCTACCCTGCAATGGACTACCGTCACGGGCCGATCGCCATTGCCGCGCCCAACCGAGTGACGTGGATGCTCGGCGAACAGCCCGAGGACCTGGATATCCAGGTGCGCAGCACTGGCGCCATCTACATCAATGAAGACCGTCACCCGTTGGCCGAGCTTGCCTACATTCACAGGGTCACCCTGGACCGGGCGCGTGCCCGGGGGATGGACCCGGACCACCCGCGCAACCTCACGCGCTCGGTGATTCTGGAAGGCTGAGTACTCAGCCATGTTAAAACGATATCTGCTCTTCGATGTCGGCGGCACCGACGTTAAAGCCGGGCTGGCCACAGAAGAAGGTGAAATTCTCCGGGTACTGCGAGAACCTACGCGCAAGGCATCCCCGCAGCTTGCCGCCCAGGTACTCGTTGACCAGTTGCTCGGGCTCGCAGCCAAGCTCCGTGAAGCGAATGACCAGCAGCCGGCGGCAGCGGGCCTGGTGGTCTGCGGATTGGTAGACCCGGTTGCCGAGATGGCAGTGTTCTCAGCGAACCTCGGCTGGCGCGATGTTCCGATGAAGCGGCTGGTCTCTGACGCGCTCGGACTGCCTGTGGGCTTCGGGCATGATGTGGCTTCGGCTGCCCGTGCAGAACTGGAGTTAGGAAGCGGCGCACACTACGACGCACTGCGGCGCAACAGCGCCATTTTGATCATAGGAACCGGGATTGCGTCGGCCTTGGTGGTCGACGGCCGTCTCTTGGAAGCTGGCGGGTACGCAGGGGAACTGGGGCATGCGCCGGTCCCCGGAGGCCTGCTCTGTGCTTGCGGTGCCACAGGCTGCCTGGAAACCCTCGCCTCGGCCGGTGCCATCGCACGAAGATACGAACAAGCCACGGGAACATCGGCCGGTGCCAAAGAAATCTTCGCCGCCCGGGCCGCTGGAGACGCCAAAGCGGCAACGATCATCGCGGAGGCCATTGAGGCTCTGAGCTTCACGCTGGCTCAACTATGCTCATCAACCGCGCCAGAAGGAATCATCATTGGCGGAGGTTTGGCTCAAGCCGGGCCATCGTTCTTTGCTGAGATAGAACAATCGCTAGAACGGCGATTATCTTTCCAACGCAGACCACGGATTGTTCCGGCGCGGCTTGGCGCGGAGGCAGGGTTGCAAGGTGCCTTGCTGCTCGCCCGCCAGTCAACACGTCCCGGGGCAGGGCGCCACCCATGATTCTTAGCTTCACGCCGAATCCGGCCATGGACGAAACCTACTTGACCCCGAATTTGAAGCTGGACTCCAGCCACAGGGTCACGCTGCAGCATCGCCAAGCAGGTGGCAAGGGGATCAACGTAGCCAAGGTACTGCACTCCCAGGGCATTGACGTCGAAGTCATATGTCCGCTGGGTGGCAGCCTTGGAGAGCAATTCGCTGTCGAATTAGGACAGCAGGGCATTGCGATCAATCCGGTTCGCACTTCTGTCCCCACCCGCCGCTCCATGGCTTTCCATGACGCGGAGTCCGACATGACGAGCATCTTCAACGAAACAGGTACCGCGCTGGCAACTGCCGAATGGTCGCGTATAGAAGACGAGTTCCAGGCCTTGCTATCGACAGCGAGCGCGGTGGCCATCTGCGGATCCTGGCCACCGGGAACTCCCAAGGAAACAATCAGCAGGATCATTGGCCACGCCACCGGCCAAGGACTGTGGACTGTGGTGGATACCAGCGGGCCAAACCTGCTGCTCGCTGCCAAATGCGGGGCAGTTCTCAAGCCCAACGATCATGAGCTGCGCGAGGCCACCGGTTGCGCCAGCATAGGTGGGGGAGCGCGGGAATTGCTGCGTCTTGGCGCCCCGGAAGTCTATGTCAGTGCCGGGGCCCAAGGGCTGTACCACTTCACCAGGGAAACACCGCTGGTCGCCCATGCCAAACTCAACCGAACGCTGTCCGGGAACCCAACTGGGGCAGGGGATTCGGCCGTGGCCGCTATCGCCTCGGGGTTTGTGCAGCTGCTGAACCGGGAAGCGATCTTGCGACGGGCTGTCGCCTGGTCCGCGGCTACGGTACTCATGCCAACTGCAGGGAGCCTGTCACCCCAGCACATCGAGCTGGCTAGAGACACCAACTACCGCATTATCCCTGCGAACGAACAAATCTAAGGAGCACGACCATGCCATTGGTTCCCACCAGCCAAATTATGGATCAGGCAGTAAAGCAACGCCGAGGCCAAGGAGCTTTTAATGTTATTCACCTCGAGACCGCCCAAGCCATAATCGGTGGTGCTGAGCAGGTCGGGTTGGCGGTGATCTTGCAGATTAGCGAGAATTGCGTGAAATACCACGGTGGACTCCACGCGATTGCCGCTGCAACACTGGCATTGGCCGAATCTGCCGAAGTCCCGGTGGCTGTGCATCTGGATCATGCCGAGGATGAATCGCTGGTATACCAGGCAATGGATCTGGGATTTGGATCGGTCATGTTCGACGGCGCCAAACTGCCCTTTGAGCAGAACGTTGCAGCCACCATACGAGTAGTGGAAGCCGCCCATCGCCAAGGGGTCTACGTCGAGGCAGAACTTGGAGAAATTGGCGGAAAGGACGGTGCCCACGCTCCTGGGGTACGCACCGACCCTGTCGAAGCACGGCATTTTCATTCTCTGACAGAGGTTGATGCCCTCGCCGTGGCCGTCGGTTCCTCGCACGCCATGCTTGAGCGATCTGCCAGCCTGGACTTGCCACTGATTGAGCAGCTTTCGTCAACGCTGGCCATACCAGTGGTGCTCCACGGGTCATCCGGGGTCCCCGACACTACGCTGGTCGAGGCGATTAACTCCGGCATGCGCAAGATTAATGTTTCCACGCACCTGAATGGATTCTTTACCCGTGCCGTGCGTGATTGGCTCGAAGCTAATCCTGGTGCCGTTGACTCACGCAAATATGTCGGCGCTGGCCGCGCAGCCTTGGCCTCAGAAGCGGCCCGCCTGCTCCGCCTCTTTGCCTTGCTTGAGCACTAAACTGGCAAAGAAGCATGCATTAATGATTACTTATGAGCTTTTTCGAACAAGTTAAATCTCTAAATATCAAAATTCTCTTGACCTGTGATCCGTAACACTTCATACTTTTTAGTGAATCTGACTTTTCTTGATTTATATCGGCAAGAAAAGTCACGAATTATTCACACTTGCATCGATGCAAAAGCATCACAGCGATGAGGAGCAACCATGAAACGTACGACGCGAACCGGGGTTCTCGCCCTTTCAACAGCCGCGGCATTGCTACTGACCAGTTGCGGTTTTTCTGATAATGGTGGCGGATCCGCGGATGCTTCAGGTGGCACTACGACCTTGAACATGCTCGTACCGACTTACTCGGATGGGACCAAGGGCCTCTGGGAAGGCGTAATCGCTGACTTCGAAGCCGAGCACGAGAACATTGACGTCAACCTCGAAGTCCAGTCTTGGGAAAACATCGAGGGTGTGCTGAAAACCAAGTTGCAGGGTGGACAAGCTCCTGACATCTACAACGGCGGAGCCTTCGCGGAGTTCGCTGCCGAGGGCCTGCTTGCACCGGCAAGTGACATTGCCTCGCAGGAAACCATCGATGATTTCCAAACGACTTTTGCGGACGCGGAGAAGTTCGAAGGCACCCAATTCGGTTTGCCATTGATCGCTTCGGCCCGGGCTTTGTTCTACAACAAGGCCCTGATGGAAGAAGCCGGCGTTGATGCCGTTCCTACCACCTGGGAAGAACTCCATGATGCATCGAAGCTGATCAGCGAGAAAACCAAGGCCGATGGTTACGGGATGCCCCTGGGCAGCGAGGAAGCCCAGGGCGAATCGCTGATCTGGTTCGCCGGAAACGGTGGCAGTTTCGGAGACTCGCAGAAGATCTCGGTGAATACGCCGCAAAACCTCGAAGCGGCCGAGTTCATGAAGAAGATGGTAGACGACGGTGTCACCCAGAATGATCCCGGTGCCACACAGCGTACCCCGATGCTCAACACGTTCGTCCAAGGCAAGCTCGGCTTCGCCTACGCGCTGCCGCAGACAATCGGGCAGATTGAGGACGAGAACCCGAAGCTGGACTACGGTGTGGCTGCCGTGCCGACGAAATCCGGTGAGCCTGCAACGCTGGGTGTTGCCGATCGCTTGATGTCCTTCAGGAATGACGGCAGCAAGTCTGCTGCCGTCAAAGAATTCATGGACTACTTCTTCTCCGCTGACGTCTACACCGATTGGGTGAGCACCGAAGGATTCTTGCCAACGACGAAGTCCGGCTCCGAGAAGATGGCTGGAGACGAAACACTCACGCCATTCCTGGACATGTTGCCTAACGCGGTCTTCTACCCGACGACAAACCCGGCATGGAACGCCACCGATGGTGCATTCAAGTCACTGATGGGCGAGTTGGGGACCGGCAAGTCTGCTCAGGAAGTACTCGGGAGCATCCAAGCCAAGGCCGACGCCGCAAGCTAGGAACTGCTACCGGAAGCATTCCACGGCAGGCCCGGCGTAACACCGCCGGGCCTGCCGTGCTGGACAACCGAGAATCTCCGGTCCCAGGGTTACCTGGCCGAACGCAACGAAAGCGAGCCGACTATGAGCTCCGTACTGCCAGCCACGAACCGGGCCCGGCGCACCCGCCGCCGAGGCACGGATTCCCAGACATTCTTGTCTTCTTTGCCATGGATTGGGCCGGCACTCTTGCTGATCCTGGCCATCGTGGTGTTCCCCGCCGGCTACATGATCTACAACTCGACCAGGAAGATCTCTTCGGTGGGAACCGATCTTGAATCGGCAGGCCTGGAGAACTTCGTGACCATCTTCCAAGACCCGGTCTTGCCCCGCGTTTTGCTCAACACCGTTCTCTGGGTGGTGTCGGTGGTGGTCATTACCGTGCTGCTGTCACTGGTCCTGGCCCAGTTCTTGAACAAACCCTTCCCTGGACGCACCATCGTCCGGATGGCGGTTATCGTCCCATGGGCCGCCTCAGTAGTCATGACCACCACAGTTTTCTACTACGGGCTGGATCCGAACTACGGCATCTTCAACCACTTCTTTGTTCAACTCGGCTTGATGGATGAAGGCTACGGATGGACCAAGAACGCCGTTCCCGCCATTGCCGTTTCGGTAGTTGTGGCCATCTTTGTTTCCATCCCTTTTACGACCTACACCCTGCTGGCCGGGTTGCAAGCAATCCCGCAAGAAACTTTGGAAGCAGCCCGCGTAGATGGAGCCGGTAGATGGAAAACCTACCTGTTGGTGATCATTCCCCAGCTGCGATCCGCGCTGGCCGTCTCGGTGCTGATCAACATCATCAACGTCTTCAATAACTTGCCGATATTGAAAGTGATGACCGGATCCATCCCCGGCAACAGCGCAGACACGCTGATGACCTACATCTTCAAGGTGCTGCAATTCGACCGCCGACTGGATCTGTCTTCGGCACTTTCGGTTGTGAATTTCGCAATCGTGCTGGTGATTGTGGCGATCTACGTGAAAACCGTCAAACCCATGCAGGAGATCTAGCCGTGGCATTTTTGGTAACCGAAGATCGAGCCGCGAAGAAGACTGTCATCGGCCGGATGGTTGTAGGCTTCGCGGTAGTCATTATCTTCCTCATTCCCTACGGCACGATGCTGATCGGGTCGCTGAAAACCCAATCCGAAATCCTGGCCATCCCGCCAAAATACCTGCCGCAGGATGGTGCGCAGTTTTCCAACTACATCACCATGTGGGACACCCCGGAAACTCCGGTGCCCTACAACTTGATCTCCACCATCGTGATCGCGGTTTTCGCCACCTTGCTGGTACTGCTGGTCGCGACCCCGGCCGCCTACTACACCGCCCGATTCAAGTTCCCGGGCAAGATGGTGTTCATGTTCTTGGTGATTGTCACGCAGATGCTGCAACCTGCCGTGCTCACCGCAGGTTTGTTCAAGCAGATGCTGGCTTGGAATCTGAACGACACTTGGCTGGCAATGATCCTGATCAATGCCGCCTTCAACTTGGCCTTCGCGGTATGGATCATGCACTCTTTCTTCGCAGGCGTACCACGCAGCATCGATGAAGCTGCGCAGATTGATGGGGCTGGAAAGCTGCGGGTGCTGTTCACCATCAACCTTCCACTGGTTTGGCCGGGTATTGTCACAGCAGTGATCTTCACTTTTGTTTCCTGCTGGAATGAATTCGCTGCCTCGCTGGTGATCCTCTCCACCGCCGAGAACCAGCCGTTGAGCGTCGCGTTGACCAAGTTCGTTGGCCAGTACTCCACTGCATGGCAATACGTTTTCGGAGTATCCATTGTGGCCATCGTTCCGGTGATCGTGCTCTTCGCATTGATCGAGAAGCGGCTGATCGGCGGCCTGGCTGCCGGTGCGGTGAAATAGCCGTGGGCACGGCGTTGCCGGCGCTGGAAATCGTGGCCACGTCTGGTGCATGCGCCCAACGGGCAACGCGGGCCGGAGCCGATCGGCTCGAAGCCTGCCAAGCGCTGGAACTAGGCGGGCTCACGCCAAACCCGGAAGCGCTCGAACAGATCCATGAGCATCGGCCTCCACGAGGGGTGCACGCACTGCTGCGCAGCCGTCCGGGAAATTTCCGCTACACCACCGAGGAAGCCGCGCTCATGGAGAGGCAAGCTGCACGTCTTGCTGCCGCGGGGGTAGACGGGATAGTGCTCGGTGCGCTGGATCCACGCGGGGCACTGGACTTGGCCATGATGCGGCACTGGGCCGAGGCCGCCCTGGCGGTGAACCAGAGGCTGGAAATCACGGTGCACCGGGCCATCGATGCCAGCCGAGACCCAATAGGGGAACTTGCCAGGCTTCTGGAGTTCCCGGCTCACCGAGTGCTCAGCAGCGGCGGGAGAAGAACCGTTGACCAGGGCATGGCCACGATCGAGGCCATGGTTCAAGCCGCCGGCAGCCGGATCGAGATCATGTGCGGTGGCGGGCTGCAGGCAACAGATATTGAATCCGTACGCAGACTGGGAGTCGCAGCCGTTCATTCTTCTGCCAAGACCCGCTATGCCGATACCATCGAAGTATCTGAGCAACAGGTGCGCCAACTGCGCTGCACGCTTGATGAACTGGAAAATTAAGGAGCGCGCACGATGAAACGCGAGGAACGGCAGAACCAGATCCTCGATCTGCTGGCCAGCCGCGGCCAGATCGATGTAGAGGAAGTCGTCAAGCAACTGGGTACCAGCCCGGCCACGGCGCGCCGGGACCTGGACGCATTGGCTGCCGCATCACTGCTTACCCGCACTCACGGAGGTGCGGTCTCCAACTCGGTGGCCTACGACCTGCCTTCCCGCTACCAGCGCGATAGCAACGACCGCGCGAAGGCGCAAATCGCGAAGCTGGCAGCCGACATGGTCTCGCAGAATATGGTCATCGGATTATCCGGGGGAACCACCACCAAGGCGATCGCCAGCGAACTGAGCCTGCGCCAAGACCTGGTGGGTGAACCGGGCCGGGTCACGTTGACCGTGGTCACCAACGCGGTGAACATTGCCTCGATGCTGGCCGTCCGCCCGCATATCCGGGTGATGGTTACTGGCGGCGTGCTCAACGACCGTTCTTACGAGCTGGTTGGTCCAATGGCGCAGTCCTCTCTGGCAAAGATCACCATTGACTTGGCTTTTGTCGGAATCAACGGGTTGGATCCCGAAGTCGGTCCGATGGTCAGCGATGAAATGGAAGCGGCAGTCAATGAGCAAATGATCCGGCAATCGAGCAGCAGCTACCTGGTGGCCGATTCATCGAAGATCGGCAGGCGCTCGTTTGTCATCTTGGATCGTCAGAACCTGACCGGCATCATCACGGACAACGACGCCACAAGCGAGCAACTGGGTGCCTTGGCCAAGGCCGGCATGCGTGCAGCCATGGACGTGGCGGAATATCGGCCCGAGGAGAAATCCTAGCTGCGCTGGAACTGCCCACCGAGCTGCTGGTCCGGTCGGCGTTTGTGCTTGCGGAACCAGCGGATGCCAAGCACTATCTTTTCCGATGGCCTGCGCTGGTCCTGTCAAAGCAACGCGCGCAACAAGCAGGGCCGGCCGCACAGGTCAAAGCGAGGAGCCCAGGTTTTCAAGCAACGCCCGGCTTCGCGCGAGGAAGAGCTGTTCACGATTGCTATTGGGAGCCACGGAGTTGAATACCCCGGCGAGCATCACCGCAGCATCCAGCCTCAGCACAGTCCACGCTGCCGAAGTGTCGTCGAAACTGCCGCCATTTCCGGTGTATGCAGTACGCAAGCGCTCGTTGTCCAAACCGTTTTCGGCAATGGCAGCGTATTCCTCGATGCGTGCCAGTTCCATCTCCGGGGCAGCGCAGAGGGCATTACTCCAATCGAATATGGCCAGGGGCATTCCAGCCAGAACACGAACGTTCTGCCTACGGATATCCAGATGCAACAGCCTGCGCCGGTGCAAGGATCTTTCGAGAAGAGCACGCAACACGTCGGCCGATGGCAAGGCTGGCATCGAATGCTGGCGGGCTAGCTTCGCGTAGCGGTCAGCGATGCGCTGGGCAACCGTCGCATAAATTGTGCCGGCCTGGCTGCCTTCCTCGTCGAGAGCGAGCGGCGGAAGTTCGTGCAAAGAAGCCAGCAACGAGCCCAATGCGTGAGCGTCCACTGGTGAGCCGTCATCTTCGATGACTTCGGTGATCAACACCGGGTACCCATCTTGATCTACGAGATCAATTGCCCGTGCGCTGGGCAACCCATGTTGTTGAGCCCAGATGCTGCAGTTCAATTCCTTGATCTGAAGGCTGCTGGCCGGAATCTGCGGATTGTTGCTGGTGTTGTAGACCCGCATTCGAGGGATGCGGTAGCCCTCGTAGCGGGTCCCGCGCAGCGAGCTGTAGAAAAGGAATTCGGTGCCTTCCCCGGTTAGTGCCAGCTCGCGTGCGCCACGGCGGGCGGCTAGCCTGGCAGCGACCTGATGGGGCTCGAGAATATGCGTCCTAGCCATTGATTGACTGCGCGGCGGTGAGGATGCGCGGACCAATCTTGCGCATGAGCTTGCCCATTTTCGGGTTGTCGGTGCGCGAGAGCGTATCCGATAGCCGTTCAAGACTCATCAGGCCCAACCAGATTTTGGCCCGGTATGCTTCCTCTGCGCTGGGAGCAATCAAATCCGCCATTTCCAATCCATGCCACAGGCTCAGGTAAGCGGTGTTCAAAGCCGGGTCCCACGCAGCGGCCAGGTCCCAATCCAAGATGCCAACCAGTTTCTCGCCGATCCAGTGCATGTTGTGGCCGGCCAAGTCGCCATGGACCAAGCCCGCAGGAACCTGCGCCAGGATATCGAGCTGGGCCCAGAGCTCGGTAGCAGGCCCTCGCAGTTCCTCGGGCAGCGCATCGAAGCATTGCTGCTGCCTGGCCTGGGTCCATTCGCCACGGAATGAAAACGGTTTGGCCAGATGCTCGCTGATCGGCTCCAGCGGCAGCTCGGCCAAATCCTTGACCAGCTGTCCCAGCACCTTCGGATCCCCGTAATGCGGTTCATGGGCGCTGCCGGGGATGAAAGACATGGCCACGGAGCTGAGTCCGTCGACGTGCAGGATCTCGGAGACCGCCACCGGAATCTGGTAGTTGAGCTGGCCCTCCAGCAAAGACAGCAGCTTGACGGAACGGGGCATCTGCTCCGTGGCCGCTGGCGTGCGCGTCATGCGAATCACCGCTTGCGGATTGCCAATGACCACCTTGTGGAATTGTCCGCCTTCGTTCACGGCCGCATCTTCCCAGGAAAGATCGGGGCAGAGCTGACGGGCAATCTGCAGTTCTCCAATGGTGGCAGGACGGCTCACTCGCACTCTTCTCGTTCAGCTTGCTGGTGGTCTCAACCTCAGGCTATCGCAGGTTTGCCACGTGGCTGCTCAGTACGCGCACAGCCAGATCAGCCTATGATCGGAAACGTGAACGCTGAACAATCTAAGCAGACAGCAACCCGCAAGACCCTCAAATTCGAGATCGTCTTGGTTCTTGCCCTGTCCTTGGGACAAAGCGCGGTCTACTCGCTGCTGAGCTTTGCCGACAAGGTCACCCGGGCGCCGCTGCGCGAGCAGACTACATCGCTGAACAACCCGCTGAGCACCCGCGAGTTCTTTGATTTCTCCTACCAGCTGCTGGACATCTTCTTTGCCTTGGTACCCGTCGTGCTGGCGCTCTACCTGATGAAGCGCACGACTGGACGAACTATCCGGGACATCGGTTTCGATATGCGCAAGCCGGGCAAGGACGCACTGCTCGGGGCGGGGATGTTCTTGGCCATGGGAGTAGGAACGCTGGGCGTCTATGCCGCTGGGCGGGCACTGGGCGTCACCACGGCACTGTCAGCAGCGAATCTTGGCGATTATTGGTGGAGCGTCCCAGTGCTTCTGCTGTCGGCTGCACGTCATGCAGTCCTCGAAGAAGTGCTGATGCTCGGATTCCTGTTAACCTACGCCAAGAAATTGAAGCTGGGCCTGTGGAGCACCATTATTGGTTCTGCGATGATCCGAGGCAGCTACCACCTGTACCAGGGGGTGGGGCCGATGATCGGCAATATGCTCATGGGCGTCGTCTTCGGCTGGGTATACCAGAAATACGGGCGGGTGATGCCGCTGGTTATCGCGCACTTCCTGCTCGATGCCATCGGCTTCGTGGGATACGCCTTGGTCGGGCCGGCCATCGGAATCGGCCAGTAGCGCCGGTAAGCTGAGCCAATGCAGATTACCGTGCTGCGCGAAGAGGACCTTCGCCAAGCAGTTGAATTGTGGGAAGCAACCGGGCTGGCTCGTCCGTGGAATGATGCGCTCGCCGACGCCCGACGGGCTTTGGCCGAGCCTGCTTCCACGGTGCTGGCCATCGTTGAGAACGATCAACTCATGGCTACTGCGATGGTTGGCCATGATGGCCACCGAGGTTGGCTCTACTATGTTGCGGTGGATCCGTGCCGGCAGGGCAACGGCCTGGGAAGGGAGCTGGTGGATGCCGCTGTCCTGTGGCTGCGGGATCGCGGCGTGCCCAAGGTGCAGCTCATGGTCCGCGAGGAGAACTCTGCCGTCATCGATTTCTATGAACGGCTGGGCTTCGAAGACCAGCACGTCGTGGTGCTGGGGAAGCGCCTGGACCGGCCTTGACGAAAAGAAAGTAGGTGGGGACGCCATTGTCCCCGCCTACTTGCGTTCTCTGCGGAACTGTTTACAGCACCACGGTGCCGGACTCGGTCTCAAAGGTAACCGACATGATGCCCGGAGTGCCATTCGGCGCTTCATATTGCATGGTGACAGCGCCCAAATTGACGTTCTGCGGCTGGCCCAGCCAATCCAGCACCCGTTCACGCGAGCCGGCAATGGCGATCTGGCTGATGGCGCCGGCAGGTTCCAGCGCCTTCGACGGATGCAGCTCCTCGGATCCTTCATCCCAGGAAATCAGGTACGGGCACTGCGGATCGGCGATCAGGCCCTTGATGCCAATCTGCTGCCAGGTCAGTTCGCGGCCATCAGGGAACTTCCGGTTGCCCGGCACCGACTTGCGGCCCAAGCGGTCCTCGGCACTGGATAGATCCTCCACCGAGACGCACCAGCCCATCCAGCCGCCGCCGAGCTCCGAACGGGCGCGAACCGCCTGTCCGAAGGGTGCCTTGTCGCTGGCCGGGTGGTTCAGGACTTCAACCACCTCCAGGTACTGGCCATGCTTGAGCGGGAAGATGACATTGCGTGTTCCGAATCGTGGATGCACGCCGCCCTTGACGAATTCCAGTCCAAGGGACTCGGAGATTCTTTCAGCGGTTGGCAACAGCCCGTCTGGGCCGCATGCATAACTTACGTGATCTAGCCTCATCATGTGCCCATCATGGCAACATGTGATGCGAGTCTCTACTTAGGCACACCTAAGTGCCGGGATGCTATCGAATACTCTGCGATGAACCTGCAATATTCGCGAAATATGACCGATTGAGTCCAATCACCAGCTCTTGCGTTGCAAAGATCTTCGGTTTTCGGGCAAACTGGTACCAGGTCATGAGTCCCAGTAACAAGCCCCGGCTTACTGGGCGGCAACCCTCCAACCGCGGTGGGGTGCCCCGGGTGAAGACCTGGCCCTTGAACGCACAAGGCATCAAGGACAAGCGCGGGTTACCCCTGGAAGTCGTCACGATATGGTGCTTCCTGTCGGTGTCTTTTCAGTGGCGTACCCCCATAGTCATGAAACGCTATTTGGAGGAAACCATGAGCAATAACTGGTCATTTGAAACCCGTCAGATCCACTCCGGCCAGACCCCGGATCCGACGACCGGAGCACGGGCTCTCCCGATTTTCCAAACCACCTCTTTCGTCTTCCCCAGCGCCCAGAGCGCTGCTGCACGTTTCGCGCTGCAGGAACTGGAGCCGATCTACACCCGTATCGGCAACCCGACCACCGACGCGGTGGAAACCCGCATCGCTGACCTGGAGGGCGGCGTTGGAGCACTGCTGCTCTCTTCGGGACAGGCTGCCACCACTTTCGCCATCTTGAATTTGGCCGAAGCCGGCGACCACCTGGTGGCCAGCCCCAGCCTGTACGGCGGAACCCAGAACCTGCTCAAGCACACGCTCAAGCGCCTGGGCATCGAGGTCACCTTCGTTGCCGACCCGGACAACCTGGATGATTGGCGTGCCGCGGTGCGTCCGAACACCAAGGCCTTCTTCGGGGAAACCATCTCCAATCCGCGACAGGACGTCCTGGACATCGAGGGCATCTCGGCGATCGCCCACGAAGCCGGCGTGCCGCTGCTGGTGGACAACACCCTGGCCACCCCGTACCTGATCCGCCCGATCGAGTGGGGCGCGGATATCGTGATCCATTCGGCCACCAAGTTCCTCGGCGGCCACGGCAATGCCATTGCCGGTGTCATCGTGGACTCGGGCAACTTCGACTTCGCCAAGGACGCCCACCGCTTCCCGGGCTTCAACACCCCGGACGAGTCCTACAACGGCCTGGTCTTCGCCCGCGACCTGGGTGCCAACGGCATCCTGGGCGCCAATCTGGCCTACATCCTCAAGGCCCGCGTGCAGTTGCTGCGCGATTTGGGTTCCTCGGTTGCGCCGTTCAACGCGTTCTTGATCGCGCAGGGCCTGGAAACCTTGTCGCTGCGCATTGAGCGCCACGGCCAGAATGCCGTAGAAGTTGCCAATTGGCTCGAAGCCCGCGAGGAAGTGCAGAAGGTCGCCTACGCAGGCCTGAAGTCCTCGCCTTGGCATGAGCGTGCGCAGAAGTACAGCGATCAGGGCGCCGGCTCGATCATCGCGTTCGAACTGGAGGGCGGTTCGGAAGCCGGCCAGGCCTTCGTGGACGCACTGGTATTGCACTCCAATGTCGCGAACATCGGCGACGTGCGCTCCTTGGTCATCCACCCGGCCTCCACCACCCATGCCCAGCTCTCCGAAGCGGAGCAGGTTGCGGCCGGCGTGAGCCCGGGACTGGTGCGGCTGAGCGTCGGACTGGAGAATATCAAGGATATTCTGGCCGATCTGGAACTGGGCTTCCAAGCTGTTGCAGCCCTCGAGAACAAGGAACTGCAGGAAACCCTCTAGGCATGGCATCCATTGTGACTACTGAAGATACTCTGCGCGCCGAAGAGCTCGCCGGCGGGCAAGACGGCATTTTGCGCCGTAAGTCCGTGGGGGAGCACCACTTCGAATTCGGTGGATTCCTTCCGGACGTGGTGCTGGCCTATGAAACGTGGGGGACGCTAGCAGCTGATGGCTCCAACGCGGTGCTGGTGATGCATGCGCTCACCGGTGACGCCCACGTTGCGCAAGGCGATTCGCAAAGCGCCGGCTGGTGGGAAGAGCTCGTAGGTCCCGGAGCCACGGTTGACACCAATGAGTACTTTGTCGTGTCCATCAACATGGTGGGTGGTTGCAATGGTTCCACCGGCCCCTCGTCCTTGGGCGACCAGGGCCTGCCCTACGGTTCGAGCTTTCCCTTCGTCACCATCAAGGACTCGGTGCGCCTTGAAGCGCGGCTGGCCAAGCAACTGGGAATTGATTCCTGGCATGCGGTCATTGGCGGTTCGATGGGCGGTGCGCGCGCGTTGGAATACGCCGTCGAGTTCCCCGACCAGGTCAAGAACCTCGTAGTGATGGCCTCGAGCGCGCAGGCGACTGCCGAGCAAATTGCCTTTGCACAGGTGCAAACCCAATCCATCCGGTTGGATCCGCACTTCTGCAATGGCGACTACTACGGCAACGATGCGCGCCCGGACGCCGGTCTTGGCTTGGCTCGCCGCCTGGCCCACATCACCTATCGTTCCGAGGCCGAGCTTGAAACCCGTTTCTCGCGCAATCCGCAGGATGGCGAGAAGCCAACGGGTCTGCTCGAGGGGCCTCGCGGGCGGTACCAGGTGGAAAGCTACCTTGACCATCAGGCCAGCAAGCTGGTGAATCGTTTCGACGCCAACAGCTACCTGGTGCTCACCGAGGCGCTGATGAGTCATGATGTGGCTCGCGGCCATGAATCCCTGGAAGCCGCCTTGGCGCGATTGGCGAACGTCAACGTGGTGGTTGCCGCGGTAACCACTGACCGGTTGTACTTTCCTGAGCAGTCAGTGAAGCTGGCCTCGTCGCTGTCCAAGCCAAAACCGGTGCACTACATTGATTCGCCGATTGGCCACGATGGATTCCTGACCGATGCCACGCAGCTCGATGGCGTGCTCCGGACCTTGGTGTTCGGGGACTGAGCCCCGGAAAGGGCTCGGGAAGATTTCAAAGCCTGAAGCAGTTCCGCCAGTAATCGGTGGAACTGCTTCAGGCTTTTCATGCCTACTTGGCGCTGTCGCCGGCGCCGAGCGAGTCGTTTGGCTTGGTCTGCGCAAACGGCGTGGCCGAGGGCCGCTTCGGGGTGATGCCGTCGCCGGAGGACTGGTGGCGCAGGCGGCGCAATACCCAGGGAGCAAGATGCTCGCGCGCCCACTGCAGATCCTCCTTGCGGGCTTCCCGCCAGCTGCGTTCATCCACGGCCGGAACGATTTCGGTATCCAGAGGATGCGCGACGTTCAGCGAGTCCAGTGCCATGGCGGCAATGCGCCGGTGCCCGGCAGGGGAGAAGTGCAGGCGATCCGGTGCCCACATCTGGGATTGGTGCAACTCCTGCAAGGCCCACATGTCCGCCACGATGGCGTCGTGGCGGGCGGCTACGGTGCGCACATTTTCGTTGTAGATCGCCACTTTGCCTCGGATGCTTCCCAAAACCGGGGTATCGCGAATATCGGGCCCGGTGAAGAGCAAGAGCGTGGCGCCCGTATCGGTGAGCTTGGCTACCGCATTGTCGAGGATATCTGCAATCTTGTCTGGATCCCCGCCCGGGCGCAGGACATCGTTGCCGCCCGCGCAGAGCGAGATCAGATCAGGCTTCAGGTCAATGCAGGGATCGAGCTGTTCGGCAACGATCTGGCCAATCAGCCGGCCTCGAATGGCGAGATTGGCATACGAGAAGTCCGGGACGGTGCGGCTGAGCTCATGGGCCAAGCGGTCGGCCCAGCCAAGGTGGCGGCCGGTGCTCGACGGGTCGGGGTCGCCTATGCCCTCGGTGAACGAGTCCCCAATGGCGACATAGCGGCGCCACGGATGCAGTGGGGCATTGGCGGATGTTGATAGTTCAGAAGCAGAATCGTTTGGCACGAATCTATTGTTACCAAAGGGTAACTTATAGTCAATCATTCCCGAGGATGATTCCACGAGCTGCCGTGCTAGTCGCTCAAAGCGTCCCGGCGCGCCTGCAAGTACTCGTCGCGGGTAATGATTCCTCGCGAGTGCAGGGAATCGAGTTCGGCAAGCTTGTCCTCAAGGGATTTTCCGGCGCCAGCATAGCTGAATTAGCGGCTCTTGCCAACAGTTCGGTTTCCAGGGTCAGCGGATCAAAACCGGCGCTCTTAGCTTTGCGGTAATTGCGCACAGCTACGAAGATGATCAATCCGACAACGGCGATAAAGAGCATGGCGAACAGGGGAGTGCCGACTGAAAATACGGCGTCCACGTTATCGAATAGGGACGAAGCGCTTCCCGGGTCCGGTTCGATGTACCCGAAACTATCGAGATCCTCTTGCAGCTGCCCCGGAATATCTTCGCTGTATTCAATTTCGCCCATGGCGCCTATTCCTTACTCTGTCGCTGTCGCTGTCGCTGTCTCGTCCGGCGAGAGCGGCGTTCCGGAGGGCCGTGAGGCCGTTGGTCCAGTTGAACACGAAAAACTTGGAAAGCTAAGCAATTTTTGAAGATTTATAATCTTGTAACATGTCAACTGGATTTCGAGGCCTTGGAAGACCAAGGTTCCAGGATAGTGCCGGCCAACGCCATCAGCAGATTCGACGGTGATTATGGGGAAGTTCTGCTGCACCCGGGCGCTGCCATCGCCGGTGGCCGGGGAATTGATGGAATCGGGCCGCGGAAGCGCTGAGCTAGCTGTAGTTCCCCGCGACGTCCTGTTCGATAGTCTTGGGGAACTATGACTATCCCGGATCAGGCTCCAGTGGCCATCATCTCCCGTAACGACGAATCCCGCCTTGGAACTCCGCTGCTGGTGTTCCTGCACGGCTATGGCTCGAATGAACAAGACCTCATGGGGCTCTCGCAGCATCTGCCCGAAGAGTTCACTTACCTCTCGGTGCGCGCACCGCTCCAAGCAGGCCCGGGGTACAGCTGGTTCCCGCTGACCCAGGAAATCGATTACTCCATCGAGTCGGTGGCACGCAGCGTCGAAGCGCTATGGGCATTGCTGGAACCGCTGGCAAAGCAGCACTCCTCGATCACCCTGCTCGGTTTCTCCCAGGGCATGGCCATGGCGACTTCATTGGCACGCTACCAGCCCGATTCCATTGAAGCCGTCGTCGGGCTCTCGGGCTTCGCCGTGGATCCCGGGCCCTTGGATATATTCGACGACGCGAAGCTGGCAGAAAAGCCGCTGCCGCTGTTCTGGGGCCGCGATCTGGCTGACCCGGTGATCACCCGGGACAAGATCGAATACACCCTGGGATGGGTCCCGGGGCACACCGAATTGGCCAGCGAAACCTACCGGCAGATTGGCCACTCGGTGTGCATGGAAGAACTGCAGGATGTTTCCGAGTTCCTCAACAGGGTCGTCCTGGGGAAAAGCTGACTACTGCTGCGCGGTGACCTTCACGCATTCACCATTCACGCACACCACGTCGCCGGGGCGGATCTGCGCCCCGCGACGGGTGTCCACCTCTCCGTTGACGGTGACGATTCCGTCGGAAATCATTTCCTTGGCGTGGATGCCATCCTCGGCCAGGGAGGCAAGCTTGAGCAACTGGCCCAAGCGGATGGACTCGTCGCGGATTTCTAGGTCAAAAGCTTCATTGGCACTCATGGCTTCCATTCTTCCCTAAATAAGCGCGCTGCATCGTTAGAATCGGCCAAAGGCGTGGAAGTTCACGTCGGCGTTACCTGATTCGGCTTCGTCTGCAGGCCGCGGAAACGATACCCTTGGAAGGTATGTATTTTTCTACGGACCGCAACCAGCGGCCTCGTAATTCCCATTGGAGTTGATATGGCGCCACAGTCCAAGCTAGACCAGGTTATTTCCCTCGCAAAGCGTCGAGGATTCGTTTTCCAGGCTGGTGAAATCTACGGTGGTTCCCGTTCGGCATGGGATTACGGTCCCCTGGGCACCGAACTGAAGGAAAACATCAAGCGCGAGTGGTGGCAGAACTTCGTTCGCGGCCGCGAGGACATGGTTGGCCTGGACTCGTCGATCATCTTGCCCAAGGCTGTCTGGGAAGCGTCGGGCCACGTGGCCACCTTCACCGACCCGCTGGTCGAATGCATCCAGTGCCACAAGCGCCACCGCCAGGACCACCTGATCGAGGCTTTCGAGGCCAAGAAGGGCCGTGCAGCCAAGGACGGGATGAGCGAGATCGCCTGCCCTGACTGCGGCACCAAGGGCCAGTTCACCGAGCCGCAGATGTTCTCCGGCCTGATGAAGACCTTCCTGGGCCCAGTGGATACCGAAGCCGGCCTGGCCTACATGCGTCCGGAGACCGCCCAGGGCATCTTCGTGAACTTCGCCAACGTGCTCACCGCCTCGCGCAAGAAGCCGCCATTCGGCATCGGCCAGATCGGCAAGGCTTTCCGCAACGAAATCACCCCGGGCAACTTCATCTTCCGCACCCGCGAGTTCGAGCAGATGGAAATCGAGTTCTTCACCGCTCCGGAAGATGCCCCCGACTTCTTCGACCAGTGGGTCAAGGATTGCTGGGCATGGTTCCTGGATCTGGGCATCAAGGAAGAGAACCTGCGCCAGTTCGACGTGCCAGAAGACGAGCGCGCGCACTACTCGGCCGGCACCATCGACTTCGAGTACCGCTTCGGCTTCCAGGGTTCGGAGTGGGGCGAGCTCATGGGCGTTGCCAACCGCACCGACTACGACCTGTCCAGCCATGCGAAGGCTTCGGGCTCCGAGCTGTCCTACTTCAACCAGGCCACCGGTGAGCGCTACACCCCTTACGTGATCGAGCCTTCCTTCGGCCTGACCCGTTCCATGATGGCTTTCCTGGTCGATGCCTACACCGAGGACGAAGCACCGAACACCAAGGGCGGCGTGGACAAGCGCACCGTGCTCAAGCTCGATCCGCGCCTGGCTCCGGTCAAGGCCGCGGTGCTGCCGCTGAGCCGCAATGAGAACCTTTCCCCGAAGGCCAAGGACCTGGCTGCCGAGCTGCGCAAGCGCTGGAACATCGACTTCGATGACGCCGGTGCCATTGGCCGCCGCTACCGCCGCCAGGATGAGATCGGCACCCCGTTCTGCATCACCGTGGACTTCGACACCCTCGAGGACCAGGCCGTGACCATCCGCGAACGAGACACCATGTCCCAGGAACGTGTTTCCCTGGACCAGGTCACTGCTTACCTTTCCGAGCGCCTGAACGGAGCCTAGAGCCCGATGAACGAACTGGAATTCCGACTGTGGCGCTCCGGGGACGACCTCCAGCTGCTGCAGATCTTCGGCGACCCGCGTTCCCCGCAGGCCCACCAGGATCGCACCATGCTGCGCGAAAACAGCGATGCACCGTTCTCCCGCACGCTGGTAGCCACCGTTGACCAGGTGGCTATCGGCGCCGGGGTGGTGTTCGCTTCCTCGCTGCATCCGCAGCGCCTGTGGCTCTATGTCGAGGTAGCCGCCGAGCAGCGCCGGTCCGGCGTGGGCACCGCCCTGGTTCAGCAGCTGCGCAAGCAGATCCCGGCCGGCCAGGCGCAGGAGCTCAAGGCCCGCTACACGGTGACCGCCGGCGATCCTGCGACCGCGGCGGCTGGCTTCTGCCAGTCGCTGGGCCTGGGCGAAATCCAGGTCTCGCGCGATGTCATCCTGGAGCCGGGTGCACTGGCTGAACCGGTTTTCGATACCAATGACCGGGTGATCGAGGACCTGTCCACCGGCAGTGTCGAGCTGACCCAGCTGGTGATGGATTTCTACAACGCGGTGCACACCGATTGGGATCCAGCCAAGATGACCGTGGGCTCGGCGCAGCGCATGCTGCTCGACGAGCACACCGGCGCGCAGGGCGCCTTGGTGCTGCGCGACAAGCCGAAGCGCGAGGGCGGTGTTCCGCTGGCTTTCGCGGTCAGCTACGTGCCCGCCCGCGAGAACGCCCCGACCGACGTGCTGGTAGGCCACAACCCGGCCTTCAGTGATGACGAAGTGGCAGAAGCGGTGCGCGACATGGTCGCCATGCTGATCCACCAGTACCCGGTGAAGCTGGAAGTCGACTCGTCGATGTTCATCCTCTCCTCGCTGATTGATGCGTTGGCCGTGGTTGACCAGGCCACCGTCATATCCACGACGCATATCCTCGCCAGCGACGCGGCGAAGTAATGCCAGCAAGAACGGGACCCGCCTGGCGGGTCCCGTTTTTGCCATTCTGCACCAGCCTCCACTTCGTGAAAGAACTCCGTTGACCACCAGCACCACCATGACCGCGCAGGTCCGCTCCGGCGGAAAGATCCTGTTCATCCTGCTTGCCATCGCTTCGGGCCTGCTGCTGTGCGTGCAGTCGCGCATCAACGGGGCGCTGGGCGCGAAACTGGGGGACGCCATCGCGGCATCAACCATCAGCTTCGGTGTCGGCTTGGCGGCATTGGTACTGCTGGCCATCTTTGTTCCCGCGGTGCGCGGCTCGGTGGCGCAAGTGCCGCGCGCCTTGGCCCAAGGCCGTTTCCCGCGCTGGTACCTGGTGGCCGGGGCGGTAGGTGCCCTGATTGTCTTCAGCCAGGCCGCAGCGGTGCCGGTCATTGGGGTGGCGCTGTTCACCGTCTGCCTGGTGACCGGCCAGGCAATCGGTTCCATGTTCATGGACCGGGTGGGCTTTGGCGGGGCCGCGCCGCGCAAGATCAATGCCTTGCGCATCCTCGGCGTGGTGCTGACCATTATCGGCGTGGTTTGGGCGGTCAGCCCGCGCGGAGCCGACGCGGACCTTTCCTCCTTGCTCCTGCCAATGGCGCTTTCGGCAGCCGTCGGCATGCTCATGGGCTTCCAGGCAGCTGCCAACGGCGCGCAAGCGGTGGCTTATGGCGGCGCCACGGCGGCGACCCTGGTGAACTTTGCCGTCGGGTTCGTGGTCCTGGCGATGGTGATGCTGGTGCGGTTGCCTGCCGGCATCGGCCTGGACCCGCTGCCAGGCACCTGGTGGTACTACATCGGCGGACTGCTCGGTTGCCTGTTCGTCGGCATCACCGCCCTGGTGGTCAAGCGGCTCGGAGTGCTGGTCACCAGCCTCGCGGCCGTTGGCGGCCAGCTGGTGGGCTCGCTGCTCCTGGACGTTTTCTTTCCGGCCCCCGGTTCGTCCGTCACCGCCGCAACTGTCATGGGTACCTTGCTGACACTGCTCGCTGTTGGCCTGGCCTCGATCTCCGGAGCGCGGAACGCGAAGCGCGCCAGCCCCCGGATCCCGGTGGCATCACGCAATTAGCGTGGCGCGCTATCGCTGTTTACCTTCAGTTTTCCTCCACGACTTATGCTGGAATCCATGGAATCACAGCGCATGGCACAGGGCTCGGCCAGGGAAGTCTTCAAGGTCTTCCTGAAGCTCGGTTTGACCTCTTTCGGCGGTCCCATCGCCCACTTGGGATACTTCCGCACCGAACTGGTTGATCGCCGCCGCTGGCTCGATGACCAGCAGTACGCCCAACTGGTCGCATTGAGCCAGTTCCTGCCCGGCCCGGCATCCAGCCAGGTCGGTTTCGGCTTGGGCTTGCACCGGGCCGGAATGCGCGGTGCCCTGGCGGCATTCCTGGCGTTCACCCTGCCCTCTGCGGTGGTGATGGCGGTCTTCGCCTTCGGCGCTTCGCTGTTCAGCGGTCCCATCGGTACCGGGCTGCTGGCCGGCCTGAAAATCGTTGCGGTCGCCATCATCGCCCACGCGGTACTGGGCATGGCAAGGAACCTGGCTCCGGATCGTGCCCGTGCCGCCATTGCGGTTGTCGCTGCCGGATCGGCGCTGCTTTTGGCCGGAAGCTTCGGGCAGGTCCTGGCCATTGCCTTCGGCGCATTGGCAGGATATTTCTGGTGCCGCGGCAAGGATGCCGGAGCAGCGGCGGCTATGCAGTTTCCGGTATCAAGGACCGTGGGCATCAGCTGCCTGTCGCTGTTCGCCATCCTGCTTTTCGGGTTGCCGGTGGCAGCCCTTGCAACGGGCTGGGATCTGCTGGGCTTCATCGATGCGTTCTACCGCTCCGGCGCCCTGGTCTTTGGCGGCGGGCACGTGGTTTTGCCGCTGCTCCAAAGCGCAGTTGTGGATCCCGGGCTGATCAGTTCCCAAGAATTCCTCGCCGGCTACGGCGCGGCCCAGGCCATGCCCGGACCGCTCTTCACCTTCGCCGCGTACCTTGGCGTCCTCGTCGACTCGGGTCCCGGCGGCGCTGCCGGAGCGCTCATCGCCTTGCTTGCCATTTTCCTTCCGGGCTTCCTGCTGCTGCTCGGCGTGCTGCCGTTCTGGAACCGGGTGAGCCACTGGTCTGCCGCCAGGGCCATCATGCATGGCGCCAACGCGGCAGTGGTCGGGGTGCTCGCCGCCGCACTGTACAACCCGGTCTTCACCTCGGCGATTACTTCGGCTCCCGCTTTCGTCCTGGCCTTGCTCTGCTTTGTTTTGCTGACCGCCTGGAAGATGGCCCCATGGATTGTCGTGGCCATCGGTGCGCTCGGGGGAGTGCTGCTGGGCGTGCTGGCTTAGACAGGCTCGGTGAGCTGCTGGGGCCGGCACCCCGGTGCGCCTCGTGGCGCGGGGTACCGGACCTCGGCGCAATGCCCCTAGTTCAGGCTCTTGGCTGTGTTGAGCACTGCGATCAGCTCGTCGAACCATTGCGCATAGCTGCTGTAGGTGAACGGACGCTTATCATCCCATTCGACCACCTGGCTGGCCTCTACCGCTGGCAAAGACGCGAAGACGGGATGGTCCTTGACCTGCTGCGCGGTGCCCGAATAGCTCAGCACCACATCGGCAGGGTAGTCGGCAACCTTCTCCCAGCTCATTGAAGCCCAGCCGCTGTCCTCGGTCTGGCCGACAATATCGAATCCGAGTTCGTCCAGCAGGGCCAGCTGGCCCAGTGATTTCTGGCCGACGTACAGGTCGTCATACCCATTGAGCGCGATGATCCGCAACGGCTGGTCCTTGGCCAAGGCACGCAACTGTTCAAGTTTGGCTTGGTAGTCGGCCTTGGCGGCGGACTGCGACGCAATATCCCCACCCAATGACTTGGCCAATGATTCATAGTCCTCGATGACCTCCAGAACAGGCCGGTTGCCAAATTTGATGCCCAGGAATGGAGCCGTGGCAGTGGCCTCTGCCTGGACCTTGTCATCCCACCAGGTCCAGCCCGTGCCTTCGGCATTGCCGAAGCCCACGATCAGATCCGGGTCGAGGCCAAGCAACTTCTCCAGGCTGAACTCTCCGTCCTGGCCGATGATGGTCATCTCTGCTGGATCCGCACTGCCAAGGGCCAGGCTGCCCGACTCGTCCAAACCGTATCCGAAGACGCCCGAGGGGCGGATGCCGTAGTCCCAGAGTGCCGCAGCCGAATAGGAATCGGTGACCAGCGTTTGCGGTGCAGCATCCATGGAGATGGTTTTTCCATAGCCGGAATCGGTGAAGCTCCACGCTGCGCTGGCTTCGCCGTTTGAAGGGGAAGCGGCCTGGGTGCTCGGGCTGCAGGCGGCCAGGGCCAGGGCTGCGGCCAGCGAAGCTGCGCCGAAAAAGACGCGTCGGGTCATTGGTTGCATGTTCTTTTCCTTCTTAGATGGCCTCGTGGCCCAGCGGGATCACGAGTGGTGTGTGCGAGACGGGATCCTGGATGATGGTGCAGGGCAAGGCGAAAACCTCGCGGATCAGTTCCTCGGTGACAATCTGCGAGGGAGGTCCTGCGGCGACGATCTCACCGGATTTCATCGCGATCAGGTGCGTGGCGTAGCGGCACGCTTGGTTCAAGTCATGGAGCACCGCAACCACCGTATTGCCCTGTTGCTCGTTGAGCCTGCGGCACAGTTCCATGATTTCGATCTGGTGGGAGATGTCCAAGAAGGTGGTCGGTTCATCGAGCAGCAGCAAAGGAGTCTGCTGGGCCAGTACCATGGCGATCCAGACGCGTTGGCGTTGCCCGCCGGATAGTTCGTCGACCAGCCGCCGGGAGAGCCCGGTGGTGCCTGTGGCGTGCATGGCGCTGAGCACTGCTTGCTCGTCCGCGGCAGACCATTGGGAGAACAAGCCTTGGTGCGGGCTGCGGCCGCGGGCGATCAGATCCGCAACGGTGATGCCATCCGGGGCGATGGAGGACTGCGGCAGCAGCCCCAGCCGCTGGGCCACCTGCTTGGCTGGCAGGGACAGGATCGGTTTGCCATCCAGGATGACCTGGCCGGAGGAAGGCTTCAGCACCCTGGACAGGGCGCGCAGCAAGGTCGATTTGCCGCAGGCGTTGGGCCCAATGACGACCGTAAACGAGCCCGGGGGGATGGATAGCGAGAGGTTTTCGGAGATGGCCGATGGCCCGTAGCCCAAGGTGAGCCGGTCGGCGGATAGCTGCGGATGGGTCATGCTCATTGGCGTCGTGCCTCACGAAGTAGTAGCCAGATCAGGTAGACCCCGCCGATGCTGACGGTGACTACGCCAACCGGCAGGGAAGTGTTCTCCAAAACGCGCTGGGCCAGCACATCGCTGGCCAGCAGCAGCACGGCGCCGAGCAATGCCGAGTAAGCCAACGACACGCCTGCGCTGCCCATGATCCGGCGGGCGATTTGCGGAGCAGCTAGCGAGATGAAGGCGATGGGGCCTGCCGCCGCGGTGGCCAGGGCAGTCAACGCCACCCCGATCACCAGCAAGGACAGCTTGCTGGATTCGGTGTTGATGCCCAGCGCCACAGCAGCGTCATCGCCCAATTCCAGCAGGCGCATCCTGCGCGTGCAGGCCATGGCGCCCAGCGCGAGAGGCAACGCGACCGCTGCGGCCGGTATGGCCTGGTCCCAGCCGATGGCATTCAGCGAGCCGGCACCCCAGATGGCCGCGGTCATGGCGTCCTCCAGCTCGCTGCGCAAGATCAGCCAGGTGTTGGCCGAAGCGAGGATCGCGCTGACCGCGATCCCGACGATGATCAGCCGGAATCCCTCAGAGCCGTTCTTAAAGGACAAGGCATACACCACGGCCGCGGTGGCCAAGCCACCAGCCAATGCACCGAGTGCCACCTGGAAATACCCGCCGCCGAAGACCAGCATGACGGCCAGCGCACCGGTATAGGCACCGGTATTGAATCCGATAATGTCTGGAGAACCCAGGGGATTGCGGGTCATGGATTGGAAAATTGCCCCGCTGGCGCCTAGCGCTGCGCCCAATAGCAGTGCCATCAGAACGCGGGGCAGCCGCCATTGCAGCACCACCCGCTGGCTGCTGGCCTCCCCGGCTCCAGCCAGGGTATTGAGCACTTCGCCCAAGCCCAGCGTGTAGTCGCCAGTGGCCAACGCGTAGAGGCCCAGGGCGGCCGCCAATACCGAGAGCAGTGCGGCGAGAAGCAGCTGACGTGGTTGCACGCGCAACCAGATGCGTCCAATGCGCAGTACCCGGTGGCCCGGGCCGAAATCCACAGCACTCATAGTCCGCTAGCCCGCTTGCGCCGAACCAGCCAAATCAGCACCGGAGCGCCAAGCAAGGCCGTGACGACCCCCACCTGCATTTCGCCGGGCGGGACAACGATGCGGCCAAGCACATCGGAAACGAGCAACAGCACCGGGCCGAGGATCATCGAGAAACACAGGATCCATCGCTGATCCGGTCCGACGATCCAACGGCTGATATGCGGGATCATCAAGCCCACGAAGCCGATCGGGCCGGCGGCGGCGGTCGCTGCGCCGCAGAGCAGGGTGACCGCCACAATCACCACTGCGCGGGTCAGGCCGATATTGGTACCCAGCGCGAGGCTGGCCTCATCGCCCAAGGCCAATGTGTTCAGCGAGCGGGTGCACAGCACCGCCAAGACCAGCCCCAGGATAACGAAAGGGGCGATGACGCCCACCATGGGCAGGGTGCGGTTGTTCAAGGTTCCCGCGCCCCAATAGCGCATGCGGTCAAAAGCCTCGGGGTTGAGCAGGGTCATCCCGTTGGAAATTCCTCCCAGCACGGCGCCCAGTGCGACGCCGGACAAGGTCAGCCTGGCCGGTGTCGCTCCACCGCGGCCACGCGATCCAATGAGGTATACCGCGAGGGTGGCCAGCACGGCTCCGGCGAAGGCGAACCAGATGTACTGGGAAATGTGGGTGATGCCGAGGAACGCCACAGCGAGCACGACGGCGAATCCGGCGCCCGCATTGACCCCGAGGATACCGGGATCTGCCAGCGGATTGCGGGTCAGTGCCTGAATCAATGCGCCGCCAACAGCCAGGGACATTCCTGCCAGGAGCCCAATCGCGGTGCGCGGCAGGCGCAGCTCGTTGATGATCACCAGTGTTTCGGGTGTGCCAATTCCCCATAGCGCCTGCCCGGCAGCCAGCGGCGCAATCGCCTTTGCTCCAATGCCCAAAGACGCGAAGAGGGCGACTGCGAGCAAGCCGAGGCAGAGGGCCAACGCCGCTGACTTCCAAGCATTGCTGGCGGCCAATCCTGCTGATCCATGGGCGGCTTTGGCTTGATCGGACTTGTTGGCGGGCTGATGCGGCGCAAGGAGGGTCATGCGACTTTCCGTAATTAGGGAACACTCACTGAATCGCGAGCACAAAAAGTCACACTACCATGATGTTTTTAGTTTAGGGCAAAATAAGTCACAATAGACGCACCTATTTACAAATTGGTGCTGAATGCGTTCCGACTAGGCGAGATTGATAAAACGCACCGACCCGTCAGCTTCGGCAAGAACCATGAAGGAATCATGATGAGTTGCCAGGTATTCCTCGATGCGCGCCAGCACCGACACCTCGGTCCGGTCGTCCAATGCAGGGCCGGACGAAGCCATCCACGTCACCGCTAGCTCCGGGCGCGCTTTGAGCTGAGCCGCCATCGGCTCGGAAGCCGCCGGGCCAACGATTACCACTCCTCGACGTGTTATCGCCCCCTGAGAGGCAATGGATTTTCCAGAAGAACCGGCTCTGGAATCCTTATCCGAACGCCACAGCGCAAAGTGGTAGCCGGCCACGGCAGCGGTCGCAACCAGCCAGCCCAGCGGGCCGCGAACGGTGTCCAGGAGGGAATCAAGACGAGAATCGGGTTCCAGGTAGAACTCGAAAATCCGGTACCCGAAGACCAGCAGGGAAACCAGCGCGACGACGGAACTGGCTCCGAAGAACAGGACCAAATAGGCGCTGCGCGAGTCTGCCGGGAAGGGCTTCCAGGGCTTGAAGTACCAAAGCCATGCGGCGGCTCCGAAGGCGAGCAAGCCGAGACCATGGCCCAGCAAACCCGCGGAGTAGCCCACCGAGACGCTGGACCCGAGTGCTGCGAAGAGCGCATTGACCACCATGCCCAGCCCGGTAGCCAGCACGGCCAGGCTGACACCGCTCAGCGCCAGGTGCGCTGCGCCAACCACGGCGGCAGGGTGCAGCCCGGAACGCAGCTGGGACTGGTGGTAAATCCAGAGAACCGCGGCCGCCACAATGATGGCCAGCAGGCTTGGACCGCCGTCGAGGAACAGCTCGGTGCGTTCCTGCGCCGTCCATGCCTGCGGCCACACCCAGGAAACCAGCTCGGCGATCGCCAGCAGGAACGCCAACGCCGGTGCGGCCAGGCCCAATACAACCAGCAGGACGCTGTTCAGGAGATTGGACATCTTCTGGACTCTGCGCAGTTTCCAATGCCAGAACCACAGGGCCGAGGAACCTGCCAGCCAGACCAGCGCCATCAGCAGATTCGGCATGCCGGTGGGGCCCACCAGCGTGTTTTCCGGCACGACCAGGATTTCCAACGCGACCGTCAGCGTGGCAATCAGCGAAAGCGCGAAGAGCACCATGCTGAAGTAATTTCCCACGCTGGCCGCCAGCTGGGCGAATTGCCGCGGTGCAGTACGCGGTGAAGTGATTTGGCGGTGCTGCCAGGCGCACACCGTGCCCCAGCCCAAGGCCACCGCCAGCGTCGACTGCCATGCACCGTCGCGGGCTGCGGAAACAAGTCCCGCCAGGAACGCCAGCGCGGCGCAGCTGCTGGCAGCCAGGGTGGCAAGGTACGCGGCCGAGGCCTGCAAGGACCAGATGGCTGAGTCGAAGGCCGACGGCCGGGCCAAGCGCTTGCGGATGGAACGCCACAACAGCCAGGCCAAGGGGATTCCAACCAGGGTGAAGGTGAAGGCCATCGCCAGCTGCTCGGTGCTGACCAGCAAGGAATCGAAACCATGGAAGAGCGCGGTAAAGAGCGTAGACAAGCCCGTAGCCGAGACCATCAACAGCACGAACAGCAAGCCGTGGAGGATCACTGGACGCAGCACGCTGCTGCTTTGCACGTGGAACGCCGGGGCGGTTGCGGCCATCAGTAACCCAACTCCTCGGCGGTGCACAGGCCGACCTGCCACGGCATGCGGTCAATCAGCCAGGCTCCATCGATCTTGCGCAGCTCGAACGCCTCTTCATATGAGGACAGATTCCCCAAGGGCAGGAATTGGGCGTCGCGGGTATTGAACCTGGTGCGCACGGTAGCGCTGGACTCCCCGACGGTGCTGCGCAGCAGCTGCACATCAAGCGGCTGCGGGGCATAGGGTTCGGGAGAGCACAGCGTCCTGGATTGGCCTTCAACAGTGTAGCCCTGCATGGCCGGCAAATCCTCGGCCTCGAAAGCCATCAGATATCTTTGCACGACCCCTTCCGGAGTGTTCTCCCCGTGGACCTCTGGTGCCGAACGCAGCGAAACCACGAGCAATGCGGCTATAACCAAAGCCACAATGGCGGCGGCAAGGGCCAGCAGAACCACCCGCGCCGCCGAAAATTTACTTGTCATTGCATCATTTTGGTCCACATCAGGACAATAATCCAGCGCCTCGGCATCAAGATTTGATGAAGATCTCAGTTACTGTTTTGCGTTCGTGCGGGATAATGGATGGGTGACGACCCTGACTGATGCGCCAACCAACACCCCGACCCTCAAGCTGCCTCCATTGCAGCTGGGCAAGCTGACCATTGATACCCCGGTGGTTCTTGCTCCGATGGCTGGGGTGACCAACCGCGCCTTCCGCCGCCTCTGCCGCGAATATGGCGGCGGGCTGTACGTGACCGAAATGGTGACCGCCCGGGCACTGGTGGAACGCAACCCCGAATCCTTGCGCATCATCTCCCACGATCCCGACGAGGAGATCCGCTCCATCCAGATCTACGGCGTGGACCCCGGCACCGTGCGCGCTGCCGTGCGCATGGTGGTTGACGAAAACCTGGCGGACCACGTTGACCTGAACTTCGGCTGCCCAGTTCCAAAGGTCACCCGCAAGGGCGGCGGCTCGGCCCTGCCCTGGAAGTCGGATCTCTACACCTCCATCATCGAAGCCGCGACCTCAGAGGCCGCCAAGGGCGATATCCCGCTGACCGTGAAGATGCGCATCGGCATCGACAAGGACCACCTGACCTACCTGGAATCAGCGAAAATTGCCCGGGACCACGGTGCGGCCGCAGTCACCTTGCACGCGCGCACCGCCGGCCAGTACTACGCGGGGCACTCCGACTGGGACGCGATCACGACCTTGCGCGAAGCCATGGATGACATGCCGGTGCTGGGCAACGGCGATATCTTCAGTGCCGAGGATGCCATTGAAATGGTTGAGCAGACCGGTGCCGCCGGCGTCATGGTAGGCCGTGGCTGCCAGGGCCGGCCATGGATTTTCGGCGACCTGCAGGCGGCCTTCGAGGGCCGTGAAGACCGTTTCCGCCCGGGCGTGCGCATGGTCGCCGACACCGTATACCGCCATGGCGAACTGCTGGCCGAATTCTTCGAGGACGAGGGCAAGGGCATGCGCGATATCCGCAAGCACATTGCCTGGTACTTCAAGGGCTACCCGGTAGGCGGCGAAATCCGCTCGCAGCTGGCCCAGGTGCCATCCCTGGCAGTGCTGCGCGAACTGCTGGACCAGCTGGATCTGGACCTGCCGTACCCGGGGGTTGCCGCAGAAGGCACCCGCGGACGTGCGGGCCACCCGAAGAAGACGCACGTCCCCGACGGCTGGCTGGATAACCGCGTGATGAGCGATGCCCACCGCGAAATGATCAAGGCCGCCGAGCTGGATATCTCCGGCGGCTAGCCACCCCGGGATAGCCACGGCTACGCCACTAGTGGATAACTCCTCAATGCCGGCAAAGAGTTACTAGACTAGGAACTATGACTCAGATCCCCGGATATACCGAAGCCGACCAGCAGCGGTGGGTGCCTGAACCAGCGAAGAAGTCCTACCGTACTGCCTTTGAGCGGGACCGTGCCCGCGTGCTGCATTCCTCCGCCTTGCGCCGTTTGAGCGCCAAGACCCAGGTAGTGGCACCAAACCAGAATGACTTCGTGCGCAACCGGCTCACCCACTCATTGGAAGTGGCCCAGGTGGGCCGCGAGCTCGGTGCGGCCCTTGGCTGCGATCCGGATGTTGTCGACACCGCCTGCTTGGCGCACGACCTGGGTCATCCGCCCTTTGGCCACAACGGCGAGAAGGCGCTGGACAAGGCAGCCAAGGACATTGGCGGATTCGAGGGCAATGCCCAGACCTTGCGTTTGCTCACTCGCTTGGAAACCAAGACTTTCCGGCACAACGGGCATTCGGCCGGGTTGAATCTTTCGCGGGCGTCGCTGGATGCAGCGTGCAAGTACCCGTGGCTGAAAACCGATGCGCCAGAGGTCAACGGCAAGAAAACCAAGAAGTTCGGTGTCTACGAGGATGACGCCACCGTCTTCAACTGGTTGCGCAACGTCCCGGAAGCCACCGCCGGAGCAGTCTGCATGGAAGGCCAGGTCATGGACTTGGCTGATGACATTTCCTACTCGGTTCATGACGTGGAAGACGCAATTGTCGGCGGCAAGCTGCAGCTGCGTTGGCTCAAGCAGGATCTGCAGCGCGAGCGTGCGTTGCAGGTGACCAAGGACTGGTACTTGCCGACCACTGGGGAGGCCGACATCGATGCGGCGTTGCGCCGCCTGGAAATCAGCGATGAGTGGGTTTCGCATTTTGACGGCTCACGGCGTTCCATGGCGGCGCTGAAGGACATGACCAGCCAATTCATTGGCCGCTTCGCTGCCGCGGCAATGGATGCCACCCGGGCACGCTTCGGGGAAGGCAAGCTCACCCGCTATAACGCGAACCTGATTGTGCCCGAGGAAACCGAGCACGAGATTGCCGTGATGAAGGGCATCGCGGCCAGCTACGTGATGGCTTCGGAAGTGCGCCAGCCGCTCTACCTGGATCAGCGCACGCTGCTGACCGAGCTGGTCGAACTGCTCTGTGAAACGGGCCGGGATAATCTGGAGCCGATCTTCGCAGCTGACTGGGAAGACGCCGCTGATGAAGCGGCCCAGCTGCGTGTGGTGATTGACCAGGTCGCCTCGCTCACTGACGTCTCAGCCACCGAATGGCACTCGTATCTGGTCAAGGGCGAAGCCCCTGACGCAAAGTTGTTCTAGAAGGGAATCATGGCAGGGCTGATCAAGCGTGAAGATATCGACGAGGTGCGTAACCGCACCGACCTCCGTGAGGTCGTCGAATCCTATGTCACGCTCAAATCCGCGGGCATTGGCTCGTTCAAGGGCCTGTGCCCTTTTCACGACGAACGCAGTCCGTCCTTCCATATTCGCCCGCAGCTAGGAACCTTCCACTGCTTTGGCTGTGGCGAGTCCGGCGACGTGATCGCCTTCATCCAGAAAATGGACCACTCGTCGTTCACCGAAACTGTGGAACTCCTGGCTGCCCGGATCAACTACGAGCTTCGCTATGAAGACGGGGGACCGGGACCGCGCCGCGAAGACTACGGCAAGCGCCAGCGCCTGGTCGACGCGCACAAGGTCGCCGAGGAATTCTTCCGCGCGCAGCTGGCTACCGAGGAAGGAGCCGCCGGCCGCGAGTTCCTTGCCGGTCGCGGTTTTGACCAGGAAGTCACAGCCCAATTCTCCGTGGGCTATGCACCCAAGGGCTGGGATTCACTGCTCAAGCACCTGCGCTCCAAGGGCTTCGTTGATGATGAGCTGAAGCTGACGGGCATGTTCTCCGAGGGCAACCGCGGAATCTATGACCGATTCCGCGGACGTGTCATGTGGCCGATCCGCGACCTGTCTGGTGCCACCATCGGCTTCGGTGCACGCAAGCTCTACGAGGATGACCAGGGCCCGAAGTATCTGAACACTCCGGAGACCCAGCTCTACAAGAAATCCCAGGTCCTCTATGGCCTGGACCTGGCCAAGAAGCAGATTTCCAAGAGCCGCCAGATCGTTGTGGTGGAAGGCTACACCGACGTGATGGCCTGCCATCTGGCTGGCATCACCACCGCGGTGGCCACCTGCGGTACCGCTTTCGGCACGGACCACATCAAGATTGCCCGCCGGCTGCTGCAGGATGACGGCACCGGTGGCGAAGTAGTCTTCACCTTCGATGGTGACGCCGCAGGCCAGAAGGCCGCGCTGCGCGCCTTCGAAGAAGACCAGCGATTTATTGCCCAGACTTACGTTTGTGTTGAACCAACCGGTGCTGACCCGTGCGACTTGCGTTTGCGCCGCGGAGACGAAGCTGTACGCGAGCTCATCGAGCTCAAGCGTCCGCTGTTTGAATTCGCCATCCGTGCCGAATTGAAGAAATTCAATCTGAACACCGTTGAAGGACGTGTCCAGGCCTTGCGCCAGACCGCTCCGATCGTTGCGCAGATCCGCGACTCGGCCATTCGTCCGGCATATGCCCGTGAGCTTGCCGGCTGGCTGGGAATGAATAATGAGGACGTCAACCGCTCGGTGGGCGCCTCCATCAAACGCGCCCGGTTGCCGAAGAACGCCGACCTGCAGGCACCACACCCGCAACCGGGGGAGGCTGAACAGGCAATCCCGGCGGCGGCCTTTGAACGCCCGGATCACCGCGACCCGGTGATGCGCCTTGAACGACAGGCCCTGGAAGTGGTGATCCAGCAGCCGCAGCGGTTGAAGGACGAGCAATGGCAGGCGTTCTACGAGGCTCGCTTCCTGGCCCCGGCGCACTCTGCTGTCCACGATGGCGTCGTTGCCGCGTCCAGCGCAGGCGCGTCGGCGACCTCCTGGGTTGAAGTCATTCGCGACGAAGTCCCCGAGCAGTTGCGCAGCTTCGTTTCAGAACTCGCAGTGACCAGCATTCCGGCATCTGACGAACATAGCCTGAACCGCTACTGCGCCGACATCATCAACGGCTTGATTGAGCTTCAAATCACACACCGCAAGGCCGAGTTGATCGGCCGCTTGCAGCGTGCTGAAATGGCACCCGAAGGCGAAGAATATGCCCAGATCAACCGGGAACTGATGGAACTGGAGATGCGCCGGAGGATCCTTCGCGGAACCTAGGATCCCGATTTTGCATTCGCGGGAATCTTGGGTAAAGTTATATCTCGTTGCAATCCTCCATAGCTCAATTGGCAGAGCATTCGACTGTTAATCGAAGGGTTACTGGTTCAAGTCCAGTTGGAGGAGCTTACAAGAAGGTTCCGGCTCGCATTCGCGAGTCGGAACTTTTTATTTTCGCCTGAAACCGGAATTCTGGCACCTAGCCCTGACTAGCCTCGCCAGGAAAAAGCCGAGTTGGGTAGCAGGGGCCAGTTGCCGGACCAGCGGCGGGTATTTTGCCTAGCGGACTCAGGCAGCCGGGTTCCACAAGCGCCGGGATTCCAGATACCAGAAATACGAGAAAAGGCTGATCTCGAACCATTCGACAATGAATAGGGCCTCCTGGATGCCCGCGGCCAGCAGGATCGGCCAGGCAATCAATCCGATGAGCATCAGCACCAGGATGATTGCGTAGTGCAGCTTCTTGCCTCCGCTGGTGTCCATCGCGCACAGCGGCTTGTGGTCCAGGTGGCTGGCGATGGCGATGCCCATGGAGAAGATCAGCAGGAATGCAGCGCTGGCATGCACGCCGGCGAACTGCTTGCCTTCAACGGTCCGCCACAGCAGCAGCAGGACAAAGCCGACCAGGAGCAGGGTGCTCAGCAAACCGAGCGCTTTGGTCGCGGTGCTGTGGAACAGCGCGCGGTGCGGAGCGCGGCTGGTCCTGATTCCCAGCCAGATGAATACCGAGCTGACGACGAGAACCGCAATAACCGATACCTGCACGGAGAAGATGAGCCGCCTCTGCTCGCCCAGGTGCAGCTGCGCCAGCGTTTCACCCAGCTTGGTGGGAACCAAGGCGACGAACATGGCGTAGAAGCCGGCCAAATTCAGTGCATAGTCCTCCAGCTCGTCTCCGGTGTAAACCACCAGCAGTACCCCGGTAGTCACCAGCATCGCAACGAACAAGTCCCGTGCTGGACCCAGGTAATAGGAACTCAGGGAGTCTTCAATGCGCTGGTTGGCAATGCCATAGATGACGATGGCAACGACAAGGAGCAGGGGCACCGCGAGCAGCATGAGGCGCACATAGCGCAATGTACTGCGGCCCGGGGAGTGTTCAAGGGAAGTGGCCATAAGTGCATTCTGTAATGAATCACCCAGGTTTTGCCAACGGGCCCGCCTAGCGCAGGCAAATTCCCGGGAGAATCGCAGGCATCGGTCCGCGGGCCAGATGCACCTGCTGGAACACCTGAATGGTGCACGTCAATCGCCCGCACTTGGCTTCCGGAAACTGCAGCTGCCTTGGGCAGCTCGGCTGGAGCCGAATCCGGGGCAAGCTAAATTGTCGGTAGGCACTGGCATGATTTTTGAAGAGTCAACAAAGACTCTTTTCGGCCGAAGTCCTCATCCGCTTGGGCTGATATCCGCCTCGGCGCCAGCGTGGCGCCGTCTTCACTCGAAGGAAGCTTTCATGTCTTTACAAAATCCGGTCGATCCGAACATGGTGCCACCGGCACCGCCTGCCAAGAGCTCAGCTGGCAAGGGCCTGGGCATTGCGGCCCTGGTCGTGGCCATCGTTGCATTGGCCCTGTGCTGGGTACCGATCGTCAACAACTTTGCCGCCGTGCTCGGTTTCATTGCTCTGGTACTGGGCATCGTCTCGCTCATTGTCGCTTCCAAGCGCCGTGGCAGCAAGGGCTTGGGCGTTGCATCGAGCATCATCGCCATCGTAGCCATCGTTCTTGTGTTCGCCACCCAGGCAGCCTATGTGAAGGCGATCGACGAGGTCGCCAACGGCATTGCCGACGCTTCCGACGGCGAAGTGGCGGCACCGGCTGAGATCATCGAGCAAGCCGAAGACGAAACACAGGTATTGGCCTTGGGGCAGGCCGCTGCTGTTGGCGAGTATTCGGTCAATGTCAGTGCGGTGAACCTGGATGCCGGCGCACAGATCGCCAAGGCAAATGAGTTCAACCAGGAGGCCGAAGGCCAGTATGTCCTCGTGGACCTTTCTGTTGTCTACAACGGTGAAGAAGAAGGCGACGCATGGCTGGACCTTAATCCAGAGCTGGTGGGCTCGGATGCAAGCATCTACAGCACCAGCAGCGCGACTGCGATCACCGCCAAGCCGGGCATGGACGTTCCTACCTTGGCCAAGGGCGGGAAGGGAAGCTACCAGGTGGTCTTCGACGTGCCGGCCGAGGCCGTGGCAGATGCGAAAATCCGCATGAGCGAAACGCTCTCGTTCACTGACGACTCGGTGCTCTGGGCTGCGAAGTAGCTCGAATTCGCAGAGGTTCCGCTATCCCATCAGGGGTGGCGGAACCTCTTTTCTTTTGCCCTGGCGGCGAGGAAGCCCGCAGTTCGCGGATTGCGACCACAACATGAACACCGAAAATAGGAAGATCGGGAAAATTTTCATGGAATTCCCCGCGCTGCCGGACCTCGGAAATACGCGAGAACCCGGGGCGATTCGCTCGCTCTCATTTGCTTCTCATGGACGCGCCATAATCCTCTCACCACCGCCTAATGTGCTCCTCACAAGGGTCTTTTAATGTTCAAAGCATGAATCGCCGCATACTTCTCATCCTCATGGTGTTGGCCGTGCCAGCGGGACTGGCCGGCGCCAGCCAGGCACTTGCCGACAAGGCCAATCCGCCCATCCCGCATCAGCAGCCAATCATTGTCCAGCTCTCACCGGCTCCCGAGCCCGCTGCTGCACAAGCGCAAGCTGAGGAGCTGATCGCCAATGGCTGATATCCATGAGCACCAGGGATCAACGGTGTCGGCACGGTTGCGCATTGTCGGGTGGATCGTGCTCACTACTGCACTGGCCCTGCTGGCCGTAACGGTTTCGATGCGTTCGATCATGTCCGGCCAAGTAGCCGAAGCTGCCAACGTGGGCATCGCGCAGGAAATCGAGGAGTTCCGGACCTTCGCCGCCGAGGGACTGGACCCGAAGACAGCTCGCCCGTTTTCCTCGATCGGTGAATTGATGGAACGCTATCTGGCCCGCCAGCAGCCGATGGCCGGCGAAGCGATTCTCGCGCAGGCCAATGGACGGGTGCTCACCGCAGGCACCGCAGCCAACCAGGCCGGGACCTGGCTGGCTGATGACCCCGTGCTCCTGGGCCGTATTCTCGATGACGCGAAGACCTCCGGAATCCTGGAGAGCAACCACGGGACGGTTCGCTGGGCGAAGGCCGAGGCCAAGGATGCCTCCGGAGCCAGCGGGGCGGGGCACCAAGCCCATCTGGTCGTCGCGCACTTCATTGGCGGGGCCCAGGAAGAAGCCAACCGGCAGGCAACCATGCTCTTCGGCGTGGCCGCCGGGGGACTGGCCTTGACCGCGGGGATCGCCTGGTTGGCAGCTGGGCAGATCATGCGTCCCATCCGCACCATGAGCGAAACCGCCGCCTCGATTAGCGCCAATGACCTCTCGGCCCGCGTTCCGGTCGAAGGACGCGACGACTTGGCGCAGCTGGCCAGGACACTGAATGCGATGCTTGACCGGGTTGAAGCTTCGCATCTGGCCCAACGCCACTTCATCGCCGAAGCACGAGAGCACCTGGGAAGCCCGCAACGCAAGATGGCAGCTGCCTTGCAGAAGCTCAACGAGGAAGAGGTGCCCCGGAAGCAACGCGGCAGGATCATCAGCACCGCGCAGGCGCACATTTCACTGATGGGGCAGACGCTTGCCGACCTGGAATTGCTGGCGCAAAGCTCGGACCCGGACTTCATCCAGCGCCGAATGGTGCCCGTCGGCGAAGTCACGGCGGACGTTGCCGCGGCAGCCGCCCGCCCGGGCGCCTACCCGGACCGCCGATTCCGCATAGCCGAGTCTGCCAAGGCCCAGGCGTGGCTGGATCCGCTGCGCGTTGCCCAGGCCATGCACCAACTGATCCAAAATGCTGTCGCGCATACCGAGGATGGAGAAAGCATCCGGATCGGTTCTGCCGCAGCAAAGGGCATGGCCAGCTTCTGGGTTGCCAACGATGGACCGGTGTTGGATCCGGACCAGGCCCGTGCCCTGCTGGAAAACTATCGCAGTGCCCCGGAAGCCGGCCAGCAAGGAACCGGCATGGGCTTGGGCCTGGCCGTGGTGAAAGCGGTCGCGCAAGCCCACGGCGGCACGGCCTGGGTGGAATCCGGAAACGGCAACGGAACCAGTTTCGGATTTTCCCTCCCGCAAGCTGATGCCGGACAAGGCATCCGCTGCGAAGAAGAATTCGCCCAATCCATGGCCAGCAGCCTGGGCGGTGAGTCATGAGCATCAAGCCAACCGCGCCACGCTCGGGATTCCGCTACACCGCCCAGCGGTCCACGGACCAAGCCGCGGAACAGGGCAACGCCGGTGCTGCACGAAACCGGTGGAGCAAGCAGAACGCAGCGCGAATCATCGCCGCACTGGTCTTGCTGGCCTTTCTCGGCTGGTGCGCCTACGGAGCCTTCGGCCCAGATGCGGGGACAGCGCAGGCATTGCCAGCCCAAGGGGCCCTGACCCTGGCGGTCTTCGCCTTGGCCATCTGGCTCTGGGTCTTCTCGCCAGTAGGCGATACCTTTATCGCCTTGGGCGCAGCAGTGGTGCTGGTGCTCATGGGCGTGCTGCCCGAAGCCGACCTGTTCTCCTCGCTGGGAGAAGACACCATTTGGCTCTTGCTGGCCGCCTTCGTGATCGCGGCGGGGATCACCGCCACGGGACTGGCTACCCGCGCCGCAGCATGGATAGCCGCAGGGGCGAACACCCCGCGGCAGCTGATCCACCTGACTACCGGCGTGCTGGTGGCTACCGCATTCGCGGTGCCGTCCACTTCCGGGCGCGCGGCCCTGGCCATTCCGGTCTTCATTGCCCTGGCCAAGGCGCTGGCGGATCGCCGCCGCATCGTCCTGGCCCTGTCCCTGGTTTTCCCCTCGGTTATCCTGCTTTCGGCCGTGGCATCCTATCTGGGCGCCGGAGCGCACCTGATCACCAGCCAGATCCTCGCCACCGCGGGCCATGAAGGATTCTCCTTCGCCGGCTGGCTGGTCTACGGATTGCCGCTGGCTTTCGTTTCCTCCCATCTGTGCGCCGAACTGGTGCTGTGGATGTTCACCCGCAAGGAGGACCGCGCAGAACCGCTGGCGGTGGGCATCGAGCGGCTGCAGCAGTATTCGCCGGTGCCGCTCTCGGGCCCGCTCACGGTGGGGCAATCCAGGGCAGCGCTGCTGGTCTCGGCTGTGGTGGTGCTCTGGTGCACCGAGCCCCTGCACCAGCTCCATCCCGCCATCGTGGCCCTGCTTGGTTCATTGCTGGTAGCCAGCCCGGGATACGGCTCTGTAGGCCTGGCCAAGGCATTGAAGGCGGTGCCGTGGTCGATGCTCATCTTCATGGCCGCGACCCTCACCCTGGGCACGGCGCTCGCCGGAAGCGGAGCCGCCGAATGGCTGGCCCGCAAGGTGCTTGGCCCCGTCGAGCAGCTCGGCGCTGCCGCACCCTGGGTCTTCACCGTCCTCGTGGTGGTGGTCTCTGCCGCGGCGCATCTGGTCATCCAGTCCCGTTCGGCCCGCTCAGCGGTGCTGATTCCGCTGGTGGTCTCGCTGGCCCCGGGCGTCGGGGTCAACGCGGTAGCCATTGCCCTGGCTTCCACCGCCGCCGCCGGTTTCTGCCACACACTGACCAGCAGCGCGAAGCCGGTGAACCTGTTCTCCGAGATCGAGGGCATCGAAACCTATAAGCCGGCAGACCTGCTGCGCCTGAGCGCGGTGCTCGGACCGCTCATGGTCCTGCTGGTCCTGGTCTTCGCCTTCTGGATCTGGCCGGCTATGGGACTGCCGCTGTTCCTCTGAACCACCTCGTAGCTTCACATCTCATCGCATTCATCCTCACTGAAAAGGACAACGAATCATGGCACACGCACTTCCACAACGCATCCTGGTAGCCCCTTCCGGATTCAAGGAATCCCTCGACGCGGCGGCAGTCGCGGCGGCCATCGGCGCCGGGGTTCGCCGGGCCTTGCCCGGAGCCACGGTCAAGGCAGTGCCCATCGCCGATGGCGGCGAAGGCACCGCAGAAACCCTGGCGTGCGCTACCGGCGGCCACCTGGTGCCAATGGCAGTCACCGGTCCGGTCGGCCAGCAAGTCGAGTCCCACTACGCCATGCTCGGTGGCGAAGCGGCCGGAACGGCAGTCGTCGAAATGGCCGCCGCTGCGGGCCTGCGGCTGGTTCCCCGCGACCAGCGGGATCCGGGAACCACCACCAGCTACGGTGTGGGCGAGCTGATCGCGGCCGCCATTGATGCCGGGGCCTCCAAGATCCTCGTGGGCTGCGGCGACTCGGGTACCTCGGATGGCGGCATGGGGGCATTGCAGGCGCTGGGTGCACGAATCCTTGATGCCAACGGCCATGAGGTCAAGGCCGGCGGCAACTACCTCGGATCGGTGGACCGGTTGGATCTGTCCGGCCTGCACCCGGCCCTGGCTGCCGGGAATGTCCGGATCACCATGGCGCTGAACCCGCACAATGTGCTGACCGGCCCACGCGGAGTGGCCCGCATTTTCGGTCCGCAGAAGGGGGCAACTCCGGAACAGGTCGAAATCATGTCAGCAGGTTTCGAACGCTGGGCCTCGATCCTGCGCCGCGATGCGCTGGAGTCCTCGCGCTCCACGGATTTCGCTTTGGCCCCGGGGACGGGTGCTTCGGGCGGGCTGGGCGCTGGCTTGGCGGCGGTGGGGGCGGTGCTCTTGCCTCGCTTCGAGGCGATCCTGGACTCGGGCTTGGCCGGCATCGATCTGGACTCGATGCTGCGCGGAGCGGATCTGGTCATCACCGCAGAAGGCGCCATCGACTTCCAGACGCCCAAGGGAAAGGTGCCTGCGGAGGTAGCGCGGCGCGCGGCGCTGCATGGGGTGCCGGTAGTGGCTCTGGCAGGAACTCTGGGCCGCGGCTGCCGAGACGTGCACGATATCGGAATTGACGCCATTGCCTCGATCATGCCCATCCCGATGACGCTGCAAGAAGCAGTGGATGACGGGGAGCGGCTGCTGATCGAAGCGGCCGAACGCTTCATGCGCACCATCATCCTGGGTGCATCAATGGCAGCAGCCCGGCTCAGCCCGCGCGAGGCCTGGTAGCAGCCAGCGGTCTCGCCCTGAATAGGAACAGGCGTGCTGTCTTGCTAGAGCACGTAGGAGGCGATGAGCTGAGAGAGGGCCCGGACATCAACTTTGCCCTTGAACTCCAGACGAACTTTGCCCAACCCGCTGAACCACAGGTCCAGCTCCGCATCCAGATCGAAGGTTCCAGCTGTTTCAACGGAGAACGACTGGACTTTCGAATACGGTAACGAGGTGTAATCCCGCTTTTTGCCGGTCATGCCTTGCACATTGACGGCGATGAGTCGCTTGTTGCTGAAGACCACGTAGTCGCGTGCACCCTTGAAAGCGCTTAGTAGCTCTTCGCCAGTGACCATCATGGGTACGATCTCCGGTGCGACTTGTGAAAGGTCCCATGGGCCCAATTTGAAGACAGAGGAATTATTGAAATCAATCATGTAAAGAGCGTACGAAGAATGAGGGACAAATAGGCGACGACTAATTTCCCGAATCGTGGCTGAGAGCCCAACTTGTCGGTACTTTCAGGTACGGTGAAATAATCAAATCTTCAACCAATAATGGGGGTCAGCGTAAATGCAACTTCGATCAAAAGTAGACTTCAGCACTGCGGTAGAAGATGTAAGGGACTATTTCGGGACCATGGGAAACGGTCGGCCCAAGTATTCTGGATCGCGCTTTGAAACTCTGGGTGAAGGTGTCGATACTGATCCACATCGAATCACTGCGACCGACTTGGTGGCGGTATCGATGCTCTCCGTTGACGTGCCAGCGCAGGCTTCCTTGGGAATCCTCGAAACGCTAGCCGAGCAAATCAGCGAATTGCTGTCCCAGATTCCGCAGGACTTGAAGTTTGAGAATTTGACACCAGAATCATTCGAGAAATATCTCGCTGAGGGATCGCCTGCGGATAAATTGTGGTCGCTTCTACGGCAACATGAAGACCCTTGGAAGGTTGGCCAAACCATGGCAAGCAAGATCATGGCTCGCAAGCGGCCGGACTTGATTCCGGTTTACGATTCGGTTGTCGAAGCAGTTGCCGGGATCAAAGGCAGTGGAGAACAGTGGATCGTTTGGTACTCCGCCTTCCACGACGGTTCTTCCGAGGCCGCGGAATTTGTAGACAAGCTCGGAGCGATCAGGGCTGAGGCTGGCCAACCTCACTTGTCGTTATTACGAGTTTTGGATATTGCATTATGGAAGCAAGGAAAGCGCGAAATAAGGCATTCGTAGATCGCGCCTAGGGCTTGGCCCAGAATCGGCTCAGGCGTGCTGCCTTGACCGTTGACAACGGCGTTCAAGGCAGCACGCCTGTTTTTCGCGTATTCCCTAGAGCTCGATAGCCGCCACGGCCTGAACCGCGCGTGCCGCCTCGGCGCCCTTCTTCAGGAAATGCTCGAAGTAGAAGCCCTGGTGCTCATCATTCGAGTGGAAGTGGTGCGGGGTCAGGCTGACCGAGAAAGTAGGTACATCGGTATCCAGCTGGACCCGCATCAAGCCGTCCACTACCGCCTGGGCAACGAAGTCGTGGCGGTAGATGCCGCCGTCAACCACGAGGGCTGCGGCTACCACTGCATCGTACTTGCCGGTCTTCGCCAGGCGCTGGGCCTGCAACGGCATTTCGTAGGCGCCGGGTGCGCTGACGACATTGATGGTGTATTCCTGCCCGGAAGAATCCATCTCGGCCTTGAAGCCGGCCAGGGCCTGATCGACGATATCCGCATGCCAGCTGGCCTTGATGAAGGCGACGTTCAATGGCTTGCTCATGAGTTGCTCCCTGATTCTGCGTGCAAATGTCTAAGTCTTTTGATCTACCCTAGTGGCGTGGGTCTCAATGGAATAAATGGGGAAGGGATCCGCGTAACGAATGAGCCGGTTCAGCGCCAGCCCATCAGCGGGGCCACGTGCTTGAGCACTGATTCGATGACGTGGGCGTTGTAGTCCACGCCCAACTGGTTTGGAACGGTGAGAAGGAGCGTATCCGCCGCGGCGACGGCTTCGTCTTCGGCCAGCTTCTTGGCCAGTTCATCTGGTTCCCCGGCATAGGACTTGCCGAAGACCGCACGGGTCTTCTCATCGATGTTGCCGATCTGGTCCGAGCTGTAGCGGTCGCGGCCGAAATACTGCCAGTCGCGCTCATCGGTCAGTGCGAAGATGCTTCGGCTCACCGAGACGCGCGGTTCGCGTGAGTGGCCGGCTTCCTTCCACGCATCGCGGTAAAGCTGGATCTGCTCGGCCTGCTGGACGTGGAAGGGCTTGCCCGATTCATCGTCCTTGAGCGTGGAGCTCTGCAGGTTCATGCCCAGCTTCGCGGCCCACACTGCAGTGGCATTGGATCCGGAACCCCACCAGATGCGTTCGCGCAAGGTGTCCGAATGCGGCTCGATGCGCAGCAGGCCCGGGGGATTGGGGAACATCGGGTTCGGGCTAGGCTCGGCGAAGCCTTCCCCGGAAAGCACCTCGAGCAGGCGCTCGGTATGCCGGCGGCCCAAATCGGCATCCGATTCGCCCTCGCGCGGCTCGAAGCCGAAGTGGCGCCAGCCGTCAATGACCTGCTCGGGCGAACCACGGCTGATGCCCAGCTGCAGGCGGCGATTGGAAATCAGGTCGGCGGAGCCTGCATCCTCAGCCATGTACAGCGGGTTCTCGTAGCGCATGTCGATGACGCCGGTACCGATCTCGATGCGGCTGGTTCGCGCGCCGATGGCAGCCAGCAGCGGGAACGGGGAGGCGTATTGCTGGGCGAAGTGGTGCACGCGGAAATAGGCGCCGTCCGCGCCGAGCTCCTCGGCGGCGACCGCCAGATCGATGGCCTGCAGCAGGGCATCGGAGGCGGTGCGGGTGCCTGATTGCGGGTGGTCGGTCCAGTGGCCGAAGGACAAAAATCCGATGTTCTTCATGCTTGAGGCAACAAGTAGTCTCGAATGGTTATTCCAGTCCTAGCCTCGTGGTCTGCTAGAACTGGCGGGCGGCGACGTCGGCTCGATGCGCAGTGGCGAGCGCCTCTTCGAGCTGCGCGATAGTCACTGGCTGACCGCGATCGGCAAGGTGCGCGGAGTAGAAATTAGCGGGATCCTGGGCGTAGACGTGAGTGTAGCCACCGGATTCGGGCTCGGCGCGCCACGAATCAGCCAAGGTTCCGGCATTAACCGTGTCGAAGCCCAACGCTTGGACAAGTTCCAGCACTTCGGTCTTGGCAGCAAGGTCATCGCCATATATTGGCAACGCGGTCCTCGGAGCTGAATTGACCAGAAGCGGGATGTGATGCGCCACGATGTTGTTGAAGGCTTTGGTGATGCGGGCGCCGGGAAGGAGCGATGCTTCCAACTGCGCAGTAGTGGACTTCAAGGAATCGAGAACTTCTATGCGCCCGTCGCGGGATGGGTAGTAGTTGCCGGTGGATAGGACCGTCTTGTTGGCAAGCACCTGGGTTGGAAGGTCCGAATAAGCCGACAGCGGGATGGCCAACACGACGATATCGCCATATTCAGCGGCTTCAGCAACGGTTGCCGCGTGCGCGTTGTCGCCGAGTTCTTCCACCACGTCGGCGAGCGAGGCGGTGCCGCGTGAGTTCGCGATGGCCACGGTGGCGCCAGCGGCCACAGCTAGGCGAGCAATGGCCTGGCCGATATTTCCGCTACCGATAATCCCGATCTTGGTTGTGCTCATGGGTTGCTCCGAATTCTTATCTTGTGGTCGATGAGGTATCTAAGGGTGAAGAATTTTATGTGGTGCGGGCAAGTTCCTGGCGAACCGTATCCATGAGTCCAGGGAATCGATGATCCAGTTCTTCGGTGCGCAACCAGTTGCGGTGCCGGGTGCCATCAACCTCTTGCCTGATCAAGCCGGATTCCCTGAGGATGCGCCAGTGCCGGGTGAGTGCCGACTTTGAGACACCAAAGTCCGAGCTGCTGCACGCGCCACCGGGGGTTGCGCCAATGTGAGCGATGATGGCGCGCCTGACCGGATCGGCCAGAGCGGCCATGATATCGAATAGGTCCATTTCCTCTTCGGAGGGAATGGTTAGAGGTCGAGTGAGGCGGCTTGCCACGTTCATTTCCTTAACTCCGAAAGGCGTGCATGTACGCAAAAAAGTGTACATACTAGTTATGTACGCGTCAACATGTACATGCAGAAGGGATTAGGCCCTGCGAATTAGCGGTGCGATAGCTGTGAGGGGTGAAGTGCTGGAGAGCCGCAGGTTTTCTGCGAGTTGATGGTTGACCAGATCTCATCGAGCGATAGGCTCAGCGCGGCCGCGACGGCGGCGATGGTGGAAAAAGCGGGAGTGGAGACGCGGCCGGTTTCGATTTTCCGCAGGGTTTCGGGGGAGAGGCCGGCTTGGCTCGCGACGTCGAGGATTGTTCGTTCGCCGCGTGCCTGCCGAAGCAGCGCGCCGAGGTTCTTGCCCTGTTCGATTTCCCGGGCGGTAAGCGGCAGTCTAACCATAATGAGACCATTATACCGGTATTAAAATACCGGTATAGTAATTGGAATGATTGAGATTCTCACAGCCAGCGAAGTAGAACGCGCCCGCGAGACCGGACGCCTTGTCGGAAACATCCTCAATACGCTCAAGCACCGCGTGCAGGTCGGCACCAATCTCTTGGAAATCGACGCCTGGACCAAGGAAATGATCGAGGAGGCCGGCGCAGTGTCCTGCTACGTCGACTACGCCCCGTCCTTCGGCAGCGGCCCCTTCGGCCATTACATCTGCACGGGAGTCAACGATGCGGTGCTCCATGGACTGCCTCGCGACTACCAGCTGGCCGATGGCGACCTGCTCACCCTGGATCTGGCTGTCACCTTGAAAGGCATCGCCTCCGACGCGGCGATCAGCTTCATTGTCGGCACGGCTGCGCGTGCAGAAGACCTGAAAATGATCGAGACCACGCAGCGCGCCCTGGCCGCCGCCATCGCCGAGGCGCGTCTCGGAGCCAAGATCGGCGACCTGTCCTTCGCCATCGGGTCGGTGCTGACCGCCGAAGGGTACAAGGTCAACATGGAATTCGGCGGCCACGGCATCGGCAGCACCATGCATCAGGATCCTCACGTATCCAACGACGGCCGCCGCGGACGCGGGTACACGCTGCGTCCCGGTCTTCTGCTGGCCATCGAACCGTGGGTCATGGCCGATACCAGCAAGCTGGTGACCGACCGCGATAGCTGGACCCTGCGCAGCGCCACCGGCTGCCGCACCGCGCACACCGAGCACACCATTGCCATCACCGAAACTGGCGCGGAGATTCTCACCCTGCCCACCGACCTCTAGGCATAGGCAAAGGCCGCATGGTCGCGATCAGGCGTTCGGGCTTTCCCCGGTCCCGGCACCGCGGCGGCGGAGCACCGGTTCGGCCGTGCCGGTGCCGCAGCCCGAGGAGGCGCTGCCGCAGGCCGGGGAAGCAACGGAGGTGCAGCACGATCCGCTGCACCCGCTGGCCCCGGCGTTGCCCGCATCCTCCGGCTGGCGCGAAGCGTGGCCGGCGGCTTCGCGCAGCGTCCTGGCCAGCTGCGCCGGGTCCTGGCCTTCTTGGCCCAGCACCACGAACCCCGCGTCGGCAATCATCGCCAGGTCGGCTTTCGCGTCCTGGCCTTCGCTGGTCAGGTAGTCGCCGAGGAACAGCGAATTGGCCACTTCCAGGGCGTTGGCCTGCAAGGAACGCAGGTGCATTTCGCGTCCGCCGGCCATCCGGATCTCCTTGTCCGGGCAGGCTAATCGCACTACGGCCAGGATCCGCAGGCACGCGCGCGGGGTCAGGTTCCAGGTGCCTTCCAGCGGGGTGCCGTCGAAAGGCATCAAGAAGTTCACCGGAATGGAATCGGCCTCCAGCGCGCGCAAGGCGAAGATCGCCTCGACCAGCTGCTCAGGAGTTTCGCCCAGTCCAACGATGAGCCCCGAGCAGGGGGAGAGGCCGGCGGACCTGGACTGCTGGACGGTGGAGACGCGCTCGGCGAAGCTGTGGGTGCTGCAGATTTCCGGGTAGAGGGACTCGGCCGTATTCAGGTTGTGGTTGTAGGCGTCGGCGCCGGCCTCCTTGAGCCGCTGGGCCTGCCCCTGCTTCAGGATACCGATGCAGGCGCAGACCTCGACCTGCGGATGCTCTTCCTTGAGTGCGCCGATCATGGCCGCGACGCGTTCCACATCGCGGTCTGTGGGCCCCTTGCCGGAGGCGACCATGCAGACCCGCGAGGCGCCGCCGGCGATGCCCAGTCCTGCCTGGCGCACCGCTTCGCCGGGCTTGAGCCAGGTGTATTTCAGGATTTCGGCCTTGGAACCCAGGCGCTGGGAACAGTAGGTGCAGTCCTCGGGGCACAAGCCGGACTTCAGGTTGACCAGGTAGTTGACCTTCACGGTGTTGCCGAAATGCTTGCGCCGCAGCACCCCGGCCGCACTAACCAGCGCCGACGTCTGCGCGTCGCTGGTGGCCAGCAGCTCGAGGGCCTCTGCTGCGGTGAGCTGGTGGCCAGCGGAGATGCGTGCGGCCAGCTCGGTGAAACCTGCGGTGTCGGTGCGCTGCGCGGGGATGCTCATGGGTTCCTTCGCCTGGTTGGATGGCTGCCTGCCAAGGTGCAGCCATTCTTGAACGGTGTTCAATTGCTGGCACCAATGTACACGAAAAGCCCCCGACTTGAACAATGTTCAAGTCGGGGGGCTTGCGCTGCTTTCCATGGCAGTTGCAGACGACGCGCGTCCCGTGCCGCGCGCCCGCCGCTCAGCTGGAGGTCTTGCTCCGGTAGATCCGCGTGGCCAGCGCCCAAGCCAGGATCAAGATGCCTGCCAGCCAGGCCAGGGCGATCCAGAGCTCGGAACCCACGGGTTCTTGCGACAGCAGGGCGCGCAGCGAATCGACGATGGCAGTGATCGGCTGGTGCTCGGCGAACCAGGCCACCGGCCCGGGCATTGACTCAGTGGGAACGAACGCCGAGGAGATGAAGGGCAGGAAGATCAGCGGGTAGCTGAAGGCGCTGGCGCCATCCACCGATTTCGCGCTCAAGCCGGCAAGCACCGCTACCCAGGTCAGACTCAGGGTCACCAGGCACAGCAGCGCGAGCACGGCGATCCACGCTGCCATGGAGGCGGAGGAGCGGAAGCCCATGGCCAGGGCGACCCCCAGTACCAGCGCCAGGGACAGGAGGTTCGCCGCCAACGAGGTCGCCACATGGCTCCAGAGCACGCTGGAGCGGGAGATCGGCATGGAGCGCAGGCGCTGCACCAGCCCATCGCGCAGGTCCAGGAACAGCCGGTAGGAGGTGTAGGCGACCCCGGAGGCGATGGTGATGACCAAGATCCCGGGCAGCAGGTAGTTGATATACGGCCCGGTGGCGCTGGTGCCGATGGCCCCGCCGAAGACGTAGTTGAACAGCAGCATCATGGCCACCGGGGTGATGGCCGTGGTGATGATGGTGTCGGGGCTGCGGACAACGTGGCGCATCGAGCGCCCGGTGAGGATTCCGGTTTCCTGCAGTGCCGCGATGCTCATGGCTTGCTCCCTTCGGTTCGCTGGTGGTGGCCGATCAGTTCCAGGAAGATCTCCTCCAGGCTCGGCCGCTTGGCCACCAGCTCGGTGGTGGCCGGCGGCAGCAGGGCCTGGAGCTCGGCCAACGTGCCCTGGTGGATGATGGTGCCCTCGTGGAGGATAGCGATTTGATCGGCCAGGTGCTCTGCTTCATCCAGGTACTGGGTGGTGAGCAGGATCGTGGTGCCGGACTCGGCCAAGTCGCGGATCACTTGCCAGGTCTCGCGGCGCGATTGGGGATCCAGTCCCGTGGTCGGCTCATCGAGCAGGAGCACCGGCGGGTTACCGGCCAGTCCCATGGCGATATCGAGGCGCCTGCGCATCCCGCCGGAGTAGGTTCCTGCGGGCCGGTCCGCTGCGTCGCAGAGGTTGAAGCGCTCCAGCAAGCCGTTGGCGATGGACCGCGGATTCTCCAAGCGGAGCAGCCGCGCGATCAGCAGCAAGTTTTCGCGCCCGGTCAGGACCTCGTCCACTGCGGCGAATTGCCCGGTCAGGCCCAGCGACCGGCGGACCTGGGCCGGGTTCTCGCGCACTGCAGCTCCGCAGACCCGGGCGGTTCCCGCATCGGCGGGAAGGAGGGTGGCCAGGATCCGCACGAGCGTCGTCTTGCCGGCGCCATTGGAACCGAGCAAGGCGAAGATGCTGCCAGGCTGCACGGTGAAGTCCAGTCCGCGCAGCACGGGCAGCTTCTTGAATGACTTGACCAGTCCGGTGACCTCGATGGCCGGTTCCGGGGCCAATGCGGTATTCATGTCATTGCTCCTTCGATTCGTTCTCTGCTTCGGAAATGGTGTCGGCCAGGCGGGTGCGTTCCTTGTCGGTCCAGCGCTTGCCCCCGTAGGCATGGGCGAAGTCATCGGCGAATTCCGCCGGGTCCTGGCCAAGCAGTTCGCGCAGCGCGGTGCCGTTGGCGGCTGCTCCTTCGAAGAGGTCGGCCAGGTCCGAATACATGGAGATCATCGTTTCGGCGTCGGTGATCCCGCTCTGGTTCAGCAGGTAGCGCTGCACTCCTGCAGCGGCCTTGGCATAGGGCTGGGGCAGGGCCTTGAGGCGTGCCATGCTTTGCTTGTACTGCTTCTTCTGCTCCAGTGAGCCGGTGAAAGCTTCAATCCATTTGGCGACCATGATCAGTGCCCTTTCTGCGGGGTGCTCGGGTGGGGGAGGTTGTTGATGCGGGAGACGAGCAGGTTCCAGGTGGTCCAGAAGTCGTCGAGCTGCTGCTTGCCGCTGGGGTTGAGGGTGAAGACCTTGCGGGGAGGCCCTTTTTCGGACGGGACTTTCTCCACCGAGACGAGGCCTTTCTGCTCGATGCGCACCAGCAGCGCGTAGATCGTTCCCTCGGCCAGATCGGTGAAGCCGCGTTCGCGCAGTTCCGTGGTGATCTCGTATCCGTAGGCCGGGCGTTCGGCCAGGATCGCCAGGACGATCCCTTCCAAGGTGCCTTTGAGCATCTCGGTCATCTGTGTGGCCATGCTGCACCCCTCTCTACTTAGTGTCATTGAGTACAAGTAGATAGTAGAACTAAGTAGCGGTATTTAGCAATACTTAGTACCAAGATTTTCCAGATATTTTTCGTGGCTTTGGAGAACCGTCATTTGACCAGTGGCAAGATGGCACAACCGGAAATCCGGTATGCTCCTGGAAGCTGAGCCGGTACTGGATCTATGGGGATGAGGCGCCATGAAGGATGCGAGATGGCATTGGGAGCTGGTCCATGCCGAGCGTGCGCGGTTGGCAGGATTGCTGGGCAGCTTGGCTCCGGAGCAGTGGAACGCCCCATCGCTATGCGCGAACTGGCAGATCCGCGATGTGGCGGCGCACCTGGCGGCCGCCGGATCCACTTCGACCGCCCGCTGGCTGGTGAATATGGCTCGTTCCGGATTCAATGCCGACCGGCACAACGAGCGGCTGCTGCGCCCGCAGCTCGGGGACGGCGCCCGGCAAACGCTGGATAATTTCAATCGTTCTGCCAGCAAGTCCATTGCCCCGCTGAACTCGGTGGCCGGTTTGCTGGGCGAAGTGGTAGTGCACGGTCAGGACATCGTCCAGGCACTCGATCTGATCCTGCGGCCTGAACCCACGGCACTGCGAGCGGTGGCAGGATTCTTCGCCTCCAAGGACTTCGCAGTCAATAGCAGCACCCTGGTCAAGGGGTTGCGGATGTCGGCGGTGGACGACGCTTTCAGTTGCGGGAACGGTCCCGAGGTGCGTGGCGAACTGCTGGATCTGGTCCTGGCGATGGCCGGAAGGGAACAGGTCCTCCCGCGGCTTCAGGGCGCAGGGGTCGGCGAGCTGGCACGCAGGATCACGGCACAGCCGCGGAAATAGCAAGCATCGCGCCGCACGATGACTGTACGGCGCGATGCTGGGGAAGCCGGCAAATCAGCCAGCGGGAATGAGGGCGGTGGCCAGCGGGTTCTCCAGATCGCCTGCGTAGAGCAGGCCTCCGGACTGGTCGGCGAGATCCAGCATCTGCTGGTTGTTGCGCAACTGCAGGCGGTTCAAGCACGACAGCGGGAAGCTCTGCGCGAAAAGTCCCAGCTGATCAAAGCGTTCAGCGAACTGCGGATGCTGCCCGCGATAATCCAGCAGCCGTTGAACTACGGTCTGCCAGAAATCTGCTTCGGAAAGCAGTTCTTCGGCATCCAGCAGCGGCGCGAGGAAGCGGAAGAACGAATCAAAGACATCCGTGAAGACCGACAAAACCGGATCTCCACCGGTGCGTACCCGGCGAATCTCCTCCGGGAGTTCCACCCGGTCCGAGAGCACGGCAATCTCTTCGCCCAGATCCTTGAGCAGGACCTTCTTCACAGCACCGTTCTCAAGCACCATGATCACGTTTTCGCCATGCGGCATGAACACCAAATCATAGGCAGCCAGGCAATGCACCAGCGGAATGAGGTAGGCATCGAGGTAACGGCTTAGCCAGTCGGCCGGTGCTAGCCCGCTGCGGCGAATGAGGGCGCCGGCAAAGGACCTGCCGGACGCATCGACATGCAATAGGCTGGCCATCGTAGCCAACTTTTCTTCCGGGCCCAGCAGGCTGATCGGGGACTCCCGCCACAGCGCAGCCAGCATCTTCCGCTGCGGATCGCTCTTGCCGGTGGCTGCTTCGAACTGCGGGTTGCGGTAGCCTACGGCCGCAATTTCACGCAGCAGGGCGACCGGCTGGATCGAGAGCACCGGGTCCTTTGCGAACAGCTCGCCCAACCACTGGTTGATCGCGGGAGTCACCTTCATGTACTCGGCACTGAGCCCGCGCATGAACCCCATATTCAAGATCGACATTGCCGTCTTGACGTAGTGTCGTTCCGGGTTGGACAGGTTGAAGAAGGTGCGGATCGACTGCTGCGCCTGGTACTCGTCAACGCTGGTGCCCAGCCAGATCAATTGCTTGCGGGCAATATCATTGGCGAACGTGATCGACAGGCGGTTCTCCCATTGCCAAGGGTGCACCGGAATGAAGATGTAGTCCCCGGCTGCATAGCCGGTGCCGAACAAGGAGGCCTCCAGGGCCGCATCCAAGCGCTGGCGCTCGGCTGGATCCAGCTCGGCGGCCAGCAGCCCTTCGTAATCCAGCGAATCCACGGCGTCGAATTGTGCTCGGGACTTGTGGGCGGCAGCCCAGCCAAGGTGCAGGGCGGAACCGGTTTCGGGGGCGTACCTCAGGTAGTCGGTGCGCCCGATGCCCATTCTTCCGTTGTTGGCTATGAAGCACGGGTGGCCCTCGGTCATGGAAGATTCGATGAGCTGGAAGGACTGTGCGGCTGTGCCGTCGAACCGGGCCAGCTGTGCTGAATTATGGGTTGCATGAACCTGCTTGTAGCAGTGGCTGGCCAGCGTGGATGAGAGCTCTTCAAGGTAGGTGGGCAGCTGCACCGGGGAAAGCGTGAGTTCCTGGCAGAAGTGGGTGATGAACTCAATGGCGTCCACCTCTGCCTGCTGCCAGCTGCCGTCAACGAAGTGGTGGTGTTCCACGGACTGCGGTGAAACCAACCAGTGGTTCAGCTGGTACCGCTGGGCGCTGAAGCTGTAGCGGTGGCCATCCTTCTGGACTGAGTAGCGGTTTTCTCCATGGCCGGCAGGCTCCAGGAGGCGCTCATGCGAAAATTCGCCTAGGGCTTTGGCCAAGACATGGCGATTGGCGATGTCCCAACGTGCAGGGGAGAGGAATGAGGATTCCAAGCCGCGGCCGGTAGCGGTTTCGAAGTCCTGGCGAGTGCAGATGGACAGAAGTGCCTGCTTGATTGAGCCGTCTGCTTCGGAGAGCTCCACTGGACGTACCGGGCGGAAGCCAACTCGGGCATTCAGGGCATGGATGGCTTTGTTGCGCAGGTCAGGTTCCACGATGATTCGTTCGGTTCCGGGCAGGGCGAAAGCCTGGACCATGGCCGAGGAGAGAGCTTCGAGGGTGAACCCAGGCTGCGGCTCGGTGGCTGCCGGAGCCAGGAAGTGCAGTCCACGGTCGCCGCGGACGCAGTTGTATGCATCGGCCAGGGGCGATGCTGCGGGGTCGTAGAGCTCGACAAGGAATTTCTCGTCCCCTGATGCGTCGATGCCGAAGAGGACTTCGTAGCCTGGGGTGCCAAGCAATGTGCGGTATTCTGCTTCGATTTCCTTTTCGGTTGCGTTGGCCATGCCCCAGAAGGAGGCACGCGCGGTGGCAATCCACGAATGCAGCAGCGCAGTATCCCCGGGCAACGTCACGGAACGGAAAGTGTAGTTGGTCATCGGAAGTTCCTTAGGCTCGTGCGCTGGCAGTGGCGGAAGTGGGCAAGCCGCTGAGTTCGGCGGCGCCGAATCGCTGGAAAGCGATCCGTCGCTCGATCGGGTAGACCTCGCGTCCAGCCAAGCGGTTGATAATTACTGAATTGCGGTAGGCTCCCATGCCCAGATCCGGAGCGGTGAAGCCGTGGGTGTGCAGTTCAGCGTTCTGCACGAAGATGTCCTGGTCCAACCCGATGGAATATTCGCGATCTACATTGAAGCGGCCATCGGGAAGGTAATCGATGCGTTGGCTGATGCCTTGCAAGAAGTCCGGAGTGCCTGCGCGGTAGCCGGTTGCCATGACAAGGTGGTCGGCGAGGAATTCCAGGTCTTCACCGGTGCGTTCATGGCGCAAGCTGATGGCCAGGTGATCCGTGTCAGCGCCGATGCTCGTGGCCGCGCAGCCGGTACGCAGGTGCACATTCGCTGCGCCATTGACGCTTCGCTGGTAGAGCTCTTCGTGGATTTCGTTGATCAAGTCCGCGTTGATCCCCTTGTAGAGCCCCTTTTGCTCTGCTGACAGGACATCCCGCTGATCCATGGGCAGGGCATGGAAGTGGTCGATGTATTCCGGAGATGTCATCTCCAAAGTGAGCTTGGTGTATTCCAGCGGGAAGTAGCGTTCTGAACGCGTTGCCCACACCAGATGATCCTCTTCTGGCAAGCTGCGCAGAAGATCCAAGAAGATTTCTGCGGCGCTCTGGCCGCTGCCGAGCACAGCAGTTACTTTCGGGCCGGAACCTGCGGTCCGGGAGGATAGGAGTTTCTCGCGGTGGAAGGCGTAGTCGCTTGAGTGCACCACGTTGCCGGTGGCTTGTGCTTCCGTGGTGAGAACCGGCGGCAGATAAGGCTGGGATCCGGTGCCCAGCACCAACTTGTCTGCGGTGAATCGGGTCAGTCCTGCGGCAGTGAGCACCGACAACAGGTAGACCCCGTCGTGGTATTCGGCTTCGAGCACCCGGTGCCCGAATCGTACGCTTTGAATATTTTCTGCGGCCCACGCCAGGTAGTTGGAATACTCCTCGCGCAGCGCGTAGAAGTCTTCGCGGATATAGAACGGGTAAAGCCGCTGTTTTTCCTTGAGATAGTTCAAGAACGAATGCTTGCTGGTCGGGTTCGCCATGGTCACCAGATCTGCCATGAAGGGAACCTGGAGATGGGTTCCGGGAAGCATCATGCCAGGGTGCCAGACGAACTTCTCTCCGGCTTCCAGAACTGCAACGTGCAGATCATCCAATCCATCGGCCGAGGCGGCAAAACCCAGATTGAAAGGGCCAGCGCCAATAGCGATGACGTCAAAGTGCTCGGTAGGTTCAATCATTTCTTCTCTCCAAGGGTGCGTTCGGCCAAGATTCCGGAACCAATCCGGCAGATAGCGTCGAGGATCTCGCTGATATCGGCCAGGGTCGTATTCGGATTGAGCAGCGTCAGTTTCAGCAGGCGTTTGCCTTTGACTGTGGTGGCGGCGATCATCGCTTCGCCGCTGGCATAGAGGCGTTGGCGGATCTGGTTGGCCAGGGCATTGTGCTCGTCCAGTTCCAATGGGTGCTGTGGATCTTCAAAGGAGAAGACCAGCGTGCTCAGCTGCACGTCGGCTGCCATCCGTAGCTGGGCGCGCATGGCAACTTCCTGTTGAGCGTCCTCTGCCAAGGCGATGACCTGGTCGAACATGGCACCCAAACGGCTGGCACCCAAAGAGCGCAACGTGACCCACAGCTTCAGCGCATCGAAGCGCCGTGTGGTCTGCAGGGACTTCGAGACCTGGTTGGGGGTGGACTCGGCCTCCGCACGCGGGTTCAGGTACTCGGCATAGTGGGCGATGGATTCCATGGAGGCCGCCGAGCGGACCACCAGGGCGCTGGAGCCGATGGGCTGGAAGAAGGACTTGTGGTAATCCACGGTGACCGAGTCGGCCAATTCAATGCCGTCCAGCCGGTGGCGGTGGGAGTTGGAGACGAGCAGGCCGCAACCGTATGCGGCATCCACATGGAACCACGCGCCTACTTCTGTGGCGATAGCACGTAGCTGGGGCAACGGATCGATGGCCCCGAAGTCGGTATTCCCGCTGGTGGCGGAGATGGCCATGGGCACCAATCCGGCGGCGAGGTCTGCGTCCAGGCGCACGCGCAATGCATGCGCATCCATGCGGTGCTGGGCGTCTGTAGGGATCGCCACGGCCGCGTCGTAGCCCAGACCAAGGAGCATCGCGGCGTTGCGAATCGAGAAGTGCGCATCTTCCGAGCAATAGATCCGCAGATTAGCCAGCCGTTCAGGCAAGGTGCCCCGCAGCTTTGCGGTAGCGGTGTTTCGTGCGATCAGCATGGCCTGAAGGTTGGATTGAGTTCCGCCAGAGGTAAAGATTCCGTCGGCCTGCCCGGTCCCGAAGCCGATCAGATCGGCGGTGAAATCGATGAGCTTGCGCTCGATCAGTGTTGCTCCAGCGCTCTGGTCAAAAGTGTCCATCGAGGTGTTGATGCTCGTGACGAAGTTCTCGGCGACCACCGCAGGGATCACGACGGGGCAGTTCAAGTGCGCCGCGTACTTCGGATCGTGGAAGTAGACCGCGTCGTTGAAATACAACTCATTCAGCTCGGTGAACGAGTCCTGGGTTGAACCCAATGGACTATGCAGGTCGACCAGGTCGATGCGTTCCTGCAACTGCTGCGGAGTCGGTCCGGTCGTCGGCGCGTTCACCGATGCCAATCGGTGGGCCACGCGTGAAATGGCTTCACGCGACTCGTTTTCGTAGACACGGGCGGTGTCTGCGCAGAGCAACGAATCATCGTAGATCGGCAGTGGTAGATCAGGCATTTGCAGGGTAGACAGTGAGGCACCCAAAAGCATGCTCCTCAGATAGAGACAATCAATAGTTGGTCAGGCTCACCTAACAAGAATCTATTAACATCACACTTCAATTAGTTAATGCAAGCCGAGTAATTCACTCTCTCCGCCAGGAGAAAAGTTTCTACATTTTCCTGCGGGTGGCGCCCGGCTGTGATAAGTTACCCGCTGACCTGCATCTGAGCGAGGCTGAAGCTGGACCGCTGCGGGGTTGAAGTGGAGAGAACTTCTCGACTTCCAATGTCCCGGAATTATCACTAATCGTTTGATTGCACTTTCAAGCTAGAACTGTATGATCAAACAGTTAGAGCAAGGGAGGGCAAGTGGCCACGGTAAGCCCAGGAAAAGTCCAGCGATCCCAGCGTCTGCTCCTCGGGTCGAACGCAACGGACGCGGCAGGACGCTCACTTTCTGATATCACGATTGATCTGCTGTTCGTGGGTACCCTTGGCGCAACTGCCATGCAGATGGGAGTGCTCAATGCGCTTGGTTCCCTTTCCTTTGTGCTCGCGAGCATCCCCGCGGGCCATTTGGTCGACAAGTATTCCGCGTTGCGGGTCCTGCGCATCGGTCTCGGGTCCAAGCTTTTCCTGCTGGGGTGCCTAGCGGCGCTGTCCTTCGCCGAGGAGCTAACGATCCCGCTGGGGATGCTGTTGTGCGCATTGCTCGGCTTCTGCAATGTTTTTTCCGAAACGTCCCAAACCACTGCCGTTCCGCAGCTCATCGGAGATGAGCCTGAAGTCCGAGCGGCGAGCATCAGCAAGCTGATCGCCTCGCTGGGAGCTGCGGACCAGTCAATGACCGTGATTGTCCCGGCCTTGGCGGGAACCGGCTTCGCGCTGTGGGGAGCGCCAGCGCTGCTGAGCATCTCGGCGGCTCTGGGCCTGCTGGCAATGCTGATGGCGCTGCAGGTGCGTTCCTATCGCCTGTCGCAAGGCCCTGGCCGCCGCCCCGGGCCGTCGACCGAAAAGGGCGGCATCCTGGCTGGCCTCAGGTATCTGGCCCGGCACCGCCTGCTCTTGGCAATTACCGTTGCAGTGATGTTCTCCAACTTGGGGCTGGCCATCGGGTCATCGGTAGAAGCGATCTTCATTATCAACGAGCTCGGCTTTGGCGAATTCGGGTACGGCCTTTTCGCCTCGGTGAGTGGCGTTGGCGGGCTAATTGGAGCTGCTATCGCAGGAACGCTGGCTGGAAAATTCGCTCCGGCAACCTTGCTGATCTACACCGGTTCGATGCAGGCAGTTTTGGCGGGCTGCGTATTGGGCGCGGCTTATGCAACCGAAATGTGGTCCATGGTGCTGCTGGGAATTTTCGCGCTGGGATGGGGAATCGTCGTGCTGCTCTTCAATATTGCTGCCTCGTCCTGGATTGTGCAGATCGTTCCGGAGCAGCTGCTGGGCCGAGTCTTAAGCGCACGCCGGTTATTCACCTTTGGAGTAGTTCCCGTTGGCGGATTAGTTGGTGGGGCAATGGCCAGCGCGTGGGGGATTACCGCTGGACTGCTTGCCTGGGTCGTTGCCGCAACCCTCTCAGTTATTAGCTACCTAGTGATGCGCGGCCCGGCAAGCCGTTAGGCTGGAAGGCATACGCACCACGAAGTAAAGGCAACCGCGCACGTGAAACTCGTTATCGACGCTCGATACACCCGCATCACCCACCATGATGGCATTAGCCGGTATACCGCCGGGTTGATCGAGGCCGCCAGCAAGCTTGCCGAGGTCACGATGCTGGTCAACGACACCAGGCAGCTGGCAATGCTCCCCGATGTTCCGTATCTGAAGATTTCCGGGCCCACGAGCGTGCTCGAGCCATTCGTCGCCCTGCAGATCAACAAGCTCAAGCCGGATGTCGTGTTCTCGCCCATGCAGACCATCGGATCGTTGGGGCGGAAATATCCCTTGGTCCTGACCTTGCATGATTTGATCTACTACTCGCATCCGCATGCACCGAAGTTCCTGCCTGCTCCGATTCGCGCTGGATGGTACTTGTTCCATCAGGTCTACTGGCCGCAGCGGATGCTCCTGAATCGTGCCGACGCGGTGGCTACCGTTTCCAACACCACAGCCGAACTCATGCGCAGGCATCGACTGACCAAGAAGCATATTGGACTGGTGTTCAACGCCCCCACCGGAAATTTTGCTCGTCGAGACCAAGCGAAGCGCCCAAAGAAGACCTTGGTCTATATGGGTTCCTTCATGGAATACAAGAACGTCGAGACACTCATCCGCGGCATGGCGCACCTGCCGGACTATGAGCTGCACCTGCTAAGCGGGATCAACGAGCAACGTCATGCTGAATTATCCAAGCTCATCCCCTCGCAATCCACAGTGGTATTCCACCGCGGTGTCAGCGATGAGGAATACGAACAGCTGCTCAGCGAATGCACTGCCTTGGTAACCCTTTCGCGAGAAGAAGGCTACGGGCTTCCCCTGGTCGAAGCGATGAGCATGGGAACTCCGGTGATTGCCACCGATATGCCGATTTTCAGGGAAGTCGCGGATGACGCCGCGCTGTATGCTTCGGCAGATGATGCACAAGGCTTCGCGGACCAAGTACGCACTTTGGATGAGCAGGCTACCTGGAGACAGTATTCGCAACGCGCCGTGGAACGAGCCGGGCACTACTCATGGGAACAATCAGCCCAGCAGCTGCTGGATTTGGCCAGATATGCGGCAGATCACAGAAAATAGTTTGCTGCTGCCTGGTGGATAAGCATCCGATCTCGCCCGGAAAATGGCGGAAATTCGGGGCAGGGAACGCATGCTCCGCAACGGGAACTTCCGATTTGAAAACCGCACTTGGCCAGTGCTAAAGTATTACTCGTTGCATTCCTCCATAGCTCAATTGGCAGAGCATTCGACTGTTAATCGAAGGGTTACTGGTTCAAGTCCAGTTGGAGGAGCCAAAGAAACCTCCCAGCTCCGCAAGTAGCTGGGAGGTTTTGTTTTACCCAAAAGCGGTCGTTGCCATGCGCAAATTCGAAGTGAAAACCCAGCAACACCCGAACCTCCTATAACCACAGGTGATTAGACGATAGACTTTCGAATCGTTAACAGTTACACCCACAGCATGAGATAAAGGCAGTGGGTTTTACGCCTGAAGACTGAGTCGTATGCGGCAACCGGGGTGTTAGCGTTTGATGTACCGGTTGCTGAGCGATCGAGAATATGGAGAAACCATGTCTGAAGCTGAATCGACGCAAGCTGACGAAAGCCTTAAGTCGAGTGTCAAGAGTGCTAAGACGCAGGTTGATGGTCTCAAGGAGCTTGTTCCACAACAGCTCTCGGACGAGATCAAACTCGCGACTACGGTACTCAAAGGCAAGGGAATCAGCATTGGCATGGCGGCGGCGCTCGCCGGAGCTGCACTGCTCGTAGTGTTGCTCTTCGTCATTGCTGTTGTCGTTACCCTGGTCAATGTATTGGCTCTCTGGTTGCCCGGTTGGGCAGCCGCATTGATCGTTGCAGGATTCTTCTTGCTGGTTGCTGCCATCTTGGGATTGGTTGGATATGCCAAGGTCAAGAAGGCACTGCCGCTGAAACCGGAAGCAGCTATTCGCGGACTCCGCCACGACTTGGGCGTGCTCAAGGACGGCAGCGCCTTCGATGTCAGCACTCTTGATGAGCCGCTGAAGAAGAAGTCGGCTGAGGATGACGAGAAGGCTGAAAAGAAGAAGGAACCGAAGCCTCCGGCACCAAGTGCCGATGAGCTGATCCTTCGCACCAAGCGTCGCCGCCGCCAGATCCAGGCTCTGCGTGACAACCTGGGCGAGAGCGTGCAAGCGCCACTGGCCAAGATCGACAAGATTCGTTCCTTCACCCAGGGAGCTGGGGAAAAGTTCTCCGGAGCAGCCGCCAAGGCGAAGGGATTCGTTCGCCCTTCCTCGTCTTCGTCTTCCGAAGACCAATCGGAGGCTGACAGAGCCGGCTCAAACCGCTTAGAGCAGGCACGACCGTATATCGTGATGGCAGGTTCCGGGCTGGCGCTGATGGCTGTAGTCCGCGCATTGTTCAAGCGCTCCTAGGTCTTTCGCCGACGGGGCCAGGCATTAGCCGTACCAAGCGTGCGCGTGCCCCGTCGTATGAAAACTTAGGCTAGAAAGGCACTGACATGGTTTGGATCGCTATTGCAGCGGCACTATGCAGTGCCTTTTGTCTTGCCTTTGGAGCGCACTTCCAATCGCAGGCAGTCCGCAGTGCTGTTGGCGGTCTGGACCTGACAATTAAGAATGTCGGGAAGCTGGCCCGCAACAAACGCTGGATGAGCGGACTGGGGCTGATGGCTCTTGGCATGGCCTTGAATGTTTTCGCGCTAGCCAGCGCGCCCTTGACGGTGGTGCAGCCAATTGGTGCCATTGCATTGGTGATCACTGCGATGGTCAATGCCAAGGAAACCGACCTGACGATGAATCGTCCCACCGTATTGGCGATCATCAGCTGCATGGTGGGTTCGGTTGGCTTCGTGCTTCTGGCCGTCACTGCCACTAGCAGCAACCAGGAGGTAAACGACTACGAAGCGCACTTGATTGAAATGATCTTGGCGGTAGTCGTTGCCATCGTGGGATTGGCCACCATCTTCTTCCACAAGAAGCTCGGTGCGTTCTTCTTCATCCTCGGTGCTGGCGTCCTATTCGGATTCGTCGCCGTACTGGTTCGAACCATTGCAATCGCCGTGATGAATATCGGCGACGGCAGCTTTATCCAGCTGCCTTGGCTGGCTGGCCTAGCGGTAGTTGTAGCTGGCCTTCTCGGCTCATATTTTGTGCAAAAGGCCTACTCAAAGGGACCTCCTGACCTTGTCATCGCAGGGTTGACGGTGATTGACCCGATAATTGGCATTGCCATTGGAATCGGCATCCTCGGGGAGCTGCGTCCTGATGTTCCGGTACTGGTCACCGTACTGATGCTGGTGGCTGCTGGTTTGGCTATCGTCGGTGTGACCGCACTATCCAGGCATCACCCGGACGTAATTGAACGCCGGAACCAGACTGAAGCAGAAAAATCCATGCCTGATTCCAAATAGACTGAAGCTGCAGATTTTAATAGAAACTACAACGCGTGTGAACGCCGAAGGATGCTCGTGGCCAAGGAAAAACCGCTGACCATCGTCATTGCTGCTGACACTTATCCGCCAGACGTCAACGGTGCAGCGATGTTTTGCTACCGGTTGGCTACTGCGATGCATGCACGCGGCCACCGGGTGCATGTGCTGGCGGCCCGTGGAGATAAGGGCAAGACCTACACCGAGATCCGTGATGAAGCAATTGTGCATCGTCTGGAATCGCATTCGGTACCTACCCACGAGTACTTCCGCATCGTGTTCCCGTGGGAAGTCAATCGGCAGATCAGCAAGCTGCTCTCGGATATCAAGCCCGATGTAGTCCACGCCCAGAGCCACTATATGATTGGCCAGCGCACGATCGGATGGGCTCGCAAGAACAAGGTTCGTTCCATCGCCACGAACCACTTCATGCCGGAAAACCTTGACCCATTCCTGCCTTTCCCGCAGTGGTTCAAGCGAATTGTCGCGCAGAATTCGTGGAGAGACATGGGGAAGATCTTTGGGCGGGCAGACGCCGTCACGACCCCGACTCCACTGGCGGCCAAGGCAATGCGTGAGCGTGCCAAACTGAACCGGGTGCTTCCGCTGTCTAACGGGATCGAGATCGGCAACTACGAGCTGGCGGCCGGGGAAGAAATCATTAAAAACGAGTTCCCCACGATCTTGTTCGCAGGCCGTCTTGCCGTTGAGAAGAACATCAATGAACTCATCGAAGCATTGCCTTTGATGAGCCAGGTGCCTGATGCCATCATTGAAATTGTGGGCGGGGGAGAGCAACGCGCTCACTTGGAGAAGATCGCCGACGAATTGCAGCTGCGAGACCGTGTCCGTTTCCTCGGGCATGTAAGTGATGAACAACTGCGCCAGGCCTACCTGCGTTGCGATGTGTTCTGCCAACCAGGCACCGCCGAACTGCAGTCATTGGTAACCCTGGAAGCACTCTCGGCTTCCAAACCCGTCGTTCTGGCCAACGCGATGGCCCTGCCGCACCTGGTAGACGAAGGCATCAATGGTTACATGTTCACGCCGGGAGACCGGCAGGATCTGGCCAACAAGCTAGACCAGGTTCTGGCCCTGGATGAGCAGCGCCGTGCCAAGATGGGTGAAGCCGGGCACGAAAAGGTGAAGAACCACGCGCAGGAAAAGACGATGAACTCCTTCGAAGCCCTTTACCGCGGCCACGAAGTTTCCACCCATTAATAGGTTCATCGTCATCGGGTGCGTCAAATCGGTGTTTCGGCTAGTGATGCCCTAGAATATTTCGAGTGTGGTTACACCGCTTCGGCGATGGGCCCATGTGGGGAGTTAGCTCAGTTGGTTAGAGCAGGGGACTCATAATCCCTTGGTCATGGGTTCAAGTCCCATACTCCCTACCAAACAAGATCGTCCAGCAGCTTATGCAAAATAAGCCGCTGGACGATTTTTCGTTCCGGGGTATGGAAACTGGAAGAAGCCAGTTCCCGGCCCATTGCGCGGTACCAACTTGCAACTCTCATGGCAGTCCAAGGAACAGGCTGCGCGGCTGGGCACGATCTCGCCAGGGGCAAGAACACGCAGAGGATCCGGTCTACAAGACCCGCGACAGTAACCGTGGCTCTTCATGGTGCACCGCCGGGAGATTTCACGGTCATTCGTGCAGCGGCAAGAGAATTGATGGACGCATGTCGCGGATCAGCAACACCGGGTCAATGTATTCTCCTTCGAGCCGCACGCCCCAGTGAATGCATCGGCCCGAGCAGTGCGCCCCGGTTGCTACCTGTCCCACCTTCGCGCCAGCCTCGACCCAATCGCCCACCGAGACTCCGGCGGCTACCGGTTCGATGCTGGTCTTGAATCCGGAACCGTGGTCGATGACCAGCACGGGTCGATCCACGATCACTGAAGCGAAGGCGACTTGGCCGCGCTGGGGCGCGAAGACCGAGTCTCCGGAGCTGGCAACCAAATCCACGCCGCGATGACCGGGAAGCCAATTCTCCTCCGGCTTATCGAAGGGCTCCAGAATTTCCGGTTCGCCAGCTAGTGGCCAACGCCAGCCGTTGCCGGCGGCGAGTGCAGCTTGTGCTTGGACTGGTTGTGGCGCCGCAGTCAGGGGCGAGGCCGGAGGACCACTGAAGGCCAGCAGCAAAACCTGCAGCCCGGCGACTAGATACTTGGATTTCATCCTCTCAGGCTGGACCCAATAGCCGGATCTTGAGCAGTTGGAAGAGCGAATTGTGGGCAAGCGAATGGGCTGCAGATCACCGATATCGCCGTGTAAAGCGTTGAGTTCTCTGTAGTACACTTGAAACAGCAGTGTCCTGTCACAGGTGTGTCCAAAACTGGGTGCGTCGGGCAGGGGATTGACTTCGCGTATGAGTATCCACAGCTTCATGAGCTGTGGCCTGAGGTTCCAGTGGTCCGAGAGAATCGGTGGACCGAAGGCGAGATGCCAAGCATCTATCGGTATTCATGCTAGGGCGGATATCCACAATGGCTATCTGCATCAACCCGAACAAACAAGAGCAGTTACCGCGGGCGCATGCGCGCCCGGTCCGCCACTGCTGAAAGGAGTTGCGACATGCCAGTCGTAACCATGCGAGAGCTGCTTGACAGCGGCGTCCACTTCGGCCACCAGACCCGTCGCTGGAACCCAAAGATGAAGCGCTTCATTTTCACCGAGCGCAACGGCATCTACATCATCGACCTGCAGCAGTCGCTGTCGTTCATCGACCGCGCTTACGAGTTCGTCAAGCAGACCGTTGCCCACGGCGGCACCGTACTGTTCGTCGGTACCAAGAAGCAGGCTCAGGAATCGATCGCCGAGCAGGCTAACCGCGTTGGCCAGCCATACGTGAACCAGCGTTGGCTCGGCGGTATGCTGACCAACTTCCAGACCGTCTCCAAGCGCGTTCAGCGCATGAAGGAACTGGAAGAGATCAACTTCGAGGACGTTGCTGGCTCCGGTCACACCAAGAAGGAACTGCTGCTGCTGAAGCGCGAGCTGACCAAGCTGCAGAACAACCTCGGTGGTATCCGTAACCTGACCCGCACCCCTTCCGCTATCTGGATCGTTGACACCAAGAAGGAACACTTGGCTATCGACGAAGCACAGAAGCTGGGCATCCCAGTTGTGGCCATCCTGGACACCAACTGCGATCCGGACGAAGTTACCTACCCAATCCCAGGCAACGACGACGCAATCCGCTCCGTCAACCTGCTGACCCGCGTTGTTGCTGACGCTGTGGCCGAAGGCCTCATCGCCAAGAACAACAAGGCTGCCGGCAAGACCGAGGGTGCTGCTGAGCCAATGGCTGAGTGGGAGCGCGAGCTGCTTGAGGGCGAGAAGGCCAAGGCCGAAGCTCCAGCTGCAGAAGCTGCAACTGAAGCACCAGCTGCAGACGATGCAACTGAGGCACCAGAAGCCAAGTAGTCACCTCGGTGACTCCAGAAGTTTGCCTGGGCGCACTAGCGTGTAGCTCGGGATGAACTTCACCAAGTCTTGTGGGACGGGCCGGAAATCCGACCCGTCCCATAAGCAAAATAAACTTGAAACTCCTAGCTGAATGGGATTGCACGTGGCAAACTACACCGCTGCTGATATCAAGGCACTGCGCGAGCGCACTGGCGCCGGCATGATGGACGTTAAGAAGGCACTGGACGAGGCTAACGGCGACGCCGAGAAGGCCATCGAGATCATCCGCGTCAAGGGCCTGAAGGGCGCTACCAAGCGCGAAGGCCGTTCGACCGCTGAAGGCCTGGTTGCTGCCAAGGTTGAAGGCAACGTCGGCGTCATGATCGAGATCAACTGCGAGACCGACTTCGTTGCCAAGAACGAGAAGTTCATCGCACTGGCCAACAAGGTCCTGGATGCCGCTGTGGCTTCCGGTGCTGCAGATGCAGAAGCACTGCTGGCTTACGAGCTGGACGGCAAGACCGTTGGCGACATCGTTATCGAAGAGGGCGCAATCCTCGGCGAGAAGGTTGTTGTACGCCGTGTTGCACGCATCGAGGGTGCCAAGGTTGCTTCGTACCTGCACAAGACCAGCAAGGACCTGCCAGCTCAGGTTGGCGTTCTGATGGCTGTTGACGCTGACAGCGAAGCTGCCGCAACCGTCGCACACGACGTTGCTGTCCACACCGCTGCAATGGCTCCTACCTTCCTGTCCCGCGAGGAGGTTCCAGCTGACAAGGTTGCCGACGAGCGCCGCATCGCAGACGAAACCGCTCGCGCGGAGGGCAAGCCAGAAGCTGCACTCACCAAGATCGTTGAAGGCCGCCTGACCGGTTTCTTCAAGGAAATCGTCTTGGTTGACCAGGCTTTCGCCAAGGACGCAAAGAAGTCCGTAGGCAAGGTCTTCGAAGAAGCTGGCACCAAGCCAGTTGCCTTCGCACGCTTCCGCGTTGGTGCCTAAGCTTTTACAGCTCTAAGCATTAGCCGTACGCATTAAGCGAACCGCGTTCAGGGCAACCTGAGTGCACAAGATCAAAGGGAGGTGAGCACCGAGAGAAAACTCGGTGACTCGCCTCCCTTTTCTTGAGCCCGGATCTCACGATAGCTTGGGATCTGGGAAGTAATACCCCCAGCTTGATTCCGACCTCCAGGAGTAAGACACCTCATGCCAAGCACCCCAGAAACCAAACGACGCCGCGTACTGCTCAAGCTCTCCGGTGAAGTATTCGGCGGCGGCAAGATCGGCGTTGACCCGGATACCGTTCGCGGCATCGCCAAGCAGATCGCTGAAACCGTAGGCGAAGTAGAGGTCGCAATCGTGGTTGGCGGCGGCAATTTCTTCCGCGGCGCAGAACTCTCGGCCTCCGGCATGGACCGCTCGCGCGCAGACTACATGGGCATGCTTGGCACCGTCATGAACTGCCTGGCACTGCAGGACTTCCTGGAACAATGCGGCGTCGAAACCCGCGTCCAGTCGGCCATCGCCATGGCCCAGGTCGCAGAAAACTACATCCCACGCCGTGCCATCCGCCACATGGAAAAGGACCGCGTTGTCATCTTCGGCGCTGGCGCAGGCCTGCCGTACTTCTCCACCGACACCGTGGCCGCGCAGCGTGCCCTGGAAGTCGATGCTGACGAAGTTCTGATGGCCAAGTCGGGCGTCGATGGCGTGTACACCGCGGATCCGAAGAAGGATCCGACCGCCAAGAAGCTGGAGACCTTGACCTACAGCGACGCGCTGGTCAACGACATCCGCGTGATGGACCAGACCGCCATGACCATGTGCCAGGACAACAAGCTCAATATGCTGGTCTTCGGCATGGAAGGCGAAGGAAACGTGGCCGCGGCAATTCGCGGCGAGCGGATTGGCACCACCGTCACCGTCTAATCGGTGATCGTGGCTTAGGATTGAAGTAGATTTAATTTCCCGTAGCGGAAACACAGATGAAGTACTTGAGGAGTACCGGTGATTGACGAAACGCTGGCGGAAACCGCCGAAAAAATGGAACGCACCATTGAGGCCGCCAAGGAGGACTTCGCGACGATCCGTACCGGTCGCGCCCACCCAGGCATGTACTCGAAGGTCATGGTGGACTACTACGGTTCCCCGACCCCACTGCAGCAGTTGGCTTCCTTCGCAGTGCCAGAAGCACGCACCATCACCATCACCCCATTCGATGTGACCGCTATGCGCGCAATCGAAAAAGCTCTGGGCGATCCAGAAGTTGGGGCAAACCCATCTTCGGACGGAAAGATGATCCGCGTTGTCCTTCCAGTGCTGACCGAAGAACGCCGCAAGGAATACGTCAAGCTGGCCAAGGCCAAGGGTGAGGACGCCCGCGTTGCGCTGCGTAACCACCGCCGCAAGGCCAAGGACTCCATCGACAAGTTGGTCAAGGATGGCGAAATTGGCGAGGACGAGGGCACCCGTGCGGAAAAGGACCTCGACGCGCTGACCAAGAAGCACGTTGACGCAGTTGACGAGATCTTGAAGAAAAAAGAAGCAGAGCTGCTGGAAGTCTAATGCCAGGCTCGACAGACAACACTGAGGGCAACGCTTCGGCGGTGCCCTCAGTGGCATCCGGAGAATCCCAGCCCCTGACCCGACGTGAAGCTCGTGCCCAGCGCGAGGCTGCCGCCAAGGGGAAAAAACGCGGTTTCATGAAGAACCGCGCGGCTAGGGAAACTCCAGAACCTGCCACTGGAATCCAAGAACCGGTCACGACTGAACCGGCCAATCCGGTAGCTGCTCCAATGGCCACGCCAGCACTGGCACCAGCCGTGGAGCAAGTTGCCGGCACCGATGGCGTTTTGCCGACCCCTCAGCCAGAGGCTGGCGCGAACCCGGCAGCCGAGGTTTCCCCAGGCAAGGATGCAGCCGCTACGGCTGATACCGGGCAAGCGAAAGAGCGTGCCAAGGCAGCCTTCATGGCCGATACGTCCAAGCCAGTGACGGCTCCGGGGCCGGTAGCTGCCCAGCAGGCCGGACCAGCCGAGGAACCGGCTGAGCCCGTAGAACCGGCGGAACCCGGCAAAGCCAAGATCTTAGCGGCCCCAGCTGCCCAGGGTGGTATGCCAGCGAAGGGCGAAGCGACCAAACCGGACGCCGAATCAGCGGCGCAGAATCCAGCGCCTGCCGAGGGCAAGGTGCCTGCTCCACCGGTTTCCGACTCCACGGACCTGGCCGAGACCGGCCAGCCCGACGCGGCAGAAGCAGACATCCCTGCCGAGCTGTTGATAGGAACCCCGGAGCCGAAGAAATCGCGCGCCGGACGCAACCTGCCCGCGGCAATCGGCGTAGGCTTGCTGATGCTCGGCGTCGTCCTCGTTGGCCTGATGTGGTCGCAGCCATTGTTGGTCATCGCGCTGATTGCCCTCAGCGGCATTGGCTGCTGGGAAGTTGCGAGAGCTACCACTCACGCCAAGACCGCGGTGCCTCAATTGCCGTTGTACCTGTCCTCGGTCTTGCTGCCGGTCAGTGCCATTTGGGGCGGGGTGGAAGCCCTTGGATTCAGCTACATTGCCTGTATCCTCATCGCTTTGCTCTTCCGGCTCATGGAAGGACTCAAGGGTGCTGTGGCCTCGGTGATGAGCAGCGTGTTCATCATCAGCTGGGTGCCGCTGCTGCTTTCCTTCGCCCTGCTGATTCTTGATTCCGAGAATGGCCAATGGCTCATTGCCACGCTTTTGCTGCTCGCGGTCGCCAACGACACCTTCGGCTACATCGTGGGTGTGCTAATAGGCAAGCATCCGATGGCGCCAAAGATTTCTCCGAAAAAGTCCTGGGAGGGCTTCGCCGGATCAATGATTGGTTCGATGGCTATTGGTGCTTGCGCAATGCACTTCTGGCTGGAAATGCCATGGTGGACGGGCGTCATCTTGGCGTTCTTCACCACCATTGCCGCGACCACTGGCGACTTCGCGGAATCCATGGTCAAACGTGAACTGGGCATCAAGGACATGAGCAACTTGCTGCCGGGCCATGGCGGAATCATGGATCGCTTGGACTCGATATTGTTTGTCATTCCTCTGGGCTACGTGATTTCGCATGTGTTGGCCTGGAGCGTCGAAGTCTTCTGACCGGTCCCGCCAGCGGGTGTGATCCTCTACTGGAATGCACTGGCTGGTGTGGCCATTAAGCCAACTATTGGCCCAAGCCAATAGAATATGAGGGGTATCGCCTTACCGGGGTACCCAACTGATATCTCTCTAGAGAAAAAGGAACTGTCGTGTCGCAGCAGCAAGATGCTCCGTTTTCCCGCGTACCGGACTCGGAATTCGGCTACAACGCAAAGCAAGTTGATGCATTCCTGAGCCGTGCCCGCGCCACCTTCAACGGTGGAGGAAACGACGACAGTGTGGTCACCAGCCACCTGATCCGCCGCACCACTTTTGCGCCGCAGAAGGGCGGGTACCAGGCCCGCGAAGTCGATGGTGCGCTGGACCGCTTGGAAGATGTCTTTGCCAAGCGCGAGCGCGACGACTTGATTGCCCATCAGGGCGAGGAGGTCTGGCTGCAGCAGGTAGGCCGCCTGGCCGCGATCCTGCGTGGCCGCCTGCACCGTGCCAAGGGTGAGCGTTTCCGTCGCCCGTCGCGTTCCAACGCGTCGAGCTACAACATCGAAGATGTCGATCGCCTATGCGATCAGCTCATCGACTATTTCGAGAACGACGTGCCCATGGCCGTTGACACCGTACGCCGCGTGGAATTCCGCTCTTCGCAGGGAACCGATGGCTACGAGGAATCGCAGGTCGATGCATTCCTTGACCGCGTGGTCGAGCTGATGGCTTCGATCGACTAGCAGCTGTCTCCAGCGCAAACGCATTGCCGCGCAGGGCAGTGGGAAATTCTTCCCGCTGCCCTGCGCGGCTTTTTGCATTCTTGGCGACGCGCTGGCCGATAAGGCTAGGGCCGGGTCTGTTCATAGTGGGCCAACCAGTTTCGCAGCATTTCTTCGAGCGCAGGACGATCAGCGGGGGCCAGCTGGTCCACGAGGCGCTTTTCGTTGCGCATGTGGGCGGTAAACGCTTCATCGATTTTCTTCTTGCCGCTAGCCGTCAAGGAGATGCGGCGCCCACGCCTGTCATCACCGGATAGCGCGCGGGTGACCCAGCCGTTGCTGACCAGCTTGTCGAGCCGCTTGGTCATGGCTCCGGTGGTCACCATCGTCTGCTGTGCCAGCTCGCCGGGGGCCAGGGAGTGGGGTTCTCCTGCCCGCCGCAAGGCCGCGAGCACATCGAATTCAGCTTCGGTCAGCCCATGCTCTGCATAAACCGTGCAGAGCTCCTCGGTCAGGTAATTAGCCAAGCGATGCAGCCGGCCGATGATTCCCTGGGGCGCTGGGTCGAGATCCGGCCGTTGTTCTGCCCACTGCTGTTGAATGCGCGATACGTGGTCGTTTTGCTCCATGCCTTTATTATATCTTCCAAGGAAGCTAAAGTATCTTCCATGGAAGATATTTTGAATTCCGCGGGGCACCGGCTTCGAACGCTGGGCTGGGTAGCACTGACCGCGATAGCCCCGATCGCGTGGGGCTCCAATTACTATGTCACCAAGGAATTTCTTCCCGACGGCTCAGCGCTCTGGGGTGCGGCGATCCGCGCATTGCCGGCGGGCTTGGTGTTGCTGGGGCTAGCCAGGAAACTCCCGCAGGGCAGCTGGTGGTGGAAATCCGCGGTTCTGGGCGTGCTGAATATCGGTGCCTTCTTTGCCCTGATCTACGTGGTGGCGCAACTTTTGCCATCGGGTGTCGCTGCTACGACCATGGCGATTTCTGCCGGTGTGCTCATGCTGTTCGCATGGCTATTGCTCGGTGAACGTCCTGCACGTTGGCCTTTGGTTGGGGCCCTCTTGGGCTTCGTCGGCGTGGGCATCATGGTATTCGATGCACAGGCCGGCATCGATATCCTGGGGATCGTCTTGTCGCTGGTAGCAATGGTCCTATCCAGTGCCGGGTTCATCTTGACCAAACGATGGTCTGAAGGGATGCCGATTATCCGTGTCACCGCGTGGCAGCTGGTGGCCGGAGGGGCAGTACTGGTCCCCTGCGCGCTGTTCGTGCATGGAGCACCCCCTGCGCTTGACCTGCAGGCGATGGCGGGCTTCGGCTATGTCAGCCTCATTGCCACCGCGGCTGCCTATCTTGCCTGGTTCACCGGGCTGCGCCATCTCCCTGCATCGTCAGTTGGCCTCATTGGCCTGCTCAATCCAGTGACAGGGGTCCTGCTGGGAACATTGCTGGCAGCGGAAAGCCTCGGCCTCAAAAGCCTCATCGGAATGGGCTTGGTTCTCGGCGGAGTCCTTCTGGGGCTGGCCAAGGGATCCCGGCGCAGATCAGCTTCGGCGCGCGAAGCATCTGGCCGCGACGCGCCTGCCGGAGAATCCGTGGAGACTGGCTAGAACTTCGCCCGCCAGTCCGGGACATGGAGCAACGCCATGACGCGTTCAACGTTGGCGGGCACGCTCCGCTTGGTGCTGCGCGATACGAAGATCATCACCATGAAGGCCAAGGGAACGCTCCACGCCGCAGGCTGGCGCAAGAGGTGGATCCAGATCTCATCTTCTTGGGGCAGGAAGGCACCGGTCATCAAGGCCAGTCCGCAGGAGATGCCGCCAGCCAGCAGGCCGGCAACAGCACCTCGTGCGGTCAGCGAACGCCACCAGATGCCCAAGAGCAGCAGCGGGCAGATCGTGGATGCAGTGAAGGCGAAGACGTTGCCAATGGCGCCCGCCAAGGCCAATGAATTGGTCACCACCGCGACCAGGACGGGCAGGGCGGTGGCCAGCACGGTAGAGATCCTGAAGCCCCGCACGGTACCCGAGAAGAATTCCTGGGACAGCGCGCCAGCCAGGGATACCACCAAACCGGAGGTGGTGGAGAGGAAAGCAGCGAATGCGCCACCGACGACAATTGCGGTCAAGGCGTCGCCCAGGAATCCGTCGAAGAGGCGTCCGGGCAAGAGCAGGATGGTGGCATCGGTTTCATTGGTGGCACCGAGCTCCGGGGTGTAGAGCAAGCCCAGCACGCCCAAAGTCGTCGGCAAGAGGTAGAACGCGGAGAGCAGGCACAGCACAATCACCGTGGTGGTACGCGCAGCCTGGCCTGTGGGGTTCGTGTAGAAGCGCACCAGCACATGCGGCAACCCCAGGGTGCCAAAGAGCAAGGCCAAGATGATGGATACCGTCTCGTAGAGGTTCATCGCGTTCACGGACTCCAGCTGCGCATACAGCGCCTGGGCATGCCCGGATGCCGAATGCTCGGGGATGGCCCGCCCCAGCAGGAAGATCGTGGGAATAACCAAGGCCGCCAGCTTGAACCAGTACTGGAAGGCCTGGACGAAGGTCACCGAGCGCATCCCGCCGGAAAGCACCGTCACGCAGACAACCGCGGCAACAATGACCGGACCGGCCCAACTCGGGAATCCGGTAGCGATGGATAGGGTCAGGGCTGCTCCGTGCATTTGCGGAACGATATAGAGCCAGCAGATCACCACCACCAGGTAGGTGGTGATTTTCCGCAGCATCGGCGAGCCTTCGAAACGGATCTGCGCGAAATCGGGAATTGTGTATGCCCGGGAACGTCGCAGGGGAGCGGCAACAAACAGGAGCAGCATCAAGTAGCCTGCGGTGTAGCCGATCGGGAACCACAAACCTGATTGCCCAGAGAGCACAATCAGTCCGGCAACGCCCAGGAACGAAGCCGCCGACAGGTATTCGCCGCCAATAGCAGAGGCATTCCACCACGGGCGTACGGTGCGTGAAGCTACGTAGAAGTCGGAAGTTGTACGGGACAGGCGCAGGCCGTGGAAGGCAATCAGCATGGTGGTGAGGCAAACGATCACCAGGGAGGAAACGGACAGCAGGCTAGCCACGGCTGATGCTCCGATACCGTTCTTCATTGCGTCCCGCGGCCCTGTTGTAGAGCATTCCGGCCACGATGATCAGTGGATACATGCCGATGCCCAAAACCCACCATGGCAGGGGCAGGCCCAGCAGATGGATGTCCTCGAAGACCGGCCAAAAGACGAGCAATGCACTGATGCCTACCAGCATCGCCAGCAGGCCCGCCGCCACGGCACAGGCCAGCCGCAGCTGGGAGCGGATCAGCTGGCGAACATAGAATTCTTCTGCTGTGTGCTCGGGACGGTCGGGGGAGACAGTCAAGGATGCATCCTGCGGAGCCTGGACACGCACGCGTTTTGGACGCTGCTCAGCGAACCGTCCGGGCATGAGGGGCTCTCGCCGGCTGTTGTCTTGGGGAAGTTGCTCCACGGAAGGCCAGCAGCTTCCTACAGCGGGCGGACGCGGTTGGCAGCCAAGCGTTCCCGCAGGTATGGCAACGCGCGACGAGAAATCGGAAGTTCGGTGCTGTTGACCAGCACAGCGGCCTTGCCGGTCTGCAAGCGAACGGTTTCGATCTTATCCATGCACACCAGGTAGGAACGGTGGATCCGAACGAAACCGGACTCGCCCCACTGCTGTTCCAGATCGTTGAGCGGAACCCGGATGAGATAGCTCGAATCCTTGGTGTGCAGCCGGGCGTAGTCTCCCTGGGCTTGAACGTAGGCGATATCCGCCCGAGGGATCAGCTTGGTGATGCCTCCCTGGTCCACGGTGATCATTTCCGGCTTGGCAGGGGTCTCCTCGACCAGCTCGCAGATGCGGCGAACGGATTCGGCCAGGCGCTGCGGGCGAATGGGCTTGAGCACGTAGTCGATGGCGGCCAACTCGAATGCTTGCAGCGCTTGATCTTCATCGGCGGTGACAAAAACAATCAGTGGGGGATTGGTGAACCGGGAGATGACGCGGGCAATGTCCAGGCCTGACAAAGCCGGCATGTGGATATCGAGGAAAAGTGCGTCGACAGTATTTTCCTCCAGCGCCTTCAGCGCCGCGGCACCAGAGGTGGCGCGGTGAATTTTCCCGATGCGGGAATCCTGGCTGAGCAGAAAAGCGATTTCTTCTACCGCTGGAAGTTCATCATCGGCGACCACCACGTTAATCATGCGAAAATTCTACCGTTTATTGGATTTTTCTATGCATCTGAAGTGATCGTGTTGGGCGGACGGAACTTCGGGACACGCAAAGTGATCAGCGTTCCGGCCCCCGGCGCGGTCTCCACCACCAGTCCATTGGAATTGCCGTAGAGCTGGCGCATGCGCAGGTCGACGTTGCGCAGGCCTACGTGCATATTCGGGGTATCGCCAGCTAGCACACTGGACAGCTGCTCGGGATCCATGCCCATGCCGTCATCTTCCACGCTGATGACTGCGTGCATTCCGTCTTCGGTCGCCGTGATGGAGATGACTCCGCCATCTGGCCGGGCTTCGAGTCCATGGCGTACCGCGTTTTCAACCAGCGGCTGCAAGGCCAGGAAGGGAATTTGCGTGGGCAGCACCTCGGGAGCGATCTGCAAGGAGACCTTGATGCGCTCACCGAAACGGGCCTTTTCCAGCAACAGGTAGCGGTCAATCGCTTCCAGTTCTTCGGCCAGGGTGGTGAATTCACCGCGGCGGCGGAAAGAGTACCGGGTGAAGTCGGCGAATTCTATGACCAGCTCACGGGCTCGAGCGGGATCAGTATTGATGAACGAGGCGATCGCATTCAGCGAGTTGTAGATGAAGTGCGGGGAGATCTGAGCGCGCAAGGCACGCATCTGCGCTTCGAGCAGCATGGCCTTGGATTCATCGAGCTGGGCGGTGGAAACTTGCGCGGATACAAAGACCGCTACCTCGGAAACTGCCCGAACGAAGCTGGCGCCGGCCCTGCGTGATAGCGCGGTCACCGTTCCCACGCTTTGATCTCCTACGGTGATCGGCGCGGACACGAAGTCCATGCCGGAGGAACGTTCTACCTGGGTTTTGCCGGTTGCCAGCGCGCTTTTGGAAACCTTGGAGGCTGCTTCTTCGAGTTCCGCGGTGAAATCGGCCCCTGCATCGGTGGCCAGCACATGGGTGGTGTCGCTGATCAGCAATACCTGGCAGTTCAAGAGCCTGCGCAGCGCCTTGGCGCTTTTGGCCGCCCCGTCCTCAGTCAGGCCGCGCTCCAAATGGGGAACCGCAACGGACATGTGGTGCAACGTCTTGTAGGTGGCTTCCTCGACGTCGGTACCCATTTCCTTGGTGGAGCGGGAAATCCTGAAACCGATGTAGCCGACAAGAGCGATTCCGACCATCGCAATGGCGACGATCAGGGTGACTTGCAGCGCTGGAGACATGTATCCCATCTTAGGGCCCTGCCTGATCTGCCGACCGTTCAGCGCGCCATGCTGCGCCGTTGGGCGCAGAAAGCAGTCCGTTGAGCCACGAGCTGTGCAAGCCCCCTAGTCGCCAACGGGTTTATCGCCAATAGTGAACTTAGTCACAAAACCGATGTGCGCCCAGTCACATCATCAACTCGCTCAAGGAGGGCATCATGAGTGCCAACCCGGAACACGGCGTCGCTGCTGACGTTGATTTCGTCAAGGAGAGCCAATCCGAGGAATTCCAGGAACTGCGAAAGACCCACCGCAGTTTTGTTTTCCCGATGGCAGTCTTCTTCCTCGTCTGGTATTTCGCCTATGTGCTGCTAGCCGACTACTTCCATGACTTCATGTCCATCAAGGTTCTCGGCAATATCAACATGGGTATTGTTCTCGGGTTGCTGCAGTTCGTGTCGACCTTCGCGATCACCGCGGCCTACGTCAGTTTCTCGAATAAGAAGCTCGACCCCAAGGCAACCAAGATCCGTGAACGCCTAGAGAGCGAGGGAGTGAACTAAATGAACCAGCTCAGCATCCTGGCCCAGGCCGCGGGAGAGTCGACCCAGGTCGGCAACCCCTTGGTCAATATCGCCATCTTCCTGGCCTTCGTGGGCGTCACCATGGTGATCGTGCTCCGCGCCTCCAAGAACAACAAGACCGCTGCGGATTACTATGCAGGCGGCCGTTCCTTCACGGGAACGCAGAACGGCACCGCAATTGCCGGTGACTACCTCTCGGCAGCCTCCTTCCTGGGCATCGTTGGCGCTATCGCCATCCAGGGCTACGACGGCTTCCTCTACTCGATCGGCTTCCTGGTTGCTTGGCTGGTTGCCTTGCTGCTGGTTGCGGAGCTGCTGCGCAACACCGGCAAATTCACCATGGCCGATGTGCTGTCCTTCCGGCTCAAGCAGCGTCCGGTGCGCATCGCCGCGGCCATCTCCACGCTGGCAGTGTGCGTCTTCTACCTGCTGGCGCAGATGGCTGGCGCCGGCGCGCTGGTTTCCCTGTTGCTGGGTATTGACGAGAAGCTGGGACAGTCGCTGGTGATCGTTATCGTTGGCGCATTGATGATCCTCTATGTGCTGGTTGGCGGCATGAAGGGCACCACCTGGGTGCAGATCATCAAGGCCTGCCTGCTGATCGCCGGCGCGCTGATCATGACCGTGTGGACGCTGGCCATGTTCGGCTTCAACTTCTCCGACCTGCTGGGCAAGGCAGCTGAAGTAGCCGGCAACCCCGAGATCCTGAATCCGGGCATGAAGTACGGTGTTTCTGAAACTGCCAAGCTGGACTTCATCTCGCTGGCCCTGGCCTTGGTGCTTGGCACCGCCGGCCTGCCGCACGTGCTGATGCGCTTCTACACCGTTCCTACCGCGAAGGAAGCCCGCAAGTCCGTCGTCTGGGCTATCTGGCTGATCGGCGCCTTCTACCTGTTCACCCTGGTGCTGGGCTTCGGCGCCGGTGCACTGATTGGCCCGGATCGAATCCAGGCGGCTCCAGGCGGCGTGAACTCTGCGGCACCGCTGCTGGCCTACGAATTGGGCGGCACAGTGCTGCTGGGCCTGATCTCTGCAGTGGCCTTCGCAACCATCCTTGCTGTGGTGGCGGGCTTGACCATCACCGCGGCGGCATCCTTCGCCCATGACGTGTACGCGTCGGTGATTGCCAAGGGCAAGTCCACTCCAGAGAAGGAAATGAAGATTGCCCGCCGCACGGTCTTGGTTATCGGAGTCTTCGCTATCGCTGGCGGCATCGGTGCCCAGGGGCAGAACGTGGCCTTCCTGGTGGCATTGGCCTTCGCGGTGGCCGCTTCGGCTAACCTGCCAACCATCTTGTACTCGCTGTTCTGGAAGGGCTTCAAGACCCGCGGCGCAGTGTGGTCCATGTACGGCGGCCTGGGTTCGGCTTTGCTGCTGATCATCTTCTCGCCAGTGTTCTCGGGCTCGGAGACCGCAATGATCCCAAGCATCGATATGGTGATCTTCCCGCTGGCTAACCCGGGTATCGTCTCCATTCCGCTGGCCTTCTTCCTAGGCTGGCTGGGCTCGGTTACCGACAAGCGTTTCGAGGACATTACCAAGCAGGCGGAAATGGAAGTTCGTTCGCTGACCGGTGTCGGTGCCGAGAAGGCAGTCGACCACTAAGGCGAAGAATACATAAAACGCAATAGCGAAGTTCCGGGAACCAGCCAGCAGGCTGGTTCCCGGAACTTTTTTGCTGCCCTGAGTGCTACGCGTTGTCGGCTAGCGAGTGCTGAAGCAAAGCGGTGGTGCGATAGGGGACGAGCTCGGCCATGGATAGTGCCGAGTCGGCACGATTCACTCCGTCTATATGCAGCAGCTGTCCATGGACCCGAAACAGCTCCTCGGCGTCTTTGGCCGCTACCCGCACCAAGATGTCGGCAGAGCCGGTGAGCCCGTGTGCTTCAAGCACCTCGGGGATGGCTTCGAGCTTGGCGGCGATGTCCCCGAGATGGCGTTGCTCAACATGCAGCTCGACAAAGGAAAGCAGCCCGTAGCCCAGCACTTCGGGCGGGATGCGGCGGTCAATGGAATCAAGAACTTCATTCTCCAGGCGGGTCATCCGCGTCTGCACGGTATTTCGCCCGAGGTTCAAAGCCGTGGCGATAGCCGAGCCGGTGCGCTTGGCTGCGGTCGAGAGGGCCAGCAGGATGCGCCGGTCGGTAGTGTCCAGAAGTTGCATAATGTGCACGTTAGCACTGACCGGTTCTCATAAACAGTGCGTTTTGCTCTAATTCCAAAAACACCATTGTGCATCCTGCCTTGCGTGAGTAGCATCACATTAAGCGGTGTTTGTGAATGAAAACCCGCAACCGACTACGTGAGAGTAAGGATGCCGATCGTGTCCACACAGCACATTGACGTAGCCGCCGGATGCCTACCCACGCATCAGCTGCTGAACGTCGACGGGAAACGAATCCCGGACGAAGAACTTGACCATTATCTGAAGGACCTCAAAGAAGCGGACCTTGCAGATTTCCTTCGCGACATGGTGGTCCTGCGCCGCATGGACAATGAAGCCACCGCATTGCAGCGCCAGGGCCAGCTAGGACTCTGGGCCCCGTTGCTCGGCCAGGAAGCCGCACAAATCGGCTCGGTCCGCGCCACCGAAGCGGATGACTTCATTTTCCCTTCCTACCGCGAGCATGGCGTCGCATGGGCCAGGGGAGTGAAAGCAGAAGATCTGCTCAGCGTGTGGCGCGGGGCCCAGGCCAGCGGCTGGGATCCGAATGAAGTCAATATTGCTTGCCAGCAGATTGTCATTGGCTCCCAGGCTTTGCACGCAGCCGGATACGGAATGGGAATCAAATTCGACGGGGGCAAGCAAGTTTCTGTGGCCTACTTTGGCGATGGCGCCACCAGCCAGGGCGACGTGAGCGAAGCCATGGTCTTCGCCGCCAGCTACCAGGCGCCAGTGCTGTTCTTCTGCCAGAACAACCAGTGGGCCATTTCCGAACCAGTCCACCTGCAAAGCCGCACCCAGATTGCCGACCGTGCCCACGGCTTCGGGCTGAAGACCTGGCGGGTGGATGGCAATGACATCCTTGCAGTCTACGCAGCCACCAAGGCCGCCCTGAATCACGCGCGCAACGGCCTGGGCCCAACCTTCATTGAAGCGGTCACCTATCGCATGGGGTCGCACACCACCGCCGATGATCCAACCCGCTACCGCAAGAGCGAGCAGCTCGAAGAGTGGAAAGCCAAGGACCCTATCGACCGCCTGGTGAAGTACCTGCATGAGATGGGTGCCGATGTGCAGTCCTACGAGCAGCGTGCCCAGAACGCAGCCGATGATCTGGCCGCGAAGCTTCGCGCCGCGATCACCACCATGGAGGACCCCAAGGTGGAAGAGCTGTTCACCAATGTATATGCCGAGAAGCACGAACCAACCGAACGCGCAGCCAAGAACTATCTGGACTACTTGGCAGATTTTGAAGGTGGAGAGTAACTGTGGCAACCACCATGCTCAAGGCGCTGAACAAGTCGCTGCACGATGCCCTGGACGAGGACGAGAAAGTCATCCTGCTCGGTGAAGACATCGGAACCCTCGGGGGCGTCTTCCGGGTCACCGATGGCCTGAAATCCAAATTCGGCGAGCACCGCGTCGTCGATACCCCGCTGGCAGAATCCGGCATTGTCGGCAGCGCCATCGGCCTGGCCTACCGAGGCTATCGCCCAGTAGTGGAGATCCAGTTTGACGGCTTCACCTACCCGGCCTTTGACCAGCTAGTATCCCAGCTGGCTAAATTGCATTACCGTTCCCGGGGCCGTGTGAAGATGCCGGTGACAGTTCGAATTCCCTACGGCGGAGGAATCGGTTCACCGGAGCACCACTCCGAATCGCCGGAAGCATATTTCGCCCACACCGCCGGTCTGCGCGTCTTCGCGCCTTCAAGTGTCGAAGATGCCTATAGCATGTTGCGCCAGGCCATCGATTGCGATGATCCGGTCATCTTCTTCGAGCCGAAGCGCCGCTACCACGAGAAAAGCACAGCTGAACTTCTGGCTCCAACGCCAGACGGATCGCCAAAGGCCAAGATCATCCGACCCGGTGAAGATGTCACCGTGGTCGGCTATGGCCCGACCACCTACACCTTGGTGGATGCGGCCAAGGCCGCAGAAGATGAAGGCACCAGTCTGGAGGTCATCGACCTGCGCACCTTGGATCCGTTGGATATCGACACCGTGGCCGAATCCGTCAAGCGCACCGGCAAGCTGGTTGTAGTCCATGAAGCCAGCCGCACCAGCGGTATCGGTGCAGAAATCTGTGCCGAAATCACCGAGCGCTGCTTCGACTATCTGGAGCACGCCCCATTGCGCGTCACCGGATTCGATATTCCGTATCCGCCATCGCGGCTCGAAAGCCACCACCTGCCCGATTTGGATCGAGTGATGCACGCGGTCGATACCGTGATGCGCCACAACGAGGCAACCGAAGGAGCTGCCAAGTGATGACCGCCCACACATTCAAACTCCCGGACCTCGGCGAAGGGCTCACCGAGTCCGAGGTGCTGAATTGGAAAATCAAGGTTGGCGAGCATGTTGCGCTCAACCAGATCATTGCCGAAGTTGAAACCGCCAAGGCAGTGGTTGAACTGCCCTCGCCGTATGCCGGCTTCGTTCAGGCTCTGCATGCCACCGAAGGTGAAACAGTACAGGTTGGCGGTCCGCTGGTCACTTTTGATCAGGAGCCAGGCGCTTCCGGCGGGCAGCCGCCAGCAGCAGGTCCCGGAAATCATGGGGAAAGTGCGGCCGTCGAGCGCACCCCAACCCTCGTTGGCTACGGTGCCCCGGCAGACACCGGCAACCGTCCAACGCGAAAAGCTCGTGGCTCCCGCAACGGGGGAGCGGCGCAATTGGCGGAACCAGTTGCATCCGCACCGGATGCCGCGCCGGCCAGTCCTGAGCGCGAACAACATGAGACGACTCGATGCACACCGCCCGTACGCAAGCTGGCACGCGATCATGGAGTCGATATTTCGGCGCTCGCCGGCAGCGGCGAGGGTGGGCTGGTGCTGCGTAGGGATGTTCAGCAGGCCATCGATTCCGTAGGTACCAGCACCTCATCGGCAAGGGGAAATGAGCCAGCGTCCTCGCCGGATGTGGACCGCCATGTGAAGATCACCGCCGTCCGCAGAGCCACAGCCAAAGCGATGGTGCAGTCGGCGTTTACTGCACCGCATGCCACCGAGTTCCTCACTATTGACGTCACCGAATCCATGGCGTTGGTGGAAAGAATGCGTTCGCATCGCTTGCTGAAGGACCGGAAACTCAACATCACAACGTTGGCGGCGCTCGTGGTGACGAGATTGCTGAAGACTTATCCTGCGCTGAACTCGACGTGGGATGAAAAGGCTGACGAAATCATTGAGTTCGGGTCAGTGAATCTGGGCATGGCTGTGGCAAGTGACCGCGGCTTGCTGGTTCCGGTGCTGAAAAATGCCCAAGCCAAGACGTTGCCCGTATTGGCAACTGAACTCAGCGAGATTATTCTCCAGGGCCGCGAAGGAACGTTGTCACCAGCCCAATTGACCGGTGGCACATTCTCCATTACCAATGTGGGGGTTTTCGGCGTGGATGCCGGGACCCCGATTCTACCTCCGGGGCAGGCTGGAATCCTGGCATTAGGCCAAGTGAAACGAAGGCCTTGGGAATACCAAGACCAAGTTGCCCTTCGCCATACCATGACTTTGGCTTTGTCCTTCGATCACAGAGTGGTTGACGGCAAGGAAGCAAGCGAGTTCCTCGCAGGTGTCGGCTCGGTATTGGAAGACCCCGGAATGATGAATATTTTTATTTGAGCTTAAATAAAAACTGACCCGGCTGAAGTTATTTCAGTCGGGTGAGTAACCCGATTTCAAGCATTGCTTTCATGACTATTCATTGGTTGTTTCGCAATGTTTGATGTAATCTCATTCACTACGTGCTATAGCTCACGCTTGCCTGCACGGCTCTGCGAAATGCAGAAGCAGCAACGATCTGTTGAGGAGAAATAGGATGCGATACTCGCACGCATCTAAGGCTGTCGTTTTATCTGCAGCCTTGGCGCTGACCCTGTCCGCTTGTGGCGGCGGTTCAAATGAAACCGCCGGTGGCGAAGGTGACGGCTCGTACGTCGTCACCGCAAACACCACCGAACCGCAGAATGGCCTTCTGCCGGCTAACACCAACGAAGTTGGCGGCGGCCGCGTAATGGACCTGATCTTCACCGGTTTGGTCAGCTATGACGCAAAGGGCGCTCCGGTCAATGAACTCGCTGAGTCCATCGAAACCGAAGACTCCCAGAACTACACCATCAAGCTGAAGGCCGGACATACCTTCTCGGATGGTTCCCCAGTAACTGCTGCTTCGTTCGTGGATGCCTGGAACTTCGGCGCCGCGGCAAAGAACGCACAGCTGAACTCGTACTTCTTCGAATCCATCAAGGGCTTCGATGAGGTCAACAAGGAAGGCTCCAAGAAGGAAGAGATGGAAGGCCTGAAGGTAGTGGATGACACCACCTTCACCGTCGAGCTGTCCCAGCCTGAGTCCGACTTCCCGCTGCGCTTGGGCTACACGGCGTTCATGCCGTTGCCTGAAGCGGCCTTCGAAGATCCAAAGGCCTTTGGCGAAAAGCCAATCGGCAACGGCCCATACACGTTGACCGAGTGGAACCACGATGTGAACCTGAAGCTGGACGTCAACGAGAGCTACGACGGTCCACGCAAGGCGGCTAACGCCGGCATCGACTTCAAGGTCTACCAGTCCACCGACTCGGCGTACAGCGATCTGCAGTCCAACAACTTGGACGTCCTCGACCAGATCCCGCCAAGCCAGCTGGCTTCCTACGAGTCTGACCTGGGCGATCGTTCAGTCAACTCGCCATATGCCGGCAACGCAACCATCACCATCCCGGGCTACCTGGACCACTTCAAGCAGGACGAAGAGGGCAACCTGCGCCGTGCCGCGATCTCCCGTGCCATTGACCGCCAGCTGATCATCGACAAGGTGTACCAGGGTGGCAAGGTCAAGGCCGATGACTTCACCGCACCAGTGCTCGAAGGCTACAGCGCCGACGTTCCAGGCAGCGAAGTCCTCGACTTCGACGGGGCTGAAGCCAAGAAGCTGTGGGAACAGGCTGATGAAATCAGTAAGTGGGAGTCCGGCGATGAATTCTCTGTCGGCTACAACGTTGATGGCGCGGGCAACAAGGAATACGTCGAAGCTGTCGTCAACCAGCTGAAGAGCAACCTGGGCATCAACGCAGTGGCTCAGCCATTCTCTTCATTCAAGGAATTGCGCGAGAAGGTCACCAGCTACAAGATGACCGGTGCATTCCGTACCGGTTGGCAGGCCGACTACCCGTCGCTGTACAACTTCCTTGGTCCACTATTTGGCACCGGGGCCGGTTCGAATGACGGCAAGTACTCCAGCAAGGAATTCGATGACAAGCTGGCCGAAGGCCTGTCTGCCACGGATCCGGCCGAGGGTGCAAAGATCTTCAACGAAGCACAGGAGATCCTGTTCAAGGATTTGCCGGCCATCCCTCTGTGGTACCAAGCAGTCCAGGGTGGTTGGAGCGAAAACGTTGATAACGTCGAGTTCGGGTGGAACGGTGTTCCTATGTACCAGCAAATCACTGGCAAATAAGTTTCCTTCAGCATTTGGCCTAATCAGAGCGAATAGAAGCTGAAAACTCGTCAAGGGAGATCCGAGCAGCTCAGGGTCTCCCTTTGGCGTGTCCGTCCTGCCTCGCAAAAATAAACGTCGAGATATTTATCGACGGAAAGAGGATGAAAATGGCCCTGTGCCCTCATGTGTCTCGAGGTGAGATGCAAGCATGTTAAGTTTTACCCTGAAGCGAATCGTGCAGCTGATTCCGGTGTTCATCGGAGCTACGCTGCTGGTGTACTTCCTGGTTTTCGCAACACCGGGTAACCCCATCGCCGCACTTTCCGGTGGCAAGCCAATGAGCCCCGCTACCGAAGCGGCCCTGACCGCACAATACAACTTGGATAAGCCTTTCTGGGTCCAATATGGCCTGTACCTGAAGAATCTGGTGACCTTGGATCTGGGAACCTCGTTCTCCGGCCAGGAAGTTCGAGACTTGCTGGCTCGGGCCTTCCCGGTCACCGCACGCCTGGCGATCCTCGCGTTGTTGATCGAATCTGTCTTCGGCATCATCTTCGGAGTCATCGCCGGCATGCGCAAGGGCAAATTGTTCGACTCGACCGTCCTGATCGCATCGCTGCTGGTCATCGCAGTTCCAACCTTCGTACTGGGCTTCCTGCTCCAGTACGTGGTCGGAGTCAAGCTCGAATGGGCAAAGCCAACCGTTTCCGGTTCGGCAACCTGGGGCGAACTGATCCTGCCGGCCTTGGTCCTGGGACTCGTTTCTCTGGCTTACGTTTTGCGACTGACGCGTACCTCCATCATTGAGAACAAAACCGCTGACTATGTGCGCACCGCAACTGCCAAGGGCCTGAGCCGCAACCGCGTTGTCACCGTGCACATCTTGCGCAACTCGCTGATTCCAGTCGTGACCTACCTTGGCGCCGACTTGGGCGCACTCATGGGCGGCGCCATTGTTACCGAGGGTATCTTCAATGTCCCCGGTGTCGGCCACTTGCTCTACCAGGCAATCCAGAAGGGCGAAACCCCGACGGTGGTTGCCGTTGTAGGCGTCTTGGTGATCGTCTTCGTGATCGCCAACCTGATCGTGGATATGCTGTACGCACTGCTTGACCCAAGGATCCGTTATGCCTGAGAACCAGAACTTTAATCCCGAAGACGGCCTTCCCATCCGAAACACCCGTGCCGGCAAAGTTTCCAAGTACAAAATTGAGCACTACGTGGCCCCATTGGAGGAGACTCCGCTGCAGGCGGTGGATTCTGTCAAGGAAACCGGCAAGCCATTGTCCATGTGGGCTGAAGCATGGCGTTCACTGCGCAAGCAGCCGCTGTTCATCATCTCCACGCTTCTGATCATCGCCGTCATGGTTGTAGCTGCGTTCCCGCAGCTGTTCACGTCCATTGATCCGACTGGCAACCAGGCATGCTTACTGGAAAATTCCAATGAGCCAGCACGCCAGGGACATATCATGGGCTTCAACCTGCAGGGTTGCGACATCTACGCCCGTACGATCTACGGCACGCGTGCTTCGCTGCTCGTAGGCGTATTCACTACCCTCATCGTGGTGCTGCTCGGCGGTGCCATTGGCGCGCTGGCAGGCTACTACGGCGGCTGGATCGACACCATCCTGGCTCGTCTGGGCGATATCTTCTTCGCGCTGCCGCTGATCCTCGGAGCCATCATCGTGATGCAGCTTCCTGCCTTCCGTGAAAACCGAAGCGTTTGGACGGTTATCATCACCCTTGCGATCTTCGGCTGGCCGCAGCTGGCACGCATTACCCGCGGCGCAGTGATCGAGGCCCGCAACGCGGACTTCGTGAAGGCCTCGCGCGCGTTGGGCCTGTCCAAGTTCAGCGCTTTGGTCAAGCACGTCATCCCGAACTCGTTGGCACCGATCATTGTTGTTGCCACGGTGAACCTCGGCGTATACATCGTTGCCGAGGCCACGCTGTCCTTCCTGGGCGTCGGGCTTCCGCCAGACGTCATGAGCTGGGGCAACGATATTTCCTCCGCACGTACCCAGCTGCGCAATAACCCGACCATGCTGATGTGGCCAGCACTGTTCCTTTCGGTAACGGTATTGAGCTTCATCATGCTCGGCGATGCAGTGCGCGACGCACTGGATCCGAAGGCCCGGAAGGGAGCCTAAGCAATGACTCAGAGTGCAACTCCCAAGCCTCTGCTGGAAGTCAAGGACCTGGCGATCACTTTCTCCACTCCTGACGGTCCAGTGCACGCAGTGCGCGACGCCAACTTCACCGTGATGCCCGGGGAAACCGTGGCCATCGTGGGCGAGTCCGGTTCCGGCAAGTCAACTTCGGCACTGGCTGCTATCGGCCTGTTGGCCGGCAACGGCAAGGTCTCATCCGGCCAGATTCTTTTTGACGGCGAGGACATCGCCCAAGCGAGCGAAAAGCGATTCGTAGAGCTGCGCGGCAACCATATTGGCATGGTTCCGCAGGATCCGATGTCCAACTTGAACCCGGTCTGGAAGATCGGGTTCCAGGTCAAGGAAACCCTGAAAGCCAACGGCTTGGCGGGGGATAACCCGAACAAGCGTGTAGCCCAGGTCTTGGCCGATGCAGGTTTGCCCGATCCGGAGACGCGTGCGAGGCAGTACCCGCACGAATTCTCCGGTGGCATGCGTCAGCGTGCGCTGATCGCCATTGGCCTGGCCTGCCGCCCGCGCCTGCTGATTGCCGATGAGCCAACCAGCGCACTGGACGTCACCGTGCAGCAGCAGATCCTGGACCATCTGGACACCATGACCAGTGAACTGGGCACCGCCGTGCTGCTGATTACCCACGACCTGGGCTTGGCAGCAGAGCGTGCCGAGAAGGTCGTCGTGATGTACAAGGGGCGTGTCGTCGAATATGGCCCAGCGCTGGAGATTCTGCGCAACCCCAAGCACCCGTACACCCAGCGCCTGATCAACTCGGCTCCATCGTTGTCAGCACAGCGTGGAGACAAGCACGAGGCGATTGTTGATGAGGTAATTCCGGGCAAGGCCGAGCCGCTGCTGAAGGTCAGCAACCTGACGAAGGTCTTCGATATCCGCAAGGGGTTCGGCAAGAAGGAGAAGTTCACCGCGGTGGACAACGTGTCCTTCGAGATCCCCAAGGGCACCACCACCGCCGTGGTAGGCGAGTCCGGTTCCGGCAAGTCCACCATCGCCCAGATGGTGCTCAACCTGTTGGACAAGACCGAGGGCGAGATCATCTTTGATGGCGAACAGATTGGCAACCTGAGCGAGAAGCACTTGTTCAAGTACCGCCGACGTGTCCAGCCGATTTTCCAGGATCCGTACGGATCCTTGGATCCGATGTACTCGATATTCCGAACCATCGAAGAACCACTGCGCATTCACGGTATTGGTAACGCGGCATCACGGGAGAAGAAGGTCAAGGAACTGCTGGATCAGGTTTCCATGCCGGCATCCACCATGCACCGCTTCCCGAACGAGCTGTCCGGCGGACAGCGCCAGCGCATCGCGATCGCGCGTGCTCTGGCCTTGCAGCCGGAAATGATCGTTTGCGATGAGGCTGTTTCGGCGTTGGACGTGCTGGTGCAGGCCCAGGTGCTTGAGCTGCTTGATGAGCTGCAACGCGAAATGGGCCTTACCTACCTGTTCATTACCCACGACCTGGCTGTAGTCCGCCAGATCGCGGACAACGTATGCGTGATGGAACACGGAAAGATCGTCGAACAGGGAACGACGGACGAGATTTTCGATGCGCCAAAGAGTGCATATACCCGCAACCTGCTGGCTGCGATCCCTGGAGCTTCGCTGATCTAGCAGCTCGGAAATCCGCTGAATGGGACGGTGAAACCGTAAGGTTTCACCGTCCCATTCTGCGCTTAACCTGAGCTCAAGCAACGTCATATTCAACGAATATTTCAGATTTAATCAATCTGAAACAAACGTTGCAAAAATGTTATAAATCACTCCGCGAGTCAACATGCACGAAACAGTTGCCCGATTGATTTTTCCCAATCTGAAAGAAATCCTTGAAATCTCGGGGATGTGAGCTGGATCTCGTAAACCCGCGGGTAACAAGCGCGTTGCGAATGACTCTCAGGGGGAGGACTGCAGCAATATCTGAAGCGCTTCTTTCTATATCCAAGCCAGAAAATTCGGGTTAGTCTATTGCTCAATGGACTGATCATGTGATCTGGTCCACATTGGATCCCCCGATCCAGCACTCGTATCGTTCAAGAACTCAAGGAGGCGAAATGCGGTTTCAGCGCGTTTCGAAAGCAGTAGCTGTAGGCGCAGCACTGGCCCTGGCCCTTTCGGCTTGTGCACCAGGCGGCGGAGACACAGGCGCCGATGCATCAAAGGATGCTGGCGCAGGTGGCGGCAACGGTTCGGCAGAAGCAGCAAACAGCGGCAAAGCCGATCTGGGTGATATCAAGACTGCCGAAGACAATATCAACGTCACCGTAGGTGCCCCGGAATTCCTGAGCTACAACGGCTTTACTCCGAACACCTATTCCACCTACAACTCGGCCATCGTGGACCGGATGTTCGCTGGGTTCAGCTACTTCGGTACTGACGGCACGCTGTACCCCAACGAGGCCTTGGGCAGCTATGAGAAGGTGAGCGACGATCCGCTCACCATCAAGTACACCATCAATGAAGAAGCCAAATGGTCCGATGGCACGCCGATCACCGTAGCCGACTCCGTGCTGGCATGGGCAGTGCAGAACCTGAACCTCAACGAAGGTTCCAAGGACAAGCCGCTGTTCAACTCGGTCTCAGTTGATCTCGGCGACACTGTTCCAGCTGGTCCGCAGGGCGACTGGGATGGCAAGGAATTCACTGTTGAATTCGCCGAGCCTGATCCGGACTGGGCCCTCCAGTCCTGGATGCTCCACCCAGCACATGTGGTGGCCGAAGAGTCGGGCATGAGCACCGAAGAGCTCGTCAAAGCCATTCTCGCTGGGGAATCCGACAAGCTGAAGAAGGCTGCCGATTTCTGGAACGAAGGCTGGATGACTGACCCGGGCAAGCTGCCCGATGAGAAGATCTCGCCTGTATCCGGCCCCTACAAGCTGGGCAGCTGGAAAGCTGGAGAGTCCGTAACCCTGGTTGCCAATGAGAACTACTATGGCCCCGCGCCTGCAACCAAGGAACTGACCTTCCGCTTCCTTGAAGACGCAAGCATGGTCCAGGCATTGCAGAATAAGGACGTTGACGTCATTAACCCGCAGCCCACCGTTGATACGCTCGCGCAGCTGGAGAATCTTGGCGACGCTGTAGCAATCCAGAAGGGCGACACCCTGACCTGGGAGCACCTTGACTTCAACTTCGCCAAGGGCAACGAAATGACCAATCTGGAACTGCGCAAGGCCTTTGCCATGTGTGTTCCACGTCAGCAGATTGTTGACAACCTGATCAAGCCGCTGAACCCCGACGCCATCGTGATGAACTCCCGCGAAGTCTTCCCGTTCCAGGATAACTACCAGGAAGTAGTGGACGCATCCTACGACGGCCGCTATGACCAGGTGGATATCGAAGGCGCCAAGAAGATCCTTGAAGAGCAGGACGCTGTGGGTACCGAAGTACGCATCGGCTACTCGGCACCTAACGAACGCCGCGCCAACCAGGTCTCGGCCATCAAGTCCTCCTGCGATGAAGCGGGCTTCAAGATCGAGGACACCGGTTCGGCTGACTTCTTCTCGCCAAACGGTGCGCAAGACCGTGGCGACTACGAAGTAGCACTGTTCGCTTGGGCAGGTTCCGGCCAGATCAGTTCCGGCCAGAACATCTACGCCACCGGCAAGCCGCAGAACTTCGGCCAGTACTCGAACGCTGAAGTCGATGCAGCATGGGCGACCCTGGCAAGCTCGCTGGACCCGGCTGTCCATGCCGAGCAGACCAAGAAGATCGAGAAGCTGTTGTGGGATGACCTGTTCGGCATCCCGGTATTCGCCCACCCAGGCTTGAGCGCCTCGGGTTCGGATATCCAGAATGTCCGTCACACCGCAACGCAGGACCAGATCGTCTGGAACGCCGAGCAGTGGGTACGTGCTGAGTAATTGCCCCTAGGCAACGTACTTGCACAATGTGAGTGAGCACATGTGGGGCCCGATCAAAAATCGGGCCCCGCAGTGTGTTCAAAGGTCCCCAACCTCAAGGGCCGGCTCACTTCCGTGAGATGAAAGTAGGACATTAGAACCGTGTGGAAATTTATCGCCAAGAGACTAGGCTCAGCACTTGCCGTGCTGTTCGCCGCATCGCTCTTGCTCTACGTACTGGTAATCAATTCAGGTGACCCGCTCAAGGACCTCCGCGAAAGCAACGCGGATAACCGCGAGTACTTGATGGCCCAGCGTGTGGAATACATGAACCTGGATGCACCCTGGTACGGACGCTACTGGGACTGGCTGACCGGCGCCAGCAAATGCCTGATTGGCCAATGCGACCTGGGACAGAATATCAACGGCGTAGAGGTCTCCGGCTTGCTGGCCAACGCCGCATCGTCCACCTTGCGGCTGGTAGTGCTCGCTACGGTGATCGCCGCGGTTCTGGGTATCGCCATTGGCGTTTTGACTGCAATCCGCCAGTACTCCGGCCTGGATTACATCGTTACCTTCATGACCTTCCTCTTCTTCTCGCTTCCCGTCTTCTGGGCAGCTGTGCTGCTCAAGGAGTACCTGGCAATCAGCTACAACGACTGGCTGGCGGATCCGCAGATATCCCTGGGGTCATCCATAGCCATAGGCATCGTCGTCGGACTCGTCCTGCAGATGTTCCTCGGGGGCTCCTTGAAGCGCCGTGGCATCACCTTCATAGCTGCCGCTGTTTTCGTCCCGCTGGTGCTGCAGTACAGCATTTGGCTGAATTTCTACCGCTACCCGCAAATGGGCCCCGCAATCATCATCGTGCTGACGGCACTCGTGGCCTTGAGCGCCACTGCCATGAGCGTTGGCCTGAAGGAAAAGCGCGTGCTGTACCCGGCGCTGATTACCGTCGTACTGGTCTTGGCCATGTACTACGCGACCTTCTACATGCTGCTGGAACCAAACGCATGGATCCTCTTGTTCGGACTGGTCCTCGCGGTAGCGATTCCGGCAGTAGTCGGGCGCTTCATGGGCGGCCGCTTGCGCAAAGCAGCGATGTCCGTCTCCGTAGCCACCGGTGTTGTCGGTGCAGGATTGACCGTTGTCGATCACATGTTCCGCGCTTGGCCTGGTTTCCTGGACGTCAAGGGACGCCCCATCGCGACCATCGGGTCGTCCACTGCTAACCTCGAAGGCGGTTTCTGGGATCACTTCCTGGATAACGGCACCCAGTTGCTGATGCCGACCATCCTGCTTGCAGTGATTTCTTTGGCTAGCTATTCGCGCTACACGCGTTCTTCCATGCTCGAAGTGCAGCGCCAGGACTACATTCGCACCGCCCGTTCCAAGGGATTGAGCGAACGCACCGTGATTTTCCGGCACGCGTTCCGCAACGCGATGATCCCCATCGCCACCATTGCAGCCTTCGACTTCGCCGGCCTGATCGGCGGTGCCGTGATCACCGAGCGCGTCTTCGGCTGGAAGGGCATGGGCGAAATGTTCGCAACCGGCCTGGATCATGTCGACCCGGCACCTGTGATGGCGTTCTTCCTGGTTACCGGTACCGCCGCAATCATTTTCAACTTGCTGGCGGATATCGTTTACGCCCTGCTTGACCCACGAATCCGAGTCTAGGAGGCATGGACCAATGAACATCCTTCATGCCTGCAACCCTAAGGACCAGCGATGAGCACCCCGAACAAGAACTTGAACGAGAACGAGCCGCAGAACCTGAATTCCGTGGCCGAGGTGGAAGACGCCAAGCTGGCCCAAATCCACGAAAAGCCGAAGAGCCAGGGACGCATTGTTCTCGAGCGCTTCGTCAGCCACAAGCCGGCGATGATTTCCGCGGTGATCCTGGTCGTCATCACCGTTTTCGCTTTCAGCTCCATTGGCTGGGGACCGATCCCCGGCTGGTGGGGACAGAACTTCTACCACGCTGGTGCCGTTGTGGATGGCGGCAAACCGACCTTGAGCCTGGTCCCCGCCTGGCTCGGCGGCGAAGGCATCCGCATCGGAGAGCACCCCTTCGGGCAGGACTCGGTCGGCAAGGACTACTTCGCCCTGGTCATGAACGGCACGCAGAAGTCCATCATTATCGGCGTTGTGGTTGGCTTGGTCGCCACTGTCCTGGGAACCGTCATCGGTGCTGTTGCCGGCTACTTCCGCGGATGGGTCGACGAAATCCTGATGCGCATCACTGACCTGTTCATCGTGATCCCATTGCTGGTCCTGGCCGCTGTTCTGGGCAAGATGGCTGGTGCATCCACCGGTTCCATCATCATCCTGGCCCTCGTGCTCGGCCTGGTGACCTGGACCGGCTTGGCCCGACTGGTGCGCGGTGAAATCCTTTCGCTGCGCGAACGCGAATACGTTGCTGCCGCCCAGGCCATGGGTTCGAAGACCAGCCGCGTGATCTTCAAGCACCTGATCCCCAACACCATGGGTGTGATCATCGTGAACGCAACCTTCGCGATCGCTGGCGCGATCCTGCTGGAGTCCTCGCTGTCCTACCTGGGCTTCGGCGTGAAGGCTCCAGAATCCTCGCTGGGCCTGCTGATCAGCCAGTACCAGAACGCCTTCACCACCCGCCCGTATTTGTTCTGGTGGCCAGGCATGATCATCGTTACCATCGCCCTGTCGGTGAACTTCTTGGGTGACGGCTTGCGCGATGCGTTCGACCCGCGCCAAATCGGAAAGAAGCGCCGCCGCCGCGCCGGCCTGTTCGCCCTTCCAACCCGCAAGGAGAAGCCATGAGCCACGCAGCACCAATGAACGAACAAGGCTCAGACGGCTACGCGCTGAGCTTCACCGACCTCAACGTCGTCTTTGCCACCGGTGGTGCAGACGTCCACGCAGTCAAGGGCTTGTCCTTGACCGTCCGCCCCGGGCAGGTCGTGGCGCTGGTTGGCGAGTCCGGTTCCGGCAAGTCCGTCACCTCAACTGCGGCGATGGGCCTGCTGCCGGAAAACGCCAATGTCTCAGGTGCCGCCAAGGTCGGCAACGTCAACGTGGTTGGCCTGGACGAAGGCAAGCTGCGCAAGATGCGTGCCACCGACATCGCGATGGTCTTCCAGGAGCCCATGACTGCGCTGAACCCGGTGCTGACCATTGAGCGGCAGTTGACTGAAGCGCTGGAACTGCACGACATCGCCTATGGCAAGGAAGCAACCGACCGGGCCATCGAGCTGCTGGACATGGTGGGCATCCCGGATCCCGCCAAGCGCGTCAAGCAGTACCCGCACCAGTTTTCCGGCGGCCAGCGCCAGCGTATCGTCATTGCCATGGCGATATCCTGCGATCCCAAGGTGATCATCGCCGATGAGCCAACCACCGCACTGGATGTAACGGTGCAGGCAGAAATTCTCGATCTGCTGCGCGAGCTCAAGGATCGACTGAATACCGGCATCTTGCTGATCACCCACAACATGGGTGTTGTCGCGGATATGGCCGATGAAGTGGCCGTGATGTTCCAGGGCAACCTCGTCGAGACCGGCACCGTGGAGCAAGTTCTGCTGCGCCCGGAACATCCATACACCCAGCGTCTGCTGGCCGCGGTACCGCGCTTGTCTGCTCCGGCTGTTACTACTGCGAGGCCCCCGCACAGCTCCGAAACTGCGCCTCCAGGACGCGAGCTGGTGCTGGAAGCCAAGGACCTCGTGCTGGAATACGACATGCGGGGAAAGATCTTCCGCGCCGTGGAAGAGGTGAGCTTCGATATTGCCAAGGGCGAAGTCCTAGGCATTGTGGGCGAGTCCGGCTCTGGCAAATCCACCATCGCCAAGGCGGTGCTCGGCTTGTTGCCTGTGGCTAGCGGCAGCTTGTCGGTCCAGGGCCATGATCTGCCGAAACTTTCCCCGAAGGAAGCCCGTGCGGTTCGCAAGAGAATCGGCGTCATCTTCCAGGACCCGGCAGCATCCTTGAACCCGCGTTTCCCTATTGGCGATTGCATCACCGAACCAATGGTGGTTCACAAGGTTGGCAGCAAAGCAGGGCGCATCAAGCGTGCTGAAGAACTGCTCGATGCGGTGAAGCTGCCGCGCAACGTGATCAACCGATACCCCCACGAGCTCTCAGGCGGCCAGCGTCAACGTGTTTGCATTGCTCGCGCGTTGACCTTGAACCCCGAGCTGCTGATTGCCGATGAGCCAACTAGTGCTTTGGATGTTTCGGTTCAGGCAGTCGTATTGGAAATGCTGCAGGACCTGCAACGGGACTTCAACTTCGCGTGCCTCTTTGTCAGCCATGATCTGGCTGTCGTTGACATGCTGGCTGATGCGGTCGTAGTGATGCAGTCAGGCAGGGCGGTTGAGCAGGGCATGGTGGATACCGTGCTGCATGCCCCAACGCACGACTACACCAAACGCCTGTTGGCCGCGGCTCCGGTGCCGGATCCGCATGAGCAGGCAGTACGCCGTGAGGCTTGGCGCTTGCTGAACAGCACGAAGTAGATGCTGAGCTGAACGACGAATAAGGGGGCTCGTTTCCAGATCTTTAACTGGAAGCGGGCCCCTTCCGTCTGCCCGGGAGAGCTGGACATGGCGAAAGCCGATTCCCCGGATCCGGCCTCGGTCCGGGAAAGCGATACAAGTACTTGCGGGCCTACGAGCAGGTGCTGGGCGGCGGAACTTGGACCAGCTGAACGAGAGGGAATGCCTCGGGCTCAACACTCATCGCTGCAGGAATCACAGGATGACCCGCACTGGCGTTCTTGCACGGATCGTGCAGCAGAAAACCAGCTCGGGCGGAACCCGCAGACGCCTGCCTGGGGCTTTGCGCCGGGCGCGGGACGATGCTGATCCAGGAAAGGACCAAGGGAACCTCGGCGGTAGAGGCCCGTTAATAGGCAAAAGCTGGCTCTCTGCCGAGAGCCAGCTTTTGCCTATCTTTTGGAATCTAGTCCAGCTGCATGACGTTTTCGGTAACGACCTCTGCGCGGGCGTTGGAGAAGATCTGCTCGGTGCCAACGGTCTTGAACCCTCGGCGTTCCAGGACCTTGATGGAACCTAGATTGTCCTGGACCACATGCGCGGTCAATGGGCGCTTGGTGTATTCGGCGAGGAAGGTGTCTACCGCGCTGGTGGTCAGTCCCTTGCCCCAGTACTTGGTCGAAGTCCAGAAATTGATCTCTGGTACTTCGCCGTCGAAGACCAGAATGGATCCAACGACTTCGCCCTCATGCTCGATGGTGCGAACCAGAACATTCGGATCGTTCAGAATCGAGTTCCAGTGGTGGTCGAATACCGCGCGGTCGGCTGGGTTACGCGCTTGATAAGCGGCCATGAGGTTCGCCTCGGGTTCTTGCTGATGAGCGAAGAATGCGTCCAAGTCGGAAGGGCGGACTTCTCGTAGCTGCACGATAAAGGCCTTTCAATCGTGTGGGTCAGCGTGCCGGTATTGGCACACCAGTGAACAATGGCTTGAAACCTACACTACCGGGGAAGTGAGTGCGGCGAGTGCCATGTTGGACAATAACGGCTTCAGGCCGGACTTTTTAGTCCTCGGCGAGTGGGCGGAATGAGCAGTCGAGTTCAGCAAGCCGAAGACGGCGTGCGCGCGGAATCTGTGCGACTGCTTGCTTCCGGTGGGATGCAATTTGGCCAGTTCCGTAGTCCAAAGCCCGATATAGGAGTTCTGGAGTTTGCGGACTAATGCCAGTTCGGCCTTCGGGAGCGATTTCAAATCACGGTCCTGGACCTGCAAAATGTCCGGGCGGGACAGCGAGAAGTCAGTGTGGAAATCAACCAGACGCGAAAGCACCTCCAGGGGAGTGCCGCCGGCTTCCGTGGCCGTGCAGCCCCCGGCATAGATATCTTTGGACATATCTACTAGCAGAGCGATAAGCACTGCCTGCTTGCCGGCGAAATGCCGGTACACGGCCGGACCGGATATGCCGCAGGCAGCGCCCAGATCCTCCAGCGAAACACCCGCGTAGCCATTCAAGGCGAACAGTCGAGTGGCTTCGCGCAAGAGTGCTTCTCGTCGTTCAGCTTTGGCGCGCTCACGCTCTGTTGGTTCATTGAGCGACTGGTATTTGCTCGCCAACACAATCAACTCCTTACGTTTGCCAAGCCTCGGTCTGGACAAGTGTGACCGCTGCCACTAATGTCAAAAATGTAGCTGTTTACCCACCCGTAGGCAGCAACCAGTTAATAAATATTAACCATACGCGTCGCGGCGTGTGCTTCCAAGAAACTCACGCACCTGGCGCAGAACATGACCGCCACCGGTTTATGCACATCCCGCAGCCGATGCCGGTTCGTCCCTCAACGAAGAGAGAGCCTGATGATTGATCTCGAACTCGACGACCAGTATCAAGACCTGGTCGACATGGTCCGCGAATTCGCCCAGGAAGTCGTAGCCCCGCAGAGCGCGCAGAACGATGCCAACCATGCGTTCCCCTATGACATCGTCAAGCAAATGGGGCAGATGGGTCTCTTCGGGCTGCCAGTCTCCGAAGAATACGGCGGTTCCGGCGGCGACTACTTCCACCTCGCGCTGGCGCTCGAAGAACTGGGCAAGGTAGACCAGTCGGTAGCCATCACTCTCGAAGCCGGCGTCTCCCTGGGCGCGATGCCGATCTACCGCTTTGGCGGCGAGGGCCAGAAGCAGAAGTGGCTGCCAGCCCTGGCCGCCGGCGAACGCTTGGCCGGTTTTGGCCTGACCGAACCCGGTGCAGGCTCCGACGCCTCAGCTTCCTTGACCAAAGCGAAACTGGAAAATGGCGAATGGGTTATCGATGGCGCCAAAGAATTCATAACCAACTCCGGTACCGACATCACTTCCCTCGTCACGGCCACCGCTGTCACCGGTGTCGACGAAGCAACCGGCAAGAAGGAAATCTCGGCAATCATCGTGCCGACGGGAACCGAAGGATTCACCGCGGAGAAGGCCTACGACAAGGTGGGTTGGCGTGCCAGTGACACCCATCCGCTGAGCTTCAGCAGCGTGCGAGTTCCGGAGGAGAACCTGCTTGGCGAGCGCGGACGCGGATACGCCTACTTCTTGGAAATTCTCGATGAGGGACGTATCGCCATCGCGGCGTTGGCCACCGGAGCCGCCCAGGGTTGCCTCGATGAGGCGGTGAAGTATGCCAAGACACGGACTTCCTTCGGCCAGGCCATCGGCCAGTACCAGGGCATCTCCTTCATGATCGCTCGCATGGCTTCGCGCGCCCACACGGCCCGTCTGGCCTACTACGCGGCGGCGGCGAAGATGCTCGCCGGCAAGGACTTCAAGATCGAAGCCGCGCATGCCAAGCTGATTGCCAGCGAAGCGGCGATGGATAACGCCCGTGATGCTACCCAGATCTTTGGCGGCTACGGATTCATGAATGAGTCATTGGTTGCACGGCACTACCGCGATTCGAAGATCCTGGAAATCGGCGAAGGAACCACGCAGGTCCAGCAGATGCTCATTGCCCGCAGCTTAGGTCTCTGATTCTTGCCAGAGGGGGCGCTGCATCCTGATTTTGGGGTGTGGCGCTCTTTGGGCGCTCACAGTAAAACGAACCATAATGGGTAGGGTGAGCTCCCAGAAAACTTTCATTCCAGCCGGACATCCCCGTCGCGTCAGCCTGATCGGTTCCACCGGTTCCATCGGCACGCAGGGACTGGACGTCATCGAAAACGCATCCGGACAATTCTCCGTGGCAGCGCTGTCCGGTGGGTACAACCTTGAATTACTGGCTCGCCAGGCAATTAAGCACCGCCCTGCGCTCGTTGGCAGCGCCGTGGAATCCAAGGAGGAGCTTGCAGCGGCCATTAAGCGAGCCGCAGAAGATGCATCGGTAACCGGATACACTCCCGAGCTGGTGGCCGGCGCGCATGCGGTAACCGAGGTTGCCGCTTTCGCCGAGGCCGACGTGGTGCTCAATGGCATCACCGGTGCCATTGGCCTAGCCCCGACCATTGCTGCCTTGGAAGCCGGCCACCTGCTGGCACTGGCCAATAAGGAATCCCTGATCATCGGAGGCCAGGTAGTCAAGCGGATCGCGGCACCAGGCCAGATCTCGCCCGTTGATTCCGAGCACTCCGCCCTCGCCCAGGCCCTGCGCTCTGGCGCGCCCGAGGAAGTGGCCAAGCTGCTGGTGACTGCCTCTGGCGGTCCATTCTTCGGCTACAGCCATGAGCAGCTGCGTGATGTCACCCCCGCCCAGGCGCTGGCTCATCCAACCTGGGACATGGGACGCATGGTCACCACCAACTCGGCCACCATGGTCAACAAGGCTTTGGAAGTCATCGAAGCCCACCTGCTGTTCGACGTGCCACTGGAAAAGATCGAGCCTGTGGTGCATCGCCAGTCAATCATTCACTCGATGGTGGAGTTCATCGACGGTTCGGTGATCGCCCAGGCATCGCCGCCGGATATGCGCCTGCCGATCGCTTTGGGCATTAATTGGCCGCATCGGGTTGCCGGTGCCGCGAAGGCTTGCGATTTCTCCACCGCAGCAAGCTGGACCTTCGAACCACTGGATGAGGAGGTCTTCAGCGCTGTAAAGCTTGCCAAGCAGGCCGCAGCGTCGTCGGGAACGCATATGGCTGTCTATAACGCCGCCAACGAAATTGCAGTGGATGCCTTCCATGATGGAAAGATCCGCTTCACCGACATCGTTGAGACCGTGGAACGGGCCTTGGACGAGTACACCCCGATGAGCGCAGCGCTATCGGTCGAAACAGTGCTGGAAACAGACCGCTGGGCCCGCGCCCATGCAACGAAGATCATCGAGGCCAAAGCATGAGTGCATTGCTGTTCATCGGCGGCGTCCTATTCATGGTGGTAGCCGTCGGGCTGTCCATTGCGCTGCATGAAATCGGGCACCTGGTACCCGCGAAACTGTTCAAGCTGCGCGTTCCGCAGTACATGATCGGTTTCGGCAAAACGCTGGTTTCCTTCAAGCGTGGCGAAACGCAATACGGCATCAAGGCCCTGCCCCTGGGCGGCTACATCTCGATGGTGGGCATGTACCCGCCACGCGACCAGGTCGTCTCGGATGCTTCCGGGAAGAAGCCGAATCTCTTCCAGAAGGTCTTCGGACAGATGGTGGATGACGCACGCTCGCAGGCCAACGAGAACGTGCTGCCCAGCGATGAAGGCCGGCTGTTCTACCAGCTGCCGATCTACAAGCGCGTCATCATCATGCTCGGTGGCCCAATCATGAACCTGGTCATCGGGTTCGTGGTGATCGGCATCGTGCTGACCAGCTTCGGCCAGGCTACGCCAACCACCACAGTCTCCGAGGTGTACCAGTGCATTGCCAGCGCACAGAACGCAGAGCAGGCCGAATGCACCGACAAGGATGTCCCAGCGCCGGCTTACGAGGCAGGCCTCCTGCCAGGGGACACGATCACCGCCGTAAACGGCACCGCTGTTGCGGAAGCTGAATGGAATAAGCTCACCGATGTCATCCGCGATCATCCAGGAGAACCCATCACCCTGGACTATGCCCGCGACGGGCAGATTCGCACCACCGAGCTGACTCCGTACCTGACCGAACGCCCGGCGACCGACGAAAATGGCTACGTGCTGCTCGATGAGCAGGGCGAATACATCATGACCAAGGTCGGTTTCGTCGGGATGGGCTCCTTGCAGCGGGACCTGACCCAGCCGCTGAGCGCGGTTCCCGGCGTGATCGGGGATCAGTTGCTGAGAATTGGCGATGTCATCCTGCACCTGCCCCAGCGCATGGTGGATGTCGCCCAAGCTGCTTTTGGCAGCGAGGAACGCGACCCGAATGGGCCGGTGTCCATCGTGGGCGTTGGGCGCATTGCCGGAGAGATCAGCGCGGAGGATTCCATCTCGGTAGCTGACAAATTCGCAACCTTGCTGTCATTGGTGGGCGGTTTGAACTTGGCCCTGTTCGCCTTCAACCTGATCCCGCTGCTGCCGCTGGATGGCGGCCACGTGGTGGGCGCGCTGTATGAGGGGCTGAAGCGCACAGTTGCCAGGATCTTCAGGATCAAGAAAGTACGGCCTGTGGACACGGTCAAGCTTTTGCCGCTGACTTATGTCGTGGTGGTAGCGATGCTGGTCATGGGCGGGCTCTTAATATATGCGGATATCTTCAAGCCGATACAGCTGTTCTAAGCAGGGAGAAATATGCTGTAGGCATGACTGTTTTTGCTGTTGAATACGCGTACGCCGAGAACTCCACCGAGCTGCGCAATGAACACCGTCCAGCACACCGCCAGTACCTTTGCGGCTTCCTCGGCGAAGGTGCGGTACGCCTTCTTGCTTCGGGGCCGACCCCGGTCAACGACGGCGCGCTGTTGATCTTCGCGGCAGAATCGCAAGCTGCGCTGGACGAAGTGCTTTCCAATGATCCTTTCCAGAAGGTTGGCGGAATCGGCGCGGCCACCGTCACCGAATGGAACCCGGTAATTGGCCTGCTGGAGGATTTCGCGTCCTAGGCGATAGGTACCTTGCACCAGCCTCCGCTGTTCTTTTCCGAGAACAGCGGAGGCTGCCTGCATTAAACAGCTCGGATGGCGCAGACTGGTAGGGGAGAGGAAGTGGAAAACATCATGTATGTGCAGATCACGTCAACGCTGGCGATCCCTGCAGCCGAGCTGAACTGGCATTTCTCCCGTTCCTCGGGCCCCGGCGGGCAGCATGTGAATACCTCGGACTCACGGGTGGAACTCACCTGGGTAATTGGCGCTTCGCGGGCCTTGTCCGACTGGCAGCGTCAGCGCTTGCTGGCGAAGCTCGGACCTCGCTTGGTGGCCGGGGCCATCGTCGTGACTGCTTCCGAAGAGCGATCGCAATGGCGCAACCGCCAGCTCGCCCAAGAGAAGTTGGGGCGCATCGTGGAAAAAGCGCTGGCGCCGGATGCACCGGCACGCAAGGCAACGAAACCTACCCGCGGTTCTCACCGGCGCAGGCTGAGTGCCAAAGCTACTCGCTCAGCCACCAAGCAACTTCGCCGCAAACCAGGGATGGACTGATCCCAGCGATCAGCTACTGTGCTTCATGTCACTTTGCTGCACGGAATGGTTGGGGTGGGGAAACGGTTGAAAGTAGGTGAAGCGTCAGCTTTCTATTATTTTGCCTTTAGGAGAACACCCTATGACCACCAAGGTCCTCACCCTCGTCGGTTCCCTGCGCAACGGTTCGACCAACCAGCAGCTGGCCGAAGCCACTTCGCACAACGCACCTGAAGGCATGGAAGTTTCCGTGTTCAGCGGCTTGGAGAACATTCCTTTCTACAACGAGGACCACGACGTGGAAGGTGGCGTTCCTGCCGCCGCCCAGGCCCTGCGCGACGCAGCCGGTGACGCCGATGCGCTGATGCTGGTCACTCCTGAGTACAACGGCACCATGCCAGCTGTCCTGAAGAACGCCATTGACTGGCTGTCCCGCCCCTTCGGTGCCGGTGCGCTCAAGGACATGCCAACCGTGGTCGTTGGCACCGCTTTCGGACAGTACGGTGGCGTCTGGGCGCAGGACGAAGCGCGCAAGGCACTGAACATCGCCGGCGCCAACGTGCTGGAAAACGTCAAGCTGGCTATCCCTGACTCGGTAGTACGCTTCGCTGAACTGCACCCGAAGGATGACGCTGAAGTTGTCGAGCAGGTCTCTGGCGTGCTGAGCAGCATCAAGGAAATCGCCGAAGCCAACTAGGTTTTCACGATCCCCGGAAGCTCAATAGTGCAAGAAAGGCCACGGTAACCGTGGCCTTTCTCGCATGAGTACCCGCTCACCGCGATACGGTGACATACTTGGACTAGAGAAATACCCACAATCTATTCGGAGGCGTCCATTGACTTCGGTCAGCCTAGGCATGCCGGCAGGCCCACCGCCGGTACTCGCACCACGTCGCAAGACTCGCCAGTTCCAGGTTGGATCCGTAGGTGTCGGCTCCGACTCGCCGATTTCGGTTCAGTCGATGACTACCACCAAGACCCACGACATCAACGCCACCTTGCAGCAGATTGCCGAGCTGACCGCTGCCGGCTGCGACATCGTGCGTGTGGCCTGCCCAACGGATAAGGATGCGGAAGCGCTGAAGATCATTGCGATGAAGTCGCAGATCCCGGTGATCGCCGATATCCACTTCCAGCCAAAGTACGTCTACGCTGCCATCGAAGCAGGCTGTGGCGCGGTGCGCGTGAACCCCGGCAATATCCGCCAGTTCGATGACCAGGTCAAGGAAATCGCGCAGGCCGCCAAGGACCACGGCACCTCCATTCGCATCGGCGTCAATGCTGGCTCGCTGGATCGCCGCTTGCTGCAGAAGTACGGCAAGGCCACCCCTGAAGCGCTGGTTGAATCAGCTGTTTGGGAAGCTTCCCTGTTTGAAGAGCATGGATTCCATGACTTCAAGATCTCGGTAAAGCACAACGACCCTGTGATCATGGTCCGTGCCTACGAGATGCTGGCCGAACGCGGGGACTGGCCACTGCACCTGGGCGTGACCGAAGCCGGTCCAGCATTCCAGGGCACCATCAAGTCCGCCACCGCTTTCGGTGCACTGCTCTCCAAGGGCATTGGCGACACCATTCGCGTATCGCTGTCCGCTCCACCGGTAGAAGAGGTGAAGGTCGGCAACCAGATTCTGGAATCGCTGAACCTGCGCCCCCGCAAGCTGGACATCGTTTCTTGCCCGTCCTGCGGTCGTGCCCAGGTGGATGTTTACACCTTGGCCGAGCAGGTTACCGCTGGGCTCGAAGGCATGAAGGCTCCATTGCGCGTGGCAGTAATGGGCTGCGTTGTCAACGGACCGGGCGAAGCCCGCGACGCTGACCTCGGCGTTGCCTCCGGCAATGGCAAGGGGCAGATCTTCGTTAAGGGCGAAGTCATCAAAACCGTCCCGGAAGATCAAATTGTTGAGACTTTGATTGAAGAAGCCAACCGTTTGGCAGCAGAAATGGGACTGGACAATGACGAGAATCCTTCCTCGGGTTCTCCCATGGTCTCCGTCAGCTAGAACTAGCCGCCGGAGCGTCGAGGGAGAGCCGCGCATCTTGGGCCGTCGTGATACGACAGCCCTCATTGAGCTGCTCGATCGCGACCCCGTCGCCAATATATTCACCCGTTCGCAGGTGAGCATCCACCGGTCAGCAGTCCCAGACGGGTTTGCGCACATCGTTGGCTTGGACGGCAGCGAAGGTCTTGAATCGGCATGCTGGGTGGGCGCTAATATGGCGCCCACCGCCATGCCGGAGTCCGATGCCCAGAAGTACGCCATGCATGCCATCGATTCCCGACAGCGATTCGCCTCGGTATTCGGACCGGCAGAAACAGTTCTGGCCATGCATGACGTCTTGCGGGATGGTCCGCAAGAAATTTTTGATGTCCGGGAAAATCAGCCATTAATGGCCATCACCCAAATCCCGGAGGGAATTCGCCGCAACCGGATTCGGCCGGCTCAGGTTCAGGAATTCGACCTAGTCCTGCCTGCCAGCGCTGCCATGTTCGAAGAAGAACTTGGATATTCGCCGTTGGAAAACGGGGGAAGCTTCTACCGCAACCGTGTACGCCAGTTAATTCGTGAGGGGCACACGCTCATGGACTGCGACCAGCGCGGCAACGTGATTTTCAAGGCTGATTTAGGTACCGTCACCGACGAAGTAGTGCAAATCCAAGGTGTTTGGGTGAACCCGATGTATCGCGGCCAAGGCTTGGCTGCCGGCTACATGGCCTCCACGGTGGACTACGCGATGCAGTTCGCTCCTGTAGTGAGCCTGTACGTCAACGACTACAACACCGCTGCAATCAAGACTTATCAGCGCATCGGCTTTGAACAGGTCGGCACCTTCGCAACGATCCTGTTCTGAACAGCAGTGGCACGGGCAACGTGGAAATCAACCGGTTCTGCTCTTGAGCCACCTGCAGCTACTTCGCCAGAAACAATTCCGCCTTACCGCGGATCTGGCTGGCTGCAAAGAATCCCGCAGGTGAAGGCGAAAACGAAGTTGATTGCGGATCCCGGTTCATCGTCAGTTGTGCAACGTTCTCATGACTAATACGGCGCTATAACGGGCCATTCGGTATTCACGGTAGTCAGTGCTCCAGCTGCGCGGCCAATGAAGCCCGAGCATCGACAAATAAAGTCGCATGAACGACTGTTGCTGGAAGTTGAGCTTATCGCCGCGACCCACTTAGCCGCTATGAGTCCCCATTACCTGCTTTTCCTTTGTATCGCTGGCGAAGCTCGAGTGGCGGGAAACCTGTTTAGCATCCTTTGAGGACTTTCGCTTAGCTGCGGCAAACATCCATTTCTCCGGTTAATGGAGAGCAATCCATTCGCTTAATGACCCGGCAAGGGAAACGGGACCCAGGTGCTATGCAACTTGGGCTATTTCTTCTTCCGCTCAACGCGGGAGCAACAATGCCCATCGAATGATCATCAGTCTTCTAGACTCGAAAGTGTAAAAGTGATGGTGATGGGAAAATTTGTGGTTCAAGCCATTGGTACTAAAGCGTATTTGGGTGCTGCTACGTGCGCAGCAGTACTCCTCATTGGTGGGTGCAGTTCGCCAGAAGTCGAAACCGGTGCCTCGACGGTCGCCCCAGTCCAGCTCGACGACGGACAGCTGGAAAATCTGCTTGAGGATTTCGCCAAAGACGAAGAAAACTCCCAAGTCATCAACGACAAACAGCTACGCAAGAGCATTCCGCAAGCACAGGAGTGGATAGAGAACGTCCAAGTGAATCCCAGTAAATGCGGAGTTACCTTTGCTGAGCCGGTCGCAGATCAATTGCAGAGCGCCACGATGGGCGCCATCGAATTCGAGGACAGCTACCTAACTGTTGCAATCTACAAAGACCCTGAAGTTTTGCAAGCGCAATGGGTTGCCAAAACTGAGGCCAATGCTGATTGCTCGCGTTACACAGTCAAATTAGGCAATGAGACTCGCGCTTACCACATTGCAAAGCAGCCTATTGATTCTGCTGCAGGATTGGCCGACGGGTATGTAATTACCAGCAGTGATGGGTCGTCCACCAAACAGCAGCTCATCATTCGCTCCGCTAATTCGAACGTCCTGCTCGGCATTCAGCGTTCCACTTCTGCCGCGAACACCGCGAACGAAGTTGAAGAAGCATCCGGGATCCTCCAAGAACTCATGAACCGACTTACCCAGTAGTTCATTTCAAGACGCCATCGGTCTTCCGGTGGCAATTACGGAAAGCTATAGATGACTAAGCGTTTAGCCCTCTGGGCATTGCCATTGGCCACGACCATGATGCTGGCTGGATGTTCTTCGAATTCCGCGACAGAACCAGCGGAAACGGCTGTTTCGACGGCCCCGGCGGAAAGCAAGAAGACTTCTGCCTCGGGTGATGTGCTCAGTGCGGAGCAGGTAGAGTCCATTGCTTCCAAGCTTTTGGAAGGCGACAACGCAGTCCAGATAGTTGGCAATGAGCAGATGCAGAAGCAACTGGAAGTTGCCAAGAACGCTGAAACTCCCAGCGGAATCAAGCCGGAAAAGTGTGCCGAGATGAATGCCAAGTATTCAGTTACCGACTTGACGGCATCGGTATCCGCAACGGCGACCAGTTCCTCCGAATCCGTCGGCAAAGTCGTGCAGGTCTTCTCGTTGACCGACGAGGCCACCCGCAAGAACGTATCGGAGGCATTGACGCTGGATGATCTGGAGGGATGTGAAAAGGCCACTGTTGAGCTGGGCGGCGAGGAAATCGAAACTCAACGCCAGATCCTGCCGCTGGACGTCGAAGCGGATCAATCGTTGACCATGTCCACCCAGATGGATGCGGGTGGCGGACAGCTACTGACCTCGGTCGTTGTGCAGGCTCTGCAAGATGGCAATTTCGTGCTGGTTACCCTGCAGACCGGTTCGCAGCAACCAGCTGAACTGGCCGCACAGGCAGTGGAGCTGGCAGATCGGGCGTTCGCCGAAATCGAGGCGGCTCAGTAGCCGAACGGGCGGGGTATCCGTTTTATGGACTCTCCAACATCAGTTGGCCTTGCACCGAGGAGTGCAGAGCTCGTGGTTTAGCAGCCAACATGCCTTTTCCTCGAAGCAGCGTACCTCCGAGTCATATTAGCCCCCTTGGCAGATGAACGATAAATCAACTGCTGGGACCTTGTTTCTGTGCGGTGCCTGCCGATTTCTCTTTGACTGGTGCTTTTCCTGGCAACGGGTGGCAAGCGACCAACCCTTGACCATTCAAGTGAACTTTGGACTCTATTCCATTCGCTGCAACACTCTCTCATAGTCCTTTTATTTCCAACACATTGTGAAATACTGTGGATGGCTTATCATCACCAACGTGAGGAAATCACCATGAAGAAGCGTTCACTCTGGGTGCTGCCTGTAGCAGTTGCCCTTGCCTTGACCGGTTGCAGCTCGAATTCAGGGACCGAGGGCGCTGCTGGCTCTTCGGAGGCCCCTCAGGAGCAGGAAAGCGCGGGGGTGCCAGCGCTGACTGCTGAGCAAGCCGCTGCAGTTGCCAAAACCTTGGGTGGAGACGGACCTAATGTGCAGGTTCTGGATAGCGATGCACTTAGCGGCTCTTTGGAAAGCGCCAAGGGCCTGATCGATCAGATGGAGATCGAACCTGCGAAGTGCGCCGAGTTCGTCTCGCAGCAGGGGACCCAGGACCTGGACGGCGTCAACATGGCCGCAGCGATCGTCGTTGGCGAAACAGGCGAGAGCAACAGCTACTCCGTCGCTGGCTACGAGGATACTGCCAAGCTGGATGCAATCAAGGACATGGTAGATGCCAAGGACCTGCAGGGCTGCGAGGACTTCTCGATGAGTGTTGCGGGCCAGAAAGTTTCTGCCTCGGCCAAGATCCTGGATGCTGAATCCGATGCGGACAAGACCATCGTAACCCACACTGCCATGACCATGAATGGCGAAGAGGTCCCAGGTGGTTCTTACCAGATTCAGGGCGTAGTAGGTGAAAATGTTGTGGCCGTTTCCCGCACCCAAACTGGCGAACAAGCTGATGGCGAGGCTGTGAAAGCACTCGTTGAGGAACTGAACAAGGCAGTTGAAGAGGTTAAGGCCACGGCCAAGTAGGCCTCCTTCAGCCGTTGAAGGCTCTTCTGGTTCCAAGGGAATCAGAAGAGCCTTCACTTCTTTGCGCGGCAAATGCTTCCCAATGATGCGCGAGTCATGGCATTCTCAATGGATGACCCTGGAACACGGTGCGCCACGCAAATCCATCGAGGCTGCCTTGACTGCGGGCGAGGATCCGACGCGCAAAGCCCGAAGCTTGAAGTCCCTGCATCAGCTCTGGGCCGAAGGTGCGTGCATCCCTGAAGTGGTTCGGCCAGTGGTGGCGCGTTCATGGTCCAGGGCCGGCAAGCTTGGAACAGATATCGTTCCCTTGGATACGTCTGAAATACGCGAGCGCAGGCAGGCCAACGAAGAACTCAACGGACTGGTCGAGCTCTTCAAGGAGCGTTTGCTCTCCTTGGCCACCCAGGCGGGAAACCAGCTGGTCATCTCCGACGGACAAGGATTCGTGCTCTGGGTGCTCGGGCCCTCTGCGGTACGCCGCCGAAGTGACGGCATCGGATTTGTCGCCGGTGCACGCTGGCGCGAAAGCGACGTGGGCACTAATGGGATCGGCGCGGCAATGGCTGAGCGTGCCCCGGTGCAGATTTTCGGCCCGGAGCATGCCCGGGAGGAACAGCACAACTGGGTCTGCACATCGGCGCCGGTCATGAATCCTGCCACCTCGGCGCTGATTGGCACGATCACGCTGGCAGGCTCGTTCCGCACGGCGCATCCGCACTCCTTGGCTCTGGTCTCATCCGTGGCCCGAGAAGCAGAATTATTCCTGCAAACCGAGCATGAATTGAAAATGCAGACGCTCCAGCTTTCCACCCAACTGCCCGAAGGCGAGTACGTCCTAGTTGACGTGCAAGGCTCCATAGCCGCCGCCCAAGGCTACAGTGTTGGATCCAAGCTCAATTTGCCGATGTCCATGGAAGAAGGGCGGAACTGGATTTCCGGGCTGGGATCAATTGATGCGCGGCGGACACCGGGAGGCTGGCTGCTGCAAAGGGCAGAAGGCCAGGTGAGCCTCCAGCTGTACGCAGGAGCTTCACTGCAGGCTATTGTCCATTCGCCCGGTGGGGCGACGCGCATCAACTTGAGCGCGAAGCATTGGCAGATCCTTGAGCTGCTGGCTGCGAACCCTCACGGAGTGAGCTCAGGGCAGTTGGCGAGCCTGTGGCCTGCGGATACGCCGAACGTCACCATCCGCGCCGAAATATCCCGCTTGCGTTCCAAGCTGCGTGGCCTGATCGCCTCACGTCCCTACCGGATCGTGGTCCCGGTGAGCAGCCACTAGCAATCCCGGAGCAGCTGCAACCTATTGCAACGCTTTTCTTTTGTGACGCAGATCATATTCTTTCATTAGTCGCGGAGGGCCCGAATGGCCATCCATTGAATCCCGATGAAGAGATGAGACGCAAATGACTGACAATGATTGCTTGTTGCAAGCCCGGAGCTGGTTCCATTCCTTGCAGATAGCGTTGGAAGCGGGTGACGCGCCAGCAGCTGTGCAGCTATTTTCGGAGGAGTGCTACTGGCGGGATCTGGCCTCGATGACATGGAACCTTCACACAAGCGAGGGCCGTGACGGGATCGAGAAGATGCTGCTTGGCGTTGAACGAGGCGCGTGGCCGCGGAACATCGAAGTCACCAGCGCACAAGAGGCTGACGGCGTCATTGAAGCCTGGTACACGTTCGAGAACGACGCATTCAATGGGCTTGGATTACTCCGCTTGCGCGATGGGAAGGCCTGGACCCTGCTGAGCACCGCGCAGGGCCTGCGCAAATTCCCCGAACCTGCTGGTCCGCGCCGCGAACTGGGCGCCGAGCACGGCGTAGCGATGAGCAAGGAAAACTGGCTTGATCGACGTACCGCGCAGCAGCAGTCCCTGGGGATCACCGACCAGCCCTACACGCTGATTGTCGGCGGCGGCCAAGGCGGCATAGGCTTGGCCGCTCGGCTCAAGCGCATGGGTGTTCCTGCCCTGGTCATCGATAGGCATCCGCGTCCCGGTGACCAATGGCGTTCGCGCTACCATTCCTTGGCGCTGCACGATCCGGTCTGGTATGACCATATGCCCTACATTGATTTCCCCGACCACTGGCCGGTGTTCACGCCCAAGGACAAGATGGGGGATTGGCTGGAAAGCTACACCAAGCTCATGGAGCTGGACTATTGGTCACTGACTGAAGCGACCAGCGCCCGGCAGGATCCGGAAGGAGAGGGGTGGATCGTCGAGGTAGAACGCGACGGAGTACCGTTGACCCTGCGTCCCACCCAGCTGGTGCTGGCCACCGGCATGTCCGGTATTCCGAACATTCCCCAGTACCCGGGAGCCGAGATCTTCAAAGGCGAGCAGAACCATTCCTCCAAGCATCCAGGCGGCGAACGGTACGCGGGCAAGAACGTCGTGGTTATCGGCGCCAACAACTCCGCACACGATATCTGCGCGGATCTGGTGCAAAACGGGGCCAAGCCGACTATGGTCCAACGTTCCAGCACGCATATCGTGCGCTCCGAATCGCTGATGAAGCATGTGCTGGGCGGACTGTACTCGGAAGAAGCCCTCGCTGCCGGCATAGACCACAACAAGGCAGACCTGATCTTCGCCTCCATCCCGTACAAAGTCCTCCCGGAATTCCATAAGCCGGTCTTCGAGAAAATCCAGCAGGAAGATGCGCACTTCTACAAGTCGCTGGCGGATGCGGGATTCGAGCTGGACTTCGGCGACGACGGTTCAGGGCTGTTCCTCAAGTACCTGCGCCGTGGCTCGGGGTACTACATCAACATCGGTGCCAGCGAGCTGGTGGCCGACGGATCGATTGCTTTGGCCCATGGCGAGGTATCGCACTTGACCGAAGAATCGGTGGTGCTGGCCGATGGCACTCGGCTGCCGGCGGATGCGGTGGTCTACGCCACCGGTTACGGCTCGATGAACGGATGGGCGGCGAAGCTCATCTCCCAGGAAGTCGCGGATGAAGTCGGAAAATGCTGGGGCCTGGGGTCGGGGACCGCCAAGGATCCGGGTCCATGGCAGGGGGAACTGCGCAATATGTGGAAGCCCACCAAGGTCAAGAACCTCTGGTTCCACGGAGGCAACCTGCACCAGTCCAGGCATTATTCGAAGTATCTGGGCTTGCAGCTCAAGGCACGGTACGAGGGCATCGGAACTCCGGTGTATGCGCTCGCCGAAACCTATCATCAATCCTGATATATCCGTTTCCCTGCCCGTGAATCGGTTTCCCGGACCCGGAGCAAGCGCTGTATGGCGCTTCCTCCGGGTCACCCGCGCGTCTGCCACGTGGCGGTTTTCGGGCCTTATCCGGACGTTTCGTTGAACTGCAACGGCCTGGAAATCGCACAACGAATTGAACGGAAAGCCGGATGAACCATGATTCCCACGCTCCTGGCACCTGCGCAGTTTATGAATCTGCGCAGACCGCGGATGCCGCAACAACGCCGGTGCACCGGCCTGCGCGCCGCAGCCGACCCAGCAGCACCATGCTTCCGCGTAAGCCTCGCCATGGGTGCTGGCAAGTACAAATCGGCGGGGAACTGGCACCCGACTGGGATGTCCTTTGCTGGCAGCGACTCAACGAGACAGAACCCTGCAGCGCCCACCATCTATCCAGAGGCCCGTATCCGGCCCCGGGCACGCAACACGATTCCGCGCAAGCCCTTGAATTTATTGGGAAGTGGCCGAAAGCTGTAGCATTGATTAAGGCCAATTTTGCGGCCAAAACCCATTTGATTTTGCATAGCTAGTCGGCATCCGAAAATATTTCTGAAGTCGACGGACGGAAAAGGACACCCCGAGTGGTTTTGAAGCTTTCCACTACCTTCTTGCGCACCTTGCGTGAAGATCCGGTTGACGCCGAAGTCGCCAGCCACAAGTTGTTGGTACGCGCCGGTTACATCCGTCGTGCGGCCCCGGGCATCTACACCTGGTTGCCGTTGGGTTTGAAGGTCCTTGCGCGCGTTGAAGCTATTGTTCGCGAGGAAATGAACGCTATCGGCGGCCAGGAAGTCCACTTCCCAGCGCTGCTGCCACGTGAACCTTACGAACAGACCGGCCGTTGGACCGAATACGGCGATGGCCTGTTCCGTCTCAAGGACCGCAAAGATGCAGACTACCTTTTGGCACCGACCCATGAGGAAATGTTCACGCTGCTGGTGAAGGATCTGTACAACTCGTACAAGGATCTTCCGGTCTACCTGTACCAGATCCAGAACAAGTACCGCGACGAAGCACGTCCACGCGCGGGCCTGCTGCGTGGCCGCGAATTCATCATGAAGGATTCGTACTCCTTCAACATCGATGATGAAGGCCTGGACGAAGCCTACATGGCTCACCGCGGCGCCTACCTGAAGATTTTCGAGCGCCTGGGTCTGGAAGTTATTCCGGTCTTCGCGCAGGCTGGTGCCATGGGCGGCTCCAAGTCCGAGGAATTCCTGCATCCAACAGCTATTGGCGAGGATACCTTCGTCCGTTCGGCCGGCGGTTACGCAGCCAACGTGGAAGCTGTCACCACCGTAGTGCCAGCGTCCATCGATTACGCCAACGCACCTGCGTTCGAAGTTGTCGATACCCCGGATACCCCGACCATCGAGACGCTGGTTGCCGCGGCCAACGAGCTGCGCCCACGCGAGTCCGGTGTTTGGGAAGCCAAGGACACCCTGAAAAACGTTGTCCTGGCGGTGACCGATCCAGAAGGCAACCGCCAGTTGGTAGTCATCGGTGTTCCAGGCGACCGCCAGGTGGACCTGAAGCGTGTCGAAGCTACCGTGGGTGCCCCGCTGGGCGTCATCGGCGAGGTCCAGGTTGAAGCCGCTAGCGGTGAAGACTTGGCCAAGCACCCGGAATTGATTGCCGGCTACATCGGCCCAGGCAACGGCCTGGATCAGGCTGTTCTGGGTACCGAAGGCACCAGCGGCATCACTTACCTGGTTGATCCTCGCGTAGTATCCGGTACCTCGTGGATCACCGGCGCCAACGAAAAGGGCAAGCACGTTTTCGGCTTGGTGGCCGAGCGCGACTTCGGCTTTGACGGCACCATCGAGTCGGTCAACGTGCTAGAGGGCGACCCGGCACCGGACGGCTCGGGCCCATTGCGCACCGAACGCGGTATCGAAATGGGTCATATCTTCCAGCTTGGCCGCAAGTACGCTGAGGCTCTGGATCTGCGGGTCCTGGACCAGAACGGCAAGCTGAAGGTTGTCACCATGGGCTCCTACGGCATTGGCGTCACCCGTGCGGTAGCAGCACTGGCCGAGGCTTACCATGACGAAAACGGTCTGGCATGGCCAAAGCAGGTTGCTCCAGCCGACGTCCACATGGTCGTTACCGGCAAGGGCCCAGAGCTGCTTGAGGCTGCTGAGAAGTTGGCCGCAGAACTAGAATCGGCCGGTTTGGAAGTTATCTTGGATGACCGTCCAAAGGTGTCCGCGGGCGTGAAGTTCTCGGATGCAGAACTGATCGGCATTCCAACCATCGTTGTTGTGGGCCGTGGACTTGCTGAGGGCGTAGTTGAGGTCAAGGATCGTGCCACCGGCGAACGCCGCGATGTCAAGGTCGAGGACGTTGTCGCTGAGCTGAGCGCCTAAAAGGCTGTAGCCAATAACTGAATAGGGGAGTAGCGCGGTGCAAGAGTTCTTGGAATTGCTGTCCGTCAACGGTGAACCCGTCTCCTTCTGGCCCCTGGTGTTGCTGCTTCTTGCAGCTTTGGGCGCTGGATGGATTGACGCGGTAGTTGGCGGTGGCGGCCTGATTCAATTGCCCGCGCTGCTTCTTTTCCCCGGCATCACGCCGGTGCAGGCGCTGGCCACGAATAAGCTGGGCTCAATCTTCGGAACGGCTACCAGCGCGGTGACGTACTACCGGCGCACCAGCCCGGATTTGAAGACCGCTATTCCGATGGCATTGACTGCCATGCTCGGTGCCTTCGGCGGAGCTGCGCTGGCCACAATTCTTCCCTCTGGAGCCATTCAGCCCATCATTATCGCAGCGCTCATTGCGGTGCTGCTGTTCACGATCCTGAAGCCCAAAGCCGGGGAGCTGTCGCGCCTGCGCTACGCCGGGCATGGGCATTATCTTCGAGCCATCCTGATTGGGCTGCTGATTGGCGGCTACGACGGGATGATCGGTCCCGGGACTGGATCGTTCTTGATCATCGCCATGGTGACAGTGCTGGGTTACAACTTCTTGCAGTCCTCCGCCAAGGCGAAGATCGTTAACCTTTGCACCAACGCAGGTGCTCTGCTGCTCTTCATCCCCACGGGGCACGTTCTAGTCGCATTAGGCCTGGCCATGGGCGTGATGAATATGCTCGGAGGCTATCTCGGGGCGCGCATGGCGATCTCAAAGGGCAGCGCCTTTATTCGCATTGTTTTCGTGATCGTCGTTTCGGCACTGATCATCAAGCTCGGCTCGGACCTGATCCTCGCCGGCAAGTGATAGCTTTAGCGGCCGCTAGCCGCTGATGTGTCGATTGGCGGGTATCCGGCGTAGTGCTGGACATGCTGGGGTTCAATGGCATGGACCATGGAACTGGTCGCCATTTGCGCGATCCTGAAAGTCAAGAAGCTGGAACCCATTGCAGTTTTGTAGAGTTGGGAAACCGTAGTGTGGCTTTCCAGCGGATCTACAACCTGCAACGCTGTGCAACCGATGGATACATACAGGAACCACAAATCGTTGTTCGCCGGATCGAGAGTAGCGATCAGCGCTGGCGGCTGGTGCGCGGCCACGAGCGACATGACGTCGTTGACTGTTTCCTCAGATTGCGCAATGACAATAGGCATGCCCTGGACCCAACCATGTGAACTGAGTTGCGCCCGACCTTGCCTTGAACCGATCACTTCGCTGACCAGTTCTGCTGTCTTCGAACGCATGAATTGACCTGACATTACCCAACCTCCAATTGACGACCTAGCCACAAGTTGTTAGTTCCCCAATAAGTGGAAGAAAGCGGAGAATTCCGCTCCGTGTTATTGGAGCCAAATTCCGTATCTCAAGCACTTGTTATTCACGATAGCCCCTTTCGGCGCGAATATCGAGAGCCAGTGAATAGGAACGAGATTCATATATCTTTGGAGTCATTCCATGGCGGAGGAAATGGTGGTCGTTGATAAATTGGTTTCGAGTCATACCGCGCAAAACCCGCATGCCATATGCGGGTTAGATCTTATAGTGCGGATGGAAATTACGGATCATCCGTGAATTTTAGTGCGCCTCGCGCTGTTTTGGCTCTACCCGAACCCGTGCTCTATTTCGACTCAGGGCAATTAGCAGTCGTGATTATTTCGTGATAATTCAACGAAACGTGAAATACGGCTAAATTCTAGCTGAATCCAAAACTATTTGCCGACTTCGCCAGTCTCCAAGATGCGGTATTCCTCATTCGATCCCTGCTGGCCATTGAGAGTCTGGAAAGCGACGGCGGAAATTTTTGCGCCGGCTGCACCATCACTAACGCCCGCTGCTACGACCAATGCATCAGCAAAATCCCCTTCGGCTTCCGCGGATAGGGCAGCCAGGTCTTCGAGGCCGCCTTCGGGTAGCGCATAGGCGGGTTCACGCAGGTCTGCGCACTGTTCGTCAACGGTCGCACGCAGGCCGCGAAGCTGGCGTCCCAGCTCGCTGCGTCGAGCTTCGACGGCTTCCTTGGCGCTGTCGGCACCACGTGCAGCCGTGAGCTGCAGAAGGAAATCTAGTGCATAGCCGCGGTCCAGGGCCCGGGCGACGGCCGTTGGTTCGATGTTCTGCGCTTCGGTGATTTCCTTCGCGGGGTCCAGCAGCTCCTCATTAGGCAGGCAGGCTACTGGCTGGTCTTTCTGCTCTTCTTCACCCGAGACTGCACTCAGTGGCAAGGCTAAGTCCACATCACGCTCTTCTCCCAAAGATGCAACAGCGCTGCGGGCGTCCAGGTTGATCTGGAAAGCAATCTGGGCCAGCTTCGAATCCCTGGACAGCGATGGTTCTGCAAAGGCAGGCATCGCTGACGATGCGTCGGCGACATTCGTGGCAAGCGCAACCAGCGCGTCGGGGGAGAAGGTTTGCGGCAATGCCGCAGGCTCTTGGTCGTCGAAGCGCAATTCACCGAGCACCGCTGACCCCTGCGACAAGGAAGTCGCCAATGCGGATAGCCTCGAAGCGTTATCCTCGGGTGCCAGCTGGGCCAAGGCATGGGCCTGAGATGCCAGGTCTGCCAGCTTTGCTCCGTATTCCCACATCATGCGGGCATCGGCGCTGGCCTCATTGACCTGTTCGGGCAGGCCCCGCTCCACCAGGGCGCCTCGGAAGATGGTGCTGCCAATGCCCCACGTCACGGCAAGGGCAACTGCACCAGCCAGTACCGGAGCAATCCAGCCTGGAGCGCGGCGTACTTGCCTGTCGGTGCGACGGGCGGAATGGGGCGATTTTTCAGTCATAGCGTTTCGATCATGCCATGATCAATGCAGGTAAAGAGGGCAATAGCGGTGTCGAGCGCCACGATGGATAGAAAATGGGCGTGAGTTCCTTCACCTGTGCCCGTTTAGATGTTCTCAATGAGCGGAACGCAATATAGGCTTAACGGACAACATCGAATAGCGTGGGAGGATATCCATGACCGGAATGCCGGCCGATACCGAACAGGAAGCGCAGCGTCTGACTGCATTGCTCTCCAAGGAAGTAGAATCCCACGGGCTTCTCCTGGAGGAAGTCGCCTTGCGTCCCTCCGGCAAGCAGATGATCGTGCAGATCATCGTCGACAAGGCCGACGGTCACGAAACGCTGACTCTCGATGAACTTGGTGAAGTTACCACCACCATCTCCAACGCTCTGGACAAGGACGCCGTCTACGCATCGTCGGCTCCTTACGAACTCGAAGTCAGTTCCCCAGGACTCTCCCGCCCATTGACTGCCCAGCGCCACTGGATCCGCGCCCTCAACCGCATGGTCAAGATTTCGCTGGCCGACGGCACGAAGCTTCGCGGGCGCCTGCTTGAGGTCAACGACGGCGACGTGTTGATTGCTGAGCACCGCGAGCCGGCCAAGAAGGGCATGAAGGTCAAGGTGCTCGATCCTGCGGCCTATGCCTTCGAAAATATCCGTAAAGCTGTTGTCGATCCAGAGCTGAACTTCGATGACGCACTATTTGACACTGCCGATACTGAAGATTTGGAGGGCTAAGCGTGGATATCGATCTGAATGCGCTGCGCATCCTGGAAAAAGACCGCGACATCCCAATGGATGTTTTGATTCCGACCATCGAGTCGGCACTGCTGCTGGCTTACAACAAGACCGAAGGCGCCATGCCTGGCGCCCGCGCGCACATTGAGCGCAGCAACGGCCATGTGGCGATCCTGGTAGAGGACCGCGACAACGCCGGCGTGCTGCTGGGCGAATTCGACGACACCCCGCACGGTTTCGGCCGCATCGCCGCCTCCACCGCCCGCCAGGTAATCATGCAGCGCCTGCGTGAAGCTGAAGATGCGCAGGTTGTCGGCGAGTTCGCAGCCCGCGTTGGCACCCTGATCTCCGGCGTCATCCAGCAGGGCTACTCCTCGCATATGGTGCAGGTCAAGATCGGTGATCTGGAAGCGCTGCTGCCACCAGTTGAGCAGTCCCCAGGCGAGAAGTACCAGCACGGAAACCGCCTGCGCGCCTACGTTGTTTCCGCTGAGCGCGGCAACAAGGGCCCAGCCGTTACCCTGTCCCGTTCCCACCCGAACCTGGTTCGCCTGCTGTTCGAAATGGAAGTTCCAGAAATCGCTGACGGCACCGTCACGGTCGAGGCACTGGCTCGTGAAGCTGGCCACCGTACCAAGATTGCTGTGCGCGCAACCAAGGCCGGTGTCAACGCCAAGGGCGCTTGCATCGGTGAAATGGGAACCCGCGTGCGCGCCGTGATGAACGAACTGAACGACGAGAAGATCGACATCGTTGACTACAACGAGGATCCAGCGAAGTTCATCGCCGCGGCCCTGTCTCCATCGAAGGTCGTCTCGGTAGAGATCCTGGACGAAGCCGAACGCCGTGCTCGCGTGGTTGTTCCCGACTCCCAGCTCTCGCTGGCAATCGGCAAGGAAGGCCAGAACGCTCGCCTTGCTGCCAAGTTGACCGGCTGGCGCATTGACATCCTGGCTGCCTCGGGCGGCAAGGAACCGCAGCTCTAAGCAGCTGCGGGAAATAATTCCAGTTCAGCGTGTTGGAAGCCTAGCTGCGTGTGAGCCACAACTCATGCGTGCTATGGCGTCCAAACGCGCTAGACTAGTAGATGGCTCGTAATAACTAGGGAAGGTGGCGACGGCGCTCGCATGAAGCTGCATCAGCAACGCACGTGCATTGGCTGTCGAACCGTAACCAGTAAAAATGAGCTGCTCCGTTGGGTCCTGAAAGACGGTACACCGCTGCATGCGGTGAGTTTGGATCAACAGGGTTCCGCTTCCGGGCGGGGCACTTGGACCCACGGGACCGAAAAGTGTGTGCAGCAAGCGGTGCAGCGCCGGGCGTTCGCGCGGGCCTTCAGGTCTGCGGTAGACGATTCGCAGGTGCTGCAGGAATTCACTGCATACGAAGATCAGCTGGCAAGCAACCAGCTATCTGGCAAACATGATGAAAGCGGGTCAGAAATCTGATGGCAACCCGATGAGTCGGCAATGCTGAGCGCACAACGATGAACAATCAGTTCTGCGTGATCCACCGTGCGACGGAAGAATTTCACGAATTACACAGCTGATCTGCCAGACCGCTGATCTAAAGATTTATCTTTTGATACCGGGGTTTGAGCAGATCACATCGACACAGGAGAGATGTGGCTAAACCCCGCGTTCACGAGCTCGCTAAAGAGCTCGGAATCACTTCAAAAGAAGCACTAACCAAGTTGCAGGACATGGGCGAATTCGTTCGCTCGGCATCCTCGACCGTTGAACCGCCAGTAGCGCGCAAGCTGCGCGACGCATTCCCAGGTTCCAACGGTGCCGCTAAGCCAGCAGCTGCTGCCAAGCCAGCCGCCGCCAAGCCAGCGACCCCTGGAGCACCGAAGTCGGCTTCCAAGCCGGCTGCTACCCCAGGTGCCTCGGCCCCGAAGCCAGGCGTTAAGCCAGCTGCGGCAGCTCCGGCTCCTGCAGCCCCAGCCGCACCTGCGGCGCCTGCAGCTCCGGTCGCGAAGGCAACCCCTGGCGCTCCATTGCCAGGTGCAGCCCCGGCACCGAAGCCAGGTGCCAAGCCAGCTCCGAAGCCAGGCGCTCCACGCCCAGGCAACAGCCCGTTCTCTTCCCAGCAGGGTATGCGCGGCGCTGAGTCCGGCGAACGCCGTGGTGGCGGCAACCGCGAAGGCGGTCGTGCCCCACGTCCAGGCGCACCTCGTCCGGGCGGTCCACGCCCAGGCAACAACCCGTTCTCCTCGCAGCAGGGTATGCGCGGCGAAGGCGGCCAGGGCGGTCCTCGCCCACCACGCGACGGCCAGCGCGGTCCACGCCCAGCAGGTGCCGGCGGTCCACGTCCGGCTCGTGACGGCCAGGGCGGTCCACGTCCGGCGCGTGACGGCCAGCGCGGTCCACGTCCAGCAGGTGCCGGCGGTCCACGCCCAGCAGGCCAGGGCGCTCCACGCCCAGCCGGCGCAGGTGGCCCACGCCCAGCAGGTGCCGGCGGTCCACGCCCAGGTGCTGGCGCAGGTACCACTGCAACCCCGCGCATGATGCCTAACCGCACCGATCGTCCAGCGCCAGCAGGCGGCGGACGTCCAGGTGCAGGTGCCGGCGGCCGCGGTCGCCCAGGTGGCGGCAGCGGTGGCGGCAGCGGTACCGGTGGCGGCTTCCGCCCAGGTGCACCACGCGGTCGCGGTGGCGTTGGCGGTGCTTTCGGCAAGGGAGGCGCCGGTCGCGGCAAGCAGCGCAAGTCCAAGCGCGCAAAGCGCCAGGAATTGGAGCAGATGAGTGCTCCGTCATTGGGCGGCGTGAATGTTCCACGCGGCAACGGCGACACCGAGATCCGTCTGCGCCGCGGCGCGTCGATCACCGACTTCGCCGACAAGATTGGCGCGAACCCAGCAGCACTGGTGACCGTACTGTTCCACCTCGGTGAAATGGCTACCGCCACCCAGTCGCTGGATGAGGCAACCTTCGAGGTACTCGGCGAAGAGCTGGGCTACAAGGTGCTTGTCGTCTCCCCTGAGGACGAAGACAAGGAACTGCTCGAAGGCTTCGGCCTGGACCTGGACGCCGAACTTGAGGCTGAAGGCGAAGACGTGCTTGAAGAGCGCGCCCCAGTCATCACCATCATGGGCCACGTCGACCACGGTAAGACCCGACTGCTGGATGCTATCCGCAAGTCGAACGTTATCGAGGGCGAGCATGGCGGCATCACCCAGCACATCGGTGCGTACCAGATCAACCACATCCATGAGGGCCGCGATCGCGCAATGACCTTCATCGATACCCCGGGCCACGAGGCGTTCACCGCCATGCGTGCCCGTGGTGCCGAGGTCACTGACGTGGCCGTGCTGGTTGTCGCCGCGGATGACGGCGTCATGCCGCAGACCGTGGAAGCACTGAACCACGCACAGGCTGCCGGCGTGCCGATCATCGTCGCTGTGAACAAGATCGATAAGGAAGGCGCCAACCCTGACAAGGTCATGGGCCAGCTGACCGAATACGGTTTGGTTCCAGAAGAATACGGTGGCGACACCATGTTCGTGAAGGTTTCGGCACTGCAGAAGCAGGGCATCGACGAGCTGCTGGACGCTGTCCTGCTGACCTCGGACGTGCTTGAGCTCAAGGCCAACCCGGACAAGTCCGCTCGTGGCGTGGCCATTGAAGCGAACCTGGATAAGGGCCGCGGTTCGGTTGTTACCGTCCTGGTCCAGTCCGGTACCCTCTGTGTTGGCGACACCATGGTGGTGGGCACCGCCCACGGCCGCGTGCGTGCAATGTTCAACGAGAACGGCGAAAACCTCGACGTGGCACTGCCATCGCGTCCGGTACAGGTCCTGGGCATGTCCTCGGTCCCGCGTGCTGGCGACGGCTTCCTGATCACCGAAGACGAGCGCACCGCCCGCCAGATCGCTGACAAGCGCGAAACCGCAGAGCGCAACGCAATGCTGGCCAAGCGCCGCAAGCGCATCACCTTGGAAGACTTCGACAAGGCTGTTGCCGATGGCAAGATCGATACCCTGAACCTGATCCTCAAGGGTGACGCTTCCGGTGCTGTTGAAGCACTGGAAGACTCGCTGATGAAGATCGAGGTCGGCGACGATGTGCAGCTGCGCGTGATCCACCGCGGTGTCGGTGCGATCACCCAGAACGACGTCAACTTGGCAACCGTGGACAACGCCATCATCATTGGCTTCAACGTCCGCCCAGCCGAGCGCGTGGCAGAACTGGCCGACAAGGAGGGCGTCGACATGCGCTTCTACTCGGTCATCTACTCCGCTATCGACGACATCGAGAATGCGCTCAAGGGCATGCTCAAGCCGGAGTTCGAAGAAGTGGCCCTCGGCACCGCCGAGATCCGCATGGTCTTCCGCTCCTCGAAGTTCGGCAACATTGCCGGTTCGATCATCCGCTCGGGCACCATCAAGCGCAACACCAAGGCTCGCCTGGTACGCGACGGCAACGTCGTGGGCGACAACCTGAACATCGATTCGCTGCGCCGCGAAAAGGACGATGTCACCGAGGTCCGCGAGGGCTTCGAATGCGGTATCGGCCTGGGGTCGTTCAACGACATCAAGGAAGGCGACATCATCGAGACCTTCGAGATGCGCGAAAAGCCACGCGACTAATTGCCGACAAGCAATTAGCAGCGTGACTCACTGATTCGTGGGCGTTTGACCGATAAGCTTTGGTCAAGCGCCCACGAGTTTTGAACCATTAGGAGAAAACCATGGCTGATTCAGCCCGCGCCGCACGCCTGGCTAAGCGCGTACAGGTCCTCATGGCCCAGTCGCTGCGCAACGTCATCAAGGACGAGCGCATTGACAACGTCACCGTGACCGACGCTCGCGTCACCAACGACCTGCAGCACGCTACGGTGTACTACACCGTCTTTGGCGATGACGAGATGAAGAAGGACATCGCTACCATGCTGGAAAAGCGTGGCGGTGCCCTGCGCAAGGAATTGGGCCGCAATCTGACCATCCGCCTGACCCCGACGCTGGCATTCGTCGCCGACGAAATCCCCGAGGGTGCCTCGCACCTGGAGGAATTGCTGGCCAAGGCCCGCGAGAAGGACGCCGAGGTTGCAGCTCTGCGCGAAGGCAAGGACTTCGCCGGAGACCAGGACCCGTACAAGAAGGACGAGGACGCCGAAGAAGCCTAAGGGCTTCTGGGCTTCATCCTGACTGGAGCAACGCCCCGGCCAGCACGCATTGCGTGCTGGCCGGGGCGTTATGCGTTGGCCTCGATTACCCTCACAGCGAAGCGCGAATCCCTGCCGAAGGCTGGTCGCCGGGAAGATGGTGGGATAGCGTGATCAGAAACCGCCGGATCCGACCAAAGGTGCAGCACATGCCAGAATTCACCACAACATTGAGCGCAACCGGCGGGAACAACGTGGGCATCGTGGTTCCCGATGGCATCGTGCTCGGATTCGGCCGCGGCAAGCGCGTGCCGGTCATCGTGTGCATTGACGGGGACTACACGTACCGGAACAGCATTTCTTCCATGCACGGGCAGTTCCTCATTTCCTTCAGCTCCGAGACCCGTGCTGCCACGGGCAAGGGTGCGGGCGATGAAATCAGCGTGAAACTCGAACTGGACGAGGAACCGCGCACCGTCGAAATCCCCGAACCGCTGGCCGTGCTGCTCTCCGCCGAGCCCGAGCTGCTGGACGCCTGGAACAAGCTGTCCTACAGCAAGCAGCGCGGCCACGTGGACCCCATCGTGGCTGCCCGCGGCGAGGACACCAGGACGCGCCGGGTCGAGAAGGTCATCAAGACGCTGCGCAGCCACTAGCCTGCCGGGGCCATGCCCGCTGAGCCAGGAGCTAAGCCAAAGGCGGCGCCCAACAGGCCAGCCAGCCCCGGTCGCAGTCGGCAGTAGTGTGAACAACCCACCGGTGCCCCGGAGCTACTGCACGGTGAATTGCAGGCGCTGCCAGCCGCTGGCGCCATTGGGCACCGGGTTGGCTTTCTCGCTGGTCTGCAGCTTGCCCTGTGCATCATAGGCGCGGACGGTTGCCGAGTGCGTTCCGGGTGCTGCGTCCTTCCATACGAAGCGCCACTGCCGCCAGGTATCCAACGAGGCTTCGGTCGCCAGTTGGGCATCTGCCCACGGTCCGTCATCGATCTGCACCTGCACACGCGAAATGCCCCGGGTCTGCGCCCATGCAGTTCCGCCCAAGACGACTTCTCCGGCAGGCACCTGGGCGAACGGGCGAGGGGTATCGATGCGGGAAGACATCTTGATTGGACCGCGTTCGGACCAGCCGCGAGTAGTCCAGTAGGCCGCCTTGTCCTGGAACCGCGTCACTTCCAAATCGACCACCCATTTGGTGGCCGACACGTAGCCGTAGAGACCTGGCACCACCATGCGCACCGGGAAACCATGCTCGAAAGGCAGCGGCTCGCCGTTCATGCCGATGGCCAGCAAAGCCATCCGGTCGTCGGTGAGCGCTTGGAGCGGGGTGGAGGCGCTGAAACCGTCATGCGAAGTCGAAAGCACCATATCCGCGCCGGCCTGCGGAACCGCGCGCTCCAGCAGCTTACGCAGCGGGTAGCCCAGCCATTTCGCGTTGCCTACCAGATCGCCGCCGACGGGATTGGACACACAAGTGAGCGTCAGATAGGTTTCCACGAGTTCTTCGCCCAGCAGTTCGTCGAAGTTCACGGTGAATTCCTTCTCCACCATGCCGTGCACGCGCAGCGACCACTGGTTCGGGTCGATCTGCGGCACCGAAAGCGCGGTATCGATGCGGTAGAAATCCTGGTTGGGAGTCACGAAGCGGGGCATGTCCGCTACTTCTACCTGCACCCCTTCGGGCAGGGGTTCCGCCTTGGTCCGGGCCGCAGGCAGGCGCAAGGCCTTGCGTGCGGCGGCGGCCATATTCCGCGATGCCGACAGCGAGGTGGAAACACCGGTGGAGACGGCCGCGGCGGCCAGGGACAGGGCTGCGCCTATCAAGAACTTCCTGCGGCTTGGACCCGTCGCGGTGGCGCCCTCGTCCTGCCTAGGGGCCGCGGCCGCAGCCAGCCGGGTCAGCCACTGCAGAAGCCCTATACCGGCGATCGCGCCCAGTACCGTCGGGATGATATCCAGCAGGCTGGTGGAAGCACGAGCGGCCACGGCACTGGAGAGCAGCACGGCCAAGCCGATGATGGCCGTGCAGGCCAGCGCAAAACTTCGCTTGGCGATCAGGCCGATCATCGCCGCCAGGACTGCGGCGGCTGCACCGATGGAAATGAATAACGCCAACTTGTCATTGGTCCCGAAGGTCGCGATGGCGAAGTCCTTGAGCCATGGGGGAGTCAGGTCGATGATGGCTGAACCCAGCGCGAAAAACGGCGAGGATGCATTGTTGAAAAATGCCGAGGCGAATTGGGCCACGGCAAACATGATTGCGGCCGAGCAAATTCCAGCCACCGCGTGGAATACGAGTTTACTGCTGCTGCGCTTCTGCCAAATGCCCACTGCCACTCACCTCATGCGTTGCGGTCCATGTTCCCCTGCAGAATGCAGGGGGAACAACTTCTCACAGTGTTTTCGGAACGGGCAGCATTGCGGATTGGAACAGGCTACAAGAACTTCCGCACGCTCACAGCGATTGGACCATGATGGGGTCTGTTGTCGGAGCCGGGGAGCCGGTGGCCGGCTCGACCGTGATCCCGAAGTGGGTGATGCCCTTCATTGGATCCGAAACCATGATCATGCCGTTGGCATCGCCGCCGGTGAGCATTCCCGCAGGAACCGCCCCTTCTGCCGAGATCAGCCACAGCTCGTAGCCCTTGTCGCTGGACAAGGCTGGCATGCCCGAGGTGGACACCGCCATCAGGCCTTCGTCGGCAGAATAGGACAGCGTGATTCGCGCGCCGTCGTCCAGTGTCTGCGTTTTCGACTTGGCATCTGGGGCAGCCAGGATGCGGCTGAGCTCTTCTTGATGCGAGGCCATGGCGGCCATCTGGCTTTCCAGCTCGCGCTGCTGGGAATTCTGGTTGATGGCCAAGCCGCCCAGAGCCACCGCTGCGAGCAGCAGGACGCCGGCGGCCAAGGCGAAGAAGCGCTGCGGGCCGCGTTCTGCGCCAGCTTGCGGGGCCTGGTGCGTTGCAGCGGTTTCGGTTTCCCGTTCAGCAGGAGCAGCTGGTTCAGCAGGAGCTATTGGGTCCTGTGCCTGGGCGCCGTCGTGATCGAGGGCCGTCTCCTGCACAGGTGCCAATTGCTCGGTAGTGCGGATAGCGGCCATGATGTTGTTCTTCAGCCGGGCCGGAGGATTGACCGGTTGCGCTGACAAGCCGAGCAGTCCAGCAGTTTCCTGCAGGGCATCCAGTTCCCGGCGTGCCTGGGCAGAGTCGGGACCCCCATGCTGGAGGGCTTCGCGTTCCTTGTCTTCCAGAGCATCCAGGGCGAAGCTGTCGGTCAGCTCGTTCTCGTGCTTGTCCATTACGCCGCTCCCATCAGTTCTCGAAGTTTGCCCATTCCATCGCGTATTCGCGTTTTCGCGGTTCCCACCGGTATTTTCAGCAGCTCTGCGACTTCCGTGTGGGTGTATCCGCCGAAGTAGGCCAGGTGTATCGCCTCGCGTTGCGGGGCGGTGAGCCGCTGCAGGGCTTGGGCTACGCGCATGGTCTCGTCGTGCAAGATGGCATTCTCTTCCACGTCGTCGTAGCTGTCCTGGAATTCCTTGATTCCAACGCGCAAATCCCGGTCCTGGCTCGCTTGGCTTGCTCGCACCCGGTCGACGGCCCGGCGGTGGGCAATAGTCAGCAGCCATGATGCTGCCGTGCCACGCGCCGGATCAAAGCGCCTTGCCTGTTGCCACGCTTCGACAAACACTTCCTGGGTGACTTCTTCGCTCTGTGCATTATCGCGAAGCACCCGCAGCACGAGTCCGAAGACCCGTGAAGCCATGGCATCATAGAGCGATTCGAAGGCAGATTCATCTCCCAGCGCGACCTGTTGCAGCAGGACGTCTGGCGTTTTCACGGAATCGTCTTCCATGGCATCGAGTCTATTGGAACTCATGAATCCTAGGGTCTCATGCATCTGTGGCTAAGCGGCTATCTGCTGTGGCGTGGCGTTTTGCGAAAAGATCCGTCCAAGGGAACCAGGTTCCCGTTGCACCGGCGAAGGTGATGCCTGGAAGGTATTCCATGCACCACCTTCATGCCAGCGGCTTTGATGATTCTGGCGATACTACTTCTTTGCCGGTGGCATCAGGACGGTGTCCACCAGGTACACGGTTGCGTTGGCGGTCTGCACGCCGCCGCAGATGACCGAAGCCCCGTTGACTTCCAGATCGTCGCCGCTACCGGTGACTTCCACCTCTTCGCCCTGGACCGTTGCGTGGGTTCCGGGAAGATCATCTGGTGCAATCTGGCCGGAAACGACGTGGTAGGTCAGGATGCTGGTCAGGGTGTCGGCATCCTTGGCAACTGCGGACAGGTCATCCTTCGGGATTGCCGCGAAGGCGTCGTCAACCGGTGCGAAGACGGTGAATTCGCCGCCATTGAGGGTATCGACGAGATCGACATCAGGATTCAGCTCACCGGAGACTGCAGAAGTCAGGGTGGTCAGCAGCGGGTTGTTCGAGGCAGCGACGGCCACTGGATCCTGGGCCATTCCGGCTACCGAGCCATCACCGGTCGGGACTGCTTCGGCGTAGGCCGCGCAACCCTTGCCCACAAGATTGCTTGCTGGATCCATTGCCGATTCGCTGGCCATGGGCGAGCTGCTTTCCGAGGCGGACGCCGTGGGCGATTCCATGGTTTCCGAACCGGTCGAGCAGGCGCTCAGTCCCATGGCGGCGACTGCGATGAGCCCGAATGCTCCAGCGACTTTGCTGTATGTGCGCTTCATGATTTTCTCCTTGCTTCGCCGCGACTGATGTCGTCGGTCCTTTTCCTGTCCGTGCGGATCAGGTTGTCAATGAGCATTCGGGGCAGGTTGCCCGACGGATTGGATTCTCTTGGAAATTTTTTTTCGTCTTGCTGGCAGGCCGTGAAGCTGCCGGATCCGCGGGCTGGCGGGCCCTGTCCCGGAGCATTGCCGGCTCATGGAAATAGGCTGCAAGTGGGATCTGCCACGCTTGGAACCAGCGACAGCCTTATTCTCCGCACAAGCCATATACTGGAAGGCGTGAGTAAAGCCGGGCAGAACACGCAAGAGCAGGCCTCAGGCCTCGTATTAGTCGACAAAGAGCAGGGAATGACCTCCCATGATGTGGTCGGTCGCATCCGCAGACTTGCAGGGACTCGGAAAGTCGGCCACGCCGGCACCCTGGACCCCATGGCCACCGGCGTGCTGGTTATCGGCGTGAACAAGGCAACCCGGCTGCTGACCTACATCGTCGGCCACGACAAGACCTACACCGCCACCATCCGGCTGGGGCAGAACACCGTCACGGACGATGCCGAAGGCGAAATCATTTCCGAGCGCATCGCCGCGGCGGTCAGCGACGAAGACATCGAGCGCGAGATCGCCCAGCTGCGCGGAGACATCGAGCAGATCCCGAGCTCGGTCTCGGCCATCAAGGTCGATGGCAAGCGTTCCTACGCTCGCGTGCGCGCTGGCGAACAGGTAGAACTCAAGGCCCGCCCGGTCACCATTTCGCGGTTCGAGATCCATGAGGTGCGCCGCGAAAACGGCGGCAAGATCCTCGACGTCGACGTCACGGTATCGTGCTCTTCTGGAACCTACATCCGGGCGTTGGCCCGCGACCTGGGCGAAGCATTGAACGTTGGCGGGCACCTGACGGCGCTGCGCCGTACCGAGGTGGGCCCATACAAGATCGAGCTCACCCGCACCCTGGAGCAGCTGGCCGGGGAATTCGAGATTCTCCCAATTGAAAAGGCTGCTGCCGCGCTGTTCCCGAACCGCACGGTCAGCGTCGACGAAGCCGTGGAATTGTCTTTCGGCCGCACCATCCCCGCCTCGCATCTGGGCATGGACATTGCCGAAGGCCAGACCGTTGCGGCTTTCGCTCCCAATGGCGTGCTGGTCGCACTGCTGGAAGACAAGGGCGACAAGGCGCGTACGGCCTTGGTCTTCACCGCTAAGTAATCCCGAAAGGAACTGGCTTGATTGCCGTCAATGGATTCTTCATCGCCGGAGCGGTGGTCTGCGCACTGGCATTGCTGGTGGCAGTTATCGCAACCGCTATCCGCAAGCACCCGGATGACTGGGCGCTGATCGGTGCGGTGGCCACCGAGCTTTTCCTGATTGCCTACGGCATCGCGGCCGCGATCCGCCAGGTCGGGGGAAATGCGGTGCAAGGCGACCCGGTGGAATTCTGGGGCTACTTCATCACAGCGCTGATCATGCCGCCGGTGGCCTTCTTCTGGGCGATCAGCGAGAAGAGCCGTTGGTCCAACGCCGTGCTGGCCGCGTCGGCCGCCGTCACCTTCGTAATGGTGTTCCGCATGGAACAGATCTGGCAGTAGGAGTACTCACATGGGTGAAAAGCCGCGAAATTCGCGAATCATGCAGGCCGCTCAGGCGCGCAGCACCAATAAGGCCCCCAAGCCAAGCCGGTCCACCGGACTGGGCCGGGTGATCATTGCCGTGTACGGCATCCTCGCCCTGGCGGCGAGCGTGCGCGCGGTGTACCAGATCATGAGCAAATTCGACGAAGCGCCGATCGCCTACAGCCTGTCGCTGTTTTCTGGCCTGGTCTATATCCTTGCCACATTCTCGCTGTCTTCAGCCAAGCGTGGTGCCTGGCTGGTTTCGCTCTGGGCGGTAGCCGTTGAATTGGCAGGCGTGATCGTGGTCGGCATCTTGTCGCTGACCCACCCCGAAGACTTCGCCCATCCGTCGGTGTGGAGCGGTTTCGGCGAAGGATACGGCTACGTTCCACTGGTGCTGCCGATTGTCGGCTTGTGGTGGCTGTACCGTAACCGTAATGAGCGTCACGCCTAAAGACGTGCAAGAATTACCACGGTGGGTTTTCCATCCACCGCAGCAGAATTTCTGAAGGAGCAAAGTGCACTATTGGAAGGGCTTGGATGCCGTCCCCGCGGATATGGCTCCCACTGTCGTGACCATTGGCAACTTTGATGGTGTCCACCTGGGCCATTGCGAGGTGCTGGATGCAGCTGTCGCGCAGGCCAAAGCACGCTCGGCTCAATCGGTAGCGATCACTTTCGACCCGCACCCGGCGCTGGTGCACCGTCCCGATGATGCTCCTGAATTGATCATGGGTCTGGCTGACCGCGTGGACACCTTGGCCAGCGTTGGCCTGGATGCCACGCTGATGATCCACTACACCCTGGAATTCGCGGACCAGAGCGCTGAAGAGTTCGTTCGCTCCATCATCGTAGAGAAGCTGAATGCCGTGGCCGTTGTGGTCGGGCATGATGTGCGTTTTGGCCGCGGCAATTCCGGGGACTTCAGCTACATGCAGGAACTGGGCACCAAATACGGTTTTGAAGTCATAGGTGTCGAAGACGTAGGGGACAAGCGCCGCTTGTCCTCGACCTGGGTCCGTGAAGAACTAGCCGCCGGCAATGTCGAAGCTGCCGCCGCGATCCTCGGCCGGCCGCATCGCATGCGCGGAGAAGTAGTCCATGGCCATGCCCGTGGACGCGAGCTGGGATTTCCCACCGCGAATCTGGACACCGAAGCCACCGGCATCATCCCCGCCGATGGGGTCTATGCCGGCTGGGTGATCGACGAGGCCGAGGTGCGTTGGCCAGCAGCAATTTCCGTCGGGTCGAACCCCACCTTCGATGGCGTCTCCCGAGTGGTTGAAGCCCACGTGATTGACCGCCCCGAAGAAGGCGTGGAAGATTTCGATCTGTACGGACAGCAGATTGTCGTTGAGTTCATTTCCCACCTGCGTCCGATGGTTGCCTACCGCGGCATCGAAGCCCTCATTGAGCAGATGACCGAGGACGTTGACCAGGCCCGTGCGGTGCTGGCTATAGAACGCCACTAGGAATCATGGCTGAGATACCATCATTGCCGCAGCGGGCCTTCGTCGTGGGCGCCCAGCGCCGCGATGAATTAGCTTCCGCTTTCCAAGCCGATGCCGAAAGCTACGACAAGATCCGTCCTTCCTATCCGCAGGAAGCCTTGGAATTCACGCTGCAGCACCGACCGGTGATTGCCATTGACATCGGCTGCGGTTCGGGGATCTTCACCGAACAGCTCATCCGTGCAGGCCTGGAAGTCAGGGCCGTAGACCCATCGGCAGAAATGCTCTCGGTCCTGTCCAAGCGGCTGCCGGCGATCGAGGTAACCTGCGCCGCAGGTGAAGCGACCGGCTTGGAGGCCGATAGCGCTGGCCTGGTGACCTATGCCCAGGCATGGCACTGGGTGGACCACCCTCAAGCCAGTGCCGAAGCGGCCCGATTGCTCCATGATGGCGGTTGGCTCACCCTGCTGTGGAATCAGCTGGATGTCGCCATTCCCTGGGTTCACCGCTTGGCACGCATCATGCATGCCGGCGATGTGCACCGGCCGGAGCTGGAGCCGCCGTTGGGACCCCAGTTCCAGAAGCCGGAGCATGGCATCTGGCATTGGTCCATGGAACTGGATTTCCACGAGATCGTCGAGCTGACCAAATCCCGCAGCTACTACCGCAAGTCTTCAGAGACTACCCGCGCCAAGGTGGAAGCGAATTTGGCCTGGTATTGGCAGGAGCATCTGGGGCACGAGCAGGACGCAAAGGTGCAGGTGCCCTATCTCACCCATGCCTGGAGGTCCCGCCGGCGCACCCGTCGGTGATATGATTGACGATGGTTCTCGCTGCAGTCCGCGGTTGCGAGTTTCCGCCGTGAGCGTCTCGACGTTCGCACCGACTTATGAACGCGGTCCAACTCTAGGAGTTTGTTATGGCATTGGATGCCACTATCAAGAACGAAATCATCAAGGCTTACGCTACCCACGAGGGTGACACCGGTTCGCCTGAGGTTCAGATTGCCGTCATGTCCCGCCGTATTTCGGACCTGACCGAGCACCTGAAGATGCACAAGCATGATCACCACACCCGCCGTGGCCTGATGGCTCTGGTTGGTCGTCGTCGTCGTATGCTCGGCTACCTGAAGAACACCGACATCGAGCGTTACCGTTCGCTGATCGAGCGTCTGGGCCTGCGCAAGTAGTCCTCTGCTTCAGAGCAAGAAAATCCCCGTCTCCGCTTCAGGAGACGGGGATTTTTCTATTCTCTTACCGCTCAGGGCTCCTCGGCTTCAGCGAGGCCTCGTGCCTACGTAAAAATGCGTTGCGGCAATGGAATGCTGTAGTTTCAGTTCTCTCATTCACGGGTTCGACGTTGGCCAAAGCCCCATAAGCGGTAAGGCGGCCGTTGGACTCGAAATCAGTGGCGGAGGCAAGAAGGGGTACATGTGGCACTACCACCCCAACAAGCGGACCCCTAACGTTCAACTCTTCTACGGAAACCCGACCCAGGGAAGAACCTGCACGAAGCATTGGTGCCGCCAGCTACTGTTGGCGGCACCAATCGTGTTTGAATTGAGGAACTATGGCTGACTACCAAGAACTCCTGCAAGCTGCTCGTGCGCACTACGGGGTTTGCGCTGCTCCACGCGTGTCAGAAGCTGCAGCACTGATCACCACGTTGGGTGGCAAAACATTCGATTACGCCAGATTTGCCGACGATCTCATCGATGAATACGTGGACCCAACGCACGTAGTTGCAGCCTACGACATTTCCGACCCAGAGCTCCTCGCTTCCCGGTCCTTGCCTGTTGAACGCGAAATGATGGAATGGCCTCCCGAGGACGACGAAGACTGCTACGACTGCGAGTTCACTGAAGAAGAGTCACAGTGGAACACGATTCAGGAAGAACTCAGCGGCATGAGACGAGCAATCGTATTACTAGAGCATGCTGAAGGAAACCCAGAAGCAGTAGGCAACTTCCGTGTAGTGGGATTCGCCCAGTGGCTTCGTGAAACCCTCTGGGCCGCTATAGGAGTGGTCCCAAGGGATCCTGGAGGACCAGACCCGAGAGCCACTCTGTACGAGATGGCTTTCGCTTTGGACGGGCGACCAGGATGCGAACCAAACCCGCTCAGCCGATGACGCGTTCACTCCGAGACACCTTTCGGGCTGCACTCATCACCAGCCACGACTTCGGCAAGGGGTGCATTGCGTTGGTCGGAGTACGGACTGCGTCATATAAAGGCCAGTAGAAGTCAAAAACGCTTGGATCCGCGAAGCTACACGGATCCAAGCGTCCTTTATGAGATTTCGGGCTGGGTTACGACTTAGCTCATTGTGCCTCGGCCTCGGACTCGGCGGCTGCGGCTTCAGCGGCCTTCTCCTGGTGGATCACTTCGGCCAAGAGTTTTTCCATTTCCTTGGCGACACCTGCGGCGGAAGCTGGGTTCTGTCCGGTGACCAGGCGTTCGGAGACTTGTACATTCTCTTCGAAGTTATCGGCGGCGATATGCGTGGCGCCTTGCTCGGTGAGCTTGTCGGCCAGGAAGAACGGAATGATCTTGTCCTTGCCTACGGCCACTTCTTCATCGTTGGTGAATGCTGCAACGGTTTTGCCACTTAAGAGTTTCAAACCATGATGCAGCTCGACATCGAGCAGACCGGCCGGGCCGTGGCAGACTGCACCGACAACGCCGCCCTTGTTGTAGATAGCGCCGACCAGCTTTTGCAGACCCTCATTATTGGGGAAGTCCCACATGGTGCCGTGGCCTCCCACGAGGTACACCGCGTCGTACTGTTCGGGATCGACGACTTCAACCCTTGCAGTGTTGTACAGGCCGGCACGGGTCGTTTCGTCCTGGGTGAACTGGACCTGGACCGGGTCGTCCTGATCCACTGTGTCGCGCGGGGGCTGTCCGCCCTTAATGGAAGCGAAGTCGACGAAGTGCCCGGAATCCCGGAACACCTTCCATGGATGTGCTGCCTCGGCGACGTTGTATCCGGTAGGTTCCCTGTCATCACCGATTTCGGAAACGCTGGTCAGGACCATGAGGATTTTCTTCAAGGTGTGCTCCTTTCGCATTCGTCCTTCCACCCTTGTACAACAGGCAGGCTGCCGCAAGGGCGATGCGCAAGTTGCCAGTTTGCTTTCCGGAATCGTGCTCCAGAAGGAGAACAAATGGGACGTGGCTCCTATTTCTAGCCCCGGAGCGAGTTTGGCGTGCGTTGCCAACTAAGCATGCGCTTAAAGCCAACACCCTCGGGGCGGACTTTGCGAGAATGAATGCACCGGCCGGGATATGCCGTGCATCACTTCTTGGACCTTGGAGAGTCATCCCGGATTGGTATCTTTCGAAAGGATTGCACTCGTGAACACCGCCCCTAGCCTGCTCTTGGTCAACGGCACCATCCATACGCTGGATCCGCATGAACGCATAGTCAATGCGATGGCCGTCCGCGCAGGAAAGATTGTCGCGCTCGGAGAGGATGCGCTGGCGCTGCGTGGGCCGGAAATGGAAATTATCGATCTGGACGGGGCCACGATCATGCCCGGGCTGATGGACGTGCACAATCATCACATGCTTGCCGGGCAGATGGACCTGTTCGAGCTCAACGTTCCGCCAACCCTCAACCTGGACGAGTTCCTGGAGGCAGTCGCAGTCTGGTCGGATAAGCTGGCTGCGGACCAGTGGGTCATCGGTGGCAGCTGGGGTTCGGGCCTGTTGAGCGAAATCAATACGCCCCAGGCACTGGCGCGGCTGGACCAGGCCACCGGCGGCCGGCCGGCATTGCTCAAGGATGATGCCAAGCACAACCGATGGGTGAACAGCCGTGCTTTGGAGCTTGCGGGCATCACCGGCGCGACCCCTCACCCCGAAGGCGGGGAAATCATGCGGGATGCCGAAGGCCGAGCCACCGGCGTGCTGCTGGAAGCCGGCGGGGTCATTGTCGAACAGGTCCGCGAATCAATGAGCCCCACGCCGACTTGGCAGTTGGCCGAAGCGGCATCGCGGGGCATGGAAATACTGCATTCTTACGGCATCACCGGTTTCCAGGACGCTGCCGCCTCCTTGCAACTCATGCAGGCCTTGAAAGAACTCGATGAATCCGGGAATCTGCACGCCTGGGTGGTTTCCAGCATGCAGGCCAATGACTTCATTTTCGGGACCCATCCGCTGGGCGAGGGGATCATTGCCGAGCGCGAGCAAACCAGGTCAACTCATCACCGCCCGGATTTCATCAAGATCTTCCTTGATGGCGTTCCGCCGGCAGGGACCGGAGCCTTCATCGAACCGTATCTGGAGGGTGCGGGATTCCCTGAATGCCATTGCGGCAACACCACCATGCCTCCAGAAGAACTCGCGGGCTGGCTGATGAGCACGGCGCGGCGGGGCATTTCCGCGAAGATCCACTGCACCGGCGATGCCTCGGTGCGCCTGGTCCTGGACACAGTCCAGAAGGTGCGCGAGGCAGGTCTGGGCGAGCCGAAATACCATATCGCCCACGGCCAGTTCATTCACCCGGACGACCTGCCGCGCTTTGCAGAACTGGGAGTCACCGCGGATATCTCGCCGTCATTGTGGTTCCCCGGGGTGATTACCGAAGCCATGAAACTCGTCCTTCCCGCCGAGCGGGCATCCAAGATGCACCCGAACAAGACCTTGCTGGCCACCGGGGCGCTGGTTGCCGGCGGCTCGGACTGGCCGGTGAGCGTTTCCCCGAACGCCTGGGAGGGAATCTACGGTCTGGTCACCCGCAAGGATCCTACCGGAGCTTTCCCCGGAACGCTCTGGGAAGAAGAAGCCGTGACCTTGGCTGATGCCTTGCGCATCTACACGATCAATTGCGCCAAGGCGATGGGACTGGGTGACCTGACCGGGTCGCTGGAAATCGGCAAGTCCGCCGACTTCATCATGCTCTCGGCAGACCCATTTGAGGTGCAACTCGAAGAGCTGCCGCAGATCACTGCGCAGCAGACCTGGTTCAGCGGACAAAAGGTCTACGACCGACTCGGATCCTCGAGCGTGCCGGTGCGCTAATCGCGTGCCCGGCACGTTGTTCTCAGCCGGCCAGGGTATCGGCCGGAGCATCCATTATTTACCCGCGGCAACTCGCCGCTGTCTCGAAGGAAAGCCATGGACTCGATACTGGCTGGCGCGCACACAAAAACGGGCGGCGAGCGCGGAACCTACTTCTACATCGGTGCCTACAGCGCGGTGCTGTACATGGTGCTGCTGACCGCACCGGTGATCGCCTCCAAGCTGGTGGCGCAATTCGACCTGACGGCCACCCAAGTAGGCGGGCTGCTGTCCATGGAGCTCGGGGCCTTCAGCTTGGCGACTATCCCAGCCTATCTGTGGCTCAAGCGCGTCAACCTCGTGACGGCAACTCGTGTCTTCACGCTGGTTGCCGTGGCCGGAAATGTGGTCTCGGGCTTTGCCGACAACTACGCGCTCTTGGCGGTGTGCCGCATTGTGACGTCCCTGGCTGCTGGCTCGATCACCGTGGTGATCCTGAGCTTGAGCGGCAGGAGCGCGAACCCAGGACGGGCCTACGGGTTATTCGTTGCGGCCCAGCTGGTCATGGGCGCCGTGATTCTGGCGCTCTTCCCTGTGCTCTTCGCGGATTCCGCGGTGTCTGCGATCTACTGGACCATGGCTGGGCTAGCCCTGTGCTGCATGGCGGTTGCGCACCGCATCGATGGCAACGTGCTGTTGGGAAGCGCCGCTGACCCGGCTGCCGATAGTGCCAACTATGGGCACCGGCCAGCCCCGAGATCCAAGGCGTTTCTGGCCCTGGCGGCGGTAATGCTTTTCTACGTAGCGTTGAGCGGGGTGTGGTCGTTCATGGGGCAATTCGCGGCGGCCGCGCAGATCAATTTGGGTACGACGAGCCTGATTCTCGCTGTTGCGACAGTCCCGGGAATTGCTTCGTCCTTGCTGGCCACATTCCTGGGCGACCATCCGCGCCGCCCGCTGTTCCTCATTCTCGGTTATCTGGCGATGCTGCTGTCCATCGGTTTGCTGTTCGGGTTGAGCGGAGCCGTGCAGTTCGCGGCCGCGGCGATCATCTTCAAATTCTCCTGGACCTTCATCCTGCCCTACTTGCTGTCCACGGTCTCCGACCTGGACTCCAGCGGCCACCTGATGAATTCCACGAACTTGATGATCGGCATCGGGTTCGCGCTTGGACCAGTTCTGGGCGGCATGCTCATCGAGGCTGCCAGCGGCTTTGGGGTGCTTCTCGCCGCCTGCAGTGTCGGAGTGCTGCTGTCCATGACCTGCGTGGTTCTCGTCCAGGGCCGCAACCAGCACGGCTTGCCCCAGCGCGTCGTTCCAATGGGAATTCCTGAATAGCAGTGCACGGCCCGCCACCGGCACATACCAACCAGTGGAAATCAACGACTTTCCAGGACCTGCGCCGCGGGTAAAGGTGCCGAGGCATCTTCAGGGACCACAACGATTCGCCCAGGTCGCCATGAAGCCCCAGCCGGTGTCCTCGATCCTGCGAGGATCACGGACACCCGCTGGGGCCCAGGCGCGCTTTTCCGATTGGCGAGGCGCTAGACTGCCAGCTTGCGGCGGATGAATCCGGAAGCCTGGTCAACGACGATGATCAGAATCAGCACGATGATGATGTGCGTAAGCATCGTATCGAACTGGAACGACTTGATCGCCTGGTTGATGAGCAAGCCGATGCCGCCAGCACCGACCAGGCCCAGGACCAGTGACGAACGGACGTTGACGTCGAAGCGGTACAAGAGCAAGCCAACGAACTGCGGGATCACCAGCGGCAGGGCGCCATGGGTAAGTTGCTGAACCCGTGATGCGCCGGTGGTGGACAGCGCTTCTTGCGGGCCCTGATCGGTTTCTTCCAGGGACTCGGCCCAGAGCTTTCCCATCACTCCCGTGTTGTGGCAGATCAGCGCCAGCACACCTGCGAAGGGACCCAAGCCCACGGCGGTGACGAAGATGAGCGCAAAGACGATATCCGGTACCGCGCGGAAGAAGGACAAGATGCTGCGTGCTGCTTGGTAGGCCAGCGGATGCGGCGTCGTGGTGCGGCATGCGAGCACAGCGAGCACCAAGGCCGTAGGAATGGAGAAGGTCGTACCCAGCAAGCCGATCCACAAGGTGACCAGCGTTGCCTCCAAGCCAGGAAGTATGACTTTGTTCCAGCTCAGATCCGGCGGGAATGCGTCGCTGATGAATCGTGCCATCCCGCGCCAGCCATCCACGAGCAGCGCCGGATCAAAATCAGTTCCCGCGATGGCCAGCAGATGAAGGGCGGCAATCACTGCAACTGCGGTAATCCAAAGGGTACGCCGGGCGGCCTTGTGCGGGTCCCTGGGCAGTGCAGGGGCGGATTTTCCAGCGATCATTTGCGAAGTGCTTTCCACTGCCTGCTCCTTGATGCGAGTCCGGGTATGGAGGCTCATGCTGCAATCCTCTCGGGAGAGTAGAGAACGTCCAGGAAGTCGTCGCCGAGATTCTGGACCGGACCGTTGAAGGCGATACGTCCATGCAGCAACCCGATCGCCCGGTCTGCGTAGCGTTGCGCAAGCTCTGGCTGGTGCAGAACCGCGGCGACTGCAAGGTTTTCGTCGTGCGCCAAGGTAGCGAGCAATTCCATGATGTTCTCGGCCGCATGCGGGTCCAGGGCGGAAACCGGCTCATCGGCAAGCAGCACCGACGCGCGCTGGCACAGGGCCCTGGCGACGGCTACGCGCTGCTGCTGTCCGCCAGAAAGGCGCCCGACCTTGTCCAGGGCGCGATCGGCCATGCCAACCCGGTCCAGGCAGGCCATTGCTTCTTCCCGCAGTTCGCGGGAGAAGAAAGCGGGGGAGAATGAGGCCAAGCCGGTGACACGGGCCAGGGCGCCTGCGCAGACATTGTCCAGTGCTGTGCGGCGGGGCACCAGATGGATCTTCTGGAACACCATGGCTGCCCGGGATCGCGCACGGGCTAGAGCGCGGCCTTGGAGATCGGCCAGGTGGATGCCATCCAATTCGATGCTTCCCGAATCCGGCGTTGTCAGTCCCGCGACGCACTTGAGGGTGGTGGATTTTCCGGAACCGTTGGCACCCAGAAAGGCCACGAGCTCGCCGCGGTTGACGGTGAAATCGACATCATCAAGCACGCGGCGCTGGTTGAAGGACTTGGCCAGGGACTTCACTGAGAGGGCCGGACGGGCCAATTGCGTGGTGTCCATGGTTAGATATCGTCCTCGGTGAGGCCCATTTCGGAAGCCAGGTCGAACAGCGGGCCGTAGGTTTCCTTGGTGACTTCCAGCAATGGGCCCGGAGGGGTCACATCCAGGAAAGCTCCTACCTGGGCGATATCTTCCTCCGGCAGGTTCAGCAGCGCGTGCTTAACGGCTTTCTTCAATTCCGGGTCGGCATCGGCGCTGATGGTGATCGGGTCATTCGGGATGGGTTCCGAGGTCCAGATCTGGCGGTAGTCTTCCGGGTTGAAGGTACCTTCTTCTTCGGCAACTGCCTGGGTCTGCGAGTTGAGCTGGGCGGCGTCGACAGTTCCGTTAGCCAGGGCCAGCAGTGCTTCAGGATGCCCGCCTGCGTAGTTCAAGTTGACTTCCGACTCGGCAATGCCGGCAGTCTTCAGCGCGTAGCGCGGCAGGACATCTCCGGAGGTCGAGCCCACGCCGCCCAGTGCGAAGTCCTTTCCGCGCAGGTCTTCGAGGGTCTTGATTTCTGAATCCTTCGCAACCCAGATGCCACCGGTGTAGGTGCTGAGCTCGCCTCGGGCGGTCCCGAAGGACACTAGCGGTTCAGCGCCGGCCTGCTGGCTGGCGAACACGTATCCCACGGGACCGAACTGGCCAAGATCCAGTTTTCCATTGCGCATTGCCAGTACCTCTGCGGCGTAGTCCTCGACAACTTGGACCTCGACTTCGCATCCGAGCTCGCGCTCCAATGCGTCGGCGAGCACGCCGTACGCCGGTTCGAGCTTGGCTGGTGCCTCGTAGGGCTCGATGCCGAAATTGATGGGCCCATCGGCGCAGAACGCGGGGGCCGCGGAGTTAGCTTGCTCATCTGCCTGGGCGGACCCGCAAGCGGTGAGGGCCAGCAGCCCCAGCGAGACGGCAGAGAATTTACATGCCTGAGAGATCTTCATGGTTTGCTCCAATGCGTGGTGTAGTTAAGCTAGGCGGTGATCGACGAAGCCATGGCCGGCTTGGCGAGGTCTTTGATGTTCTTGTCGGCCAGGCCGAAGGACAGGGTCATTCCGACTCCGGCGGTAACGGAGACTACGGTAATGGCGTTGGCGGCATTGCGGATGAGCAAGGGGCCGATAGCGCTGGAGGCATAGATTCCTTGCCAGCGTTCAATGACTTTCAGCTCGATGCCACTCATGTAGCCCCCGATAGCCGAGAGCAATGTTTGCGAGGTCGCTTCCTTGAGGAAGGGGGGTTGGGTTGCGGCGTAGCTGTGCGAATCTCCCATGAGCAGGGTGCCGTCAGGCCTTTGGGTGAACATGACATTCGCCTGGATATCCAGCAGCTCCGGGTGCTCGGCGAGAACTTCAGCCTGCAGGGCCTTGGCTGCTGGCACTTCGGTGAAGGCCTCGTAGCGCAGCATGGAAGTGGCGGTGAGGACGGCCGGCTTCAATTCCAGGTCTTCGGAAGCTTCTGCGCGGAGCATCTGCAGCGCGCACCGGGTGATCTGGTGCTCCTGCGCGATCTGCGGGAAGAGGTAGTCCACGTCGTGTCCGACGCAAACGAAAACCTGGTCGGCCTCGAAGGCGCCGCGATTAGTTTGCACGCTGGCCCGGCGATGCCGGCCGGCACCGAATCCCAAGGCGCTGGTGCTGAACTGGACGCTGCCAGCAACATGGGCGTTGACCCACTGGGCCAGCTTGGCCACCGTGGTTCGCGGGTCGACACGCAGGTCATCACGCAGGAACGCGCCGCCGAGAAATCCTTCGGTGCTTTCGCGTCCAAGCTGTTCTGCGATGTCCTGCGCGTTGAGCATCTCGACCTGCCCGGTTTCGCGGCGCGCAGACAGTTCGCGCAGGACCTGCAATTCCGTTTCTGTCGAGGCCACCACGACAGCTCCCGATTCAACGGCCCAGAAGCCAGCGCGTTCAGCGTAGTCAAGCCACAAGGGACGTCCTGACTGCGCCAGATCGTAGAGTTCGCCGGACTGCGCGGTGATGCAGCAGTGGCCGAAGTTGCGGACCGATGCGCCGATGGCCTCATGGTCACGATCAATGACGATTACCGAGAAGCCGGCGTCCAGGGCTCGCGCGGCATGGGCCATGCCGACAATGCCGGCTCCGATCACCAGCACATCTGCGTGGTTGGCGACTGGCTGGGTCTGTGGGAAATTTTTTTCGTTGCTCACGACAGTGATCATCCATGCTTGGGATGAGCGGATTCAACCCGAAATGGCACTTGTTTGAACAAGTTCGCCTAGAGTTCAGAATGGGGTCCGACTATTCACTTTCAGTTCACTGGAACGTCTTGTGAATCGCTGATTTCGCGATAAAACCACTTGTATGATCAAGAGGTGATGGAGAACAAGAAGCAACCCAAGTACCAAGCCCTCACCACCTGGTTGCGGCAGGAAATAGCGGCTGGCACATGGCACGAAGGAGATGTCCTGCCCAGCGAGGCAGAGCTCTGTGCCCGCACCAGTGCCTCGCGTGGCACGGTCCGGCATGCGCTCGCCCAGTTGCGTTCGGAGGGCCTCATTGCGGGGGGACAAGGCAAGCCGCCAATCGTGGCGCAACAGGTGCAATCCCAATCGTTTACCACCTTCATGTCCTTTACCGATTGGGCGCGCTCCATCGGATTGGAGGCTGGCCAGGAAACGCGGGAATTGGCGCAGCGCCCGGCCGATGCCCTCGTGGCCGAGCAGCTCGAACTCGAAGAAGGTGCCAAGGTGGTGCAGATCCTGCGCCTGCGCTTTCTCGATGGGAGCCCGGCGATGCTGGAGCGGACTAGCTTTACCCAAGAAGTCGGCCGGCTGCTCTTCGAATTCGATGCGGATGACGGTTCGATTTTCGAGTACTTGCGGGAGCAAGGCGTAGACCTCTACCGAGGCAAGCACACCATCGACGCGGTGGCGGCCGATGAACTGGACGCGCAGCTGCTGGGTGTCCGGCTCGGCGCCCCGCTCTTGCGCGAACGGCGCGTGACTTCCTCCAAATCAGGGCAGAAACTTGAGTACTCCGACGATCGGTATTTGCCGGATCTGGCCAATTTCACCATTGAAAACACCAGCGAGCATCGCCCCTCATTGAGCCGTGTGCGAAGCCTTGCTGTCTGAACAGGAAAACACGATGAAAAGAGAAGACATGTTTGAACTCATTGCCTGCGATATGGCTGGAACGACCATTGACGAGCATGCCGATGTGTACCGGGCTCTGGAAAATGCGGTGTGCGAATTCGGTGTTGAGGTCAAGGAGGAGGATCTGCAGCATTGGATGGGCGCCGAGAAGAAGGAAGCGATCAAAGCGCTGATTGAACTTGGCGGAGCTGTTGCCAGCGATGAGCAGGTGCAAGTGCAGTTTGATCGTTTCCGCCATTTGCTGCTGGGGTACTACCGGGAGAATCCGCCCGTCGCTTTGCCAGGTGTCGTGGAAGCGCTGGAACGCTTGGCTGCCAGCGGCAAGAAGATCGCGTTGACAACGGGGTTCTCGCGCGATGTTGCCGATATTATCCTCGATGGCTTGGGCTGGAAGGTCGGTCCTGGCGAACTTCTCGACGCAGTGGTTGCCGGTGATGAAGCCGCAGCGGGACGCCCTGCGCCGTACATGATTCATCGAGCCATGGAGTTGACGGGAATTCGCGATGTAGCCAAGGTTGTTGCCGCAGGCGACACCGCCAACGACCTGCTGGCCGCGCATCACGCGGGAGTGCATGGGATCGGTGTGCTGACCGGGAAGCTGGGCCGCGAAGAGCTGGACCGGTTCCCTCATGCCGCCATCCTCGAATCCGTGGCGGAGCTGCCGGATTATCTCAAGGCGATCGAGCCCGCGGCCGTGTAGTTCGACCCGAGTAATTTTGCAATGCGGAAGATATGTTTCGTTTCGGGTTGGGATGCGGGATATGCTGAGCTCTAGTTGGAACATCCCATTGAGATGAAAGAGAGTCGTCATGAGCAAGACTGTTCTTCAGCGCCACCTGTTCGGACCGGGTCCATGTAACCCGTATCCCGAGGCAACGGCAGCACTCGGCCTTCCGCTGCTGGGCCATCTGGATCCGGAGTTCATTGCACGCATGGATCGCGTTGCTGATGGCTTGCGTACTCTCTGGGGAACCGGAAACTCCCGTACCTTGCCTTTGAGCGCCACGGGCTCAGCTGGCATGGAAGCCGCTTTCGTCAACACCATCAACCCAGGCGACGTAGCGGTCATCGCGATCAACGGCTTATTCGGCGAGCGCATGTGCGAAGTTGCCGCGCGCGCTGGCGCTGAAGTAGTCCGCGTCGAGCATGAATACGGCACGCCGATCGATGCCGAACGCGTTGCCGCGGCGCACCCGAACCCAACCGTCATTGCCGGCGTGCATGCTGAAACCAGTACCGGAGTTGTTTCCGATATAGCCGCGCTGGGCGCAATCAAGGGCGATGCACTGCTGATCACCGATGCGGTGACCTCCATTGGCGGCATGCCGGTGCTGGCTGATGAATGGGGGATTGACGTTGGCTATGCCGGCACGCAGAAATGCCTCGGCGTGGCTCCGGGATTGGCACCATTTACCATTTCAGACCGTGCTTTCGAGCGCCGCGTCCAGAAGCCCCAATCCTGGTATCTGGATCTGGGCTTGCTCGGCGGCTACGCCACAGGTTCCACCGGGGGCCAACGCACCTACCACCACACCGCACCGGTCTCGATGGTCGCATCGCTGGAAGCCGGCATCGACCGCATCCTGGCTGAGGGCCTGGACGCGGTCACCGCCCGCCATCAGGAAGCGGGAGGCTTGCTGCAAGATGGCTTGCAGGAAATGGGCCTGGAGCTATTCGCCCAGGAGGGGTACCGCCTGCCGCAGCTGACGACGGTCTACGTTCCTGAAGGCGTTGATTCGGCGAAGGTCCGTGGATACCTGCTCGACCGCTTCAATATTGAAATCGGCGGCGGTGTCGGCAAGTACGCGAGCACCGTATGGCGCGTCGGCATGATGGGCCCCAACGCTAATCCGGGTTCGGTGGCGCTGCTGCTGGCTGCGCTGAAGGAAGCGATCGACAAGGCCTAAGCCCGTGAGGGCCGTGGCCTACTGAGCGCAAAGCAAGGCGGGGCCAACCAGGAGATGGAATGGTCCCGCTTTTTGCTGTGGCCCTTGGGCTAGCCCAGCTGGTCTTGTGAATGCGCAAAGTGCAGCTGCACCGAATCGTCACCGGTCGAAAGCCTGGCGTAGCCGCCAATCGGCAAGGTGAACATCGGGGAAGTGTGGCCGAAATCGAGGTTGGCCACAACCGGGATGCGCTGCAGGATCGGGTGCTTTGCGATGACTTGCTCCAGCAGGCTACGGGTGATGCCGGATTGCCGCTGGAAACGCCCAATGGCCAGCCCGGTCAGGCCAGCGGCGCTAGGGGACTGCAGGAAAGAGGCGAGCTTCCGGGCGATTTCGTGGATGTCTTCGGAGGAGTCTTCCTCGATGAAGAGCATCGCCCCGTGCAAGGATGGCATGAATTCGCCGCCCTGCAACAAATGCAGCGTGCCCAGATTCCCTCCAATCACCGTGCCCGTGGCCGCTCCTTGATTCAGGATCCACGGTCCGCCGGATGCCTGGACGGACCTGTTGTCTTGATCCATGAACCACAAATCGTCGGTGAATTCGCTGGCGTGCTCGATGGTCCACGCGTGCTCGTGGGTTGCGGTCCGGAACCACTGTCCGGTTGGTTCAAAATGATCACGCATGCCGAAGCTGGACCAATGCGCGCCGACATAGGTAACGAGGCCGGTCTTGGCATGCACGGCGTTTGCCAGCGCCGTGAAATCCGAGTAGCCGCAGAAGACCTTGGGATTGGCGGCAATGAGATCCCAATCGAGGTAGGGGAGCAGCTCGTTTGCATTGAAGCCGCCAATGACCGAGATGATTCCGGCGACAGATGGATCGGCAAATGCGGCGTGCAGATCGGCCACGCGCGACGGGATCGGCGAGCTGTCGAAGTCATCGTTCTCGTCTACGTGATCGCCGAATTCCTGCTTGAACCCCATGGCCTCGAAGCGTTCAGTGATCCACTTCGTATTGTCGAATTCCATCACGAAGGCGCGGGAGCACGATGGCGCGATGGCCCTGATGGTGTCTCCGGATTGCAATCGGGCTGGGACGATGGTCGGCTTCTCATGGCTTGTCATGCAATCAGTCTAGGGTCTGGCTTGGCAGGGGATAATAACCCGCACGCAGTCGCAGGCGACTAGTTGGCGAAATTTTCGCAACAAATGAAGATATTCCGCTCCAGCTACTGGGAGAATACTGCGAAATTCGATAACGTGGGCGGGACAGCGCAATTTCTCTAAAGAAAGAAGCAAATAAGGTGAAGTCCCTCTTCGACTTGGAATTCAAGCAATTCATCACGCCATCGATCATCAAGATCGTTTACATCCTGATCATGGTCCTGTTGGCGATCGGCTACCTCGGAATCGTGATTTCCGGGTTCATGGCTGATGCAATGCTCGGCTTCCTCATGCTCCTGATCGTGGGTCCTTTGGTGTCCCTGGTCTATTTGGTCCTGGTCCGTGCAGGACTCGAATCCTTGCTGGCACAGATCCGCACGGCAGAGAACACCACTGAACTCGTTCGTCTGGCCGGTGGCATCCCGCCGGCAGAAGGCGGCTACCGCCCGCACCCGGGTAATCCTCCTGCACCCCAGCAGCCGCAGGATCCAACCGCCAATGGCGGCGGCACTCCGCCAGCCAACCCTTACCAGAAGTAAGTCCAACGGCCAATGGCCCGCACCCGTGGTGCGGGCCATCGGCCGTTGTTGAGCGAACAGCGTGCAGAACTACCAGTCGCTGGACGCTTTGAGCGACAGCACCGGGCAGGAGGCCTGGAGCAGAATCCTTTGCGCGTTGCTCCCCATGAGGAACTTGCCCATTGCCGTCCGCTTGCGCAGGCCGATCACGATCAGCTCGGCTCGTTGGGCCTGGGCTATATGCAGGATCTGGTCTGCCGCATCGGCACCCTGGGTGTGGCGCTCAATCCAGAAATCGATGCCGGCATCAGAAAGGCGGGCTTCCAGCTCGTGGTACTGCTTCGCGTCAATGAGCCTGTCGTCAACGAGCTGATCGCCCTTCGAAGAGTTCACTACGATCAATCGCACCTCGCTGCGCCTGGCTTCGAGAATGGCTCGTTCCAAGGCGGCTTCGCCTTCTGGCGAGGGAATATAGCCCACTACGATCGTCATGATTCATTCCTTTCAGCAGCCTTGCTGTTCTCATTTCCGTGGCCAGGCTTCGCCTGTTCCGGCTCGGGGCCGCCAGCTGCATCGTCGCCCAGCAGGGCCTCGGCGGCGGCAGACGCTGTCCCGCGTTTGCGCCGAATAACGGAGATCAGCACTGGCAGCAGGAGCAGGACGGCGATGAGCACGTAGATGCCCACGGCCAGCGGCTCGCTCCAGAGACCTGAGACTTCACCAGCAGAAAGCTGGAAGGTCTTGCGCAGCTGTTCCTCGGCCATGGGGCCGATGATGACACCAAGGATCAGCGGAAGCACTGGCAGGCCGAAGCGGCGCAAGGCAAAGCCCAACAAACCGATCAGCAGCAGCAGCCAGAGATCAGCTACCTGCATGTTCACCGAGAAGGCGCCCAGCGTTGCGAAGAACAAGATGCCTGCGTACAGGTAGGGGCGCGGGATCTTCAGCAGCTTCGCCCACAGCGGCGCTAACGGCAGGTTGATCAGCAGCAGCAACGTGTTGCCAATGAACAAGCTGGCAATCAGGGCCCACACCAGGTCTGGTTCATTCTCGAAGAGCAGCGGACCGGGCTGGATGCCCTTCATGGTCAAGAACGCCAGCATCACCGCAGCGGTGGCATTGGTGGGCAAGCCCAAGGCGAGCATTGGAGTCAGGGTGCCAGCGGCAGAGGCATTGTTCGCGGCCTCCGGGCCGGCAACGCCCTCAATGGCGCCGTGGCCGAACTCCTCAGGATGCTTGGACAGCTTCTTTTCCGTGACGTAGGACAGGAAGGTCGGAACTTCGGCACCGCCGGCAGGCAGCGCGCCGAAGGGGAACCCAAAGGCGGTACCGCGAAGCCAGGGCTTCCACGAACGCTTCCAATCTTCCTTGCCCATCCACGGGGCACCCACCGGAATGGTGCGGGCCGGGCTGGTGCGCAAGTGCGCGGCAATCCACAGCGCCTCGCCAATGGCGAAGATCGCCACGGCGACCACCACGATGTCCATGCCGTCCACCAGGGGCGCGAAGCCGAAAGTCAGTCGCTGCTGCCCGGAGACCGGGTCCATGCCGACCAAGCCAATGGCCAAGCCCAAGCCCAGGGAAGCGAACCCGCGGATCTTGGAAGAGCCCAAGACTGCGGTGACAGTTACCAAAGCGAGGACCATGATGGCGAAGTAGCTCGGTGCGCCAAGGCTCACCGCGAACTTCACGACGATCGGGGCGACGGTCACCAGCAGCGCGGTACCGATGGTTCCTGCAACGAAGGATCCAATGGCCGCGGTGGCCAAGGCCTGTGCCGCACGGCCGGCCTTGGCCATCTTGTGGCCTTCGATGGCTGTGATGACTGTTGCCGATTCCCCCGGGGTGTTGAGCAGGATCGAGGTGGTTGACCCGCCATACATCCCGCCGTAGTAGATGCCGGCGAACATGATCAGTGCGCTGGAAGTTTCCATGCCGAAGGTCAATGGCAGCAGCAGTGCCACAGCCATGGCCGGGCCGATGCCCGGGAGCACTCCTACAGCGGTTCCCAGGATGACACCGGCGAAAGCGAAGAGCAGGTTAATCGGGGTCAGCGCCGCGGCGAAGCCGCCCATCAATAAGTCCAGAGTTTCCAATTAGAGCACCCCCGAGAGGATTCCGGCCGGAAGCTTGATGCCCAGGCCCAGATAGAAGCCGTAGAACGAACCAAGCGCCAAGGCAAGTGAAATAACCAAGGTCAATACCCAGCGCCGCGCACCCAGGCAGGTAGCCGCGCCGAAGAACATGATGGTTCCCGAGATGACCCAGCCAGCCCAATTCACGATCAGCAGGTTCAGCACGAAGATGCCGATCAGCGGGAGCAGGACCTTCCAATCCGAAGGCTGGCTCAGGTCCACGTCTTCGCCTTCTTCGCCCGCAGCAAGGTTGCCACGCATGACGGTGATGGCCAAGGCAATGGACGAAAGAATGAGAATGCCCGAGACGACGTAGGGCAGGGCCTTGGGACCTACAACGTCTGCCTGGGAGTACGTCACATGAAGCTGCGACGCGTCAACAAACACGATGATTCCGACGATAAGAAGAAACGCGGCGAACAGGAGTTCGACGCGTTTCTTCTTTGCGGTGGCTACTTCGCTCACGCCAGGCCCAGGGTCTTCAGGACGCTGGCAACGCGCTCGTCCTGGTCGGTGAGGAAGGCGGAGAATTCGTCGCCGGTCATGAAGGCGTCGCTCCAGCCGTTGGTCGCCAGAGCTTCCTTCCACTCGGCCGAATCATGCATTTCGGTGACCAGGTTGACCCACTTGGCCTTGTCCTCTTCGGAAATCTCAGGTGGAGCCACCAGACCGCGCCAGTTGGAGAACACCAGATCAATATCCGATTCCTTCAGGGTCGGGGCATCTACGCCTTCCAGGCGCTCTTCGCCGCTGGTGGCCAGTACGCGAACAGAGCCCTCTTCGATCTGCTGCATGTACTCGCCGGCACCGGAGGCAGCGAAGGCCAGCTTGTTGCCCAGGATGGCCGGCAGCAAGTCGCCGCCGCCATCGTACGATACGAAGTTCACGTCCTTGGGATCAATGCCCACGGCTTCGGCCAGCTGCATTGGCAGCAGATGGTCCGGGCCGCCAGGGGAGGAGCCGCCGCCGACCGAGAGCTTGCTTGGGTCGTCCTTCCAGGCCTTGACCAAGTCGTCAATGCTCTTGTACGGAGAATCCTTGGAAACCATGATCGCTCCGGGCTCTTCGATGAGCTTGGCAATCGGGGTGGTATCGGTCAGCTTGGAGTCGGTTTCGTTGGTGTAGCTTGCACCCACCACGCCCAGGCCCATGAGCATGGCCAGATCGCCATTGCCCTTCTCATTGACAATGCGGGCCAAGCCGACGGTGCCGCCGGCACCGGCAAGGTTGAAGACTTCCGGGTTGCTGGCCAGCGATGCGTCATCCATGACCTTGGCGGCAACACGGGCAGTGGTGTCGTAGCCGCCGCCTGGGGTGTTTGGCACCATGATGCGGAGGTTCGCGATGGGGCCCTTGGACTCTGCGGCGTCAGTGCTGGAAGACTCTGATGTCACGCCGCAGCCAGTGGCGGTCAGGGCCAGTGCAGCGGCAGCTGCCAGCGCGCTCAGCGCACGGAACGACTTGAACGGTTTCATGGGGATTCAGCCTCTTTGCTTTCATCGGGGTTGCGAGTGATACCAACTTACGTGCCATCGTGAGCCGGGTCACTCTTGCGTACTCAAAGAAAATACTGTTCATTGTGTAACCGGAAATTGTGATCTGAACCATTCGAATCTTCGGTAAGGTAGCACAGTGCCCGGATGCAGGTGCCAGCAAGGACCTGCCGGGTACAACGTGGATTTCTGGAATATTGGGGGCGAGGCAATGGGTGCCGTGCGTTTCTGGCTCGCTAATCTGTACACGCGCCGCAAGCTGACCCTTGCAGGGCAGTACCTGATACTGCAATTGCTCATTATCGCGGTGGTGCTGGCAGGGGTCATCACGGTATCGCTGACCCAGGCCACCAACAACTTCGAAAAAATCGAGGGGCGCCGCAGCCTCTCGGCCGCCGAATCGCTGGCTGCGAACCCCCTGCTGCGCGTGCTCCTGCCCGAGGCGGAGCCGGAAATGGGTTCGGCGTTGCCTGCCATGGGCGAATCGGTGCGCAGCACCTCGGGTCTCCAATTCGTGACCGTTGCCGATCCCCGGGGAACGGTCATCACCTCCAGCTATCCGGATGAAGTCGGAACCTCGATACTGCACCCTGAATCCGCCGTCACCGAAGGCCGCGGATGGACCGGGGAAATCTGGCGCAATGGCAACCATGTATTGATTGCGCAGGTTCCGGTGCTGGATGACGAGGGGAAGATGGTCGGCATCGTCAGCGCCGGCCAAAGCTATCCCAGCACCGGTGAGATGATCCAGGAGATCGCTCCCAACGCCTTGTTCACCCTGGTCATTTCCCTGCTGCTGGGGACCGCCGGCTCAGTCTTGCTGGCCCGCCGGGTCAAGCACCAGACCCGTGGGCTTGAACCCAGGGAAATTGCAGAGCTTTTCGAGCATCGCGAAGCCCTGCTGCACGGAGTCAAAGAGGGAATCATCTCGGTGTCGCCGGATAGCCGGGTGATGCTGGCCAATGATGTCGCCATCGAGCTGCTCCAGCTGCCCAGTCACTGCGTGGGCAGGACCCTGGACGAATTGGATGTTGTTCCGCAGGTGCGCCATGCACTGACCACCAGCCAAGAGTTGCCCGACCGGCAATTCCTTGTCGGCGAGCGGGTATTGGTCTTCAACCGGATGCCGGTCAAGACCGCCAGGCGGGATTTGGGATCGGTCACCACCTTCCGCGACAAGACCGAACTGACCCTGTTGGAACAAGAACTTGGAGACAGCAAGGCCACCGCCGACATGCTCAGGGCGCAGACCCATGAATTCGCCAACCAGCTGCACGCAATTTCCGGGTTGATCCAGCTCGGGGAATACGACGAGGTCGTGGGCTTCATCGATGGCGTGAGCTTCAGCCGGAGCAAGATCTTCGAGGACGTCTCCGCGTGCATCGCCGAACCCACGATTGCCGCGTTGCTGATTGCCAAGTCCAGCGTGGCCGCCGAGCGAGGGGTGCACCTGAAGATGGCGCCTAGCTCAACCTTGGGCAGGTGCGAGGACCAGCTGGCGCGGGATCTGACCACCGTGATCGGCAATCTCGTCGATAACGCGATGGACGCGGCCGCTTCGGCTGCCAATCCGGAAATCCAGGTCGGGATCGAGGAAACCAGCGAGCTGGTGCGAATCACCGTGAGGGACAATGGAGAAGGCATCGCGGAAGATGCCATGGACGAGATCTTCACCCAAGGTTTCTCCACCAAGGACAGCGCGGTTTCCGGCGGCAGGGGCTTTGGCCTTGCCATCAGCCGCCTGGTTTGCCGCCGCCGCGGTGGAGAGCTGGCCGCGGCCAATGCACAAGGTGCCCGGTTTACCGCCACGCTCAGGAAGTAGGAAGCAAGAAGTGATCAAAGTACTGGTGATCGACGATGACTTCATGGTCGCCAAGGTGCACGCTGGATTCGTCAACAGCGAACCGGGGTTCACCGTGGTCGGCGTGGCGCACTCCGCCGGTGACGCGATCAAGGCCGCCGGCGCGCTATCGCCGGATCTCATCTTGCTCGATATCCATTTGCCGGACATGAACGGCCTGGACCTCTTGCAGCGCCTGCGCGAAGTCCAGCCGGAGCTCGATGTCCTGGTGATCAGCGCGGCGCGGGAAATGGATACCGTGCGCCGCGCGCTTCGTGGCGGCATCGTCCACTATCTGATGAAGCCCTTCTCGCGGGATGACCTGCGCGAACGGCTGGAGCACTACGCGAAGGCCTACCAGCCGCTGGGCGAAGCAGCGGACCAGGAATTGCAGCAGGCCGATGTGAACATGCTCTTCGGGCTCGGCGGACAAAAGCGCCGGCCTCTTCCCAAAGGCTGCAGCGCCGAAACCATGGAACTGGTTGAGAGCATCGTCAAGGAAGCTGCCGAACCCATATCGGCCACCGAAACCGCGCAGAAGCTGGGCACGTCCCGGGTGAGCGCTCGCCGGTATCTGGAATACCTGGCAGAGGAAAACCTGGCTCAGGTGAACCTGCGCTACGGGGGAGTCGGCAGGCCCGAACGCCGCTACTCATGGAGGGGGTAGTGGCAGCGGATCGTCCAGCCGCCCCCGGACGCAGAAAGCCGGGGCAGGCCTAGACGAAAGCTGCCGAACCCCGTTGGCGATGCTCGCTGGCCGCGTACGTGCCGAGGATCTTGATTTCCCAGGTGAAGAATTCCAGTTCTTCCAACGCCAAGCGCACAGGAAGGTCTTCGGGGTGGCCCTCGATGTCGACCATGAAGGTGGTAGCGGCGAAGGACGAACCGACCATGTAGCTTTCCATGCGGGTGAGATTCACGCCGTTCGTGGCAAATCCGCCTAATGCCTTGTATAGCGCGCTAGGCACGTTGCGCGCCTGGAACACCAAAGTGGTAATCACCGAGTCGGGGAGCTGGGAACGGTGCGGCAGTTCGTGCCTGCGGGCGAGCACTACGAAGCGGGTCGTGTTCGTCTGGTCGTCCTCGACACCGGAAGCCAGCACCTCCAAGCCGTAGAGTTCGGCCGCCATGGGCGGAGCGAGCGAGAGCTTGGCAGGATCGTTCCATTCGCGCACTTCGCGGGCCGAACCTGCAGTATCACCGGCAATCACCGGGGTCAGGCCGTGCTGGCGTATGACCTTGCGGCACTGGCCCAGCGCATGGATGTGGCTGTGCACCTCGGCCGCATCCGCGATGGTGCTGCCAGGCAGTCCGAGAAGGTCGAAGCGGATCCGCAGGTAGTGCTCGCCGACAATGTGCAGTTCCGACTCGGGGAGCAGGACATGGATATCGGCAACGCGACCGGCAATGGAGTTCTCTATCGGAATCATCGCCAGCTCCGCTTCACCGTTTTCCACCATGGCGAACGCGTCCTCGAAGCTGGCACAAGGCACGGCTTCCATGTCCGGGAAACGTTGCATGCAGGCCATATTCGAGTTGGAGCCGGCTTCGCCCTGGTATGAAATCTTCTTGCTCATTGAATCAAGATATCCCAGCGCAATGGCTGGGCAGGAATCCACGAAAGCAGATGACGCCAAGACGCACGGACTGCTGCCAAGGCAACTGCGCGCGCTCCAAAAACGGCGGCTGCCTTCCCGGCCAACTAGTTCTGGTAGTGATCCGCCAGCTTCTCCAGGCCCTCGTCAATGCCTACCGCAGGTTTCCAGTCCAGGACTTCATGGGTTTCGCGCTGGTCGAACCAATGCGCGGTAGACAGCTGCTCGGCCAGGAAACGGGTCATCGGCGGCTCATCATGAACCAAGTTGCGCGAACCGGCTGCCAACCACAACTTCTCGATCACCGAACCGGCCGCACGGGCCAGCCAGCCCGGAACGTTGAGCTTCGGAGCCGGGGCGCCGCCCGCCTTGCAGATGCCGGCGATCAGCTCGCCCACCGGCCGAGGTTCGCCATTGGTGACCACCAGGGCTCGCCCGTGGGCGTGGTCCATGCGTTCCAGGCCGCGGACAATCGCCGCAGCGGCATTGTCGATATAGGTGGTGTCGATCAGCGCTGCGCCCTGGTCCAGCAGGGGCAGCCGTCCGGCCTTGGCCCGCTGGATGACGCGTTCCACCAGCTGGGTATCGCCGGGCCCCCACACAACGTGCGGGCGGATGGCGGTGACGCGAAGTGCTGGCGAATCGGCGCCCAGGGCATTGAGCTCGGCCGCTGCCTTGGAGCGTGCATAGAATCCATGCGCCTTGGCCGGATCGGCCTCGCCAGCACCGGCGCCCGCCAGCGAATCGCCGAAGTGCGCCACGGAAGGGGAAGAGACGAACACGAAATCCTTGATTCCTGCGCGCTTGGATGCTTCGAGCAGATTGCTGGTTCCCGCGATATTGGTGGCGGCGAAGTCTTCCCATGCACCGGTGAAGGAGACCTTGGCTGCCAGGTGGATGACCGCGTCCATGGACTCCACGGCCGCGGCGACAGCCTGCGGATCCGTGAGCGAGCCGCGGACTTCATCAGTGGCTGATGCCGAGCTGCCGCGCTGGAAGGTGCGCACATGGTGGCCCTTGTCGCGCAATAGCTGGGCTACAGCGCCACCCAGCATGCCGCTGGCTCCGGTGACCAGAACGCGACGGGCAGCGTCTTCATTTTTCGATGGGCTCACGGATTGCGGATCCTTCCACCTGCGAGGGTCGCGGCAGCCCAGTGGGCGAGCGCGGCCCGGTCAATCTTGGAGTTGTGCCGGATATCGGTGGGCAGGCTTGGGACTACCAGGACCGCTGCCACCTCGGTGCCGGTGGCCGCGACCGCGGCGCGAACCTGGCGGGCCAGATCGCTGGCGGCCGGACCGGATTTGCGGGCCGCGGGCACCGTTTCCATGACGACCACCGCGGCCTGGGTTCCGTCAGGTCCCACGCCGACCAGCGCGGCACGGCCAGCGCCAGCAACCGACTCGACAGCATGTTCGGCGGCTACCGGGGTAATCGCGCCCTTGGCGGTGCGCAGCACGTGGCCAAGGCGTCCTTCGACCCACAGGCGTCCGGCCTCATCCAGGTGCCCGACATCGCCGGTGCGATGCCAGCCGGGGATGGAGACGCTGAGCTGTTCGGTGATCCACAGCCGGTCGTAGCGGTCCTTGACATGCGGGGCGCGGACCAGGATTTCGCCGGTGGCATTCGGGGTGTATTCCGGCTTGTCTCCGGCCAAGCCCAGGGCGTCAATCGGTGCGATGGCAACGGTGGCTCCGGCGACAGCGGTGCCCACGCACACGCCATTGCCCGCTCCGGCAGCGCGGATGCCGGCCAAGTCGATATCGGTGACCGGCAAGGCCTCGGTCATGCCGTACGGGGTGTGGACCCGGGCATTGGGAACCAGATCCTGCACCTTGGCCAGCAGATGCTCGGGAATCGGGGCGCCGGCGGACAGCATCAGCGAGACGCCTTCCAAGGTTTCCCGCTGAGCCTGGTTCAGCGCATCCTGGGTTTTCAGGACATTAGCCAGCGCGGCGGGGGAGGCGAAGACGGTGGTTGCATCCACTGCGAGGGCGGCATCTGCCAACGCGGCGGCAGTCAAGGTCCGCGGTGCGGTGACGTCCATGTCCGGGGTGACCGAGGTGGCACCCAAAGCAGGGCCCAGCAGCGCGAACGGCGCGAAGCCTGCCACCAGCGCAGAGCCGGCCTTGAGGTTGTATGTTTCACGCAGGGTATCGCGCATGGCGGCCAGTTCGCGATGCGTGTACACCACTCCCTTGGCCGGACCGGTGGAGCCGGAGGTGAACAGGACCGCCGCATCGGCATCCGGATCGGATGGCTCGAAAACCCGGGACCCGGAAGCGGCCTGGCTGCCGGCTTCATAGAGCTCGGGCAGGGTATGGGCTACCCCCAGCAGCTTGCGCTTCGCAGCAGGCAGGTCTCCAGCGGCAATCCTGGTTCCCGGCCAGCCGAACAGCCGCGCACCGGTGAGCGCACGGTCGATGCCAATCAGGTAGCTCGGGCCAGCACCCTTGATGGCTCGGCCCATGCCCTTGGTGCCAAGGCCGGCATCGGCCACCACAATGACCGCCCCCAGACGCAGGCAGGCGTAGATCAGGGTGGTCAGTTCAATTCCCGGTGGAACCAGCAGGTTCACCCGGTCGCCGGCCTCCACTCCGATCTGCCGCAACCCTGCGGCCAGGGCATTCACGCGCTGGCCGAGTTCGGCCCAGGACAGCGATCGCGCAGGATTGATGTCCACCACCGCGGCCGATTGGTCCTCGGTGCGCGAATCGAGTTCGGCAAGCATCGGACGGTATTCGCCCAGGGATTGGGCACGCGAGGTGTTCTTGGAACTCTTCTCGCCGGCAAGCCACTGGAAGATCGGGGTGGCAATATCGTTGTCTTCGCCCACCAAATGGCTGGAGCCTTCAAAGCGGTGAACCTGAGCGTGGGGCAGGCGCGACATCAAATCGCGCAGGTAGCGGTCGGAGAAGACCGGGTCCTTGGGTCCCCAGAGCATCAGGGCCGGGACCTTCAAGGAGCGCACTGCTTCCGAGATCTCGTCCAAGGCCGGACGACTTGGGTGATCCTGGGAGAACGGGATATCGGCGACAAAGTTGGCTACGCCCTCGCGCTTTTCAGCGTTGGTGTACGGGGCCATGAAGGCCTTGCGGATATCCGGGGCCAAGGCCGGCTGCGCCAACGAGTGGGTTACCTGCAAGAAGGCAGGGGAAGTCTTGGTGCCCCAACCGTGCACCGCGGGATGGGACGCGAGTTTCAGCGCGGCGGGAAGCTCGAAGCCTGCAGGGTGGATTGCGGTGTTGGTCAACACCACGTTCTCCAGCTGGTCCGGGTGGGAAACGGCCCAGCCCAGGGAGATGATGCCGCCCCAGTCATGGCCCACGGTGGTGATTTTGCCGGTTAGCCCCAACGCGCCAGTCAGATCACCGAGATCGTTGACGCGGTCGGCCAGGCGGCGGAACTTGCCGCTGCGCTCGGAGAAGCCCATGTCCAGCTGGTCCACTGCCACCACTCGCCACGGCAGCCCGTGCTCGGACACGTGGTTCAGCAGGCTGCGCCAGAGGTAGGACCAGGTGGGGTTGCCGTGCACGCAGAGCAAGGTGCCGGCCGGCTCAATTCCGCGTTGCTGCAGTTCGTCGTTGTTATCCAGGACGTGCCACCGGTGCCTAGTGCCCGGGGTGTCCACCTGCGAAGTGGACGGTACTTCCAGATACTTCGAATAAATGGCATCTACACCGGGGAAAAGCTCGGTCACCAGGCAATCTCCATCATCGCGGTGTTCAGGCCGGAACCCACACCCATGCACAGCACCCGGTCGCCCTTCTTCAGCGAGTCGGCTTCTTGGGACAAGGTCATGGGCAGGGAAGCGGGTCCGACGTTGCCCCACTTGGAGAAAGTGATTGGCACGCGGTCCTTGACCAGGCCGACGGCCTTGATAATGGCATTGGTGTAGGACTTGGAAACCTGATGGGTCACGTAGCGGTCCATGGACTTCCAGTTCCATCCGGATTGGTGGGCTTCATCCCAGGCATCCACGACCAGTTCGAGGCCGTTATCCAGCAAGCCCTTCGTGTCCGTGTACATGCCCGAGGGTCCGCCGACACACAGCTCGTGGTGCTCGGTGCCGGCACGCGATACGCCGCCGACGATGCGGTGCGCTTCCGGGTGCGCATCCGCGGGGCCAATGACCGCAGCGGCGGCGCCGGAACCCAGGGTCAGCGTGGCGAATTCACGCATGTAGTCATCGCGCGTGGAAGTTTCAGCGTTCAGCCGCTGGAAAGTGGTTTCCTGGGTTGGCTTGGCGTCTTCGCCCGCAACAATCAGGGCGTACTTGATCTGGCCGGAGTCGATCATGTTCGCTGCCAGGCTCATGCCGTTGACGAAGCCGAGGCAGGCGTTGGCCACGTCGAAATTCATGGCGGAGGATGGCAAGCCCAAGCCGTTGTGCACCTTGGAGGCCACCGACGGCTCCAAGTTGCGGCGGGTGACCGAAGTGTTGATCAGCAGGCCGATTTCGCTGGCATCGACACCGGCCTGGGCCAGCGCCTTCTTGCCGGCAAGAATTGCAGCGTCGTCGAATTCAACGCCATCGGACCACCAGCGGCGTTCCTTGACCCCGGAAACTCGTTCCAGAAGCTTCTTGGACAGGCGAAGGCGTTTCAGGCTAGGAGCAAGGCGCTCGTCGAATTCTGCAGAGCTCACCACCTCGGGTGCGAGGACGCTGTTCACTGATAAAAGCGCAACGTTGTGGTGCTTAAAGGTGGCATTGCCGTTCAAAATGGTGCCTTCGTTTCTGCTGGACTATCTATGTGCTGCGTGCTGCATTGAAACGTCGTGGCCGATGGGTGTGCGCCATCGGTTGCGTATGTGTTCTCCCTAGGTTATTCCCTGCATGACGCCAAGACCTATTTGAGCGCGTGTTTTCAGCCGAAAGCTGGAATTAGTACCTATGCAGACTATATCGATCCTACAGACTAGTCCTATGAGAATCACGGCAAGTGGGGGCGATCGTTCTGTGGGCCTGCTTTCATCTGCGCAGCCACAGGAAGCGCGCAGTAACACTCATCTGCGCGAAGTCTGAAACTCCGGACAAGAAAAGCGATCCCCGTCACATTGCTGGGCCCGAGTCGCGTTATATGGATATCGCATCAAATCACGCTAATGCCCTCGCCCTCATCGACAAGGCGGTATCCAATGACAACTTCAAGCGTTGAAACGCAAAGCACGTTTCCGGTCGTTCTGCGATTCGTGATCTATAGCCTTACCGGTATCTTGTTCTTCTTCCTCCCCATCACCATCAACGGCAAGAGCACCATCCCGCTGGATCACTTGGTGACGTGGATTCAAACTGCCGCGGCACCGGTCGTTCCGTACATTATCTTGCTGATGCTCATCTGCGGGACAGTTATTCCCTTCATTACCGGAGGATGGAAGGCATCCAAGGTACGTGGCATATTCGCATTCCTGAACATCTTCGGGCTGGCTGTCGGCTGCTCGCTGCTCTTCAACTTTGCCCCGGCATGGCTCAGCGATCCGGACATGGGTCCTTTTCTGCTGGACAAATTGGTCATTCCCGTTGGCTTGATCGTTCCAGTAGGTGCCATCTTCTTGGCCTTGCTAGTTGGCTACGGGCTGATGGAGTTCCTTGGTGTCTTCTGCCAACCGGTCATGCGACCAATTTGGCGCACCCCAGGACGTTCGGCCGTGGATGCCGTGGCGTCCTTCGTGGGAAGCTACTCGCTGGGCCTGCTGATCACCGACCGCATGTACCGTGGCGGCCGCTATACGGGTCGCGAAGCTGCCATCATCGCTACCGGTTTTTCCACGGTATCAGCCAGCTTCATGGTTATTGTTGCCAAGGCACTGGACCTGATGGACCACTGGAGCCTGTACTTCTGGCTGTCGCTGGTAGTCACCTTTGCGGTGACCGCCATTTCGGTGCGCATTCCGCCTTTGAGCCGGATTCCAGACACGACGTATCTGGGCATGGAACATGACAAGGAAAAACTGGTCACGGGCAATCGTGCACGCGTTGCCTGGAGCGAAGCCATGGGAGCCTCGCGGCGAGCGCCATCGCTGCTCAAGAATGTCGGCGCCAACGTATGGGATGGGCTGAAAATGGCCATGGCAATTTTGCCGTCCATTCTCTCTGTCGGATTGCTCGGACTGGTGGTTGCCCGCTTCACTCCAGTTTTCGACTGGCTAGGCTACCTGTTTGTCCCATTTGCCTGGATCGTCGGGCTGGATGACCCGTTGCTGGCTGGCAAGGCTTCGGCTACCGGCATTGCTGAAATGTTCCTTCCCGCAACCCTCATTGCGGGACACGAATCCATCGAGCTGCGCATGGTGATCGCCATCGTTTGCGTCTCTGCAATCATCTTCTTTTCAGCATTGGTGCCATGCGTCCTGGCGACGCAGATTCCGCTGAACATCCCGCAGATGGTAGCTATCTGGTTCGTGCGCGTTGTCCTGACCATCCTCATCGCGACACCAATCGTGCGCATGCTGCTATAGGCCGGCTGCGCTGGCGCACGGCAGCTTGCGAAACCAATGGGTTGAACCGAGTGATGCTTTCCGATTCGACGCGACCACGCCATGTCGCGGCACTGTTGCAGCTTTGCGATTCCTGAATGCCGTTGCAAGGCGGAGACGATCCGTCGTTGAATGGTCGAACCGATACGACGGAAAGCAGGTTCCAATGAATCACTTACACGAATCAGGTGCTCCGATGCAGGGTGATCCGAGTATTCCCGACCAGCCAGAACCGCCAGCGCAACCGCCGACACCAGATGCTCCGCCAAGCCCGGCGCAGCCGGACGTACCACCAAGCCCTTCGCATCCGGATGGGCCGATCCCGCCCCCGGGCCCGCAGGATCCCACTGAGCCGGTGCCGGGGCACCCAACTGACCCCACGACTCCGCCACCGCCTGCATTCGCCTAGGCGCAACGACCGAGGCTGGCGACATCCAATGCCCTGCAGGAACCTGGTTCCTGCAGGCATTGGCCATAACTGCAAGAAGTTGGGTCAAACGCCTATCGAGATCAAGGAGATCTGCCTCCGCTCGGCGATGCCCGTGAGCGCGCTTGCAGCAAGCCGGGACAGCGACGAAGCCAACCGGGTGAGCTATTTACCGAAGTCGGGATCGCAGGTAGAAGCGGAACGGTTATCGTGACTGCATCAATGTCCTCGTTCGCTATTCCGGGCGACGACGCAAGGACGCAAATCAACCGTGGGAACGCTACCGGGGCCGCTCAGGTAGCTCTACTGTCGCCGCGCATCGTTACAGTGGATCCAAGCAGTATTACTCTGCATTGGCGACCACCCTGTGAAAGGCGCAAATGGCACATTCAGTACAGGTGAAAGATCGAATTCGTGGAGTCCTGACCGGGATGGCTGCCGGAGATGCCCTGGGCGCGGGCTACGAATTCAACGCACCGTTGCCCGAATCCGCCAAAATCTCGATGATTGGTGGCGGGTTGGGCGATTTTGCGCCCGGGGAGTGGACCGACGACACCTCAATGGCCATAGTCGTTGCCCAGGGCCTGCTGGATTCCAACGGCAAGCTTGATGGTGCCGCGAGCAACTACATGGTTCGGGAATGGGCCAAATGGGCCACGAACGCACCGGACGTCGGCAACCAGACGCGGGCAGTCCTTGCCCACGCCCAGCATGTTGCGTCTGCTGACGGAAGAGCCGAGCCGACCGCTGATGATGCGCTAGCTGGTTCTGAACAGATTCACCGGAGAACTGGCCGCTCCGGCGGGAACGGCAGTCTCATGCGCACAGCGCCCGTGGCGCTGGCTTATCTGTCTGAACCGCCTGCTGCCGCATTCGAAGCTGCGGCAGCTATCAGCAAGCTAACCCATTTTGATGATGAAGCCGCTGAGGCCTGCGGGCTTTGGACAGTAGCCATTCACCACGCTGTGCGCACCGGCGCACTAGATATTCGCAGTGGTCTTGCGATGCTTGAACCAGAACGCGCACAAGCATGGGAGCAGCGCATCCACCAGGCCGAAAACCATCGACCTCGGGACTTCACAAATAACGGTTGGGTCGTTGAAGCGTTCCAAGGTGCATGGAGCGCGATCGCCACCGCCGAACCGGAAGACGGGAACGCTCGCTTGGTTCCGGTGCTGGAAGCGGCTGTTCGCGGAGGCGTGGATACCGACACCGTGGCAGCCATCGCCGGATCGCTCATTGGCGCAGCTTCCGGGTTCTCGAGTGTTCCGGCGCAGTGGGTGGATATGGTCCACGGTTGGCCCGGAATGAGGATGCAACAGCTTGTCGATATTTCGAGTGAGCTCGCGGGCTAAGTTCTCCTGCGGGATCTTGCTTCTAGTCCCGGGCTGGTCGTCGAGCTTCCAGCTTCTGTGGCAGCACGATGCTGACTTCGTGGCGCACCCCACGCGCACCGAGGCCAGTCAGATCAATCGCTAGAAACCAGGGTCCGGAATGGGGCACCTTGATTCGGTATGGAGCACGGCGTGCCAGTCCACCGTATGCTTCGAATTCTTCTCCGTCCTGGAATGCCGCGAAATTTTCCGGATCCATCAACCGCAGATGAGCCGGTCCACTGAGAGTCACTACCAAGATGCTTCCCCGCTCAATGAAATCCCAATAATGTTCAGCAAAATTAGGCTCCGCCAATGCCAGCCTCCTCGATCCCAGGTGATCCGCCGAGCAGCGGACCCAGACCCATTAACTCAAATTCAGGCCAGTGTCGCCAACGCACCCAAGGCAAGAGCACTGTACCGGTTCGGGCATTTGCAACGGCAAAGCTGCAGGAGTCTGGAGAACGAGGCCTTCTGGTCTTTGGGGTGCGTCGCGTTGCCACCTCAACCGATGCCAGATCCGCGATCGCAAGAGGGCTAGTGGCAATTACCATTCGAGCTGCCGGCAGGTGGCATGAGCCGATCGCTGCATTGGACGAGCCGGAAGCCATCGGCTATTGGGTCCCGGATACCGGGGCAAGGAAGCAATATGACGACTCGAACGATTCGATCTCAACCGGATTGACGTGCTAGGCGGCAATTAATCCGCTGCTCGCGATAGCGTACCTAAGTGGGATGAAGCAACGCACAACTTGGGTCATGGCGGCCCAGAGCAATGAGGCAAAGTTCATGGATTTACTGACGGGCATTGGCCTGGAACAACTGCGAATGTGGATTTGGATTCTGGTCATTGGTTTCGCCGTGGCGGCGGGGCTATGGCGGCGGCGCCAGCTAGTGGCAGTCGCCCTGGCCTCGGTGCTCTTATTCGCCGCTGCCAGCGCCGGTGCCGGGATCTATATCCTTAAGCGGCCAGGTGATCCGCGATGGACCATGGGCGAGCCTCCGGTGAATGCCCCTGATCTTTCCGGAATACCAGTTGTGGGCAAGCAACTGGCTCCCGTGGAATCTGCATTGGAATCGATTGCCGGGGGAGTGAATTCCTTCTGGGAATTCAATCAGGCCCTGCCGGTGGCCCTCGACTTCTTTGAACGCAGCGGCTGGGCCCTGCTCGCGGCCATTCCGCTGATCATCGTCATGATGATCAAGACTTTCAGGGCTGCCAGCCGCCGCAGGCAGGAACTGAAGAACCTCAGTGGTGCCGTGGCGCAACTCCAATCCGAGCTTGCCGCGATCAAGGGGAATTTGTCTGAGCAGGGCACTGCGGCCGAGGCTCCAGAACAGGGCAGCCAACGGGAGAACGCAGGCACTCGTAGATCGCGCCGGGGCGAATGAACGTTAATTAGCCAGACGCGAAACGGCGCCGGATCTGTCCTGCACTGCTGGACAAGACCGGCACCGTTCTCTGCGACCCGAGTGAGCTGGGGTAACTAGGCCAACGTCGCGGTATCGATTACGAAGCGGTAGCGGACATCGGATGCCAGCACGCGCTCGTAAGCCTCATTGATCTGCGTGGCACCGATGACCTCGATCTCTGCGCCAATGCCATGCTGGGCACAGAAATCCAGCATCTCCTGGGTTTCCTCGATGCCGCCGATCTGCGAACCTGCGAAGGAACGGCGTCCCCCGATCAGTGCGAAGGCATTGACAGGCAACGGTTCTGCCGGAGCACCAACGTTGACCATGGTGCCGTTCACGCGCAGCAGTCCGAGGTAGGCACTGACGTCGATGGAAGCGCTGACGGTGTTGATGATCAGGTCGAACTTCTTCTGCAGATCCTTGAAGGTGTTCTCATCGCTGGTGGCCCGGTAGTCGGTTGCGCCCAGCTTCAGTCCATCATCCTTCTTCTTCAGCGACTGCGACAGAACGGTGACCTCAGCGCCCATGGCACTGGCGATCTTGACCGCCATGTGGCCCAGGCCGCCGAGTCCCACGACGGCAATCTTCTTGCCCGGCCCTGCACCCCAGTGCCTCAGCGGGGAGAAGGTGGTGATGCCGGCGCAAAGCAGCGGCGCGGCAACATCCAGGTCGATGCCTTCAGGAATGTTCAGGGCGAAGTTCTCGGTAACCACGACATGCGTGGCGTAGCCACCTTGGGTCATGCTGCCATCACGGTCACGAGCACCGTAGGTACCAACACTCTGCTCGCAGAATTGCTGGTCTCCGGCAAGGCAGTTCTCGCATTCCATGCAGGAATTGACCATGCAGCCCACGCCAACGCGGTCGCCCACCTTGTGCTTGGTTACCTCTGGCCCGACTTCGGCAACGATGCCGGCAATTTCGTGGCCCGGGACCAGCGGATAGTTCTGGTTTCCCCATTCTCCGCGCACCGTGTGGATGTCGGAGTGGCAGATGCCGGAGAACTTGATATCAATCAAGACATCGTGCGGACCTACTGCACGACGTTCAATCTGCGTCGGAATGAGTCCATCAGTCGCAGAGTGCGCTGCGTATGCATTGACCATAGTTGCCATCAGGTTTTTCCTTTGTCTTGCGGGTTGCGACTGGAAATGTTCTGGACTGCGGCGATTGCCGCGGTCCGTCAGGGCAAAGCCCATGGAGAACAACAATCGACAGGCTATGAATAATCCCGGCTGGAGAAAATTTCCTTCCGCAGTTTTCCCTGCCTAAATGAGGATCAACGCGCACCGTGCTGGTTGCGCCCGGGGATAGCCAGGGCAGCAGCGCCGCATGATCTTCGCTGGTTGCCCAGGCTGCAAGGCCGCTCTCAAACGATGAATGGCAGCGACGCAAGTGGCTGGCACGCGCCTATCGCCCAAGAACTGCGTCTTTTGCCAATTCCCGGTAGGCTAGTACCTGGGTCTGCATGTTCTATGCGGGCCCCGAAAGAAAATAACTCCCAGGGCTGACTGACCGTTGGTCCCGACCGCCAGTTTCGCGGTCCTCGGTAGTGACTTTCGCTAGGGCAAATATGCGCCCCAGCGCGGGTCTCGATCGAAGACCAGATCTGGGTAGGGCCACACGGTTCGCTCATCCACCACGTGGGAGCGATCGAAAGGAGCACCCCCTTAATGGAGGGTCCAGAAATCCAATTCGCCGAAGCACAGATCGACAACGGTCGCTACGGCACCCGCACCATTCGCTTCGAAACCGGCCGCATTGCCAAGCAGGCTGCAGGTTCGGCAATGGTCTACATCGATGACGAGACCGCACTGCTCTCGGCAACTACCGCTGGCAAGCACCCACGCGAAGGCTTCGACTTCTTCCCACTGACCGTGGACGTTGAAGAGCGCATGTACGCAGCCGGCCGCATCCCAGGCAGCTTCTTCCGCCGCGAAGGCCGCCCATCGACCGAAGCCATCCTGGCTTGCCGCCTGATGGACCGCCCACTGCGCCCAGCCTTCGTCAAGGGCCTGCGCAACGAGGTCCAGGTTGTCGTCACCGTGCTGTCCATCGAGCCAGATGAGCTGTACGACGTCGTAGCGATCAACGCTTCGTCGATGTCCACCCAGCTTTCGGGTCTGCCATTCTCCGGCCCAATCGGCGGCGTTCGCGTTGCACTGGTTGATGACGGAAACGGCGCACAGTGGGTTGCCTTCCCACGCCACTCCGAGCTGAAGAACGCTGTCTTCAACATGGTTGTTGCCGGCCGTATCGCTGGCGACGACGTTGCCATCATGATGGTGGAAGCTGAAGCTACCGACAACGCTTGGGAACTGATCAAGGAACGCGGCGTCCAGGCTCCAACCGAAGAGGTTGTCGCTGAGGGCCTTGAGGCTGCGAAGCCATTCATCAAGGTCCTGTGCGAGGCCCAGGCCGACCTGGCTGCTCGCGCTGCCAAGGAAACCGTTGAATTCCCAGTCTTCCGCGATTACGAAGAAGATGCCTTCGCCGCTGTCGAGGCTGCTGCTTCGACCCGCCTGACGGAGATCTACACCATCGCTGACAAGCAGGAGCGCGACAACGCTGCCAGCGCATACAAGGAAGAGATCGTTGCATCGCTGGCTGGCGAAGGCAACGCTTTCGCAGGCCGCGAGGGTGAAATCTCCAAGGCATTCGGCGCTGTTACCAAGCACATCGTGCGCCAGCGCATCCTGACCGACCAGATCCGCATCGACGGCCGCGGCCTTGCTGACATCCGCCAGCTCTCCGCCGAGGTCGAGGTTCTGCCTCGCGTTCACGGTTCGGCAATCTTCGAGCGTGGCGAAACCCAGATCATGGGCGTCACCACCTTGAACATGCTGAAGATGGAACAGCAGATCGACTCGCTGTCGCCGGTGAAGACCAAGCGCTACATGCACAACTACAACTTCCCTCCATACTCGACCGGTGAAACCGGCCGTGTTGGTTCGCCTAAGCGCCGCGAAATCGGCCACGGCGCACTGGCTGAGCGCGCACTGGTTCCAGTGCTGCCTAGCCGCGAGGAATTCCCATACGCAATCCGCCAGGTCTCCGAGGCTTTGGGCTCCAACGGCTCGACCTCCATGGGCTCGGTTTGCGCATCGACCCTGTCGCTGCTGAACGCTGGCGTGCCGCTGAAGGCTGCTGTTGCAGGCATCGCCATGGGCCTGGTTTCGGACACCGTAGACGGCGAAACCCGTTACGCTGCCCTGACCGATATCCTCGGTGCCGAAGATGCCATGGGCGACATGGACTTCAAGGTTGCAGGTACCTCCGAGTTCGTTACCGCGATCCAGCTGGACACCAAGCTGGATGGTATTCCGGCATCGGTTCTGGCTGCCGCGCTGACCCAGGCTCGCGAAGCACGCCTGCACATCCTGAACGTTCTGAACCAGGCTATCGACGCCCCGGATGAACTGAACGTCAACGCTCCACGAATCATCTCCGTGAAGATTCCAGTGGACAAGATCGGCGAGGTCATCGGCCCTAAGGGCAAGATGATCAACCAGATCCAGGAAGACACCGGCGCTGACATCTCGATCGAAGATGACGGCACCGTGCTGATCGGCGCAACCAACGGCGAGTCCGCTGAAGCTGCCCGCTCGGCCATCAACGCTATTGCCAACCCTCAGGTTCCTGAGGTCGGCGAGCGTTACCTGGGTACCGTCGTGAAGCTGACCACCTTCGGTGCGTTCGTTTCGCTGACCCCGGGCAAGGACGGCCTGCTGCACATCTCCGAGTTGCGCAAGATCAACGATGGCAAGCGTGTCGAGGACGTCGAAGACGTCGTCGGCGTTGGCCAGAAGCTGCAGGTGGAGATCACCAAGATTGATGACCGCGGCAAGCTGTCGCTGGCTCCAGTCGTCGAGGAAGAAGCTGAAGAAGCAGTTGCTGCTGAGTAGTCTTTAGATTCTTGCTGAAAACCCCGATTCGCTTGGCGAATCGGGGTTTTTGCTTATTCTTGCCCGGGAGCAGGTTCCTGCCAAAGTCTTTGGAGGTCCTGCCTGGAGGCATGACCTGATGACGCAGCCAATTGAACTCTCATAGATCTTCTCCAAGTTCCAAAGCGGGTGCCGCTTGGCGGAGAGAACCTATCGCGGGGGCTCACGCTTCCAATTCAAGAAGCATCTGCAGTGCCTCGCGAGAAATTGTGCGCAAGGCATTTCCACTGCGCCGCGCTGCCCTTTCGGACGACCTCAGTGGAGTTTCTCAGGCGCTAGCTGCCAGCCTGATACCCAGTACCTTGCGGGCCGCAGCTAGCGCCGGACAACACGTGCTGTACCCCATTGCCGCTTTCCAGCCACGTTGGCTTTGGGCGGAGGCAAGCACTGACCTTAACCAGATAAAACCATCTGGGTCAGATGGACTGCGGAGAGTTGAACCAGCGGTCCTAGTGTACAGAGTGTACTCGTCCCGGTTCGCTCAGGCGCAGAGCCGCAGGCGGGAAGGCGCTGATACCCCTGATTCGATCGCTGGCCACCTAGGATAGGAACGAGGAATAGAAAAAGTAGCCGTAGCGCAAATGAAGGACGTTGAACCAGTGGATATCGGGGGAACGAAACTGCAGCACCAGAATCTGCTGGTGACGCTGTACGGCCTGTATGGCGAACCGGCCAATGGCTCTTTCCCTGTTTCTATCATCGTCGAGATGTTCGATGCCTTGGGAATCAAGTCGCAAGCAATCCGCTCCACCATTTCACGGTTGAAAAGCCGCGGCGTGCTCATTAACGAACGCGCAGGGAACGAATCCCAGTACCAGCTCTCCGCCGAGGTTATGGACAGCTTCCGGAAGGACGACCAACGGATCTTTGCTCCTTCGCGTTCAACCTCCGGGGACTCCTTGGTGCTGGCTATTTTTTCCGTACCCGAGAGCGAGCGGAATCGCCGGTACGAACTGCGCACCGAGCTGGCTAGCTTAGGGTTCGGGATGGTCTCCGGAGGAGTGGCTGTGGGGCCGCATCTGGCATTCGAGCAGGCTAAGGTCCGCTTGGATGCGCGAGGATTGTCCAAGTACGTCGAGTTCTTCAAGGCTGACTACATGTCCCCTGCCGATATCCGGGACAAGGTTGCCCAATGGTGGGATCTTGAAGCACTGGACCAGCAGTACACCGACTTCCTCCAGTTGTATGTCGGACGCTTAGGAACGTGGCAGCAACGGCTAGCTGATCCCGTCGAGTCAGCCGAGCAGCGCTCGGAACTGGAGCGGGCGGCTTTCGCCTTCTATATTCCGATGCTTACGCGCTGGCGGCGTTTCCCTTATCGGGATCCGAATTTGCCCTTCGAATACCTGCCTGATGGGTGGAAAGCTCCGCAGGCCAAGAAGACCTTCCTGGCGTTGCACGCGCTGTTGTCCCCGCATGCGGAGCTATACGCGAGTCGGCTACTCGGCTCGCGCGTCGACTAGTACCTGCCGCATCCAGGTCTGCACGGCCTGCCAATGATGCTGCTGCGGGTCGATGATTTCAAAGTGGTCCAGCGACCGGTGGATCATTTGTTCCGGCAGAACGTGTCCGGCCAGGGAATCCAGGTATTCCCGCGTGTGCTCCAGCGGTACCCGGTCGTCGTTGAACCCGTGGACCAAGAGCGTTGGCACCGAAGGCGGTGGGGCCTGGATTGGCGAAGCATCGTGGTAGATTACCGGAATCCCGGCCGGAGAATCGCCGAAATATTCCATTGCTGCACCATCGCCGAGGGATTCTGCATGCACCTTGGAAGCATCGGTGACTGGAGCGAGGCCTACCACGGCATCGGCGAAATTGGAGTTCAGCAGCGCCAATTGACCGCCGACCGAATGTCCGATAAGAATAGCTGCCTCGGATTGGCCCTGGTATCGCAACGTGCTGCGCACGAGCTGGATTGCCGCGGCCACATCGAAAGATGGGGTGGGCCACGGGTGGTCCGGACCGCGCCGGTATTCCACGTTGGCCACGCTCCAGCCAGAGCGCAGCAAATCGTCAGCCATCGGTTGCATCACGCTGGCGGTGATCCGCTGGCGCCAGTAGCCGCCGTGGACCAGGACCGCAGTGCCCAGGGAAGGCTGTTTGAACGGGTGCGCCAGGATGAAATGCTGGTCGGGATGATCCCCGTACTTGAGCAACTCGGACTCTCGCGTATTTTGCGGCACTGCGCTTTTTCCTTCCATCCTGCGGCGGCCGGCAGGAGTAACCCTGCCGGCCACGTAGTAATTTCTGCCAATGCTAGTCTGCGCCGGGTACGGATCCCGGTGGCAGGAAGTCCACGTCACGCAGTGCTGAGAGGCGGACAACTTCCTCCGGGTCAGACAAGTTGTGAAGCTCATCGAAGAGCGTGGACAGTTGTCCCGAAGGGCTTACCCAAAAGAGCGATTTGCCCGGTGCGCCATCCTTGACGTAGTAGGCGTGAGGAAGTCCCATGGGCATGCGGACGGTATCGCCAGGCCCGGCCTTGAACCATTCGCCGTCCAGGTACAGGGTGTAAGTGCCTTCCATTATGTAAATGTGCTCATCTTGCTTAGGGTGCACGTGCGGAGGCACACCGGTTCCAGTGGGATCAAGGGAAAGCCATGCAAAGCTGCTGGAACTCTCGACCTTGGAGAGATAGGTGTGGCCGAGGACATTCCACGTCTTGTTGCCCATTGATTCACTGGCCAAAGTTATGCCCTTGGGCAGATCGCCCAGAATGATTTCTTGGCCTTGCTGCTGTTCCATGATGACTCCTTTACGGGTAGATGGCTGGTGCGTCCAGCATGGCATGAATCACATTAGATATGCAATAGGTCTTGCGATCGCAAAATTCGGTGTATATGATTTCTATCACTTCGGCCTATGCTGCCGGACTCTTCACTACCCTCGCAATTCACGCATCGCGGTCCAAGGGACCCGTTGCTGCACTCTACGAGTAAGGCACCAATGTGAATACCACTCAGGTAAAAGGAATGAGCGTCTACACGCTTGGCACCGGAGGCGGCCCGATCGTTTCCAGTTCCCGTGCTGGCACCAGCACGGCGATTAGGGTCGATGGGGCAACCTACGTGATTGACTGCGGCATGGGAAGCATCCGCAATTACCGGTCGCATGCCGAATGGGGCGAATTGCGCGCGGTGCTGCTGACCCATCACCACTCGGACCACATCTACGATCTCGGCGCCTATCTGGTGACCGGGTGGCAGGTCCCGGGGGAGTCTTTCGCCCGGCCTATCCAAGTTTTCGGCCCTGGACGTCCCAATCGCATCCCCGCCCTTGGCCCGGAGCACGAGCAGCAGATCGCTTCGCGCGTCGCCGAGCGGGAAATGACCAGCACCGAAGAAATCGTCGATGCGCTGCTGGACAAGGTCTTCTCCTCCGACGTGTTGATCCGCATGGCCGATGAAGGCCGCGACGAACCCCACGAATGGATCCAGTCGCAGAACATCCAGATCCCCGAGGCATCCGGGGCCTGCGCGGTTGAAAACCGCCACCCGGAAATGGAGCCCTTTGAGATCTACCGAGATGAGCTGGTGGCGATCTCCGCGATTCTGGTCGACCACCGCTTATGCTTCCCGGCATTCGCCTACCGGATCGACTCGCGCTACGGTTCCGTCGTTGTCTCCGGAGACACCGCCTACTCCGAGAACTGCATCAGGCTCGCCCGCGGAGCTGACTTGCTGCTGCATGAGGTCATCGACCTGCCTGGCATCCTGGCGACATTCCCGGACGGCCCGACGCGCGATGGCATCGAAGTGCATTTGCGTGAATCGCACACGCCGTACAGCGAGGTGGGCAAGGTCGCCGCGAAAGCCGAAGTCGGCGCGCTGGTGCTGCATCACATCGTTCCCAACACCCCCGGTGCCGCTGATCTGGAAGCTATGCTGGAGACCGCACGCGGTGATTTCGCGGGGAATGTATCCATCGCCGAGGACAATGACGTCTTCAGCATCGGCCCGGCGGCGCTGGAACTCTCCGCGGCCGATTCCAAGGGGAGCTTGGTATGAGTACGACACAGAATCTCGCGGACCACACCTTGCGTGCGGCCATTGCCAACGGCAAAATGAACCGGCGCGCCTGGATGGTGACCGGCATGCTGGTACTCTTCCAGATCGTGAACTTCGCCGACAAAGCTGTCCTGGGGCTCGTGGCTGATCCCGCCATGCGCGAACTCGGGTTGACTGCCGGTCAGTTCGGCTTCATCGGCAGCGCCTTCTTCTTCCTCTTCGCCATTGTCGGCGTTATTGTCGGCTTCCTGGCCGGAAAGGTATCCACCCGCTGGATCTTGCTGACCATGGGCATTGCCTGGGCAGTCCTGCAGTTCCCGATGCTCTTCGGCGGAGGCGCGGCAATCCTGCTGGTCACACGCATCCTGCTGGGTGGAGCCGAGGGGCCGGCGACCCCCATTTCGCTGCAGCATGCCCACGGCTGGTTCAATGCGAAGGAACGTGGGCTGCCCAGCAGCGTCATCGCTGCCGGTTCAACCCTGGGGCCGATCCTCGCGGCTCCTGCCCTTGCATGGATCATCGCCAACCCGGCCCTGGGCTGGCGCTGGGCCTTCGGTTTCCTGGGGATCTTCGGGCTGCTCTGGAGCGTAGCGTGGCTGCTTCTGGGCCGCGACGGCCCGTACAGCCATTCCACGGCGGGCAAGGCACAGGCGAAAGCCGGTGCCATCTCGTTGGCGGAGGACCAGCAGCAGGCTGGGCAGAAACCGGAACCGGTCGCCGAATTCGACCTGCAGGGCAAGGGGAGCATTGCGGATTCCTCCGATCTGCTGAAAATCGTGCCGATTCGACGAGTCCTGGGCTCGTGGATGTTCGTGGCAGCGGTGCTCGCAGGTGCCGGCTGCTTCTGGGCGCAGGGTTTCTTGACCACGTGGTCCCCGAAATATCTGGCATCCGTCGTTGCCCTGACACCGGAAATGATCGGTTTGGTCTCCACCTTCCCCTGGGTGATCGGCGCTATCGCGCTGCTGGTTTTGGGCTTCGGCTCCCGCTACTTGATGAAGCGCGGCGTGACGGTTCGCTGGGCCATGGGCGCCCTGTTCGGCGCAACGTTGCTGATTTCCGGGGTCTGCTTCTCGATCCTGCCCTTCCTCTCCGGCTACGCCGCCGTGGCGATGCTGACTCTCGGTGCCGGTACGGCAATGATCTATCCCTTGGCTCCCACGGCAATCGCCTTCAGCGTCTGCTCCAGGCAGCGCGCGGCCCTCATGGCCACGCTCACTGGACTGGCTTCGGTGGGCGGCGTGGTCGCTCCCGCAATGGTCGGTGGCCTGATGGACAGCGCGGGCTATATTCCCAGCCCTAAGGGCGTGGCTGACTCGGCGGAGATGGCCGAGTTGCTGGCTCAGGGCATGAATGCCTCATTCGGGATGATCGGAATCTACCTGGTTGTTGTTGGCATCTTCTGCGTCTTGATGCTCAATCCGGACCGGACAGCGCGCAAGCTGCAGACCAGCTTCACGTTCACCGGCTAGCCAAGATCGCCCCGGATCGAGCTGCAGGATCCCATCGGCCAAGTCGCAACGGCCGATGGGATTCTGCTGCACATGGCGATCCGCGGCCTAGCTCCTATGGATGCCGGTGGGAGTGATGGCGCAGGAAGCATGGCCGCACTCAGGGCAGGCATTCATGGAATGCGCTGCAATGCCTGCATGGCTGTTTCGCCTTTTGGAAAATCCCTTTGCATTCCACCCGGCCATCGTTTCCCCGGTGCCAGCGCACTTGCATTTCGCAAGTGCGATCTTGCCGGCAAGCGGACCCTTGGCAGGCCTGGGGGTGCTGGAAAAGGATAAAACCGTGGCACACCGCTGTGCGCGGTGTGCCACGGTTCAGGACGTTCGTGCTGGAAGGTGCGCAGAGCCAGGGCTAATCGGACGCGAAGGCCTGCTTGGCCTTGGCAGATCGGGCAGCATCTGGTTTGATGCGTGGTGGAATCATCGCCACGGAAATGGCGGCGACTACGCCGACGATGGCGAAGAATACGAAATTGAACTCGAAGCTGATGCCCGAAGCCGCGATCCAGCCGCCGATGATGGGGCCGGAGATGGCGCCGATGCGGGCGAAGGACAATGCCCAGCCCGTGGCCGTGCCGCGCTGCGCGGCCGGGTAGTAATCGGCAATGTATCCGGTGAGAACCAGCGACGTGGAAATCGAGCCGATGCCGGCGAAGGCCACGAAGAACAGATTGACCAGCATAGTATTGGGGAACATCAGCAGGAGGATGCCTCCCGCACCGAGCAGGTAGAAAATCACCAGAATGGTCTTCTGCCCGTACTTGTCGGCGAGGAAGCCCAGGGCCAGTCCGCCGGCGGCTGAGGCGAGGGAGAAGACCAGCAGGAATGTTAGCGAGGAACCGAGGTTGTACCCTGCGCTGCGCATGATCTGCGGCAGCCAGGTATTCAAGCCGTAGACCAGGACCATGCCGCAGAATAGCGAGATCCAGAAGAAGATGGTTGATCGCAAGTACGTTGCGGAGAACATGGAAGCCATGACCTGGCGCCAGGGGGCCTTGCCGGTGCGAACCGGTGGCGCCACGGGCTCGTAATCGGGGATGCTGTGCCGGGCGGCCAGTGCTTTGGCTTCGCTGATCCGGCCCTTGGATACCAGATATTCAAGGGATTCGGGAAGCATCCAGGCAACTAAGGGAAGTAGAACTACAGGTAATGCGCCCACCGCGATAACCCCGCGCCAACCTATCGCGGGCAGAAGCGACATAGCGACCAAGGCAGCGGCGACGATTCCCAGGGAATAGCCTGAGTACATGATGCCGTAGTTAAGTGAGCGTTTCTTGGGTGGCGAATACTCGATGGTCAGCGCGGCGGCCACCGGGATGATGCCGCCCATACCCAGTCCGCCGATCAGCCTGAAGAGGCCGAATATCTCGGGAGTAGGAGCTAGCGCGGCACCGGCTTGGGTGATTGTGAAGACTAGCATGGCCAGCAGGAGCATGCGCTTACGGCCGATGATGTCGCTGAGCGTGCCGATGAACAGTGCGCCGAAGAGCATGCCCACCAACGCGTAGGCTCCGAGGCCGCCGAGCTCCATGGGACTCAGCGACCATTCCTTGTATTCGGCCAATGCCGGGAGCACTGCACCGAGCACGCCGACGTCGTAGCCTTCGGCCAGGATGGCCAGCCAGCAGGCGAAGAGCACCATTGAAGTGGTTCGTTTGGGGATTTTCCAATCCGCGGCTGCGGGGGATTTCGGCATTTGTTCAATCTCCTTGTGTGGGTAGGGCGGAGTTCTTGGAACACCAATAGGATTATCACGTTAAAGTGACGTGCGTTACAATAGCTATACACTTTTTAATTAGGGGGATCTTGATGCCTGCATTCGCGGGAATGGACGAATCCGGGCAGTTGTTGCAGCAGCTCGCCGCAGACTTCATCGCGTCGGGAATCGCAGGAACGGCGTTGGAGCGAACCATTGAATGGGTTGATACCGATGCTGCGGGGCATCATCATAATTCAGCCATCTTGCGCTTCGTCGAGGCGGCCGAAGCCAAACTGTTTCGCGAGGCTGGCGCGGAGTCCTACTTCGCCATCTCGCCACGAGTCCGCCATGAGGTCGACTATCGGGCCAAGCTGTATTTCGGCCAAGCGGTGACCACCGCGATTCGCGTGGAGAAGGTCGGGGCCAGTTCGATGTCATTCGGATTCAAGGTCTGGGGGAGTGCGCACCAAGGGCGCGGGTTCGCGCTGGCCGCTGAAGGCCGTTTCGTGACAGTGTGCGTTCCAGTTGGCGGTGAGTCATCTGCCCCCTGGCCCCGTGAAATCCTCGCTGGCATTGATGCTGGTTCCTGAGCGCGGCACCGCGCTCCGTGCGAGCTGGTGGATATATGTGCGAGCCAGGTTTGCGGAACTAGGTCTTCGCCCCTGGTTCTCCTTCGGGTGACCTGTTGGCTAGCAGAGGTGGTGCTGGTAGATTGAAGCTAATTCCGCGAATGTGACGACCGTCAGGATCTCTCTATCGTCGGAATGTGTCCTGGACCGTCTCTGCCCAAGGAGAAACAATGCCTGCTGCCGAAGAAACTTGCACGAGCGCGATATTGTCCGCTCTGGCCTCCGGGACTGTCCAAGTTCATGACCTGACTGCCCCGCTGTCGGACAGGACTCCAACCTTAGTACTGCCCGATCCGTTCTCGAACCTCATTGATTTCAGTCTCGAAGAGGTCTCGGCCTACAACGAGCCCGGACCATACTGGAAGCACCACAATATCCATACTGGTGAGCACATCGGAACGCATATAGATGCGCCGATCCACTGGATTTCGGGACGAGGAGGCAAGGACGTGTCGCAGATTGATCCGCAACGCCTGGTAGGTCCGGCCGTCGTGTTGGACTTCAGATCCTTAGCAGCAGATGATCCGGATGTTCTCATCGATGTGCACCATTTGGAAACGTGGCAATCGGAATATGGGCGGTTTCCTTCCAACGCGTGGCTGCTTTTCCGCACCGGATGGGAGCAATACGGTGATGACAAGACAGCTTTCCTGAATGTCGATGCCACCGGATCGCATACTCCCGGGTTTACTGCGGAGTGCGCCAGATACATTGCCGAGAAGCTGGACATTTCCGGCATCGGCGTGGAAACGGTGGGGATCGATTCCGGCAATGCCGGAGCACTGGAGCCGCCATTCCCCATGCATTACTTCCTGCTCGGTGCAGACAAATACGGGATCACCTCGCTGAAGAACTTGGACAAGCTGCCCGTGTTCGGAGCGATGCTAGTGGTTGCCCCTCTGCCCATAGTTGGCGGTACCGGCGCACCGACCCGGGTGCTGGCATTAGCGCCCCAAAACACCAAGAAAATGGAGGCACAATCGTGAACGTTGCTGAACTGGTCGGCAAGACGCTGGCAAACTTGGGCGTAGGGCACGCTTTCGGCGTGGTGGGAAGCGGGAACTTCGATGTCACGAATGCACTGATTGCCAACGGGGTGCCATATACCGCAGCGCGGCATGAGGGCGGCGCAGCAACGATGGCCGATGCCTACTCACGGACCAGCGGCCAGATCGGCGTGGTCTCGGTGCACCAGGGGTGCGGCCTGACCAACGCGGCCACCGGCATTGGAGAAGCCGCCAAGTCACGCACCCCGATGATCGTGCTGGCCGCCGAAGCCGCCCCGAGCGCCGTGTATTCGAACTTCGCCATGGACCAGGGCTCCTTCTCAACCTCCGTCTACGCCGTCTCCGAACGAATCCACAGCGCCCGCACGGCAGTGGCCGATACAGTTCGCGCCTACCGCAGAGCAGTGAACGACCGGCGGACGGTTGTACTGAACCTGCCATTGAACATCCAAGGGCTCGAAGCTCCGGAATCCCCGGTGGCAGCCGAGGTGGTTCCGGCGGAGCCGGTCCGCCCCTCGCGTGCCGCGGTGCGAGCGCTGGCGGTATTGATCGAAAATGCCCGGCGCCCGGTGTTCGTCGCAGGGCGCGGCGGACGCGGGGCCAAGGCCGAAATCCTGGCGCTGGCCCGGCACAGCGGGGCGCTGGTGGCGACCTCGGCGGTGGCCAAGGGCCTGTTCAACGACGAGGAATTCAGTCTCGGGATCTCCGGCGGGTTCTCGTCGCCGCTGGCCGCCGAGTTGATTGCTGGAGCAGATCTGATTGTGGGCTTTGGCTGCGCGCTGAACATGTGGACCATGCGCCACGGACGGCTCATTTCCGAGGGCACCAAGGTAGTGCAGGTGGACCTGGAAGAGTCCGCCCTGGGGGCGAACCGGCGCATCGACTTGGGCGTGATCGGCGACTCGGCGCAAAGCGCACGCGATGCGCTGGAATATCTTGAAACGCAGAAGATGCCGGCGCGCGAAGGCTACCGCACCTCCGCGGTGAGCCAGCAGATCGCCGAGGGGGCCAACTGGAGCCAGGTAGCCTACCGGGACCTGTCCACAGACGACCGCATCGATCCGCGAACTCTGACCAAGTCGCTGGATGAGCTGCTGCCGGCCGAGCGCATCGTCAGCGTGGACTCGGGCAACTTCATGGGATACCCGAGCCAGTTTCTCGCCGTTCCAGACGAGCACGGTTTCTGCTTTACCCAGGCGTTCCAGGCGATCGGCCTGGGGCTCTACACGGCCATCGGAGCGGCTTTGGCGCAGCCCGGGCGCTTGCCGGTGCTCGGCACCGGAGACGGCGGATTCCACATGGCCATCGCCGAACTGGATACCGCGGTTCGGCTGAAGCTGCCAATGGTGTGCATCGTCTACAACGATGCCGCCTACGGGGCGGAGGTACATCATTTCGGCGATACGGGTACGGCACCGAATATGGACTCGGTGACCTTCCCTGACACCGATTTCGCAGCCATCGGCCGCGGTTTCGGAGCCGATGGCATCACGGTGCGCAAGCTGGAGGATCTTGACGCGGTAGCCAGCTGGCTCGGCTCGGATCCCACGGGGCCGCTGGTCATCGACGCGAAAATCGCTTCGGACGGCGGTGCGTGGTGGCTAGCGGAGGCATTCAAGGGGCACTAGCCCAGCCCTGGAACCGCGATTGCTGGTGGGTGGCCCCGGTGCGGCGCATGGTGCGCTGCGCCGGGGCTCGCTTGCACCTTCAAGGCGTCGCTGATCTTTTCAGGCTCGCGCGGCTGGCTTGAGCCGCCAGTCTCCTCATTCCCGGTGCCTGGACCTGCCTGTGCCAGCTTCATGCGCTTGCGCATCAGGAAGTACAGGGCAGAGACGGTCAAGGCGAAGGGAATGCCGAACAGCAACGTCATGGAGAATTGCTCGGTGAACAAGGTCGTGACCAGCAACGCGGCCATCAGCTGCGCCCCGGCCGCGGATCCAGCGGGATAGTACGGCAGGCGGTATTTAAGCGGTGCTGCACTGCGCCGATGGGAACGGCGGAAGAACAAGTGCGTGATGAAGATCAGCATCCAGGCCATCATTGCGCCGAACATCGACAGCGCCATCATTATTGTGAAACCGGATTCTGGATTCGATGCGTAGATGATGGCGGCCACGGCGATTCCGCCAGCCGAGAGCAGCAGGGCGTTGACCGGCGCGCCGTTCTTCTTCAACTTACCCAAGCTGCTCGGAGCCTGCCCGCCGCGGGATAGAGAGAACATCATTCGCGTGGAGATGTACAGCTGCGAGTTCATGGCGGAGAGCGCGGCGATGATGACCACGAAATGGAGAGTGGAATCGGCAAACGGAATGCCGATCACCTGCATCACCGTGACGAACGGGCTGTCGCCTTCGAGGATGTCGCTGACCGGTGCGATGGCAAGGATCAGCGACAGGGTCAGGATGCAGAAGAGGAAGAGCCTGAACAAGGTCACCTTGAAGGCCTTCTTCGCTGCGACTTCGGGATCTTTTGCCTCACCGGCTGCGACGGCGATCATTTCGATGCTCAGGTAGGAGAAGATCGCCACGACAACGGCAAACCAGACACCTTGGGCCCCGCCCATGAAGAATCCGGATTCCGCGGTGTAGTTCTGGAATCCGAAATCATTGCCCCTCTGGCCGAAGACCAGATAGGCAGCAAGCAGGATGAACGCGGCAATAGCGAATTCCTTGGTGGCGGAGAACCAGTATTCCAGTGTGCCGAAGGCTTTGACATTGAACATATTCACCCCGATCAGCAAGGCCGATAGGCCGATGATCCACACCACTGCGGGCAAATCCGGGAACCACATTCGCATGCAGCCGCCCACCGCCGTGATTTCGGTGCCTACGGCCAGTACGAGGCAGGACCAGTACAGGTATTTGAGCAGGAACCCGGTGAATGGGTTGATGTAGTGCTCGGCGAAGGCGCCGAAGGAGCCGGTCGTCGGGTGCTCCAGGATCATCTCGGCCAACGCCCCCATGAGCAGCACGGCGATCTACCCGCCGATGGCGCCGCCAAGCGCAATCATGCTCAGCTGGCGCGAAGTTAGCTCCTTCGACAGGCCGGCTTCTCGCTGTGCGATTTGATCCAGGGAAGATTTCATTGAATTATCCAAAGGTGGTTTGGTGGCCGATTTGGGATCCGAGCCGAGCCGCCAAGCGGTTCCCGTGCCCGGCAAAAAGCCGCAGGATCGGCAGCCCAAACTGGGCCGCCAATCCTGCGGCTGGCAGCAACAGCTAAGCGCTGGTTACCAAATTGGAGGTTTCGGATTTCCTGGCCGGAATCCAGCGCAGGTGCGTTTGTTCCTGCTCCTCGGCTTCCCGAACCAGCGAGAGCCGCGGGCGGACCGCGTCGGTGCGGGCGGCGGGCGGCTTGCGGCGTCCGGCCTTGAAAGGCAGCGGCCAGGTGGCGCCGTCACCGGTATAGTCCTGCTCGGCGGCTGCCTGCAAGGTCCACTGCGGGTTGTACAGGTGGGTGCGTCCCAGCGCCACCAGATCCGCGCGGCCTGCCAGCAGGATCGAGTTCACGTCGTCGTAGGAGGACACCGCACCCACCGCGATCACCGAGACCCCTGCCTCGGCGGCGACCTGGTTGCGGATCCTGTCGGCGAATGGCGTCTGGTAGCTGCGCCCGAAAGCCGGCTTCTCGTCCTTCACGATCTGCCCCGACGAGACATCGATGAACTGGGCGCCGTGGGCGATGAAGGCCCGGGCGATGTCCACGGCATCTTCTTCGGTATTCCCGCCTGGCGACCAGTCGGTAGCCGAGATGCGCACGCCGATGGTCTTGCTTGCCGGCCATGCTTCGCGGACCGCATCCAGGACCTCAAGCGGGTAGCGCAGCCGGTTCTCCAAGCCTCCGCCGTATTCGTCGGTGCGCTGATTGGACAGCGGCGAAAGGAAGGAAGAGAGCAAGTAGCCGTGGGCCATATGCACTTCCAGCACGTCGAATCCTGCCTCATCGGCGCGGCGTGCCGCGGCGGCGAACTGCTCGCGCACCTCGTCCATCTGCGCACGGTCCATTTCCACCGGCACATGGCAGCCTTCGCCATAGGGCAGTGCGCTGGGAGCGAGCACATCCCAGTTGCCTTCTTGCAGCGGCTGGTCGATGCCTTCCCACATCAGCTTCGTCGAACCCTTGCGACCCGAGTGGCCGAGCTGGGCGCCGATCTTGGCGTTCGAATTTCCGTGCACGTAGTCGGTCACGCGCTTCCAGGCAGCGGCCTGCTCATCGGTGTACAGGCCAGTGCAGCCCGGGGTGATGCGGCCGATATCGGAAACGCAGACCATTTCGGTCATCACCAGCCCGGCCCCTCCCATGGCCTTGGAGCCCAGATGGACCAGGTGGAAGTCCCCGGGCACCCCGTCGGTGGCCGAGTACATGTCCATGGACGAAACCACCACGCGGTTGGCCAGCTCGGTGTTGCCGAGCCTATGCGGCTGGAACATCGCCGGTGCAACGGAAGGCGAAGCGTTGAGCCGGGCGAAGTTCTCATCGACCTGCTGAGCGAATCCGGTATCCCGCAGCTTCAGGTTCTCGTAGGTGATGCGCCGGGAGCGGGTGAGCAAGTTGAAGCAGAACTGCACCGGGTCCTGGTCCTTGTACTGCCCGATGTTCTCGAACCATTCCAGCGAGGCCTGGGCCGCGCGCTGGGTGGATTCGACCACTGGGCGGCGCTCGGTCTCGTAGGCGGCCAGCGCCGAATCAACCTCGGCATGCTCATGCAGGCAGGCAGCCAGGGCCAGAGCGTCCTCCATGGCCAGCTTGGTGCCCGAGCCGATGGAGAAGTGGGCAGTGTGCGCGGCATCGCCCAGCAGGACGATGTTCCCATGGCGCCAGTTCTCGTTGCGCACCGTGGTGAAGTTGATCCACTTGGAGTTGTTAGTCAGCACCTGGTATCCGGCCAGTTCCTCGGCGAAGATCCCGGCCACCTTGTCCACCGACTTCTGGTCGCTCACGCCCGGGCCGAAGACCTCGTCCTCGGTCTCGTCGAATCCGGCCGCACGCCAGACGTCTTCGTGCATTTCCACGATGAAGGTCGAACCCTCGTCCGAGTACGGGTAGCCGTGGATCTGCATGGTTCCGGCATCGGTTTCCTTGACAAAGAACTTGAAGGCCTCGAAGACCTGGTCGGTGCCCAGCCACATGTACTTCGAGGTCCGCGGATCAAGGGAGGGCTTGAAGGAGTCCGCGTACTTGGTTCGCACCGCGGAGTTCAGCCCGTCAGCGGCCAGCACCAGGTCGTACTCGTCCGCCAGCTGCTCCACATCCGGGGCAACGGTGGAGAAGCGCACATCCACGCCCAGTTCGATGCAGCGGCGCTGCAGCAGCTGGAGCAGTTCCTTGCGGCTCATGGCCGCGAAGCCCTGGCCGCCCACGGTGTGCATCTGGCCGCGGAAGTGGATGTCGATATCGCTCCAGCGGGCGAAGCGCCGGGACATGTATTCGGCCACCACCGGATCGGCGTTGCCGATGCCGCCCAGGGTCTCATCGGAGAACACCACGCCGAAGCCGAAGGTGTCCGATGCGGCATTGCGTTCCCACACGGTGACATCGTGGTTCTCATCCAGCTGCTTCATCAGAGCCGCGAAGTACAGGCCGCCAGGGCCGCCGCCGATAACTGCAATCTTCATGGTGTGTCCTTTCATCAGCCCCGGAGGGCGATTGGGCCGGGGCCCGAAAAATATCTGGGGAGTTTATGCGACCGGGGAGCCGTTGAAGGCCTCGCGCAGCTTGAAATGCTGCAGCTTGCCGCTGGGATTTCGAGGCAGCTCGGTGACAAAGCGGATTTCCCGCGGGTACTTGTACGGGGCAATCGTGGCTTTGACGAAGTCCTGCAATTCCTTGGCCTTCGCCTCATCGGCTTCGGCGCCTTCGACCAGAACCACGAACGCGCAGACGATTGATCCGCGGTTCGGATCCGGGCGGGCGACCACCGCGTTTTCCAGCACATCGGGATGCTGGTCCAGGGCTTGCTCGACTTCCGGGCCGCCGATGTTATATCCGGAAGAGACGATCATGTTGTCGCTGCGCGCCTGGTAGGTGAAGAAACCGTCCTCGTCCCGGGAGAAGATGTCCCCGGTGATGTTCCAGCCGCTTTCGACGTAATTGCGCTGCCTCGGGTCATCGAGATAGCGGCAGCCGGTCGGCCCGATAACCGCCAGGCGCCCCGGCTCGTTGGCCGCGGCTTCGTTGCCCTCGGCATCCAGCACCGTGGCGCGGAAACCGGGAATGGCCTTGCCTGTGGTTCCCGGCTTGATGTCCTTGCCGGCGGCGGAGACGAACACGTGCAGCATTTCGGTGGAACCGATGCCGTTGACCAGTTCCAGCCCGGTTGCCTCCCTGACATGGTGCCAGGTGTCGGCAGGCAGGTGCTCGCCGGCGGAGACCGCCACGCGCAGGGGCCTGAGCAGGTCGGCCTTGCCGTTCTTCAAGATGGCCCGGTAGGCGGTGGGGGCGGTGAACAGGATGGTTGCCCCGGCCGCGTGGGACTGCTCGGCCAACTGCACCGGGGTGGCGCGTTCGGTCAGCAGCGAGCTGGCGCCGAAGCGGAAGGGGAAGACCACTAGCCCGCCCAGTCCGAAGGTGAAAGCCAGCGGCGGGGAACCGGCGAAGACATCGTCCTTGGTGGGTTCCAGGATGTAGCGGGCAAAAGTGTCCGCATTGGCCAGGATGTCCCGGTGGAAATGCATGGTGATCTTAGGGACGCCAGTGGTTCCCGAAGTCGGTCCCAGCAATGCCACATCATCTGCGGCTGTGGCCACCGCGGTGAATTCGCCGGATTTGCCTGCTGCCTGCTGGGCCAGATCGTCGCGGGACGTGCCGCCGTAGCTGATCACAGGGTAGCTGCCGCCGCTGGCCTTGAGTGCGTCCTCGGCGAAGCGGTGGTCGGTGATTAGCGCCACCGGGCCGGTCAGCGTGGCCAGCTTGGAGATTTCCGCAGCGCGCAGGGCAGCCATCGTGGTGACCACAACACCGCCGGCCTTGATCACTCCGAGCCAGCAGGCCACCAGCCATGCGTTGTTCGGACCGCGCAGCATTACCCGGTTGCCCGGCACCAGGCCATAGTCCTCGACCAGCACCTGGGCTACCTGATTGGCCCGCTTGAGCAGCTGCCCGTAGCTCAGGCTGGTGCCATCGGGGGCCAGCAGCGCCGTGCGCTGGGCGCCGAACTTCTCGACGGACTGGTCGATCAGCACTTCGGCGGCATTGAGCCGGTCCGGGTACTGCAGCTCGGGCAAGGTGAATTCCAGCGTCGGCCACAATTCGGGGGATGGAAGATGGTCGCGGGTAAAGCTATCGACATGTGCAGAAGGTGAAAGTTCCATAAGGCAACTCCGTTGGCAGGTTCGGTGGGAAGTCCTAGTTGGCGTTCCGCCCGGGGCGGATCATTCCTTCTTGGGCTACGGTGGCCAGCAGCTTGCCATCGCGGGCATAGAAGCGCCCGATGGCCAGTCCGCGGTTGTCCTGGCTCGAAATGGCTTCCTGAGCGTAAAGCACCCAGTCGTCCATGCGCCCCTCGCGATGGAACCACATGGAATGGTCCAAGCTGGCGGTCACCAGGCCCTCATCGCCCCAGCTCAGCCCGAGGCCGCGCATGATCGGCTCCAGGATGGTGTAATCGCAGACATAGGCCAAGGCCGCCTTCTGAATCACCGCATCATCGGGCAGCGGTGAGAAGGCCCGGATCCAGACCGCTTGGCTGCCGGACTTTTCGCGCTCGCCGGGAAGGTAGATGGCTTCGGGAACATGGCGCATGTCGAAGCTGCGGCCGCCGGCCCAGTACTTGGCGGCGTCGCCCTCCACGCCCTGCAGGGCCTCGGCGGCGCTGGCCAGGGACTGCGGATCCAGATCCAGCGAAGCGCCGGGGGCATCGAGCGCGAATTCGGCCCCGTCTTCCGGAACGTGGAAAGAGCCTAGCGCGCAGTAGACCGGCTTGCCGTTCTGGAAGGCGCGCACCTGGCGGGTGGAATAGCCGCGGCCATCGCGCAGGTGCTCCACCTCGTAGCGGACCGGCTGGTGCATATCCACTGGCCGCAGGAAGTAGGAGTGCATGGAGTGCAGGCTGCGGTCGGCACCCACCGACTTCATCAGCGAAAGGGCACCCTGGGCAACCATGTCGCCACCGTAGGCCTTGGGCCAGGGCACGTACTGAGGGATGGCGGTGAACGCCTGGTCGAAGACCTCCGCAGCGCATTCGGTCAGGTTGATGGCATCCAGGAAGACCTGGGCGGACAATGCTGTGGTGCTCATGCTCGGCGGTATCCTTCCAAGGTTTCGTCAGCGACATCAGCGAGATTGACCACGATATTCTCCGGGGTCCGGGCAGTGAGCCACACCAGCTCCTCGGTGACCGACATGTTGGCCTCGACATGGGGCATGAACGGTGGGACGAAGACCCAGTCGCCGGCCTTCATGTCGGCGTACTGCTCGTAGTTCTCGCCGAAGTAGATCCGGCCGTGGCCACGCAGCACGTAGCCGCCGGTTTCCGCTTCACCATGGTGGTGGGGGAGGGAACGGTAGCCAGGGACATTGGAGACCTGGCCGAACCAGATCTTGGTGGCGGGCGTGTGCTGGATGCTGACGCCCGAGACGCGGATGCAGTCCCCGGACTGGGCGGTGTTGGCGTCCTCGGATCCTGCGCGGGTGACTACGGGGACTACCTGGCCGTTTTCGGAGGCATAGATCGAATTGTCGCCTTCGGTGCGGTAGGTCATGGGTGCTTCGGTCATGGTGTGCTCCTTCAATTTCGATAGCGGGATGTTGCTGCAGGTCATTGGGATAGGGCCGGACTGTTGACCCGGAGCCGGAATCTGTTGGACAGGATGCCGATGCCCGGGATCTCGGTTTCGATCCGGTCCCCGTCGGCGAGGAAACGCGGTGGGGCCATGCCCATGCCGACTCCGCCGGGGGTTCCGGTCAGCACGATGTCCCCGGCACGCAAGGTGGTGAATTCGGAAATATAGCTGACCAGCCGCGCCGCGGAGAACACCAGCGTCGAGGTATTGCCGCGTTGGACTTCCTGGCCATTGATGCGGCAAATGACTTCCGCCCCGGCAACCGGGTCGATCTCATCTGCCGTGGCCAGCACAGGGCCTAGGGGAGTAGTGCCGTCGAAGGCCTTGCCCTGGAACCACTGCAAGGTCCGGCGCTGCCAGTCGCGCATCGAGATGTCGTTGGCTACCGTGTACCCGGCAATTGCGGACTGGGCTTCCTCCAGGGATGCCGAGGATGCATCTGATCCGAGCACCACTGCCAGTTCGGCTTCCCAATCCACATTGGATGAGGAAGCACTGCATATCTCGGCATCGGGATCAGCCAGGGTATCGGCGTACTTGGCGAACAGCGTGGGGTAATCAGGCAGTTCTCGTCCCATTTCCAGGATGTGATCGCTGTAGTTCAGCCCGCAGCAGATCACCTTGGCGGGCGCTGGCAGCGGATTAAGCTGTCGGGCCTGCTCCGCGGGGATAAGATCGCCTGCGGTACTGGATTCCAGGGCTTCGGAGGCGATTGCTTTCCAGTCCTGGTGCTTGAGGAACTCGCTGAGATCGCCAGCTGGCAGGGGCAGATATCCCTGATCGGTCTGGATTGCCGCCAGGCTCTTCCCGCCGGCGTGGATCGTTGCGAGTTTCATGTGTGGATTCCCTTTGTCAGTTGGGTGAAAAGCTATGTGTCGACTTTTTTACCGCCGTCACGTAAACTCAATGTAGCACGCATCACAAAGATGGCGCTAGAGCCAATTGGGGCAAATTTCATGCACCCGGTACAAGGAGTAGGAAATGACTGAAACCAAGTTGCACCGCAACGAGACAATCAACCCCGCATCCATGGCGAAGCCCTCTGGCTATGCCCACGGAGTCAAGGCGGGGGATACGGTCTACCTCGGCGGGCAAACCGCTCTGGACAAGGATATGAAGATCGTGCCCGGCGGCATCGTGGAACAGTTCAAGCAGGCATTCTCCAACGTGCTGACCACCTTGGTTGAAGCCGGGGGCCGCCCAGAGGACCTGACCAGCGTGACCATTTACTTGACCGATGTGGATGATTACATGGCCCATGGCAGGGAAATCGGGCGCCTTTGGCGCGAGATGGCCGGTTCGGAATATCCTGCGATGGCAGGGATCGGGGTAAGCCGGCTTTGGCAGCAGGAAGCCTTGATTGAAATCCAGGGCGTGGCTGTCATCCAGGACCGCAACTAGTCCCTGGATGCGGAACAGGGCTGCGAAACCAATTGGTTTCGCAGCCCTGTTCCTATCGGTCGAGGCGCAAAGATCAGCGTTGCTCGCCGATCACCCGCTGTACATGGCGCGAAGCCAGTGGCGACAGCAGCGTATGCAGGTCCTTGAACAGCGCTTCAGCCTTCAACGCGTTCCAATCCTCCGGGAGCAGCTCGGCCGGCAACCCGGGATCGGAATAGGGGAATCGGCGCCACTGGGTAAGCAGGACCAGATGGTCCGCGAAGCCCTGGGCATCGATCTCAGGGCTGTGCTGCGTGGCGGCGCGTTCCTTCCAGAATTCCAACCGTCCCTGGTTCTCCTTCAGGAATTCGGAGTACATAGCTTCCAGGGTCCCTAAATCCCACCAGGAATCCAGGTTCTCGCGCAGCTGCGCGCCGCCGATGTGCTCGGCCAGGAAGAACTCGAAGTACTTGTCCAGGCCGTGCCGGGCGAAGTAGGCCAAGGCAGGATCCTTGGCATGTTCCGGTGCAATCCAGAGCCCCGGGACCACCGAACCGAAACCCATGCGCACCAGGGAGGAACGGATCTTGTGCCGGATGTTGCGCTGGGTTTCGGGGACCGTGAAGGTTGCCAGCAGCCAGCGGTCTTCGGCCGTTGCGCGGCGTGGATGGAAAATCCGCTCGTCGCCTTCGGCAAAGGTGGTCAGCACCGATTCGGACAACGAGTATCCGTTGCGACCGCGGACTTGCACGCTGTCGATGATGCCGCGCTTCTTCAATCGGGAAATCGAGGAACGAGTGCCTGCAGGCTCGACTCCCACGTCCTGCATCAGGGATATGATTGCCGCCACCTGCAAGGCGCCGCCGTGCTGGCGGGCATGCATGCCGAAAAGCGAAACGATCAGCTGGTGGTGGCGGGGCATGGAGAGCTCTGCTGCACCGACGTGTGGTTTTGCCTGTGCTGTCATGGAACAATCTCCGTTCGCTGCTGGTGTTTCAATTCTAGAGCTAACCTTCGGTGGAAGGTCCCGGCGGCAGTCTGCTACCCCAGGTGCTTGTCGTAGAACTCGCGCAGCTGGACGCTCTTCTGCTTGGCGATATCATCCCATTCGTCGATCGACGCCGAATCATCCGCGTAATCGGAAGGGATCTTGAAGATCTGCAGCGGCACGTTGAAGCGTTGGCAGATGCTTGCGTAGGCGTAGCCTTCCATATCGACCAACGAAGCGCCCAAGGACTTGATGTGGATACGCTGCTCATCATTCGAGACGAACACGTCGCCGGTAGCCATGGTGACCTGGAAATCAGGAAGCAGGATGGCGCCGGTAGGGTCCACATCTGCCGATGGCAGCGGGAAATCATGCTGGATCAGTTTGGTGATCTGGTAAATAGTGTCCAAGCTCGGGCGGTCTTCACCGGCATGGCCAACAACTCCAGCGGTGCCAAGCACGACGACGTTTTTGATGTTGCCTTCAGCAAGCGCGCCAGCCAAGGCTACCGACGCGTTGACCTTGCCAACACCAGAAATCAGGTGCTCGACATCTGCAAAGGCTACGGCTTCGTCTGCATGCGCAAAGACGAGCAAGGACTTCTGGTCCGACATGAACTTCCCCTCTAAAGAAATCAGTTCGGGGATTGCTGCCCCGAACGTCCTAAGAAGTCTATCGGTTACCTCCTTCGATAAGCTCTCGATTCGCCAGACGGTGAGCAGATAGACTTTGCATATGAGTGATATTGAACTTGCTGAAGTTGAAAGCTTTGCACTGGACCACACCAAGGTCAAGGCGCCGTATGTGCGCAAAATCGGGGTGGAGCACGGTCCCAAGGGAGACGCCATCTCCAACTACGACATCCGTTTAGTGCAGCCGAACCACGGTGAGATTCCAACGGCAGGTTTGCACACCATCGAGCACACCATGGCTGGTCTGCTGCGTACCCGCATCGATGGCCTGATCGATTTCTCCCCATTTGGCTGCCGCACCGGCTTCCATATGATCTTGTGGGGCGAGCCGACACCGGAGGTCGTCGCCGCTGCGATCAAGAGCTCGCTGGAAGATATCGCGGAGAAGGTTACCTGGGAAGATGTTCCAGGAACCGAAGCCGTAAGCTGTGGCAACTACCGCGACCATTCCCTGCACTCTGCTCGCGAGTGGGCCAAGGTCGTCTTGGAGCAGGGCATCAGCCTTGATGCGTTCGATCGTTCCAAGCTTGCCTGAGCAATAGCTTGAGATCTGGAAATCCCGTGTGTTCCGTTTGGAACGTGCGGGATTTTCTTGCTTTGTTGTCCCTTCGCCGAAAGGAAATGATGGCCGCCGATTCGCCAACTTGCAGGATCCCGTCGGTAGCATGGAGACTATGCGCAGAGTTCACTTCTTAGCTGCAGCACTGCGCGCCGTGGCATTAGCTATCAGCGGATGCGAGAATTTCGATGCGGCTAGGACATCTAATATCGGCGAGGAATGCCAGTCGGCAATTCAAAAGCAGAACGAAGCCTGGTCTGATCATGAAACGCCGCAAATTAAGATTAGCGAAGCAGAGAAAATGGCGCTCAATGCTTGCAAGAACCTCGATGAGTGGAGCACTGCCGTCTCCTATAATCCCGGATCAATGGGATATCCGGAATTGAGCACAGAAAATGCAGCGAACACTGTTTATCTAGCCTGCGCTTCAAGTGACCCAGGACGGCAGACCCCAGTGTGCGCTGACGCCGAGAAACGCGGATATCTCGACGCAACTTAGCCCACCAACCGAGCTAGTGAGTATTGCCGCAGTCGCGGTCCGATCGCGTAATTTCCCAGAATGTGATGGCTCCGTCACCACTGAGCTATTGCTTTCAAACCGCGGTTCTATGGGAGAATGAAAGACAGTGTACTTAGCTTGAAATGGCTATTCTCGACGACTTAAGGACGTATATTCGTGGCCATGATTCCATTGCCGTTGCATTCGGTGGAGACCACGCAGTTTTCTCCGATTGACCCGGCGGACCCGACGTTGGTCCACCGAGGCGAAGGCGGCTCTGAAGTCCGGCGCAGCATCCTGCCCGGTGGCGTACGAGTCCTGACAGAAGCGATGCCCGGACAGCGGTCCACCACAGTGGGCTTCTGGGTACCGGTCGGTTCTCGCGACGAGGAATCAGGGCACTTCGGCTCCACGCACTTCCTGGAGCACCTGCTGTTCAAGGGCACTGCCAAGCGCACTGCCTTGGAAATCGCCCAGTCCTTCGATGCCGTGGGCGGCGAATCAAACGCAGCCACCGCCAAGGAATCGACCTGCTATTACGCCCGCGTCCTGGACACGGAGCTGCCAATGGCCCTTGAGGTCATCGCCGACATGGTTACCTCTGCAGTTATCGACCCGCAGGAATTGGAACAGGAACGCGGGGTGATCATCGAAGAGCTGGCCATGGATGCAGATGACGCGATGGATGTCGCCCACGAGCGGTTCGTTGCCAATGTCTTGGGCGATCACCCATTGGGACGTCCCATTGGAGGAACTCCTGAAGAGATCATGGAGATCTCCCGCGAGGCAGTCATGGAGCACTATCGTGCGCACTACCGCCCAAGCGAGTTGATTGTTACTGCCGCCGGATCCCTGGAGCACGACAAGCTGTGCGAGCTGCTTCTCAAGGCGCTGACCGAAGCAGGCTGGGAACTGGACCCGATGGCTGTGCCAGAACCACGCCGCATGGGTGAACCAGCGCAGATCACTTCGAAGGCCGGGCTGGAAGTAATCAACCGTCCGGGCGAGCAAGCCAACATCATCATGGGATGCTCCGGCATCACCGGACATGATGACCGCCGTCAGGTTCTCGCAGTGCTGAACGCTGTTCTCGGCGGCGGCATGAGCTCAAGGTTGTTCCAGGAAATTCGCGAGAAGCGTGGACTGGTGTACTCGACCTACTCCTTCTCCGCCGCCTACACCGATGCCGGCTACTTTGGCATGTACGCGGGATGCGCCCCGGCTAAGGCTGCTCAGGTTATCGGGCTGCTGGGGGCCGAGCTTGATCGGTTGGCCAAGGACGGCATCACCGAAACTGAATTGGCGCAGGCCAAGGGCCAGCTATCTGGTGGAACGGTGCTGGCACTGGAGGATCCAGGAAGCCGCATGTCCCGTTTGGGCCGGGCAGAAATGATTACCGGAGAATTCCAGGACATCGACGAAGCACTGTCTCGCGTCAATGCCGTCACGGCCCAGGAAGTTCAGGATCTGGCCCAGGAACTGGCCTCCAAGGATCGAGTGATCACCGTGGTGGGACCGTTTGAAAGTGAAGCCGACTTAGGCCTCTAGAGCTGGATGCCGTGCCCCTGGAATCGAATCTGAGGATTTCGATTCTAGGGGCATCGCCGTTTTCTCTGGGTCATGCCGCGGCATCTACTAGCGCTGCAAGCTCGGGCGCATGAGAGAAATTGAAGCCATGCGCACCATGACGCATGACGGTGAGCTTGGCTTGCGGTGTTCTTGCGACCAGGCGAAGACCGAACTCGGGTGGAGACAGCGGATCCCGGGTGCCGCACACGACATCAATCGGACACTGGACCGTACGGAGCAAATCAACGGTGGAGTAGTCCAGCATCTGGGCGCAGCTTTTGGCCCACCACGGGATGCCGCAGCGCAGGTAATCCACCAGCAAAATCGCCTTCACCGAGTTCAACTCGTGCGGGAAATCTTCAAAGAGCCGACGTGCCTGCCTGAAGAGCGTCGCTTCACGGTCGTTGACCGCAGGAGCCGCAATGACCAGGCGCTTGACCAGATCCGGCCACGCGCGAGCTAGCTCAATGGAAACCTGCGCGCCCATGGAATGCCCGAGGACGATAGCGTTCTCAACCTTCAGCTCGCGCAACGCCAATGCTACTTCGTGCGCGAAACGCGGTACGGTCACCGGGCGGCCATCATCCAGATTCTTGCCGTGGCCTGGAAGCTCGGGAACGATCACTCGATACTTCTTAGCCAAGATGTTGGCCAGCGGAGTGAAATAGCGGCTGGATGCTCCGAGACCATGAATCAGCACCACGTCGGGGCCATGGCCCGCGACACGAACCGAAAGCCTGGTCCTGAGGGATTCGGGCAATTGCCCAAAATAATCGTGGCGCACGCCAGCCTTTCATCGTGCGAAAAGTGCGCACACACTATCGGTAGGGAAAATCGGCACGCTCACCTGAAATGGCGAGACAGGCAAATAGGAATTAACCGCCCGCCCCGGTCGAATGCTGGGTAATAGCGGAACGAAGGTCTTCCGGGAAGAGCTCCTTCACGCCTTCCTCGTACTTGGAACCGTCATCTGGACGGCGCAGTTCCTGCCCGTCAATGCGGAATGGGAAGGCATCTGCCTGGGCAGCGGTGTCCGCCGAGTCCTGGCTATCGGGTGCGCAAGTAGCCCAGCCGTAGGTAGTGGAGTCCTCGATACGGAAAACCTCAACCTGGCAAGTCGGCGAATCGATGACCGTTCCCTGTTCTTGGACGACATCAATAATAGTTGCTCGCTCGTCATCGGAGAGGGTAATCGGTTCATCGCCTGAACCGCAGGAAGTGATTGCAAAGGCCGCGACAAGCGTTGCGCCGATGCCGAAACCAAAGCGCTTAATTTTATGACCCATGGCCCTGCTTACTACTTGGAGACTCCTGACACATATTTTTCCCCTATTTGCTAGGCAAAACAAGTTGGGCTGGCCGTAGGGAGCAAGCAGAAGCAAATATCTGGGAACTCGCCTCAGGGTATTCGCTGCAAAACTCGCGTGGGATCACGTAATCGTTGGCAAGGCAGGTGCCTGCAGGGCGATAGGCTTAAGCCCATGAGTGCACAGATCAAGGTGGCCGTGCTCGGCGCGGCCGGACGAATGGGCTCGGAAGCGGTCAAGGCCGTAACTGAGGCTGCAGACATGGAATTGGTAGCAAGCTTGGGAAGAGGCGACGATTTGTCGCAGATCCTTGAAGCCGGAGCAACGCACATCGTTGACCTTTCTGTGCCGGCATCCACCGAGGCCAATGTGCATTTTGCCGTCGAGAACGGGCTTCATGCAGTGGTTGGCACCACTGGCTGGGATGATGATCGCCGCGCGAATTTGGAAGGGCTGCTGGGCAAGCATCCGCAGGCAGGTGTGCTGATTGCGCCCAACTTCGCCCTGGGCTCGGTGCTCGCCAGCGCTTTCGCGGCTACGGCCGCCAAGTACTTCGAATCCGTAGAGATCATTGAGCTGCACCATCCGAATAAAGTGGACGCGCCTAGCGGCACCGCGGTGCGTACCGCTGAACTGATCGCGAAGTCGCGTGAAGCCGCTGGAGTCCCCGCGAGCCCGGACGCTACCGAGACCCAGCTCGATGGCGCCCGTGGCGCAGTCGTCGATGGAATCAACGTTCATTCGGTACGCCTGCGCGGCCTCGTAGCCCACCAGGAAGTGCTCTTTGGCGGCCCGGGGGAGCAGTTCACCTTGCGCCATGATTCCTTCGACCGTGCCTCGTTCATGCCAGGCGTTCTCCTGGGCCTGCGTACTGTTGGCTCCCGCCCGGGCCTGACCTATGGCCTTGATGGCTTCCTGGAGCTGGGCCAGTGAAAACGAAACTTTGGGTAGGCGGCATTCTGCTGCTGTTCGCGCTGTACATTGGAATGACCTTCACCCAGGCGATCCGTCTGCTAAAAACCGGGGAACTGGTCGCGCAGGTCATGGGCATTGCAATCCTGGTTATTCCTGCACTGTGCGTCTGGATCCTCATTCGCGAGGTGCTCTTCGGGCTGCGCACTGAGAAAATGGGCAAGTCCTTGGCCGCCTCAGGTGAGCTGCCAGAGGATCTTCCCCGCATGCCGTCGGGACGTTTCCTCCGTTCGGCCGCCGACGCTGATTTCCCTATCCATCAGCAGGATGTGGAAGAGAACCCGGAATCATGGAAATCCTGGTACCGTCTGGCACTGGCGTATGAAGCCTGCGGTGACAAGCCGCGCGCCCGCAAATCCATGCGTACTGCGATCGAATTCTGGCGAGCAGACCAGAAGGTCAGCCAGTAATTGCATAAAACAGCATCCTGTTGATGGCCCGGACTCACGAGAATCCGGGTCATCGCTCTAGAACTTGCCCTTCGTTTCGGGGGTGCTGTCAGCTCCGCTAAACACCCGGACGCCATATTCCAAAGGGCCAGAGGCCTTGCTGAAGCCAAGCCAAATTCCGAAGACGGCCGTCGTTGCACAGAGAACCCACCAAATGGCCATTGGGTCCAAGTGCTCTTTCAGCGCCGGCAGCAAGATAATGTGCCCTGCATACAGGGTCAGCGGGGCCCGGCCGGCGCCAGCCAGAATCCGGCCGAGCGCACCCAGACGACCAATGATCAGCTGGAGCAGGCCGATGATAGCGACAGCGCAGGCGGCGTTGTGCAGCGTTGAGAGCGAAGAATTGCTGTGACCGGTCGGCAGCCAGAGATAGGCTGGATTGTCCAGGAATGGATCCAGGTTGGCGCCCGGCAAACGCCCGGTGGTGATCATTGTGGGAACGAGGGATACCTCCAGGCCCAGTTCACGGGCTATGAGCCCGGCATTTTGCATGCTCACCGAATGGCCCACCCATTGGGTTGCCGCCGCGATAATCGAACCGCCCAATGCAAGCAGACTCGCGGTCCTCGTGCTGTGCAGGTTGCATCTTGCAATGGCTATTCCAAGAAGGCCGAAACCGAACCAGACCATCAATGGGTAGTATCCGGTGACCGTTAGATCCTTGAGGAGCAGTTGCGGGGTGAGAATGTCGCCGAAGCTCGGATTATGGCCCAGCGAGTCCGCAATCCAGTTGCTGGCAAGCGGTCGCCAAAGAACCGGCATAAGCAGCAGCCAAAGGGCCGAGACTACCCAAATGGTTATTCTCGACAGCTTCAGCGCTAGTGGAAGCAATAGAAACAGTAGCCCATAGTGGACAAGAATGACCGCGATGGCTTCATTTACTGACCCAATTGCCATTCCGAGCACGGCAATAATTAATGCTCTCAGCACAAGGACTGAGTAAACCTTAGGGTGGGAAAAGCCCTTTCGAGCCAAGGATTTCGAGAGCAGAACCAGGGATAAACCCGCGAGCACCATGAACAGGACAGATGCTCGGCCGGAGGAGAAAGTCCCGGTAAATGTTGGGGAGTAGGCGGGTGCGCCGCTGGTTTCATAGAGCGCGAAAACGTGCGCGGAGAACATCCCGAGGATGGCGGCAAGCCGTGCCGCGTCCACGCCCAGCAACCGCTGGGAACTACCCAAATCGTTCATGGAATCATCGCACCACGAATTGCGCGGGGGATGCCATTGCAACATGCGCGAGTGTAGATTTAATGCCATGGCTACAAGTGCAATTGATAATCAGGCATACCCGTTCGGTACCGTGCTGACCGCTATGGTCACACCCTTCGATGAAGCGGGTGAAGTCGATTACGCGATGGCTGCCAAACTGGCAACGAAGCTGGTTGATGATGGCTGCGACGGACTGGTCGTCACCGGCACCACCGGCGAGACCTCGACCCTGACCGATGAAGAGAACATCGAGATGTTCCGTACCGTCGCCAAGGCGGTGGGGGACCGTGCCGCAGTGCTGGCCGGTTCCACTACCAACGACACCCGCCACTCCATTAAGCTCTCGCTGGCTGCCAAGGAAGCGGGCGTAGACGGTGTGCTGTTGACCACCCCCTACTACAACAAGCCAAGCCAGGCTGGCGTCATAGCCCACGTCAAGGCCATCGCCGAAGCCGTTGAACTGCCCATCATGCTCTACGACATCCCGGGACGCACCGGCATCGCGCTGGCGTCCGAGACCATCATTGAACTGTCCAGGATTCCTCAGGTCATTGCGCTGAAGGACGCCAAGGCGGATTACCAGTCCACCACCACCGTGCTGGCCACAACCGATCTGCACGTGTACTCCGGCGACGATGGGCTGACTTTGCCGCTGATGGCAGCAGGTGCTGTCGGCGTGGTTTCGGTCACCGCTCACGTTGCGGCCGCTAAGTACCGTACGCTTGTTAATGCAATGCATGCAGGAGATCTGGCGACTGCACGCACCACACACTTTGAGCTGGACGCGATCCAGCGCGGCATCATGGGCCACATTCAGGGCGCCGTGGCCGCAAAATATGGACTTCACTGGCAGGGTGTCCTGCCGAACACCGTCGTCCGACTGCCGCTGTTGGCACCGTCGGACGCAGAGCTCGATGCCATCCGCGCGGACCTACGTGAAGGTGGATGGGATCTGTAACGAAAGGGACTAACCACATATGACTGAGAGTTCAGTAGGCAAGGCTGACGCTGCGCGTATGCAGACTCCGGCGAAGCTGAAGAAGGGAACAATGCGAATTGTTCCCCTCGGCGGCTTGGGCGAGGTCGGTCGAAACATGACCGTTTTCGAACTCAACGGGAAACTGTTGATCATCGACTGCGGCGTGCTCTTCCCCGAGGAGCACCAGCCTGGCGTGGATCTGATCCTGCCAGACTTCTCCTACATCAAGGACCGCTTGGACGACGTGGTGGGCCTCGTGCTGACCCACGGCCACGAGGACCACATCGGTGCTGTTCCGTACCTGTTGCGCCTGCGCGAAGACATCCCTTTGTACGGGTCGAAGCTGACCCTGGCCTTCGTCGAAGCAAAGCTGGCAGAACACCGCATCAAGGCCAACACCAATATCGTGGTGGAGGGCGAGATCGCGCAGGTTGGCAACTTCGAATGCGAGTTCGTAGCTGTGAACCACTCGATCCCGGATGCCTTGGCAGTATTCCTGCGCACCGAAGCCGGTACCGTGCTGCACACCGGCGACTTCAAGATGGACCAGCTGCCACTTGACGGCCGCATCACCGACCTGCGCCACTTCGCGCGCCTGGGCGAGGAAGGCGTGGACTTGTTCCTGCCTGACTCCACCAACGCCGAAGTTCCGGGCTTCACCGTTGCCGAACGCGAAATCGGCCCGGTACTCGAGGCCAAGTTCGCGCGCGCCCGCCGCCGCATCATCGTCGCTTCGTTCTCCTCGCACGTCCACCGCGTGCAGCAGGTTCTGGACGCCGCAGCGGTGCACGGCCGCAAGGTGGCCTTCATCGGCCGCTCGATGGTGCGCAATATGGGCATCGCCGAACGCTTGGGCTACCTCGAAGTGCCACAGGGCGTCCTGGTCGACCTGAAGCAGATCGATTCGCTGCCAGACCACAAGGTCGTGCTGATGTCCACCGGTTCGCAGGGCGAGCCGATGGCTGCACTGTCCCGCATGGCCAACGGCGAGCACAAGGTCCAGATCAACCCGGGCGACACCGTCATCCTGGCCTCCAGCCTGATCCCGGGCAACGAGAACTCGGTCTTCCGCGTGATCAACGGCCTGATGCGCTTGGGCGCCGAGGTCATCCACAAGGGCATGGCCAAGGTCCACGTTTCCGGTCACGCATCGGCTGGCGAATTGCTCTACTGCTACAACATCCTGCGCCCGAAGAACGTGCTTCCGGTGCACGGCGAAACCCGCCACCTGATTGCCAACGGCCGCCTGGCCGCGCAGGCCGGTGTCCCGGAGGACAACGTGCTGCTGGCAGACGACGGCTCGGTCATCGACATGAAGGACGGCGTTGCAAAGCTCGTTGGCCAGGTCGAATGCGGCTACGTCTACGTTGACGGTTCCAAGGTCGGCACCATCACCGATGATGACCTGAAGGACCGCGTCACCCTGGGTGAAGAAGGCTTCATCTCGGTCATCACCGTGATCAACCGCCAGAACGGCACGATCATCTCCGGCCCGGACATCCACGCACGTGGTGTAGCCGAAGAGGACTCGGTCTTCAACGAGATCAAGCCGAAGATCGCAGCTGCGATTATGGAAGCGGTGGGCAACAACCCGAACCACTCCACGCACCAGCTGCAGCAGATCACGCGCCGCGTGATCGGCTCGTGGGTATCGCGCAAGCTGCGTCGCCGCCCAATGATCGTTCCTGTAGTGCTCGAAGCCTAGGCTTCCAAAAATATTGCCTCGAACCAAATAAGGTTCGAGGCAATATTTTTATGGGAAATCAAGCGCAAGGCATGCACCACAGCTCAAGCGTCAGCCAAAGAAGCCCAGGTATGCAGGACTTGGCGAGTCATCGAGCTCGATTGCCGGGGCGGGACTTTGCGGCAGGATTTGCCCTGTTTGCGCGTCTACTACGACGACCGAATCCCACTGGTCCATATCGATCTGCTCCAGCACCTCGCCGGTGCCGGCTTCCATGGACACTGAGCTGTCCCAATCACCGGATGGGGCGACGTCTTGCTGGCCAGCGAGTGCCGGTGATGAGAGTGCCAGGGCGCCAACGATTAAGGTTGCTGTCGCGATGCCAATTGAGCGTATGCGCAAGGTCTTCTCCAAATGCAGTAAAGATGATTTTCACTGACTCTACCGATGTTCCCGAAGGAAACCGGGAACCACCACGCAGCCTGAAACTGGCTATTTCCCGGACATCTGGTGCTGTCACAGCACTTTTAAGGCAGAATTGGGCTCAACGCCAGCTCAAGGAGACGAAATATGCCCGGGCATCACCCAATGGGTTGGATCGAAGCCGCTGTGGAGGAATGTGCATGATTGAGTTCGATAACGTTTCCAAGCACTATCCGGATGGCACCGTTGCCGTCAAGGATTTCAGCCTGCAAATTCCGGCACACCGCACCACAGTCTTCGTAGGTTCCTCAGGCTGCGGCAAGACAACATTGCTGCGGATGATCAACCGCATGGTTGATCCGAGCAGCGGTACGCTCCGTATCGACGGCGAGGACATCGCCAGCAAGCCGGCGGTGGGCCTGCGCCGCAGCATCGGCTACGTGATGCAGAACTCCGGCCTGCTGCCTCATTTCACTGTCGCACAGAACATTGCGACCGTGCCGAGGCTCATGGGTGAAACGAGCAAGGCATCACGAGCGCGTGCCTTGGAACTGATGGGCACGGTTGGGCTGGCCGGCTCCATGGCCGACAGGTATCCGCATCAGCTCTCTGGAGGCCAGCAGCAACGCGTTGGCGTGGCACGCGGGCTGGCCGCCGATCCGAACATCCTGCTCATGGACGAGCCCTTCGGCGCCGTGGACCCTATCGTTCGCGCCGAGCTGCAAGAAGAATTGCTTCGTCTCCAAAGAGAACTCGATAAGACCATTGTTTTTGTCACCCACGATATTGATGAAGCCTTCCTCCTGGGGGACCAGGTGGTAATTCTGGCGGCGGGCGCACAGAAGCTCCAGGTCGGCAGCCCCAGCGAGATCATTGAAAATCCGGCCAATGATTTTGTCGCCTCCTTCATTGGCGCGCAGCGTGGGGCACGGGCGCTGAGCTTGAAGCAGACCGAGCACGGAACCGTCCTGGTTGATGCGCAAGGCCGGACTCAAGGCAAGCTCGTCGAGGATGGGTCAGTCCAGTGAACTGGGTCCTGGAAAATCTCGGACTCATTGGTTCGCTATCGCTGGAGCACCTGCGCCAGTCCCTGATAGCAATCATTCTCGGATTCATTCTGTCGATTCCGCTGGGTTGGGTGGCCTGGCGCTACAAACTGGTGCGCGGACCGGTCGTGAGCATCACCGGATTGCTCTACACGATCCCTTCGCTGGCTCTGCTGATGATCCTGCCCGTACTCACCGGGATGAGCGCGATCAGCGAAGCCAATCTCATTCTCGCCTTGGCGATCTACGCGATAGCGATCATGGTGCGCAGCGTGGTCGATGGGCTGAACTCGGTGGACCCGGCAACCAGGTCGGCCGCAACTGCCATGGGCTACGGATCGGCACGCCGCTTCTTCGCTGTCGACCTTCCCTTGGCCGGTCCCGTAGTTCTGGCTGGTCTGCGAGTGACAGCGGTCAGCACCATCTCGCTGGCAACCGTCGGCATCCTGGTCGGGGTAACCAACTTGGGCTACCTGTTCACCAACGGTCTGCAGCGTCGCATCATTGAAGAAGTCCTGGCGGGGATCATCGCGGTGGCAGCGATCGCGTTGCTCGTTGACCTGTTGTTGCTCCTGGCCGGCCGTTGGCTGATGCCTTGGGCTGCAACGAGCACCAGGCAAAAACGAACTGCAGCGCAGCCATCCACGCAGAAGGTGTCCTCATGAATCTGATTTCCGATGCGCTGGCGTGGATCTTCGTTCCCGAGCAGTGGCAGGGCGATGGGGGACTGGCTAGCTTGCTGGGGCAGCACTTGCTGTTCACCGTGCTTGCTGTGCTGATTGCTAGCGCGATTGCCATCCCTGCGGGATGGGCCATTGGGCATACGGGGCGAGGAAGGGAATTGGCCGTCGGGCTGGCCGGCGTTGCGCGTGCGGTGCCATCCTTCGGACTGCTGATTCTGCTGGTGCTGCTTCTGGGAGTTCTGCACAAGCCAGAAGCGGCCATGCTGACCTTCGTCGTGCTGGCAATTCCATCACTGCTGGCCGGAGCCTATACCGGCTTCGAAGCAATTGACCGCAAGACCATCGATGCTGCCCGGGCCATGGGGATGACCGAATGGCAGATCCTCGTCAAAGTCGAGATCCCACTGGGACTTGCGCTGCTCGTAGGCGGGATCCGCTCCGCCGTTCTTCAAGTAGTCGCCACCGTTACTGTTGCCGCCTACGTAAATCTCGGCGGCCTGGGACTGCCCATCATCACCGGTCTGAACCTGCGGCGCTTCGACATGGTCCTGGGCGGCGCCTTGATGGTTGCCGCGCTGGCCTTGGTGCTGGATTTGGCATTTGCCATCGCGCAGAAAGCGGCTGTACCCCACGGGCTGGGCGTGCCCTCGAAGAAGAAGAAAACTTACCAAGATACCGATGACTCAATCACCCGCGAAAGGGAAATGTCATGAGAACCAAGAAGATATTGTCCACGAGTGCTCTCGTGCTGGCCGGAAGCCTCGCACTCGCTGGATGCTCCGGTGCGGATCCGTTGGCCACCGAAAGCGATGCCACCCGGGAGGGTGGGGAAGCGATCGTTGTCGGTTCGCAGGCCTACTATTCCAATGAAATCGTTGCTGAGATCTATGCCCAGTCGCTTGAGGGAGCCGGCATGGAAGTGGAACGGAAATTCAGCATCGGGCAGCGCGATGCCTACATGCCCCAGCTGGAAGACGGCAGTATTGATGTCTTCCCTGAATACACCGGCAACCTGCTGCAGTTCTACAAGGAAGACACCGAAGCACGCTCCGCCGATGAGGTGTACAGCGAGCTGAAGGAATCCTTGCCGGAATCATTGGCCGTGCTCGAAGCCGCGCCAGCTTCGGATCAGGACTCCTACACGGTGACCAAGGAATTCGCTGAAGCCAATAATCTTGCGAGCATCGAGGATTTGGCCGGCATTTCCGAACCCTTGACCGTGGGCGGCCCGCCTGAATTGGCGCAACGCCCCTATGGACCCAAGGGCTTGGAGAGCGCATATGGCGTCAAGGCCGAATTCTCGGCAACTGGCGACACGACCGTTGAAGACCTGGCCGCCGGCACGGTGAATGTCGCCAACGTCTTTACCGCGGATCCGCGGATCCAGACGGAGGACTTGGTAGTCCTTGAAGACCCGAAGTCGCTATTCCTGGCATCGAATGTGGTGCCATTGGTGGCCGCTGATCAATCCGGGGAATTGGCAGAAGTCCTGAATCCGGTCAGCGAAAAACTGACAGCGCAGGTTCTGGTGGACCTCAACGTGCAGAGCACCGTGGACAAGAAGTCTGCCGCCGACATCGCTTCGGCATGGCTGACTTCCGAGGGGCTGTAGCCCGGCAAGCCAGCATAAGAACATAGCTTCACCGCAGCCGCACCGCCCACGCAATGACGGGCAGTGCGGCTGCTTTTCCTTGTCCGGAAACGGCAGCGGCTTGGCTGAGGGGTATTCCGTTGCTTGCTCGTTTTGACAATTGATAATGATTCTCATTAGTGTTTAGCTCTGTTGGCAGAGGAGCTCGCCGGAACTCGGCGGCCGAGGCCTGCCCGCCATGAATGGAGCACTGATAGATGAAAAAACTCAATCCCTGGAAGTTGGCCGTGCCGGTTGCCATCCTGGTCCTGGCCACCGGATGCAGCGCGCCAGCCGGATCTGCCAGCGGTGCACCGCAGGGCACCGGCGCCAAGAGCATTTCCCTGGACAGCTGCGGAAGGCAGGTCGTCTTCGACAAGGCGCCGGACAGCGTTCTTGCAGTTGGCTCGGAAGCCCCGGCCCTGCTGTCTGCCGCTGGAGCGGGAGACAAGCTCACGCACTACGCAGGCAGCTGGCAGGTGCCTTTCGACGAAGAAACCATGGCGGCAGTGCGCAACGCGGAGCGGATTACCGAGGACTCGCATGATGTCTCCTACGAAATGATCCTGGACTCGGGAGCAGACGTGGTGATCGGCACCGATATCGCTGCTGGAATCGATCTCGACTCGTTGGCTGAACGCCTGGAAAGCGCCGGAGTGAAGATGCTGACCGTCAGTGGATATTGCGCCGGATTCGAGGATCGATCCACCGGCGGGCTGAGCGGCTTCGACCAGATCTACAAGGACGTCCAGTCCTACGGCCAGCTCTTCGGCACCGAGCAGGCGGCCGAGGACTCCGTGCAGCAGATGCGAGCACGCGTCGAGCAAGCCGCGCGCAGCGTCAAGCAGGAAAGCCAGCAGCGCGGGATGCCGCTGTACGTGCCCACCGCAGGCACCTTGGGATCCTACGGCCATGAATCGCTGGTTGCCGAGCAGATGGAACTGCTTGGCCTTCAGAACGTCTTCAACGACGTGCCCAAGCGCTACTTCGAGCCCTCCACCGAAGAACTCGTGAACAGCGGCGCCGACAAGGTCTTCGCCATGTACCTGCCGACAGGCTCCTCGAACTTGGAAACCGACCAGCAGGTCATCGAGGCGCTGCGCGACCGCCCCGAATTGGCCGGATTGCCCGCCATCGAGCAGGACAGCGCCATCGTGCCGCTGAACTACTACTATTCCTCGCCCGGTCCGCTGGCAGTGGACGGGGTCGAGCTGATCGCCGACCGGCTGGCCCGTTGATGAGCCAGCCAGCGGCGCTGCGCCGGCAAGCGGCCTCATCGCGCCGCGTGGCCCGCCCGGGGCACGGACGCGGCCCCAACCGCGGCCTGGTCCGGGGCGCCACCCCCGTGGAATTCGTCAAGCTCAGTCCGGCATCGAATACCACCGTGCTGGTGACCAGCCGGCACCCGGCGGCGCACTACCGCAGTATCGCTGACCGGCTGCTGCGCGCCGAGCATGTGCACGCCGAGCAAGTCGGGTTCATCCTGCCTCCCAGCTCGCCCCGGGCCCAGGCCCGGCTGCACATGGCCGGTGGCGAATTCTGCGCCAATGCCGCGATGTCGCTGGCCGCGCTGCAGGCCGCGCGCCGCGCCCGCAGCGGCCCGCTTGAGCTGCTGATCGAAGCCTCCGGCGCCGCGCAGCTGCTGGGCTGCCGGGTCGAGCCGGCCGGTGCCGCCTACCGCTGCCAGCTGAAGATGCCCTGGCCGCTGCGCATCGACCCGTACCCGTTCCCGGGCGTCGCCGGCGCCGGGCTGCTGCGCTACGCCGATGCGGTGCATCTGGTCGCCGAATGCGACGTCTCGGATCCCCAGCTGCGCGGGCATGCGCAGCAGCTGGCCCTGGATCTGGGCGCCAGCGAAGCGGTGTCCGTCGTGGGCATCATGCTCTACGATCCGGACCGCGGGCAACTGGCCCCGCTGGTCAGCGTCCCGGCACTGGACAGCCTCATCTGGGAGGGCAGCTGCGGCTCGGGAAGCGCCGCGCTGGGCGCCTACCTGGCAACGAAAGCCGGCGCTCCGGTCAATGCCAGCGTGAAACAGCCCGGAGGCACCGTGCAGGTGCACGCCGATGGCAGCCGCGCCAAGGCCACCGCGCTGCAGATCAGCACCGAAGTAAGCATCGTGGCCGAAGGGACTGCATATATCCATGACTGAAACACCACTGGCCACCCAGGCCGCCGCCGCCGGCCTGGCCGGCGTGCTGCACGGCTACCTCGGACGGTTCGCCGAAGCCGCCCGAGACTATGACGGATCGACGCGGCACGCGGCGGCGCTCGAAGAGCTGCTGGCCGGCTATGCGCAGCTGGTCACCGACCCGGCCAATGAACCGGGCTATGCCCAGATGGCCGCCACCGACCAGGGCACGGCGCTGGTGGCGGCGCTGCGCACCGAATCGGCGCGCTGCGTCGCAGTCATCGAGAAGTACCGGGCGCTGCGCCTGCTCGAAGGCCGCAGCGGAGCCGAGGGCTACTTCGCCAACATCGAATCGTGCATCGCCGGGGAATTCGGCGCCGTCGCCCCGGACTCCAGCTCCAAGGTGCTGCTGGTCGGTTCGGGTTCCTTCCCGATGACCCTGCTGAACCTGGCCTCGCGCACCGGGGCCAGCGCCGTGGGGATCGACATCGATCCCGAAGCGCTGGAGCTGGGCCGCCGGGTCGTGGCGCAGCTGGGGCAGGGCCTGGACATCGGCCTGCAGGGCGATCAAATCCACCAGCTGGACTTCCTGCCGCAGGCCACGCACATCGTCTTCAGCTCCACGGTGGCCGTGAAATACGAGCTGCTGCACCAGCTGCACGCGCGCACCCGGCAGGACGTGGTGGTCGCAATGCGCTTCGGCGACGGGCTGAAGTCGCTGTTCAACTACCCGATGCAACCAGTGGACCCCCGGCGGTGGCAGCTGGACGGAACGATCCGCCAGCCCGGGCAGGTCTTCGACATCGCGCTGTACACCAAGGCGCGCACGAGAACGGAAAGCAATTAGCCCATGGATGAACTGGGAAATATCCTCATTGCCGGAACCGGACCGGTTGCGGTGCAAAGCGCCGTGCTGCTCGGGGCGCTGCCCGGGGAACTGGGCATTGCCGGGCGCGCCTCGCAGCGCTGCGCCGCCTTCTTCGACGCGCTGGAGGCCAACGCCGGCACCGCCCGCGTCCAGGTGCAAAACCCCTCCCATGCCGCACTGGCCGGGCAGGTGCGCATCGAGCACCGCTACCGCGGCTACCAGCAGGTGCGCGGCGGCTGGGACACCCTGGTACTGGCGGCCACCGCCGACGCCTACCTGCCGGTGCTGCGCGAACTGCCGCCGGGGGTGCTCGCATCGCTGGCGCGGATCGTGCTGCTCTCGCCCACGCTGGGCTCGGCGGCACTGGTGCGCGAATTCGCCCGCCGCAGCGGCGCCGACCCGGAAATCATCAGCTTCTCCAGCTATCTGGGGGACACCCGGCAGGTGGAGGGGACCGGCGGAGCGCTGGTGCTGACCGCCGGCGCCAAGGCCCGCATCTACGCCGGCTCCACTGGCGGGGCCACGCCCGCGCTGCAGCGGCTGCGTGCGGTGCATGCCGCGGCCGGCACCGAAGTGCAGCTGGCGGGATCGCCGGTTGAAGCCGAGGCGCGGAACATGTCGCTGTACGTGCATCCGGCCCTGTTCTTCAACGAGCTGGCGCTGCGCGCGGTCTTCGCTCCCGCCCCGCCCGTCCAGTACGTCTACAAGCTCTATCCCGAAGGCCCGGTCACCCCGGCGCTGATCCACTCCATGGCCGAGGCCTGGCGGGAACTGTCGGCCATCACCGCCGCACTGGGCGGCCAGCCGGTCAACCTGCTGGCCTTCATGCTCGATGACGGGTATCCGGTGCACCCCCAGAGTATCGACCCGGGGAAAGCGGCCAGCTTCGAGCAGCTGCCGGCCATCGAGCAGGAGTACCTGCTCTACGTGCGCTACGCCTCGCTGCTCATCGACCCCTTCTCGCAACCCGACGCGCAGGGCCGCTACTTCGACTTCTCGGCCATCGCCTTCCGCCCGGTCTTCCGCAATGACCAGGGCCAGTGGGATGTGCCGCGGATGCCCAAGGAAGACTACTACCGCACCAGGATCATCGCCGGCCTGGCCCGGGAACTGGCCGTGGCCTGCCCGATGATCGACGCGCTGCTCGCCGCCTACGAAGACGCCCTGGTGCAAGCGGCCTCGGCCCGGGAGGGCCAGGGCTGCTCGCCGGCCTTCGCGGTGCAGGATTTCGCCGAGGACCTGGCCATGATCAGCGCCGGAATCGGGAGTGCGGCATGAGCCAGCCAGAAGTCGAAACAGCGCAGCAGCTGCCCAGCGAACGGCGCATCATCGCCGAGATCTGGCCGGCGCTGCTGGCCTCGGCGCTGGGCCTTTTGCCCTTCACGGTGCTGAGCACCTTCCTGGTGCCCATCGCCGACTGGGCCGGGGCCGGCTATGCCGAAACCGGCACCCTGCGCGGGCTGGCCGGCGTCGGCGCGGTGCTCGCCGGGGTTGCGCTGGCCCCGCTGATCGGGCGCATCGCCCCGGGCACCGTGGCCGCCGCGGCGCTGGGGCTGATGGGCGCCGCCGCCATCGCGGGGACCTTCTCGGGCCTGGCGGCACTGGCAGTTTTCTGCCTGGCCACCGGGGTGTCCAACGCGCTGCTCTACCCGGCGCTGTCCACCGCGGCCGCGGACCGCTTCGGCACCACCCCGGCCGCGGGCCGGGCAGCCACCTTGGTGATGACGGCCCAGACTCTGGCCTCCACGATCGGCGCGCCGCTGCTGGTGCTGCCGGCGATGTTCTGGGGCTGGCAGGGAAACCTGGTCGCCATCGCCGCCATCAGCATCGCCCTGATCCCGGCGGTGCTGCGCTACGGCCGCCGCGGCGCCGGGCACTGCGCGGCAGACCCGGCTCCGGCTCCAGCCCGGCTGGGCTACCTGGCTGCCTTCCGCACCCTGGCCGGCGTGCCCGGAGCCCGGGCGCTGCTGCTGGTCTCCTTCGGCCGCGCCGGCGCCTTCATGGGGCACCTGGCCTTCCTGGCCCCGCTGTACGCGGAGAAGTTCGCGCTGACCGCCAGCTGGTTCGCGTTCATCTGGTCGGTCAGCGGCGGGGCCTTCTTCCTGGGGCACCTGCTGGCCGGGCGGGTGCTCAACGCCGGGGATTCGCAGCGGCGCACCCGTGCGGTGATGGTTTTCAGCCTGGGCATTTCGCTGGTGGCGCTGTTCGGCGTCTACCTGTCGCCGGTGCTGCCGCTGGCGGTGGCCGGCACGGCGCTGCTTTCGGCTAGCCACGCGGTGGTCGCGGCCGCCGTGATGAGCCTGCTGGTGAGCCGTTGCACGCAGGTGCGCGGCACCGCGCTGAGCCTGAACGCGGCCGGCATGTCCCTGGGCTTGTTCCTGGGCACAGCGGCCTCCGGAGCGGCGCTGGCCGCCGCCGGATACCTGGCCGCCGCTGCCGTGCTTGGCGCATTGACCCTGATTGCGCTGGCTGCGGCACTGAGCCTGCGCACCGATTCCATTGGCGTAACCCCGGAAAGGCAGCCATGACCCCGTTGGAACCTATCGTGCGAGAACCCCGGGAACCGCTGGCCTGCGCCGGCGATGACCTGGACCATGACCGGCGGGCCCGGCACACGTGGCTGTGGATCGCCGGGCTGCTGGCCGTGCTGCTGGCCACCTTGCCGGTGGCCGTAGGGCTCGGCCCGGTGTCCATCGAGCCGGGCACCGTGCTGCAGATCCTCAAGGCGCATCTGTCCGGGATATCCGCACCTGGCGCGTTCAGCGCCTCGGACCAGTCCATCGTCCTGCTGCTGCGCGTGCCGCGGGTGCTGCTGGGTGCCGCCGTCGGGGCCGGGCTGGCCCTGGCCGGGGTGGCGCTGCAGGCGCTGACCCGCAACATCCTGGCCGAGCCCTACCTGCTGGGCGTGACCTCCGGGGCCTCCACGCTCTCGGCGGCCGCGATCCTCTTTGGCGCCACGGCCGGCATCGGCACGGCCTCGCTGGCGACGAGCGCCTTTGCCGGCGCGCTGGCCGCCGGGATCTTCGTCTACCTGCTGGCGCGGGTCGGTTCGGAGATGACGTCCACCCGGCTGGTGCTGGCCGGGGTGTCCGTGGGCTATGTGCTCCACGCGCTCACCTCGCTGCTGATCTTCGCTTCGGATGACCCCAATGCGGGCCGTTCGGTGCTCTTCTGGACGCTGGGTTCATTGGCGCAGGCGACCGGGCAATCGGCAATGATCACCTGGATCGTGGTGCTCGGGACCGCCACGCTGCTGGCCTATTGGTCGCGGCCGCTGGACGCGCTGGCCATTGGCGATGGCACTGCGCAAGCGCTGGGAATATCTCCGGCGAAGCTGCGTGCGGCCGTCATGGTGGTGACCGCGGTGTGCGTGGGCGCGCTGGTTGCGTCCTCCGGCGGCATCGGATTCGTCGGGCTGGTGATTCCGCACGTAGCCCGGCTGTGCGTCGGTGCCACGCACCGCACCCTGATTCCGGTAGCCGCCCTGCTCGGCGCGATCTTCCTGGTCTGGGCCGATGTGCTGGCCCGGACGGCGATGGCGCCGCAGGAATTGCCGCTGGGAATCGTCACCGCATTGCTCGGCGCCCCGCTGCTGTTCGCGCTGGTTCGCAAGCTCAATGCGGCCCAATAGGAACCAAGGACCTGGAAGAAGGGAAGAACCATGATTACTGCTACAGATATTTCGGTGGGCTATGGCGGAAAGCTGGTCATTGAATCGGCGGGGCTGCAGGCGGGTCCCGGGGAAGTGGTGGGGCTGATCGGCCCCAACGGCAGCGGCAAGTCCACCCTGCTGCGCACGCTCTATGCGGCGCTGCGGCCCACGGCAGGGCTGGTGCTCGTGGACGAGCGCCCGGTCAGCGGACTGCGCGGCAACGAACTGGCCCGCAGGATTGCCGTCGTGGCCCAGGAAACGCCCACCGAGCTGCCGGTCAGTGTCGCCGAAATGGTGCTCCTGGGCAGGGTTGCGCACCGCAAGGCGCTGGCCGCCTTTGCCCGCGAGGACCACCAGGCGGTTGCTTCGGCACTGTCCCGGGTCGGCGCCCGGCATTTGGCCGACCGCCGCTACTCGACCCTGTCCGGCGGCGAGAAGCAGCGCGTGCTGGTTGCCCGGACACTGGCCCAGCAGGCCGAGCACCTGCTTCTGGACGAACCCACCAACCACCTGGATATCCGCTACCAGCATGAGCTGCTGCGCATGGTCGGGGAACTGGGAACCACCACGGTGGTGGTGCTGCACGATTTGAATCTGGCCGCCCGCTACTGCAGCAAGCTGGTCATGCTGGCCAACGGCGGGGTCATCGCTGCGGGCACGCCCCAGGAGGTGCTGGACCCTGGGCTGCTTCTGCAGGTCTACGGGATCCACGCGGAGCAGGTGGTGGTGAACGGCATCGTGCAACTGGTCTTCAGCCTGGCCGATGAGCCCAAGGTGCAACATAGTGGCACTCCAGTGCCCGGATGATAGCCTGCCCGGTAGGCAAGCATTGGCCAAGCGCCTGCCTGCCGGGCCCCAGCATTGACCGTGAAAGGTACCCCTGCCATGACGAATTCCGCCGCAATCGAGGCTGACAAGCACTACGATCTGATCATCCTCGGCACCGGTTCGGGCAACTCCATCCCCGGTCCGGAATTCGATGGAAAATCCATTGCCATCATCGAGAAGGGCGCTTTCGGCGGTACCTGCCTGAATGTCGGCTGCATCCCCACCAAGATGTATGTCTACGCCGCAGACGTCGCCCTGGAAACCAGGCAAGCGGCAAGGCTCGGAATCGATGCCCAGGTCAATTCCGTGGACTGGCCAGGCATCGTGAGCAGGGTCTTCGATAAGCGCATCGATCCCATTGCCCAGGGCGGCGAAGACTACCGCCGTGGCGGGCAGACACCGAATATCGATGTCTACGACCAGCACGCGCGTTTTGTCGGCGAGCGCACGCTGCGTACCGGGCAGGGAGCAGAAACCAAGACCATCAGCGCGGACCAGATTGTCCTTGCCGCCGGGTCGCGCCCGTTTATTCCGCAGGAAATCATCGATTCGGGCGTGGCCTTCCACACCAACGAAGACATCATGCGCTTGGCCCGCCAGCCCAAGTCCATCGTGATCATCGGCGGCGGCTACATTGCCATGGAGTTCGCCCACGTTTTCGAAGCACTGGGCACCAAGGTCACCATCCTGGCCCGCTCCGAACTCATGCGCCAGCTGGATGCCGATCTGCGCGAGCCATTCAACCAGATGGCCGCAGAACGCTATGACGTTCGCAAGGGCAGGACCGTGATCAGTGCCGTGCAGGAGCCCGACGGGGTAGCACTGACCCTGGATGACGGCTCCACCGCCAGTGCAGAAGTGCTGCTCGTGGCCACGGGGCGCATCCCCAACGGCGACCAGCTGGATCTGGACCGTGCGGGCATCGACTCCGAGGACGGACGGGTCAGCGTGGACGAATACGGCCGTTCGACGTCTGCCGAGGGCATCTGGGCGCTGGGCGACATTTCCTCGCCATTCTTGCTCAAGCATGTGGCCAACGCGGAAATGCGCGCGGTGCGCCACAACCTGCTGAACCCGCAGAACATGAAGAAGATGCCGCATGAGCACGTGCCGGCGGCGGTCTTCACCCACCCGCAGATCGCCTACGTCGGAATGACCGAGGAAGAAGCCCGCGAGGCCGGGCATGCCATTACCGCCAAGGTGCAGAAGTACGGGGATGTGGCCTACGGCTGGGCGATGGAAGACAGCACCGGTATCGCAAAGCTCATCGCTGATAGGGAAACCGGCAAGCTGCTGGGCGCGCACTACATGGGCCCGCAGGCGTCAACGCTGATCCAGCAGATGATTACGGTCATGGCCTTCGGACTGGATGTGCGCGAGGTCGCCACGCAGCAGTACTGGATCCACCCGGCCTTGCCGGAGGTCACCGAGAACGCATTGCTCGGCCTGGACTTCTCCTAGCGGCGGTTTTTCGGACCGGCGGCGAACGGATGATAGCTGGCAGCAGAACCCGAAAGGCAGTAGCAAATAGCGCCTGTTCGTCCTAGGGTGGAGCCATGAATGGGAAAACTTCAAGGACCGTGGCCTCGATGACCCGAAGCATGTTCGCGATCGCTGCCGGGGCAGGCATGGTCCTGGGGATGCTGGCGGTGCTCTGGATGTTCTGGCCGATCCGCGGGGACGGCTATGGCGGCAGCCTGGGCGATCTGGGCCTCCCGCTGGCATACGGCGCGGTTGCCGGAGTGCTGATGGGGCTTGTCTGCTGCAGCGGTGCGTATGCGGCCATTGAAATCCAGGCCATGGGGAACCAGCCGGCCACGGCAGCCAGGCAATCGGCCGCTGCCGGAATCGGCGCGGTCCTCGCGGCACTGCTTCCGGCGTTGGCCATAGCCGCGCTGGGCCTGGGCGAAATCGATCCGGCCCCGTTCCTAGGCACGGCCCTGGGGTTCCTGGCAGTGTGCTTTGCCTCGGGCTTCGCTATCCTGGCTGGGCTCAACCGCTGCGCGGCCCGCGGCTGAGGCCATCCGGGCTCCGCGGCCAGGCGCTGGCTGGATCTTGGCTGGACGCCGCTGGCAGTGCAGGGCGTGCTGTGGCACCTTGGGAAGCGGGCGCTTGGCCCAAGCGCCGGGGACGAAAGCAGACCAGGAGTGCAAATGAAGTTCAAGAGCCATCTCGCCGCATGCGCCGTGGCCGGCCTGCTGGCCGGGGCGGTGGGGCTGGCCGGAATTCCGGGGGCCCACGCCAGCGGCACGACCTACACCCAAGAGGTCTCCAGCGCCGCTACCTGCGCCATGATGGAAACCGCCACGGTGGATGCCTTCAAGGCGTCCGGGTACGAAGTCGGCAGCCACGCCTGCCTGGAAGGCAATGGCCGCTACACCTTGGTGATCGAGTACTCGCAATAGTTCCCGGGCGCCACGTGACGATTATCTAGCTGCTGGCGCACCCCGTGCAGACGTGTAAATTCGGGGCGCATCCAGCCGGGGGCGATACCCTTGGAGTATGGCCCCACGTACCCAGTCTCAGGGGACGAAGAAGACCGCGGCGCGCAAACCCAAGGCGCCTGGCTCCTCGTCCTCCAAGAAAACGCCCGAGAACCCGGATGCGGAACTCGCCCTGCCGCTGCGCGCAATACGCAGCGTGTGGATGGGCATTGCCCGGATCTTCGGCGGCGCATTCCGCCGCATCGGCGGAACCGTCAAGCCTGACTACGAGCTGCGCCGCGACGGCACCGGACTGTTCCTCGCGCTGATCTCGATGATCGTCGCGATCATCGAATGGTGGGGCCTGCGCGATGCGGGCTGGTTCGGCACCGGCGTGCACGCGGTCGCCGGCGGCACCCTGGGCTTCATGGCCGTGCTGCTGCCGGTGATCTTGTTCATCGGCGCCTTCCGGCTCTTCCGCTACCCGGAGGCGGTCACCGCGAACAACCGCATCGGCATCGGCCTGCTGATCATGACGCTCTCCGGCTCGTCCATCGCCTCGCTGGCCAACGGCTCGCCAGCGGTCTCCGACGATTTCCAGGCGCTCTGGAATGCCGGCGGCATGGCCGGTTCCATCCTGGGCACCCCGCTGGGCCTGCTGATCTCGGTCCCGGGCGCCATGGCCGTGTTCATCTTCCTGGTGGTCATGTCCATCCTGATCGTCACCGCCACGCCATTTACGCAGATCCCTTCGCGCGTGCGTTCGGGCTACAACCGCCTGCTCGGCCAGGACCCGGACGCACCCCGTGCCGCCCGCCCCACGGCCGCAGTGGAACTTGATCCAGCCGGCGAGGACCATGACCAGTCCTACCTCTACCCGCAGGACGAGGCTCCGGCCCCCGCTGCCAGGAAGAAGAAGCCCGGCTTCTTCGAACGCCGGGCCGCGGCCGCCCGCAAGGTCAACGAGGTCTACGACGTGGACGGCGGCGAGCACGCTGAACGCCCCGGCGATGTCGCCTACGACAAGGCGGTCATCGGCCAGGATGATCCTGCCGAGCAGTCCACCGGCGCGATGCCTGCCGTCAACCGCAACTCCGGCAAGATCTTCGACGCCGACGAGGCCGCCACCCAGGCCATCGCCCGCCCGGACTTCGAGTCCGCCGCCGCCCCGGCCCAGGAAGACACCGCCACGGTGGCCATCCCGAAGCCCTCCGGTCCTCCGCCCGGGGTCAAGCGCCCGACCAAGGCCGAATCCGAGATGGCCGAGATCATGGCCAATATCGGGCTGAAGGCCGAACCCGAGGCCACCACCTCCGCGATGGACCAGGTCTCCTCGCGCGCCGCCGGGCTCGCCGCATCCCCGCAGGCCCCGATCCCCGCGCGCAGCGAGCAGCTGCAGCTGTCCGGGGATGTCACCTACACCCTGCCCGAGGAGCACTACCTTCCTGCCGGCCCGCCGGCCAAGGAAGCCTCCGAGGCCAACCAGGTGGTAGTCGATGCGCTGACCAACACCCTGCAGCAGTTCAAGGTCGACGCGAAGGTCACCGGGTTCTCCCGCGGGCCCACGGTGACCCGCTACGAGATCGAGCTGGCTCCGGGCACCAAGGTGGAGAAGGTCACCGCGCTGTCCAAGAACATCTCCTATGCGGTGGCTTCCTCGGATGTGCGCATCCTCTCGCCGATTCCGGGCAAGTCAGCCATCGGCATCGAGATCCCGAACACCGACAAGGAAGTCGTGGCGCTGGGCGATGTGCTGCGCAGCTCCAATGCCCGCAAGACCGAGCACCCGATGGTGATGGGCGTGGGCAAGGACGTGGAAGGCGGCTTCGTCGTGGCCAACCTGGCCAAGATGCCGCACCTGCTGGTGGCAGGCGCCACCGGCGCGGGCAAGTCCTCGTTCGTGAACTCGATGATCACCTCGATCCTGATGCGCTCCACCCCGGACGAGGTGCGCATGGTCATGGTCGACCCCAAGCGCGTGGAGCTGACCGCCTACGAAGGCGTGCCGCACCTGATCACCCCGATCATCACCAACCCGAAGAAGGCCGCCGAGGCACTGGGCTGGGTGGTCCGCGAAATGGACACCCGCTACGACGATCTGGCCAACTTCGGTTTCAAGCACATCGACGACTTCAACAAGGCGGTCAAGGCCGGCAAGGTGCACCCTCCGGAGGGTTCCAAGCGCGTGCTCAAGCCCTACCCGTACCTGCTGGTGATCGTCGATGAGCTCGCCGACTTGATGATGGTCGCCCCGCGCGATGTCGAAGAGTCGATCGTGCGCATCACCCAGCTGGCGCGTGCCGCCGGCATCCACCTGGTGCTGGCCACCCAGCGCCCCTCGGTGGATGTGGTCACCGGCTTGATCAAGGCCAACGTGCCCTCGCGCATGGCCTTCGCGACCTCATCGGTCACCGACTCCCGTGTGGTCCTGGACCAGCCCGGGGCCGAGAAGCTGCTGGGCCAAGGCGACGCCCTGTTCCTGCCGATGGGCACCTCCAAGCCGATGCGCGTGCAGGGCGCCTGGGTGACCGAATCCGAAATCCACCGCGTGGTCGAGCACGTCAAGAGCCAGCTGAAGCCCGAGTACCGGGAAGACGTGATCCCGGCTGCCGAGAAGAAGAAGCAGATCGATGAGGACATCGGAGACGATCTGGATCTGCTGCTGCAGGCTACCGAGCTCGTGGTCACCAGCCAGTTCGGCTCCACCTCGATGCTGCAGCGCAAGCTGCGCGTGGGCTTCGCCAAGGCCGGACGCCTGATGGACCTGATGGAATCGCGGGGCGTGGTCGGCCCTTCCGAGGGCTCCAAGGCCCGCGATGTGCTGATCCAGCCCGATGACCTGCCCATGGTCCTGGCCGCGATGCGCGGCGATGACCCGGCGACCAGCACCCCGTCGGCCACCGAGGCCGCGCTGGTGGCCGAAGCCAACGTGAACCACGCCGAGCCGGTCACCGACTATGCCGAGGACCTGGTTGCCAAGGATCTGGAAGATCGCCCGCAAGCCGTCGACTACTTCGATGGCTCCGACGAACCTGGCGAAGACGCCTGGGACCTGACAGGAAGAAACTGAAACCCATGAGCGAGCAAGCTGGCCGCAGTGCCCAGCCACCGGTACCGACGCTGAATATCGCCAACGTGCTCACTACCATCCGCATCATCATGGTGCCTTTCTTCGTCTGGTCCCTGATGGCCGATAACCACGAGCAAGGCCTGTGGCGCTGGGTCGCGCTGGGACTTTTCGTGGTGGCCATGTACACCGACAAGCTCGACGGGGACCTGGCGCGCAGCCGCGGGCTGGTCACCAACTTCGGCAAGATCGCGGACCCGATCGCCGACAAGCTGCTCACCGGTTCGGCGCTGGTTTGCTTCTCGATCCTGGCCGAGCTGCCTTGGTGGGTCACCATCGTGATCCTGGCGCGCGAATGGGGCATCACCTTGCTGCGCGTGGTGGTCATCCGCTACGGCGTGATTGCCGCGAATATGGGCGGCAAGATCAAGACCGTGTTGCAGGCCATCGTGATCGGCCTGTACCTGCTGCCCTACACCCACACCGTTGACTGGCTGGGCACCGTGGCGTGGTACCTGATGCTGCTGACCCTGGCCGTCACCGTGGTCACCGGACTGGAATACCTGGTCAAGGCCGGCCAGCTGGCAGCCGCGGCCAAGAAGCAGAAGTAGGGCCGGCACCATGAAGCCCCAGGCACCCGAGGTGATCGCCAAGGCCATTGAAGGCGATGTGCAGCTGGCTACGGCCGAATCGCTGACCGCTGGCATGATTGCCGCGCGCCTGGCCGAGGTGCCCGGCGCCTCGGCGGTGCTGCGCGGGGGAGTTGTCAGCTATTCCTCGGCGGTGAAGTCATCGCTGCTGGGCGTCGACGAGATGCTGCTTGCCTCCAACGGATCGGTGGATCCCGAGGTTGCCCGGCAGATGGCCGTAGGGGCGCAGCGTGCCTGCGGTGCAGACGCGGCGATTTCTGCAACCGGGGTCGCTGGACCGGACCCGCACGATGGCAAGGCGGTGGGAACCGTGTATATTGGGTGGGCCATGGGCGCTGACTCGGGATCCGAAGTCCACCACTTCGTGGGAGACCGGGCACAGATCCGCGAGCAGAGCACCTTGGCGGCACTTCACCAGTTCGCTGCCATCTTGGATAAAGCTTCTTCACAGTAAGACGCGAAATACTCTTCTTCCCGAGATGTTACGCAAAAATCACGGCATATGTGGCGTAGGTCGCATTTAAGTGATTAGGGTGAATGTACGGGAACAAAATCGTATGACCTGTCGTTGTACGAATTGCAGGGCCGCAAGGATGGCCCCCGTATTTGATTAGATCTTCGAGATGGACCTAGGAGCAGAGGCTAAATTCATGGTCAAGCAACCCGTAACTGTCAATGGTGTCGTCCGTTGGCGCGATATGGGAGAAGCCCATATGGTCCAGCCCGAGAAGGAGGAGCACAAAATGGTAGTACTCCGTCATGAAATCGGCGATGTTCTGCGCGACGTCCGTCAGCGCCAGGGACGTACCCTTCGCGAGGTTTCGCATAGCGCACGTGTTTCCCTTGGCTACCTGTCCGAGGTTGAGCGTGGCCAGAAGGAAGCCTCTTCGGAGCTGCTCTCCTCGATCTGCGTGGCGCTGGAAATCCCGTTGTCCCTGATGCTCCGTGAAGTATCCGAGCGCGTTGCCCTGGCAGAGGGCATTGCTATCCCGGATACCGTCCCTACGGATATGGCCAACGAGTTTGCGGCCAAGAGCGGCAACAAGCCATTGGCCTCGGTCTAGAACCAAATTTTTTAGGGCTACCGCCACTCAGTAATCGAGACTGCCGGCAGCCGTGCAAGGAGCCTGCGCGAAATGCGTGGGCTCCTTGCCTATGCGTGGGAGAATAACTAGGTGAAAATCAGCGATTTCTGGCGCAACATGGAAAACGAGTTCGGCGCGCGGTACTCCCACGTGCTGGCCGATTCCATGGCCCTTACCGAACTTGGCAGCCTTACCGCCGCGCAGGCGCTGGACAAGGGCATCAAGCCCAAGCAGATTTGGGAAGCCCTGTGCAAGGCGCAAGACATTCCGGCCGAACGCTGGCTTGGCGTGGATATCGAGCCGAAGGAATCGTAGCGACTCCGTTCGAAAGTCCCGGCACTGGATCTTCGAACATGCCGTGTTGAATTTCGAACACCTGTTCGGATAGGGTTATCCTAGAAGCAACGCAGGAAACTGCACCAAGAACTTAAGCACTGAGACTGTCCACACTTGAGGGCTATCGGAGTCCAAAGTGTCGGTGGGCAAGCATACTGTCTATTGCAGGACAAAATTCATGAGCAAGTACGTAGCAGGCTTGCAAGAGCAAAGGTGAACCATGGCAGCAAAAAATGATCGGGAAAAGGCGCTAGAGGCTGTCCTGGGCCAAATCGACAAGGCCTACGGCAAGGGCTCGGTCATGCGCCTGGGCGATGAAACCCGTGCACCCATTGAAGTAATTCCTACCGGTTCGGTTGCCTTGGATGTCGCCCTTGGCATTGGCGGCCTGCCACGCGGCCGCGTGGTTGAAATCTACGGCCCTGAGTCCTCGGGTAAAACCACGGTTGCCCTGCATGCAGTCGCCAGCGCGCAGAAGGCCGGCGGCGTTGCGGCTTTCATCGATGCTGAGCACGCGCTTGATCCGGAATACGCCAAGAAGCTGGGCGTCGACACCGACGCACTGCTGGTCTCCCAGCCGGATACCGGCGAGCAGGCTCTGGAAATCATGGATATGCTCGTGGGCTCCGGCGCGCTGGATATCATCGTCATCGACTCCGTGGCAGCGCTGGTTCCACGTGCCGAAATCGAAGGCGAAATGGGTGACAGCCATGTCGGCCTGCAGGCCCGCTTGATGTCCCAGGCTCTGCGCAAGATCACCGGCCGCCTCTCGGCCTCGAAGACTACCGCAATCTTCATCAACCAGCTGCGTGAAAAGATTGGCGTCTTCTTCGGCAGCCCGGAAACCACCACTGGCGGCAAGGCGCTGAAGTTCTACGCTTCGGTCCGCATCGACATCCGCCGCATTGAGACCCTGAAAGAGGGCACCAATGCGGTCGGCAACCGCACCCGCTGCAAGGTCGTCAAGAACAAGATGGCTCCTCCTTTCAAGCAGGCTGAATTCGACATCCTGTACGGCCACGGCATCTCCCGCGAAGGTTCGCTCATCGATATGGGTGTCGAGCATAACCTGGTCAAGAAGTCCGGTGCCTGGTTCACCTACGACGGGGACCAGCTGGGCCAGGGCAAGGAAAACGCCCGCCGCTTCCTGCGCGACAACCCGGATCTGGCCGACGAACTCGAGCGCCAGATCTTGCAGAAGCTCGGCGTTCTGCCACAGGAAGAAGTTGAAGAAGACGAGACCGAACTGCGAGTCGTCGAGGGCGATAAGTAGTGGCCCCAGGCTTCCAGCGACGTAGCGTCCGACCCGGAAAGAATTCCGGGTCGGACGCTACGTCCGTTTCCAAAGAGTTCCAGGGGGATCCCGAGGACATGCCGGACTGGGCAAAACCCAGCCCGGAAGAAGTGGAAGCACAAGCGGCTGAGGAATCAGCTAGGCGGGAACGCGCCGCCCGGCGCGCCGCAACCCCAGCCATGCCAGCGGGCAGCACCTCCCGCACCATTGCCAGCTTCCCGGAGGAATCCAGGAAACCGGGCAGTGTTGAAGAGCTGCGTGCGGCGATGGAACAGATTGTTGCCGCGCCCGCACCGGCCAAACCCTCGAAGCAGGAACGCCGCGAAGCACGCGAAGCGAGAAAAGCGGCGCGCGAAGCCGGGGAGCCCGAAGAGCTCAGCGATGACCAGTGGCGGGAAAAGGCGCGTGGCATTTTGCTGCGCCAGCTCACAGCCAGCGACAAGACCGCGAAACAGCTCAAGGACAAGCTTCTTGACAACCAATGCCCTGAGGATATCGCTGATGAAGTCATCGACCGGTATGCCGAGATCAATCTCGTTGATGATGAACGCTTTGCGAAGTCGTGGGTAGTTGCCCGCGCGCGCTCGCGCGGTTTGGCCCGTGGGGCGATCAAGCGCGAGCTGCGCACCAAGGGCGTAGACGATGAACTGGCCGCTGAAGCGCTTGAGCAGATTGATGATGAGGCCGAGGAGCAGCGGGCCCGTGAACTGGTTCGCGCGAAACTGCGCCCGGAATCCATGGGCGCAGATCGGGATAGGGCATTACGCCGACTAGTAGGGATGCTGGGGCGTAAAGGCTACAACGGCGGCTTGGCCTTCAAGGTCGCGCGCGAAGAATGGGAAGAGCGCTTCGGTAGCCGCTACTGATTGCGCTTCGGATCCTGGGCAGGTGCTTTGCTGCGGCGTCCAAGCCAATCGTCAATGCCCTGGTATGCCCACAGGATCAAGGCGGCGATCCCGGCAAGCACCGAGCCAACACCGATATTGAACAGCAGGTCATCGGTCTCGTGGTCCATCGGCGGGAGGAGGCCGATGGCGATCGGGATGGCGAAAAGGAAAAGTGCGGATATTCCGGCCATCCAGATATGGAAGACCTTCATGCCGCGTGACAAGCGCAATGGGCGGGATTTCTCGGGTTCCGGTTGTGGGCGGGGTGAATGGTTTTCCACGGAAATCTCTCTCATAGGCCGAATTGGCTAGTTGATAGTCTAATTCAATCCTAACCCTTCCGAGGGAAGCGGTGAATCCGGCGATTAGCGGGCACGCGCTGCGAACAGCACGCCGGAGCGCGTCCCAAGGTCACCTGTATTTCAGCAGTACCCAATCTTCGGTAATCTTGAAGAGTGACTGAGCAACATACCTTGAGCAACATCGGCAGTGGAGAACTACCCCGTACCTATGAAGTACGTACCTTCGGCTGCCAAATGAACGTGCACGATTCCGAGCGGCTCTCCGGTCTCCTGGAAGATGCGGGCCTAAGCCGCAAATCCGAAGAGCTGGCCGAAGAAGCAGCCGACGTCGTCGTCTTCAATACCTGCGCAGTGCGTGAAAACGCAGACAACAAGCTCTACGGGCATCTGGGCCTGCTGAAGAACCTGAAGGCCGAACGCCCCAATATGCAAATTGCCGTCGGCGGGTGCCTTGCCCAGAAGGACCGGGACACCATCGTCAAGAAAGCCCCATGGGTAGACGTGGTGTTCGGCACGCACAATATCGGTTCGTTGCCTACGCTGCTGGCCCGCTCGCGCCACAACCAGGAGGCGCAACTGGAGATCCTGGAATCACTGGATGTCTTCCCATCCACCTTGCCGACTCGACGCGAATCCGTGTACGCAGGCTGGGTCTCCATTTCCGTGGGTTGCAACAATACCTGCACCTTCTGCATCGTCCCATCCTTGCGCGGCAAGGAGCGCGATCGCCGCCCGGGCGAGATCCTCGCCGAAATCCAGGCCCTGGTCGATGATGGGGCCATCGAAGTGACCCTGCTGGGCCAGAACGTGAATTCCTACGGCGTGGAATTCGGAGACCGCTTGGCCTTCGGCAAGTTGCTGCGCGCTTGCGGCGAAATAGAAGGACTCGAACGCGTGCGCTTCACCAGCCCGCACCCAGCGGCCTTCACCGATGACGTCATCGATGCCATGGCCGAGACCCCGAACGTGATGCCGCAGCTGCATATGCCGCTGCAGTCCGGCTCGGACAGGGTGCTCAAGGAAATGCGCCGCTCCTACCGGTCCAAGAAATTCCTGGGCATCCTGGAAAAGGTTCGCGAACGCATCCCGCATGCGGCAATCACCACCGACATCATCGTTGGCTTCCCGGGCGAAACCGAAGAGGACTTCCAAGCCACCCTCGACGTGGTTGAAGCGTCGCGATTCTCCTCGGCATTCACCTTCCAGTATTCCAAGCGGCCGGGAACACCGGCAGCCGAACTTGAAGACCAGCTGCCCAAGGCCGTGGTCCAGGAACGCTACGAGCGACTGACCGCGCTCCAGGACCGCATTGCCAAGGAAGAGAATGCGAAGCAGCTGGGCCGTACCGTAGAAGTGATGGCCACCGAGCAGTCCGGACGCAAGTCCGGGGAAACCCGGCGCCTGTCCGGACGCTCGCAGGACCAGCGCCTGGTGCACTTCTCTGTGCCTGACGGAGCCCAAGCCCCGCGCCCAGGCGATCTGGTCACCCTGCCTATTACCGAAGTGGCATCATTCCACCTGATTTCCGATCCCACCGCTGACCAGTACTCCCTGCGCCGTTCGCGTGCCGGGGATGCCTGGGACCGTGCCCAAGCCGAAAGCTGCGGGGTACCTTCCCCAGCTGCGAACGGTTCCATCGGCCGCACGAGCTTGGGCATGCCAACCTTGAAAGTGCGTAGCTAAGTACATGACCAATTCGAACCTGCCGGTCATCGCCATCGTCGGCCCCACCGGCACCGGCAAGTCAGATTTGGCTATTGCCCTGGCCCGGGAACTGGGCGGGGAAATCGTCAATTCAGATGCCCTGCAGTTCTACCGCGGCATGGATATCGGCACCGCGAAGCTGCCGGTGGATGAACGTGGCGGCATCGAGCATCATTTGCTCGACACCATGGCCATCACCGAGGAAGCGTCCGTCGCGGCCTTCCAAGCCCAAGCCCGCGACCACTTCGCCCGAATCCAGGCCCGCGGCAAGATTCCGGTGATGGTCGGCGGCTCTGGACTGTATGTACGCGCAGCACTTGACGTCATCGATTTCCCGCCGACGGATCCCGGGGTCAGGAAACGGCTGGAGGCTGAGGTCGAGGCCGAAGGCGACGGACCCCTGCGCCGCCGATTGGCCGAGGTGGACCCGGTGTCAGCTGGGCGCAACCTGGATTTGCGCCGCGCGATCCGGGCCCTTGAAGTCTACGAGATTTCCGGGCGGGCCTTCAGCTCCTTCATGCCGCAACGCGAGTATGCCGCACCGGCAATCCAGATCGGTTTGAACTATGACCGGCATGCATTGCACGAAGCCCTGGAGGCCCGCGTGCACAAGATGGATGCCATGGGATTAGCCGAAGAAGTCGCAGGACTTCTTGAACAAGGATTACGCGAAGGCAAGACCGCTTCGCGTGCCATCGGGTACCAGCAGTACATTGACTACTTGGATGCGCTGATCACCCGAGCCGAAGCCATCGACCAGACGATCATCGCCACGCGCAAGTTCGCGCGACGGCAGATCACCTGGTTCAATGCAGACCAGCGGGTCAACTGGCTGAACCCGATCGAACCGGGACTGCTGGAAAAAACGCTGAAGATCATTGGCTAGCCAACATACGCAGGAAAACTCTAGGAGCATTGATGTACCGCACCGAACTAGGACAGCTGGCTGGACAACATTTTGCCAAGGGCCACGCTACCGGCAACGACTTCGTACTGGTTGCAGACCCTGAAGCAAAGCTCGACATCACCCCCGAACAGGTAGCGGCCCTATGCCATCGCCGCTTCGGCATTGGCGGCGACGGGCTCATCCGTGCCGTGCCAACCTCCAAGGTTCCGGGATACGAAGAGCAGTTCCTGGAGAACCCCAAGGCCTACTGGTTCATGGATTACCGGAACAACGACGGTTCCATCGCCGAAATGTGCGGCAATGGCGTGCGTGCCTTCGCGCACTACCTGATTGCCGAGGGGCTGGTGAGCCTCCAGGTGGGGCAAAGCTTCCAAATCGGCAGCCGTGCAGGGGTCAAGGAAATTACCCGCCTGGTCGATGGCTACGCAGTGAACCTGGGTCCTTGGGGCCTGATCTTCGAGCAGGACGCGGCCGAAAAATCCGTGGACTCCATGGTCAAGCCGCGTGGCTGGGAACAGGCCCTGCCGGCCTTGAGCATCACCATGGGCAATCCGCACACCGTTGTGGCGTTGCCCGATGCCCGAATGCTCGAAGAATTGGACCTGTTCCAGGCACCAGAGGTATCTCCCGTTCCTGCCCACGGCACCAACGTGGAATTCGTGGTTCCATCCGAACCGCTGATTGAAGAAGACGGAGTTGCCCAGGTCCAGATGCGCGTCCATGAACGCGGGGTAGGCGAGACCCTCTCTTGCGGTACCGGTGCCTGCGCGGCTGCAGCTGCCGTACGCTACTGGGCGCGCAGCACCGCGCTGATCAACCAGTGGGCTGTTGCGGTGCCAGGCGGCGTGGTCGGCGTTGAATTCCGCGGCAATGCAAGCGGCGGAGAAGATACGATCCTCAGCGGCCCCGCGGATCTGGTGGCGCGCGGGATCCTCGGTGCGCAGTAGAACTGATCCGGTTCTTCGCAGAACCGCAGATTGGCTCGGCTAGCGGATCTGCGGTTTGCCTTCGGTCCTCTAGGCCGGGCGCGCTACCTTCAGCACGCGGAAGGCCTTGGCGGTCGCTTCGCGGGTGATCTTCCACTCCGAGGGAAGCTGCTCAACCAGCCACTTCTGCAACGAGTCACTGCCAAGGTTCTTCTGCACCACCATCCAGGCCTCGCCGCCCGGGGCCAAACGCGGCAACCACAGCATCAGCAGCTCATGCAGGGCATCCTTGCCGATGCGAATGGGCGGGTTGGACCAGATGGTGTCGAATTCCAGGTTCGGATCCACGGATTCAGGAGTGCCGACAACAACGTTGGACAAGCCCAACGCCGTGGCGTTCAAGCGGGCCAGATCGATGGAACGCTCATTGACGTCGACGCCGTAGACCTCGGACTGCGGGGACTGCTCGGCAGCGGCCAAGGTGATGGGCCCCCAGCCGCACCCGATATCCAGGATGCGTCCGCGAGGGGCCGGCACGTACTGCAGCAATACCGCTGTGCCCTTATCCAGCCCGGCAGGGGAGAAAATGCCGGAGGCCGTCTGCACTTTGCGCAGCGAGCCATTGAGCTCGACTTCGATGGTGCGACGTTCGTCTGCCGAGGCCGGGCTGGCGGTGAAGTAGTGATCCGAGGTCATAGGCAAAGTTTATCGCCCAGTACGGTTACCCCAAAGAACAGGGTCTCCAACGTGAGCAAAGCGATATAGGCACGACACGATATCACTGATAGAGTTTTCCCTATGACTTTCATTTTCGTCTAATACGTAATCCTCTTGGTTACCCGCGATTCCACGAGCTGGCCGTGCACTTCTTGCGCGCCCACCTGCATGAATCAGCAGACAGCAAAGTCATTTCCCCTTCTTGGCAGTTCTTCTTTTTGGAACCCCGCATTCGCCTTTGCTCACCGGTAACCATGCATTCACCTGTCTGCTCATAGACCTTTACTCCTTGCAAAGGACCACGAATGTTTGATGAACCAACCGAAACTGAACGCGCCACGTCGCAAAGTGGGGCCCACCCGCACTATTCTGGAAAGCGAAGTACTTCTAAGGAGACCATGACTAACTCCGAGTCACACGAGCACGATTCGGCATCTATGGATGATGCCCAGATCCAGGCCGCCATCGATCGAATCCTCGCAGCCGACGATGCGCAGAGCCCGCAGGTCCAGCACTTCGGCGAAGAAGAGAGTTCCATCTTCGCCGGGCAAGCCTCTGCACTGAACCGTTTTTCCTCCGGCCTCACCCATTTCGACGGGGACCAGGAAGATTTGGACGACCGCCGTGCGCTGCGCCGCGTCGCAGGCCTGTCCACGGAACTGGAAGACGTCACCGAAGTCGAGTACCGCCAGCTGCGCCTGGAACGCGTCGTGCTGGCTGGCATCTGGAGCGACGGGACCGTCACCGACGCCGAGAATTCCCTGCGTGAGCTCGCCGCTTTGGCAGAGACCGCCGGCTCGGAGGTCCTGGACGGGCTGGTGCAGCGCCGCAGCAAGCCGGACCCATCGACTTTCCTCGGCTCGGGCAAGGCTGAAGAGCTGCGCGGAATTGTTGCTTCCACTGGCGCCGATACCGTGGTTGTCGATGCAGAGCTGGCTCCTTCGCAGCGTCGCGCCTTGGAGGATATCGTCAAGGTCAAGGTGATCGACCGCACCAGCCTGATCCTGGATATCTTTGCGCAGCATGCCCAGTCGCGAGAGGGCAAGGCGCAGGTTGAACTGGCCCAGCTCGAATACCTGCTGCCGCGCCTTCGCGGTTGGGGAGAATCGATGTCCCGCCAGGCCGGTGGCCGCGTTGGTGCCGCCGGTGGCGGTATCGGTTCGCGTGGACCGGGTGAAACCAAGATTGAAATGGACCGCCGCCGCATTCGCGACCGCATGGCGAAGCTGCGCCGCGAGATCAAGGCCATGAAGCCTGCGCGCGAAGCCAAGCGTGCCAACCGCAAGCGCAATGAGGTTCCGGCCGTAGCCATTGCCGGCTACACCAACGCTGGCAAGTCATCGCTGCTTAACCGACTGACCAACGCCGGTGTGCTGGTGGAGAACGCGCTGTTCGCTACCCTGGACCCGACCGTTCGCCAATCGGCGACCGAAGACGGGCTGACCTACACCCTGGCCGATACCGTGGGATTCGTTTCCAACCTTCCGACCCAGCTGGTGGAAGCCTTCCGTTCCACTTTGGAGGAAATCGCCGATTCGGATCTCATCCTGCACGTCGTTGACGGGTCCCATCCGGATCCCGAAGGGCAGATCCAGGCCGTGCGCACCGTGCTCGGCGAAGTCGACGCGTTGAACATCCCAGAGATCATCGTGGTGAATAAGGCTGATGTGGCTGATCCGTTCGTTATCGAACGCATCCGCAACAAGGAATCCAACACTGTGGTTGTCTCTGCGCATACCGGTGAAGGCATCCAGGAGCTGCTGGAAAAGATCAGTTCCTCGATTCCACGCCCCGGAGTCCAGCTTGAGGTACTCATTCCCTACAACCGGGGGGATTTGATCGCCAAGCTGCACCAGAGCGAATCCGAGATCCTGGAAAGCGAACACCTGGAGGAGGGCACCCGGCTGATCGTCAAGGTGCGCGATTCCTTTGCTGCAGAGTTGGAGACCTTCAACCTTCATGGATAAGCAAGAGCAGGCCCTGGGGCTCCTGGAGGCCGCGGTCACTTCCATGGGCGGCGCCATGCGCACCGGCCAGCAGGAAATGGTCAAGCACGTGGTCAGCGCGTTGGAAGACGAAAAGCATTTGCTGGTGCAGGCCGGTACCGGAACGGGCAAGTCCATGGGCTACCTGATTCCGGCACTGGCCCACGCGCAAACCAGCGCCAAGCCAGTGATCGTCTCCACCGCGACATTGGCGCTGCAATCGCAGATTGTCGGCCGTGACGTACCGCGATTACTCGACTCGCTCAAGGGCAAGCTCTCGCGCCCGATGGATGTCGCGCTGCTCAAGGGGCGCTCGAACTACCTGTGCCAGTACAAGCTCGGCGGCGGATACCCGGATGACGAAGGCACTCTTTTTTCCATGGACGAGCCGGCAATACCTGCCGGCACCACTTACTCGCCGCTGGCTAGCGAAGTATTGAAACTGCGTGAATGGGCCGAAGAGACCGACACGGGTGACCGCGATGAACTGGTGCCCGGGGTTAGTGACAAGGCTTGGAAGCAGGTCTCGGTTTCGGCCATGGAGTGCCTCGGCTCGCAGAAGTGCCCGATGGCGGACGAATGCTTCTCGGAAATGGCGCGTGCCCGTGCCGCCGAGTCCGACGTGGTCATTACGAACCATGCGTTGCTGGCGGTTTCGGCCTTCGAGGGGCTTTCGGTTCTCCCGGACTTCGAAGTCGCGATCATCGATGAGGCCCACGAACTGCAAGATCGCGTGACCAGCTCGGTTTCGGGCGCGCTCTCCTCGCGCATGGTGCTTACCGCCGCTGGCGGTGCCAAGCGCCATTGCGGTATCAATGCGGATGAGATGGTCAAGGCCGCAAACCGCCTGGAAAAGTCGTTGACCGGGTTGCCGACAGGCTTGCTGGAACATGGTCTGCGCGAAGACATGGGCATTGCCCTGAACGACATCGTGGAGCAGGCCCGGCTGGCTCTGGCGCTGTCCAAGCCCGAAGCCAATGCACCGGCCGATGGCGGCCGCCAGACTGCCCGCTCCCAGCTGCAGGCAGTGATGGATGATGCGATTCGCATGCTCGAATCCGAAGAACGCCGCGAGGTCCTGTACACCACCCGTCCGCGGGAGTTTGTCGAAGGCCGGGGCTACGTCGAGGCCGATGAGAGCCAGCCTGCAACCTTGAACGTGGCACCGTTGTCGGTGGCCGGCAAGTTGCGCGAGGGCCTCTTCGACGGGCGCACGGTCGTATTGACCAGCGCCACCTTGGCCATTGGCTCGCAGTTCGACTCGGTAGCAGGCTCCTTGGGCCTGATGGGCGCCGGCGCTCCATCATGGACCGGCGTAGATGTTGGCAGCCCTTTCGATTACCCCAAGCAGGGCATCCTCTACGTGGCCAAGCACCTGCCCAAGCCAGGACGCCAACTGGCGGCGGAGACGCTGGATGAGATCGAGGATCTCATCAAGGCCTCCGGTGGCGGCGCCTTGGCGCTGTTCACTTCCAAGCGTTCCGCCGAGGAAGCGGCAAGCATCTTGCGCGAGCGCCTGGACGTGGAAATCTTGTGCCAGGGTGAAGCCAGCATGAAGTCGCTGGTCGAACAGTTCAGCAGCGAACGCGACACCTGCCTGTTTGGAACCATGACCTTGTGGCAGGGCGTGGACGTGCCAGGCGATTCTTGCCGGCTGGTCATCATCGACAAGATTCCTTTCCCGCGCCCGGATGATCCTATCTCCAAGGCCCGTTCCGAGGACGTGGCCAAGCATGGCGGAAATGGCTTCATGCAGGTTGCCGCCACCCATGCGGCGATTCGCCTGGCCCAGGGTGCTGGGCGCTTGATTCGTTCGGTCGGGGATAAGGGCGTTGTGGCGATCCTTGATTCGCGCATGGCCACGGCGCGGTATGGCAGCTTCTTGAAAGCTACCCTGCCTCCGATGTGGCCGACTGTCGATAAGAAGGTCATCACTGGTGTTCTCAAGCGATTGAACCCGGGCGGGAAATAGCCGCAACCAGAATATGAACTTGAGCTGTCCTTCGGGACAGCTCAAGTTCTTTAACCGGTACCAGCATGATGCTTCCAGATGCACTAAGGTCTGTGACAAGAACTGATGAAGCTCGAATCGGAAGGCACCATGGAGTCCATGCAGGATTTGGCGCACCAAGCCGCGATCGACACCCACCAGCGGTTCGGGCATCGCCTCATGGGGTTGCCCGGAACGTGGATTGGACAGAGCTACAGCAGAGCGCATCGGTTGCGCGACGGAAGCATGCTCAGCAATCTCAATGGTTTCGCGCACCCGCTTGCGGAGTGGAACTATTGGTGGCAGGCGCACTATCTGGATGCCATCATCGATGAGGGCCGATCGTACTGGGACGAAGGCAACGAACACCGGGCGCGCGAAGCGCTTGCCCGGGCCAACGGCCTATTGCGCGGCATTCGAATTCGAAACTTCGGGATCTTGCCCAACTACTTCTTCGACGACATGGCTTGGCTTGCCCTGGCCAGCGGCCGCCTGTCAAAGTTCACGCAGCTGGCGACGGGGCACAAGAGCCGTCCTGCCGAGGCGGCAGTTCGGACGCTGGGACGGCAGCTCCATGCCGGCATGGATGGGGTGCTGGACGGCGGCCTGTACTGGTCCAGAAAGCGGGATTTCAAGAACACGCCAGCCAACGCGCCGGCGGCACTGTTCTTTGCCCGTACCGGGGAGAAAGAGACCGCGCGAGAGCTTCTCCAGTGGCTGGAAAAGAATCTGTTCAGCGTGGAGCGAGGACTGTATCTGGACGGACTTCGGTTGACCACGCAGGGACACGCCGTGGAACCAGCGGTCTACACCTATAACCAGGGCCTGGTGCTCGGGGCATTGCTTGAGCTTGGCGAGCCTGCTGATCTGGCTCACGCTAAAGTACTGATCGATGCCACCACGAAATCGCTGTCAACTGCTGCCGGGGTCCTCTCGTTCAACAGCGGGGGAGACGGCAACCTGTTCGCGGGGATACTCTGCCGATATCTGGCCCTCGCCGGTAATGATGTCCGCTTGGAAGCCCGGAGCCGGGAGCAGGCCAGGAGGCTGGTCATGGCAACGGCGCGCCATCTGGCTGACCAGGAACCACGCCGGCTTTCGGCGGCAATCCAACGCTGGATGATCTTCTCGGCGGCCGCTCAATTCGAGTTGAACGCCGGCCAATAGCGGGTTAAACGAGAATTGCGCTGGTGCCAAGCACCAGCGCAATGACCGTACGTATTCTAGAGCGAGCGCATCACCGAGACGACGCGTCCCATGATCGTTGCGGCATCACCCAAAATTGGTTCGTAGCGCGAGTTCTGCGGAAGCAGCCAGATATGCCCGTCACGCTGCCGGAAAGTCTTTACCGTGGCTTCTTCATCGAGCAGGGCAGCTACGATGTCGCCGTTGTCCGCCGTCTGCTGGCGGCGGACAACTACCCAGTCGCCATCGCAAATCGCAGCGTCAACCATTGAATCGCCGGAAACCTTGAGCATGAACAGTTCGCCGTGGCCTACGAGCTGACGAGGCAACGAGAAAACATCTTCGACGGACTGTTCGGCAAGGATCGGACCGCCGGCAGCGATACGGCCAACCAGGGGAACCATGGTGGTGTCAGCGGAAGTGCTCAATTCAATGATCTTGGCGTCTTCGCTGGCATCTGGCTCGACCGGCTTCGAAACTTCGGCCTTCTCGGCGTCTTCGGCCAGCTGCAGAGGCAGCAGGATTTCCATTGCGCGCGGACGGCGTGGATCTCGACGGATATAGCCGAGCTTTTCCAGCTGGCTCAGCTGGTGGGTGACGCTCGAAAGGCTCTTGAGCCCCACTGCGTCACCAATCTCACGCATCGATGGTGGATAACCGTTCTTGCCGATTGACCGCTGGATCGTCTCCAGGATCTTCTTTTGGCGAATCGTCAGCGAACGTGCATTCGATCGGGGAGTGCGTTGTGAAGCTGACATGAGATTTTGCCTTCCCTAGCAATCATTCGAAAGTTCGTAAGCCCAAACTGTCGGCGCTAGATGGTGAGATGTTTTCATTGCTCGTCTACTTCGAAATCTTAGTAGATAAGCGAGCTTCTTTCAAAGATTTGTTCGAAAACTTCTGGACAAGTTCCGCAAACCTCTGTTAGAACAGATATACGAGGTTCGAACAAGTTTTCGAATCTGCGCTTTCGAATACAAATTCGCATCACTTGAATTTCTTGAGGAGACAAAGTCATGGCAACCGTCGCACTTGACTCAAATCAGACCCAGGCACCACTGAAGATCCGCATCAACCGTCGCGGATGGGCCGTGCTTGTGGGTATGCCCATTTTCGCACTCACCATCGCCGCAGCTTTCTTCATCTCCATGTTTGCCTCTGACGCGCATGCCGCAGCCGATACTCCTGTTGGAGTCGGAACCGTTGATGTCACCGTTATTCCAGGGGATACGCTGTGGAGCCTGGCCCGGGATTACGCCACCGGTTACGAAGTCACCTCGGCAGTGGGCCACATCGCCGAACTCAATGCCCTGACCGGCAGCGAAATCCAGGTTGGCGAAACCTTGTCGATTCCGGTCCTTGCCGGCTAGCTTCCCCAGCCTGCTTCGAGTTTGTTACCTGTGGCCGTAGCGGATTCACCGGCAGGCGCGCTGCGCACGTAGACTTGATGCGTGAATGACCGCAGTGAACTTTTGAGGCAGCTGCCCTTGCGTGAGAATCTCCGCGGGCTATCCCCTTATGGCGCACCACAAATTGACGTGCCCATCCAGCTGAACGTCAACGAGAACACCCATCCGTTGCCACCGACAGTCGTCGATGCCATTGCACAAGAGGTGGCCAAGGCGGCGGCAACGTTGAACCGGTATCCGGACCGCGAGTTCACCGAGCTTCGCGAACTCCTAGCCGATTACCTCGGCCACTCGCTCACCAAGGACAATATCTGGGCCGCTAACGGTTCCAATGAAATCCTGCAGCAAATCCTGCAAGCCTTTGGCGGCCCCGGCCGTGCCGTGATGAGCTTCGGCCCAACCTACTCCATGTACCCGCTGCTTGCCAGTGGTACTGACACGAAATATATCGCCGGTGAACGCGCCGCAGATTTCACGTTGTCCGCCGATTCCGCAGCCGCACAGGTTCGCGAGCACAAGCCGAACATCGTTTTCCTCTGCTCTCCGAATAACCCCACCGGCACGGCCCTTGGCCTGGACGTCATCACCGCGGTATATGAAGCCATGAGCGAGCATAACGGCATGGTGATCGTGGATGAGGCGTACGCCGAGTTCTCCTTGGCCAGCACCACCTCGGCGCTGAGCCTGCTCGAAGGCCGCCAGCGGCTGATTGTCTCGCGCACCATGTCCAAGGCTTTCGGCCTGGCCGGTGCGCGCGTAGGCTACCTGGCCGCTGCGCCAGAAGTCACCGATGCCATCCGCTTGGTGCGACTGCCGTACCACCTGTCGGCAGTGACCCAGGCAACCGCCATCGCGGCCTTGAAGAACATCGAGTTGCTGTTGGCCCAGGTCGAGGACATCAAGTCCCAGCGGGACCGCATCGTCGCGCGCCTGAAGGAACTTGGCCTCAAGCCATCGGTCTCCGACTCCAACTTCGTCTTCTTCGGTGGCGTCGAAGACCCCCACAAGATTTGGGAAGGCCTGTTGGAAGCCGGCATCATCATCCGCGACAATGGAATCCCGGGAACCTTGCGTGTTACGGCAGGAACCGAATCGGAAACCACAGCCTTCTTGGAACGACTTGCCGAACTGCTCGGCTCGCAGAAGTAATCAAAGACAAGCGAAGGAAGACATGTCTGCCGAATTGATTGGCGCACGTCGCGCCCGCATGGAACGCGTGACCAGCGAATCGTCAGTATTCGTTGAACTGGACCTCGATGGCACCGGTGTCTCTGAGATCAGCACCTCGGTGCCGTTCTACGACCACATGCTGACTGCGCTATCCAAGCATTCGCTCATCGATCTCACCGTGCGTGCCACCGGCGATACCCACATCGACGTTCACCACACCGTCGAGGACACCGCGATCACCATTGGAGAAGTACTGCGCGTGGCACTGGGCAACAAGGCCGGCATCCGCCGCTTCGGCACCTCCTACGCTCCACTGGACGAAGCTCTGTCCCGTTCGGTAGTCGATGTGTCGGGCCGGCCATACCTCGTGCACTCCGGCGAGCCTGCGGGCCAGGAATACCACCTGATCGGTGGTCACTTCACCGGTTCGATGACCCGTCACGTCTTCGAAGCCATCACTTTCCACGCACAGATCTGTGCTCACATCGAGGTGCTCTCGGGTCGCGACCCGCACCACATCGTTGAAGCGCAGTTCAAGTCCTTCGCGCGCGCATTGCGCGAAGCGGTAGAGCGCGATGAGCGCATGGGCGACAAGATCCCATCCACGAAGGGTGCACTGTAAGTGGAAAAGAAAACAGTAGTTGTCCTGGATTATGGTTCCGGCAACGTCCGCTCCGCTGTGCGCGCTTTGGAAGCCGCCGGCGCCGAAGTGGAACTGACCGCAGATCCGAAGAAGATCGTGGCCGCCGACGGCCTGGTAGTCCCCGGTGTTGGCGCCTACGCCTCGGTCATGGAGCAGCTGGCCAAAACCGGTTCCCTGCGCTGGATCGGTCGCCGCATTGCCGGGGGCCTGCCGGTTTTGGGTATCTGCGTGGGACACCAGGTCTTCTTTGAAGAAGGCGTGGAACACGGTGTGAAAACCGAAGGCATTGGCGAATGGCCGGGCAAGGTTGAACGCCTGCAGTCAGATGTCATCCCGCACATGGGCTGGAACACGGTACGCCCGCCGGAGGGATCCAAGCTGTTCGCCGGCATCGAGGGTGAACGATTCTACTTCGTGCACTCCTATGCTGTTCAGAAGTGGGAATTCGACGTAACGCAGCCAGCGATGACCCCGCCACAGGTGACCTGGTCGACGCACGGAACGCCCTTCGTGGCCGCCGTCGAGAACGGCCCGCTATCGGCAGTGCAGTTCCACCCGGAGAAGTCCGGGGACGCTGGAGCGCAACTGCTTCGCAATTGGTTGGGGACGCTCTAGGCATGTGGACCCTTATTCTGGGCGTTGTCGGGGCCTTCCTGATTGGCGGAGCCATTTCGCTGAAGAGCCAGAAGGCCCATATCTCATGGATCATCGCGCTGTGGGTACTTGCAGGCCTGAGCCTGATCGCAGCCTGGTCCTTGACCTACTAATCACATTACTTCTTCACTAAGGACATCATGAGCGAGCAACCAATCCTCGAACTTTTGCCTGCAGTAGATATCGCTGGCGGACAGGCAGTGCGCCTGGTCCAGGGCGAAGCCGGTTCCGAGACCGGATACGGCGACCCGCTGGAAGCTGCGCTCTCCTGGCAGAATGCCGGCGCTGAATGGCTGCACCTGGTCGACCTGGACGCAGCCTTTGACCGTGGCAGCAATGTTGAGATTGTCCAGCGCATTGCCAAGGAACTGGATATCAAGGTCGAGCTCTCCGGCGGTATCCGCGATGACGCTTCACTTGACCGGGCCCTGGAATTCGGTGCTACCCGCGTCAACCTCGGAACCGCCGCGCTGGAGAACCCGGAATGGACCAAGCAGGCCATTGCCCGCCACGGTGACAAGATCGCCGTGGGCATGGACGTGCGCGGAACCACCTTGTCCGGCCACGGCTGGACCAAGGACGGAGGCGACCTGTGGGATGTTCTGGCCCGCCTCGAAGATGCCGGATGCGCCCGTTACGTCGTCACCGACGTGACCAAGGACGGCACCCTGCGCGGACCGAACGTTGAATTATTGCGCGAAATCGCTGCCAAGACCAGCAAGCCGATTGTCGCCTCGGGCGGCATCTCCTCGCTCGAAGACCTCCGGGTCTTGCGCGAGCTGGTTCCAGAAGGCATCGAAGGAGCCATCATGGGCAAGGCGCTGTACTCGGGCCAATTCACCTTGCAAGAAGCGCTCGATGTAGCAGGTCGCCGCTAGGCCCCATGCTGCAGCAGGGAAAGACGATTCAGAAGCTCGCGCTTTTGAATCGTCTTTTTTTATTCGTGAAAGCGGATCCCGGTCTTTCCCTCCTCGGGCCCGCGACTGCGCGCAGGTGCTGGGAAAGAAATCTGAAATCATCGGATAGGGGTGTCCAAGCTCATGACTGCAGTTTTGAAACTTCCCTCCAACAACCCCGAAACCACCGATAGCATGGAGCTATGAGTACCGAGCAACCTGAATCTGCACCCAAACGCCACCTGCCGGGACATATTGTCGCTGCACTGGCGCAGGCAGGCTCTAGCACCGACTCTGCCGGTCAGGACTGGGAAGGCCGGGACCTGAGCGGTGAAGGCAACCCCCTGCATAATTTCGACAAGGACGACGGCAAGGCCGACGCCAACGTCGTTGCCGCACTGGCGGCCTTGCGCGATGGCAGCGCAGGGGAGGGCGAGGTGCATAAATCCTTGTCCGAGGCACGCGTTTTCGTTGCGGTGGTAGCCCAGCTCGGCGAAGAAGCCATGACGGAACACGGCTTCGCATCCGACAAGGAAGCCGATATGGCGCTGGTGAAAATCAAGGCTCCAGATGGCCGCATGGCCCTGCCGATCTTCACGACCGTCGAACGATTGCAGGCTTGGCACAAGGAAGCTCGACCAGTGGCGGTTTACGCCCCGCGGGCGGCCCTCTCGGCAGTCAGCGAGGAATGCCAGCTGCTGGTACTCGATCCCGGAAGCGAATTCACCTTCGTGCTTCGACGACCGGGGGTCTGGAACCTGGCCAAGCAGATCGACTGGATTCCGAGTTATCAGAACCAGCAGATCGCCAACCTGGTGCAGGATGCAACCGAAGGCTTTGGCCAGTTGCAGACCGTCAAGGTTGCCCCGGGCAGGGGAGTCGGCTCACGCAGCAAGGACGGGCAAGTGGTCCTTGGCGGAGGTCCCGGACCGGAACTGAACTTGCAGTTTGTTTTTGCTCCCGGAACGAGCGAGAACGACGCTCGCGAGACGACTCGCGCAATCCACGGACGTTTGTCCCAAAACACCGAATTCGCTGAAGCAGTGGATTCCCTCGAACTCAGTTTGCACAGCGCGCCGAACTAAACCGGCGGGCTCCTTTCGACCAGACAAGGAACTTTCCGGGCATGAAAAGCTATTGGCAGATTTTGCGTCAACCGCAGATCTCACTTTTGTTGCTGATTGGCATGATTGCCCGACTTCCGCACTCCGCATTGAGCATGCTGCTGCTCCTGCATCTGGTGAACAACCTCGGCCAATCCTGGGTTTCGGCCGGTCTGGTCACGGCCGTCATGACCTTGGGCATCGCCATTGGCGCCCCGTGGCGCGGTGCCCGCGTAGATGTCTGGGGATTGCGCCGCGCGATGATCCCATCGGTGATCGTCGAAACACTCGTCTGGTGCACGGTGCCGCATGTTCCACTGGCCTGGGTGTACCCGCTGGCCTTCATCGGCGGACTCTTCGCGCTACCGGTCTTCTCAGTGGTGCGTACCGCGCTGGGCATCATGACCACCGGCGAACAACGCCGTACCGCCTTCGCCTTGGATGCCACCGCCACCGAACTGGTGTTCATCGTCGGACCTGCAAGCGCCGGCATTGTCGCCACCCAGATCAGCAGCGTCATTGGATTGAGCGTCATCGGCGTGACCTCGACGGTTGCCGGGTTGGCGCTGATGATCCTGAATCCGCCAACGCGCAGCGATGATCCCAAGGCGATCGCCTCGCGGGCCAACGTGCACGAGGAACGCTTGGGGGCGGAGGCCAGCTTCATTGCGGCCGCGCCGATGGGTGTACCCGAAGTCGAGGGCGAGCTGATCGCAGCCGGCATGAAGTCTGCCCGCGCCCGCATCAAGCAGCGTGGCCGCAACTTCAAGAACCGTTTCAACTGGGTCAGCGCTTCGGTCCTGGCAGTATTCATTGCCGCGGCCGGAGCAGGCATGCTGCTCACCGGCACAGAAGTGGCCATCGTGGCCGAATTGGACGCGTCGGCGCAGAGCCACCAGCTGGGTCTGGTGTTCTTCTTCTGGTGCGGAGCTTCGCTGGTCGGCGGCCTGATCTACGGGTCGATGAAGCGGGTTATTTCTCCACTGGTGCTGCTGCTGAGCATGGCCGTGCTGACGATCCCCATGTACTTCGCGTGGGATACCTGGTCATTGGCGCTGTTCTCCGCACTCCCCGGCTTCCTGTGCGCGCCGACGCTGTCGGCGGCCTCTGAGTGGCTCACCGATTTGGTGGCCGAAAAGCGTCGCGGCGAAGCCATGGGCTGGTATGGCTCCGCGATGACCGCTGGCACCGCGTTGGGATCGCCGATCACCGGCATATTCGTCGACAACCTCGGACCCGCCCCGGCCTTCCTTGGCATCGGCGCCATGGCTGCAGTGGTCGTGGTGATTGCCTTGATTGCGCAGCAGATCCGCCGCCGCGTTCGCCGCGCCCGCCGCCGTCGCCTGGAAACGATCGCCTAGGCTGGTGGAGCTGCCCTGAGCCGCGAGTACATGTACATGTCCCTGCGTGCGGTGCCCACCTGTTCCCAGCTGCGCAGCAAGCCTTCACGCTGGAAGCCGCACGCTTCAGCGGCCCGCCACGACCCCTCGTTCCACGGCTCCACGTAGAGCTCGATCCGGTCGATTCCCGGATGCTCCAATGCCCAGGCGCCGAGCGCTGCCAACGCGTGCTTGGCAATGCCGCGCCTGCGGTGCTCCGGTGCGATCCAGTATCCGATGCTGGCCCTGCCGTGGTCGGCATTGCGCAGCCACAAGCCGATTTGCCCAACGGCACGATCCGTGGCCGTTTCGGCTATGGCAAACGAATACCCGCTGCCCTCGGCCACCCGGCGGTGCTGGCGCGCGATGAATGCCGCATAGCCGGCTTCAGTTCCTTGCGCCGGGACCGTGGTGATTTGCGTAATGTAGGGGTCCGTGGAGGCCTGCCTCACGGCAGGAATGTCGCTGGGCTGGAAGGGGCGGAGCCGGAAAGCACCGGCGTCGATCACTGGTTGTTCGAGCATCTGCATGATTCCAACCTAGCTTGGTGATCCAAACAACAAATGGACCCGTTTCCCTGGGGAAACGAGTCCATGATGTTAATCTCTTAAAATTCAGCCAATATTACCTAGTTGACCGGTCCGGTGAACTTCTCGCCCGGGCCCTTGCCTGGTGCATCCGGGATGATTGAAGCTTCGCGGAAGGCCAGCTGCAGGCTGCGCAGGCCGTCACGCAAAGGCGCTGCGTGCTGCGAGCCGATCTCGGGCGCACCGGCGGTGACTAGGCCTGCCAGTGCGGTGATCAGCTTGCGGGCCTCATCGAGATCCTTCAGCTCATTGGCATCTTCGCCCTCTGCAAGTCCGCACTTGACTGCTGCTGCACTCATCAGGTGGACGGCGGCCGTGGTGATGATTTCAACGGCTGCAACTTCTGCGATATCGCGCACCTGCTGGTCGACAGCGTGCTGGTGCGAGTTGGTGTCTTCGTTAGTCATACTGCTAAGCTTGTCACAGACCGACTCGATGCCGGTACTTCTCGCAGTTCTCCAGCTAGCACTGGATGAGGGATTCGTACTAGTATTGAGCCATGCAAGTGGAGGCCAACTCCCACCCGCTGTCGCCGTTTCCAGGCTTCCGGGTATTTCGGCAGGATTGCAGCAATGCATTCCCCAAGCGCTTACGCAGGAGCAATCCCGTGTTCGGCTTTGTCGTTCTTTTTGGCCTTCGCCTGCAATCGCAGACGGGGGCCTTCTTTGTTTGCGGTCATGGATTACGAATTTCAGGAGTGACACATCAGCGATCCACGCATTAATGAGCGCATTCGCGTGCCAGAGGTACGTCTCGTCGGCCCTAATGGCGAGCAGGTAGGCATCGTCCGTATCGAGGACGCGCTTCGTCTTGCTCTCGAGTCCGATCTGGACTTGGTCGAGGTGGCACCCAGCGCCAAGCCTCCAGTGTGCAAATTGATGGATTTCGGCAAGTACAAGTACGAAGCCGCTGTCAAGGCTCGCGAAGCTCGTAAGAACCAGACCAACACGGTCTTGAAGGAAGTCCGCTTCCGCCTGAAGATCGACACCCACGACTACGAGACCAAGGTCGGCCACGCACTGCGCTTCCTGGGCGCCGGCGACAAGGTCAAGGCCATGATCCAGTTCCGTGGTCGTGAGCAGCAGCGTCCAGAGATGGGCATTCGCTTGCTTGAAAAGTTTGCAGCAGACGTCGCCGAAGTTGGAATCATTGAATCCAGCCCGCGCATCGATGGCCGAAACATGGTCATGGTTGTTGGTCCGCTGAAGAACAAGGCAGAGGCTCGCCGCGAACAGCAGCAGAAGTCGGGTGGCCGCAGCGCGGCCAAGCGCAAGATCCGCACCGACGCTCCGGCTGAGACCGAGGGCCAGAATGTCGCAGCTTCCATGGATGATGAAGCCCGCGCCAAGTTGGAGCAGGCACGTCAGGCAGCTGAAGGCGACGCCTAGCCAAGCCTGTTGGGCTTTCGAGCCCGTCACCGTTCACGGTGAAGGATCTTCTTCCGGGAAGGTCCAACTACAAGAGAACAACAGCGGTCACCTTTATCGGGGCCCGCTTCGGATGATCCCCACCCGGTGCTTTACCGGGTGGAGCACGTAAGGAGAACGGCAGCTATGCCGAAGTTCAAGACTCACAGTGGCGCCAAGAAGCGCTTCAAGCTCACCGGTAGCGGTAAGCTCGCTCGCCAGCAGGCCAACCGTCGCCACTACCTGGAGCACAAGTCCTCGCGCGTTACCCGTCGCCTGGCTTCTGACCAGATCGTCGCTAAGGCCGATGTAAAGACCATCAAGCGGATGCTGGGCCTCTAAGCTCTCCCTTTCGCAATACGGGGAAGCAATACCCCACCACCCATAGATTTCACCCATCCCGCAAAATCGCGGGCACTGGGGAACTGACTTGAAGGAGTACACACGTGGCACGTGTGAAGCGGGCAGTAAACGCCCACAAGAAGCGTCGCGTCGTTCTGGAACGCGCAAAGGGTTACCGCGGTCAGCGTTCGCGCCTGTACCGTAAGGCCAAGGAGCAGCTGCTCCACTCGTTCGTTTACAGCTTCAACGACCGCCGTAAGCGCAAGGGCGACTTCCGCCGCCTGTGGATCCAGCGCATCAACGCTGCATCCCGCGCCAACGGCATGACCTACAACCGTCTGATCCAGGGCCTGAAGGCTGCTCAGATCGAGGTTGACCGTCGTATGCTCGCAGAGCTGGCTGTTTCGGACTCGAACGCTTTCGCTACCCTGGTAAAGCTTGCCAAGGATGCACTTCCAGCTGACGTCAACGCCCCAAAGGCTGCCGCTGCTGAGGTTGCTGCACCCAAGGCTGCCAAGGCTCCAAAGGCTGCTGCCAAGTCCGTCGAGGGCGAAGGCGTAGTCAAGGCCGTTGAAGGCGAAGACGCACCTGAGGGCTTCATCATCAAGGGCAACGCTGGCTCGAACAAGTACCACGTTCCAGGCTCGACCTGGTACGACCAGACCGAAGCCGAGTTCTGGTTCAACTCCATCGAAGCTGCCAAGGCTGCAGGCTTCGAACCAGCTGGCGGCGAATCCCGTCAGCAGATGAAGTAAATCTCTTCTCCCTTTGAGCTGAGGCTCAGGTAGGACAGATCACACCGAAGGGTGGGTCCCGCGCACAGCGCGGACCCGCCCTTTGCGTGTTTCTACCGGTATTCTCGAGACATGAGCAGTTTTCCTCCAGAAGTGATGTCCAATCCACGCGCCGAACGAGTCAAGGCCATCGCGCGTCTGGCCAGGAGCAAGGGACGCGAAGCCACCGGCGAATACCTCGTCGAGGGCCCGCAGGCGGTACGAGAAGCACTCAAGGCCCATCTGGAGGACGATAACCTGGTCCAGGGCGTCTATGTTGTCGGCGGCTTTCTCGAGAGCCACGAAGAATTCGTGCAGCTGCTCGATAGCGCCAAGGTCCCAACCCGCATCGTCACCGGCGAAGTGCTGCACGCCATGGCTGACACCCAGACCCCGCAGGGCATCCTTGCCGTCGTCGCCATGTCCCAGCCGCAGCTGAGCGAGGTGCTGGACACCAAGCCGAAGCTGATCGCCGTGCTCTGCCGCATCCAGGACCCGGGCAATGCCGGCACCATCCTGCGTGCCGCCGATGCCGCCGGAGCCGATGCGGTGATCCTGACCAAGGGCAGCGTGGATATCTACAACCCGAAGGCCGTGCGCTCCACCGCCGGCTCGCTGTTCCACGTACCGGTGCTGAACAACATCGAATTCGACCACCTGGTCGCCGCCGCGAAGACCACCGGAAGCCAGATCCTGGCCGCCGACGGCTATGCGGCGCACAACCTGGACACCCTGCAGGATGCCGCCGTGCTGCGTGCAAGCCAGCCAGGCACCGAAGCGCCAGAAGGACAGCCGGTGCTGGAAGCGCCAACCCTGTGGCTGTTCGGCAATGAAGGCCAGGGGCTGGAGGAGCACGAGAAGGACGCCGCCGACTACCGCGTGGCCGTGCCGCTCTACGGTGTTGCCGAATCCCTGAACGTGGGTACCGCATCCACCGTCTGCCTGTACGCTTCGGCCCGCGCCCAGCGCTCAGCGAATCGGAGCGCACTGGACTCCCATGGCAGCTGAACTCAAGCAAATTGTTGCCGTGGCCATCGTCGATGACCTGGCCCGGCCCACCAGGCTCCTGGCCGCGCGCCGCAACCGCCCTCAAGCCCTTGCCGGGCTCTGGGAATTCCCCGGTGGAAAAGTCGAACCCGGCGAGAGCGAAGTCCAGGCCGTGCACCGCGAGCTGCGCGAGGAACTCGGGGTGCAGATGCGTCTTGGCGCGCCCATCCCAGGCCCGCATCCCCAAGGGTGGCAGCTGAACGAGAAGGCCGCCATGCGCATGTGGTTCGCCCAGATCACCGAGGGCGAGCCAGCGACCCTGGACGGGCATGACCAGCTGGCCTGGCTGGAACTCGATGACTCGCTGTCCGCCGTCGTCCCGTGGATTCCGGCCGATGCGCCGATCGTGGCGGCATGCCTGGCCCAGGCACGTGCCGGGGCGCAGCACTAAACACCCGTAAGCTTGTTACCGCGCCAACTTCTGGCACTGTGCCTATAGCCGATATTTTGAGGAGCACTTTTCGTGAAGCGATTTATGAGCGTTATCGCTCTGGCCTTCGCCGCCGTCCTAGCCCTTTCTGGTTGCGTCAACATGAACGCAGAAGTCGACGTCTTGGGCAAAGACAAGGTCGCCGGGGCCATGCAGTTGACCCTGCACAAGTCGACGCTCAATGGCGTCAGCTTTGAAGAAGTCCTCGAGAGCCAGATCGACATCGAAATGATGGAACAGCAGCTGGGGGACCAGTGGAGCTACAGCAACATCGATGATGGCGAAAACGTCGGCCTGCGCTTTGAAACCACCAGCCCGATGACCTACGTCCAGCTGGCTGACGCATTCCGCGTCTTCGGATTCGAGATCAACCTGGGCGATGACGGGAAGGAATACTCCTTCTCGATGCCGGGCGACAAAGCCACCGTGGATTCTTCCTTCACCGAAGCGAACCTGCACGTCACCTTCCCCGGCGCAGTCACCTCGCACACCCCGGGTACCGTTGAGCACCACACCGTCACCTTCGACATGATCAAGGGCGCCGCCGCCTACCAAGCCACCGCCAAGGTCGACCACACCATGTTCTACTCCGCAGTATTCGGCGGGGCGCTGCTGGTTTTGACCTTCGTCTTCGTTGCCGCTTTCGCGCCAAAGGGTGCCAAGGAATCGCATTAATGAGCAGCAATCCTGCTTCAAGGTAAGAAGCTTCACGCCAAGGGCCCGTCATCGGTGAAACGATCACGGGCCCTTAGCCATAGAATGGAAGCAAAGTGTTCTACGCGTAAGTACAAGATAAGAGTAAGGATCGATCGATCCCATGTCTGATCAGACAACTGAACAAGCTCCTGTCGGGGAGTCCAATGTTCCGCACCCAACCGATGAAGCCGGCATCCAGGGCGCGGTAGACGCCGCCCTGGCAGCCATCCAGGCCGCTGGCGACCTGAACGAGCTGAAGGAAGCGCGCCTGGCCCACACCGGCGAGAAGTCCGCGCTGTCCCTGGCCAACCGCCAGATCGGCAAGCTGGACAAGACCCAGAAGGCTGTTGCCGGCAAGCTGGTCGGCGGTGCCCGCGGACGGGTCAACAAGGCCCTGGCTGCCCGCACCACCGTGCTCGAAGAAGCCGAAGCCGCCCGCATCCTGGTCGAAGAAACCGTGGATGTCACCGCCGCCGCCCGCCGCCGCAGCGTTGGCGCCCGCCACCCGCTTTCGGTCCTGCAGGACCGTGTATCCGACATCTTCGTCGGCATGGGCTGGGAAATCGCCGAGGGCCCGGAAGTCGAATCCGAATGGTTCAACTTCGACGCGCTGAACTTCAAGCCGGATCATCCTGCCCGCGAAATGCAGGACACCTTCTTCGTGGAGCCTGCCGACGCGCACCTGGTGCTGCGTACCCACACCTCCCCGGTGCAGGTCCGCTCGATGCTCGAGCGCGATGTGCCGGTCTACGTGCTGTGCCCTGGGCGCACCTTCCGCACCGATGAGCTCGATGCCACCCACACCCCGGTTTTCCACCAGTTCGAAGGCCTGGCCGTGGACAAGGGCCTGACCATGGCCGACCTGCGCGGCACCCTGGAGCACTTCGCCCGGCAGATGTTCGGTGCCGAAGCGCAGATCCGTCTGCGCCCTGCCTACTTCCCGTTCACCGAGCCATCGGCAGAGCTGGACATCTGGCACCCAGGTGCCAAGGGCGGACCGCGCTGGATCGAGTGGGGTGGCTGCGGCATGATCAACCCGAACGTGCTGCGCGCAGCTGGCATTGATCCCGAAGAGTACTCCGGCTTCGCCTTCGGCATGGGCATCGAGCGCACGCTCATGTTCCGCAACGATGTCCCAGACATGCACGACATGATCGAGGGCGACATCCGTTTCAGCCAGCACTTCGGGATGGAGATCTAAGCAATGCGTATTCCACTATCTTGGCTGCGCGAGTACGCGCAGGTACCAGCCGACGCATCGGCTGAAGACGTCATGGCAGACCTGGTCAAGGTCGGCCTCGAAGAAGAAGATGTCCACCGTCCAAGCGATGAGCTCTCGGGCCCCATCGTGGTCGGCCAGGTGATTTCCCTGGAAAAGGAAGTTGCCTCCAATGGCAAGACCATCAACTGGTGCCAGGTTCGCGTGGTTCCAGAAGGCGCCGAGCAGACCCTGACCGGCAAGGGCATCGACCCCTCGGGCGTGCAGGGGATCGTGTGCGGTGCGCACAACTTCGTGGAAGGCGACAAGGTCCTTGTCACCCTGCCCGGCGCCGTGCTGCCAGGGGACTTCAAGATCTCGCCGCGCAAGACCTACGGCCACACCTCGGCGGGCATGATCGCTTCCTCCCGCGAGCTGGGCATCGGCGAAGACCACGACGGCATCATGGTCCTGTCCAAGCTGGGCCTGGACCCGGAACTGGGCACCGACGTCTTCGAGCTCTTCGGCCTGGATGACCAGGCGGCGGAGATCAACGTGACCCCGGACCGCGGCTACTGCTTCTCGATCCGCGGCGTAGCGCGCGAATACGCGCTGGCCACCGGCACCTCCTTCACCGATCCCGCATCGATCGTGACCGTTTCGGAAACCACCGAAGCCGGCCATGAAGTAGTGCTCCGCGACGAAGCGCCGATCTACGGCGTACCGGGCTGCACCCGCTTCGTGACCCGCGAGGTCACCGGCATCAACCCGAGCCTCCCGACCCCGCGCTGGATGGCTTCGCGCCTGCAGCTGGCCGGCATGCGCTCGATCTCGCTGGTAGTCGATATCTCCAACTACGTCATGCTGGAACTCGGCGCTCCACTGCACTTCTACGATGCTGACAAGCTGGCCGGTGCGATTACCGTGCGCCGCGCCAACGCCGGCGAAAAGCTGGTGACCTTGGATGCCAAGGAACGCGAGCTGTCGGTCGAGGACCTGCTGATCACCGATGAGTCCGGCGCCATTGGCATTGCCGGCGTCATGGGCGGCGCGGCCACCGAGGTCTCGGATTCGACCAGCCGCGTGCTGATCGAAGCCGCGCACTTCGACACCGTGTCCATCGGCCGTTCGCGCCGTCGCCACAAGCTGCCTTCCGAAGCCTCCAAGCGCTTCGAGCGCGGCGTGGACCCACGCATCATGCAGATCGCGGCCCAGCGTGCCGTGGACCTGCTGGTGCAGCTGGCCGGCGGCACCGAAACCGCCAAGGCCACCGACGCGGGACAGATTCCTGCCGACACCCAGATCCAGCTGCCGGCAGGTTTCGCTGGAGCCCTGATCGGCGTGGACTACACCGATGAGCAGACCATCACCGCGCTGGAAGGCATCGGCGCGAGCGTTGAGCAGAACGCCGAGGGCTTCCTGGTCACCGCACCAAGCTGGCGCCCGGATTTGGACATCAAGGAAGACCTGGTCGAGGAAGTAGCCCGTGTAGTCGGCTATGACAAGATCCCGGCGACCTTGCCTGTGGCCCCTCCGGGCCGTGGCCTGACCCGCGCCCAGTCCCAGCGCCGCCGCCTGCTGCAGGGCTTGGCAGATGCAGGGCTGACTGAGGTCTTGAACTACCCGTTCGTTTCCGAAGCGCAGAACAGCACCTTTGGTGCTGCGCAATCCGGTACCGAGGTCAAGGCCATTTCGCTGGCCAACCCGATTTCCAAGGAATTCCGCTTCCTGCGCACCTCGCTGCTGCCGGGCTTGCTGGAAACCGCTCGCCGCAACATCGGCCGTGGTTTCCGCGACCTGGCGCTGTATGAAGGAGGCCTCGTCTTCCTGCCAGGTACGCAGCTGGGCTCCTCGGTTCTGCCTCCGCTAGGTGAAAAGCCAAGCGATGAGGTCCTGGCCGAGCTGCTCAACGGCGTCCCTGACCAGCCATGGCACCTGGCCGCGGTTCTCACCGGCCGCGAAGCATCGGCTGCGGCCGGCTTCGCACCGCGTGCTTGGGACTGGGCCGACGCGCTGGATGCGGCGCACTGCGCGGCAGATGTCCTCGGCGTTGAGCTTGAGGTTGCCCAGGGCAGCCACCAGGCCTTCCACCCGGGCCGTGTTGCAGTACTGAAGGTTTCCGGGCAGGTCGTTGGCTACGCCGGTGAACTGCACCCGCAGCTGCTCAAGGACCAGGACCTGCCAGCACGTACCGTGGCCATGGAACTGAATGCTGCCGCACTGATGGCTGCTGCACCTGCAGTGGTTGTTGCCCAGCAGCACCTGTCCGCCCAGCCGCTGGCTACCCAGGACGTGGCCTTGGTTGTCGACCAGGACGTCGTGGCTGGAGATGTGCTTGCCGCCCTTCGCGAAGGCGCCGGTGAACTGCTCGAAGACATCGCGCTGTTCGACGTGTACCAGGGCCAGGGCATCGAAGACGGCAAGAAGTCGTTGGCCTTCGGCCTGAGGTTCCGTGCCGCCGACCGCACCCTGACCGCCGACGAGGCGTCCGAGGCTCGTGCCGCCGCGGTGGCTGCGGCTATCGAGAAGTTCGGCGCTTCCCAGCGCTAGGCTTTTGGCCTGCCAGATGCCCTGCTGCTCTCCTGATGATCGGGAAGCGGCAGGGCATTTTGCTTTGTCGCCATGCCCGGGTTGGACAGGTTGAGGACTACACTTGATCTGGATATCCCGACAATGCGACTAGATGAGGGAAGAGGCTTGAAGTGAAGGGATTGCGTTCATGCGGTGCTGTGCTGCTGGTGTTCTTCCTCGGGATCCTGGCCGTTGCCGTCCTCATCGCGGCAGGCTGGGCAGCGGTGCTGTTTATCCAGCGTGGCGCCGGAACCCACCTCGAAGAACCGGCGACCCCGAGCGCTACGGTCGAGGAAGAAGCACCCGATAGGTTCCGCCCATCGGAAACCTACACGCCCTAGCTGGCTGGCGGCACCGGTACAGTGGGAAGAACCCGTGTCAGCGTTATGAGCCCAGGGCCTTCCTTCGCCTGCGCGATGAACCCGTAACGGGCAAGCACTTTCAGCGAGGCGATATTCGAGGCATCGGCACGAGCGATAAATGCGCTTCGACCGGTTTCCTGCAATTGCGCGAGCCCCTCGCTGACTATTGCCTTCGCCAAGCCTTGGCCCCAGCATTCCGGGGCGATCCAATAGCCGATTTCGGTGGCATGCCTGCGTTCGGTAGCGGTGAAAAGTCCAACCGGAGAATTCTGGCGGCGCGCGATAAACCAGGAGATCTCCGGACTGCTCAGGGCATGTTCCACGCGTTGCGCGGTGTGCTCCGGGCTCCAGGTGCTTCCGTCGCCGACATGGGCCATGACGCGTTCGTCTGCAGCCAGGCGCGCAACGAAATCTGCATCCGCCTCGGTCATTGGCGTTAGCAGCAGTGAAGGACCCATGGGTTCAGCCTATGCGGGAACGAAGCGCGCGCAAACTTGTTTCATTGGCCGTAGTTCTTCTACGAGTCCTTCGGGATGGAAGCCGACTTCACCGGGGACTTTCCGCAATGCCCCGGATTCAGCCTGGACTTGCGCCCGCGGCAGTAGCTTCAAAACAAAAGCAGGGAACGGCGAAAGCTCGCCGTTCCCTGCTGAAATTCAAATACTTTACTTGGCTGCGCCAGCGGTAACTGGTGGCAGATCCGACCATGGGAAGGTAATCCACTTGTCGGTGCGGCGCCATTCGTAATCCGGGACCATGATGGTGCGTGGCTTGGTGTACAGGCAGACGGTCTTGACCTCGGCGCCCCAGGCGGACACCAGATCGACAACCTTTTCAAGGGTGCGGCCGGAGTCGGAGACATCGTCAACGATCAGGATCTTCTTGTCGCGCAGGTGGCCATCGTCCAGCATTGGAGGAAGAACCACTGGCTCCGGCAGGACGGTGCCGATGCCGGTGTAGAACTCCACGTTCAGCGCACCGCAGGCCTTGACGCCCAGAGCGTAGGAAATCGAGCCGGCCAGCAGCAGGCCGCCTCGTGCTACTGCCAGAACGATGTCCGGCTCGAAGCCGTCGTCGACAATGGTCTGTGCCAGTTCGCGGGAAGCTTCACCGAAGGTGTCCCAAGTGAGGATCTCGCGCTCTGGTTCTGAAAGGACGGATGCCCCGGAATCGTCAATGCTAGTCATTCTGCAATTTTAGCCCCGAATTTGGTGCGGTGCTGTCCAGTTCAAACCAATCGATCATTTTTTCCTCCCATGCCCGGAGGATTCCCATCCGTTGATTAGGCATGAATAGGCATGCAATGCACCTGCTTGAGGAATCCATCACTTTTCGGCGAATCCCGGTTGGAACAAGCGCGTTGCGGCCCCAATGCGCCGAAAGCCGTCTTAAGGATGATCGATGCCACACCCCGGCTCGCTAGGATAGGAGAAAGGCCATCAGCCGGAGATAACCTGAAACTCGAAAGAAGGAGACGCATCGTGGGCCCACGAACCCGGAGCATTCGAATAGCCGGTACCGCAGCGGCACTTTCCTTGGGGCTGGCTGGCGCCCTGCCTGCCGCGCAAGCTGCCACCGGTGTGCAGGTCGTTGCCGGGCAGAACCTGGAATCGGTCACCATCGAGGATTCCACCGGCAAGCTCAATGAGCAGCGGCTGCGTGATGCACTGGACGAGCTCGATTTCAACGAGCCCACGGACGTGGCAATCTACGCCCGCAACGGAGAATACTCCGATGACATCAACACCAAGACGCTGGAATACGCCAAGTCATCCCATCCGGAATGGATATCAGGGAAGCCCGAAGACTATGGCGACTACTGGGCCGACGGCCTGTTCATCATCACCTTGTCCATCGAAGGAGAAGGAGATGGACAGATCGGCACGTACTTCGGCGAAGACCGCAAGGTCTCAGAGAGCTCCATGGAGAGCATCCACGAAGCCGGCTACGACGACTTCAATCTATCCCGGTGGACCGACGGCGTCATTGCGGTAGCCGATCAGGCGGCCGTGATCATGAATCGGCCCTGGTACCAGCACCCGGCCTTGTGGATATCCACGGGCGTCGTAGGCCTCGTGGCTGCCATTATCGGCGGCGTCGCACTGCACACTCGGTCAACGCGTCGGAAAACTTTCGCGGAAGAACTGCATCAGGGGACCTTGCACCTGACCAACGTCACGATGGATCTGGAAGAAACCGAATTGGCGGCTCGTACGCTGCCGTCGGCTTCAGGGCATGCAGCCGAGCTGGAGCAGCGCTTCACCAAGTTCATGGCCAAATACCGTGCTTGTTTTGCAGCGCAGCAGGCACTGGAAGACTCGGGCAAGAAGGAGCGGTCCGGCTCCGAAGGCGTTCGCTTCGCCAAGGAATTCCGCGAAACAGCGCAGTCCCTGGACCTGACCGATGACGCCATCATTGCCGCGGCGGCGCTTTATACCCGTTCAGCATCCTGGGAAGAGGCGTGGCATGCACAGACCGAGCCGCTAGAAGAGGACCTCGACGAGATCAGGGAGTTGCTCAACGACGTAGAGCCGGAACTGATGGGCAGCGCGGCCGCCTTGGCTTCCTACCGGGAAATGGCAACCACGCAGCTCGGCGAATTGTCAGTGCAGCTGAAGAAAGAATCGATCACGGTGGATCAAGCGCTCGATGGATTATCGGAGTTGCGTGCCGAATTGACCGAAAAGCTGGATGTCTTCGCCCAAGCTCAAATCGAAGTGTATGCGGAAAGTGCCGAAGAGAAGGCCGACATGCAATCGGCATTGAAGAAATCCCGCTACGAATCCGGGGCATATGACGGCCGTTCCGGCACCATCCTGGACGTTTTGAATCCCGCATCGATGTATTGGCGCGTGGGTGGCTACCACCACGGATATTCCGCGGGCGTCAGCGCAGTGGCTGAGTCGCGTGAAGCAGCGAGCTCGTCGGGCGGAGTCTCCGGCGGATACTCTGGTGGCGGAAGCTTCTCCGGCGCTGGCGGATCTTCGCGCTTCTGATGGAAGGCAACGATATCTTCGCAGAGCTGCTGCCGTCTTCGGTACATGTGGTCCAGTCGCGTACCGAGCTGGAAGACGGCCGATCCTACGGGGAAGAAGAACGGTACATCGCCGAGGCGGTGCCTGAGCGGCAGCAGGAATTCCGTACTGTCCGTGTCTGCGCTCGCCGAGCGCTGGCACAACTGGGCTATGCGGGCGTTGCCTTGGTTCCAGATCAAAAACGGGCACCGATCTGGCCAGCTGGCGTGGTGGGGAGCATGACCCATTGCGCTGGCTTCCGTGCAGCGGCAGTAGCCTCCACCAGCGATATTCGCGGCCTTGGCATCGACGCCGAACTGCATGCTCCGCTGCCGGCAGAAATCCTCGACATCATCTTGCTTCCCGAAGAGCAGGTGATGGCCGCCGAGCTATCGGCGCACCATCCGGGCATCGCCTGGGACCGGCTGATTTTCAGCGCCAAGGAAAGCATCTTCAAGGCGTGGTTCCCACTGACCAGGCAGTGGCTGGATTTCCTGGAATGCGAGATTCGCGTCGATGCGCAGTCCCACCGTTTCCACGCCGGAATCCGGGCTACGGGACCGGTTGCCGCGCAGCATGCTCTCGCATCGATGAGCGGTCGCTGGATCGCCGAAGGACCGCGCGGCCAAGGGCTGCTGGGGACCTGCGTCATCGTTCCCTAGCAGCGGTGCACCGGGAACGGATCTAGAATTCTTCGCCGTGGGTAATCACCTTGGCCGCGCGGCCCACGATTTTCGGATCGGGGGAGCCTACCAGGTGGTGGTCCTTGCCCTTGTACTCGAAAAGGTTCAGCACGTGGCGCATCGCCTGCAACCGGGCGCGCTTCTTGTCGTTGGACTTCACCACGGTCCACGGTGCATGCTCCGTATCGGTCTTGAGGAACATTTCCTTTTTGGCTTGGGTGTACTTTTCCCACTTATCCAGGGACTCGAGATCCATGGGCGAGAGCTTCCACTGGCGCACCGGATCGATGCGGCGGATGGTGAATCGGGTCAGCTGCTCGCTGGCGGACACCGAGAACCAGAACTTCACCAGGTCGATGCCCTCGTCGACGACCATCTTCTCGAAGGCGGGAGTCTGCTCCAGGAAGTGGTCCACCTGGGTTTCGGTGCAAAATCCCATCACGCGTTCGACGCCGGCACGGTTGTACCAGGAGCGGTCGAAGAGCACGATCTCGCCCGCCGAGGGGAAATGCTGCACATAGCGCTGGTAGTACCACTGGGTGGACTCGCGCTCGCTCGGCTTTTCCAAGGCCACCACGCGGGCGCCACGCGGGTTCAGGTGTTCGGTGAAACGCTTGATCGTGCCGCCTTTGCCGGCAGCATCGCGGCCTTCGAAAACGATCATGATCCGGCGGCCATGGGCTTTCGCCCATTTCTGCAGTTTCAGCAGCTCGATCTGCAGTGCCCGCTTTTCAGCCTCGTAGGTGGCGCGATCCAGTTTCTGGAAATACGGGTAGTTCTCCCGCCAGGTATCGACGATGCTTCCATCGGCGCGGACGAGCACCGGATCGTCATCGTCGTTATCGAGGACGGAATAGCCCTGGAAGGCTTCATCGAGCAGGGGGATCTCTACAGTCATGCAATGACCGTAGAGCCATCCGGTGAACAGCTTGTGAACAAATGCTGAACAAGACCAAGCCAGAGGGTTGTTTGTGATGAAGGACAACAGCCCTGCGGACATGGCCGGAACATCATGGCACCGTGCGCCGATCAGGCAGGGAAGGGCGGAAGCGCCTCGGAAAACAGCCATGCGTCCAGGATGTCCTGGATCTCTTCCGCCGGTGCGTAGTGGCCCAATAGGTCAGCGAATTCCTGCGTGCTCACCGTCGAATGCTGATGCGTGGCGGTCCATTGGCGAAGCATCGTGTAGAAGTCCGTTTCGCCCAGCCGCCGCATCAGAGCATACAGGGCCAGCGCTCCGCGCTTGTACACCCGGTCATCGAACATGTCGTGGGGCCCGGGGTCCCCGACCATGATGTCCTGCGGCAAGCCTTCGAGCATGGCCCACGCGTGGCGGGCACGCTCGTCCAACGCCATCACCTGGGCTTTTTCGGAGTACACCCATTCGCTGAAGCAAGCGAAACCCTCGTTGAGCCAGATATCCTTCCAGCGCCCCGGAGTCAGGGAGTTGCCGAACCACTGGTGCGCGAACTCGTGGGCGATCAGGCGCTGGGCTTCCCACTGCAGCGACAAGTGGTTCTTGCCGAAGATGCTCAGGCCCTGGGCTTCGAGCGGGATCTCCAGTTCGTCATCGACCACGACGATCTTGTAGCTCTCGAACGGGTACGGGCCGAATTTCCGCTCGAACAGCTCAGCCATCGCCGTCTGCTTCGCGAACGCGCCGCGCACCGGCACCTCGGTTCCCGGAACCGAGTAGGCCACCAGGTGGCCGCCTTCATCGAAAGGAATCTGGCTATAACGGCCGATCTGCACGGTGGCGAGGTAGCTGGCCATCGGCTCACGCTGCTCGTAGACCCACGTCTCGCGGCTGGCCGAACGGCGATGGTCCACCAGCTGGCCATTGGCCACGACGCGGTAGCCGGCATCCGCCGAGATCTCGAAGCGGTAGCTGGACTTGTGGCTGGGGTGGTCGTTGCACGGGTACCAAGTCGAGGCGCCTACTGGCTGGCCGGAGACCAGGATGCCATCGGTGAGCTCTTCCCAGCCAAGCTCGCCCCACAGCCCGTTTTCTGCCTGCGGGCTGCCGGCATAGCGCAGGTTCAGCTCCACCCGCTCGCCGGCTTTCACCATTGCTGGCAGGGAAACGACCATCCGGTGGTGCTTCTTGGCCACCGGCACCTTGCGCCCCTGGCAGGTGGCCTTGACGATCTTCAATCCGCTGAGGTTCAACGCGACCTCATTGATATCCTCCAAGGCGCGGATGCGCAGCATGGCCCGGCCATCAAGCAGGTTGCTGGCGAGCTTGATGACCAACGACAGGTCATAGTGCTCCACCGTGTACGTCGGGGACCCATGGTGCTTGGTGTACTCATCGAGTATGCGGTGGGGCATCGGCGGGGAATCCTCAGGCTTGTTGGTCAGCCGGTTGCTCGGCTTTGGTCTCGGGTTCGATGTTCCAGCGTACCGCCGGATTACCGCGCCAGTAGGTATTTGCCGGAAGCACCTCGCCGCGCAGCACCAGGCTGGCTGGCCCGGTGGTGGTGCCTTCGGAGATCCGCGCGGCGGGCAGGATGACGCTGTGCGGGCCGAGCGTTGCCCCGGCGCCCAGGGACACCGCGTCGATGGACATGATCCGGTCGTGGAACAGGTGGGTTTGCAGGACACTGCCGCGGTTCACCGTGGCGTGGTCTTCCAATGTCACCAGGTCCGCTTCCGGGAACCAGTAGCTCTCGCACCACACGCCATGGCCGATCTTTGCCCCCTGCGCGCGCAGGAACCAGACCAAGGCCGGGGTGCCCGAAGCCAAACGGGCGAACCATTGGGCGCAGACCAGCTCGGTGAAGGAATCCACCATTTCGGTGCGCCATATGAAGGAACTCCACAATGCGTGCTCGCCCGGGCGAATCACGCCAACCACCAGCCACTTGGCGGCGACCGCCACCAAGGCGGCGACTGCTCCGGCCAGGACCAGCACCGCGCCGGAAAGCAGGATCGCGACCAGCGGGTTGAAGTAGGTGGTCAAGGCGGACAGCGCCCAAAGCACGCCGCCGGCAATTCCGACAGTGGTGAACACCGCGAGGCCACGGGTCAGCTCCCACCCCGCCCGCATCGCCTTGAGCTTCAGGGTTGGGCGGTAGGTCAGATCCGATTCGCCTTCCACGGTGGTGCGGCGCAGCTTGTGCGGGGGCGAGCCGATCCACGAGGTGCCGGCCTTCATCTTCTTCGGCGTGGCCGACAGCACCGCGATCAGCGAGCGCTTGGGCACCCGGCGCCCGGCATGCAGGATGCCGGAGTTGCCCAGGAAGGCCTTCTTGCCCACGCGAACCGGGGCAATGTGCATCCAGCCGCCACCGAGCTCATAGGAAGCAACCATGGTGTCATCGGCCAGGAACGCACCCGAGGAAATGGTGGTCATCTTCGGAATCAGCAGCACCGTGGAGATCTCCACATCGCGGCCCACCTTGGCACCGAGCAGGCGCAGCCAGATCGGGGTGAAGAGCGAGGCGTAGAGCGGGAAGAGCAGGTCGCGGGCGGTATCCAAGACGCGTTCGGTAGCCCAGGCCTGCCAGCCAACGCGGGAAGTGACTGGATGCCACCCCTCTGCCAGGCCGATGGAAAGCAGGCGGACAATGGCGATGGTCAGCACCATGGTGGCCAGGAACCACACGGTGGCGCCCAGCAGCACGGCCGGAATGAACCGCCAGCCGATCCCGGCCAGCGATTGCGCGCTGCCAAGTACCGGGGCTATGGCCAGCAACGCGGCAATCACCGGAAGCCACTGTGCGAGGTTCAACGCCATGGAACCGATGCCGCCCAGAATACGGGGCAGCGCCTTGTGCTCCGGTTCCTGCGTTGGCCACTTCGGCTTGGCCTTGCCTTCGCGCTGCGCCGGCGAACCGGCATAGCGGGAATGGCTGCGGGCCTGGCCGTAGACCGCGGATCCCGCTTCAACGATGGTGTGCGCACCGATAGCTGCCCCGGGGGCCAGGGTGCTGCGGGCGCCGATGGAGGCGTGGGCGCCGATCTCAATGGTGCCCACGTGCAGCTTGTCCCCGTCGATCCAGTAGCCCGAGATATCCACCTCGGGCTCGATGGAGGCTCCGGGGCCGACTCGCAGCATGCCGGTGACCGGTGGCAGGGTGTGCATGGTCGCGGTGCGGTCGATCTGCGCACCGAGCATCCGCGCATACCAAGGCAGCAGCGGAGCGGACGCCAGGGACACCGGATCGACCACATCGGCGATGTGCTGGGCCAGCCAGAGGCGCAGGTGCACCGAACCCGAGCGGGGGTAGGTCCCCGGCTTCAAGTCGCGGAGCAAGAGCTTCGTGGCCGCGATGGACAGGCCCATGCGCCCTACCGGGGTCACGAAGACCAGCCAGAGGCCGGCAAGCACGTACCACGGGGTCGGCAGGTGCGCCTCGAAAACACCGAGGAACACCAGCAACAGGTGTCCGAGCATGAGGTAGGTGAACCAGCGCAGGCCCGAGAGGATGAACAGCGGCCCGGCGGCCAGGGACTGCGCCCATTGGGTTCCCCGCTGGGTGCGTTCGACCGTGCGCGGCTGCGCCGGCGTCGCGGATGGCTGCTGGCCGCCGAGGTATTCGAGCAGTGCGCCAAAACGCGGGTAGTCGTAGAGCTGCGCGACGGTCAGGTCCGGGTAGCGGGCACGCAGTGCCGAAACCAGCTGGGCCGCGGCCAGCGACCCGCCACCGGAAGCGAAGAAATCGGCGTCCAGGCCGGCGGCCGAAGCGCCCAGCGCGCCGCGCCAAGCTTCGGCAAGAAACTGCCCGGTCTCATCGAGTTCGGGCAGGCCGGAGCCCTCGGCAGCCAGTTCGGCGCCCGGCAACGGCCACGGCAGCGCATTGCGGTCCACCTTGCCGCTGGTCTTCATCGGCAGGCTGCCCATCACCGCCAGGATCGGCACCATCGGCGCTGGCAGGTCGGCAAGCAAGCGGGTGCGCGCTGCACCCAGATCATAGTTTTCCGCTGCCTGCAGGTAGCCGACCAGGACCTTGTTGCCGGTGGCGGTCTCGCGTACCGCTACCGCCGCGGAAGAAACTTCGGGAAGCGAGTTGAGCGCGGCGTCGATTTCGCCCAGCTCGATACGCCGTCCGCCGATCTTCACCTGGTCATCCACGCGGCCGATGAAGATCAGCCCCAGCGGGTCATTGATGACCATATCGCCCGAGCGGTAGGCGCGCTCCCAGCCCAAGGTGGGCATCGGCGCGTACTTCTCGGCATCCTTTTCCGGATCCAGGTAGCGGGCCAGTCCCACGCCGCCGATGATCAGCTCCCCGGATTCCCCTTCGGCGACCGGGATCCCCTCGGTATCAACCACCGCCAGATCCCAACCGTCCAGCGGCAGGCCGATGCGTACCGGCACGCTGCCGTCCATGGTGGCGCCGCAGGCTACCACGGTCGCTTCGGTCGGTCCGTAGGTGTTCCAGACTTCGCGGCCTTCGGTGGCTAGCCGCCCGGCCAGTTCCGGCGGGCAGGCCTCGCCGCCGAAAATCAGCAGGCGCACCGAGTCCAGGGCCTGCGCCGGCCACAGCGCCGCCAGGGTGGGCACGGTCGAAACGGCGGTAATGGAACGGGAAATCAGCCACGGGCCCAGGTCCATGCCGCTGCGCACCAGGGCGCGCGGGGCCGGGACCAGGCAGGAGCCGTTGCGCCAGGCGATCCACATTTCCTCGCAGGAGGCATCGAAGGCGACGGACAGTCCGGCGAGCACCCGGTCGGTGGTGTTCAGCGGATCGCCGGGCAGGAACATCTTCGCTTCGGCATCCACGAAGGCCGCTGCCGAACGGTGGGTGACCGCGACGCCCTTGGGCTTGCCGGTGGAACCGGAAGTGAAGATGATCCATGCGTCATCTTCCATTCCAGGCATTCGCGGGTTCGCAAAAGGCTTGGGGCGCTGGCTATCGGCCACGACGGTATCGCGTCCCTTGATGATGCCCGCGACTTCGGCCTCGGTGAACACGGTCTTGGCGCGCTCGTCGGGGTCATCGGCATCGACCGGGACATAGGCGGCCCCAACCCACATGATCGCGAGGATCCATTCATACAGGTGCCGGGTGCCCGATTCAACGCGCACGCCGATGCGGTCGCCGGCGCCTAGGCCCTGGGCATGCAGCCGCCGGGCCTTGTTCTTGACCTCTTCGAGCAGCTCCGCGTAGCTCTCTACGCGTTCGCCGTCGTCAATGGCCGGCGCATCGGGATGAGCCTGGGCGGTGGCCTGCAGGATGTCCATGAGGGTGCGCGCAGCCGGCGCCAGGGTTCCGGAGGGGAACTGGGGTGGATGGATTGGTGCATCCGGCGCTGGAGTTCGTTCGTTGTCCATGCTGATCGGATCCGTCCCTTCACTAAGAGTGCAAGATGGGTCGCTGGGGGAGAGCGTCCCAGAAGTGAAGTGGATCCTGGAGGGGTGGAACGCAAGGGTTCCAGTCACCATTAAAGCGTGTTATGGGTTAAGAGCGGAAAAATTTGATTGAAGTGTCATGCATCTCTCAACTGTTGCGGACCGGCGGCAGCAAGGAGCCGCGGTGGATGCCCGGCATCGCCCCGGTGCTTTCGGGGCAGACGCCGGCATGCCCAGGTTGCCGGTGCCCGGCCATCGCTAGGGAACCAGGATGACCTTGCCGGTGGTGGCGCGCGATTCCAGCGCGGCATGGGCCGCGGCGGCTTCGGCCAGCGGGAATTCGGCGCCGATGCGCACATCGATGTCCCCGGTGGCTACCCAGCCGAAGATATCGCCGAAGCGCCAGTGCAGCTCCTGCTCGGTGGCCAGGAAGTCATCGAGCTTCGGCCGGGTCACGCTCAGCGAACCGCCGGCGTTCAGCCGCTGCAGGTTGAAGTCCGGGACCTGGCCGCTGGCCCCGCCGAAGAGCACCAGGGTGCCGCGCCGGCGCAGGGCTGCCAGCGAGGTCTCGAACGTGTCCTTGCCGATGCCGTCGTAGACCGCGTGCACGCCCGCGCCGCCGGTGACCTGCGCGACGGTGTCCGCCACCTGGTCGTAATCCACCACGTAGTCGGCTCCGGCCGCCTTGGCCAGGTCCTTCTTTTCCTGCGTGGAGGCGGTGGTGATCACGGTGGCGCCCTTGAGCTTGAGCAGCTGGGTGAGGATCAGGCCCACGCCGCCAGCGCCCGCGTAGGTCAAGACGGTATCGCCGGAGCGCACCATGTAGCTCGAATGCACCAGGTAGTGCGCGGTCATGCCCTGCAGCGGCAGCGCGGCGGCGATGCTAAGGTTCACCGCATCGGGCACCTTGCCCGCGCGCTTGGCTTCCACCAGCGCGTACTGGGCGTAGCCCCGGGAGCCGGAGGCGGTGGCCACCCGGTCGCCCACCTGGTAATTCTGCACGCCCTCGCCGATCTGCTCCACCACGCCGGAGAATTCGCTGCCCGGGGTGAAGGGGTAGTCCACCGTGTACACGCCGCTGCGCTGGTAGGTTTCGATGAAGTTCACGCCGGTGGCCGCGACCTTCACCAGCAGCTGGCCCGGGCCCGGGGCAGGGACCGGGATCTGATCCGGGACCAGCCCGCTGGCATCGGTCGGTTCGTGAACCACAATGGCTTGCTGCTGCATAGTGCCGCGCTCCTTAAGCTGCGTGTTTCGATCCCGGCACGCGATGCCGGGACGGTCTCTAGGGCCAGTTTAGGACTTCGGAGCGCTGCGCGGGCACCGTGGGGCGGATGTCGGGTTACGTGACGAATAATTTTATGAATATTTATTAGCCTGCATGAATATTTCGCGGTAGAATCAGGTCATGACGATTTCAGTAGCTGTTTCCGGCGCCAGTGGATACGCCGGTGGCGAGGTCCTGCGCATCCTCGCGGCCCACCCAGAAGTAGAGATTGGCGCGATCACCGCGCATTCGCAGGCCGGGCAGCGGCTCGGCTCGATCGCCCCGCACCTGCATGCGCTCGCCGATCGTGTCCTGCTGGACACCACCGTGGAAAACCTCGCCGGGCATGACGTCGTGTTCCTGGCACTGCCGCACGGCGCATCGGCCGCCGTGGCCGCGGCGCTGCCCGAATCCACCCTGGTCATCGACGCCGGCGCGGACCACCGGCTGGAATCCGCCGAAGCCTGGGAGAAATTCTACGGCTCGGCGCATGCCGGCTTTTGGCCCTACGGCCTGCCCGAACTTCCCGGTGCGCGCGAAAAGCTGGTGGGCACCAAGCGCGTGGCCGTCCCGGGCTGCTACCCGACCGGCGCGCAGCTGGCCCTGGCTCCGGGATTCGCCGCCGGCCTGCTGGAAGCCGACGACGTGGTCATCGTCTCCGCCTCGGGCACCTCGGGTGCCGGCAAGTCGCTGAAGCCCAACCTGCTGGGCAGCGAAACCATGGGCTCGATGAGCACCTACGGGGTGGGCGGGTCCCACCGCCACATCCCGGAAATGGAACAGGGCTTCTCGCAGCTCGCCGGCGAACCGGTCACCGTGTCCTTCACCCCCACCCTGGCCCCGATGCCGCGCGGCATCCTGACCACCGCCACCGCCAAGGCCAAGCCCGAGGTGAGCGAAGCGCAGCTGCGCGAAGCATGGTCCGCGGCCTATGCCGACGAGCTCTTCGTGCACCTGCTGCCCGAGGGCCAATGGCCGACCACCGGGGCGGTGCTGGGATCGAACCACGTCCAGCTGCAGCTGGCCTTCGACACCCACGCCAACCGCGTGATCGTCACCGCCGCACTGGATAATCTCACCAAGGGCACCGCAGGTGCCGCGGTCCAGTCGATGAACATCGCACTGGGACTGGAAGAAAACACCGGATTGCTCATGCAAGGAGTTGCACCGTGAGTCTCGCCTACACCAGCACCCACCCATCCGCTGCCGCCACCGGGGTCACCGCACCGGCAGGCTTCGCCGCCGCCGGCGTCCCGGCAGGCCTGAAGTCCACCGGCAAGAACGACGTGGTCGTGGTCAAGAACCTCGGCCCGCAGTTCACCGCCGCCGGCGTGTTCACCTCCAACCGCGTGGCCGCCGCCCCGGTGCACTGGTCCAAGCAGGTGCTGGCCGATGGCCGCATCGACGCCGTGGTGCTCAACTCCGGCGGGGCCAACGCCTGCACCGGCGCCGAAGGCTTCGCGAACACCCACAAGACCGCCGAATACGCCGCGCAGCTGCTCTCGGTTTCCGCCGGCGACGTGGCCGTGGCGTCCACCGGGCTGATCGGGATGCAGCTGCCCATGGACAAGCTGCTGCCCGGGGTCCAGGCCGCCGCCGGGGCGCTGGCCGACGACCAGAACGCGGCCGATGCGGCCGCCGCGGGCATCATGACCACCGACACCGTGCCGAAGCTGGTTTCCCGCATTGTCGGGGCGCCGGGTTCCGGCCAGGTCATCATCGGCGGCATGGCCAAGGGCGCGGGCATGCTCGCCCCGGCGCTGGCCACCATGCTGGTGGTGCTCACCACCGATGCGGTGCTGACCTCCGCACAGGCCGATGCCGCGCTGCGCGCCGCCACCGCGATGAGCTTCGACCGCGCGGACTCCGATGGCTGCATGTCCACCAACGACACCGTGCTGCTGCTGGCCTCCGGCGCCTCGGGCGCCGCCCCGGACTTGGCCGAGTTCACCGCGGCGCTGACCGACGCCTGCTGCGAGCTGGCCGCGAAGCTGATCGAGGACGCCGAAGGAGCGGAGCACACCATCGCGATCCGCACCTTCAACGCCGCTACCGAGGCCGACGCCCTGGAAGTATCCAAGGCCGTCTCGCGCTCCAACCTGGTCAAGACCGCGGTCTTCGGCAAGGATCCGAACTGGGGCCGGGTGCTCTCCGAGGTCGGCACCACCAAGGCCGCGTTCGAACCCGATGAGCTGAACGTGTCGATCAACTCCGTGATGGTCTGCAAGAACGGCGGGGTGGGCGAGGACCGCAGCCTGGTTTCGCTCGAAGAACGCAACGTGTTGATCGAGATCGACCTGAACGCGGGCACCGAACAAGCCACCGTGCTGACCAACGACCTGACCCACGACTACGTCCACGAGAACTCCGCCTACTCCAGCTAGGCAGAAACTAGGAACACTCCCATGGCCCACACCGCCCGCACCAACCTGGGCATCGCCCAGTCCAAGGCCGAAGCGCTCATCGAGGCGCTGCCCTGGATCCAGCGCTTCGCCGGGACCACGATGGTCATCAAATACGGTGGCAACGCGATGGTCAACGACGATCTGCGCCGCGCCTTCGCCGAGGACATCGTGTTCCTGCGCCACGCCGGGATCAACCCGGTGGTGGTGCACGGCGGGGGACCGCAGATCAACAGGATGCTCGACACCCTCGGGATCGAATCCGAATTCCGCGGCGGGCTGCGGGTGACCACCCCCGAAGCCATGGACGTGGTGCGGATGGTGCTCACCGGCCAGGTGCAGCGCGACCTGGTCGGCCTGATCAACTCGCACGGACCCTACTCGGTGGGCATGTCCGGCGAGGACGGCGCCACCTTGCAGGCAGTGCGCACCGGCACGGTCGTGGACGGCCTGCCCGTGGACCTGGGGCTGGTCGGCGAGGTCACCACCGTGCGCACCGACCAGGTGGACTCGCTGGTGGATGCCGGGATGATCCCGGTCATCTCCACCGTCGCCCCGGAATTCGACGAATCCGGCGAGCCCACCGGAGCGGTGCTGAACGTCAACGCGGATACCGCCGCGGCCGCGCTGGCCACCGCGCTGGGCGCCGCCAAGCTGGTGATCCTCACGGACGTAGAGGGCCTGTACGCCGCCTGGCCGGACAAGTCCTCGCTGATCAGCTCGATCACCAACGACGAGCTGCGCACCATGCTGCCATCGCTGGAATCGGGCATGATCCCGAAAATGGGCGCCTGCCTCAAAGCCGTCGACGGGGGCGTGGGCCAGGCCCACATCGTCGATGGCCGCGCCCCGCACTCGATGCTGCTGGAAATCTTCACCACCGCCGGCGTGGGCACCCAGGTGCTCCCGGCCACCGCACAAAAGAAGGACGCCAAGTGAGCGAGCACGCCGCTGAAACCACCTCCTCCGCCCTGGCTGGAACCGCTGAAGCTGCCGGGCTGGCGCAGCTGTCCTCGGCCGCCCTGGCCGAACGCTACTCCAGCTCCCTGCTCGGCGTCTTCGGCACCCCGCAGCGCGTGCTGGTGCGCGGGGCCGGCTGCCATGTCTGGGACGCCGATGGCAACCAGTACCTGGATCTGCTCGGCGGCATCGCGGTCAACACCCTGGGCCACGGGCACCCGCTGCTGGCTTCCGTGATCAGCAGCCAGCTGTCCACCCTGGGCCATGTCTCGAACTTCTTCACTTCCCCCAGCCAGATCGCGCTGGCCGAGAAGCTGCTGGACATCTCCGCCGCCCCGGCCGGCTCCAAGGTCTTCTTCGCCAACTCCGGCACCGAAGCCAATGAGGCCGCGCTGAAGCTGACCCGGCGCAACGCCGGCACGCCGCAGGCTCCGCGCACCAAGGTGATCGCCCTGGAGCATTCCTTCCACGGCCGCACCTTGGGCGCGCTGTCGCTGACCTACAAGGAAAAGTACCGCGCGCCCTTCGCCCCGCTGCCCGAAAACGTCAGCTGGATCCCGGCCGGGGACATCGACGCGCTGCGTGCCGCGGTGGACGAAACCGTCGCGGCGGTCTTCATCGAGCCGATCCAGGGCGAAGCCGGCGTGAAGATGCTCTCCGCGCAGTACCTGCAGGCCGCCCGCGACATCACCCGCGAAGCCGGCGCCCTGCTGGTCTTCGACGAGGTGCAGACCGGCATGGGCCGCACCGGGGCGTTCTTCGCCTCGGCCCCGGTGATCCCGGACGTGATGACCCTGGCCAAGGGCCTGGGCGGAGGCTTCCCGATCGGGGCGATGATCGTGTTCGGCGAGCAGAACACCGCCTGGCTGGCCCCGGGCGACCACGGCACCACCTTCGGCGGCAACCCGGTGGCCTGCGCCGCCGGCCTGGCCGTCATCCACACCATCGAATCCCAGAACCTGCTGGCCCATGTGCGCGCCACCGGCGACTGGCTGCGCGAGCAGCTGGCAGGCGTCGAGGGCATTGCCGCCGTGCGCGGCGCCGGGCTGCTCACCGCCTTCGAACTGGAATCCGCCAACGCGCCGAAGCTGGTCGCCGCGGCGCTGGATGCCGGATTCATCGTGAACGCCACCGACGAGAAGACCATCCGCCTGGCCCCGCCGCTGGTGATCACCACCGAGCAGCTGGGCACCCTGATCGCGGCCCTGCCGCAGCTGATCAGCGCCGCCAGCTAGCGGCCGGCAGCAACTTCGCGACCACCCCCTGCGACAGCAAAGGACTCACACCATGAGCGCAACCCGCCACTTCCTGACCGACCTGGATTTCACCCCCGACGAGCAGTCCAAGGTGCTGGACCTGGCCGCGGCGATGAAGGCCGACAAGTACGGCTACCAGCCGTTCGCCGGCCCGCAGAGCGTCGCGGTCTTCTTCGACAAGACCTCCACCCGCACCCGCGTGTCCTTCCACGCCGGCATCGCCGAACTCGGCGGCTCGCCGCTGATCATCAACTCCGCCGATTCGCAGCTGGGCCACAAGGAGTCCATCGCCGATTCCGCCAAGGTGCTCGAGCGCATGGTCTCCACCATCGTGTGGCGCACCTTCGCCCAGTCCGGCCTGGAGGAAATGGCCGCGAACTCTTCTGTTCCGGTGATCAACGCGCTATCGGACGACTACCACCCCTGCCAGCTGATCGCCGACCTGCTCACCGTGCGCGAGCACAAGGGCAAGACCGCCGGGCTGACCATGGCCTACCTGGGCGACGCGGCCAACAACATGGCCAACTCCTACCTGCTGGCCGGGGTCACCGCCGGCATGCACGTGCGCATCGCTGGCCCCGAGGGCTACCTGCCCGAGGCCCGCATCATCGAGGCCGCGCAGCAGCGCGCCGCGCTGACCGGGGGATCGGCCACGATCACCACCGATGCCGCCGCCGCGCTGGCCGACGCCGACGTGGTCGTCACCGACACCTGGGTGTCCATGGGCCAGGAAGCCGAGAAGGCCGAACGCCAGCAGCTGTTCACCGGCTACTCGGTGACCGCCGAAGCCATGAAACTGGCCAAGGACGACGCGATCGTGCTGCATTGCCTGCCGGCCTACCGCGGCTACGAGATCGACGCCGAGGTCATCGACGGCCCGCAGTCGGTCGTGTTCGACGAGGCCGAGAACCGCGTCCACGCGCAGAAGGCCGTGATGGCCTGGCTGATGGTCGCCTCCGGCCTGGCCGAAGATCCACGAGTGGAGCTCTAGGATGTCCGCCCAGCCAAGCACCAAAACCGCCCGCCAGGCCCGCATCCGCGCGTTCCTCGGCAACAACTCGGTCAAGTCCCAGGCCGAGCTGCTCGGCCTGCTCAAGGACGACGGGCTGGAAGTCACCCAGGCCACGCTCTCGCGCGACCTGGTGGAAATCGGAGCGGTGCGCATCCGCGACAACTCCGGGCAGCTGATCTACGCGGTGCGCCAGGAAGGCGGGGACCGTTCCCCGAAGACCGCGATCACCCAGGAAGTGCTCGACGCGCGCCTGGCCAAGATCTGCGCCGAGCAGCTGGTCACCGCCGAGGCATCCGGGAATATCGTGGTGCTGCGCACCCCGCCGGGCGCGGCGAACCTGCTGGCCCTGGCCATCGACCACTCGCAGATGCCCTCGATCCTGGGCTGCATCGCGGGGGATGACACCATCATGGTCACCACCCGCGCGGCCGACGGCGGCGCCGAAGTGGCCGCCCGCTTCCTGCAGCTGGCCGAACCGCGCTGACCGGCGCCGCCAGGTGATCGGGCGCTTGCCGCCGCGAACTTTTCCACAGCCCGCGGCGGCTTTGCCATGCCGGTCGAGATGGCGCCCGATGATCGGGGCATGGAACCACTTCAGAGCGCCAGCGCCACGAGCACCGCGGGACCCGCACTGGCCGCCAGCCTGGGGACCGTCGCGCAGCAGCTGGCCAGCGGCACCCCGCTGGACGCCGCCAGCTTGCTGCGCGCCGAAGCTGCGTGCCTGTTGCTGTTCCAGAACCTCTGCGCCCAGGCCTCGGGCTGCGCCGATCCGCGCCTCGCGCTGGCCCACGCCCACTTCGCCGAAGCCTTCAGCCGGCAAGCTTCCCGCACCGTCGTGATGGCGGCAAGCCAGGTGGAGACCAGCGCCGCCCACGCCCTGGACCTCGCCGAATTCGACCACCTGCGCGCGGGCACCACCGATTTCAGCGCCCCTGCGCAATTCGCGCCCGGCCGCACCCTCTACCTCGATGCGGCCACCGTCCTGTCCCAGATGCTGGATGTGAATTATTTCGAGGCCGACCGCCGCGTCAAGGACGCCCATCTGGTCCACGCCCGCAAGGATATCGCCGGCGCTGCCTGCGCCCCGCGTTTCACCCTGCTCGCAGAACACTTCGCCGGCACCCCCGCCCCTGGCACGCCAGTCGCAGATCCGTCCACGGAGGCCTTGCTGTCGCCGGCCGGCTGGGCCCTGCCGGGCCTGCACAGCAGACCGGATCCCCGCGAGGTGCTGAAAACCGCCCGCGCGCTGGACAAGTTCGAACCCGAAGACACCACCTTCGACGGCCTGCCCACCACGGCCACTGCCAAGGCCGCCGACGGCACCTTGCTCGAAGAGCATGCCGCCGCGCACCTGAGGGAAGACCAGATCCGCATCCGGCAGAAGCGCATCAATGGCTTGATCAAGGAGTACAAGGACGCGCACGACCAGGCTCCGACCCCGAAGCTGGGCCTCTTCCGCGGCAAGGTGGTCAACGGGGTCCATGAATTCATCGTCCGTGTCCGGGAGATCGACGCGGAACTCTGGGAATCGCTGATCACGCAGGCCGACAACAAGCGCACCAAGGCCGGCGCCGCCGCCCGCAAGGCCGCAGGCGCCGCCAGCGACAGCACTTCCGGCGATGAGCACGGCGATACCGCAGAGCCGTCTTCCAGCGGACACCCCGGCTCGGAGCCCGACCCCGACCCGGAATTCGACGGCGGCCAGCAAGCGCCTGATGGCAAAGCCGGGTGGGAAGAACCCGCGGAGCACCTCTGGAACAGCGACCAACCTGCTCCGGACTGGGCGGGCGTTGGCCCGCCAGCTCCTGCGGATGATGCCGCGCCAGATCCCGACCCGCCGAACCCGCCGGGCACACCGCTGCCGGGCTTGCCGGCAACTTGTTCGGTGCCCGAACGCCGGCTCAATGCGCTGAACGCAATCCTGCGCAATATCGGCCCCGACAGCCAGGGCAAGCGCATCACCCCCGAAATCGTGGTGCACGCGCGCTTCGAGGATCTCCAGGATCTCGCATCGCTCACCGGCATCAGCGCGCACGGCGTGAGAATTTCCGCGCCCCAGTTGCGCACCATGCTGTGCGAAGCCAAGGTGATCAGCCCGATCTACAACGCGGACGGGGTGATCATGGATATCGGCCGCGACGCCCGGCTCTTCCCGCGCTGGATGAAACTTGCCGCCCGCGACCGGGACGGCGGCTGCCTGGTCCCAGGCTGCACGGCAGACCCGGCACTGATCGAATTCCACCACTTCAAACCGTGGGCCAAGGGCGGCCATACCCGACTCCAGGACTGCTGCCCGCTCTGCGCACTGCACCACACCATGGTCCACAGCGGCTACCTGAAACTGGTCAAGATCAAGGGCCTGCCCCATGTCATCCTGCCCAAGCATCTGGATCCGCAGCAGCTACCGCGGCGCAACACCTATTTCGCCCGCACCTAGCTGCCCGACCTCGCAAAACTGCCGCGCCCTCGACTAGGAGTGCGCGGCAGAATTCGTGCGTTGATGCCATTCGGATCCGATCAGGCGGCAATATCCTCCACGGCATCCAGCGAGAAAGCCCGCTCGAAGGCGGCCTGGACCTCATCAGTATGCGCGACCAGGATGATCTTGTGGATCGGCGAAATATGCTTATTGGTCTCGATCCACCGGCTGATCGCTGCATGCGCGATGCTGGCAACCTGCTCAGGATCCCACCCGAACGCCCCTGCGCCAATCGCCGGGAACGCGACCGAGTGGGCCTCGTGGCGGGCCGCGACATACAGGGAGTTCACGAAGCAGTCATCGAGGATCTTGGGGTTCGGCTTGATCAGCGCCAAGTTGGGGGCCGCGGTGTGGACGACCCACTTGGCATGCAGGTTGCCGGCCTTGGTGACGACGGCAATGCCCGAAGGAATCCCGTCGGGGTAGCGGTTGGCCCGGATTTCCCGGCAGGCGGCCAGCAGGCTGGGACCAGCAGCTGCATGGATCGCGCCGTCGACGCCGCCTCCACCGAGCAGCGAAGGATTGGCCGCATTGACGATGGCATCAACATGAAGGGTGGTGATATCACCCCGGTACAGCTGGATTTCCATTGGGTACCTCCGAAGAACGTTCCGTATCGGCTCTATGATCACACCATACGCCCGGGCGCTGAGTACTGGAAGAGGCAAAACTTAAGGTTTCCTGCGTGTTCCGGAGCCTGGCCAGGCCCCGCAGAGCAGGGCGCAGCGATAAGCATGTGATGCATGAATCGCCGCACCGTTGCATAAATATGAGTTACATTGCATAAAGCTTTGCTAGAGTAGGGTGCAACGTCAATTTTCTCCGGCAGAAAGGAACGGGCCATGGCCTCGTCAACAAATGAAGGATCGCTCTGGGGCGGTCGCTTCTCCGGCGGCCCAGCGGATGCAATGGCAGCGCTGAGCAAGTCCACCCACTTCGACTGGCGCCTGGCCAGCTACGATATTGCCGGATCCCGTGCCCATGCCAAGGTGCTGAACCGCGCGGGCCTGCTCACCGATGCCGAGCTGGCAGACATGATCGCCGCCCTGGACCAGCTCGAAGCCGACGTCATCTCCGAGGCCTATGTCGCAGCGCCAACCGACGAAGACGTCCACGGCTCGCTGGAACGCGGCCTGCTGGAGCGCGCCGGCACCGCCCTGGGCGGTAAGCTGCGCGCCGGCCGGTCGCGCAATGACCAGATCGCCACCCTGGGCCGGATGTTCCTGCGCGACCACGCGCGGATCATCGCCCGCGGCGTGATCGACACCCTTGACGCCATGGTCGAGCAGGCCAAGGCGCACCCCTATGCGCCGATGCCCGGCCGCACCCACCTGCAGCATGCCCAGCCGATCCTGCTCTCGCACCTGCTGCTGGCCTACTCCTGGCCGCTGCTGCGCGATGTGCAGCGCCTGGTCGACTGGGACAAGCGTGCCGCCGTGTCGCCCTATGGTTCCGGTGCGCTGGCCGGCCAGACCCTGGGCCTGGATCCGAACTTCGTCGCCGCCGAGCTGGGCTTCGACTCGGCCGTGCACAACTCGATCGACGGCACCGCCGCCCGCGACGTGTTCGCCGAATTCTCCTGGATCGCGGCCATGATCGGCGTTGACCTCTCGCGCGTCTCGGAGGAGGTCATCCTCTGGGCCACCAAGGAATTCAGCTTCGTGAAGCTGCACGACTCCTTCTCCACCGGCTCCTCGATCATGCCGCAGAAGAAGAACCCCGATATCGCCGAGCTGGCCCGCGGCAAGGCAGGGCGCCTGATCGGCGACCTGACCGGCCTGCTGGCTACCCTCAAGGCCTTGCCGCTGGCCTACAACCGCGACCTGCAGGAAGACAAGGAACCGGTGTTCGACGCCGCGGACACCCTGGAAATCCTGCTGCCGGCGGTCGCCGGAATGATGGGCACCTTGACCTTCAATACCGAGCGCATGGCGGATCTGGCCCCGCAGGGCTTCGCCTTGGCGACCGACATCGCCGAATGGCTGGTCCGCCAGGGCGTGCCGTTCCGCGATGCCCACGAGCTCTCCGGCGCTGCGGTGCAGCTGGCCGAATCGCGCGGCGTGGAACTGTGGGACCTGACTGACGAGGAATACGCCGGCATCTCCGAGCACCTGACCCCGGCGGTGCGCGAGGTGCTCTCCACCGAGGGTTCGCTGAACGCCCGCAACGGCCAGGGCGGCACCGCCCCGAGCGCGGTCGCAGCGCAGCTCGCCGAGTTCGAGCGCCAGCTCGACCAGATCAAGGCCTGGGCCAAGTAGCACCAGGCGGGGCCAAGCGGCCGCCGCGCGGGAAGAATCCTGCCCGGCGGCCGCTTGCGCCTTAACCACGGCTTCGAGCCCTTGCGCATTTGCGCCCGGTTCGCGCTAAAGTGTGATTCATGACTCAACTCCTGGCCCCCGCCGAACTCATCGCGCAGGTCACCACCGCATTGGATGAACTTTCCGTACAGGTGCGGGAGGTTCCCGACACCCAGTACAGCAAGCCCAGTTCGCTGCCGGGCTGGAGCACCGCCCAGCTGATCGCGCATCTGGCCTCCTTCGCGAAGGCCGCCGTGCGCCAGTTCGAGAACGCCGGAGCCCAGCGGCCGCCGCTGATGTACGACGGGGGCGCCGAGGGCCGGATCGAGGCGATCAACATGACCGCGCTGATGCGCCCGGAGTCCCTGCGCGCCTTGGCCGCCGACGCGTTGGCCCAGTTGCGCGCCACCCTGCCTGGTGCCGAAGCCACGTGGGAGCAGCCGGTGGGGTATCGCCCGGGGGCCAAGGCCGCGGACCTGATGTACGCGACCTGGCGAGAGATGCTGATCCACGCCACCGACCTGGACGAATTCCTGCGCCCGGCCGCCAGCTGGCCGCCGGCATTCAGCGCGCATCTGTTCCGGGCGCTCGAAGCCCGCGTTCCGGAAGGAACCCGCCTGGTGCTGCAGCCGCATGGCAAACCCCGGATGGTGCTCGGGGACGGGGCGAAATCGTGGGTGCTCTCGGGCGCCGATTTCGACTTGGCCGCATGGATGGCCGGACGCCCTGCGGCCGGGCCGGTGCAGGTTACCGCGGCCGCCGACGGGGCCGCGGACCCGCAGCTGCTGCCCTGGCCCAGCGATCGCTTGATGAACCGCTAGCCTGGATGGTTAACCGCCGTACCGCATGGACACCGCCCAAAATGTGCTCATGATTATGCACGATCGTGCGGCGTGCGGCGCGCGAAGGGACTAAAATTACTAGGCGTGACTACTTCTGAGAGCATTAGCGACCTGCTGGATCGACTGAGCGAGATCGTGCCCGACTACCCGCAGCCAGGGATCTCCTTCAAGGACCTCACCCCGGTCTTCGCCGACCCGACCGGCCTGCGCCGCATGGTCGACGAGCTGATCGCCCCCTTCGAGGGGCAGTTCGACATCGTCGCGGGCCTCGAAGCCCGCGGTTTCGTGCTGGCGGCGGCCGCCGCCTACGCCTCGGGCAAGGGCATGCTGACCATCCGCAAGGCCGGCAAGCTGCCGCGCGAGGTCTACCGCGACGAGTACACCTTGGAATACGGCACCAGCTGCCTGGAGGTGCACAAGGACGAGATCGCCCCGGGCACCCGCGTGCTGATTCTCGACGACGTGCTGGCCACCGGCGGCACCGTGGGTTCAGCGGTCCGCCTGCTGGAGCAGACCGGTGCCAGGATCGCCGGCGTCGGCGTCGTGCTGGAACTCGATGGCCTCGAAGGACGGGCCAAGCTGCCGGGGCACAAGGTGCTCTCCTTGCAGGTCGTCCACTCCTGAGCCGGGCAGCGCGGTGCCGAAGCGGCAGCCGGGAAGCGGCGCGCAGGTAACAAACCGCCACGCTTCCACGCCGCTGGCGAACAGCCCGGCAGCGGGCCCGGCCAGCGCTTGGCACCGGTGCGCGCGATTACCTGCGCCGGGCCAAAGGCGCGTATCATTATCTGTCCTGTGTTTTTACGTGGGAACCGTTTTACGTAGGGCCCTGTGCTTTGCGCAGGGGCACATTTTGAGCGCGAGGGGAAACTGGATTGACCGATACGATCGAGGCCGATCTGTTAGCTGAATCCGACTATGTGGGCCGCCTGTACGCGCGGCTGGACGAGTTGCGCGCCGAAAAGGTGGAGCAGCTTGAGCGCACCCGGGCCCAGGGGGCGGTGGGCACCTTCCAGAACATGTCCGAACGCGACTCTTTCGCCACCCTCTACGAGGACCGGATTGCCCAGCTCGACGCCGTCGAGGACCGCCTGGTCTTCGGCCGCCTGGATATGGCAGCCAACGGCCAGGGGCAGGAAGCCGGCAACGGCTCATCCTCCGGCACTCCCCGCTACATCGGCCGCATCGGCCTGTCCGACGAGGACCTGAACCGGCTGATGATCGACTGGCGCGCCAGCGAAGCGGCCCCCTTCTACCAGGCGACCGCGCTGAATCCGCGCGGGGTGCGCCGCCGCCGCCACCTGATGCTCAAGGGCCGGACCGTGGCCGGCATCGAGGACGACGTGCTCGACGAGACCTGGCTGGATGAGGGGCACACCCACCACGGCGAGGGCGCGCTGATGGCCGCTTTGCGCGAGAAGCGCACCGGCCGCATGGGCGATATCGTCGGCACCATCCAGGCCGAGCAGGATGCGATCATCCGCGCGCAGCTGCCCGGCGCCGTCGTGGTCCAGGGCGGTCCGGGCACCGGCAAGACCGCCGTCGCCCTGCACCGCGCGGCGTTCCTGCTCTACGAGTACCGCGAACGGCTGAAGAACGCCGGGGTGCTGATCGTCGGCCCGTCCACTTCCTTCATGCGCTACATCGAGCGCGTACTGCCCTCGCTGGGCGAGACCGGCGTGGTCATGTCCTCGGTGGGCGAGCTCTACCACGGCATCCACGCCGTGCCGGAAACCAGCCGCACCGTCGCCCGGCTCAAGGGCCAGCTGTCCATGGCCAGGGTGATCGCCACTGCGGTGCGCAACCGCCAGCGGCTGATTCCGGAAACCCGCACCCTGGTGGTGGAGGGAACCCGCCTGACCCTGACCCCGAAAATGGTCAAGAACGCGCGCGAACGCGCCCGCCACACCCACAAGCCCTACAACGAGGCGCGCGAAACCTTCGTCAAGGTGCTGGTGGGGGACCTGGCCGAACAGCTGCGCCGCAAGCTGGCGGAATCGGCCGGGCAGTCCTCGACCACCGACCGTTCCTACCTGCCCCAGGAAGTGCGCGAATCGCACGATGTGCGCGTGGCGCTGAACCTGTGCTGGATGCCGATGACCCCGCAGCAGCTGGTGGCAGAGTTGTTCGCCACCCCGCACCTTTTGGCCGCCGCGGCCCCGCACCTGAAGGAAACGGACCGCGACGCCCTGTACCGCCGGGCCGGCTCGCCGTTCACCGAGGCCGATGTGCCGCTGCTCGATGAGGCATCCGGGCTGCTCGGCGAGTTCGCCGACCCGCTGGCCGGCACGCACACCGCCCAGTACGAGGCCGACGTGGAAAATGCCAAGGCCGCGCTGCGCAATATGCACACCATGCTGGAAAACGCCGGCATCGACGGTGTGGTCACCGCGGAGCAGGTGGCCGGAGTGAACCAGGAAACTGCGGCCCGGCTCACGGCCGCCGAACGCGCCGTCGCCGATCGCACCTGGGCCTACGGGCACATCGTGGTCGACGAGGCGCAGGAGCTTTCGCCGATGCAGTGGCGCCTGCTGGTTCGCCGCTGCCCGATGAAGTCCTTCACCATCGTGGGCGACATCGCCCAGACCTCGGCCGCCTCGGGCGCCAGCAGCTGGTCCCAGGCCCTGGAGCCGTTCTTCGGTGAGCGCTTCGAGCTCGAAGAGCTGACCGTCAACTACCGCACACCGGCGCAGATCGCCGACGCGGCGGTGCGCGTGGCCCAGGCCGCCGGCCTGCGGATCACCACCCCGCAGGCGGTCCGCGAAGGCGACTGGCCACCGGTGCTGACCAAAACCACCGAGGCCGAAGTCCAGGATGCGGTCCTGGCCGCGCTGGGCGAGGAGCTGGAGTACTCGGCCGGGGGACTGCAGGCGATCATCGTGCCTCAGCAGGATCTGGCCCGCATCCGCGCGGCGGTCCAGGACGTGCATGGCGACCGCGTTGGCGCCGGTTCGGGCGGATTGAGCCAGGACATCGTGGTGATCACCGCGCGCGAGTCCAAGGGCCTGGAATTCGACGGCGTGCTGATCCTGGAACCGGCCGAGCTGGTCGACGAGGTGGACGGCGGCGTGGGCGATTTGTATGTGGCGATGACCCGTACCACCCAGCGCCTGCGCGTGGTCCACACCCGCGAACTGCCTGAAGGCCTGGAAAGCTAGCAGCGCACCGCGGGGTCGGCTATGTGACCAAGGGGCGGGCCGGGGAAGTGGCACGAGCCTGCCACCAAGCGATAACCTTAAACCCATGCGCCGGGAAGGCAACCCCAACTCCCGGTGCGATCACAGGTGCACGCAAGCAGCAACGCGGGCACTCGGGGCAGAACGAAGACAGAAAATGGTCACAGTGAGCATGTCTGATACGAAGCAGAATCCCGTGATTGCGGGACAGAGCAACGACGCATCTTTCGAGAACGTCTGGCAGGAACTCAAGTGGCGCGGCCTGGTGCACGTGTCCACCGACGAAACCGAGCTGGAACGAGCCCTGTCCGAAGAGTCTGTGACCTACTATTGCGGGTTCGATCCGACTGCGCCGTCCCTGCATCTGGGCAACCTGGTGCAGTTGCTGAATATGCGCCGCCTGCAGCTGGCCGGCCACAAGCCGCTGGCCCTGGTTGGCGGTTCCACCGGCCTGATCGGCGACCCGCGCCAAACTGCGGAGCGCACCTTGAACACCAGGGAGACGGTGACCGAGTGGGTCGCCAAGCTCCAGGCGCAGGTTTCCCGCTTCCTCTCCGATGAGGGCGAGAACGCGGTGCAGCTGGTCAACAACCTGGACTGGACGCAGCAGCTGTCGGCCTTGGACTTCTTGCGCGATGTGGGCAAGTACTTCCGTGTGGGCACGATGATCAAGAAGGAGATCGTCGCCGCGCGACTGAACTCCGACGAGGGCATCAGCTACACCGAGTTCTCCTACCAGGTGCTGCAGGGCTACGACTTCCTGGAGCTGAACCGCCAGTACGGCTGCACCCTGCAGACCGGCGGCTCGGACCAGTGGGGCAACCTGACCAGCGGCACCGACCTGATCCGCAAGGTCCAGGGCAACTCGGTGCACGCCTACGGCACCCCGCTGATCACCAACTCCGACGGCACCAAGTTCGGCAAGTCCGAGGGCAACGCCATCTGGCTGGATGCCGAAATGTGCAGCCCGTACACCTTCTACCAGTTCTGGCTGAACACCTCCGACGCGGATGTGATCGACCGCTTGAAGGTATTCACCTTCCTGACCCGCGAGCAGATCGCGGAACTGGCAACCGAAGTTGCAGAGCGCCCGTTCAAGCGCGTCGCCCAGCGCACCTTGGCCTGGGAAGTCACTTCCCTGGTTCACGGTGTGCAGGCTACCGAGCAGGTGATCGCCGCTTCGGCTGCGGTCTTCGGCAATGGCGATCTGGGCGCGATTGATCTTCCTACCTTGGAATCGGTTATCGCGGAGCTGCCTTCGGCGAAGGTTGCTGCGGACGATCTGGGCATTTTGAATGTCCTGGTTGCCTCGGGCCTGAGCAAGTCATTGTCCGAAGCACGCCGTACGGTCACTGAAGGTGGCGCCTACGTCAATAACGGCAAGGTTGGCGGCATCGAAACTGAACTGGCCGAGGCGGACTTCCTGCATGGCCGCTACGCGATCGTGCGCCGCGGCAAGAAGAACATGGCAGTGGCTGAACTGGCCAAGTAGGGCCCAGTAACTACCGCACTACACGAAACCGCCGGAAAAGCTTGTGAACCAAGACACTTTTCCGGCGGTTTTGTTGTACCTAATTATGATAATCCCTAGTCAAGGTAGGATTAGTGGCTGAAATTCGACCCGTAGGCCGATTTTGCGTCGTGGCTGAACCCGTGTAGAGTTTTATCTCGCGCCGCTGATCCGGACAGCCTGAGAGGGTGAAACGGAAACGGCGGGGTGAACAAGACTGAAACGTCGAGTTGACAACGGTCAACTTGGTGGTAGGCTTGTAAAGTTGCTCCGGAGCGAAGCAGTCATCGATGGATTGGTGGTTGTGGTGTCGAGAGTGTTTGTTGTTTGAGAACTCAATAGTGTGCCAAGTTTGTTGATACCGAATATTTTTATTTGGTGAATACATAACATTTGCTTGAGGCATTGCA
>NZ_JBHXVN010000002.1:0-491415 GCF_042672105.1 Glutamicibacter sp. NPDC127525 | reverse complement strand
GTAACGGTACCGGCTAGCAGCACCGTCAGCACGATGCCCAACCCGAGATAGTGCCCGCGGCGGCGGCCGACCAGTCCAGCTTCGGTGACCAACTTTTTGACGTGGAAGAAACTTTGAGGATCACCGGGTTTAACGGTGGGTGCTGGAGCGTCCAGCAGAGAACTGCGAGGCAAATATAATCCTTGATTGAAAGAGCTCGCTGCGTCGTGAACAATAAATTACCCGACCGAGCCTATTACCCCCATTCTACTCAGGTTCACGGCCGCTCTCGCTGTTCTTCCGCTGTCAGATTCTGCTCTTTCACATATTTCTTTGAGTTCTATCCAGCTTTGAGGGCCAGTGACGCTGCGATGCGTGTGAGCGCTTCCTCGTTGCCGATCTGCAGCAGCTCAGCGATCATCGCGACCATTGCTTCACCTAGCCGTGCAAGGATGGCCACGGCTTGCGTGTTGCCTCCTTCCAGCTCGGAGGCGATGATCAGGAAGGCTTCTCGGTCTTGGCGGACCAGTGATGTCAGTAGTGCGATACCTAGTGCTGCTTCAGGGCTGTTGCCCATGAGATATTCCCATCGATGAAGATAAATTCGGATGTTTCTTCCGTACACGCGGCGCAACGTCGGCAGCATCTTGAGCCTAGCAGGGTATTGAGGGAGCAGCTTCTCGTAATACAGCGCCTGCCAAGCGCCCAGCGCTGGATCCCGAATAATCGATCGCAGTATGGCCCATGGAGCAACTGTAGTAACTCTGTGAAACTTCCAGTGCCTCTGAAGTGCCCGGGCCCACTGCTTCAAAGCTGTGATATTAGCGGCTTAGGGGCATGACTCTCCTTGATTAGCGAGCACGGACCTGACGACCAGTGCGGCCCTGAAAGTTCGTTATTCGAAAGTGCGAGCGAGTGAATGATGCCAAGTAATTGGTCCCTTGCTGGAGTAGCAGACGGGCCTACTCGATACTAAAGTGGCAACGCGACAGCCCTAGGGAACCTGTTTTCATCTTGGGGAAATGAACGAGTCGACACCTGGCAGTTGGGTGTGGACATGGAGCAAAAGATTCTGGACCGGGTTTGTTGTCAGTGGTGCGAGCAACTTCTGGGCGCCAGTATTGTCGGCAGTTTTACACGGCATGACCTGCTTACTTGCCAGATTGAATGTGCCAATAAGAGTGGGCGGCGACAGGTGCTCCCTGACGACTCCGGTAAGTTCTGCCTCTAATCGGTTGCCATCATGATCCCAACCCAATCCCGGTCGCAGCTCCCACTGGCTATGGAAAAGCTGGGACAAGACATCATGTCGAGATTGGCCGGCCGACAGCCCTATGTTCCTCAGGGGTAAGGTGCTGTCGAGAACATAGCTGGGGAGCACGATCAGGGGCTTACCTTGGCTTTTCCTCCCAATGGTGGTTATATCCCGGGGATGCTGGCACGATCATCCTACTGCCACTATTGCTGACCGTGCGATCAGTGTGAACGAAGGAGCATCATGCATCTGCCCGTACCCCGCGGAGACCTGTCCCAAGCGCTGAACAATGCGTTGCTGTGCAACCCCTCGGAGGAATACGCAGCCTATTTGGCAACGGTCGCAACTGATCGGTTGGCTGCGGCTTCGGATGTGCTGGATGACGGGGACCTGCAGCTGAGCCTTTTCGTGCTCTACGAACTGCACTATCGGGGATTTGAAGAAGTTGATGACCGCTGGGAATGGGACCCCGGGCTCCTTTCGCTTCGGGCCCGGATCGAGGAGGCTTTCGAGCAAGCGCTGCGCGAGGCGGCAGGCTCGATTCCAAGCGTGGAACCCAGCTCCGCGAAAGTGGCCCAAGCCCTGTTCGAGCTTGCTGCTGATGATGCTGGGCCGTCGGTCTCGAGGTTCATCCAGCGCAAGGCCACTGCCGGCCAAGCACGCGAATTCCTGATACTGAAGTCGATTTACCAGCTCAAGGAAGCTGATCCGCATACCTGGGCGATCCCGAAACTCGAAGGCCGTGCAAAAGCCGCCATGGTGGAGATCCAGGCTGATGAATACGGAAATGGGCAGCTGCCGCGAATGCATAGCGAGCTGTTCAGGCAGACCATGAAGGGCGTGGGGTTGCGTGATGATTTCGGCGCGTACGTGGACCGCATACCGGCGGTGACGCTGGCGGCAGTGAACATGATTTCGCTCTTCGGCATGCACCGGCGCCTTCGGGGAGCCATCACTGGCCACCTGGCACTGTACGAGATGACTTCCTCAATACCCCAGGCCGCTTATGCCCGCGGGTTCCGGCGCCTGGGATATGAATCCCCGGTGACCGATTACTTCGATGAGCATGTGGAAGCTGATGCTGTCCATGAGCAAATTGCCGGCCGCGACCTCGCGGGCGGACTGGCTGAAGACGAACCGGATCTGGTGCCCGACATACTCTTCGGAGCCCAAGCCGCTGCAGCGGTTGACGCGTTGGCAGGCGCGAAGTACTTGGACGCGTGGGAAGCTGGAAGGTCGGCGTTGCATGCCGGAGCGGGGGCAGTGGTATGAGCGAGGGGCGCAGCGCTTCGGAAGCGGCCATGATTACTGTTTGCCCGCAGGGCCCATTGCTGCTCAGGGGAGAATTTGAAATCGTGGATGCCGAGGGGCAATCCATCGAGGCCCGGAAAGGGCCGGTCGCGCTATGCCGTTGCGGGGGCTCTGCCATCAAGCCTTTTTGCGATGGCACGCACAAGCTGATGAAGTTCGAGCGCCCGAAGTAGGATACTGGCTCCTGAAACGGGCTATTGCGCATCCGGTCCGCAGCGGGCCGGCACTGCCGGGACCTGCAGCGTTTGATGCCGTTCGCCGAGCTGCCTGCGCGGACGCGGGAATGCGGCTAGTTGGTGGATCCCGGGTGGCGCGATCCCAGCCGCCTGGAATGCAGTTGCGGCAAGCCTGCGTAGGGTTTGGCCGTCAAGCTGGCGCCCAGGGATTCCAAAGCGTCAGGGACGACGGAGCAGTCCTGATCATTGTGGGGCTGGCCCGCTGCATCGCCATGGTGTTCATCTGGAATGACCTGGCCTGCGGCGACCGTGAAGCGGCTGCCGTGCTGGTGGCCATCAACTCGGTCTTCCAGGTCATCGCCTTCGGCGCCCTGGGTTGGTTCTACCTGCAGCTGCTGCCATCCTGGCTGGGCTTGGAAACCACCAGCGCCGAGTTCTCCATTGCCGCGATCACCGCCTCGGTGCTGGTCTTCCTGGGCATCCCGCTGGTGGCCGGCTACCTGACCCGTACCCTGGGCGAAAAGGCCAAGGGCCGCGACTGGTACGAGAGTAAATTCCTGCCGAAAATCGGGCCGTGGGCACTGTACGGGCTGCTGTTCACCATCGTGCTGCTCTTCGCGCTGCAGGGAGACAACATCATCTCCCAGCCGCTGGATGTGCTGCGCATGGCCGTCCCGCTGCTGGTTTACTTCGTGGTGGTTTTCGGCGCCGGAATGCTCATCGGCCACTGGCTGAAGCTGGGTTACCCGCGCACCACCACTCTGGCGTTCACCGCGGCCGGCAACAACTTCGAGCTGGCCATCGCGGTAGCTATCGCCACCTTCGGTGCCACCAGCGGCCAGGCCTTGGCCGGGGTGGTGGGTCCGCTGATCGAGGTGCCGGTCCTCGTCGCCCTGGTCTACGTGGCCCTGTGGTCCCGGAAATTCTTCCCCGCTGCCAAGCCAACTACCACTTCTGTCTAAGGAAACAATCATGGCTGAAAACAACATCAAGCCCTCGGTCCTCTTTGTCTGCGTGCACAACGCCGGGCGCTCGCAAATGGCCGCTGCCTACCTCTCCCACCTGTCCAAAGGCCGCATCGAAGTGCGATCGGCCGGATCCGCCCCGGCTGATTCGGTGAACCCGGCCGCCGTCCAGGCAATGCTGGAGGAAGGCATCGACATGTCCGCGGAAATCCCCAAGGTGCTGACCACCGAAGCCGTGCAGGACTCCGATGTGGTGATCACTATGGGCTGCGGAGATGCCTGCCCATTCTTCCCGGGCAAAGAATACCTTGACTGGAAAATCGCCGATCCGCAGGATGTGACATTCGAGAAGACCAGCGAGATCTTCAGCGATATCGAGACTCGCGTTAACGATCTGTGGGAGCGTATCAAGGGCACCTAGTCTCGCTCTTGGCGAGGAGCCAGGCAGGCATGGCTTCCATGCTTCCAGTGAGTCCTAGTTCAACGCCAAAAGGCCTGGCGTCTGCCAGGCCTTTTGGTTTGGAAACCGCAGACTCCCTAGTGCGGATAGTAGAAAGCTTTCGCAGAACCCGGCGCGCAGCACCCAGCTAGTTTGCATGGGCTTCAATTGCAGCTCTTACCGCGAATTTCTGCGCTCAGATCGAGTCCGAGGCGCCGCGGGAAAACGGTGAGGCCACCGGCTGGTAAGCGAGAACCTGCGCCAAGAGCGGTTCGAATTCTTCTAACTGGGCCAACTATCGAGGACCAGTTCAAAACCCCCGCCGAGCATTTGCACGGATTTTTATCGGCAGCCTGGCTGCCCGTGCTTGCCTGCGCCCTCTTAGTGCTCGCCGCCGAGCTTTCCGCCTAGGCGTTCGCGCATCTTCAGGCTGGCGGTATTCAGACCCTCGATCTGAACGGTTTTGCCGTATTTCTCGTACTTCTCCGTAATGGCATCCAGCGATGCGATGGTAGAGGCGTCCCACAGGTGCGAGTTGTACATGTCGATGACCACGCGGTCCGGATCCTCGGCGTAGTGGAACTGGGTGTAGAGATCGTTGGAGGAGGCGAAGAAGAGCTCGCCATTGACCTCATACTTGGCGATCTGCTCCCCGAAGTGCTCCGCCAGGCGGCGTTCCACGGTGACCAGATGGGCCACCCGGTTGGCGAAGAGCACCATCGCGGTGAGCACGCCCACCCCGACGCCGATGGCCAGGTTGTGGGTGGCGACCGTGAAAGCCACGGTGATGAGCATGACCGTGGTTTCGCTCTTGGGCATCATGCGCAGCGTGGAAGGGCGGATGCTGTGCCAGTCGAAGGTGGCTATGGAAACGAAGATCATTACCGCGACCAGTGCGGCCATCGGGATCAGCGCCACGATGTCGCCCAGTGCCACGACCAGGATCAGCAGGAAGGTTCCGGCCAGGAAGGTGGAGATGCGGGTGCGTGCCCCGGAGGCCTTGACGTTGATCATGGTCTGCCCGATCATCGCGCAGCCGCCCATGCCGCCGAAGAATCCGGTGATGATATTCGCCGCGCCCTGGCCCCAGGATTCGCGGGTCTTGTTCGAGTGGGTGTCGGTGACGTCATCGACCAGCTTGGCGGTCATCAAGGACTCGAGCAGGCCGACGAAGGCCATGGCCAGTGCGTAGGGGAAGAGCACCTGCAGGGTTTCGAGGTTCAGCGGGATATCCGGGAAGAACAGTGTTGGCAGGGACTCGGGCAGCTGGCCCTTGTCGCCCACGGTGGGTACGGCAACCGAGGCGAATACGGTGATCAGCGTCAGCACCACGATGGCCACCAGCGGGGCGGGGATGGCGGTGGTCAGCTTGGGCAGGCCGAAGACGATCAGCAGGCCCAGGGCCACCAGCGGGTAGACCAGCCAGGGTACGCCGAGCAGCTCGGGGAGTTGGGAGAGGAAGATCAAGATGGCCAGAGCGTTGACGAATCCGACCATGACCTGGCGGGGGATGAAGCGCATCAGCTTGGCCACGCCCAGCAGGGCCAGTACCACCTGGAAGGCGCCTGCCATGATGACTGCGGCGATGAAGTAGTCCACGCCGTGGCTGGCTACCAGCGGTGCGATGACCAGCGCGATGGCGCCGGTGGCCGCGGAGATCATGGCGGGGCGGCCGCCGAAGAACGAGATGGACACCGCCATGGTGAACGAGGCGAACAACCCGATGCGCGGATCGACACCGGCGATGATGGAGAAGGCGATGGCCTCGGGGATCAGGGCCAGGGCCACGACCAGGCCTGCCAGCACCTCTGTTTTCAGCAGCCGCGGTGATTTCAGGGTGCGCAATACCGATTGGCGCTCGGTGGGACTCAGTGCGGAAGGATCCGCTGTGGTGCTGGTGCTCATAGGTGAGCTCCCTTCTTTTCAAGCCAGTAAGCGTGGGGCACGTGCAGTGCGTAGAATTCATGGGATGGGCATCATTGCGCCGCAGACGAGGCAAGAGCTGCCGGAGCGGTCGTAGAACTGATGCCGTCGAATATAACTCTAACCTAACGTAAGGGTAGGGTTGTAATTGGAGGAAACGGAGGACTTCATGGATCAAGCGAAGACCGAAGGTGCGGGCGGTTCGATGCATATCGGTGACATGGTCGAGGCTACCGGCCTGTCGCATCGCACCATCCGCCACTACGACGAGGTGGGGTTGCTGCCGGCGAGCACCCGCAGCGAAGGCGGTTTCCGGATCTATACCGACTCGGATCTGGCCCGCATGCTGGTGATCCGCTCGATGAAGCCGCTGGGCTTCTCGCTGGAGGAAATGGGGGAGCTGCTTGACGCGGTGGACGCGCTCGCGGCAGATCCGCAGGACTCCGTCGCCCGGGCCAAGCTCGATGACTACACCCAGCGTGCCAGCGCCAAGCGCGACAAGCTCGCGCTGAACTTGCAGCGTGCCGAGTCCTTCATCGCGGATCTTCGCACCAAGTAGGCCTGAAGCATGGAGATCCGCTTAGCCGCGATGGCGCAGAACCACTGGGCGGATGTCGCCCGCATCTATGCCAGCGGCATCGAGACCGGCCTGGCCACCTTCGAATCCGAGGTGCCGGCACGCGAGAAGTTCTTCGCGGCGAAAATTCCTGCCTTGTCGCTGGTGGCCATTGCGCCCGATGCCAAGGTTCTCGGCTGGGCTGCGGCCAGCCCGGTTTCGGCCCGCCCGGCCTACCACGGCGTGGTGGAGCACTCGGTGTACATTGATCCGGATCATGCCGGATGCGGCATTGGCACTCGGCTGCTGGCCGAGCTGATCGCCCGGGCAAGGGAAGAAGATTACTGGATGGTGCAGTCGGCAGTCATCGCCGGCAACGAAGCCAGCAGGGTACTGCATGCCAGGGCCGGGTTCCGCGAGGTTGGCCGGCGCGAGCGGATTGCCCGGGGTGCCCGCGGGGCAGTGGCGGGGCAATGGCTGGATACCGTCCTGTATGAGCTCAGGCTCTAGGTAGCGCCCTGCCCAGGTGGGTCTGCGGCCTAGCCCTTGGGTGCCAGGCTGGATCCTAGGGATTCCAAAGCGCCAGGGACGACGGAGTAGTACGCCCACACCCCGCGCTTTTCGCGGTGCAGGATTCCGGCCTCCACCAGGATTTTCAGGTGGTGCGAGACCGTCGGCTGCTTGAGGCCCAATGGTTCGGGCAGGTCGCAGACGCACGTCTCGGCCGATTCGCTGGCGGAGACGATGGACAGGATGCGCAGGCGGTTGGGATCGCCCAGGGCCTTGAAGCGCAGCGCCAACGCTTCGGCCTGCCCGGCGTTGAGGATTGCCTCGCCTTGGGATGGCGTGCAGCAGGCGTCGGCTGCCGGTACTGGGGAAGTTTCTCCGGCAGGATTCACGGTGGCTGTGCTCACGGGCCTTGGCTCTTTTCTTCTGGTGCCAGAGATTGACAAACGTCGATATGTTTCATCATACTCAAAACATCGACAATCGTCGATGCCTATTCTTGGAGTGATGAATCAGTGGCACCCGCGCCTGCGCTAGACACTGCCCCCGTGGCGGCAAAACTTTCCTTCCTGGACCGCTACCTGGCCCTGTGGATCCTGCTGGCCATGGGCGTCGGCTTGGGTCTGGGCCGCATCTTCCCTCAGCTGGGCGAGCTGCTGGACCGCTTCACCGTGGCCGGGGTCTCGGTACCCATCGCCATCGGCCTGCTGGTCATGATGTATCCGGTGCTGGCCAAGGTCCGCTACAACGAAACCGGCCGCGTGCTGGCCGACAAGAAGCTGATGATCACCTCGCTGGTGATCAACTGGGTCCTGGCCCCGGCGTTCATGTTCGTCCTGGCCTGGGTATTCCTGGCAGACCTGCCCGAATACCGCACCGGCCTGATCATTGTGGGCCTGGCCCGCTGCATCGCCATGGTGTTCATCTGGAATGATCTGGCCTGCGGGGACCGGGAAGCGGCCGCGGTGCTGGTGGCCATCAACTCGGTCTTCCAGGTCATCGCCTTCGGTGCCCTGGGCTGGTTCTACCTGCAGCTGCTGCCATCGTGGCTGGGGCTGGAAACCACCAGCGCCGAGTTCTCCATTGCCGCCATCACCGCCTCGGTGCTGGTCTTCCTGGGCATTCCGCTGGTGGCCGGCTACCTGACCCGTACCCTGGGCGAAAAGGCCAAGGGCCGCGACTGGTACGAGGGAAAATTCCTGCCGAAAATCGGGCCGTGGGCACTGTACGGGCTGCTGTTCACCATCGTGCTGCTCTTCGCATTGCAGGGCGATAACATCATCTCCAAGCCCCTGGATGTGCTGCGCATGGCGATCCCGCTGCTGATCTACTTCGTGGTGGTCTTCGGTGCCGGAATGCTCATCGGGCATTGGCTGAAGCTGGGTTACCCGCGCACCACCACTCTGGCGTTCACTGCCGCCGGCAACAACTTCGAGCTGGCCATCGCGGTAGCCATCGCCACCTTCGGTGCCACCAGCGGCCAGGCCCTGGCCGGCGTGGTCGGCCCGCTGATCGAGGTGCCGATCCTGGTTGCCTTGGTCTACGTGGCCCTGTGGTCCCGGAAATTCTTCCCAGCTGCCAAGGCTCCCGCTACTTCTGCCTAAGGAAAAAACTCATGACTGCTATCGAAAAGCCTTCGGTTCTCTTTGTCTGCGTGCACAATGCAGGGCGTTCCCAGATGGCCGCCGCCTTCCTCTCCCACCTGTCCGGAGGGCGGATCGAGGTCCGCTCGGCCGGTTCCGCCCCGGCCGATTCGGTCAATCCGGCCGCCGTGGAAGCCATGAAAGAAGTCGGCATCGACATGTCCGCGGAAATCCCCAAGGTGCTGACCACCGAAGCCGTGCAGGACTCCGATGTGGTGATCACTATGGGCTGCGGAGATGCCTGCCCATTCTTCCCGGGCAAGCGCTATGAAGACTGGAAGCTGGAAGACCCCGCAGGGCAGGGCATTGACGGCGTGCGGCCAATCCGTGATGAAATCCGTGCCCGGATTGAGAACCTCATCGCCGACCTGCTGCCGGCCAGCTAAGCGCAGACCGTCTCCAGAATTCCAGTAGCCAAGGAGAAACCCATGCAGGAGAACCTTCCAGTCATCGTCATCGGCGCCGGCCCCATCGGCCTAGCCACCGCCGCCCACCTGCGCGAACGTGGGCAGGAGGTGCTCGTCCTGGAAGCAGGAGCCAGCGCAGGCGCCGCGATTTCGCGATGGGCCCACATCAAGCTCTTCTCCCCATGGCGTTTCAATATCGATGTCGCCGCCCGCCGGCTGCTGGAAACCCCCAGCGAGGGATACGCCGGAGGCTGGGAAGCGCCGCGGATCACCAAGCTTCCCACCGGCGCGGAGTTGGTCAGCGAATATCTCCAGCCGCTGGCCGCCCACCCGGACCTGTCACCGCGCATCCGCTACGGCCACCGCGTGGCGAAGATCAGCCGTGTGCTGGCCGACGGCCGCGGTGCCGACAAGGCACGCACCGCGCACCGAGATGAAGCCCCGTTCCTGGTGCGCACCGAAACTCCGGGCGGCCCGGTGGATCTTCTCGGCCGTGCCGTGGTTGATGCCAGTGGCACCTGGAACCAGCCAAGCCCGGTAGGCCGGGCCGGAATCGAAGCCATCGGTGAAGCGCAGGCGCGCGAGCGCGGCTTCATCATCTGCGGGCTTCCTGATCCGCTGGGCGCCGATGAGCAGGAGCTCGCGGGCAAGAAATTGCTGGTGCTTGGCGCCGGGCATTCGGCGGCGAATACCGTCATTGCCCTGGGCCGGTTGCAGAAGAAGTTCCCGGACACCCGGATCCTCTGGGGCCTGCGCGGGGCGGCCAACCCGATTCGCCTGTACGGCGGGGGAGCTGCTGACCAGCTTCCAGCCCGGGGCCAGCTGGGCACGTCCCTGCGCCGGCTGGTTGAGAACGGCAATGTGGAACTGCTGGAAAACGTGTCCGTGGCTTCGATGAGCGCCGGCGAGCAGCTATCCGTGTCGCTGGCTGACGGGCGCGAGCTGGCCGTTGACCGCATCATCGCGGCCACTGGTTTCCGCCCGGACCTGCAGATGCTCTCCGAACTGCGTCTGGACTTGGATGAATGCGTTGAAGCCCCGCGCCAGCTCGGGCCATTGATCGACCCGGAATTCCACAGCTGCGGAACGGTCAGCGCGCACGGCGAAAAGCAATTGGCGCACCCGGAAAAGAACTTCTACATCGTTGGAATGAAGAGCTATGGACGGGCTCCGACGTTCCTGATGGCTACCGGCTACGAGCAGGTGCGCTCCATTGCCGCTGGCTTGTCCGGCGATGCCGAAGGGGCGGGCCGGGTTGAACTGGATCTGCCGGAAACCGGGGTCTGCTCCACGGATCTGGGCGGTTCCTGCGATGCCCCCGCGGCCAGCGACACCGCCTGCGGAACCGAGCCCGCCGAAGCTGCCGGCTGCTGCACCTCGCCGCAGCCGGTGAGCCTGGGATTGGCCACGGGAACACTGCACGGCAACAGCGAAGTGGCCGCCCAGTAAGCCAGCTTGGGCAAGGGTCGATCGCCACGGAAACTCGATGGAGCCAAGGGGCAACGCGGCATAAGTCGCGCTGCCCCTTGGCTCCATTTTCTTTTCGAGCGCCGGGATAGGCCCGCGTATCAGCTCACCGGGACCGGTGTGTTCCTGGACGCCGGATCCTGCTGCTTTGCCGCGCCTCGGGTACCGGCACGCTGCGGCGCCGGGATTCCGGCGAGCGCCACCGCGCATACGGAAGTGAGCACCAGCGCGGTAGCCGGGGCGATGGCAGTCCACGGAGCCCGCTCGACATAGCCGATGCCTTCGGCCAGCAGCAGGCCCCACTCCGGGGTGGGCGGCTGTGCCCCGAGCCCGAGGAATCCGAGGGCAGCCAAGGCCAGTGCCACCCCGGGCAGCCGCAGCATCCCGTGCCTCAGCAGGGCCGGAAGCACCGCGGGCAGCAGATGCTGGACCCAGATCCGGCCGCGCGGCACCCCGGAGAGCGGAAGCCAGCGGATATGCGGCATGGCCCGGGCTTCGTCGAGCAGCGAGGCAGCATGCGTGGCCAGCGGAGGCCAGCTCACCCAGAGCACGGCCAGCGCCGCACCGCCGACCGAGGGGCCCAGCAAGGCCGCGATGACCACCCCGGCCAGAATCGGCGGAGTCGCGTTGGCGATTACCGCCGGCCCGCGCGAGATCTCGCCTGCTGCCGCTAGCAGCAGGCCGATCAGGATTGCGCAGGCCACGATTCCCAGCGCCGGGCCTACCGTGCCCAAGGTTCCGTGGGCCACGCGGGCCAGCAGATCCCGTCCGCTGGAATCGGCGCCGAATGGCAAACCGGCCCCCGGGGCTTGCAGCCTCTGGAAGGCAAGGGTGTAGGGGTCGCGCGGCAGTCCGAAAGCCAGGATGGCCAGCAGCGCGGTGCAGGTGATCGCCGCAGTCCAGCGCTGGATCCTGCCGTTGCCGCGCGCCTCGGGCGGGGCTGGCAGCGATCCTGCGGGCAGGGCGCCGCCGCGCAGCGCGCGCCGGGCCGCTGCGGTGAGCATTCCGATCAGCAGCGCCGATCCCGCCATCAGCAGCAGCCCGGCCTGCAAGGCGGGAATATCCTGCGCATTGGCCGCCCCGAGCAGATAGCGGCCAAGTCCGGGCACCGCGAAGACCTGCTCTACGGCCACGGCGCCGCCGAGCAAGCCGATGAACACCAAGCCGAGCTGGTCGATGACCGCCGCGGCGGCCCGGCGCAGCACCCCGGAGAGGATGGCCGGCGCCGGAGCTCCGGCCAGGTGCCAGATCCCGGCCCAGCGTTCGGCGGCCACCGAGGCGATGGCATCGGCCAGCAGCCGGCCCAGCAATCCGCCGGCCGGGATGCCCAGGGCCAGTGCGGGCAGGACCGCGGTGTCCAGCCCGGTCCACCCGTAGGGCGGAAGCCATTGCAGCTGCACCGCCACCAGTACCAGCAGCAAGCTGGCCAGCAGGAATTCGGGCAAGGCGGTCAGTGCCACGCCCAGCGGCCCGGATCCTGAATGCTGCCGGTTGCGCAGCACGCGCAGCGCGGCGGGCAGCACCAGGGCGAAGGCCACGGCGAGCGCGATGATGGTGGCGAAGGCGGTGAGCGTGGCGGAGACCGACAGCGCCCGCCAGACGCCGGGAGCGATTTCTGCCCCGCTGACCCAGGAGCTGCCCAGATCCCCGTGCAGCACCCCGGACCACCAGTGCAGGCTGGTGGCCAGCGGGCCCTGGTCCAGGCCCAGCTGCGCGCGCACGGCGGCCAGCGCCTGCTCGGTGGGTTCCAGTTCGGCATAGCGTGCGCGCAGCACCGCGGCGGCCGGGTCCGTGCGCGAAAGCCAGGGCAGCGCGCCGGCTACCATCAGCAGGGCCAGCGCGCTGAGCAGGCAGGATGCGAAGGACGGCCAGGAGAGGCGCCGCGCCTTCAGAGCGAACCAGTTCATCAGCGTTGCGGCTCCTGGTCGCTGTCCAGGCGGGTCTGCGCAGTGATCAGCTCGCGTTCGCGCGGATCCTGCGCGGCATCGCGCACGGCGGGGCCCTCGCCCTGGATCACGCGTTCGTGCAGCAGCGCGATGGCCGCGTCGGTGCCCAGGATCCGGGCTTCGGCCAGCATGATCTGCTGCTGGCGCTGTTCCCCGGCTTCGGTTTCCGAGGCTCGGGCGATCGCCTGGTCCACGTCCTTGTCGCAGAGCTGGGCGATGGCGAAGCCGCCTTCGCAGGTGAAGTCGGAGGCGAAGTACGCAACCGGGTCCCCGGAATCCAGCACGGTGGCGCGCGAGAGGATGAAGGCATCGAAGGCGCCGTCCAGTGCGTCGGCCTCGATGTACTGGTATTCGCGCACATCCTGCTTCACGATGAACCCGGCCGCTTCCAGCTGCTGCTCCAGGATCACCGCGACTTCTGGCAGTTCGGCGCGGTCGGTGAAGGTGCCCAGAGTGATTTCCACGTCCTTGACCTTGGCCGGTTCGGCACGCTGGGCCAGCAGCTGCCGGTATTCTCCAGAATCGCGCAGCCCGGCGGCGTAGGGCAGGGCCGGGCCGAGCAGGCCCTCGGCTATATCGGCGCGGTTCTCGTACACCGACTCCACGATGGCCGCCCGGTCGATGGCTTCGCGGGCCGCGGCGCGCACCGCCGGGTCGGCGAACGGGCCCTTCTCGGTGTTCAGGTACAGCGTGTTGGTGCGCGGCATCGGCACTTCGGTGAGCAGCTCCTGGTCCACCGTGGCGGCCTGCCCGGCGGGGATGGCCTCGATGACATCTGCTTCCGAGGTGCGCAGCGCGGCGGCGCGGGCGGTGCCATCGGGCACGAACTTCACGTCGATGCCCGAGGCTGCGGCCTTTTCGCCCCAGTAGCCCTCGTACCGGTCCAGGGTGGCCCCGGAAATCCCGTCTACGTCCACGATCTGGAAGGGGCCGGTGCCGTGGCCGGCCGGATCCACCCCGTTGGCGGTGTAGGCTTCGGCGGCGAAGATGGCCAGCTGCGGGCTGGAGAGCCGCTGGGGCAGCAGCGGGTCGGGGTCCGCGGTGGTGATCCGCAGTCCGTGCTCCCCGCGCACCGCGACCTTCAATGCGGTTCCGTTCAGGATGCGCGGCACCGGGGTCGAGTCGATGGCCCGCTGCAAGGAGTTCGCCACCGTTTGGGCGGTCAGCGGCTGGCCGTTGTGGAAGCTGACGCCTTCGCGGATCTCGAAGTCCCAGGCAAGCTCGCCGCTGCGTTCCCAGCTGGTAGCCAATGCCGGCTGGGCGTCCCCGGACGCGTCGAGATTGACCAGGGTTTCGGCGGTGGACCAGCGCGAGAGCTTGAACGCGTCGTCGCTGAGCGGGCTGAGCCCGGAGCGGGGCGGCTGCATGTGGGCTACGGAGATGCGGTCGGTGCTTCCGGCCTGCTCGGCGGCCGCGGAGAAGCAGCCGCTGAGGGCAAGTGCCCCGGCCAGCGGGATGGTGAGCAAAGCCAGGGTCTTGGGGCGGGGTCGATTCATGGGTGCGAGGTCCTTGGGGATGGGTGATCGGTGATGGGTGATCAGCTGGTGGGCGGGTTATTGGGACGGTGGGCGGATGGCGATGGTGCGCGAGCATTGCGCGGCCAGCTGCGGGTCATGGGTGATCAGCAGCAAGGCAATGCCCGAGTTGGCGGCGGTGGAGAGCAGCTGGCCGGCGACTGCCTGGGCGGTGTCCGGATCCAGGGCGCTGGTCGGCTCGTCCGCCACCAGCACCGAGGGGTTCACTGCCACGGCGCGGGCCAGCGCGGCCCGCTGCAACTGTCCTCCGGAGAGCTGGTGCGGGCGCCGATCCAGCAGTGCCGTGTCGAATTGCGCCAGCTCGGCAGCCCGGTCGATGCCCGTTCCGGGGCCGGCTGGGGGAGCCAGCCGGTGGATGGCCTGCTGCAGCGAGGTGCGGATGCTCCAGCGCGGCACGAAGGCGGCGGCAGGATCCTGGGGCACGCCCTGGACCAGCCGGCGGCGTGCTGGCGCGTGGCTGCGCTTCGGTGCGCTCCAGTGCTGGCCCAGCACGCGGATTTCTCCGGAGTCCGGCAGCTCCAGGCCCAGCACGATGTCGGCCAGGGTGGATTTGCCGGCGCCGGACGGCCCGGTGACGGCCACCGATTCGCCCGGGGCCAGCGTGAAGCCAAGGGGCTCCAGGACCAGTCGGCGGGCTGCGCCGTGCCCGCGCAGTGCGCTGAGCGCGGATACTTCCAATGCGGGGATGCTCAAGCCGGTACCCGTTCCAGCCGGGGCGCGCGGGTGCTGGCGATCTTCCCGGAGTCCAGGACCAGGTGCCGGGTGGCCAGCGCCTGGGCAACTGCCGCGTCGTGGGTGACCAGCACCAGGGCCTGCTGCTGGCCCAGCAGGGTGCCCAGCAGTTCCAGGATGAGGTCCCGGGCGGTGTGGTCCAGGGCGCTGGTCGGTTCATCGGCAAGGATCACCGGGGCCTGGCTGAGCACGGCCAGGGCTATGGCGGCGCGCTGTGCTTGCCCTCCGGAGAGTTCTGCGGGACGTCGTGCGAGCAGCTGCGGATCGCCCAGCCCGGCGTCTTGCAGGATGCCGCGGACTTGCTGCGCGCTGGCGCCGGTGGCCTTGCGCAGTTGCCGTCCCAGCGGCAGCAGCGGATGCAGGGCGTCCTGGCCGCGCTGCGGGATGTAGCCGATGCGCGTTGATCCGGGAGTGCGGGTTCCGGTGAATTCCAGTCCGGGTGCCCAGTTCCCGGTGATCATCGACAGCAGCAGCGACTTGCCAGCACCCGAGGGGCCGGTGATGACCACGCGCTCGCCGGGAAGAAGCATGAACTCCTCGACGTCGAGCAGCGGGCTGGCGGCGCCGGGCAGTCCCAGGCGCGCGTTACGCAGGCACAAGGCCGGGCTGGGCGGCAGTGGGGCGCGGGGCTGGCGGGCGAGCTCGGGCTCTTCAAGAGTCATAATGAGAATCATTATCACTTAAGTTTTCTCGGCAGCGCAAATCAGCCTCCGGGATCGGCAAGGCGGCCGTGGCGGGCCGCGGCTGCTGGCCAAGCTGGGTGAATTCGCCTAATTTTTCGTGGCCGTACCGAACCTCGGCGCTTGTGCATACCGTGGAATCAGGGTGCGGCAGCAAACTGAGCAAGAGGAGAAAGCGATGATGGAGTCGTTATGGCAGGCGAAGCGTTCTTCCGGTGGAGCCGACCAATTCCAGCCGGGCGCAACCTATGACGCCATCGTCGTAGGCGCGGGGCTGACCGGGTCCGCTACGCAGGACCTCGCTGCCATTGACTCGAGGACTGGCACCGGAGGGGACTAGGTGTCTGGAAAAGCAATTCGACGCCCACAGCGCCCGCCGAGTATTCATCGGCTGTAACCAAGGAATGATTTCGGAAAGTGCAGGGATGATGATTCACTGGAATTTCAAGTTCATCCGCCGTTCACCTTGGACCCCAGGAGAAGTTTTGCGAACCACCGGACCTGCCCGGCCACCTCTGCCTCGAACCGCCGCTTTCACCGCGATTGCCAGCATGGGCCTGGTCCTGCTGCTTTCGGGCTGCGGGTCGGACTACCCGCTGGGAGAAGAGCAGCGCAAGGCCGCTGAATCGAATAGCTCTAGCCTCCAAGGCACGCTGACCGGCGGCGGATCCACCGCGCAGAATTCCGCCATGAACGCTTGGACCACCGAATTCTCCACCATGCATCCCCAGGTCCAGGTGCAGTACGCCTCGGTGGGCTCCGGCGCCGGACGTGCCGGGCTCTTGGCAGGCGGCACCGAATTCGCCGGATCCGACGCTTACCTGAAGGAAGAGGAAGTCCAGCGCTCCATCGAGACCTGCGGCCCGCAGGGTGCGATCAATATCCCGGCGTATATTTCGCCGATCAGCATCGCCTTCAACCTGCCGGGCATCAAGGAATTGAACATGGATGCCCCAACGATCGCCAGGATCTTCTCCGGTGAGATCCGCTCGTGGCAGGACCCGGCCATTGCCCAGCTGAACCCGCAGGTCCAGCTGCCCGACCTGCCGATCACCGGGGTGGCGCGCGCCGACGATTCGGGCACGACCGAGAACTTCACCGAGTACCTGCATGCGGTTGCTCCCGAAGCCTGGCCGCACGAACCGGATGGCGGCTGGCCGGATGCCACCGGCCTGGAGAAGGCCCAGGGCAATGCCGGTGTGGTGACCACCGTGACCCGCGCCGTGGGCGCGGTTACCTATGCCGATGATTCCCTGGTGGATAAGTCGCTGGGTAAGGTGAAGCTGAAGGTCGGCGAGGAATTCGTGGCAGTCAGCGGGGAATCAGCGGCCAAGGCAGTGGCCGAATCGGAACGGGTCCACGGTCGCGGTGAGCACGATATCGCCCTGGAGCTGGACCGCAAGACCACCGCCGCCGGCGCGTACCCGATGGTGCTGGTCTCCTACCTGCTGTTCTGCAGCGGCTACGAGGATCCGCAGACCGTGGAACTGGCCAAGACCTTCGGCCAGTACGTCGTCAGCGACCAGGGGCAGAAGACAGCGTCCGACTCGGCCAAGAGCGCACCGATGCCGCAGCAGCTGGCCGAAGATGCCCGCGAAGCCATCGATTCGATCACCGCGCGTTCCTGATTCGGGCGAACAGCCCTGCTGCATCCATCCGCAGGAAGGATGCAGCAGGGCTAGCTATGCAGCAGTCTTGGCCGCCGCGCGGTACGCGCGATTTCGCGACCCGAGCAGCGCCGCGCCGATGACCGCGGCCAGCAGCGAACCGCACAGCACCCCGACCTTCACGTACTGCGCTTCCTCGCCGCCCTGGCCGAAGGCCAGCTCGCCGACCAGTAGGGAGACGGTGAAGCCGATGCCTGCCACGAAGGACAGCCCCAGCACATCAGGCCATTTGATGCTGCCATCCAGCTTGATTCCCGGAAGCCTGGTGACCAGGAAGGTGGCGGCGGTGATGCCCATCGACTTGCCCAGCACCAGGCCGGCAATGATGCCCAGTGCCACCGGGCTGGCCAGCGCTTCGCCCAGTCCGGACAGGCCGCCGACCGGAACACCGGCAGCGAAGAAGGCGAACACCGGAATGGCGATGATGGATGAGGGAATGGACCACCGGTCCGCGAAGTGGGCGGCCAGGCCTTCGTGGATCACTTCGCCCTGCTCGGTGCTCCCGGTGCTCCCGGTGCGCACATGCGCCCGCTGGGTGGCAATCACCGGAACCATGAAGCCCAGCAGCACGCCGGCCACCGTGGCGTGGATTCCCGAGGCATGCACCAATGCCCAGACGGTGGCGCCGAGCGGGATCAGGACCCACCAGGCGCGGACCCCGCGCTGCACTGCCAGCGCGAATGCCGCCAGTGGCAGCAGCGCGAGGAGCAGCGGCAGCCAGGCCAGGTCATCGGTGTAGAAAATGGCGATGATGGAAATGGCCAGCAGGTCATCGACCACCGCCAGCGTGAGCAGGAAGGTGCGCAGGGCAGGGGGCAGGAACTTGCCCACCACTGCGATCACGGCGATCGCGAAGGCGATATCAGTGGCTGCGGGGATTGCCCAGCCGTTGATGGCGGAGCTTCCCGATGCGGAGATGACAAGGACGTAGAACAGTGCCGGCAGCGCCACGCCGCCTACGGCTGCGGCCACCGGAACGATCGCCGTGCGCGGATTGCGCAATTTGCCGACAACGAATTCTTCCTTGAGTTCCAAGCCGACAACGAAGAAGAAGATGGCGAGCAGGCCGTCAGCGGCCCAGGCTCCGACCGAGAGATTCAAGTGCAGGGACTCGGGGCCGAAACGGAAGTCGCGCAACCCCTCGTACCATGGGGCTGCAGGGGAATTGGCCAGGACCAAGGCGGCGAGGGTGGCGCAGAGCAGCAGCAGCCCGCCCATCGAGTCCTGCTTGAGGGTTTGGCGGATTCCACGCCACAGGGCGTGGGGTGCTTGGCGGGATACGCCAGTTGAGGGGTATGGCAAAGTAACGGGTCTTTCTGGGATCCGGGAAAAGGGCACGAGGGCGCGCGGAATCCGCCGGAGAAAAACCAGGAATCGGGACCGCGCAACTAGTGGCGCGGTGGCGGGCAGCCGGCGATCTCGCCGTGGGCGTTGGTTCCCCAGGAACTCAACCACCCATTGGTGCCGCTGGCTAGCTTGGTCAGCAGTTTTCCCTTGGGGAAAACGGCAGCGAGAAGCCGCTGCGCATGCGTTGAGACAACCAGAGCCATGCTTCCAGTCTACAGACCAGCGATGCATTGGCCTAACTCGAGACGTCACGGCTGCCGTGGGCTTGCCGCTAGTGCATCAGGCTGGCAGCTGATCTGCGAGGGTCCGTCGATGCGGTTGCCGAGCCAAAGCTGGTGCCGCAGCTACCTGGGGAACTGCGGCACCAGCCGGGTGCTGCGGACTGCTAAACCAGGGCCTCGTCTTCCAGCACCGCGGGCAGTTGCGCAACACTGTCCAGGATCCAATCGTGGTAGTGTTCCGCGAAATCTCCGCGTTCCAAGGCTCCGGTGAGCACTCCAAGGACGCGTACTCCGGCATGGCGCGCGGCCAGGACATCCACCACCGTGTCGCCCCCGGCGAGCACGGTCCGGACATCATGGATGCCGGTGGCTTCCATGGCCCGATGGATCATGTAAGGCGCCGGGCGTCCAGCGGCCACCATATCGCTGGTCACCACGGCATCGAGCAGTTCTCCCTCGCCGATTCCCCAACCCAGGGTATCCAGGATCGGAGCGGCCACATCGCTGGAGAAGCCGGTGCTCAAAGCGATCTTGACGCCCCGGGATCTGAGTTCGGCCAGCGCGGCGTCCACTCCCGGCAGGGCCTCTGGAGGATTCTCGGCGTAGGCCTGCGCCAACAGCTGCCGGAAGAGGTCGAATTGGCGGGCCACCAGGGACGGATCCGGGCTGATCCCGCCCAGCTCCAGCAACGCGGCGATGGCCTCGGTCTTGTCCACGCCCATCCAGGCTTGCAGGTCCTGGGCATGCACGGTGGCGCCGGCGGCGGTGACCGAACTTTCCAATGCGCGGTACACGTCCCCGTGCTCATTCACAGTGGTCCCTGCCATATCGAGGACGACTAGTTTGATCATGATGCTCCTGCTCTCGGATTCTGGTTCATTAATTGCTGTTGAAAGTGATGGAGTTGCGCAGGATCCTGCCCTGCGGCGGGGCCATGAGGTGCGCCAGCTCGCGGGCCGGGCGCGGCGCGGCGACCAGGGAATCCCAGTCGTAGAGATCCCGCGTTGCCATCAGGAAGGCAATGGCCTGCTGCAGGTGACGTGGCTCGTAGTTGTGCACGCCGGTGATGCCCAGCAGGAAGCGGACCACGCGTTCGGGATCCACGCACAAGGCGGGGCCGGGGGAGACCGAACCGGCTACGACCAAGCGCCCGCCGACGTCCAGGGCATCCAGTGCCGCGGCCAGCGCAGGCTGCGCTCCGGACAGGTCCACCGCCACGTCGAAGCTGCTGGGCTGCGGCTTGCCGGGAGACTGCAGGGTGTCCGTGGCCCCGAAGGCCCGGGCCAGTTCCAGGCGTTCGGGATTGATGTCGCTGGCCACGACGCTGGCCGCACCGCGCTGGCGGGCCGCCGCGCACGCTACCAATCCGAGCATTCCTGCCCCGCTGACCAGTACGCGTTGCCCGCTCACATCGCCGGCTGCTTCCAGCACCGCCATGACGGTGGCCGTGGCGCAAGCTGCGGGGGCCGCCGCCGCATCCGACAACTCATCGGGCACCGCTACCAGCGTGATCCCTTCGGGCAGGTGGATATGCGAGGCGTAGCCGCCGGATATTCCCCACGGCCCATCCAGGGCTTCGTGCCCGGTCTTGAGCAGGGTGCGGCATTTGGCGCTGCGCCCGGCCAGGCACCGGTCGCAGGCGCCGCAGGACACGGTGACGCTCCAGATGACCCGGTCGCCGACGGACAGGTCCCTGCCCAAGGCGTCCCGGGCTCCGTTAGGGCCGATTGCCACCAAGGTGCCCACTGCCTCGTGGCCCAGGATCGAGGGGCACGCCCCTGATCGACGGCCGGTGACCGTATGGACATCGGAGCCGCACACGGTCGCCAGATCGATCCGGGCGATGGACTGCGAACCGGTCAGTTCTGGAAGATCGAATTCGCGGGATTCGAATTCCTGCCCGCCCACCCATAGCTGGGCCGTGGTTTTCAGGCGAGTAGCTTGCGCATCCATGCGGAGAGCCTTTCGATGAGGAAGACCAGCACGAAGATGATCAGGATGATCGTGCCGGCCACGTTGAAGTTCAGGGTGCGGACCGATTCCATGAGCAGGAAGCCGATGCCGCCGGCGCCCACGATGCCCAGCACCGTTGAGGTGCGGATGTTGACATCCAGCATGTACATCCAATGGCCGACCAGTTGCGGCAGGGCCTGCGGGATCACCGCGCCCAGCAGCTGGTCCCACCAGCCGCCGCCCACGGCCCGGACTGCTTCCAGCGGGCCGGCGGAGATCTCCTCGATGGAATCCGCCACCAGCTTGCCGAGGAAACCGATGGTTCCCACGGCCAGCGCCATGGCTCCGGCCATCGGGCCGAGGCCGATGGCGGCCACGAAGACTACCGCGAGGATCAATTCCGGGATCGCGCGCACGACCAGAATCAGCCCGCGGCTGAGCGCATAGAGCGCGCGCGACGGCGCGACATTGGAAGCGGCCAGGATGCCAACTGGAATGGCCAGCAGCGCCCCGGCCACCGTGGAAACCACTCCAATGGCCAGGGTTTCGAGCACCGCGGTGAACAGCAGCTCCTCCATCCCTTCGACGGAGGGCGGCAGCAGCTTGCCGAACACTGACAGCAGTTCTTTGAACTGCAAGAACGGGGCCAGCGGGTTGATCCGCAGGTGGATGAAGGAATAGCAGGTGGCGGCCAGGACCAGCAGCCCGGCCAGCAGGCGGGTGGAGCGCTCGCCGGTCATCGGGCCCAGCAGGGCGGAATCGGCGGCCGGCAGCTTCGGCGCCGGACCGGTGTCCGGCGGGTTCAGCAGGGTCCGGCGCAGCAGCACGGAGAGGATTTCCATGCCGGCGATAACCAGCAGGATGATCAGCACGATGCCCATGGCGCTTTCGTACATCAGCCCGCGCAAGGCATCCTGCAGGGCGAAGCCGATGCCTCCGGCGCCGACGAAGCCGAGCACTACCGAGGTGCGCAGGTTGATGTCCACCCGGTAGATGAAGGTGCCCAGCCAGGCCGGGATGACCTGCGGAAGCACGCCCATGAGCAGTTCGCCCAGGCGGGAGGCCCCGGTGGCGCGTACCGCTTCGCGCGGCCCGGCATCCGTGGCCTCGATGGCATCGGCGAAGAGCTTGGCCATCATGCCTACCGAGTGCAGGCCCAGGGCCAGGATGCCCGGCAGCACGCCGATGCCCAAAGCGCGGACGAACAGCACCGCGAAGACCAGGTCCGGGATGGCTCGGCACAGGGTGATGACCCCTCGTGCGGCACGCTGCACCGCTGGGTGCGGGGAAGTATTCGAGGCAGCCAGGAAGGCCAGCGGAATGGAGATGGCGGTGGCCAGTACGGTGCCCAGCAACGCCATCATCAGGGTTTCCAGCAGCAGTTCGCTGATGCGAGGAGGGTCGCTGAGCTCCGGTGGGAGCATGCGGCCCAACAGGTTCAGCACATCGCCGAAGCCGCCGCCCAAGGCCGCCACGTCGAACTCGATCATCCGGGCGCTGGCCAAAGTCAGCGGGATGAGCGCTGCTAGCAGTATCCAGAAGGTGATCTTCTCGCGGCCGGCGCGCGGCAGTCGCACTTCGCCTTCCGGGCGCTCGGCCCGCGTGGTTGATGCCGGAGGATGCGGTGAGGTCTTCAAGGTCATCGTGCCGCGGCCTGCCCGGTAGGTTCCAGCTGCTGGTAGATCTCAAGCACACGGTCCTTATCCAGTTCCGAAGCCCGGGCATCCAGCACCTTTTCGCCGTTGCGCAGTCCGATAATGCGGTCTGCCCACTGCAGTGCGAGATCTACCTGGTGCAAGGTGCACACCACGGTGATCTTGTTTTCCAGGCAGACTTGGAAAAGCAGATCCATGACGTTGGCCGAGTTCTGCGGATCAAGCGAGGCCACCGGTTCATCGGCCAGGATGACCTCTGGCTTCTGCATCAGGGCGCGGGCAATGGCAACGCGCTGCTGCTGGCCGCCGGAAAGGGAATCAGCGCGTTGGAAAGCCAGTTCGCCCAAACCGACGCGCTCCAGGTAGCCCAGTGCTTCGCGGCGATGGGACTTGGAATAGCTCAGAAGCCCGTAGCGCGGCCCGCGGATGCGCCCGGCGGCACCGATCAGCACATTTTCCAGGCAGGTCAGGCGGCCCACCAGGTTGAAGTGCTGGAAGATGAACCCGACCTTGGCACGCAGGGCGCGCAGCTTGCGGGCTGGGGCCTTGTGCAGCTCGGTGCCCAGCACAGTGGCTTCACCGGAGGTAATCGAGTGCAATCCATTCAGGCAGCGCAGCAAGGTGGACTTGCCTGAGCCGGACAGGCCCAGCAGCACAGTCAATTCGCCCTTGGCGATGCTCAGGTCAACACCCTTCAACGCAGGGGCGTCGCCGAAGCTCTTGGCTAGGGCAGTAGTGCGGATTGCGGTGTTGTCAGCTGCCATGGTGCCCGTTCCTAAAGTTTGCGCAGGGGATTGGACGAGGCTCATGACTGGCACTTCTCGGACTTGGTCGAGGTGCAGACGCTGCGGATGCCGTCATAGTCCTTGTCGGTGGCCGGAACAACGCCCCAGGCATGCTCGCCGGTGATCAGGCAATCCTCATCGTTGCAGTAGCCCTGGGATTCGAAGTAGTCGGCGTTGGCCTTCTCGGTGAACAGCTCGGTGAGCTTGGCGGTGGTTTCCTCGCCCAGCGAGTTGCGCACGGCGAAGACCGAGCCAGGGATCATTTCCGAGGTCCAGACCGATTTCAGGTCTCCCTCGGCCAGTTCTCCGGAGCCGGGCAGGGTTTCTTCAATCATTGACTGCATGGAGAAGCCGACTTCGCAGTCGCCGTTCTTCACGGCCAGCGCCGAGGCGTCGTGGCCGCCGGCGTAGATCGGCTTGAGCGCGGCGCTGACATCCGATTCCTTGCCGCTGGCGATCACGCCTTCTTCAATCAGGCCGGCCGATGGGTAGAGGAAGCCGGAGGTGGAACCGGGATCCACGAAGCAGGTGTCCTTGCCGGCGAAGTCCGCAAGGGAGGTGACTTCGTCGTTGCCGCCCTGGGTGATGCCCAGCGAGTAGTAGCCGGAGGCTTCGCCCTTCTTGCCAGCCAATGCGCCCAATGGCTTGATGTCAGCCTCGTTGGTAGTGGCAATGACATAGGAGAAGGGGCCCAGAAAGGCGATATCCACGCGGTCTGCGATCAGCCCCTCGACTATGCCCGCGTAGTCGCTGGCCTGCTGCAGTTTCACTTCGGCGCCGGTTTCGGCTTCCAGCATCTGGATCAGCGGCTCGTAGGTTCCGGTGAGGTCGGCGGAGTTCTCATTGGGGATGGCGCCGATGACGATTTCGGCGGGGAAGCCCGATTCGGTTGTGGCGGATTCTGCCGGGGCGCAGGCGGCCAAGGTGGTGGCGGCCAGAAGGGCGGTGGCGGCAAGTGCGAGTTTGCGTTTCATGGGTATGTACCTGTTCCGGGAAGAGTGGTTAGGGCGAAGCATGGCTGATCTTTCTTTTCCAGCATGCTGGCTCCAGAAGATATTTGTCTAGACAGATCGGCCTAGTTTGGGCAATGTTCACCTAAGGTTTATTCCCCGGATTCATAAGGAATTTCGAGAATTCTGCGCTACCCTTATGTCATGTCGACAGAAGCCACCTATCTTAAGCTGTCCCAACAGATCATGGAACAGTACCAGGACCTGCCACCGCATCTTCCGTTGCCCTCCGAACACGATCTGGGCAGCCGTTTTGGGGTGAATCGGCAGACCATTAGGGCAGCATTGGACGAGCTGGAACGCCGTTGGCTGATCCGCCGGATCAAGGGCAGCGGCTCCTTCCGCACCCGCCGCTATGAATACCGCATCGGGCCGGAGATCGCCCCGTCCTTCACCAAGACCGTGCGCGCGGCAGGGGGAGAGCCGCGCACCGAGAACGCCAAGCCCTTCACCCGCCCGGCGAACGCCACGGAACGCGAAATCCTGGCCCTGCCGGCCAACGCGCAGGTGGCGGTGCTCAACCGGGTGCGCTTCATTGACGGGGCCGCCGTCAGCACGGCCACCTCGGTGCTGCCGGCCGCGCGCGTGCCCAAGCTTGCCTCGGTGCTGGAGGCCGATGAATCCCTGGACACGGTCCTGCGCAGGCATTACAACTACCAGCCGGTGCGCCAATGGAGCCAGAGCCGGCTGTCGTCCCCACCCGAAGAAATCTGTGCCGTGCTGAAGCTGCGCGGACGCCCTCCGCAGATCCTGCTCAAGGGCCTCGTGAGCTGCGCAGGCAGCGGTGCACGGTTGGAGTATGTGGAAAGCTACCTGAAGCCGGACGTCTTCGACGTGGTGACGGAGGTGGGCAAATGGTAGAAAGCTACACCCTGGGCCATGTGCGCCTGCTCTCCGAGCACGGAGTGCTGGAAGATCAGCTGATCAGCGTGGTCAATGGCAGGATCGAGGAAATCCGCGATCACCGCTCGGGATTGGGTGCGGATATCGACGGACGCGGACAGCTGTGCCTGCCCGGAATCGTTGATCTGCATAGCGACGCCTTGTCGCGCGAATACCGCCCCCGCCCCGGCGCCCGGCTTCCGGTGGACATCGCCATGCAGGCCGCCGAGGGGAATCTGCTGGCTGCCGGCGTGACCACCGCATTCCATGCGGTGTCCTTCCAAGCGAAGTCTCCGGTCGGCTTGCCCATTGGCTCGCCCAACGCCCCGGAAATCCATGAGGCCATCAGCGGCTACGCGAACCCGCGGATGGACCATCGGGTGCTGCATCGGCTGGATGTGCGCTGCCGCGAGGGCGTGGGGATGCTGCGCCGGGTGCTGGAGCCTGATCAGGTTCCGCTGGTTTCCTATGAAGACCACACCCCAGGACAAGGCCAATACCGCGATCGCACGGTGATGGAACGCTGGTTGCGCGAGGCGCAGCACATGGATCCGCAGCGGGCAGCAGCGCACGTTGACCAGTTGGTGGCCGAGCGTGACCAGCAGCTTCCGTTCAAGGAGGAAACCTTGGCGTGGCTGGGCGAGGCCGCCGGAGACGGTGAGATCCGCCTGATGGGCCATGACCCGGTGACGCCGGCGGAAATTGATGCGCTGGTTGCGCGCAATGCGGTGATCGCCGAATTCCCGACAACGCTCGAAGCTGCTGTCCATGCCACCCAGCAGGGGATTGCGACCGTGGCCGGGGCGCCGAATATTCTGCTCGGCAAATCCCACTCGGGAAACGTGGCAGCCATCGACTTGGCCCAGGCCGGGGCGTTGGGCATCTTGGCTTCGGATTACTTGCCATCGAGCATGCTGATGGCCACCTATGCCTTGGCGCAGACGGGGCTGCTGGCACCTTTCGATGCCATGCGCCTGATCTCTGAGAATCCGGCCCGAGCCGCTGGACTCGATGACCGGGGTGTGGTGGCTGCGGGGTACCGCGCCGATCTGGTGCTCTGTGCGGAGGTGAACGAGCGTCCCCGAGTGATGCGTACCCTGAGCGCACAATAATCAGGGCAGCCAGGACGCACCGCAGTACCCCGGACGTTGGAAGCCGGGGAAAGTCAGGGCCAGTCGGTTGGTTCGGAGCCCGCTGCGTTCTCGGCTCGGTCAGCCTTCAATGCCGTTGGTATCCGGTGCTTGTCGAGTTGGGTGGTCCCGGAGGGACAAAGGTGCCCGGTCTCCTGGACAGCCTGCCAGTCCGCTTGAGACGGCTGATATTGCAGCAACTCGACGAATCCGCCATTCTCCCCGGGATTGCGGGTCATGCGGGGAGCGACAAGTGCGCAAATCCCTGATGCGACGTGCATGCTCTGGAGCGCGCTGAATTTCATTGCTTGTCCTTGCCAATGGGCGAGCCGGGGTCTAGGAACCGGCTGCCGTGGGCCCGACGCTAATGCATCAGGCTGGCGAACATCTTCAAGCGCAGCGCCTTGGCGGTGGCCATGTGCGCCTGGATGAGTCCGCTGGCTTTGGCGCTGTCGCGCTCGCGGATGTTCTCCACGATGCGCTGGTGCTCCTCCAGCGCTTCGGTCCACCGCGAGCCGACCGAGAGCGTGGATGTAGGGGCATGGATCTGGTGGGTGGCCAGGCGCTCCAGCAGATCCTCCAGCACCGGGTTGTGCGCGGCGCGCCAGAGCGCGCGGTGGAACTCGATGTTGGTGGCCAAGCGGGTGGCGTCATCTGGTTCGGACAGTGCGCGGTCCCGGTCAACCAGGGCCTGCAGCCGCATCAGGTCCACTTCGGTGCGCACCGAGGCGGCTTCCTGGGCGGCCTGGCCTTCGAGCAGGATGCGCAGGTCGTAGACCTGCATGATCTGTTCGGGGTCGATTTCCTTGACGAAAAGACCGCGGGCGCGGCGCTCCAGCAGCCCTTCATGCAGCAGGCGGGTCAGGGCTTCGCGCACCGGGGTGCGGGAAACTCCAAAGCGTTCTGCCAGGGCGACCTCGCGCAGGGCATCCCCGGGCTGGAATGCGCCTTGCAGCAAGTCGTCCTTGAGCTGGGCATGGATTGAATCCGAATCGAGCTTGGCCATGATCCCCATTCTCGTCTAAGGCTGGATGGCGGGTAAAACCATTGTTCCGCCAGTACAGGCGTACTGGCGGAACAAGGGGATTTAGTACTTAGGCAAGGTTACCGGCACGCCGGCCGAAGACCACACCGGCAGCCAGGCCGGAACCGCCCGGGTAGTTGGCCGAGAACAGGCCGCCGAGCATTTCGCCGCAGACGTACAGGCCTTGGATGATCTCGCCGTTCTCGTCCAGCACCTGGCCGTCGGTGTTGCCCTTCAGGCCGCCGAAGGTGAAGGTGATGCCGCAGGTGACCGGGTAGGCGTAGAACGGGCCGGTCTCAAGCGGGTTGGCCCAGTTGCTCTTAGGCGGAGTTACCTTCGCGGCGCGCCCATCGAGCACGTTCGGGTCGTAGGCGATGGAGGTGTCGATGGAAGCATTGAATTCCGAGACGGTCTTGGATAGCGCCGCTGGATCCACGCCGATCTTCTGCGCCAATTCCTCAACGGTGTCGGCGATGACCTCGGAGATCTCCGGCATCTCGTACTCTTCGGCGCGCAGCATCGGACGCAGCGAAGCGTCGAAGACCTGGTAGGCGATGGAGTCCGGCTGCTGCAGGATCACCTTGCCGTACTTGGCGTAGGTCAGGTTGCGGAAATCCGCGCCCTCATCCAGGAAGCGCTCGCCGCGGTTGTTCACGATGATCCCCAACGGGTAGGACTGGCGGGTCAGGCGGTTGGTCAGCTCGCGGTTGGATTCGTTCTTCGGGGTCAGCGCGTCCCATTGGACCGAGTGGCAGGTGCTCCAGTCCCCGCCCTTGGCGGCGCCGATTTCCAGGCCGGCGGCCAGCATCTCGCCATTGTTGAATGGGGTGCCGCGGACCTTGGCGTTCTGCCAGCCTTCGCCCAGGTGCTCCTGGCGCCATTGCGGGCTGGATTCGAAGCCGCCGGCGCCGAGGATGACCGACTCGGCGCGCAGTTCCTGCTCTTCGCCGTTGGCGCGGACCTTGACGCCCACCACTTTGCCCTCTTCCACGATCAGGCCGTAGACGTCCTGCTCGAAACGGACTTCGGTGCCCAGCTTCCGGGCTACTTCCAGGTGGTCCTTCATCAGGCCTTCGCCGCCGTCGACGTTGCCCACATGCAGGCCGCCCCAGAACAGGTAGCCGCCCTCGGGGGTCTTGTAGGTCTGGCGTTCGTACATCAGCCGGTACTTCAGGCCCAGGGATTTGAGCCAGCGCAGGCCGGGTGCTGCTTCCTTGACCAGGACTTCGGTCATTTCCTTGTCGTTGCGGCCTTCGGTTACCTTGGCGATGTCGCCGGCGTAGTCGGCCTCGGAGTAGGGCGGAACTTCGGAGAGCGGGTGGCGCTCATCGAATTCGACCAGGTCCTGCAGGTCTTCCAGGCCGTTGTGCGCGATGCGGGTTGCGCCTGCGGTGTAGTAGCTGTTGCCACCGAACTGGTCGCGGGGTGCCTTCTCCAGGAGCAGTACCTTGCGGCCGCGGGTCACTGCCGCGTGCGCTGCGGTGAAGGCAGCGTTGCCGCCGCCGACCACGATGACGTCTGCGACGTTGGCAGCGGTTTCCTGAGCATGGGTTGTCATGGGATGACCTTTCGGAAATGAAGACGTGGGAAAACGTGGATCCGAAATTAGTGTATACACTAATGTGCATTAAAAGCCAGTGGAGTGCAGGAAGTTTAGCCGACCCACGAATACCGGTGCTCGGGACGGCCTGCCGAACCGTAGCGCGGACGCAGCTGGGCCTTGCCCGCCGTGACCAGGAAGTCCAGGTAGCGCCGGGCACTGACCCGGGAGATCCCGCAAATTTCGGCAACCTCCAAGGAAGACAAGGTGCCATCCGGCTGGCCAGGTGCGCTGCGCAAGGCTTCTCCGACCAGTGCCATGGTGGGCGCGGTGAAGCCCTTGGGCAAACGCTCGGTCTGGGCGCCGGTGACGGCCCCGGGTGCCAGTTCGAGGACTTCGGGGATCTTGGCATCCCCTCGTCCACTGGCGGCCTGGAGCAGCTGGTCGATCTCGGCCTGGCCCAGCTCGTCGATCTGCTCCTCTGGCTGCGCCACCGCTCCGGGCTGCTCCGAAACGCGCTGGGCATAGAGCGCCAGACGCTGCTTGAACTCGTCCACGGTGAAGGGCTTGACCAGGTAATCCTCGACGCCGTGGCCCACTGCTTGGCGCACCGCATCGCGTTCATTGTTGGCGGTAATCATGATGACGTGCGCGTCGGACCCAGCTGCGCGCAGCTGGGCCAATACTTCCAGCCCGGTCAGATCCGGCAGGTGCACATCGAGCAAGACCAGATCCACCTGCCCGGATTGCACAAAGGGAACCACGCCGGAACCGCGCTCCAGCACGCCGACCACTTCAAAATGCTCCATGCCCTGCAGGTAGCGGCGATGTAGCCCGGCCACTGCGAAGTCGTCATCGACCACGAGTGTCTTAATCATTGAAGTAATCTCCTTGCGCGGGAACGGGAATGCTCTGCTTAACCATAGGTGGCTTCGACGGAGGCCAGGCGACGATGACCTCGGCTCCGCCCAGATCGCTGGACCCGAACTTCAGCACGCCACCGCGCCGGGTCCGGATGCGGTCGACCAGGGCCAGGCCGATGCCCCGTCCGTGGACTGCGCCCGGCGCGCCGGTCTTGCTGCTGTAGCCAAGCTGCACCAGGCGGGCCGCCTCGCCTTCCTTGATGCCCGGGCCGGAATCGCTGACCGCGATGCGCACGCCGGTGGGCCCGGCGTTCAAGTGCAATGACACCACGCCGCCATCGCCGGCGGCCTCGATGGCGTTGGCCAGCAGGTTCGCGGCGACGGTGATGGCATCGTCGTCAATTACGGTTCCGGGCACCACTGCGGAGAACGGGTGCAGTTCCAGCCGGACCCCGGCTTCGCTGGCCACGGCCTGCTTGGCAACGAAGAGCGCTGACAGGGTGGGGTCGCCCAGATGCGTTTCCGGATGCTCGCCGCGAGCGCCGGAGAAACGCTGGATATGCTCCTTGGCTTCTTCGTATTCGCCGATGGACATCAGCCCCGAGAGCAGGTGCAAGCGGTTGGTGAATTCGTGGGCCTGGGCGCGCAGTGTATCGGCCAAGGACCTCTGGCCGCGCAACTCGCGCAAGGTCTCTTCCAGCTCGGTATGGTCGGTCAAGGTCAGGGTGCGTCCATAGTGCTTGGGACCCAGCATCGCCTCGCGGCGGGTGGCAATCAGCACCCGTTCTCCGGAAAGCACGTTCTGCACCGATTCGGCCTCGGGGGAGTCGCTGCGCAGCAGGTCCACCAGGCTCTGGTCCAGGACCTCTTCGGCTTGCTGGCCCACAGTGTCTTCGGGAAGATCCAGCAACCGGCGCGCTTCGCCGTTGACCAAGGTGAGCCGGCCGTTGCCATCCACGCCCAGCACGCCGTCGCTGACTCCGTAGAGCACGGCCTGCTGCGCCTGCTTCAGCGAATCCACCTCTTCGGGATCAACCCGGTAGATCCTGCGGATGGCCCGTTCCACCAGCGCGGCCGCCAGGGAGCCGATGGCCACGGCCAGGATAATCCACGGCGCGAATGCCCAGACGATATCAACCAGGCTGGCGCGCACCTTGCTTTGCAGGATGCCCACGGAGATGGTGCCAACGATCTTCCCCTCATCGAAGACCGGTTGCTTCACCCGCAGGGTGACGCCCAGGGGGCCTTCCTCCACACCTCTGAAGGTTTCGCCGTTGCGGATGGATTCGTGATCCGAGGAAACCGGCTGGCCGATGGACCCGGGATCGGGGTGGGCCACGCGGATGCCGTTCAGATCGGCAATGGTCACATAGTCCACTCCGGATGCCGATTCGGCCAGGTGGGCCAGCGGGGCGACGACTTCGGCTGCGTTGTCGGGATCTTTTGCCAGCGCGTGGCCAATCGGGGCCAGCTGGGCCGTTTCCTCGGCCACCAGGGCGACGCGGCTGAAAGCGCTGTCCTCCACCCGGTTGATCTCGAAGCGCATCACGATCACCGAAACTGCCAGCAGCGTGATCAGCACGATGGCTAATTGCAGGAACAGGATGCGAACGCGGAAGCGCTGGCTGTTCTTTATCCATTGCATGGTGGACCCGCTTGCTCCCGTTGTTTTTATTTTCTTAATTGCCCGTTATGACCAGAACCGCATTCCCGGTGTGTTTCGGCTCACTTTGACTGCACACTGGGAAAGGCCGCACCGGGAATCGGTGAGGTGAATCACTAACAATGAGGTTACGGAAAATGGTGAGCAAACGCATCTTGAGCCGGTCCCTGTACGGCGTTGTCGTCGTGGCGGTAGCGGGACTCGCATTCACCAACGCGGCAGCGTCGGGCGGAGAGTCCTCGGCGCGGAACAAGTTGGTCATCATGGCCCCTGCCTCGCCCGGCGGCGGCTGGGACGGCTTCGCCCGTGAAGCCCAGCAGGCACTGAAGTCCATCGGCGCAGTGAACAACGTGCAGGTCACGAACATCCCCGGAGCTGGCGGCACCATCGGCTTGAGCCAATTCGTGCAGATGACCGGGCGCCACGACATGCTCATGGCCACCGGCGGGGTGATGATCGGCGCAATCGAGCTGGCCAACTCCGAAGCCACCATGAAGGACGTGGAGCTGATCGCGCGCATGTCTGATGACTACGCGGTGCTGGTAGTGCCGGCCAAGTCCGAGATCAAGACCCTGGACGAGTTCATCGCGGCCTGGAAGAAGGACCCGGGGAAAACCTCGATTGCCGGCGGTTCGCTGGGTTCGATCGACCACCTGCTCACCGGTGCGGTGGCCCAGGAAGTGGGCATCGACCCGTCCAAGGCCAACTACATCGCGTACTCCGGCGGCGGCGAGGCACTGACCTCGATGCTGGCAGGCACCACCGTTGGCGGCATGTCCGGCTATAACGAAGTAGCTGACCAGATCGAAGCCGGAAACCTGCGGGCGCTGGCCATCTCCTCCGAAGAACGGCTGCCGGGGGTCGACGTCCCGACCTTCAAGGAACAGGGAGTTGACGCGGTCATGGCCAACTGGCGCGGCTTCGTCGGTGCCCCGGGCATCACCGAAGAGGACAAGCAGGTCTTCGTGGACATGGTCCACGAAATCCATGAATCCGAGCAGTGGAAAGATGCGCTGGAGCGCAATAACTGGACCGATAGCTTCATGATCGGCAAGGAATTCGAAGACTACGTGGACAGCGAAATCGAAGTCACGGAACAAATCGTCAAGGGACTGGGACTATGAGCATTCAAGCACCCCAAGCAACAGAAGGCACCGGCAACGGCACCGGCACCCGCCGTAACGCCGCCCCTGCCCAGAACTTCTTCAGCGGGCGCAGCGAACTGATCGTCCCGGCTCTGGTACTGGCCCTGGCGGTCTTCCTGACTTGGCAGACCGCCACCATGGAGGTACTGGGCAAGTCGGTCCCCGGCCCGCAGTTCTTCCCGACCATTGTGTGCGTGCTGCTCTACGGTGTGGTCATCGCCCACACCATCCAGATTTTCCGCTCCCCGCGTGGCGGCGCAGCCGCGCCAGCCGCGGAAGAAAAGCAGTACAAGACCCAGTCGGACTGGAAGACCATGGGCATGGTGGTTGCCGGCGTCATCGGCTTCATCCTGATCCTGCCCTACGCCGGCTGGATCCTCAGCGCGGCAGCCCTGTTCTGGGTCGTTGCCCGCGCACTGGGCAGCAAGAAGGCGCTATTCGACGTGAGCATTGCACTGCTCTTCTCCTGCGTGATCCAGTTGGCTTTCAACGCCGGACTGGGATTGAACCTGCCTGCGGGATTCCTGGAAGGACTGCTCTAGATGGAACAGCTCAATCTGCTGCTTGAGGGATTCTCAAACGCACTGACCCCAATGAACTTGCTGTGGGTGCTGCTTGGTGCCCTGCTGGGCACCGCCGTAGGCGTGCTGCCCGGCCTGGGCTCGGCGATGGCCGTGGCGCTGCTGCTGCCTATTACCTTCTCGCTGGATCCCACCGCCGCGTTCATCATGTTCGCTGGCGTCTACTACGGCGGGCTGTTCGGCGACTCCACCTCCGGCATCCTGCTCAATACGCCGGGCAATTCCTCGGCGATCGCCTCGACCTTCGAAGGCCACCGGATGGCCCGCAGCGGCCTGGCCGCCAAGGCCCTGGCAACTGCGGCCATGGGCGCCTTCATTGGCGGCCTGCTGGCCACCACCGTCGTGGTGTTCTTCGCCCCGACCCTGGTCAAGCTGGCCACCGCTTTCGGTCCGGCTGAATACTTCGCGCTGGCAGTCTTCGCCTTCCTTGCAATCTCCTCGGTAGTCTCCGATTCGATCGTCAAGGGCCTGGTGGCCCTGGGCATCGGTTTGGTCTTGGCCATGGTCGGGGTGGATGGCCCTTCGGGAACCATCCGCTACACCCTGGGCCTGCCGCAGCTCTTTGACGGCATCTCCATTGTGGTGATCACCGTGGGCCTGCTGGCCCTGGGCGAAGTGCTGCACATTGCCTCGCGCATCCACCGCGACCCGGAAGCCGTGAAAATCAAGCCAAGCGGCCGTCCGCGCCTGCACCGCCACGACATCAAGAAGGCCCTGCCGGCATGGCTGCGCGGTACCGCTTTCGGCCTGCCTTTCGGCATCATCCCTGCTGGCGGTTCCGAGGTGCCGACCTTCCTGGCCTACGGCACCGAAAAGCGCCTGGCCAAGCGCCGCGGCGATATCGAATTCGGCCAGATCGGTTCCATCCGAGGCGTGGCTGCTCCGGAAGCCGCTGGCAATGCCACCGCTGGCACCGCCATGGGCGCCTTGCTGGCCCTGGGCCTGCCCACCAGCGCTACCGCGGCCATCATGATCGCCGCCTTCCAGCAGTACGGCATGCAGCCAGGCCCGCTGCTGTTCGAACGCAGCGGCCCTATGGTGTGGACCCTGCTGGCCTCGCTGTTCATCGGACTGGTGATCCTGCTGGTCATGAACATGCAGTTCGCGGTGCTGTGGGCCAAGCTGCTGCTGGTCCCGCGCCACTACCTGTACGCAGGCATTACCGTGCTCTCGGTCCTCGGCGTCTACGCCATCAGCGCCGCGCTGCTGGATCTGTGGATCCTGCTGGGTGTAGGACTGGTTGGATTCGTGATGCGTCGCTACGAGATCCCCTTGGCTCCGGTACTGATTGCAGTGATCCTCGGCCCGCTGGCCGAAACCGAGCTGCGCCGTGCACTAACCGTCTCGGAAGGCGATGCGAGCATCCTGGTTTCCAGCGGAATCACGATTACCCTGTACTCGATCCTCGCATTGACGCTGGCGTTCACCGCCTACAAGCACGTGCGTGCTAGCAAGAAGGCCAAGGAAGATGCCGAGCTGATCAACGCCTGATCATCTCCTTCCCAGCACAGCAGGCCTTGCCGCCTCTACCGCGGCAAGGCCTGCTGCGCGCGTTCAAGGCGCATGGCAGCACGGCGAAAGCCCGATCCGAAGCCGGCGGCTGGATGCTTCCTGACTGCGGCTTGCCTGCGGTAGCTGCCCAGAGCACAGTGGGCTGTGGACGATGAAAGGAGCATGAATATGCCAGACGTAGCAGGCAAGAAAGTTCTTGCGGCAGTTTCCAACCGCGGAGTCGAGCAGGATGAGCTGAAGAAGCCGGTGGAGCACTTGCGCCAAGCCGGTGCGGAGGTGGTGATCGCGGCCCCGGAGGCCGGCCAGGTCAAGTCGCTGGTCGGCGATTGGGATTTGGGGGAGGTCTTCGAAGCCAGTGAAGCGCTGGCGGCAGTGAACGAACAGGATTTCGACCTGCTGCTGATCCCCGGCGGAACGCTGAATGCCGACAACCTCCGCTTGGATGCCGATGCCCAGCGCATTGCCAAGTCCTTTGCCGGTTCTGGCCGGCCGATCGCTTCCATCTGCCATGGGCCATGGCTGCTGGTGGAAACCGGATTGGCCAAGGGCAAGACCTTGACCTCGTACACCTCGATCAAGACCGATGTCGTCAATGCCGGCGGCACCTGGAAGGACGAACAGGTTTTCCGCTGCCCGGCTAACGGCTTCGTGCTGATTACCTCGCGCAATCCAGGCGACCTCGATGCGTTCAACAGCGCCATTGCCGCGGAGCTCAGCTCCTAGCAATTGGCCGCCAGCCGGCCAAGCCGCCGTCGAAGCCAGCCTTCCGGACGGCGGCTTCGCTGCGCTGGACCGGAGCCCGCCTTCCAGGGCTTTGGCGATCGAAGGGCACGCCACCACGCTGTGGTTGTCGCGTATTCTCCCACCTGTGGAGGCAGGAACATGGCTGCAGATTATGACGAGGTTCGTCCGGATTTCGCCGCGGCGTCCGAGAAGACGTTCAAGGACGTGCAACAAGCCGATGCCCCCGACGCGAAGAGCGTTGTGGCCTAGCTTGAAGAAACCGACCTTTCCGATGGCGTGGAGCTCCCTGGCGCCATCGTCGAGGAAGAGCTGAGCGTTGAAGTCCTCCCGCAAGCAGCGGATGAGTTCCACTGCGCCAGTTGCTTCACTATCCGCCATCGCAGCCAAGCCGTGCAGAAGACTGGCCTAGGCGTCATCTGCCGCGACTGCGCCAGCGAACTCGCCTAGATTCCTGGGATTCCCAGGTTCCCGGCGTTCGGCCATCTAGGCGTTCCAAGGAATTGGGCATGGCGATGACGCTGAGGACTTTGCCATGGACTGCATGGACAGAGCGGGCACCCCGGCATGCCAGGGTGCCCGCCTCAGCAATTGAGCATCTGGTCAAGCCGCGTGCGGGTCCCGATGCTGTCCGGTCGCCTTGCGGGAGAGGAGCAATCCCAAGATGATCATGAGCGCACCGAGTCCCAGATGCAGCCAGTTATCGGCATCGTTCAGCGGGATGAAGTTGGCGGCGCTGTCGAAATCAATGACTAGCCCGTAGACCCACAGGGCCAGGTAGATGATTCCGCCGCCAATGAGGTAGCTGCGGGCAGCAGGCACGGTTCGCGCCATCAGGTAGCCGGCAACACCGAAGAGCAGATGCACGGCATTGTGCAGGTACGAGACCTGGAAGATGCCCAGCAGCTTGGCTTCAGAGTGATGGCCGGCACCAGAGAGAGACTCGTAATTGGTGGTGATTCCCGGAATGAATCCGAGGACACCGACCAGGAAGAACACGATGCCGACCGCCAGGGCGGCCTTTTGCACCAGCGGACGTGTTGCTATGACAGGATCTTTTGGATGTTCCATGATCTTGCTCCTTCATTCTGGCTGTTGCGATCGGAAGGAAACGTTGGCCAGGCATGCTGGCCGCCGTCATGCTAGCCACGCTAGGGGATTGCCGGCTGGATGGCACGGGAATCTTCCAGTACCTAGGGAACGTCCAGAATCGGTGGTGCGCGGATCGGGGCGGAACCCGGCACCCGCCGGATTCCGCCCCGATCACCGCTGCGTGCAGGTTCAGCTCCTGCGCAAAGCCAGCGCGCCAGCGCTAGCGGGTTTGCCGGCCGCCTTCCCAGCCCTCGGCCTGTACCTGCTCCTTGCGCAACTGCGCTTCGAGGCGCTCTTCCTCGATGACTGTTTCCTTTTCCAGGCTGACCCGTTCAACTGGCTCAACAGTCTTCTCCACGACGGGGCGTTCCTCATGCAAGGTCACCTCCTGCTCGTCTTCAACCGGTTCTCCGCTGGTGCCAGCGGCTTCGGCATCCGTGATGGGCTCGCGCTCAAGCCGCACTTCCTCATGGCTCACCGGCACGGTGGTGGCCACATCCTCGGTGACCACGTGCTTGCGCAGGCGCACCTTGCCGGTTTCCACGCTTTCGGTTCCCACATGCAGGCGCTCCTCGGAACGGATGGCAGAGGCCTGGGAAGTGCCGTCCACCGGATCACGCACGTCTTCCCGCGAATACTCGGCACGGGCATCGGTCTCCGGGACGCCGGGCTGCACGGAGGTCTGGTCCGCTTCCTGGTAGGACAGGCTGTAGTAGTGGTAGAGCTCCTGCTCCTGCTCTGGGGTGAGCTGGCCCTCCGGATCGATGTTCGGGGCGTCCTTGACGGTCTGCTTGCCATAGGGCACCGAGAGCGTATCGCCGGCGACCGTTGCCTGGCTGAGCGGAACGAAGCTCTCGGAGAGGCCGAAGAGGCCCGTGCGGACGGTCGCCCATTCTGGCTGCCCGCTGCGGTCGTCAAGGAAAATCTGGCCGAATTTGCCGATCTTCTGGCCGTCGGGGCCAATGACGGTGCCGCCAATTGCGCTGAGTTCCTGAAGTTGTTCTGTGCTGATCATGGGTCTGTCCTCCTGCTGCGTTCGACTTCGGATCAATCCAGTAATTCCAGTCCGGCTGGCCAGTGGCCGGCCGGCTGAAGCTGCGCCTCCAAGTGGGCGTGACGGCCCGCAGCTTGGCTTCTTGCAGTGCATTGACAAGCCGCGGTGATTAGAGCGTGGCACACTTTGCAAGCCCTTGCACTCGGGCTTGTGCTTGCATGGCCGCAAGCTCAGTAGCAGCTGTGAAAAGCGGTCAGCAGGTGCCCGGGACAGCTATCGGGCGTAGGGCGAGGTGGGTGAATGGGTGACTGCGAGCAGCTGCTTCCGCAGCTGCTGCGAAGCTGGAAAATCGCTGGGTTTCCTGCCGGGGAACGGCCGTCGGGGCCAGCTGCCGTCTAATGTTCAGTTCGTATTGCTGTACAGGGAAGGCGAACCAGCATCCATGACCAGGACCTTTGGGATCGAAGAGGAATTCTTCCTCGTGGATCCGGAAACTGCCGCCCCGGTGCCGATGGCCGATGAGCTCAGCGCCCAGCTGCTTGGCCTCGAACTGCAGGGCACCACGGTCCACCGCGAACTTCTGGCCAGCCAGCTGGAAATCGTCACCGGAATCTGCACCTCTGCGCAAGAAGCCGTGGAAGCGCTGGTGCTGCGGCGCGCCGCCATTGAGCGGATCTGCCGCGAACACCAGGTGCTTCCGCTTGCTTCGGGAACGGCGCTGGGGCTTCCGAGCACTACGGAGTTCACCAAGGGCCAGCGCTACGCAACCATCCACGAGTTCGTCCCGGGGATCGCCCGCGAGCATTTCATCAACGGACTGCACATCCATGTGCATGTCCCGGATGCCGCCGCCGGAGTCCGGGCGCTGAATGCCTTGCGCGGCTGGTTGCCGCTGATTGCAGGAATGGGCGCGAACTCTCCGATCTGGAACGGGGAGCCGACCGGCTTCGCCTCGTGGCGGACGGTGCACTACCGCAGATGGTCTGCGGCAGGCATCCCGCCGGCTTTTGCGACAGCGCAGGAATACCAGCAGCGCATTGAGGACATGATCACCTCCGGGGCGCTGCTTGATCCGGGGCATATCGGCTGGTTTGCCCGCTTGTCGGTGAACCATCCGACCATTGAAGTCCGCGCGGCGGACACGCAGATGGCAGCCGGCGAATCCGTGGCCTTGGCTTTGCTCATCCGGGCCATTGTGGATACCGCTTCGGAAACGGACAGCCCTGCCAGCACGGCAGCGTCCGAAGTTCTCGACCTGGGCCTGTGGCAGGCGGCGAAGTCGGGAGTGGAAGGCACCTATTTCGATAGCGAAGCCAGGACTCCCGTGCCTGCCAAGGCCATGATCCAGCGGGTGCTCGATTACGCGGGCCGGCACTTGCAGCGCAATGGCGATGAACAGTTCGTGGCCGATTACCTCGACTCGCTCGCGAATCTCGGCAATGGTGCCACGCGCCAACTCGAGAGCTGGAACCAGGGCGGGGCGAAGCAGGTCGTGGCTGATGCTGCCAAGCTGTTCGCGCAAGCCTGACAGGTTTTCGCAGGAGTAACGCGCATGGAGAAATACCGCTTGTAGCGGGTTCGGCAGAGGCCTACTATCAAGGCAGGGAGTCGATCCTGCATGAACGGCCAGTACGGGGGTGCTGGGACGGAGGAAAGTGATTCCTGCATACTCGCAACATCGAGGGGGAATCATGAGCACTCCAGCTGCAGTACCCGGGCGCATGACCAAGGAGCAGAAACGCGTCGCGGGAGCGACCATGGTGGGCACCACCGTGGAGTGGTATGACTACTTCATCTACGCCAACGCGGCGGCCCTGGTCCTGGCCCCGCAATTCTTCACTCCCGCCGAAGCGTCGCTGGGCTCCATCATCGCTTTCGCTACCGTCGGCATCAGCTTCCTCTTCCGCCCGTTGGGCGCCATCGTGATGGGCCGGGTGGGTGACAAGTACGGCCGCCGCGCGGTGCTGATCATCACCCTGGTGCTGATGGGCGTCGGCACCACATTGGTGGGCTTGCTGCCCACCTATGCGAGCATCGGCATCTGGGCTCCGATTCTCTTGATCTTCCTGCGCATCGTCCAGGGCTTCTCCGCCGGCGGCGAGTGGGGCGGTGCGGCATTGATGGCAGTGGAGCACGCGCCGGATCATGCGCGCGGCAAATTCGGTGCCTTCCCGCAGCTCGGCGTCCCGGCCGGCATGCTGCTGGCCTCCGCAGTCAGCGCCATTATCGCCGCCGTTCTCTCCCCGGAGCAGTTCATGGCCTGGGGCTGGCGCATCCCGTTCCTGCTCAGCTTCGTGCTGATCCTCATCGGCTACTACATCCGCCAGCGCGTGGAGGAATCCCCGGTCTTCGAGGAAATGGCCCGGACCAAGCAGACCGAGTCGGCCCCGCTGTCCACGCTGTTCAGCAAGCACCCCAAGAAGGTCATCCAGGCGACGCTGGTATTCATGGGCAACAACACTGCCGGGTACATGCTCACCGGCGGCTTCATCCTGGGCTATGCAACGAACAAGCTGGAACTGCAGGCTGGCGACATCCTGAATATCATCACCATCGGCTCGCTGGCCTGGCTGATCTCCACCTGGATCGGCGGCGTGGTCTCGGACCGCATTGGCCGCAAGAAGATGTTCATCATCGGCTGGGTGCTGCTGCTGGCCTGGCTCTTCCCGCTGTTCTTGCTGATCGAAACCCGGAATTTGGCCTGGGTCACCGTGTCCCTGGTGGTCTTCGGCGCTTTCATGGGTTTCTCCTACGGACCGTTGCCGGCGCTGTATGCCGAGCTGTTCCCGGCCCGCATCCGCCTGAGCGGTTCCTCGATCAGCTACGCCCTGGGCTCGGTGGTCGGTGGCGCGTTCGCCCCGACCATTGCCGCAGCGCTGGTGGGCCAGTTCAATACCACCGTGGCGGTCTCGACCTATCTGTTCATCTGGGTGGGCGCTTCGCTGATCGCCACCCTGACCTTGAAGGATCGCACCGGAGCTGATTTGTATCCGCAGGAGGGCGCAACCGGAGAATCGGGAGGCCACACAGAAGAAGCCGGGCCCGAGCATTTGTGAGCAGTGGCGGTGAACGGGCAACTAGCTGCCCGTAACATCTGCGATACAAACTGCTGATATCTTGTCGCTCATGACGTTGTCCATTGAACCCGCAGACTTCGAGGATCCCTCCCTGGGAGCCTTCCTCGAAGCCCACCTTGCTGACATGGCACCGCAGTCGCCACTGGAGTCCCAGCATGCCTTGGACTTGGCTGCGCTACGCCAGCCAACCGTCCGGCTCTGGACAGCGCAGAAGGATCATCGCATAGTGGGAACTTGCGCGTTGGCGGTACTGGAGCCGGGCCACGAGGAGCTCAAGAGCATGCGGACGGACCCGGACTTCCGCGGGCAAGGCGTCGCTTCCCGGTTGCTGTTCCATGCTCTGGAGGATGCCGCGCAGCGCAAGCTATCGCGCATATCCCTTGAAACGGGAGCGATGGAGTTCTTCGCACCTGCACGCTCGCTGTACCGAAAGCACGGCTTCCAGCAATGCCAGCCCTTCGGTTCCTATCTGGAGGACCCCAACAGCATCTACATGACCCGGATCCTCGAACTGAACTAGCTCTTGGGCAGGGCACTGCCAGGACTTCTTGTGCCCGTTGGGCCAAAGGCCATGAAGGACACCAAATTCGGTCGATTCCGGGCAAGGCTGGAGCGCTGGCGAGGACTGGCTGAATCTAACTTGCTTGCCGACTATCCATCAGCCCGCCACTTCCGGAGGGTTCCTAGCAGTGGTGGGCTGATGGATTGCTTAATATGATCGTCAGGAGACAGCTGGCTCGGGGTGGCTGGTCGGGGTGTGGATGATATCGAAGTAGACATCGGTCTTTTCAGGATCTGGGAAGACGCGGTAGGTGAATTCTTCGCCGGTGAGCGTGACGATCTGCGAATCGCGGGTGAACAGCACCTTGCCAGCGTCATCCTTGGCGACGATGCTGCGGGTCTTGCCATCGTCGCTGACGGTCCAATCGCCCTGCATCTTGGGAGAGTCATCCAGGTTGTACATGTAGAAGGTGCCATCGGCGCGGAAGTAGGCGTTGCCCACGAAGTTGCTGACATCCTTGTCGGAGAGCTCCACTGCTTCGCCTTGGGCATCCGTGGCACCGGTGGTTTCCCAGGCGGTGGAGGACAGGATCTCGGACGGGGTCATGGTGCCGGTGGCTGCTGATGCGCCCTGCGTGGCTTCGGCGGTGCTGCCTGCGTTGGCCTGCCCGGCTTCGGCGCCGGCGGTGCAGCCTGCCAGCAGCCCGATAGCCAGGGATGCGCCGCCCAGCGACATGAGCAGCTTGGAGATGTTGATGTGCTTCTTCATGGGTTCTTCCTCGATTCACAAAAGATGATGTCCACTAAGGCCCGGACGGGGCTTGGTGATAAATCAATCTTGTCGTTTCAAGCCAGCAAAGACATCGGCCATCAAGCTGGGACTGGCGGCCTGGTGGATGAGTCTTCCAGCGCCTTGCGGCACCTAGCGCATGCCTTCCCGGCGGAGGGCGGTGGTGATCGCCTCGACGCGTGTTTCCACGCCCAGCTTGGCATAGATATGGGCCAGGTGGGTCTTGACCGTAGCTTCCGAGATGAACAGCCGCTGGCTCAGCTCCTTGTTGCCAAGCCCCTCGACCAGCAGGCTGAGCAATTCCGCCTCGCGTGGAGTCAGTGCCTCGTCGGGGTTGCGCAGTCTGCGGAAGAGCTTGGAGGCCACCGGGGCGCTCATCACGCTCTTTCCGTTGGAGGCCCCGCGCACGGCGCTGAAGATCTCCTCAGGGGCGGCATCCTTGAGCAGGTATCCCATGGCGCCGGCATCCACGGCCCGCACGATATCCGCATCCGAATCGTATGTGGTGAACACCAGCACCGCCTGCTTGGAGTTGCGCTGGTGGATTTCCTTGATCGCGTCGATGCCGTCCATGCCCGCGCCCATCGCCAGATCCATGACCACGACACCGGGGGAAAGATTTTCAAGGATCCGCAGTGCGGCCTCGCCGGAGCCGGCCTCGGCGATGACCTCGATATCCGGCTGCGTATCGAGCAGCGCTTTCAGCCCGCTGCGGACCACGAGATGGTCATCGACCAGAAGCACCGAAATTGTTGTCATGAGATGTTCTCCTCGCTGGGGATCTGCGCGGCGATGATGGTTCCGGAACCCGGGGCGCTTTCTACCGAGAATTCCCCTCCTAGTTGCTCCACGCGCTGCCTCATGGCGCGCAGCCCGTAGCCGCCGGACTGGGAGGGGGCCTGGAGCTTTTCCGGGGTGAAGCCCCGACCGTTGTCATGGATGTCCAAGGTGACGGTGTCCTGGAGGAAACCGATGGTGACGGTGGCCTGCTCCGCCCCGGAATGCAGTTTCACATTGGCGGCGGCGCTTTGCACCACGCGCAGCAGGGCATGGCGGACCTCGGGGGATACCGGTCGCTCGGTGCCCACGACATGAAGCTGGAGATCCGCGAGGTAGGCGGCAGCGGCTTCGCGGAGCACCTCGGGCAGCGGACCGGCATCCGTGGCAGGCGAAGCCAGGTCATGGACCAGCCGCCTGGTTTCCATGAGGTTCTGCCTGAGCAATTCGCTGGCCTGGCGGACTTCATCCTGCGAGGCCGCTGCAGGCCAATTCCGGTTGGCCGCTTCGAGCAGCAGCAGGCTGCTGGCCAAGCCCTGGGTCACCGTGTCATGGATTTCCCGGGAGACCCGTGCCCGTTCGGTGATGATCCCGGCGCGGCGCTCGCTGGCCGCGAGCTGCGATTGCGCACTGGAGATCTCCTGGTTCAGCCGGCGCTGCTCCGCCGCGTCCCGTTCCATCCTGTCGAAGATCAGGGTCAGCATTGCGCCGATGGCGATGGGCCCGAGCAGCATCACGATGTCCTTGTCGTCGCTGAACCTGAACCAGCTCACCGCCGCGGCCAGGATGGCCAGCCCGCCGGCCAGGTACCCGGCCAATCCGCGCAGCGTCCTACGGCACAGGAAGAAGAGCCCGAAGGAGCACCAGGCGAAACTCGGTGCGAGGAGCACCAGAACCGAGGACGTCGCTACCAGAATGATGACCCACCGGCCCTGGCCCATTCCCCGGTTCACCAGGAATGCGGTGACCAGATAGAGGGCGCAGACCACCCCGGCGAGCACCATGATCCAGAGGTTCTCCACCGGGTCATGGCGTAAGACGTAGCGGATGAGCGCGGTGAGCATGAGCACGGCAAAGCCGATATGCACCAGGGTGTCGATGTCGGCCCGTGGCGCCAGCAGGGAATTCGGGGCAGCGGTATCGGTAGAAATGGGAGGACCTTTGTCGTGGTGATGATGCTTTCCCCATCGTAGAACCTGGGGCCGGTGTTGTGCTCCGCCTTTTGGATGGTTTTCATTGCCTATCGGAGGATGCCCGCAACAGCCGTAGTGCAAGATGATGGAAAGAAGCCAGTTTTCCGGACTACGGGAGATCCCCAGCAAGGAGTATTCATGAACAAGAACCAGGACCCGTCAACTGCCACGCAGATCAGGGCTATTGGCTCTGGAAGAAGAGTCGTGGCCATCGGCGCACTGCCGCTTGCGGGCTTGGCTATTCTCGCCGGGTGCTCCATGGCAGCGCCCGAAGCGGAACCCACGGCTACTCCTGCACCGATCAGCACCGGCCCCGCAGCGCCAGAAGCCACGGCACCGGAAACGAGTCTCTCCGACGAGGAGCAGGATGAACTGGATCAGCGGCTGATCCGCGCGGCCAAAGACAATGACGTGGAATTGGTGCGGGAACTGATTTCCGCAGGAGGGGACGTCAATGCCAAGGATGATCTTGAGGATTCGGCCTTTCTCTATGCCGGGGCCGAGGGATTCAACGAGATCCTGGAGCTCACGCTGGAGAATGGGGCGGACGTCAAGAGCCTGAACCGCTTTGGCGGGACGGCGCTGATCCCGGCCAGCGAACACGGGCATGTCGAAACGGTGAAGATGCTCATCGAGGCGGGGGTTCCGGTGGATCACGTCAATGACCCGGGCTGGACGGCGATGCAGGAAGCGGTGCTGCTCAACGACGGGGGAGAAGAACAGCAAGAAGTCGTCCGGCTGCTGCTGGAGGCCGGCGCGGACCCGGACATCACTGACCCGCAGGGGCGCACGGCGCTGGAGAATGCGAAACGCCTCGGCTTCGAAGAGCTGGCCGAGGTCATCGAATCCCACGGGTAGATCCGGCCAGCGGCCGCGTTACCAATCATTCATTCCACGTTTGCTAACGAGTACGGCAGTCTCGTAATTCGCTGTCACTTTCCGGTGTTTGAGTAATGGTGTTCTCGAAATAGAGGGCACTCGCACCGCTTTGAAAGGTCCGCCTCATGCGCCACCCTGCACTCGTTCCCGTGAGCCTGCTCGGCCTCGCCGCCTTGGCTCTCACGGGCTGCCAAGCATCGGCCACCGCGGCCGATGCGCCCATAAAGATCGCCACCCTGCCCGTCTCGGATGACCCGACGGCGGTCAATCCCAACGAAGCGCTCGTGGAACTGCTCGAAGCCGAAACCGGTCGCGAGGTCGAAGTCACCGACGTTCCCGACTACCTCAGCGTGGTGGAAGCAATCCGAGCAGACCATGTCGACATGGGGATCATGAGCGGTTTCCCCTCGGCGCTCGCGCTGAACACCGGAGAAGTCGATTCCCTGCTGGCGTGGGAGGGCAGCGACGATCCGGTGTCCACCTGCGTGGTGCTCGAAGACTCACCGGTGAAGTCCCTGGAAGACTTCCGCGGCAAGACCATCGCCTTCGCGGACCAGGCTTCGAGCTCCGGCTACTTCATGCCGGTGTACATGCTGCACCAGGCCGGGCTGGAGCAGGGCAAGGACTACGAGGCCATCTTCGCCGGCGGGCATGAGGGCAGTTTCGCCGCCCTGGCGCAAGGCCAGGTGGACGCGGCCTGCACCGCTAACGTGCTCACCGAAATGGGAGCACCGATGTTCCCCTTCGCCGAGGGGCAGTGGCGCGCGGTTGGACAGAGCCCATCCATGGAAATCATGGGCAGCGTGCTGGCCCGCCAGTCGCTGGATGAGGAAACCCGCACCGCACTGCAAGAAGCCCTTCCGAAGATCTTCTCCGAAGAGAACAAGGAGGCCCTGGCCAGCTACTCCTCGTTCATCGGACTGGACGTCGAGGTCGGCCCAGACCCCAGCCGGTATGCCTCCTTCGCCGAAATTGCTGAGGTAGCCGGTGTTGAGCTAGAGGACCTGAAATGAGTCCCGTTCTCAAAACCGGAGCAGCTGCGCTGCCCACCGAAATGATGAGCACCGCCGAACTGCGCCGAGCTCTGCCGTTGGCCACCGTGCGCGGGCTGGAGGTCAGCTACGAGAAGAAGAAGCCGGTGCCCGTGCTGGACGGTGTTGACCTGGACCTGTTCCCGGGCGAGATGGTGTCCCTGCTGGGTGCCTCGGGGTCGGGCAAGTCCACCTTGATGAAAAGCCTGACCGGTTTCGCCCCGGCGACAGCTGGCACGGTGCGCGTGGCAGGCCATGACCTGCGCAATCTCCAGCGCGGCGAGCTGCGCCAGCTGCGCTCCGAGGTGGGCCAGGTCTTCCAGCAGTTCAACCTGATCCCGCGCTTAAGCGTCCTGTCCAACGTCCTCACCGGTGCCCTGCACCAGGCAGGGGCCATCAATCTCGTGGGAGGCTTCTCCAGCGCGCATCGCAAATATGCCATGGAACTGCTGGACCGGGTAGGGATTGCGCACAAGGCCAAGGAACCGGCCCGTTCGCTCAGTGGCGGGCAGCAACAGCGCGTGGCCATCGCCCGGGCGCTGATGCAGCGGCCCCGGCTGATCCTGGCCGACGAGCCGGTGGCGTCGCTGGACCCGAAGCTTGCCGATTCGGTCCTGCAGCTGCTGCGGGACATCGCGCAGCAAGACGGCATCCCGGTGCTGGTCAGCTTGCATGTGGTGCCGCTCGCGCTGGCCCACAGCGATCGCATCGTGGGGCTGCGCCAGGGCAAGATGCTGTTGTCCGGGAAGTGCAGCGAACTGGATGCCCAGTCGCTGAAGGGGATCTACGAAGACGGTGATACCGATGTCCACTGAAACCAGAACCGTTTCACCGGCGGACCATGAGCTGCCGGCCTCCGAGAGGACCCGCCTGGAACGGGCCTTCTCCATCCCGCGCGCACGCTTCCTGCTGGGCATACCCGTTGCACTGCTGATTCTGCTGTGGTCCGCGGGCGGCGTGGGCTTCGATTTCCTGAAGCTCGGCCAGGGAACACTGAATATGGGCGAATTCCTTGCCCGGCTGTTCCCGCCGGACTTCTCGAAGATCTCGATCATCCTGGAATTGCTGCTCGAAACCCTGCAAATGGCCATCGTCGGAACCGTGCTGGGCGTGGTGCTCTCGCTGCTGGTCGCCTTCGGCGCGGCCTCCAATATCGCGCCTCCATGGCTGTATTACCCATCGCGCTGGGCCATGAACGTGATCCGTGCCGTGCCGGACCTGGTATTCGCCCTGATGTTCGTCTCGGCCGTGGGTTTGGGGCCTTTCGCCGGCATCCTGGCCATGACCCTGGGCTCGCTCGGGTCCATCGGAAAGGTCTTCGCCGAGGCCATGGAATCGGTGGACAAGGGACCGATGACCGCCATGCAGGCCGTCGGCGCGTCCAAGCGGCAGGTGATCCAGTACGGCATCCTGCCGCAGGCCGCCCCGCTGCTGGTCTCCTACACGCTGCTGCTCTTCGAGGGCAACGTGCGCGGCGCAACCATCCTCGGCCTGGTGGGTGCCGGCGGCATCGGCCTGGAGCTGACCACCGCCATGCGCATGTACGACTACGGCCACCTGAGCGCCATCATCATCTGCATCATCGTGCTCGTCACGATCATCGACCAGGGCAGCGCCCTGATAAGAAGGAGAATCACATGAGTGCACCAGCCATCGAACTTGAGCTCAGCGCACCGGTCAACCTGCGGGACCTGGGTGGAATCCGGATTGCCGGGGGCACGCTGCGCCCGCAGCTGGCGATCCGCACCGATGACATCGCCTATGCCACCCGCGAAGTCGCACAGCAATTGGTGGGCTCAGGACTGGCCGCGGTCATCGACCTGCGCTCGCCGGCAGAAGTCGCCACGACCGGACGAGGTCCGCTGGCTGAATTCCCGGTGGCCTATCACAACCTTCCGTTGATCAGCGATGTCTCGCGGTCGACACCGAAGGGCGCCGAGGGATTCACCCATGAGGCCATGGGCCGGATGTACCTTCAGATGGTGGAGAACTCCGCCGCGCAGCTGGTCACGGCTTTGAACATCATTGCCTACTCGCCGGGGACCACAGCCTTCCATTGCGCGGCAGGACGAGACCGCACCGGCGTGCTGGCCGCCATGCTCCTGCTCGCTCTGGGTGCCAGCGACGAGGACATCGTGGCGGACTACGCGTTGACCGGGCAGAACATGCGCGCCATCATGGAGCGCAACCGGCCGGTGATGGGCGCCATGTGGCGGGCTTTGGGCATGGACTTCTCCGAGGTAGACACCTCGCAGCTGCTCAGCGGATCCATGGACGTGGCAATGGAAATGATGCTCGGAGAGCTGCGGACGCGCCACGGTGATCCTCTGGCCCCGCTGCGTGCCGCTGGGCTGGGCGAGGACACCATCCAGCGCCTGTCCGAGCGCGCAGTGCAACGATGAGCGTCTTGGCCGTAGAACAGGCGCCGGTGCGCCGGCGTCCGGGACGTCCTCGGCATGAGGAGCTGGAGCAGAAGGTACTGGATGCAGCGCTGGAATTGATCGATGCGGAGCAGGAGATCACGATATCCAAGCTGGTGGAGCGCAGCGGAGTCAGCCGTGCTGCGCTCTATCGCAGGTGGCCGTCGCTGACCTTGCTGATCGCTTCGGCGCTGAACACCGGACGAGTCGTGCCGCCGGCCATTTGCGGTGACGGGGATTTGCGAAGGAACATCTTCGAGGCGCTCTTTGGCCACGGAGCGGAACAGGCAGTGGAGATGTACTCGGAATCCCGATTCAGGCAGCGCATCCGCCTGGTGATGGCTGACCGCGAGCTCCAGCGCGCTTATTGGCAATCGCACGTGAAGGTGCGCAGGGTGCCGATTGAAGATGCGCTGCGAGCGGGGATGGAAAGCGGGATACTGCGCAGCGACCTGGATATCGAATCCTGCTTCGATACCTTGGCAGGAGCCGCGTACTACCAGCTGGTGGTGCGCGGCGAGAGCTTCCGCTTGCCGGAAACCCGCGCCAGGCTTGAAAAAGCCTTTGACATGGTTTGGCGGGGAATGGTCGCTTTCCCTTCCCGATAGATCCGCCTTTGCGGCGGAATGCCTCCCGGAAGATTGGGTCTTCCGGGAGGCATCCCGTCTGCCTGCGGCTCACGCCTCGTAGATGAGCAGAACAAGTGATTTACAGCGGGGTAACGTAGGCTCCAGCGATGCCGCCGTCCACCAGGAACTGGCTTGCGGTGATGAAGGAAGAATCATCGGAAGCAAGGAAGGCTACCGAGGCCGCCAGCTCATCCGGTTCTGCGAAGCGACCAAGCGGTACATGCACCAATCGGCGTGCCGCTCGTTCCGGGTCCTTGGCAAAGAGCTCTTTGAGCAACGGGGTGTTAACCGGACCGGGGCAAAGCGCGTTGACTCGGATGCCCTGCCGGGCGAACTCGATACCGAGTTCGCGGCTCATGGACAGCACTCCACCTTTAGAAGCCGAGTAGCTGATCTGGCTGGTCGCCGCACCCATGACAGCGACGAAGGTAGCAGTGTTGATGATGGAGCCCCGTCCCTGTTCCTGCATGTAAGGCAACACGTGCTTGCCGCAGTAGTACACGTTGGTCAGGTTGACCTCTTGCACCTTGCGCCAGGCATCGATGCCGGTATCCAGGATGGAAGCGTCACCTAAAGGGGAAATCCCCGCGTTGTTGAATGCGATATCCACCGAGCCGTAGGTCTCCTTGACTGTGGCGAACAGGCCCTTGAGGCCTTCCTTATTTGTGGCATTAGTGCGGACGAAAAGCCCGCCTTCTTTGGCTGCTTTCTGGATGATTTCCTCAGCACAGATATCGCAAGTACAACTATCGCGGTTCAAGAGACGTAATCGAGGAATTTTTGGCATCCGAGGAAGTCAATACGATATCCGGTAGAGCTGACGACGATTAGGACCTTTGGAAAAGATTCGTAATCGTGAGTTGGGTAGGTGCGTGCCTTTCGCGAACATCATGTTGAACAGCTATTGTTTTGATGCCCTCGTCTATCTAGATAATGAGGCCGGTCAGGCGTTGAGGGTAGCTCATCGAATCTGGGATGTTCCGTGCCAACGGATGTCTGAGTATTTTCCGAAACTTCATTTTTCTTCTGGTGCAGGAGTTATCTACTTTCGGATGAAGCTGAAGCATTGTCATTTTTGCCTAATTTCCGTGAACGATCCTGATATAAGTCGGATCTGACGGCGCGTCAAGACTGACACGTATCCTACGATTTCAAAGTACTTGGTCAATTCATAGAGCATGACAGCCCAGCAGTGACTGTTCTGCAGTTCATTAGGCAACTTACCTAGTTCAAACGGTCCGAGGGTTGTGTTATGTTGATCAAAACTAGGCGAAATGGAGAAGTCATTGGTAGTAGGCACCGGTGGGTGGGCTGATCAAGAGCTCAACGTACTAATTTCTGAATATTTTGAGATGCTGCGAGCAGAAATGAATGGCCATTCTTATGTCAAGCGGCGCCACAATGAAAACGTAGTTAGCTTAACGGGACGCACGACATCTTCGGTTGAATTCAAGTTTTGTAACTTGAGCGCAGCTTTAATTGACCTTGGAATCCCATATATACAAGGTTATAAGCCTAGATCTAATTATCAGAAACGACTTTTTGAGCTGGCGGGAGAGCGTGTTGGTGAAGTCACTGTGAGCGGCTTAGCCCAAGGCACGGCAGACGATGTTGCTCCGGAACCGGGGCCGTTTGATTTGTCGGAGGTAGAGTCGATAGACAATAATGTTGCTGCATTCCAAAGCACATCGTTGAAACCACAGACCAGCTCCATTTCTGTTTTGCCATATTTTGCCGAAGAACCGAATGGGGAGGCTGAATTTTGGCAGCGCGTTTCATCGCTCTGGGCTCGTGCTACTGGCGGCGAAGCAGTCGCTGACCGACCTGAGACGATTATCCCTACGCAATCAGTCAGTGATCCGCTTGAGCATTTGGAAGGGCCAAGACCAGCTGGCCTAAAAGAAGCAGGCCAATGGTTTGCCTCCGGCTTGGGAGAGGCAGAAGTTCCTCGAATGCTATTTTTGGTCGGAGGACCTGGCGCGGGAAAAAGTCATATGGCGCGCAATCTAATGGCAGGGTTACAAAGAGTCTCCCCGTCAGATGATGAGCTGGCTCATCGAACCTATGAGTATTCGGGAAACAAGCTCCCTCTTAAGCTCGTAAACGACGCAACTATTCCGAGCGATGATTACCCCGAACTGGCATTGGCTCACGAAATTTCGGATGCACTGATTTCTAGAAGCCACCTTGTTGCATGCGTCAACAGGGGAATGCTTGTCGAGGAAGTTCAAGAATACGTAGAGAATCAGCAGACAGATGACACTATTGACTTGCCGGCAGAAATAATTCTTCGAATAAAGGACCCTGCGAATTCGGCGTATGTTTCAGGAAATTGGAGTTTGGAACTTAAAGGACAATCTCCATACATTCAGTCCGGAATTGTTGAGTATAACGGGAAATTACATTCTCGTATAGTTGTGGTCTATGTAGATGTGTGTTCCCTCCTTGAACATACACCGTGGGTACAGATCCTCGACAATGGAGATATCATCCCTCAGGAATATCCGGTCTCTACCGCGAATAAATCTATCGATGACTATTCTGGTTCAGCCGCTGGAAGATTGCTTTCTGAAGTAATTGACTATCTGGATATGCCACACTCGCTATATTCTGATGCCGGGACAAACCCGGTTGTGGCCAACATCCTTACGCTGAGTAATGCACAGATGCGAAGCGGCCTACTGTCGACCTTGAGGTCCGCAGAGATCTATACGGGTAGCCGCTTTACATACCGGGAGATTTGGGGAGCTATTGTCAGAAGCATCGTCGGGCATCTTCCGGATACTACTTTGCCGGGTGATGTAAATAATTCCCTATCAATCGGAGAGCCCGTATTACAAAGTTCTCCGAGTAAACAGTTTGAATCAATGATGACTGCCGGTGACATTAGGATTTCAAACTCGCTCTATGGAACTTCATGCATTTCAAATTCTGGTCTCCCCGATCCAAGGAAAAATCCGGTTACGAGACTCACATGCCAAATCGATCCTCTTCGCGATTCTGTGGCGGGTAGGATTTCAGATCCCAAAAGCCATGGATGGGCCAGTCCTGTTACAGATGCTTTAAGCGGATATGGGCCAGGCGAATCTCCCCTGGAAGCTCTAGTTTCTGATCAAGAGTCAACAGCGAGTGACTTCGTAGCTCACGGGATTACTTCTTTCGAACTGAATCTGGACAAATCATTCCGGAGAGTATTTGAGGACCCGCGCACGAAAGAAAAGGATCGTGCCAAATTCGTGAATTGGTATGGCGCGTACTTAACCCGCCTGTACGCGCTTTATCAGGGAATCCCTGCGTTCCGTCGTGATATCGAGTTGTGGCAGCAAGCGTGGAAGAACAGTCCACAAATTCCGAAGGCTCTGGAATCCGGACTCAGGACTCTTTTGAGACCGAGCCGAAATCCGGAGGAATCGATTTCGCGGTCATTATTGCCGGTTCTCGATAGCAGGACTGTACCGATAGTCGGATCTGTCGTCCGTCCGAAGTTGGCATTATCAACTGAAAACTATGAGCTTGAGACGAAAGCACATGGAGAAGAACTCCAACTCGAGCTTAAAGAAGGCGGCAAAGTAGTAGGCAGTATCTCTCTGGATCTGTCGCTCGTTAGAGAGGCCAATGCGTGCTCTCTTAACTATTCGGGTGTAACTGAGCTTAGCGAGACAACTTCGCCTCGTCTGGAACGAGTCCGTTCAGCTCGGCTTGTACCTGGGAATCTAACTTCAGATAAGTACCGAATCGTCGACGGAAACACAGACTACATCGTAAGAGTTAGTTCCGTTTCAGAAAATTCATTTGCAGAAGGTAACAATGACTGACGCCAGTAGCATGGTTTTGAAGATTAACAGGCCACAGTATGTATCAATCCCTGAGGGATTTGTAAGCGCGCTGGCGTGGCAGTGTTTTGACGTTGAAAACAGCGCAAACGGTACAGGCTCCATCGGCCGTATTTACCGCTCGATTAAGGAGAGTACGTCCAAACGGGTGCGCATTATCGAAACGGCTCCGGAGCGAGAAAGACTATCCGAGTTTGGTAGGGCACTAGCGAGGCATGGTGTAACTGTCGAAGATGTAGATTCGGAGATCCTCGCTCAGGCCGTCGCCAATTCAGTTTCTGGAATTCAGTCAGAAAAGGGAACTATCCAGGCTTCAAGTCCGCTGACCCCGACTTTTGCTCTCATGCAGGACATGAGGGGAATTCAGGGGACGCGTAATCCTCCTGATCTGGGTGGGATCTTGGACGCCATGTATCAGCATGGGCTGCCACAGGGTTCGGAACCTCAACCGCGCGCATCAGCGCTTTGGTTGCGATCAGCTCAGCAAAGATGTGGACTGGATCCTTTGCTAGCGGCAATGGATAGCGCTATTAGAGAACTGACTTTCAAAGAAACTTTGTCTTCTAAAGAGCTGACTTCCATTCTGCCTACTGCAGATTTTTCTGGCACGCCTTTTACCTGGTTCCAAGAGAGTTGGTCACGCCTCACTTCTGAAGAATGGGTTTCTGCCTTGCCAGCTCGTGTGTGGGCTGATTGGGCAGCAACCGTCCTTCGACTGGCTTTCGCTATGGGGTTTCTTTGGGAAGCCACCTGGTATGTAAAACTTGCTAAGTCTGTAGTGGCAGGCGAGCAGCAACCGTGGGAAGAATGTATCAAGTCAGTTGGGGAGATCCTGCCGTGGCGGTCCATGAGATCTTCAACTTCAGTTCGAGACATCGCGGCTTACTTATCCTGGGTTGTACATCACGGCGCGGTCGTTCGAGAACAACTTTCTAGTTGGGATAAGAGCGGCAAGTTTGAGGACCTCTCATTCGAAGATGCGATGAGCATGATGCATTCCGATGGTGAATATCGCACAGCACTCAACCAAGCCTTGAGTAATACCCAAAAGAACACCAGCAACATACAGGAAGCAATTCGTTACACCCTGAAGACCCGCGATCGTGTTGGAGAGACTGCCGACTACTATGGTTTGCTTCGTTCTTCGGGAAGATTCTTGACAGTCGATCCAGGAACTGAATGGATCACCGTTGTGGCCAGTTTGACCTGCAAACGCCCCGGAGCAGAGGCAAATGTCGGAGATTTGATGAAGAATCTTCAACTGCTAGGTCTGTATCCCGAACTTTCTGATGTCGTAGACCTATTAGAACGCGCAGGGTTAGCACGAGGAAGTGCTGACGCAGACCAGGGCGTTCGCATTCAAAGTGCTTTTTAGGAGGACAATTTTGTTATCACAGGTTTTTGTAGAATGCTTCACGGATCGTTCCGGACTGAACGCTGCCTATCTTCCCACGGGAGTTAAGCGAAGTCTTGCGGAAGATATCGTGGTACGGGCCAACAAGCAATTTGGGAGCGATGATTATGCATTCTTGGTAACACCGGATTCAGACGAAACAGCAAAATCGTCGCGTGATGCGGTCCGTTATCGGCAGGGACAGCACCTTGCGGTCGTTTCGGGAAGGCACCCTGATTTAGGGTCGGTCACAGGCGTTTTCAGTGAAGCCTTGGGAGCTAGCTTTCCGGAAGAATCAAGCGGATCTATCACTCTGAGAGAAGTAGCTTATTCAGCGACCAAGCTACTTTTTCAGTCGGTCGATTTACCATCGAAATCGCTGGACTTGTTGGAGTCTTGCTCCACTCAGGTGTTCGGTGCGCTCACGCGATTGGCAGATATCCTTCAAGCCCTACGCCAAGGAACTAAACCATGGAATGTGCAGTGGTACGACGCTGCGGATTCAGGGCTAAAAGTCTTCTCGTCGCTAATTATTGATGACAGACCAACTGTCATAGACGTGGAGAACTACTTCAAGAAGTATATTTTTGCAGCCTTCGGCCTGCCACGTCAGGAAGCAAATAAGAGCTATAGTGCAGTAGAACTTGCTGACGCCTATAAGAGTTTCTGGTCAGACAGATCATTGATCGAAAATTCGTCCAAGATGCTCGGATACACGGGGCAAGAGGACGACAATGAGCATCCTATCGCGGACATAGGATGGGAAAAATTCGATGATGAACTGATCATCCAAGAAAACCTAGCACTAGCTTTCGGTGCACTTGTTGGCAACGAGCCAGAAGCCACGAGTAAATTCAGTGAGCTTACTGAAAGCCAATTTACTGACCCTAGCCGCGGATCATCTGATCTCCGCAAACTGCAGGTCTTCACATCCCACAAGGAATCTCTCAGTTTCGGGTTTGGCACCAGCTCTGACGGACCGATCATTGTTCGAGCTCACTTCAATGAGTGGGACGGCTTGTATGTTTCTGAGGAGCTTTACGTACGTCTTCCGACGGCAAAAAATGGTCGGATTGAGGGAGTTATAAATAGCGGAGTAAAGCTTCTCTGTTCCCCGAAGAAATATTCGTGGGAAGGAAAACTGGTAGAGGATGAAAAGGATGGAGGACTGTACTTCGTGGGCACGGTATCCACAAGTGCAGTTCCTCCTGTAAATATTCAACCTTCGAAAGTAAGCCTCAAAATTGAAGTTCCAGCCAACGATGTGTTGGTTGGTAAGATCGATCAGCAGGCTGGGTGTGCGTTCCACGTTGTTAGCGCTTCAACTTCTGGACTTATCTCAATTCCCCTAACCGGCAAAAAGTCGCTCAAAACTGGGAAACCCAGTTATTACGGACCTGAGTCCATTCAAGAAGCGGCAGATCTTGAAAACTCGACAGGAACGGTGTGGTCCTTCACGGTGGAGGGGACTGCAGCCAAAAACAGGTATATTGCCTGGGGCTGTGACGAGTCTGTCCCAACATTCGAAGGCGATGAATTTCAGTCTCGGGGCGAATTGGAGGGTATCTGGTACTTTGACTCGCCGCCACTGGCACTTGCCAGTATCAACGTGGGAGACCTAGAATTCGAATGCCGTGCAGAGGATAGCAGCAAAGCTCCGTTATCTCCCGTCGCGGCAGCTATAGCTAAGCGAATGCCTTCCCGCGATCCATTGCCTCAAAGAGAGGAACAATCACTACGTGGGTTGTACGAGAAATGGATCGTAGAGAACTACGCGGATGAAGATGTGATTGGCGCGTTGGGTCATTTTGCTATGCCCGAAGATCGAGACACGTACCGCGAAGAAGTTGTTCCTGTTGGGAATGGCTTTCTCATGCACGAATCGCTTGCTGGCGATTGGCGACAACTGACGGACCTTGAGGTTCCTGAAGAACTTTATAATTCAGTCGAAGCCAACCAATTTCGAGAAGCCTTTAGAGCGCTGAAGTTGGGTCAGCAATTCAAAGTCGACGATGAAGGAAGGACTCATCTTCGTCCTTCAACTGTCAGCTGGCGTCATCTTTGGAGCGGCGAGAGGCGTGAGATCAACGACTATCTTACGGCGTACGCCGACCTAATCCGTGCATCGAATAGGATCGGGGACCCAGCTGGAAAGTTCTGGGCAGCATATCCGTTTTCAATCAGTATTTGGTCGACGAGAGATGATGCACTTACAAAAGCAGTGCTACTTAGCCCGTTGCACCCTCTTAGGCTGGCGTGGTTATCCGGTGTCGAAGCCACTCTCTGGGGATCCAATATTGCGGAGGGTCTTGCTGGAACAGTAGAAGGCTGGAACATCCCATTCTTCGGGCCGCGTGAAGAACCGTACGGGCGGTTTATGGCTGTACCTATGGAGACAGGAAACGAACAGGTCTTCCTTGGCTGGTCGATGTTGGTTATTGCCTCAACTTCTGACCCAAAAACCTTGCAATCCCCTACGCTAGCAGCGGGTGTTCGTCTACCAGGAACGGCCGTAAGCGGACTGAACGCGACCGCCGTCGCAGCAGCCATGCGTAGTTACAAGCAGATAAATCCGCATTTATCTACACTTTCTGTCGATCTGGCAGCTCAGTCAAGCCAAGCACGCTTATCCGAAGTTGACGTGTCCGTGTTGCGGGAAGGCTACAGTTGGGCTGCAGATAAAAACATGCCGCTGCGTGGAGGAATACGCATTTGGGATTCATCGCAGCGGACAGGCGAGCCACCATTAGAAGCGATTGCTCGCAATGTAGACGCGGCACGGGATGTTCCTATGTCGTGGAACCGGTACAGTGCTAGAAATAGCAGTTCTATCAGAGCGGATATCCGCATTCTCCAAGACGGTGGAGTTAAAGTAAGATTACGCGACGATATCTCGGTTTCTCAATTAGGCGCCTTGGCTGAAGTTCCTCTACGCCGATACGAAGCTATGAGTGGTGAAGTGTCAACGGGCAAATATTCGACATCCTCGCCGACTCTGACAACCGACCGGGGATGGCAGCCATTCGTAGACGCATTGGTGGAGCTTGAAGGTGCAAGTCGAAATACTGTCATTGATACGCGACTATTTGCGTCGCAGTTAGCAAGCGATCAAGCGAATTGGACCGTCGCCGGCGAATCTTTGATGAATCCTAGCGCAATGGCCGAGATCATACAGAAAAGCTCATCAGGCGAACAAATGTTGTGGGAATGGCGACCACCGTTTTTGGAGAGTTCAAAGGGCGCCCCTGCCGTGGAACGACGGCCGTTTGTATCCATTGCCAAAGTTCCGAGTACTTTCCGGAGACAAATTCGTGAATTGTTAGATCGAGTCATCGGTGATGAACGGGTTCCAGAGAAACTTGAGATCGATATTCTCGGGCGACTTGGCACTCGCGGTGTAGGGCTATCGTCAATGCTGGCTATGGGTGCGACACACGCGTCGGGAGCCTTGGGCTTTTATCTTGTATTTGAACTTATGGAGAAAGCGAAGAACGAATTCAACGGTACTTTCGTTCTGCCGATTGACGCTTGCGATGGATTTCTCCGTTCACTGGCTGAGACAGCACACGCCTCTGACTCCGCGCGTAGGGCGGATCTCTTGCTCATAAGGCTCGAAAATGGGAAAGTGACGTTGTCGCCCATAGAGATCAAGTTCTATGGAGTCGCATCTGATACGGAATCAATTCTGCCGAGCGGATCGTCGGACACTTTACTGGCGGAGGCGGTAGCCCAAGCCAATGTCACAATTGGCTTACTGCAGGGAGTTAGTCAAGCCTGGGGAACCGCGCGGGCGAACGTAGCTAATGCAGCCCTTTGGAGCAATGGCATGGCTGCTTTAATCGAAGCCGCTATCAGGCTTAATCCTGTCCCCGTGGAGGACCTTGAAGCTACACGTTCAGCTTTACAGTCCGTAGTTGATGGCAAATTTAGTGTCTACGTCGGTAAACCTATCGTCACGTATTTCCGACATAAAGGAACTACCGCTGATGGCCACAGTACGGTTGTGCAACGTGTTTCTGAGGGGCAACTTGCAGAAGAATATGGCGAATATGGACTTATGGCTGCAGCCGCTAGCAGCGGTTTCGCCGCCGTCCAGTCTTCAGGCAATGAACTGGTATCTCGCTGGAGTGAGCTCGTGAATTGGTCCCTTAGGTCAGCTGCACCATGTCATGCAGGTGTAGATCCAGACGACAAGTCCGAAGGTGCGCTACGTGCGGCGAAGCCTGTGTCTGTTTCTCCACCGGAAGACAACGAGCCAGCAGCATCCCAATCGAAGCCCGTGGAGAACATCGGGCAAGTTCAATCCAAAGCCCCGCAAGCTATCCGGACGAGCCAAAATAATGGAGCTGAAAAGCAAGAAGTTGAAAATGCTCCTGCAAAGACAGATGTAGTGCCAGAAAATAACGGCGAAGGTGGGAAGAAAGGTCCTGACTTTACTGAGCCACTAGTCGAGAAGAACAACGGTATTCGGTTTAAAGTTGGAGATACTTTGGGAAGCGCCCAGAAATCTGTCGATTTTTGGCCGAGCAACACCAGTCTTAATCAGTTGAATATTGGCGTCGTCGGCGATCTTGGCACCGGTAAGACGCAGCTTCTTAAAAGTCTTGTTTTTCAACTACGACGAAAGGCTAAAGAGCAGCAGGAGACTCCACTCACCACTCTCATCTTTGACTACAAACGGGATTTCCAAGACCAGGATTTTTTGGACTCAGTCGGCGGTAAGTTGCTGCATATCGACAACATTCCACTGAATTTCTTTGCACTTCGTGGAGGTTACACTCCGATGCGGGCCTCTCAGAAGTCTAACGAGTTCATTGATGTCCTAGATAAGATCTACGGGGGAATTGGCCCGATCCAGAAGGACCGGTTGCAAAGCGTCATAACTGATCTTTATCGTGAGATGAAGCCTGTGGCTCCAACGATTTCAGAGGTCCTGGCTAGGTACCAGGAGGACCATGAAAAGCCCGATTCAGTAACCGCGTTGCTGCGTAAGTTCGTAGTCTCAGAAATCTTCTCAAAGGACAAGAATCAGCTTCAGTCGTTTGAAGAGCTCATGGAAAACAACGTGGTTGTTGTAGCGTTGAATGATTTTGGCACAGATGATGACGGTAAGAATGCTCTGGTGGTGTTGTTCCTAAACCTGTACTACGACTACATGCTGAACTCGAAGAAATGGCCTTATATAGGTTCTGATCCTCAACTCAGGACGTTGAACTCGTACTTGCTGGTGGATGAAGCTGTGAACATCATGAAGTACAAATTTCCTGTGCTGATGAGCTTGCTTTTGCAAGGACGAGAATTTGGCGTCGGTGTAATTCTTGCTTCCCAGTACCTGACACACTTCAAGCAAGGGCAGGAAGACTATGCGCAGCCGCTGCTGACCTGGTTTGTTCATAAGGTTCCATCGATTTCCCAGAAGGATCTATCCATGTTGGGGTTGCCTGAGAAGACTGAGGTCATGATGCAAAAGATTCCTAAGCTTGAAGTCCATCAAGCGCTGTATAAATCGTTGGGTGTGGACGGACGATTCGTTAGAGGGCTTCCCTATTTCGAGGTTGTCAAAAGCCTGTAGCTGCGAGGGCCCTCCAATTCACTAAAATGTCCCTTGATGCCGGAGAATAGATACTGATGAAATACGTAGATCTATTCTCCGGCTGTGGTGGTTTAAGCCTCGGGGTTGAAACCAGCGGTGCGGACTTGGTGTTAGCTGTTGAAAAATCAGACCAGGCCGCTCGAACGTTCCGACACAATTTAGTTGCGGATGTTTCAAGCGACACTTCCTGGCAGGAGTATCTGGAAAAATCGCTGGAAGAACAAGCAGCTGACCACGTGGTTGTCGATGAAGTTCAGAACCTCTTGAACAACGCTCAGGTAATGTCTCAGTTGCGCGAGGAAAAAATAGATTTCGTTGTTGGAGGTCCTCCTTGTCAGGGATTTTCATTAGCAGGGCTCCGGCGACCGGATGACGTGCGAAATCAGCTTCCGTACCAGTACCTAGAATTTGTTGAACGGACCCGACCTAAGATTGTTGTAATTGAGAATGTCTTGGGGATGGGGCAAAGTTTTTCAAAGGGCTCCGATTCGTCCTTCGCGCAGTTGCAGGTCGCCTTGTCTCAAATCGGTTCTGGATATGAAGTTCAGGCGGTCCAGGCAGATGCCGTGCACTATGGCGCTCCTCAACATCGACCACGTTTGCTGATTGTCGGACTAGACAAAGAAATCGCGCATGCCAAGAACATCTCTTCTTCAGGATCCTTGTGGAAGTCAAACTACACCGATTTTCTGACCGCCGAGACACCGGCCCTGGCACCTAAACCAACTATTGCTTATCACGAGAGGCGTCTTGTCTGTGATGCGGTTGGAGATCTCTTGCTGCAGAGTCCGCCGATACGAGGCGCGAATTCATATGTGGAAGATCTGAACACTACCTTCGGTTCTACAATTGCGCCAAGCTCAGTGTCGCGCCTGAACGGCCGATCGACAAATCATGTTCCGCGTAAACACCGCGATTCAACGATCAAAAGATTTCATATATATCAGTTCTTGAAAGAAGCCGGAATCGCGGAGCGATTGCTGCGCCAAATCGCGGATATGACTGAGGAAGCTGCGGAAAGTTACATTGATTCGGAGTTGATATTAAACGCAACGGGTGTTGCAAATGCGCAAACAAGAGGTTTCCTTCCCGGATTGTCCGTGGCTGAAATTCGCGACACTATCTTTGAATCGTCAACGCGCAAACATTCGCAAAAAGTTCTTTCGTGGGACGAACCAGCGAGAACGGTCGTTACTTTGCCTGACGATTATGTTCATCCGCGAGAACCTCGTGTCTTCACAGTAAGGGAACTCGCTCGTTTTCAAGGTTTTCCCGATTCGTTCGAGTATCTCGGCCCAGAGACAACCGGGGCACACCGCCGCAGGTTTGAGGTCCCTCAGTACTCGCAGGTAGGCAACGCTGTTTCTCCGTGGCTCGGATTGGCAATCGGAAAAATGATTGCTGAAGCCTTGCGGTAACACGAAAAGAATGCCTTGTGCTTGCCGAGCAGGTCATCGCGAGATCCCGGAATGCGTCCGGGATCTCGATGGCGCAAAGATTGGTGCGCCGTTGAAGGCAATGTGTTGAACAGAATTAGGTGCAAGTGTGATAATTAATTGCTGCCCATAACATTTTAAATGTTGCGGAGAAGTCTCAAATCAAAATTTCAGTGATTGGAATCAATTAGTTAGTGTCGGTCTTGAAACTTCTGAATCTTTTGAATTCCTAGGTTTAGCACTAAGCATTTTCTGAGATGAAGATGGCCTAATTGACTCTGTAACTGGATTTCTGTATTTGGCTTCGAATGGTCGCGGCCGACATGGTCATTTCTGTAGAATTGTCCAGAAATCTTTTGACAATAGATTTCTCCGCGGCAGTCGATCGCAACCCAACTCCGGTGTGGTCGGGATGGCCTGCGATGAGGTTGTTAACTTTCATGCTCACGGAGTTTGCTGATCTGAATCGATCATCCTTGGTTGTGTCCGGATGTATATTGGATGCGCGTAACAATTGAGAGAGCTCCTTGATTCCCGGAGTATCTGAATTCACACCGCGCCACTCACGATTGTGCGCCAATTCGGCTGCTAGGATCATTTCTTCTTCAGTCCAACGCGGATTATGTACGATTTGAGTGTTACCTTTCAGAGCATCGGGATTATTCTTATGGGTCTTGCATTAAGGATCTCATAAGTGGAATTCGCCACGCACGAATCACGACACGTCAATTTTCTAATCTACGTCTCGCGACATAAGTCGTTATTAATTCTAAATAGGTAGGAACTTGAATGAACTTACTTGTAACAACTTCGGATCAGATCTATGGCTTGGGGACTGAACGTTTTTTGGTTGACTGCGACACAGGCATCGATGACGCATTGGCGCTGGCTTATATCTGCTCGCTCGATCATGTCCAGTTAGAAGCTGTCACGAGCAGCCCGGGCAACGTGGATATGGAGCAAGTGGCAGCCAACAACCGCGCCCTGTTGACGCTGTGCGGAAAATTTGATGTACCAGTGATGGTTGGCGCCCGTGCACCACTAATGATTCCGCTAGTAACTACGCCAGAGACTCATGGTCCGCAAGGCGTGGGCTACGCAAAACTACCTGACCCTGAATCTAACGCCATGGCAAGCAATGACTCCGTCAACCATTGGATTGATGCGGCACGCGCCAACCCAGGCGAGCTCACGGTGCTCCTGACTGCGCCACTGACCAACTTTGCCCTAGCGCTTCGCCGCGAACCGCGTCTTCCCTGGTTGCTGCGCAAGGTAGTGATCATGGGCGGCGCTTTCTACTACCAAGGCAACACCACTCCTACCGCAGAGTGGAACACACACGTAGACCCGCACGCCGCCAAGGAAGTTTTTGCCGCCTACACAGCCGCCGCTGAACAAGGGTTGGATTCCTCGAAGCTGCCGATTGTCTGCTCTCTGGACACCACGGAACGCTTCGAAATGCAGCCGGACTTCCTGACGAAGCTCTCCGAAGAAGCTGGATGCGCTGAACCAGAGATCGTCCAGGCTAGCGACCCGGAAGGGACCTTGAGCAAGTCCTCCAATCCGCTGGTGCGTTACCTCTCCGACGCCCTGCGGTTCTACTTCGAATTCCACAGGCACTACGACCAGGGCTACATCGCCCACGTGCACGACTACTTTGCAGCTGGTGTTGCCGCAGGGACTCTGGACTACCAGACCCGTCCTGCAACGGTGGACGTTGAGACAGAATCGGCATTGCTCTTTGGTACCACCGTGGCCGATTTCCGCGGGCTATGGGGCAAGCCGGCGAATGCCCACGTGGTCGTGGCAAATGACCCCGAAGCAGGGTTTGCCGAGCTGGTCCAGCGCCTCGGTGCGCTGGCAAGGAAACTCAACGAAAATTCCTGAGCGCGGGCAGGTGGGCTAGAATCGTCTACCGGGTCGAGGTGACATAGACCTGCCATTCGCGCGTTGCGGGAGCAATCCTGTGCGCAGCCAAACTCGTATCCCCAGGATTGCCTCATCATGTCACCGAACCTTCTCTTGCCCGAAGCGTCAGCGACCCAGCTCCTGCGCCGCAGGGTGCTCGGAGCAGCTGGAACCCTTCTGCTCGTTGGAACCTATCTGTTCCTGGTCATCACCCAACCCGCGGGAATCGTCGAGGGCCTGGGCCAGGGAGTTGCCCTGGCAACATTCGCTGCCTACCTGATCGCTGCCGTCCTGCTGCTGCTCGCAGTCTTGCCGGACCTGCCGGTCTCCGCTCTGACGCTGATCCCGGTCGCACTGGCACTGAACATCATCCTGGGCCAATTCGTCGGGTCCGTCATGGTCCCGCTCTACCTGGATTCCATCGGAACGGTACTGGTGGGCTTCCTAGCCGGACGCCGTGCCGGTGCCGCCACCGGCGTGCTCAGCACGCTGATCTGGTCGCTGTTTGCCCCCACCGTCTTGCCATTCGCTGCCGGAGCCGCACTGGTCGGTTTCCTTGCGGGAACCGCCGCTCGCTACGGCGCCTTGCGGCGGCCATACCTTGCTCCAATCGCGGGCTTGGTTTCCGGTGTACTGGTTGGCGTAGTCTCCTCGCCGGTGGCAGCCTTCGTCTATGGCGGCACCTCGGGAGTCGGTACCGGCGCAGTGGTTGCGGCCTTCCGCTCCATGGGTGATTCGCTGCTCTCCGCGGTCACCAAGCAGGCCCTGATCTCCGATCCGGGAGACAAGGCAATCGTCTTCCTCATCGCGGCGCTGCTGGTCTTCGCCTTGCCGAAGCGCTTGAGCGGTTCTTTCGAATTCATCCGCCGCTACAAGGTGCTGGGCAAGAGCGGAAACAAGTAGGCCACTAATGAAGCGACGCATCGCTGACTTGCATCCTTTTACCGTGCTGTGCCTAGCCGTGCTCACCATTTCGGTGGCCACGGCGGCCAGCCGCTGGTGGCTGAGCTGTGCGGTAATAGCGCTTTGCCTGGCCATTGGCGCAGTTGCGGGCAACGCCCGCAAACTCGCGGCGCTCAGCGGTGCAATCATGCTCCCTACTCTCCTGTCCTTGCTGATGATCCATGGCCTGGCTTCGCGGGAAAATTCGGCGGTGATCGCGGCCTGGGGACCAATCAGCCTGACGCTCGGGGGAGTGGAGATCGCCATGGCCTTGGCCTTGCGCACCGCCGTGCTGGTGGTGGCCGGTTTGCTTTGCGGCTTGCTGATCGATAAGCATCAGCTGGTGGCTGCTATCGACTTGTCTCCGGCTCCGCCGCAGGCGGGATACCTATTGGCATCCACGCTGTTCCTTCTTCCGCAGATGATGGAAAAGCAGCATGTCATCGGCGAAGCCCAGGCCTTGCGGAAGGCAGGAACCGGCCGTGGCTTGGCCGGGTGGCTGCAGCGCCTGAGGCTGCGAGCTGTACCGCTGGTGCTTTCCTCGGTGCAAGACGCCCATGACCGTTCGGTGCATCTGGCAGCGCGCGGATTTCCCGCCCGCGGTGAGCACAGCAGATTGCGCCACGTCGCAGACTCGCAGATCCAGCGGGGCGTCCGCTGGATTGCCCTGCTGTGTTCGGTGCTGGTGCCGGTAGCGATTCTGGTGCCTCTTGGGGGAGCCTCATGATGGATATGGATCATCGTGCACCTGCCGGAACCATGGCGGCGCTGCACCTCAGGCTGGGAAGCTTCAGCTACTTCGAGGCGCACGCCGAGACCTTGCGCGAGATCGAGTTGGAATTCTCCCCGGGTTCCCTGACTGTCATTGCCGGCGACTCTGGATCCGGGAAGTCCACGCTGGGCGGAGTATTAGCTGGCATGCTGCCGCGGCCGGGAGCGGACCAATGCGAGGGAACGGTCACCCTGGCGGGGCAACGGATCGATTATTCTCCGGAGCATTCGCCACGAATCGACGTCGCAGGCTGGGCCAAGCACGTGGGACTGCTGCCCCAAGATGCCGGGCTCTACCTCTCGGGGATTCGCCAGACGGTTGCCGAAGAGCTGGTCTTCGCGCGGGAGAACGAAGGAATGCCCCGTGAAGAGATGGCAGAGCTCATCGAAGAGCTATCCACGCGGCTGTCCCTGGAACATCTGCTTGAACGCGATCCCGCCAAGCTTTCAGGAGGCCAAGAACGCCTGGTCGCACTGGCCGCGTTGTCCGCAGCCAAACCGTCCATCATTGTGCTCGATGAACCGTTGGCCGGGTTGGATTCCAAGGCAACTCAGGCCGTGACCTCGATGATCACCAGGTTACGTGCCGAGGGCACTGCACTTGTGGTGCTGAGCCGGACGGCAGAAGCATGGGACGCAGAAGCGGATTCACTGTGGAACTTGGCGGAGGGAACTTTGCAGCGGGCAACTGCAGGCGCTGCAACCACTGCGTTGCCTTCCAAGTCAAAAAGACCATCTGTCCCCGCTGCATCTGCAAAGCCTTTGCTGGGCTTTTCCGGCGTGCAACTCGGATACCAAGGCGCCAGCGCCCCGGTCCTCTCCAGCCTTGAGCTTGAAGTCCGTGCCGGTGAATGCGTGGGGCTGGCCGGCGCCAACGGAACGGGCAAGACGACACTGCTCAAAGCCGCCGCAGGGCTAATCAAGCCAACTGCCGGAAAAGTGCGGGTGGCAGGTGATGCTGGGATGCTCCTGCAGAACCCTTCGGACCAGCTCTTCGAACGTACCGTAGCCCGAGAGGTCGCCTTCGGCCTTCCCAAGAAGAGCGTCCAACGTGTCCGCGTGCCGTTGGTGCTTGCACAGCTGGGCCTGGAATCCTACGCGCAGACCCACCCTTATGAGCTGCCGGCTTCGGCCCGCCGGCTCGTTGCCTTGGCCACCGTGCTGGTGCGCGAACCGCAGCTGCTCCTCCTCGACGAACCAACCGAGGCGCTGGATTCGGCTGGGCTTCATTGCCTGCACGGGGCCATCGATTCGGTACTCGAACGCGGGGGAGCGGTGCTGTTCTCCTCCCACGATGAGCGGTTCATGTCGTCCACCGCGCACAGGGTGCACCAGCTGTCGTAGCAATTTTTCTGCTGCGGGATAGGCGCCCGCGTCTGGGCCAAGCCTATTCCCGGTGCGCTCCAAGGTAATCAAGTCTCTGCGCCATGCACGCCGTACGGTGAATTCACACCCTTCTGCCCCGGTGGATTGTGGGTACTCGTCTATTCGGTCAGCCATTATTGCACCTCGCGAGCTGAGTCATCATTCCGGCCGTGCAAGGAATTGGTCCCCAAACCAAGGTAAAAACGCAGTCGTAGGTCAGCTCATCGAGAGAACTGCTCCGACTGCTCCGCTGGCTCCTCCTCGCACCAACATTCTCTTGGCGTCACCAGATTTCATGCCTTCAATCCCTCGCGTACGCGAAGTGACGTGGAGGAATCCGAAGCGGCTGGCTTTTGCTGCAAAGCCCGCCTGCGAGCTTGCTTGTCACAATTGCCGATCCATGTGAAATAGAACTCCTTTACCGCTTGACGGTGTGGCCTTCGACACCCTAGTCTGTGATCACTGAATAAACACATAGTTCATCTAGTGAACACATTGAAGGGATTCAACATGACAAAGGAGATGCGCGTTTTCGCGTTCGACTTCAACGGCCCGGCGCATCTTTCCGCTGGCACATGGCGCCATCCGAAGGACCGGGGTGGTGAATACAAGTCGCTCGGCTATTGGGTCGAGTACGCGAAACTCCTCGAAGCTGCCTGCTTTGACGGGATTTTCTTTGCCGACAACGACGGCTATCACGAGACCTACAAGGGCTCGGTGAACGATTCCCTGAAGGACGGCGCGCAGATCCCGGCCAATGATCCTTCATACCTTATTCCGGCCATGGCCGCGGTAACCAAGCACCTGAGCTTCGGCGTCACCTCCTCCACCGCCTACGACGCCCCGTACAAGCTGGCCCGCAAGTTCTCCACTCTGGATCACCTGACCGATGGCCGAGTGGGATGGAACGTCGTCACCTCTTATACCAACAGCGCAGCGCGGAACATCGCCGGACTCGAAGCCGCCGAAGCCCATGACGACCGCTACGCCCGCGCCGAGGAATTCATCACCGTGGCCATGAAGCTCTGGGAGACTTCGTGGGACGAAGACGCAGTGCTGCGCGATGCCGCGACCTCCACCTACGTGGACCCCAGTCGCGTGCACAATATCGAACACCAGGGCGAGCACTTCAGCGTTCCGGGCATCCACCTGTGCGAACCCTCGCCGCAGCGCACCCCGGTGATCTTCCAAGCCGGCGGATCCCCGCGCGGCGTGGCCCTGGCCGCCAAGACAGCCGAGGCTGTCTTCCTGAACGCGATGACCAAGGAAGCGCTGAAGAAGCAGGTCGACGGGCTGAAGGCCAAGGCGCTGGAATTCGGGCGCAACCCGGAGAACATCGCCACCTTGCAGATGATCACCGTCATCAGCGCTGCCACCGATGAAGAAGCGCAGGCCAAATACGAGGAGTACCTCAAGCTGGTCTCCTACGACGGGGCCATGGCCCGCTACAGCAGCTGGGCCGGGGTGGACTTGTCGGCCTTCGACCCGGATGTCCCGCTGAAGAACATCGATACGAACGCCGGGCAGACCATGCTGAACTTCTTCCTGAAAATGGACCCGTCCAAGGACTGGACCACCCGTGACATCGCCGAGTACATCGGCATCGGCGGCACCTCGCCGGTCATCGTGGGCGGACCGGAAACCTGCGCGGATGAGCTGATTTCCTGGATGGAACAGACCGGGGCCAGCGGCTTCAACCTGGCCAATGCCATCAAGTTCCAGGACATCAACGACTTCGCCGAATTCGTCGTTCCCGAACTGCAGCGCCGAGGCGCCATGCGCACCTCCTTCGCCGGGTCCACCCTGCGCGAGACGCTCTTCGGAGAAGGCAACGCCCGGCTGCCCCTGGACCACCCAGGCGCAGCACTGAACCAGCAGACCACCGCACAAGCCAGCTAGGAGTTCCCCATGTCCATCATTGTGACCCCGCAGAACACGGGGATTGATCCGGCCGAATACCGCAAGGTCTTCGGCGCCCTGCCCACCGGCGTCACCGCCATCACCGGCATGACCGCCGCCGGCAAGCCCATGGGCTTCGTCGTGGGAACCTTCATGTCCCTGTCGCTGGAACCGCCACTGGTCACCTTCTGCGTCGACAAGGGCTCGAGCACCTGGCCGACCCTGCGCTCCCTGGGCCGCTTCACCGCGAACATCCTGTCCACCGAGCAGCTTCCGGTCAGCCGGGCGCTCTCCCGCAAGGGCGTGGACAAGTTCGAGGGCATCGACTACGAGATCGGTGCCAACGGCACCCCGCGCATCGCCGGGGCCTCGGCCTGGATCGACTGCGAAGTGCTTTCGGAAGTCGTCGCCGGAGACCACTACATGATTGTCGGCGGAGTGGAAACCATGGAAGCCACAGAGCGCGAAGCGCTGCTCTTCCGCGGCGGAAAATTCGGAGATTTCAACCTTTGGCCGGCACCGGCCCCAACTGCAAAGGCCTAGCATCATGGCATCAATCCTGGAACGCATCACCTCCGCCTGGACCGAGGCGTGGAGCAAGGGCAATACCGCGGCTTTTGCGGATCTGGTATCCGAAGACTACGTGCGCTACTCCAAGACCGGCGAAGAGCGCATCGATGACCTGTTGAACCAGATCACCGAATCCCACCAGGCCTTCAGCGACTTCAACATGGAAATCCTGCGGGCCATCGAGGACGACAACCTGGCAGCAATCCACTGGCGCAGCACCGGGGTGCACACCGGCGAATTCATGGGCGTCCCGCCGACCGGCCGCACGGTGACCGTGACCGGCGCGACCTTCATCAGCCACTGCGATGGCAAGGTCACCGAAGAATCGGTGGTCTGGGATCCACGCGAAATGCTTTCGGCCATGAGCATCTGGCACCTGGGCGACCAGCGGATCAGGAAGTAGCAAGCAGCAGCGACGGGGCGGCAGGCAAGCCGCCGCCCCGTCTGCCCAAGACATTCCGGCGGCCCGCGCCGCCCGAGGTGAGGATGGAGATCCCTTTGCCAATCAACATTACCCAGACTGCCCAGCGCCTGATTTCCGCCAAGGAATCACGCCAGCCATTGGAAAGCCTGATCGATGATTCCGCAGGCCCCACGGTGGCCGATGCCTTCCGCGTGCAGCAGGAGATCATCCGGCTGAATGTCGAAGCGGGAGACAGCATCTCCGGCTTCAAGCTGGGCAACATCGCCAAGGCCATGCAGAGCAAGTTCGGGGTGGATGAACCGGACTACGGCTACCTGCTGGCCAGCCAGTTCTACCCGGAGAACCTGCCGATCAGCGCCGCCGACTTCATCGAGCCTTTCATTGAGCTTGAACCTGGCTTCGTGCTGAAGAAGGACCTGGGCGGCAAGCATGTCACCGCGGCGGACGTCATGGCCGCCACCGGCTTCGTGGTGCCCGCACTGGAAATCATCGACTCCCGGATTAAGGACTGGAAGATTGGCCTATTCGACACCCTGGCCGATAACGGTTCGGTGGGAGGGGTGATTCTCGGCGGGCAGCCGCGCAAGCTGTCCGAGCTCAATCTCGCGAACCAGCCCGGTTGCATTGAATTCGACGGCCAAGAAGTGGCCCGCGGGAACACCAACGCCATCCACGGCAATCCGGTATCGGCCATCGCCTGGCTCTGCCGGCGCATCGCCGAATACGGCATCACCCTGAAGGCCGGACAATTCATCCTGCCCGGCAGCTGCCTGGCTGCCGAGAAGATGGTCCCCGGCACGGCGATTACCGGCCGCTTCGAGGGATGGGGAGAAATCTCCTTCGACTACACGCCCGCACCTAGTGCCGCCACGCATTCCTGAACCGATACACAGAGCAGAAAAGAGCTTGAAAATGGCCCTGAGCATTGCGCCAACCATCGAAAACACCACCAGCGGGCAGCTGGAAGCCTATTTGGCCGCCGCGCAGGACAGCTTCGGCGCCTGGGCCGCAACCAGCCCGGCCCAGCGAGCCGGCATCCTGGACGCCGTGGCCAGCGCGCTGGATGCCGCCGCGGACCAGCTGGTTCCGATAGCCATGGCCGAGACCAACCTGCCCGAGCTGCGCCTTCGCGGGGAACTGAAGCGCACCACCTTCCAGCTGCGCTTCTTCGGGGAACTGCTGCGCGATGGCGGATACCTCGACGCGCGCATCGACCATCCCGATGCGCAGTGGCCCATGGGAGCCGCCCGCCCGGATCTGCGGCGCACCCGCATTCCGCTCGGTCCGGTCGTGGTCTTCGCGGCCAGCAACTTCCCCTTCGCCTTCTCGGTGGCCGGCGGCGACAGCGCCTCGGCGCTGGCGGCGGGCAACCCGGTCATCGTCAAGGCGCACCATGGGCATCTGGAACTCTCGCGGCTCACCGCCCAGGTGGTCAACGATGCCTTGGCTGGGGCTGGCGCGCCAGACGGGCTATTCCAGGTCGTCTTCGGAACCGAAGCCGGGCGCACCGTCCTGCTGGATCCGCGGATCAAGGCCGCAGGATTCACCGGTTCCATCCCCGGGGGCCGGGCCCTGATGGACCTGGCTGTTTCCCGCGATGAACCAATTCCCTTCTACGGGGAGCTGGGCAGCAACAACCCGGTGTTCGTCACCGAGCAGGCTGCCAGCGTGCGCGGCGAGCAGATCGTCGCCGATTTCATCGGCTCCTTCACCACCAGCGCTGGGCAGCTGTGCACCAAGCCCGGAACGCTGTTCATCCCGCGCGGCTCGGGCTTGCGCCCGTTGCTGTCCGAGGCCGCGCTCCCGGCCGGGGCCGGGCTGCTGAACCAGCGCATCCGCGAAGGCTACGGGCAGGTGCTGGACCAGCTGTCCGCGCACCCCGGTGTCGAGGTGCTCGCGCAGGGCGGCGAACCGCTGGGCGAGCAGCCATCGCCCACCTTGCTGATCACCGGCATCGACGAGCTGCTGGCAGATCCGCAGGCCTTGCAGGCCGAGTGCTTCGGGCCGACCGCACTGGTCGTGGAATACGACTCCGAGCAGCAGCTGGTGGCTGCGGCGCAGACCTTCGAGGGCCAGCTGACCGCAACCATCCACGGCGAAGAAGGCGACCGCGTCCAAGAGCTGGTCGCGGTGCTGGCGAACAAGGCCGGACGCGTGCTGTGGAACCAGTGGCCCACCGGGGTTTCGGTGACCTACGCCCAGCAGCATGGCGGCCCCTACCCGGCCACCACCGCGGTGGGGACCACCTCGGTCGGTGCCGCCGCCATCGAGCGGTTCGTGCGCCCGGTGGCCTACCAGAACTTCCCGCAGCATCTGCTCCCGGCACAGCTGCAGGATGCCAACCCGGACAGCGTTCCGCAGCTGGTCAACGGCCAGCCGCGCGGTCGCTGACCGGAACCGCGAATTACCACCAGGAGGGAAGAGCCCATGCATGCCATTGAAGGAATCGTCGAGCACGGAGACGCCCGCGGGCGAGAACTCGGCTTCCGCACCGCGAATGTCCCCATGCTGCAAGATGACCAGCTCGATGGCGTGTGGGGTGCCGAAGTGCTGCTGCCCGATGGGCGCCAGGTGCCTGCCTGCGTGTCCATCGGCCGGCGCGCCACCTTCTACCGCACCGGCGGGCAGGTGCTGCTCGAAGCGCATCTGCTCGACTTCTCCGGGGATCTCTACGGTCAGCACCTGGTGGTGCGCCTGCTGGAATTCCAGCGCCCGCAAATTGAATATGCGGATGCTGGAACCCTGGTGGAACAGCTGCATCGGGATGTGGCCGAGACGCGACGCGCGGCACAGCTGCGGGAAAGCGTCCTTGCATGAGCGGGATCGCAATGGCGCCCCCGGCTGCGCCGCCGTCCTGGGCGGTGCAGCGGGTGGCGACCGTCATTGAACGCCAGGGCATCCCGGTGCCGATCCGCGATGCCAAGCGCATCGCGCAAAAAGCCGGGGTGAGCAAGAGCCTGGCCCGCCGCTGCATCCACTACATGGACAGCGGAAAATAGCCTCCCGCAGGGACCAGGCCTGCTGGACAAGGCCCCTGGCTCCCGGGCGCTGGACGCCGCGGGCCTGAGGCGCCACCGGCAAAAATCCTGGTGCCTCTCCACCCAAGCCGCGCGAATCCCCGCGGGATCATCCCGCTTCCTCGCGCGGCTTTCTGGCGCTGCCTTGGCGCCCTCGTGCCGCCATGGGCCCGGCCATATGGGCAATGCTCCTGCGCCGTCGCGGGTTTAATCCGGGACATTTCTGCTCAACGCCCAGGGCGCCAAAAACATCTCAGTCGCCATGTCAGCTCCGTTCGTGCAGCTGCACTCCTTGAATTTCCGGGCCCCGAAGCTGGGTCCGAGGATGAAATGTTTTGCAGAATGTGTTGTGCATCACCGAAGTGTCGTGTTCACTAGATAACTAGCATGATCATCTGGTGAACGTTATGAAGTTCTTGTTTCGCTATTGCAAGTGAAAATTCCACAGCAGTTCATGCGCAGCGAGAGCATCAGATCTCGAAACCAATTCCCGGCAGGAAAGAGAATACGATGAGCGAATCATCGAGAATGCAGCGCCCCGCGTTGCCCAAGGTATCGCGCAGGCTCCGCGCCGATGACTGCATTGTCGTCGACAAGAAGGAATTGCGCCGCGCACAGATCGGCGCGGGCATTGGCAATTTCATCGAATGGTATGACATCGGGGTCTACGGCTACCTGGCAGTGACCATGACCGCGGTCTTCACCGAAGGCATGGACCAGAGCATGGGCCTGCTGGTAACGCTGTTCGGTTTCGCCGTGTCCTTCATCGTCCGCCCGCTGGGCGGAATGATCCTGGGCCCGCTCGGGGACAAGATCGGCCGGCGCAAGGTCATGTTCTTCACCATCGCCCTGATGGCCGGAGCCACCACGCTGATTGGCTTGCTTCCCACCGCTGGGCAGGTCGGCCTGTGGGTGATCGTCCCGCTGTACCTGCTCAAGATGCTGCAGGGCTTCTCCACCGGCGGCGAATACTCCGGCGCCGCAACCTACGTTGCCGAGTTCTCCCCGGATGACCGCCGCGGATTCATGACCTCCCTGCTGAACTCGGGATCGATGCTCGGCTTCGCTGCCGGTGCGGCAGCTGTTGCTGCGACTTCCATGCTCACCACATCGGTGTGGGGCGAGAATGCAATGCTCGCCGGCGGCTGGCGCATCCCGTTCCTGGTTGCCTTGCCGCTGGGCATCGTGGCGATTTCACTGCGCAGCAAGATCCCGGAATCCCCGACCTTCGAAGCGGCCCGCGAGGCTGCCGAGGTCGGCAAGGTCCATCCGATGTTCGTCCGCCACAATCTGCCGAACATCTTCCGCCACTACTGGCCGCAGATCCTCATCGGCTGCGCGCTGATCGCCGCGGATGGCACCTCCGGATATATGCTCACCAGCTACATGCCCACCTACCTCGAAGCGGAAATCGGGTCGCCGGCAGTGCACACCGCAGTGGCTGCGGTAGTTGTGCTGGTCCTGCAGGCGGCGCTGATCCCGCTGGTGGCGATCTGGTCCGACAAGATCGGGCGGCGCCCGATCTACATGATGGCTACCATCGGCAACCTGGTCCTGCTGGTGCCCGCCTTTGCGCTGATGCACGTGGGAACCATGTGGTCGCTGTACCTCTCGCTGTTCATGGTGGCCCTGCCCAGCGCCTTCTTCCTGGCCCTGACCGGAGCTGTCATGTCCGAGCTGTTCCCCACCGCTTCGCGGTACGGCGGAATGGGAGTCACACACAACCTGTCGATCTCCATTTTCGGCGGAACCACGCCGCTGGTCAGCCAGATCCTGGTGAACACCACCGGCAACCACTTCGCACCGGCCTACTACATCATGTTCTTCTCGGTCATCGCGCTTTTTGCCACCTTCAAGCTGCGCGAGACGGCATCCCGTCCGCTGCTCGGTTCGGCGCCCGTGGTGCGCACGCGCGAAGAAGCGCTGGCCCTGGCCAAGGGACAGGATGAAAATGAGCTGCTGGATACCTCCACCATGCTTCTCGCCCCGGTGCCAGCCCGAGCTCCAGAAACGAGCAGCTAGAATCGAAAAGCCTTGCAGCAACCGCCCGGTGGGCGTTCCCGACGGAGGGAACGCGTATCGGGCGGTTCGCGTTGCGGGGGCCTATCCGCTGTAGTTGGTGCGTGCTGATCCGGTCTGTGTGATGGGCCAGGCCTTGCGCGCGAGGTAGAAGTCCGAGATATCCACTACTTTGCGTACGCTGCGCCCGGTCAGCAATTCGGCCTGCTTGATCCGGTAGGCCAAGGTCTGCCGGTGGATGCCCAAGAAATTCGCGGTGTGCTGCCATTGCAGGTCGCGGTCCAGCAAGGCGAAAAGGGAATCCCGGTACACGGCTACCTGGTTGCTGGAGCCTGCCAGCGGGCCGAGCACCATGCTGACGATTCGCTCGGCTTCCGAGGCGGATCGGGCCAGCAGTGACACCTGCAGTCCGGAGAATTCAACGAGTTCTCCGGGCCGGGGTTCAGAAGGAATCGCCCCCTGCGCTTCTTGCGCCGCGCCTTCGAGGTCCGCGAAGCGCTGCTGCGGTGAGCTTAGTCCGAAAGTGGCCTGCAATTCGCTGGCGATCGTCCGTAGCACCGGAAGATCCTTCTCGCGCACTACGGCGATGGAGTTGTTCTTCCACGACGTGGCTAGCGGCATCAACCCGTGCAAGGACAGGGACATCGCCACGGCATCGAGCAGCTTTCCCGGGGCGCAGGCGACCCGGAATCCGGGCTCCCCAGCGATCCATGCACCGCCATCGATATCCTGTTCGCCCAGCTTGCCGGCCAGGCCCAGTCGCAGGGAAGTTTCGGCCGCGGCGACGGCATTGCCGGCATCCTGGAGCAGCGAATTGGCATCGACCGCGAGGATCTGCTTGAGGTGCACCAGCAGCAGGGCATCCAGTTGCGCGTCGGCCGGGACGAGCAATTGGGTGGGGCGGATGGTGGACAGGGAGTGGCGGCGATGCGCATTCGTGGGCAGTGTGCCGATCACTGGGCATCCGGTCATCGTGTCCTGGACAGCAATGTCCACCGAGCACAGCTTTTCCACCCAGTCGCCGCTGCGCTTGCCCCTCCGATTCTGCGATCCGGCTTCCTGGTACATCCGGGAAAGTAGCAGGACCGAGCGGTTCAGCTGGTTGGTGGTCACGGCGGCCACTGTCCGGGCGATCACCACGAAGGGGGTTTGCGGTCCGGTGGACAGCACCGGGAAGGTCAGTTCATCGGCCGCCTGCAGCATCTCGCGTGTGAGCTCGGGTGCGAGCCCATCCTGGCCAATGATCAGCCCTGCAATCCCCGCAGCATCCGCCTTGCGGACGAAATCGGCCTGCTCTTGGGCTTCCGCGGGGATATTCAGGCCCAGGGACATCAATAGTTCCTCGTTACCCAGCCAGCGCCACGGCTCAGCGGATTCGCTGGTCTGCGCCCAGCGCACGATGCGTCCAAGGCCTGACTGGCCGGCGATCACCTTGGTATCCAAGGCCGGATCAGAAATGAGTTTGGCGATCGTGAGCAGTTCCGCCATCTTTTCTCCAGGGTTTTGTGCGCAGTGATGAAAATAGTATGAATATCTTACATCCGCATAAGTGATCTCCTGGATGCCGCACCATACAGTGGCTACCAGTACACGACTGGCACATGAAAAGGACCGGAAAACCATGGACAACACTTACGACTCAGATGTCATCATCATCGGCGCCGGCCTGGCCGGCCTGACCGCCGCCCGCGAACTGGGCGCAGCCGACTACTCGGTCACCGTGCTCGAAGCGCGCGACCGCATGGGCGGCCGCCTCTACACCGAGGACCGCCTGGGCAAGCACCTGGAGCTGGGCGGAAACTGGCTGCACTGGACCCAGCCGCACGTGTGGGCCGAGGTCACCCGCTACGGACTGCGCGCGGGCCGCGGTCCGAAGTCCGAGGAGACCTTCTGGTATGCCGATGGCAAGGTGCAGCGCGGGGACCTGGCCGGCTTCATGGACCTGATCGACCACGGCATGCACGCCCTGGTAGGCGAAAGCGGAAAGCTCCTGCCGCGCCCCGACTTGGTCTCCAATGACGATCAGTTCGCGCAGGCCGATCAGCTGACCTTGCAGCAGGCCCTTGACCGCCTGGATCTGAGCGATGACGAGCGGCAGGCCAATGAAGCGGCCTGGGTGGGGCATTGCAATGGGCCGCTGGACCAGGTCGGCTTCAGCGCAGCGATCCGCTGGACCGCGGCCACCTCCGGAGCATGGCGCGTCATGCATGAGGCCAGCGCCGTTTACCGGCTGGAAGATGGCAATGACCAGCTGGTCAAGGCCATTGCATCCGACGTTCCCGGAGAGATCCGCCTGAATGCGCCAGTGGCCTCGATTGCCCACGATGAGCAGGGCGCCACCGTGGTACTGGCAAGCGGCGAGAGCTTGCGCGCTCGCCGGGTCATTGTCACCGTTCCGCTGAACATCCTGCACGAGCTGGATATCCAGCCTGCGCTGTCGCCGGTCAAGCGCGAGGTGAGCCAGGCAGGTACCGCATCACAGGGGCTCAAGCTCTGGATCCGGGTGAAGGGTCCGATCAAGCCATTCTTCGCGTACTCCACGCAGGAGCACCCGCTCTCGGTGGTACGCACGGAATTCGTGGGCGAAGAGGATGCAGTACTGGTCTCCTTCGGCGCCGACGCCTCACGCTTGGACATCACCAGTATCGAGGACGTGCAGGAAGCGCTGCGTGCCTGGCGCGATGACCTGGAAGTCCTGGAAATCGCGGCCCACGACTGGAACGCGGATCCCTACGCCAAGGAAACCTGGCTCATCCACCGGCCGCAGGCCTACACCACGGGCCAAGCCGAGCTGCAGCGTGCCGAAGGGGCAGTGCACCTGGCCGGCAGCGACCTGGCCAACCTTTGGGCCGGCTTCTTCGACGGTGCTATCGAGAGCGGGTTGCGGGTATCCCGTGAGGTGCGCGCCGCACTCGAAGGGTAATCGGGCCTTGGCTCGATTTATGGGCAGAGTGTTCACCCTGCGGTCAACCGGCTAGGCTGAATAGAAGACTATTCGAAAGGCTGGTTCCCCTCCATGGGAGAAACAAGTGGAAAATCCTCTGGCGGCATGGCGGCAAACCGGTCGGTTTCACGGGCAATCGCGGTGCTGCGCGCCCTTGCCGCCAGGGGGGAACCCTTGACGGTCACGGAGATCGCCAAGCAGATCGGCTTGGCCCGGGCCACGGTCTTCCGCCTGCTGCTGACCCTGGAAGAAGAAGGGTTCGTCGACCGCCAGGACACGCACTACACCCTCGGCTGGGATCTGGCCCGCATTGCCCAGGACGTTGATCCCACCCCGGGGTTGCTATCCAGGGTCAGCGACGTGGTAGTGGAGATCGCCGACATGCTCAACGAAACGGTGACGCTGAGCGTGCGCCACGGGAAGTACGACCTGGATCTCGTGCAGCAAGCGTCTCCGCGCGCCATTGGAATGTCGATGACCGAGCTGCAGGGCCAGCGCTGGCCATTGCATGCCTCGGCTACCGGAAAGCTGCTCCTTTCCGAACTGGATAAGGAATCGATCCGCATTGCTACCGGAAGCAAGCTGGAAAAGCTGACGAGCCAAACGATCACCACATGGAAAGCCTTGGACGCCGAGCTGGATCAGATTCGCGAACGCGGCTGGGCAAGCACCATTGACGAGCTGGAAGTGGGAATCATTTCCGTGGCGGTCCCGATCCGCGGCGCTGGCAACGATCTCATCGGAATGCTCGCCTACATGGCACCGCGCCACCGCGTGGACACCGAAAAGCTGGAAGTGCAGAAGATCGAGGGCCTGCTTGAAGGCGCCAAGATGGTACGCCGACGCATCGTTTCGATGACCGGGGAATAGGTCCGGGCAATGCTGGCGTGCAGCAACCTGCGTCGCCTGGTTGGCTCTGCGGAGCAGTGACTGAGCTCATAGACCTTTGATTGACACGTCATCGACTTTCGAGATGGATCGGAGTAGCGTCCAAGGTATGAGGCCAACGGAAATCCCGTGACCATCTTGAAACGGAAAGTGGGTCCATCATGGCTCAGTATGATGTAGCAGATCGTTCGGCAGTAGTCACCGGCGCCGGTTCGGGCATCGGCCAGGCTATCGCCATCCTCTTAGCCGCCAACGGAACCAAAGTGGTGGTCCAGGACCTCAATGCCGAGGCCGCGGGCGCTACCGTGGAAACCATCAAGGCCGCAGGCGGAGAAGCTGTAGCTGTTGCAGGAGATGCCAGCTCTTCGGCTGTCATCGACGAAACCATCAAGGCCGCCAACGCCATGGCTCCATTGAAGATCGGCGTCAACAACGCAGGCATCGGCGGCCGCGCCGCCAAGGTGGGCGAGCTGACCGACGAGGACTGGGACAAGGTCATCTCCGTGAACCTCAACGCCGTCTTCCGCGGAACCCGCGCCCAGGCCAACGCCATGAGCGAGAACGGGGGAGGGTCCATCGTGAACATGGCCTCGATCCTCGGCTCGGTGGGCTTCGCCGGCAGCTCCGCCTACGTTTCCACGAAGCATGCCGTGGTGGGCCTGAGCAAGACTGCCGCCGTGGAGTATGCGACCCAGGGCGTGCGCGTGAACAGCGTGGCCCCGGGCTTCATCGACACCCCGCTGCTGCAGCAGATGCCCAAGAAAGCCTATGACGCGCTGGTCGACAAGCACCCGATTGCCCGCTTGGGCAAGCCGGAAGAAGTGGCCGCGCTCGTGGCATTCCTGGCCAGCGATGCCGCGTCCTTCGTGACCGGCAGCTACCACCTGGTTGACGGCGGCTACACCGCCGTATAGCCTGTCGGATCAAGCGGATGCGGTGCGGAGCTGTGCCGCATCCGCTTGTTTCCTGCTCCTCGTGAGCCCGCGAATCCAGGCCATGAGCGTCAGGCGAATCCAAAGCTTTGAAGCCGTTAGCCAGATCACGTTCTTGGCTGAAACGGAATAAGTTGCTGGCGAGGTTAGTTACGCTGTGCAATTACAATTTCCACTTCAGGAGTCCCATCCCATGGATCTGTTTTCCCCTCTCGCCCTCGGCGACCTCAAGCTCTCCAACCGCCTGGTCATGGCACCGCTCACCCGTTCTCGTTCGGGCAAGGACGGCGTGCCCAACGCCGATGTAGTCGAGTACTACCGCCAGCGTGCATCCCTGGGCCTGATCGTCAGCGAGGGCACCTACCCGAGCTTTGCCGGCCAGGGCTTCGTCCGCCAGCCGGGCCTGGTCACAGAGGAGCAGATTGCCGGCTGGAAGAAGGTCACCGATGCGGTGCACGCCGAAGGCGGCCTCATCGTTGCCCAGATCATGCACGCCGGACGAGTCACCCACCCGGAAACCACCGGTGCAAACTACGTCGAGGCGCCAAGCGCCATAGCAGTTGAAGGCGAATCACGCACCTACACCGGCAAGCACGCGTACCCGGTTCCGCATGCCCTGGCCACCGGAGAACTCCCAAGGATCATCGAAGAATTCGTCACCGCTTCGCGCAACGCCATCGCCGCCGGGTTCGACGGCGTGGAGCTTCACGGGGCCAACGGCTACCTGCTGCACGAGTTCCTGGCGCCTTCGGCCAACACCCGCAACGACAACTACGGTGGTTCCCCGGAGAACCGGGCCAGCTTTGTCATCGAAGTCGTGACCGCAGTAGCCAACGCCATTGGCGCTGGCAAGACCGGCCTGCGCATTTCGCCGGAACACAATGTCCAGGGTGCCGTGGAAAACGATCGTGCGGATGTGCTGGCTACCTACACTGCGCTGGTCCAGGGCATCGCGCCACTGGGGCTGGCCAACCTGAGCATCCTGCACCATGACCCAGCCGGCGAGCTGGTCCAGTCGCTGCGCGAGGCATTTGGCGGACCGGTGCTGCTGAACACCGGCTTCGCGGAGATCACCACCTATGAGGAAGCCGCACGCGTGGCTTCCGAAGGCTGGGGCGAAGCGGTTGTCGTGGGACGCCCTGCGATTGCCAACCCGGATCTGGTGCGCCGCTGGAAGGAACAGCTGCCGCTGAATGAACCAGATTTTGCGACCTTCTACACTGAAGGTCCAAAGGGCTACATCGACTACCCATTCTGGGAGAACTAGCCTCTAAAACTTCTGACTTAGTTTAGATGAAGCCACCGCTTCCGTTCGTAAACGGAAGCGGTGGCTTCTCCAGATCCAGCGAGCTACACGTCATGCTCTAGAAGAGTTTGAGTTGTCGCACAGAGGTGTTCGACCTTTGGATAAAGCTTGCTCGGTAGTTCGCTGTTGCCTATGGCCCCGGATTCGTTTTCGAAAACTTCTGCCATGGCGATAGGCAGAGCGTACGTCATCGCACTCACTGTCATCCGCAACCACTCTTCATCTATTTTTGCTTCACGAGCAAATCTTGACCAATGCTTTGATGAGACTCTCCCGAACTGTCGCTCGCCCCCGATGGACATGGCGGCCTTCCGCAATCCATCGTTTTTCTTCGGAAAACCGTCGTTACTAACGTGTTCGTAGGGCAAGCCAGATGCGATGTCATAAAATGGCGCAAGCTGCACACGGCCATCAGGGAGATGGAGTATCGAGTAGTTCTTGCCGTGTGCGTCGGGAGCTCCCAAAAGGTAATTTCCTATTAGGCCTTCAATGAATTTTTGAACTTCAGTTTCAGGAGCACGAGCTTCTCGAAGGGTCTTAATGATCTTGAGTGCGCTGGGTCCCCGGTTCGACTCGTACTTGTTTGTAGGTAAGGTCGAAGTGGCCTGGCAGAAGTCTTCTTGATGGACCCGATAGACGTTGTTTCCCTCAATAAGCCGATCGTACCGTTTCACCACGATTGTCGATTGCCCGTCAAACTGCGTGAAGTTGGTTTCGGCAACTTGTAATCCCATGCGTCCCAAAGTCTTCAGGCATAGGTGCTCATTGAGTGCTTGATCTCGAAAATCTTGGATGCCGGGCTTGAAAATGTGGGTTGTCGGTTCGCTGCCAGTGGCTTCATGCCATCCGTCCTGCCATCTCAAAGCGAATTTGCTTTGAGCTCCAGCTAGTGACCACCGTTCACGACCGACAGTCCACGATCCTTTCGGAGACGAAGATAAAACCCTGATGCGTTGACCGATTTCATTGTCGTTGCAAGCCACGAGTTCACCTGCGGAACGCGTTAGCTCGTCAATTTCATCCGGCCGTACGAACTGCACTGCTCCTGCACATTCAAACCCAATATGCTCAAGTAAGGCGAAGGGATTCTTTGCCGAAATGCCAAAGTCATCAGCGAACGACTGGCGGACAGCTTCGCCTTCCGGAATTAGCCCCTCGATGAACGGATCAGTAATAGAGCGCTGGTAAGGGGTCTCTCGATAGGGCATTGCCAGGGATAATCTGGCTTGTCTAGAATCTTGTGGGACGAATTGAAATTTTCTGTTACCGGAATGATCTTGTTGAAGGATTCCGACAGGCTGCCCGTATAAAAAGGTCACGAGTTCTTTCATCGCGGGCCCTGTTCGTTGTTCTCATCTTTATTGTCCGGTTCATTGCATTCGTCATTATCAAGAAGTGCTTGATCCTGCTCGCTTTCTACGTCGTTCGCGGTGCTTGAGTTGCGATCGAAAGTCGAAGCATCTGAACTAGGCAACCCTTTTCTAAGGGACTGTTGCAACGCCGATTGACCGAGATCGGAGGCGGCTAGGTTTCGGATGCCTGTTTGGTTGCGCAGTTCTTTGGCGAACTTTTGGAATGAGGATTCGCCGAGCCCCGATGCGGCTAGTTTTCGGAAGGCCGATTGACCTATGTTCGAGGGTGCCAATCTTGGGAAAGAGGACTGATCCAAACTCGAGGCTTTTCTAATTGCTTCCGACGCGGCCGGAGAGATACGAGCTATCGAATGGTAGCGGTCTTCATCTGATGACTCGATTTCGGGTTCAGCATTGAAAGAAAGAATTATTGATATCCCGAGTGCTTCAAAGGTATCTAACACCTTGCCGAGTTCAGCTCTCGTGCGTACACCCTGCTCCAGGCCTATAAGCCATTTGCGCGAAACGCCTGCGCGGTCGGCTAGGGCTTCTTGAGTGAGGCCGAGTTTCATCCGGGCATCATGCACGAATGCTCCGAGTTCCTTTTGGGTCGAAACGTCGCGATTCATGAAACCTCCTGTTGTGCACGTATATACACATTATTATAAGTGAACGTACGTGCACAATCAAGAAGGTGAATATACGTACACTTTTACGAAAGTATACGTTTGTTCACATTGATTAATGTGAATGAACGTGCGCGTAGGCTTAGGTCACTGGGCAACAGGGAGGTTTCAATAGCGAAAGCTTTTGCGTCAAATCGATCTTGATGAGCTTTTTCATTTGCGCAAAGTCCAGGTCATCTCGATCGCCGAACTTCAGCACCGGAAAAGAGTATGAGGATTTTCGGCAGTCAGAAGTGCTCTTGGTACCTCAAAATAGGGGAGCTGAACGCAGGCCAGGCGTAAAGGGAGCCGGCTATGGGTCCCTCCAAAGCGATGGTATGAATTCCCCTTACTATCACTTTCTTAGAAAATGATAGTAAGGATCCGTGTTGCTATCACTATCCGCTTGGTGGTTCGTGGTGGCGACGTAACCAGTCGAGGAGCAGCACGTGGAAAAAGGAGCGGATCAACGATCCCGTCCGGCACCATTGTCAGGGGCGACTGAACGCTTTGTTCGATGAACGTCCGGCTTTCCAGACCGTATTACCGTAACCGGTGCAAGTCCGGTTGGGCCCCGCCGCATCGAGGCATAGCACAAACACCTCGAGGAGCGAGATGGGCAGACCGCAGAAGATTCCTATGAGCCCATCAGGGTTTCGGCGGCAATGCGCATATGCTCGGAGATTTCCGCGCTGACCGCGGCCCTGTCGCCAGCTTCGATGGTGTCCACCAGCTTGAAATGCCGTGCGACATCCATATTGCGCACCCCGCGTTCGTAGCCGCCAAACATGATGGACATGCGGATGGAGCCCTCAAGCTGCTCCCAGGCATGCAGCAAGGTGTCATTCTCGGACAGCCGGCACAGAGTGCGGTGGAACTCGAGATCCGCTTCGATCCGCTCCTCGATTTCATGGCCCTCGAGTTGCTCCATGGTGCTGACCGCGGAGCGCAGTTGCGCGAGAGCGTCTGGAAGGTCTTCGCGCTGCAGCAACGTCGTTGCCGCCAGGGTTTCCAGCGAGGCACGCACCGCGAAGATGTCCTGGATTTCCTTGTTGTCCAGGTGGCGAACTGACAACCGGCCGCGTTCGCCTGCGGAGACCAAGCCTTCCTGCTCCAGCTGGCGCAAGGCTTCGCGCAAGGTGCCGCGGCTGATCTGCATGGAGGCAGACAGCTCTGTTTCCACCAGATGGGTGCCTTGCTCCAGTTCACCGGTCGTGATGGCGCGGCGCAGGGCGATCAGAGCCTGCTCGCGCAGGCTCTTTTTCCGAAGCCCCACCAAGGAAGAATCGGCCATAGCCATAAAGCGCCCCTCAATCTTGGAGATCAACTGTTGATTGTTAACTGTTGATTTTAGCGCCTTTGGCGGGTGCGTCGAGAGCAACGCACCCGCCAAAGGCGATCGTTCTGGTGGATTACCCGGCGAGCTAGCCGAGTTCGGAGAGGACCTTGGACACAATCGCGCTGATCGACAACCCATAGCGGTCATGGAGTGTTGGCAATGCGCCCGCATCCAAGAACTCATCGGGCAGGCCGATGGGAACGACCTTAGAGGAAACACCGCCGCGGATCATGGTGGAAGCCAGAGTTTCGAACAACCCGCCGATGACCGAGTGGTTTTCCAGCGTGACTACCAGACGGTCCCCGGCCACCTCCTTCAGAACTGTTTCCGAGTCGAAGGGCTTGATGGTGGGGGAGTGGACCACGGAAACGTCCACGTTGTGCTTGGCCAGTTCCTTCGCGGCATCCAGTGCGCGCATGGTCATCAGGCCGCTGGAGACGAAGACGACGTCACGTCCACCGCGTAGTACTTTTGCCTTGCCCAATTCGAAGCTGTAGTCGTATTCATCCAGGACGGTAGGCACCTTGCCGCGCAGCAGGCGCAGGTAGGTTGGCCCTTCAGAAGCCGCTAGCTGCGGCACCGATTGCTCGATGTCCACCGAATCGCAGGGATCCACGATGGTCAGGTTCGGCATCCCGCGGAAGATGGCAATGTCCTCGGTGGCCTGGTGGCTCGGGCCATAGCCGGTGGTCAGCCCGGGCAGGCCGCCCACGATATTCACATTGAGGTTCGGCTCGGCGATATCCAGGCACAGGAAGTCATAGGCCCGCCGGGCCGCGAACACCGAATAGGTGGAAGCAAAGGGGATCATGCCGGTTTCGGCGAAGCCCGCGGCGGCCCCGAACAGCAGCTGCTCGGCCATGCCCATCTGGAAGAAGCGCTCGGGATGCTGCTGGGCGAAGATGTGCATATCCGTGTACTTGCCCAGATCGGCAGTCAGGCCCACGATGCGCGGATCCTGCTCGGCCGCCTTGGCCAGGGCATGGCCGAAAGGCGCTGGCGCGGTCTTCTGGCCGGGCTCCGCGAAGGAGGCAATCATGGCCGAGGTTTTCAGTCGTGGTTTAGCGGTGGCAGACATTTAGGAGTTGCTCCCTTCGAAGCCTTCGGTGAGTTGGTCGCGGCAGATCTGCCATTCGTTGTCTTCAATGCGCATGAAGTGGGCTTTCTCGCGGTTTTCCAGCAGCGGAACGCCGCGGCCTACCTTGGTGTCGCACAGGATGACCGAGGGGCGCGAGGCGAGGGCCGATTGGGCCGCGATGTTGTCGAAGGCCTGCAGCAGCGCTCGAGGGTCATTGCCGTTGATCCGCTGGGCGTACCAGCCGAAGGCCGCCCACTTTTCGGTGACCGGTTCGGTGCGCAGGACCCCGGCGGTCGCGCCATCTGCCTGCAGGGCATTGATGTCCACCACGGCGGTCAGCTGGCCCAGCTGGTGGTGGGCGGCACCCATCGCCGCTTCCCAGGTGGAGCCTTCATCCAGTTCGCCATCGGAGAGGAAATTGATCACCCGCTGGGTCCTGTTCTGGTGGCGCAGCCCCAGGGCCATGCCCACCGCGATGGACAGGCCGTGCCCCAGCGAGCCGCCGGAGATTTCCATGCCCGGGGTGTAGGTGGACATCCCGGACATCGGAAGCCTCGAATCGTCCGACCCGTAGGTTTCCAGCTCTTCCACCGGGATGATGCCCGCTTCGGCCAATGCGGCATAGAAGCCGATGGCGTAGTGGCCGGTGGAAAGCAGGAAGCGATCGCGGTCTTCCCAGTCAGGTTCTGCCGGACGGAAGTCCAGCTGGTCCGCGTAGACGGCCGCGAACATGTCCGCAGCGCCCAATGCTTGACCTACATATCCTTGGCCCTGCACCTCGCCCATGTTCAGCGAGTGGTGGCGGATGCGGTAGGCGGCGTCGCGTACCCTTTCGGTGCGCTGGCCCAAAGTCAGCGTCTGGTTGTCGGTGGCTGCAATTGCCATGGGAAGTCCTTTCAGGAATTCAACGGGTCGGGGTTCGGGTTGGCTCACCGGGTCAGACGCAACTTGCCTGCGGATTCTCGGCGATGGCTTGGTCAGCAAGGTGGCGTTCGCGAGGGCCCCAGGTTTCCTTGGTCACCAGAGCCGCCCACAGGCCGATTAGCGCGTAGCCGATGAAGAGCGCGGCCGGGCCCATCCAGCCGAACTGCATGAAAAGCAAAGTGGTGATGAACGGGGTGAAACCGGAAACCATGGCCGAAATCTGGTAAGCCAATGAGGCGCCGGAGGAGCGGGTCTTGGCCTGGAAGAGCTCCGGGAACCAGGCCCCCTGGGCACCTGCCATGGAGTTCTGGCAGATGGCATAGGAGATCACGATCGTGGCAATGATCATCAGGAACGAGCCGGTGTTGACCATGAGGAACATCGGAATGCCGAAGAGCGCGGCAAAGGCGCAAGCGAAGAGGTAGACGGTGCGACGTCCAACGCGGTCGGTGAGCCGGCCCCAGCGGTAGGTCGCGTAGATGCCGATGGCCGAGGCGATGCTCAAGGCGGTCAGCGTCTGCCAGTTCGCGGCCAAGCCAGTGGTGTGCAGGTAGGAAATCATGTAGGTGATGGAGACCGCGTAGCCCGCGGTCTCGGCAATGCGAAGCCCGATGCCGCGCAGGATATTGCGCCAGTCGGTGCGAATGACATCCTTGATCGGCGACTTGACGATCTGCCCTGATTTCTTCACGTCATCGAAGACCGGGGACTCCGGGACCTTCGAACGGATGACCAGTCCCACGATCACCAGCAGCAGGCTGGCCAGGAACGGAACACGCCATCCCCAGTCGCCAGGCAACTGCACGCTGACCAGGAACACCAGATTGGCCAGCAGCAGCCCTACCGGGAATCCGGACTGGACAATCCCGGTGAACCTGCCCTTTTGCTTCCATGGCGCGTGTTCGTAGGTCATCAGGATTGCCCCGCCCCATTCGGCGCCGAAGGCCAGGCCCTGGACGATGCGCACGAAGACCAGAAGCGCTGGAGCCAGCACGCCGACCTGCTCGTAGGTGGGCAGCACGCCGATGAAGAATGTGGCAAGGCCCATGACGATCAGCGAGGTGACAAGCACCGGCTTGCGCCCGATCTTGTCACCGAGATGGCCGCCGATGATCCCGCCCAAGGGCCGGGCAGCGAAACCTACGCCCAAGGTGGCGAAGGATGCAAGTGTTCCCGTGAGCGGGTCAGCGCCGGGGAAGAATGCGTGTCCGAAATACAGGGCGGCCGCGGTGCCGAAGCCGATGAAATCGTAGGTTTCAATGGTGGCTCCAACGCTGGAGCCTATCGCGACGCGCTTGGCGTCCTTGGTGCCGTGGATCGGGCCACGCATTTCTAGAGCTTCGCTGCTCATGAGTGGCTCCCTTCGTGAGTTGTGGGATGCGGGCAATTTTCATTGTTGACAGTCAACACTAATAGAAGTGTGAGCGACGGCACAAGTTCTGTCAAGAGAAAATTTAACAGTTGACTGTCAACAGTAAACAAAACTATCGTGGTGTGCACCACAAACTTCTGGTGCGTTTGTCCAGAGCAGAGCACCGCAACCACCAAGTTCGCCTCATCGTTGTTCGGGCGGGCCGTATTGAAAGCAGGAATCCGATGAATCAAACCCAGCGCACTGCAGTACTAACCGGTGCCACCTCGCCACAGGGGATCGGCATCGAAACCGCCCGGCACCTGGCCCGGGAAGGCTGGGGCATAGCGATTCTGGATCTGGACCACTCCGCATCCGAGCGCGTAGCCACGGAGATTGCAGAGGAATTTGGCGTGCCGGCATTCGGCCACCAGATCGACGTTGCCGACGAATCCTCGGTCGCCGCGGCCCAGGCGGCGGTGGCAGCCCGCGTCGCCGCGGGGGAACTGCCTCCTACCGGTGCCGTCGTGAACATCGCGGGGATTACCTCCCCGGTGGATTTCCTGGATACGACTTTGGAGATCTGGAACAAGATCATGAACGTCAACGCCACGGGCACGTACCTGGTGACTAAGGCATTCCTGCCGGAAATGATCGAGAGCGGATGGGGACGTGTGATCAACATGTCCTCTGTCTCTGCCCAGCGGGGCGGCGGAGTCTTCGGCAAGGTCCCGTATTCCTCGGCGAAAGCGGCAATCCTCGGATTCACCAAGGCGCTGGCCCGCGAGATCTCGGCCAGCGGCGTTACCGTCAACGCGATTGCACCGGGCGCTGTGGATACCAACATCCGGGTGGGCAGCACCGACGAGCAGGAGGCGGCCATTGCCGCGGGAATCCCCATTGGGCGCACCGCAACCACCGGAGAAGTCGCATCGGTCATTGGTTTCCTGGCCTCCGAAGGCGCTTCCTACCTGACCGGCACCACCATTGACATCAATGGCGGCAGCCACATGCATTAGCAGTTCCAGGTTTGGGCCAGTCCAAGGACTAGAAGAAGCCAGTGGCCACGCCCCGAATAGTTCGGGGTGTGGCCGCTGGCCTATTGTCATGTTCTGGCGGCGGCTATCCGAACCAGGGCTTCTCGGCAGCCGCGAGAGTCCCATCGTTCTTGGCCAGGTTCAGCCACTGGTTCACGTATTCCTGGAACTCGTCATCGCCCAGCGGCAGCAGGTACGCCTTCTGGGAGAAATTGAATGGCTGATCCGGGTGCACCGCGCACAGCTCGGGGTGCTCGTTGGCCACCCAGCGGGTCTCCGAGGCGTCGGTGGTCATCACGTCGGCACGCCCGGCAATGATCTCATCGAAGACCTTGTTGTTGTCCTCGAAACGGATGATCTCGCCCTTCGGGTAGTTCGCATCAGCGAACTTCTCGTTGGTCCCGCCAATCGGGGTGATGGAACGGACCCCGGGCTGGTTGATTTCCTTGACCGTGTCGTACTTCTCCACGTTCTCGCACAAGGTGATGGGCGTCTTGCCCTCGTCCAGGGTGGCTTCGCTGTAGTAGGCCTGCTGGGCGCGTTCCATGGAAATGGAAACCCCGCCCACGGCGATATCGCATTCGGAGAGGAAGTCCGGCATCAAGTCCTTCCAGGAGGTCTGGATGAACTCGGGTTCTGCGCCCATCGACTCGGCAAGATTCTTGGCCATCGTGATGTCGATTCCCGACCATTGCCCGGTGTCCGGGTCAAGATAGGTGAACGGCCGGTAGTCCCCGGTGGTGCAGACCTTCAGCGTTCCCGAGTCGCTGACCGCTGCCAGTCGGGTATCTGTTGCCTCTGGTTCCTGTCCAGCGCCGGGATCCGGTGCGGGAGCGGAGCATCCCGAGACGGATACAGCAACGCCCAAGGCGAGTAACGGCATACGGCGGATGAAGGACGGGATCTTCTTTGAACGGTCGGTCATAACTAAAACCTATAAGTTCCGTCCGTCGCCATACAAGGGCCGGTCGCTGATCTTACGTTCCGGAGCTGTTGCACGAACTGACGACGCGGTTATGTCCGACGATGCCGCGGCAAAGAACGATTTAGTACTTCAGAGACGTTGAACCGGGCACGGGGAGACTAGTCTCTAATCGGTCAGCTTGTCTCATTACGATTGCGGTGAATCACGGAAGAGGCCCTGGCTGTCAGTTGGGTGTTGCCAACGAACTTATGGAGTTCGATGAAGTACCGACTCACAGGGTAATCAATGAAGGTTTTTCTAGGACTTTAAAATTCTTTTTCGAGATCTTACGCGACCAGCCATCCAAGACATGTTCGGGAAGCTCACGGATTACCTTGTTCGTTTCCTGCAGTTCTCCGCCCCAGTTGACTTCGTGACCATGATTTTTGATGGCCTCCGAAAGTTCTGGGGTAATTACTGATAGGTGATGATAGAGTCGCTGAGCTTCGACAGGAGCGATTGCTGAATTCTTGATCGTATTGGTCGCAAATGCTGTGCGCTGTATGGCCCACATCAAACGGAAGGCCGCCTCAACAAATTCGTTGTGATCCTCGGAATTCAAAGTGGTTTGTGAGTCTGTCCGAGAGATTGCCCCGATGACCAATCGGCATCGAGCAATGGATTCTGTAGTGAGCGCGTCGACCGCCTCGTTCACTTTCGAACGCTCTCGCGCCCACTGATTCGTCATGTAAGTGCTAGCGGAAATGAATACTGAGACGCCTGAGAAGATAATGGCCATCATAGATAAGGTCAATTCAACTCCTTGATTGAGGGTTGTTCATTGTTTCATCGTGGTGTTTGCCTTGTCGAATAATCCGGTCCTGTGAAGGATGGATAGTTAATTCTTCAGGTTCCATTTTCTGCCCGGCAATTCATGAGCCCCACTGACATTCCGATATTCGTTCGGTTCTAGGCCAGATAATGCTGAGCGCGCGTCCACGTTTCGCTAGTGGTCTGGCCCTGTGGTCTTACATGTATCACTCCGAATTACGACCGGATGGCAAGTGAAGAAATTTGGCTTCGGTTGCTGAAACTGTGCAAGGCTGAGCCGTCGTTCGACGAATGGAACCCAATGAATGGAACGGATTTAGTCGACTCGCAGGAGCAGGATCGTGCAGCTAGACCGTTTTGTTGCGCAACGATCGTTGACATCCGCGACTCCCATTTTGCCTCCGCCAATGACCAGTCAGATAGATAATTAGTTGTTGAACTGCGCTTTTACGCCGACGTAAGAGGCCGGGGCATTCGATCATTTGTCGACGTCATGTCTAAGGCCGCGATGAGATCTCGACTGTGCTGATGTTTCGCATTGGTCAAGAATTCACTGAGGGAACGGTGCTCGACCAATTCGCCCTCATAGAACACGGCCACGTCGTCACTGACATAACGGATCACGTCCATGTCGTGGGAAATGACCACGAGGCTCAACCCCATGGAGTCGCGCAACTTAAGTAGCAGATCAAGGATGTGGCGCTGGGCTACCGAATCCAGTGCCGAAGTTGATTCATCGCAGATCAATACCTGGGGTTCGGTTAACAGCGCTCGTGCGATAGCCAGACGCTGGAGCTGGCCGCCGGAGCACTGGCCCGGCCTGCGATCCAGTAATTGCTCGGCCAATCCCACCTGGGCCATGGCTTGCGCCATGCGCTCGCCGGCCTGGATTGCCGGCAGCCGGTGCACCGCCGCGCTCATTGACGTGCGGATGGAAAGCCGGGGATCGAAGGACGAGTACGGTTCCTGGGCAATGACCTGCACCCGCGTTGCTTCGCCATTGCGGCGCGTATCGATGATCTGTCCGGTCGTTGGCTCTTCCAACCCGGCCAGCAGCCGGGCGAAGGTGCTCTTGCCCGAACCGGAGCGGCCCACCACTCCCAGGACCTGGCCGCCGTGCAGGCGCAAGCTTGTGGGCTTCAATGCTGCCGGGCCCTTTGCGCGGCGCGTGTAGTTCTTGCCCGCATCCACTGCTTCCAGCAAGCATGCGGAATCCTTAACGCGTGGCGTGCGCAGGGGAGGCAAGCTGGCTTCCACCAGCTCGCGTGTCTTGGAATGGCGGTCCTTGGAGAAGATGTGCGCGGTGGGGCACTGGTCCACAATTTGCCCGTCGCTGACTACTACGACGCGGTCTGCGATGTGCTGGATGCTGGCGATGTCGTGGGTGATGAACAGGACGCCCACGCCACGTTCCTGCTGCTTGCGGCGCAACAATTGCAGCACTTCGGCCTTGAGAATCGAGTCCAAGGATGACGTTGGTTCATCAGCCAAAATGAACTCCGGGTCAGCGGCCAAGGCGATGGCCAGCATGGCGCGTTGGGCCATCCCGCCGGAAAGCTGGTCCGGGCGCTGGCCGGCAATCTGCTGGGCAGGGGACAGGCCTACTTCTTCGAGCAAGGACAGCACCTGCTGCTCGTGCTGGCGGGCTTTGCCCCAGCCGTGGGCTCCCAGAGCTTCAAGCAGATGCGCGCGGATGGTCAGCCGCGGGTTCATCACGCGCTTGGGCTGCTGGAACAGCATGCTGATGCGCCGTCCGCGCACCGAGTCCATGGCCTTCTCGCCCAGCTGGTCAAGGCGCTGGCCGTCAAGCAGGATCTGGCCCTCGGCACGCAGCTGCTGGGGCAGCAGGCCGATGATCGCCTTGGTGAGCAGCGTCTTGCCGGAACCGGAACGTCCGACAACCGCCACCAATTCGCCGGCTCGCAGGGCGCCGCGTGCTTCGGAGAGCAATCGCTGATCGCCGGAGCTGACCGAAAGATCAATGAATTCAAGTTCTCTAGTCATGGGCTTCCGCCTTGGCCTCGGTGGCAAGCACGTCCTGCCCGCCCAGCACGTGGGTGATTCGATTGCCCAGCAAGGTGACGCAGAAGCTGACCAGGAAGATGGCTGCGCCCGGCGCAATCAGGCCCCAAGGGGAACGGATGGCATGGGGCTGGGCTTCGGCCAGCATTGAACCCCAGTCGGACTGCGGCGGCTGGACGCCGATGCCCAGATAGGACAAGGAGCCGAGCAATACCAGCAGCAGCCCGAAGCGCAATGCCGCCTGGGCCAGCACCGGTCCAGCCACGAAGGGCAGGACGTGGTGGCGCAGGATGAACCAGCGCGAAGCACCGACATGCCTGGAGGCTTCGACGTGGTGGGTGGATAAGGCCTGGGCCGCCATGGAACGCACCAACCGTGCGGTGGGGGTCCATGCCACGACTCCCACGGAAAGCACCATGGTGAAGAATCCGGGACCCATGACCGCGATGATCAGCAACGCAATCACGATTTCGGGCAGCGCGAGCAGCAAGTCGTTCACGCGCAGGAAGAGCTCATCCAGCCACCCGCCGCGCACCGCGCTGAGCAGGCCCAGTGCGGTGCCAACCAGCAGCGCGAACAGCGTGGTGATCAGCGCTACCGATAGCGAGAACCGGCCACCGTGCAGCACGCGGCTCAAGGTGTCGCGGCCCAGGGCATCGGTGCCCAGCAGATGGGACAGGCTGGGTCCCTGCAACCGGTCCGCCAGGTTCTGGGCGTCGGGGTTGTAGGGGGAAATCCACGGAGCGGCGATGGTCAGGATGACCACCGCCAGCAAGATGAACGCGGGAGGGGAAAGCAGGATTTCCCTGGAATGATTCCTAGCCATGTCGTACACCAATCCTCACATTGGGATCGCTGATCCTGTGCACCAGGTCAACGATTCCGGTCACCACTACAGCACAGGTGACGACCACCACCACGCCACCCTGGGCGACCGGGATATCGGCATCGACGATGGAGTCGAAGATCAGCCGGCCCATTCCGGGAATGGCGAAGATGACTTCCACGATGACCGACCCGCCCAGCAGTCCGGCAAACCAGACACCCACCATGGTCCACAGCGGCAGCAAACCGTGGGGAACCACATGGCGGACCAGCCCCTGGGTGCTGCTCAGCCCGCGGGCGCGGGCGGCCAGCACGTGCTCGGAGTCCAATGCCTGGCGCACCCCAGAGCGCACCGCGACGGTGAAGAAGCTGATGGGGCGCAAAGCCAGAATGAAGACCGGCAGCACCAACGAGGCCGGGGAATCGAAACCGGCCGAGGGAAGCAGCGAGAAGCGCACCGCGAAGAGCAGGACCAGCAGCGGAGCCAGCGCATATTCGGGGATGGCAATCAACGCATGGGTCGCCGAGGTGATCAGCCTATCGGGCCACCTCCCGGCACGGGTGGCCGACAGCACTCCCAAGACAATGGACACGGCGATGGCCACCACCAGCGCGCTGCCTGCCAAGGACAGGGTGACGCCAATGGCCGGCAGCACCTGGTCGGCTACCGGGGTGCCGCTGATATGCGAGATGCCCATGTCTCCAGTGGCGAACCGGCCCAGCCACCGTCCGAACTGCACCAGCATCGGGTCGTGCAGGCCGAATTGCTGTGCGTAGGCCTGCACCGTTGCCTCGTCGGCGGCCCCGATGTCCATGCGGGCGCGCAGCAAGGACCGCACGGGGTCCCCGGGGGAAACGAAGGGGACCAGGAATACCGCGAAGGATGAAAGCAGAACTGCTGCGCCGAGTCCAATGGCCCGGCGCAGCATGATGGCTAGAGGAGACACGCTAGCTGGTCTTCGCCAGATCCTTGGTCAGCACGTAGCGGGTCAGCGGGTCCTGGACATAGCCCTGGACCTTGGCTCCCACGCCGTCGATAGCCTGCTCGTTGACCAGCCAGAGGTTCGCGGCGTCGTCGGCGAGCAGATCCCCTGCCTGGCGGTACAGGTCGTGGCGCTGGGCCTCGTCCTTCTCTGCCAGTGCCTGGCCGATCAGCTGGTCGTAGTCCTTGTTGCAGTAGTGGCTCAGGTTGTAGCCACCCTCGCAGGTGTAGTCGGACTGCAGGAAGCCGATCGGATCGGCAATGTCGATCATCCGGTTGCGCTGGCTGAGGATCATGTCGTAGTTGCCGGCCAGCACATCGGGTTCTGCGGCGCCGTAGGACTTGGTCACCACATTGGCCTGCAAGCCGATCTGCTTGAACTGCTCCTGGATGATGGCGCCCACGCCGGCGAACTCCGCGCGTTCGGTGATTGCAATGATTTCCAGGGGCTTGTCCTGCTGGTATCCGGACGCTTCCACCAGCTTCTTGGCTTCTTCGATATTCACCTGCGGTACGGCCAGATCCGGGTTGGCCCAAGGCTCGCTCGGGGCGAAAGGACCGGTGGCAGGCTGCGCTGCGCCTTCGTAGATGCTGCCGGCCATGGCCGGCAGATCCAAGGCCATGGTGGCGGCCTTGCGCAGCTCCCGGTTATCGAATGGAGCGCGCGAGTTGTTCAGGTACAAGGTCGAGGTGCGAGGCGAGTCGGCCTTGAGTACGCTGATCTTGCTATCGGCTTCCAAGGCCGCCAAGCTGGTGGCCGGGATGGACATGGAAATGTCCGCTTCACCGGTCTGCACCTGGGTGGAACGGGTGGCGCCTTCGGTGATGTAGCGGATTTCGCCGCCAGCCAGCTTCACCTCGCCGTCCCAGTAATTCGCGTTGCGGTCCAAGGTCAGGGACTGCCCGGCTTTTTCGGAGACCGGGGCAAATGGTCCGGTGCAGTGCTTCATCGGGTCGATGCCCTTGCCGGTGTACGCGGCAGGGGAAAGCACGCCGGCGTTCACGCTGGCCATGCGGTAGGGCAGCAACGGATCCGCGGCGGGTGTGGTGACGCGCACGGTATCAGCGTCGAGGGCCTGGACCTTCTTGATGGTCTTGGGGTTCACCGCACGGGCTGGAGCGGTGGCCTCAAGGACGTGGTTCAGCGAGCCGGCAACGGCCTTGGCATCCATGGCGGTGCCATCCTGGAACAGTACGTTCTTGCGCAGCTCGAAATCCCATTCGGTATCCGAGGACTGCTTCCAGGAAGCAGCGAGCATCGGTTCAACGGTTTTGGTGCTCTGGTTGTATTTGGCCAGGGTTTCCAAGCAACCGGCGATGGAGAGCACATAGGCGTCGTCGCTTTCCAACGCCCAGTTGGATACCGGGGCGCGGAAATTGGCCACGACCACGCGGGCTTCCGAGTCCGCGGCTTGTTCCGGGGCGGAGCTCGCAGAGGTGGAGCTGCAGGCGGTCAGCGCCAGGGCAATGGCCGCAAAACCTGCGGCAACGCTCAATCGTCCAAGTTTCATGGAAATCCTTCGGTATTACGTGATGGATTGGCATCTAATGCAATAGAGCCTCGGTAAGCGTACCCTAATTAGTTGCCTCGTTTTGCTGATTATGACCCGGCAGGGAAAGCGGAGGAAAAGCCCCCGCAGAGAGCCTGGGAAGAGTGGAAGCTGAGTAGTGCAAACTTGGGGTGCCCCGTGGAAATTCTGCGAGGGCAGCGCGTCATGTGTCGCAGTTCACGCACCCTGGGTCTGCAGGCCTGAACGCCTCACGAGCGATGCGCCAAGCCAAGAAGCAACGACCAGCGGAATGATGAGAACCAGCCACGGCAGGAATCCGGGGACGTGGCCCTGGCCGGCCTGGGACAAGAGCCAGCCCACCAGCAAATTCCCCAGTAGCACCGCCAGGCCGCCGCAACTGGACAGCAAGCCGAAGTAGGATCCGGTACCCCGGTGCCCGGCGAATCCGGGAACCAGCGAAAGAGCTGCAGGGTGCACGCTCATATGCCCCAAGGCCAGCAGGGTGACCGCGCACAAGATGCGTACCGCCGCGGTATTTTCGCCGAAAGCCGTGGCGGGGAGAAAGGCGAGTACGCCGAAACCCAGGGCGCTGGAGACATATCCGCAACGCAGGGTCGCTGCCGCGCCGATCCGTGCGGCGAGCCATGCGATGGGCAATTGCAAGCCCAGGGTCAGCACGGAGATCCACGCGAAAACCAGTCCCAGCCACTGGGTGGGCAGACCCGTGCGTTCCAATTCCAGGGGAACGGCCAAATAGAGCTGGTTGTATGCCAGCAGGTCAGAGGCATGCAAGGCGCAGAAGGCCACGAATTTCCGGTCCGCCAGGCAACGGCGCAGGCTGCCAGGCTGGGCCGGCCGCTTGGCCCGGGATCCAGCATGATCCAGCGAAGTGACTTCCGGAGCGTAGCGGCGCAATGCCGCAGCCAGGAACAGTCCGATGGCGATGAAGAAGATTGCCCCGAAACCTGCAACGGCCGCGAACCCCCAGTCCCACAGTGCCGCTCCCACCAACGGTCCGGCCACCGCGCCGATTTCTCCGGTGACGCTCAGCCAGGCAAAGAGCGTGGCCCGCTTGGCTCCCGTGGGTTGGCCCCTGTCGCGCGCGCTCTGGGCAGCGCCCACCAGAATGCTCAGGCCCGGAGAGAAAAGCGCCCCGCCGAATCCGGTGAGCAATGTGCCCAGGATGAACAACCAGAGCTTCGGGTCGCCCAAGGACAGGGAGGCGGCCAGCGTGAAGAACCCGGCGGCGCGCACTGCGCAGCCAATGAGGATCATGCGCCGGGCGCCGAAGCGATCGGCCAAGCTGCCTCCGGCCAGGAAAAGGCCCTGTTGGGCGAAGGTCCGGATACCCAGGATCAGGCCCACTCCAGCGCCTGCCAGCAGGAAGTCGTTGGCCAGCACTACGGCAAGAAAGGGAACCACGGCGTAGAAGCCGATATTGAACAGCGTCTGGGTTCCCAGCAGTACCGGGACTTCGAAGCGGGACGTGCTGGTTTTCATGGACCTCGGGAACGGGTAGGTGCTCTGCGGGCAGATCGGGCGGACTCTTTGATCTTAGCCAACTCCGGTGCCCTGGGACGGGTCCTGCCCGCCGGGGCTGCCCGGCAGGATCCGTACCGGTCCGAGGAAACTTGCTGCCCTGTCCAAGACGCCATCCATCGCCTTCAGCTCGCATTCCCAGAGCGTCAGCGATTCCCAGCCAAGTGCCGCCAGGCTATCGCGATTGCGCTGGTCCCGGGCGATGTTGGCATCCAGCTTGGGGTTCCAGTACCCGGTATTGGATGCGGGGCGCCGCTGGCCCACCGGGCAGTCGTGGCCGTGCCAGAAGCAGCCGTTGACGAAGATGGCCTTGCGCCGGGCGCTGAAGACCAGATCCGGGGATCCGGGAAGCTTTCCGCCCCGCAGCGGGATGCCGGGATGCGCAGAACGCAGCTGGGCAACTTGCCGTGCAGGCAGGACGCCGTGCACGCCGTAGCGGTACCCCGCTGCATGCAGCAACCGTCGCAGGACCAGTTCCGGTCCGGTGTTCTTGCTGGAAATGCGCGACATGAGCGCCGAACGCTGCGCCGCCGACATGATGTCCATAGTCCATTGTGCGCCGCGAACAGGCCGCGCACTGCTGGCTGGGTTTTGGCTGGATGGCTTGCTGGAGCCATCGGATGAAACCTCTTGCAACGGTTCCCAAACCTTGGCTGCCGCAGTAGCTTGGAGCTGGAATGGCCGGCCGGGATCGGGCCGGTCACCGACAGGCAGAAGAATCGAGGGGGAGCCATGCGCGCAGCACGGTACTACGACCAGAAGGACATCCGGATCGAAGACATCGATGAACCGCAGCTGAAGCCCGGAACGGTGGCCATCGACGTGGCCTGGTGCGGCATCTGCGGCACCGATCTGCACGAGTACCTGGAGGGCCCGATCTTCATCCCGCCGGCCGGGCATCCGCACCCGCTCTCCGGGGAGAGCGCTCCGGTGACCATGGGCCATGAATTCTCCGGAACCATTACCGCCCTGGGCGAAGGCATCACCGGCCTTGAAATCGGCGAGAACGTCGTGGTGGAACCGTACATCATCCATGAGGATGTGGACACCGGCGAAGGCCAGCAGTACCAGCTCTCCCAGGACATGAACTTCATCGGCCTGGGCGGCCGCGGCGGAGGGCTATCGGAGAAAATCGTCGTGGAACGCCGCTGGGTGCATCCCATCGGCAAGATCCCCCTGGATGAGGCCGCGCTGATCGAGCCGCTGTCGGTGGCCCACCACGCCTTCGTCCGCTCCGGGGCGAAGGCCGGGCAGGTGGCGATCGTGGGAGGTGCCGGCCCGATCGGCCTGCTGACCGCAGCGGTGCTCAAGGCCAAGGGGCTGACAGTCTACATCTCGGAACTCTCCGAGGCCCGCAAGGCCAAGGCGCGAGAAACCGGAATTGCCGACGGGATTTTCGATCCCAGGGAAGGGGACGTGGCCGAACGGGTGCGCGAAGCGACCGGCGGCCGGGGTGCGGATACCGGATTCGAGTGTTCCTCGGTCCCGGTGGTGCTGGATATGCTCCTGGACGCGGTGGCTCCCGGCGGGGTGATCGTCAACGTTTCGATTTGGGGGCATAAGCCGCAAGTGGACATGCCCAAGCTGGTCTTGAAGGAAATCGACCTGCGCGGCACCATCGGCTACGCCAATGACCATCCGGACACCATTGCCCTGGTGCAAAGCGGCAAACTGGACCTGGCCCCGTTCATCACCGGGCGCATCGGGCTCGACGAGCTGGTTTCCGAAGGGTTCGACCAGCTGATCAACAACAATGAGGAACACGTGAAGATCATTGTTGATCCGCGGGCCTAGCCTGCAGCTATCGGGGCCAGTTGGATCACTGGCACTGGCCCCCTGGCTGCGGCTAGTGGTGGTGTTCTGCCTGTTTCATCTTGCCAATGATTCCCGGGTCGATGTCTCCCGAACGATGAGCGCCGTGCTCGGAATGCGGTACCGCGAGTTCTCCAGCGGACGAAGCTGCCAACCCCAAACTGGCAACCGCCGCAACCGCAACCGAACCGGCAAACATGCTCCCGAGGACAACTAGGCTGCTGGAACGCACTGCCCGGTGCGGATAGTTCTTCCGCCGCTTGCGCTGCCACAGGAATACCGCCAGCACCGACAGCTCAAGCAGCAGCAAGGAAGCAATCGTGAGATCCAGATTCTTCGTTCCCTCCGGGAACCCCCAAAGGCCGGCAACAATGCTGGCTAAATGCACGGAGGAGACGAGCGCCAGGCAGGGGACCGCAAGCTTCACGGCAGGGGCCGCTGCCTTCAGCAGGCTGGCAACGGCGTACACCAGCGCCACCCCAGCCCAGGCTGCGGATGCTATCGCGCCGAGCCACGCCCACCACGGTGCCGGGGCGGACCCGACCCCGAATGCCGATGCCAAGCTGGCGGAGGAGGCCGCGGCCAGCGCCGCAACTCCCAGACCAGCGATCCCGGCATATAGGCCGCCGAAGGCGACGGATCCCGCAACTGCACCTCGCCCTTGAGTGGCAGGTTCGGTGGCAGCCGCCGTCGCCTCGTGGGAATTCATGACCGTGCAGTATGGGCTGCTGGCGTCCGGTCCTGGGACAGGCCTACCGACAGCAGGACAAGCGCGCTGGCTAGGTGCAGGACGTTATCCGCACCGTTCAGGGCAATGATGTTCAGCGCTGTTGAGGCCAAGAAGAGGCCGAGGATGCCAACCAGGAGGTAGACGGCGCCCACTGTGGTGTTGGCGAGCTTGGAAGCACGCACGGATCCGAGCCCAGCGATGAGCAGTGCTGCGCCGATGGCCAGGTGGATGACGTTGTGAAGTGGATTGACCTCGAAAATGATCAGCTTCCCGCCCTCTGTTGCGAAGAAGTCCACGCCGGCAGTGACAAGGAACCCGAGCAGGCCGACAAGGAGGTACACGGCCCCGAAAATCGTTGCGAGCAAGCGGTTAGGCGATGTGCGCATGGCAATCAGTCCTTCCTGGGACACGGATTCTAGTCCGTGTCGAGTTTTGCGGGCTCCGGAAGGAACCCTGTAGAGGTTCTTCGGAGAAGGGCGGAAGGCGGATTGGTCTTGATTGGACTTATTTGCGGTTATCGGGCGTACCCAAGGATGCGGGTATGCGTATAAGCTCCGGCACTCGGTGGAGAATGCTCTGGACCCTCCGGCAAGGAAGCTGATGCACTGAGACAGGGAGTCGAAGAGGCATCGGGCTGAAACAGCGAAGAGCATGTGAAGATCTTCGTGGATCCGCGGCTTCATTTTCCCGCTGCCCGATGCTTCGCGACTATGAGATGAGCTTCATCTGCTCATAGGCATCCAATGCAGCCCGCCGCGATTGCTTAAGATCCACAATGGGTTCGGTAGCCAGCGGGGCGTACTTTGCGACGTAGCTTCCCTGAGGGTCGAATTTCTTGGCCTGCAATTCCGGGTTGAAGACCCGGAAATATGGGGAAGCGTCGGCTCCGCTGCCGGCGACCCATTGCCAATTGGCAGTATTGCTGGCGAGATCCGCATCAACCAAGGTGTCCCAGAACCAGCGCTCGCCGGCTTTCCAATGCACTTGCAGGTTCTTGACCAGCAGGCTGGCTGCCACCATGCGCACCCGGTTGTGCATCCATCCGGTCTGCCAGAGCTGCTGCATGCCGGCGTCCACTAGACCGAAACCGGTGCGTCCTTGTTGCCAACAGCTCATATATTCCGCGGCCTGCGGGTCTGCCTCAGGCCAGGCCCAGTCGAAATGATCGAACTGCGCACGCAGATTCCGCTCCGGAAGCTGCGGGTGATGGTAGTACAGGTGCCAGCAGAAATCCCGCCAGGCGAGCTGGCGGCGCATCGCGGTGGCACCGTCGGAAGCCTCGGGATTTACGGCGGCCAGACGGCCCAGCGCCTCCCACGTCTGGCTTGCGCTGACATGCCCCCAGCGCAAGGCGGGGGAGAGGGCAGACGTTCCGTCCAGATCGGGGCGGTCATGGTGCTCCGGGTAGTCTTCGGCGATCGATTCCAGCACCTGCTCCAGGCGCTGGCGCGCAGGCGCTTCTCCGGGTTCCCATTGCGCGGCGAGCCCGTCAATCCAGTCCAAAGCCGGCAATAATCCCAAGCTCTCCAACTCGTCGCTGGCGGGAAGATTAGTGTCCGGGAGGGGTTCTTGTGCCTGTGGCGCGGGCAACGGAGGCCGGATCTCGCTGTCGCGCAACGCGTTGTAGAAGGGCGTGAAGACCTTGTAGCAGGTGTTGTTCTTGGTCAGCAGCTCCCAGGGCTCATGCAAGAGCGTCCCGCTGTAGCTGCGGGCATGGACGCCTCGCGCGTCGAGGTCCTGCTTGATCTGCATGTCGACGGCGCGTTCAGCGTGGCCGTAGCGGCGGTTCCAGTGCACGGTCTGCACGTTGCCTTCGTGCACGAGTTCGCTGATGATCCCGGCGGCCGGGCCTTGGCGCAGGATGAGCGGGATTTCCAGTTTTTCCAGCGATCGGCGAAGGTCCTCCAGCGCCTGATGCAGCCACCATTTGGCCGCGCCACCCAGCGGGCGGATGCCGGCAGATGCCTGGTCCAGGACATATACCGCGATCACCGGACCGGAAGAAAGCGCGGCATCCAACGCTGGGTGATCGCTGGTGCGCAGATCATCGCGGAACCATACCAGCTGGGCAGGCAAAGCAGGCTGAGTCATTTGGAGTTCTCCATGGACTCATCCTAGTGGTTATTTAGCTTAGCTAGCTAAATTCTGGTGGATGCCCCGCCTAGCTCGGCGGTTACCGGGCATAGCAAGAGGCTGGTGGTTCCAATCAGTGATTGCACGCACCAGCCTCTTGCCGCGCCTAGGGATCAGGAGCCGTTACCCATATCCTTGGCCGTGTCCTTTGCTTCGCTGTGCAGATGCTCGGCTTCGGAGTTGGCTTCGGATTTGACGGTCTGCACGGATTCCTGCGCGGAATCCCGCAGGTCCTCTGCGGCCTGTCGCGCAGGCTCCCGCAGGTCTTCGGCAATCTGTTTCGCCGCATCCTTGGCCTCTTCGGCCAGCGGTTCTGCCTTGTCCTTGACCCGCTGGACCAGCTCGGCTTCTTTCTGGGTCCCCGGAAGCAGCGACGAGGCCAGCAGTCCTGCCCCGAAGGCGATGATTCCGGCGGCCAGCGGATTGCCCTTGGTCTGCTCCACCACCCTGTGCGGTGCGTCCCTGACGGCTTCCGCGGCGTCTTCACTGTAGTGGTGCAGCTGGTCACTTGTTGATTCACTGGTTCCCATGACGGAGACCTTCACCTTCCTGAATGAGTCCTTGACCTTTTCGGATTGTCGGTGGGCAATGTGGCTGGGACTGACCCTGTCGGCAATCGCATCCACATCCTGTTGCATGTCGCCTCGTGTCTGGGCGATTTCCGCGCGGAGTTCTTCTGAATTCTTGCTCATGGTGCATCATCCTTCGGAGTAAAAGCTGATGGAATCTTCTTGACTGTCTCGGCCGTATTAGGCAGTCCCTTGATCTCTTGCATCTTCTTCTTGGCTGCGCTTGCCAAGACCAGACCGATCACCGCCCAGAGGGCGGCGACCACCAAGGCCGAGAAGCCGTAGCCAATCCAGAGCGACAATCCGAAGAAAGCCGCAACGGAAAGAAATAGCAAGACGAAATGGCCGGCAACACCGGCACCGGCATACATGCCTGCACCCTTGCCGGCGGAGCTGGCCGACTCCTTCAACTCCGTCTTTGCCAGCTCGATCTCTTGGCGGACCAGCAGCGATACGTTCTGGGTCAGGTCATTGAACAGGGCGCCGAGGGAACTGCGTTCATGTTCTGCGGAATCGGGATCTGGCGTCGTGTGAGTCATCGAATGCTCCTAGCGGTAGTCGGTGCTGCGCGGATCCCCAGGAGGGTAGGAGCGCAGCGGGTCAACATCCACCGAATCGTCATGCAGCGGGTTGCCTGCCGAATCCACGCGGGTGGTTCCCTGGAAGGACGGGTCAACCCGCACCGGACCTGGCCCGTCAACGCCCGAGGCGTTCGGTGCGCTGGTGGTGCCGGGGCGTGGCTCCTGGTCGCGGCGCCCTGTGCCTTCCTTCGGCTCGCTGGCATTTCGCGTCATGCGTCCTGCCAGCAGGCCGGCGCCCAGCGCCAGTCCCAAGAAGGCCGCAGGGCGTTTGCGTGCAAAGCCCTTGACCTCATCCAGCAAGTCGTGCGGCTCGCGCTGTTCGAGCCAATCGGCGGCCTGTCCGCTGTGATGCGAAGCCTGGTCCACCAGCATGGAGGCGGTTCCGCTCGCGCTGGACTGGTCGAGCATGGCGCGGAACTCATCGCTGATGTCGCGCAGGTTGGCCGCGACCTTCCGCTGCTGCGCGGAGGTCTGCTCCTTCAGGTCGGAGCCGAGTTCATCCCACAGATGGGTGGCCTGGTCCTTGGCCTGCTCAGCGAGCATCGAGGCTTCCTGCTTGGCGCTGTCAAGCACGTGGGTTGCGGATTCCTGGCCCTCGCGCGCCAGATCCTGGGCTGCCTGCGCTTTGCCCGACGTACTGCCGCTTCCTTCGGACTGCCGGTCATCGGAATCATGCGCGTCGGCCGGTACCGGTTCGACAGTGCCCGACGGGAACAGGTCGGTTTGCGGCTCGGCCAACGGATCCGGATCGTTCAAGCCGTGGCGGACGGTTCCGGGTTGCGGGGTGCTGCGCGGGTCATCGGGGAATGGATTCGAACTGGTGTCATCGTTGGTGCTCATGTCTTCCCTTCCTCTGCTGCTGTCGTCAGCTGCGGGTGGCGCGGCAGGTGGCCGTGCATCCGGCTCCGCAGTCCGTGCGGAGCGCTGCTGGTTGGCTACGACGCTAGGCAAGAGCGCGCCGCAGGTCACGGATCGCGGCCAATCCGCAGGAAGCATTCAGGTTCGATGGCGACAGCTCGGAGCTTCCAGGAAAGCAGGAGGCAAGCGAGTAGGATCGAGCCGGATCCCGAGCGTCCAGCGCACCACCCGGCGCAGCTGCGAGGAGTCCAGCAGCCCCTGCAATCCCTGCTGCGGCCCAGTTCGCGGCTTTGGAGGAACAGCGGCACTTTCCGTGGCGAACACGCCAATACCCGACGAGTCCGGGGCATTGGCGCCGGGAGCTGGAAGACTGGGCGCTAAGTGTCCAACAAGCGAATCTTCGAAGGAGCACCATGTCCACTTATGCCGTTACCAATCCCGCCACCGGCGTAGTCGAAGCAACCTACCCGACTGCCACCGATGCGCAGATCCAGGATGCCATCGCCGAGGCGCACAACGCCTACACCCAGTGGTCGGTCTCCGCGCTTCAGGAACGCGTCGCCCTGCTGGAGCGGGTGGCAGACATCTACGAGGCACGCGCCGATCAGCTGGCCGCGATCATCACCCGCGAGATGGGCAAGCCCATCAAGCAGTCGCTGGGGGAAATCGGCATCGTGGCGGCGATCTACCGCTACTACGCCAAGAACGGTCCGGGGTACCTGGCCGACGAGGAGCTGGAGATCGCTTCGGGCGGCAAGGCGCTGGTGCGCAAGGAAGCGGTCGGTGCGCTGCTGGGCATCATGCCGTGGAATTTCCCGTACTACCAGGTGGCACGCTTCGCCGGGCCGAACCTGATGAACGGCAACACCATCCTGCTCAAGCACGCGCCGCAGTGCCCGGAGTCGGCGCTGGCCATGGAAGAGATCTTCAAGGAAGCAGGAGCCCCGCAGGGCGCGTATGTGAACATCTTCGCCACCAATGACCAGGTCGCGGACATCATCGCCGACCGCCGGGTGCAGGGAGTATCCCTGACCGGTTCCGAGCGCGCCGGATCCGCCGTGGCAGAGATTGCCGGGCGCAACCTGAAGAAGGTGGTGCTGGAACTGGGCGGCTCGGATCCATTCGTGGTCTTCGACGACGCGGACGTGGCGCGCACCGCCAAGCTGGGCATGCGCGCCCGCTTCGGGAACACCGGCCAGGCCTGCAATGCGGCCAAGCGCTTCATTATCGATTCATCGGTCTACGAGGACTTCTCCCAGGCGCTGGTGGAGCAGGTGGCCGGAATCAAGGTGGGCGACCCGGCCCAGCCGGAGAACTTCCTCGGCCCGCTGTCCTCGGCCGCGGCCCGCGACGGCTTGGCCGCACAGGTGCAGGACGCCATCGACAAGGGTGCCCAGGTCTTGGCCGGCGGCAAGCCGATCCAGGGCGAGGGCGCATTCTACGAGCCGACCATCCTTGCCGGGGTGACCCCCGAGATGCGCGCCTTCTCCGAGGAGCTCTTCGGCCCGGTCGCCGTACTCTACAAGGTGGATGGCGAAGAGGAAGCCGTGGCTTTGGCCAACAACACCGAGTACGGGCTGGGAGCTTCCATCCACACCCGGGACATGGAACGCGCAGAGCGCGTTTCAGTGCAGCTGCAAAGCGGCATGGTCGCCGTCAACGAGCCTTCGGCTTCCTACCCTGAGCTGCCCTTTGGCGGCGTGAAGCGCTCGGGCATCGGCCGCGAGCTGGGCAAGTACGGCATGGACGAATTCATCAACCACAAGTTGGTGAAGATCGCCGGGCGCTGAGCCAGGGGATTGCGGCAACGGTCCTGGCTTTCCCGAGGAATTCCGGAAAAGCCAGGACCGTCAGTCGAAAATGGCCTATATGCAGTTAGCAACGAGTCGTTGAATCAGCAGCACCTGGGCGGGAACCTCCAGTCACCCGGCAGCTAGCCGCGCGTCATTGCCATCGGCCGCTGTTCTTCCGGAGTAAAGACCGGCAGGGCGTTGGCAATTGCCGTGTGGGTCCAATACCGAACTCGGAAGGCCAGCATGCCGCTTTCCTCCGCTTGCTCGAAGAGCGTGCAGATCCGGGTATTCGCAGGAGTCTCATCGACGATCCGGAGAGCACCGTTGGGAGGCGAGACATGGATGAAACGAAGCTGCTCGCCCTGGGCGTCCAGTATCGCCACGAGAACAGCGCAATTGTGAACGGAAGCGAGGCCCATGACGTCGTCTACCGGCTCGTTGGGTTGTGCAATGATCACGGGCATTCCTTGGATCCACCCGTACTCGCTCAGATGGGAGCGTCCTTCGCGCGACCCCAGGAGTTCGGCGACACGTTCAGCAGTCTTGGACCTGACTATACGTCCTGGCATTAGTACTACCTCCACTTTGTTCGTAACTCTCGAGTGCACCCCATAAGTCACGCCACTTCGCAGATTGCCGATGAGTCTGCCAGCAGGCAAGGTTCGCCGTCGTTGAGAAGCGGAGTGTGCTTTAAATCTAGGCCACTTGGTCTACGACCGGGAGGGGTGTCCCTGGGTTCTCAGCTAATTTTCAGGCTCAGAGGAGAGCTTTTTGAACTTAGCTTCCGGCCTAGTCAGTAGTTTGTTTGGTCTGCCGCGGACTGCCCGTCGCTAGGCTTCGTATGTACGCCGGAACGGACCGCATTTCCAAGGTCCACAGCCGTGCTTGCTGTTCGCCGCAGCTGCGGGCAGATCGTTGCCGCTTCCAGAGCCAGTTGTGATGTCCAGGGACAGTGTTCTGCCCCCGCGCGCAACGACGTCGTGCCGATTAGGGACGTGTCTATCCACGCCACGCGCAGTCGAGCGCTGTAGAGTTCGGGATATGTCGAGTCCCGAGTCAGACAAGTCCGGGGTTGTCGGTCACACCGCCAGCCCCTTCAACCAGTAGTTACGACGCCCACGATCTGTGTGGGCGTATGTCTGGCGTACCCGGGGTGCTGGCCGTGGTGACAAGAAGAACCATTTCTTGATTTCTTACTTCGGAGTACTCGATGCCTTTTGCTCTCTACATGCTTGCCTTGGCGGTTTTCGTCATGGGCACTTCAGAATTCATGCTCGCGGGATTGCTCCCCGCGATCGCGACCGAGCTTGACGTCTCGGTCGGCACGGCGGGCCTGCTGACTTCGGCCTTCGCGATCGGTATGGTCATCGGCGCGCCAGTGATGGCGGCATTCGCTCGCCGTTGGCCACCGCGGCTCACGTTGATCGTCTGCCTTCTCGTGTTCGCGGGAAGCCACGTCATCGGAGCGATGACACCCGTGTTCGCTCTCCTCCTCATAACCCGGGTGCTCAGCGCTCTTGCAAACGCAGGATTCCTCGCGGTAGCACTGAGCACGGCCACTACTCTCGTGCCAGCGAACCAGAAGGGGCGTGCACTGTCGATCCTGCTCTCCGGCACGACGATCGCAACCGTCGCGGGTGTCCCCGCTGGGTCTCTGCTCGGCACAGCGTTGGGCTGGCGAACGACGTTCTGGGCAGTCGCCATCCTCTGTATTCCGGCGGTCTTCGGAGTCGTTCGAGGGATCACGAACAATGCCGGTCAGACCGCAACTGCCGGGTCCTCGCCAAGGCTTCGTGCCGAGCTCAGCCAGTTGGCGACGCCGCGGCTCATCCTGGCCATGGCACTTGGAGCGCTGATCAACGGAGGGACCTTTGCGGCGTTCACCTTCCTCGCCCCCGTAGTGACCGAGACTGCGGGGATGGCTGATGGGTGGGTGTCCTTCGCACTGGTGATGTTCGGCGTCGGATCATTCCTTGGCGTCACGATCGCTGGGCGACTGTCAGATCAACGCCCCGGCGTCGTGCTTGCAGTCGGCGGCCCGCTGCTGCTGACAGGATGGATCGGATTGGCATTGGTCGCGTCGCATCCCGTTGCGCTTATCGTCCTCGTCTTCGTTCAGGGCTTCCTGTCGTTCGGCATTGGCAGCACCTTGATCACGCGTGTGCTGTATGCAGCGTCGGCTGCTCCAACGATGGGCGGTTCGTACGCAACCGCGGCATTGAACCTCGGTGCCGCGGCGGGTCCTGTGCTTGGCGCGTTCGGGCTCGCGGCAGGGTTGGGGGTGCTCGCGCCGGTCTGGGTGGCCGCGGCATTGGCGGCGGCCGCGCTCTTGACCATGGTGCTGAGCCGGCACACGCTTTTGGAAACCACTGCGGAGGCCAATCGATGACTGATCCAAATGCGCTGCTCACGCCTCGTACCCGTCTCCGGATAGCCCGTCTGATTGTTGAAGACGGCTATCCGGCCACGATGGCAGCGAAGATGTATATGCTCTCTCCGATCACTGCCCGGAAGGGGGCCGGTCGTTGACGGGAAGAGGGTGGGCATGGGATGCAGCATCGCTCCAGCAGGCCGCATTGCAGTCCAGGCAGGACGCCCGAGCATGCCAAGAAGAAGCAGATCATCAATCTGCGCTTGCGACTTCGGCTGGTCCAGCCCAGATCGCTGCGTGACTTTGTCTCCCGGCGTCCAGGGTTCAAGCGGTCCTCGCCCGTTGCCGCGTGAACCGCCTCTCCCATATCGATCGTGTCACTGGTGAGCCCTTGCGGCGACATGGGCACCCTTATCCGGGATCGTTGATCCATGTCGATGTCACGAAGTTCGGGAATATCCCCGACGGTGGTGGACATCGTTACGTTGGTCGGCAGCAAGGCGCACGGAACAGAACCGCCACTCCGGGACTGCCCAGAGGCAAAGACCACAAGCCGCGGACCGGAACGGCGTTCGTTCACACAGTGATCGACGACCACCCCCGAGCCGCTTATGCAGAGATCTGCATGGACGAGCGGGCAAGCACAGCGGTGGGAGTTCTCGAACGCGCTGTGGCCTGGTTCGCTGAACGGGGCGTGACCGTCGAGCGAGTCCTATCCGACAACGGGTCGGCCTACAGATCCCACCTTTGGAGGGACTTCTGCGCTCGGCTTGGCATCAGACACAAGCGAGCACCTCCCTATCAGCCGCAGACGAACGGGACGATCGAGCGGTTCCACCGCACACTCAGGGGCGGGTGGGCTTATGCCAAGTTTTACGGTTCAAACGCCGAGCGACGCCTGGCTCTGCCCGGCTGGCTCCACTTCTACAACCACCACCGACACCACTCAGCGATTGGCTGCGCACCCTTCGCCCGACTAAACAATGTCCCTGAACCTCACAGCTAGTTCAGATTTCATGTCCGATTCATTCTGGGTTGATGGGAAAACCATGAGAATCCATCGGGCAAGCAGATGCAGCCAGGCTACGGGATCTACTGTTTCAGAATCCGCTTACGCAGAACGCAAGCCGCCGAGGCGGATGAAGCTGCGGCCATCCGGATATTCGCAGCCTAGCTGAAAGGGGATTGATCATGCGGCAATCCGTTCCGCGCAAGAAGAATGATGAGCAGTTCCCCGCTAGTTCGCATCAGGCAGACCAGGTTAGCCAGCAGTAAGTCAACACAGGCCGGTTGCTGGTCCGACGCCCTAGCAGCCATGTTCCGGGAGGCACGAAATGAGCACCTTTGGCATTGAAGAAGAATTCTTCATGTTCGACGCAGAAACAGGGTTGCCGGCCAGCACGGATAAAGAAGCGTTACGGCAAGCGCTGGATTCGCAACGCAATGGCGAAGTGCAGAACGAACTGCTTGCTTGCCAAATAGAACATGCCAGCGCCATCTGCGAAGACCGGGATCAGGCCCTGCATGAGCTGGGAAGTTTCCGCAGTGCTCTGGCAAGCGAAGCGGCCTCCCGCGGCCTGCTGGTCGCGGGTTTGGGCGCGGCGCCGATGATTGCCCAGCAGGCTCCGGAGCTGACCGATAATGCAAGGTATCGGGAAATCGGCAACTTCGTTTCCGGAATAGCGTCAGAGCATTACATGTGCGGTTTGCACGTCCATGTGTCCATCCCGGATTCCGAAGCGGGAATTCGTGCGCTCAACTTCTTGCGCGGATGGCTGCCATTTCTTTGCGCCCTGGGCGCCAATTCTCCGTATTGGAGAGGGGTCGACAGCAACTTTTCATCGTGGAGAACCATTCATTACCGAAAGTGGTCCGTCCAGGGGATTCCGCCGTACTTCAAGGATTCGAAAGACTATGGGACTCGGCTTGCGCGAATCAATGGAACCGATGCGGTTCCCGACCCTGGCCATATCGGATGGTCTGCCCGGTTGTCGGAAAAGTACCCGACACTCGAAATTCGGGTCGCGGATTCGCAGTTGCGAGCGCAGGATTCGGTGTTGCTGGCCGTGCTCATGCGAGGGCTGGTCGAGACTGCGGTGGCCGGCGAATTCGATGCGCCGGAGTATCTGCCCGAAGTCCTGGATCTGTCACTGTGGCAAGCGGCCAAGAACGGAATCACCGGAGTGCACGTGGACACGCGAACCGGAGAGCCGGTCGCTGTGGAGGAACTGGCCCGCAGAATGCTCCGACTCATTGAGGGCGCACTGAAGGAACATGGAGATTACGACTATGCCGTGATTTCACTCAGGAACATGCTGGAGACAGGCAATGGCGCCGTCCGCCAGCGGGCCGCATTCGAGCGTGGTGCTTTCACGCATCTGTTGGCCAATGCCCATTCCGAGATGCAGATGTAGCTTGCCGTCCAGGGATCCTCAACGCAGACTGCAGGATGTGGCCGGGGCCGGTTAAAGTTGGCCCCGGCTCGAAGCGTCCGGGCTGGCACCGGAAAGATCCGGGTGCGGAATCCTCTAGACTCCGAGGGAATCGCGAAGTCGCGCCACATGCCCTTGGGCGTCCACAGAATATTCAATTTGGCGGATGCTGCCGTCTTCATCGATGACTGCGGTGGAGCGCAGCGTGCCCACGACGGTCTTTCCACCGATGTTCTTTTCACCGTAGGAGCCGTAGGCTTTGGCAACTTCGTTGCCCGGGTCGGAAAGCAGCGGGAAATTCAGCGATTCATCGCTAGCGAAGGCAGCCAGCTCTTCCGGAGCGTCCGGAGAAATGCCCAGAACGGAGAATCCTGCGGCCTGCAGCGAATTGAGGTTGTCGCGGAAATCGCAGGCCTCGGTGGTGCAGCCGGGAGTCGCGGCCTTGGGGTAGAAATACACGATCACTTTCTGCCCTGAATAATCCGAAAGCGAGATGGTCTCTCCCTTGGCATCTTGCAGGGAGAAGGCTGGCGCTGGCTGGCCGGCGGTGAGCGGAGAAGAATGGGCAGTCATCGATTCAACTTTCATATAGTGATATTTTGTTTTCATTCTAATTCAGTGGATGCACTCAATGCCAGAGACTTCTGGGATATATTTTCGACGGACTTCTGGAAGGCAATAACCTCGCCATGGACCGTGTCGCACACTTCCAAGGCATCAAGGAAGGCTTGAATGCTGCAAAAGCCTGCAATCCCGTTGGCAGTTCTGCCTGCTGGAGAAGCTGTCGACCGGCCAATTGGTCACCATGCGATTCCCGCAGGCCGTCAGCCATCCGCGATGCACCAGGGCAGTGCACACCGGGCAGAAAGCTGCCCGGCACCAACGAAAACACCGAGCCGTGCAACTGGGCAGCAGCTGCGCGACCCGGTGCATCCGGTTACCGGCCAGAATGCGGCCTGCTAGCGGTTGGCGGCCTTGGCTTCGAGGGAACGCGTCCACCGTTTGGCCATGGCCTGGATGGCAGAAGCGCTTGCCCCCGAGATCACGGCGAACGCCAGCACCTTGCCTACGGCGGCCTGCTGCTGCTTTTCGGGGTTGGCCAGGGATGGCGGTTCTTCACCCATGGCTTTATGCCAGACCCCGGAGACGAGCTTGGCTCCGAGCCAGCCTGCGCCGAGCGAAATCAGGGTTCCGAAGATCTTTACCAGCAATTTCATGTTCTGCTCCTCTGTTAGTGGTTAGTTGGAGTTTGGTTCCCGGCCGGATCTGCCGGTTCCCAGCGGACCTCATCCGGTTGCTTCTCTTCGCGCCAGCCGCGCCACACCGGATGGCGCAGAAGGCGGTCCGAGGTCAGTTCGCTGTATCGGACTTCTGCCACGTATTTCGGACTCACCCAGTGGGCATCGCTTTGATGCGCTGCCGGGATGTTCTTGGCCGGGGGAGTCTTGCGTTCGATCTTTTCAAGCCGCTCGCGGATTTCGGCCAGTTGCGCGTCGCTGAATCCGGTGCCCACCCGGCCGGCGTATTCCAAGCCGCCATTTCCAGGAATGGCCAGCAGCAGCGAGGCCGGGCTGCCGCTGCGCGACCCCTGTCCAGACCGCCAGCCAATCACCACAGCTTCCTGGTGCCGCTGGTGCTTGAGCTTCACCCAGCTGCCGCTGCGCCGGCCCAACTCGTAGACGGAGTCGCGTTCCTTGGCCACCACGCCTTCCAGGCCCAGCGCACGGCTGGTCTCGATGGCCTGCTCCAAGGTCCCGGTGTGGGCCGGTGGCACCTGCACGTACCGGTGGTCGAGATCCAGGCCCGCAAGCCGTTGGCGGCGTTGCGCGTAGGGCAGGGAAGTCAGATCCACCAGTCCTGCATCCTTGTCATATGGCAGCTGCAGCACGTCGAAGACCATGTACTGGATCCTGATGGCCGAGGCCTGCTTCGTGCGTTTCTTCCGCTGGTGGGCCACCCGTTGCTGGAGCAGCGAGAAGTCAGGGCGGCCCGAAGAATCCAGGGCGACGATTTCCCCGTCCACCACACAGCGGTCGGGCAGCAGCGAACCGAGGATTTCGAGTTCCGGGAAGTCTCCGGTCAGGTCATGGCCGTTGCGGCTAATCAGCTTGGTTTTGGCGCCATCGACTACTGCCAACGCGCGGTAGCCGTCCCATTTCATCTCAAAACTCCAACCCCGCTCGCCGGAGATCTCCCGAGCAGTGCCGGCAGTGGCCAGCATGGGGCGCAACGCCTGGCCCGACAGGTCAGCCACGGCCTGCTTGGCGCTAGGCTCGCGAGCAGCCTCCGGTTCTTCGCCACCGGAATCAGCGGACGTTCCCGCACCGGCTCCTACCGGCTGATCCTTGGCCAGCTGCAGCAGCCAATTGTCCTTGCCGCCCATCCCTGCGGCCTGGATCAGCACGAACCGCCGGTCCACTCCACCCAGCCCGCCCTCGCGGGAGCCGGTGAGCACTGCGATGACTTCTTTGCCTTCGCGCCACTTCTCGATGGTGCAACTTCCCGAATCCCAGATCGATACTTCCCCGGCACCGTATTGGCCCTTGGGGATGCTGCCTTCGAAGCTTGCGTAGGAGAGCGGATGGTCTTCGGTCATGACCGCCAAGCGCTGGATTCCTGGTTCCAGGGGTGGACCTTTGGGCACCGCCCAGGAGACCAGCACTCCGTCGTGCTCCAGGCGAAAATCCCAATGCAGCGCGCGGGCATGATGTTCCTGGATGACAAAGGAGAGGCCGGTGCCGTCCTTTCCGCCCGGCTGCATGGACTGGGAATTCCCGGATTGCTCCGGCACCGGTTCAGGTGTCAGCGCCGCATCGCGCTTGGAGCGGTAGACCGCCAGGCGATCGGGATCCTGCTGTTGTCCCGAGGCCAGCTGCGCCAGCGGATCGATTCCATCAGCAATGCGGTCCAGCACCTCGTGGAAGTCCAGCTGCTCCAACCCCGGCGCTTCGATTTCCTCCCAGGTCCGCGGGGCCGCGACAGTGGGCCGTGCGCGGCCGCGCAGAGAATACGGGCACACGGTAGTCTTCGAGGCGTTGTTCTGGCTCCAGTCCACGAACACCTTGTTCTCGCGCAGCGAGCGCTTCATGCTGGCGAGAACCAGTTGCGGATGCTCCTTCTGCAAGGTGGAGGCCAATTCCTTGGCCACCTCGTTGACTTGCTCCGAGGTGTATTTGCCATCCAGTCCGGCATAGAGGTGGATGCCCTTGGAACCGGAGGTCACTGGAAAGCTGGGCAGGTCCATGCCGTCGAGAATCTCCCGGCAGATCAAGGCGACTTCAGCGCACTGCTCCAAGCCGGCGCCCGGACCGGGATCCAGGTCCAGCACCAGCCGGTCCGGATTGGCAGGTTCCAGCGAGGAATCGAAGCGCCACTGGGGAACATGGATTTCCAGCGCAGCCACCTGGGCCATCCAGGCCAGCACCGCCTCGTTGTTGACTAGCGGATAGATATTGGAGTGGGTCTTGTGCTGCAGCTTGGCCGAGGGAATCCAGCCTGGGGCAGAGTCCTCGAGATCCTTGCGGAAAAACACCTTGCCCGGTTCTTCGGGGGTCCCCACGCCGTCCACCCAGCGCTTGCGGGTGGCCGGGCGCCACGCGGCATGCGGAATCAGCACCGGGGCCACCTGCTGGAAGTAGTCCATGACTTCGCCCTTGGTGGTCCCGGTCTGCGGGTACAGGACCTTATCCAGATTGCTGACCTTCAGCGTGTGCCCCGCGACGGTGACGGTTTGCTCCCTGCGTGCCATGCGCTGTCCTTTGCTTTGCCTTATGAGGACCAATCTTCCCGAGCGGCGCCGGGGAATCCAGCGTTCCAAGCAAGCTTTGCGTTTCGCGCTGCCGAACCTCAGCGCCGCCTGCCAGAATCACTAGGGCAGTGACACACTGGCTGGAAAGATGCTTCACTATGCCCATGCGAGCTATCTGGACTGGATCAATTGCCTTCGGCCTGGTGAACGTGCCGGTCAAGGCCTACGGCGCCACCGAGGACCACGACATCGACCTGCACCAGGTCCATGACAAGGACGGCGGACGGATCCGCTACGAGCGCCGATGCGAAGTGTGCGGGAAGAAAATCGCCTACAAGGATCTGGACAAGGCCTATGAGGACGGAGAACGGACCATTGTGCTCACCGATGAGGACATGGACGCGTTGCCTGCGGAGAAGAGCCGCGAAATCGAGGTGGTCCAGTTCGTCCCGGCCAGCCAAGTAGATCCCCTGATGCTGGAGAAGAGCTACTATCTCCAGGCGGACTCCAAATCGCCCAAGGCCTACGAGCTATTGCGCCGAACGCTTCAGGACACCGATAAGCTGGCAGTGGTGCGCTTCGCCCTGCGCCAGAAGACCCGGCTGGGCATCTTGCGTGTCCGATCCAAGGTGATGGTGCTGCAAGCGGTCATGTGGGCGGACGAGCTGCGCGATGCCGAGGCAGTGGCACCGGAGAAATCACCGCGGATCAGCGAGCAGGAACTGAAGATGTCTGCCTCCCTGGTGGACCAGTACAGCAGTGATTTCACGCCGGACGAGTTCCAGGATGAATACCAGGTCCAGCTGCAGGCGCTGATCGAAGCGAAAATCGAGCAGGGTGAGGACCTGGATACCGAGGCGACCTTCGGTTCCCCGGACCAGAGCAGCGAGTCCGGGGAGGTCATCGATCTGATGGAGGCGCTCAAGCGCAGCATCGACGGGCGCAAGGCCAAGGCCCCGGCCAAGGCAGCCAAGGATGGGAAGGCCGCGGCGGCGAAGAAGCCAGCAGCGAAGAAACCAGCGGCGAAGAAACCAGCGAAGAAAACGGAAGCCAAGAAGCCGGCCGCGAAGAAACCAGCCACGAAGAAGGCAACGGCAAAGGAGGCCTCCTCCTCGCCACACAAGAAGAAGGCCTCCGGTTCCGGGAAGAAAAGCGCCTAGCCGCTAGGGCTTGAGCACCACCTTGATGCACGCATCCTGCTTCTTCTGGAAGGTCTCGTACATCTGCGGACCGTTCGAGAGCGGCTGCTCGTGCGTGACCAAGTCGTCCAGGCCCAGCGGATCGGCTGCATCCTCGGCCAGCGGCAGCAGCTTCTGGGTCCATGAGCGCACATTGCATTGGCCCTGTCGGATCTGGATCTGCTTGTCGAACAGCTTCACCATCGGCATCGGGGTGGCGGCCCCGGCATAGACGCCGCTGATCGACAGGGTGCCGCCGCGGCGCACGGCATCGATGGCCGAATCCAGCACGCTGGTGCGGTCCGCGGAGACGTTCTCCATGGCCAGCTGCGCGGCCTTGTCCGGCAGCAACCCGGTGGCCTGCTGGAACATCGAGGAGACCGGGGAACCATGGGCTTCCATGCCCACCGCATCGAGCACGGCATCGGGGCCGCGACCGGTGCGCCCGCGCAATTCGCCCACGGTGTCCTTGGTGAAGTCCAGGGTCTGGATGCCGTGGCGCTCAGCCATGGCGCGGCGTTCTGCCACCGGGTCGATGCCCAGCACCTCATAGCCCAGATGCCGGCCGATGCGCGCGGCGAGCTGCCCCACCGGCCCGAGCCCGTAGACCGCGAGAGTTCCGCCGTCGGGGACATTGGCATAGTGCACGCCCTGCCACGCGGTGGGCAGGATATCGGAGAGGAAAAGGTAGCGGTGGTCGGGCAGCTGGTCGCCAACTTTCACCGCACCGTAATCGGCATGGGGCACGCGCAGGTATTCGGCTTGGCCGCCGGGCACCTGTCCGTAGAGTTCGGAGTACCCGAAGAATTGGGCGCCCTTGCCGTGCTTGCGCACCTGGGTGGTCTCGCACTGCGACTGCAGGTCGTGCTGGCACATCCAGCAGTGGCCGCAGGAGATGTTGAACGGGATGACTACCCGGTCGCCTACCGACAGCTTGGTGATGCCGCTGCCGACTTCCTGGACGATGCCCATGGTTTCGTGGCCCAGCACGTCGCCGGCATGCATGTAGGGGCCCAGCAGCTCATAGAGATGCAGGTCCGATCCGCAAATCGCGGTGGAAGTGACCTTGATGATGATGTCCCCGGGATCCTGGATCACCGGATCCGGGACATCGCTGAAACCGATCTTTCGCTTGCCTTGCCATGTCAATGCTTTCAAGAGGTGATCTCCTAGTCGTATCGTTGCCGGAGGAACACAAACGCGGATCAGTCGGTATTGAACTGGTCGGTGTCAACCTGGTCCGGGTCCTGCTCCTCGGCTGGCTGCTCGAACGCGTCTTCGTGGTCCCCGACAGAATTCTGTTTTTCCTCCGCGGGCTCATCGGGCGTTGGAGTGATCCCCGCGTGCCGCTCTTCTTCTGGCTGGTTGGATTCCATGGATGGTCCTTTCTTCATCAGATGGGCGATGGCACCGACCATTCCACACCGGGCAGCAGGCAACAAGGCAAGTTTGATGGGCATTGCCTGTGAGTCGGGGATCCCCGGAATTCCGGGGATCCAGCGTGCACTGCCGGTGCCGGTTCCTGCAAGGTTGCTGAACGGCACTGCAGGCCCGGGCACGACTTCCTAGTGTGTGCTGTGGGAGCGGGCCAAACTGCTGCCCTGAGAGCTGCGAGGTGCTGATGAGCGTGCAAGAGCCCGAGAAGCGCACGGTGGGATTAATTGCCGACCCTGGCATAGCCGATGCGATGGCCAATCGGATCGCTGCCCGGCTGGAAGGGGTCATGGAGAAGCTGCAGGAGCACGAGCAGCAATGGGACGTGCAGGTAGCTCCCTTCTCCCTCCCTTTGGGGGAGAGCGGACGGGTCGCGCTGAACGACAAGGTGCCCAGGCTGCGGGAAAAGCATGGCTGGGACTTCATCATCTACCTCACCGATGCCCCGCACTATGTGCAGAACCGACCCGTGCGTTCGGTGATTTCCGTCGAGGATGCCTCGGCCGTGCTTTCCATGCCCAGCCTCGGGATGGCCCGACCGCGCACCGTGGCACGGGAACTGGCCGAACTGGTCAGGGAATTGGCTACCGGCAAGCAGCCGGCTCCGCCTCCGACCCCGCTGGGACGGGTGATGAGCGTGCACGCCAGCCGGCAGGACGGGCAAAACGAGCAGAACCGCATCTCGAGCATCGAGGGTGTGCGCGGGCGGCTGCTGCTGATTGCCGGGATGGTGCGCAGCAACCAGCCGTGGAAACTGGTGCCGCGGCTTTCCTCCGCGATGGCAGGTGCGGCGGCCACTGGTGCTTTCGGCGTGTTCTACACGAGCATCTGGTCCATGGCCGACTACCTGCCTGCCGGGCGGCTTTCGCTGATCACGGTCTCAAGCATCCTGATCCTCACGCTCTGGCTGCTGCTGCACAACCGGTTGTGGGAGAGGCCCAAGGGCAACCGCCGCCGCGAGCGGATGGTCGTCTACAACGCGGCCACCGTGCTGACGGTCGGGTTTGCCGCGACAGTCATGTACCTGCTCCTGTTCCTCGCCCTGCTGGCAGGCTCGCTGATTGTCATTGACCAGGAATATCTCGCCTACCAGCTGCGCCACGATGTCACGCTGGCCGAATACATCAACCTTGCCTGGCTGGCATCCTCGCTGGGAACCATGGGCGGAGCCATCGGCTCCAGCTTTGACGAGGTCAAGGAAGTCCAGCGCGCCACCTTCAGCCAGCGCGAATACGAGCGGAGGAATATGGAATTCACCATCAGCAAGGATGACGTGGAATGATCCCCGGGCCCTGTTTCCCGGGGACCAGTTCACCGTCCTACGGCTGGTTCTTGCCGCCGTTCACGTGCACCGTGGAACCGACCACGTAGGAAGCCTCATCGCTGGCCAGGAACACATAGGCCGGGGCCACTTCCACCGGCTGGCCGGCCCGGCCAAGCCAGGTATCGTGGCCGAACTCAGGCAGCGCCTCGATCGGCTGGCCATCCGAAGGCTGCAATGGAGTCCAGATGGGGCCCGGAGCCACTGCATTGACCCTGATGCCCTTCTTCGCTGCCTGGGACGCCAGCGACTTGGTGAAGTTGCTGATCGCGCCCTTGGTGGCGGCATAGTCCATCAGGTGGTCCGACGGATCGAAGGCCTGGATGGAGGTGGTGTTGATGATGGAGCCGCCTTCGGGAAGCACCTGCAGGGCTGCGCGGCTCAAGGCGAACATCGCGAAAATGTTCACATCGAAGGTGGCTTCGACCTGCTCGTCGCTCAGCTCTTCCAAGGACTCGACGCTGATCTGCTTGCCGGCGTTGTTCACCAGGATATCCAAGCCATCCAGGGCGGTCACCGCCTCGTCGATCAATGAATCGCGGTAATTGCGGTCCCGCAGGTCCCCGGGCAGCAAGTGGACTTCGACTCCCGCATCTTCCAGGACCCCGGCGATGGCATCGGCATCAGGCTGTTCGGCGGGCAGATAGGCCAAGGCGACCTTGGCTCCCTCGCGGGCAAAGGCGATAGCCACCGCCGCGCCAATGCCGGAGTCGCCGCCGGTGACCAGGGCGCGTTTTCCGGCCAGCCGGTCCCGGCCCTTATAGCTGCGCTCGCCATGATCCGCCTTGGGCTTCAGGTCCCGGTCCAGGCCGGGTTCCTCCTGGCGCTGTTCGGGCGGGCTGATCTTTTCCTTGCCGGCGCGGTCTTCGCTTCCGGTACCGAGCGGCTCAGCGCGGTCCTGGGGATTCTTCTCGGGCATGGGATCTCCTCCTGCTGTTGCGGCAGGACGCCGGCGCGGTGCGCTCAGCGGCGTCCGGGTTCACATCCAGTGTGCTCCGGGCCTTCCGCTGCGCGAGGATCACCTCCACCTTCGGCGGCAACAGCCAGACTTTTTTCTGCGAAGATCCAGTTTCGCACCCCGCTGCATGAATTGTGCTACCGCTGAAGTCTGGGATTCAGCGCAAAGTCCGGCAGGGGCACTGTCCCCTGATCAGTGAAGTGGCTAGCGTGGAACGCACAGTGCTGGCACTGCAAAAGGGCCGGCTGGCGAAGCGTGAGAGGGAGGAAACCCATGGCAGGCAAGAGCCGGATCAAGGATGAAGAACTCTACGAGGAGCTGCGCGAGGAGGGGAACTCCAAGCAGAAGTCGGCGCGCATCGCCAACGCCGCCGCCCGCGATGGCCGGTCAGCAGTGGGCAAGCGCGGAGGCAAGGCCGGGGACTACGAGGACTGGACGGTCCGGGAGCTGCAGGACCGGGCCAAGGAAATCGGCATTGATGGCCGTTCTAAAATGCGCAAGGCCGAACTCATCGAAGCCCTGCGCAATTCATAGCAGACCGCCACGGAAGGAGACACAATGAGTGAACGCGAGAAGCCCGAGAATCCGGCTCGCACCACGCAACCGGATGACGATGCCCAGCCAGGCGACGAGCGCGTGGTTCGCCGGGGCAGCATCAACGAGAACACCGAAGATGAATCCGAGGAAAGGGAAGAACGCTATGACGCAGGTTGAACTTTCCTGCCAGCGAAAGGAGAAGCCATGACTGGCAAAGCAGCGGACAGCCCCCGCAAACATCGCGCTGGCCTGTGGCTGGCGATTGTCGGCGGGCTCGTGGCCGTAGGATTCGCCATCTATGCGCTGCTCGCAGCGCCTGACAGCACCTCAGGGCCGCTATGGATCGTGGCCGGCTGGGGCGCATTGGTCTTCATCTACGGCCTGTACCGCGTGATCCGGGGACCGAGCTCCTTGGACGATCCGCGGGGAGGCACAGACGCCAACGGACGGTGACGGCGTTCCCGCCAGGAGAATCGCAGGAGAACAAGGGCAGAGCTTCCGGGAAAACCATGGTTTTCCCGGAAGCTCTCCGTTGTGGTCCGGCTGGGCTGGGAGATCCTAGTCCTGGGAAATCCCTTCGACCAGGTTGCCGGTGCTCTGCTCGTCGTAGTAGCGGGCGACGTCTGCTTGGGCGAGCATGCCGACTAGCGAATGCCCGTCGATGACCGGAAGCCTGCGCACCTGGTGTTCCTGCATGGTGCGGATGGCTTCTTCGACCGAGTCGTCTGCTCCGATGGTGACCGGCTTGCCCTGGGCGTAATCGGCCACCTTGGTGCTGGAAGTCACGACGCCGTCGGCAACGCAGTTGATGACAATGTCGCGGTCGGTGATCGTGCCGGCCAGGCGGTTGTCCTTGCCGCAGATCGGCAGCATGCCGACCCCGAGGTCCTTCATCATCTGGGCGGCCACTTGAATCGAGTCCTGCTCCTTGACGCATTTGGCAGGCGAGGTCATTAGTTCCTTGGCTGCAACCATGATCGTGCTCCTTTCGCGTATTTTTGTGGGACACCCTCCACGCTCCAGCACAGCAAGCACGTCTTCAACCATTGCCAGCGAGCTTGCAGATGCGCCCCCTCGACTCTGGCAACAGCCGATTAATCATGTACTTGTGCAGCCGATAGCTGGTAGTTGGTAGAGCACCGGGAAACGCAACGTGAGGAGAATGACCATGGGATTCATCGACAAAGCCAAAGATGCCATTTCGCATGCTGCCGACAGATTCAAGGATCCCGACAAGGACCTGGTTGAGAATCTCTGGCCGCTGGGGCAACCCGACGACGAGCACCTGCCAGCCGATTCCGGGGAACCGGCAGAAGAGGGCTTGGAGCAGCCCGGCAATCACCTGCCTCCTGTCCAAGGAGCCGACCCGGACCTCGACGATTCCCCGGAAGACCAGTATTCCGAAGGCGACGGGGACCGCTAGCTGTCCCACGGCCAAACCGAGTTCAGGAGGCAAACCATGCAGACCTGCGATATCTGCGGCAATGCGAGCGAAACGGTGTTCACGCTCACCCGGAACGGGCGCACGGGCCGCTTCGACAGTTTCGAATGCGCCATCCACGCCATGGCCGAAAGGTGCGCGCACTGCGGTTGCGCCATTCTGGGCCACGCTGTCCACGACGTCCAGAAGGCGTACTGCTGCCAGCACTGCGCCGAACACGCTGAGCCATGAGCGCGACAAGCGACTTCAGCCACCCTGCGCTGCTGCTCATTGACCTGCAAGAAGGATTCTTCGAGGATCCGGTTCTGGCACTGGCCCGCCAGGATCTGGCAGCCCGCTGCAACCAGCTGGCCGTGGCGGCGAGAGCGTCCGGATACCCGGTGATCAGCGTGCGCACCGTGCACAAGGAAGATAAATCCACATGGACGCTGAAGATGCTCGAAGACGACCAGGGCTACCTGTTCGAAGGAACGGGGCAGGCCGCGTATCTGGCGGAGTTGGAACTGGACGGGGCCATCGAGGTGGTCAAGCGCAGGGACAGCGCTTTCTGGAATACGGCGCTCAAGGACCTGCTGCTGCAGCACCGCGCCAGTTCGCTGGTGATCGCCGGGGTCTCCTCCGAGACGTGCATCTCCGCCACAGCGGCCGATGCCTTCGCTGCGAACTTGCCGGTGGCGGTGGCCACCGACGCCACAGCATCGGCCGACCCGGATTTCGAAGGGACTACCTTGGAATTCATGCGCAAACAGCATCGGCAGAAGCTGAAGACCACCTCGGAAATCATTACCGATTGGAAACACGAGAAGGAGCTGGAATGTCACTGAATAATTCTGAATTCGACGACGTGCGCAAGGACTCGGACACGGACGAGCCGTTGGATGGGCGCGATAGCCAGCCGGCGGCTGGCTCATCGGATGCACCCCAGGCCCAGGACGCCGAGGATCCATTGCGCGGAGCAGACCGGGTGCTGGAGGAAAACGACGGCGATCCCTTGGCGCTCAATCCCGAAACGCTGCTACCCGAACCGATTGACGGGCAGCGTCCGGTCGACGATACGCTGCTGGACTACCCCGCCCAGGATGACGAGCAAGGCCTGGACGCCGAGCGAACCGCCAACCTGCCGGACCAGCGCGAAACACCCGATCAGCAGTAGCGCGCCGGCGGGCTGAGAACCGCATAAGGGGCATCCCGTGCAGGGATGCCCCTTCTTCCAATTGCATTAAATGGTCACGGACGGGATTCGGCTTCCTGGGTGAAGAAGGAAATCTTGCCGCTGGCTTCCAGGATCGCCAGCCGGATGCTGCTGTAGTTCTCGATGCCTGCTTGGCGGGCGAGCATGCTCAATTCGTCCAGCCCAATGCGCTCGTTGTGCAGGGCCTTGCGGTCCAGGACCCCGTCGCGGATCAGCACAATCGGGCGGCCCTGCATCAGCTTGCCCAGCTTGGGCCAGCGCATGTTGGCGAAGTTCAGTGCAGCGGCCAGGACCACCATGGTGAATACTGCCAGCAAGCTGCCGGTGAGCGAACGGTCCTCCATGGTGATCCCTTGCTGCACCAGGTCGCCCAGGACGACGAACAGCACCAGCTCGAAGGAACTGAGCTCGCCCAGGGTCGATCTGCCGGCGGCGCGCGTAACCAGCCACAGGATGATGAAGGCGGTGGCTGCGCGGATGACTATTTCCATCAGGGGATCCTCCAAGTTCTGATCTTCATGTCCGTGCTTTCGCCGTTGACCGTAATTCCGAGCACGCCCTTGGCGCTCGGCGACCATTCGTCCGAAGCCCGGCCCGTGAGGGTGGCCACCATCTGCCGCGACCCCGGTGCCGGGGCGACCTCGAATTCAATGGTTCCATCAGCTCGGCTCGACTCGGACTCGGGTTCGGGAAAGGCCGAGAAGTCCTCGAAGAGCATGAGATAGTCCTCGCTCAGGTCCAGCGTGATGGTCTCGGGCAAGGGGTTGGCAGAGGTGATCTCAACCCTCAGCTGGATTTCATTGCCGGCACGGACCACCGCGGGATACTGCAGTTGGACCGCGAAGCCGGCGGCCTGTTGTTCCATGCTCTTCTTCTGGTCGAATGCGCCGAGCAGAGCCGCCAGCACGAAGGCTGCAATCACGAGCAGAGTGGCGAGGCTCAGCAGCCGGCGTCTGCGATTGCTGTCCTCCGAGGTGATGTCATCCAGCGTCGAGTCGTCGATCTTGGCCTGGAAGATGTTCAGCATGGCATTCTGCCCTCCTTGCGCTATTCCTATCGAGGCTAAGCCGATTCGCCCGCGCCAGGACCAGCCGAGTTCCGGTTCACAGGCGGCATCCAGTTCGCAGCGGCTGGCGCTGGCGCCAACCTGTGCATTGCGGCCGACCGCTTGAGCCGGCCCGGAAGTGGTGCCACAGTTGCACCAAAAGGAGGAGAACATGACCGTAAACGACCGCATTGAAAGCACCGAATTGGCCTCCCGGCTGGAGACTCTGCCGCAGTGGCGCAAGCTGGCCGGCAAGCTCTGCACCGTGTATGAGGCCAAGAGCTCGGCAGAGGCCATCGAATTGTTCAGCGACATCGCTGGCGCAGCGCAGATGGCCAACCACCATCCGGATGTGGACTGGCGCTACAACCTCTTGTTCGTTTCGACAGTGTCCCACGATGCCGGTGGCGACATCACCGAAAGGGACCTCGCGCTGGCCTCGGAAATCTCGCAGCGGGCCGCCGCCTTGCATGCCAAAGCGCGACTGGATTTGATCAAGGTGGTGGAAATCGGCATCGACACCGACGACGCCCAAGCCATATCCGGACAGTGGGCCGCTGGCCTGGGCTACCGCGAGCAGCCCGACGGCAGCCTTGCCGATCCAGCGGGCAGGTTGCCGGGCATCTGGTTCCAGGAAACACCGGTCCCGAACCCAAACCGCCTGCATCTGGATGTGTGGGTCCCATTCTCCGAAAGCGAGCCGGTCCTCGAGGCGCTGGGCAGCGAAAGCGCCGGCCTCGATGCCCAGTATGCGCCGAGCTTCACCGTGGCCACGGACCGGCAGGGCAACAGGTTCTGCATCTGCACCGAACGGGACCGCTAGCGGCACCAGCGCTCGCCGGATCTGGCTCCCGTTGCAATCGGCCGGATTCTGGACTGTCCTGCCGGCCAGGGGATAGATTGAAAACGAATTAGCCAGCGGGACCCTGGGGCTCAGCGCAGCTGGGCGCGATGGAAGGAACCCGATGGGCACTGCACAGGAAATCACCGCCTCGATCTTGGAGCAGCTGCCCTGGCAGGAGGAGCTCTACAAGCATTTCCACCGGCACCCGGAACTGGGCCTGGCCGAGCACGAGACCTCGGCGCGAATCTGCGAGGAACTTGAGGATCTGGGCTATGAAACCTGCCTGATCGGCGGTACCGGAATCGTCGGAATCCTGCGCAATGGCGAGGGGCCTGTGGCACTGGCCCGGGCCGACATGGATGCCCTGCCGGTCGCCGAGGACACCGGGCTGGAATATTCCTCCACGGTCCCCGGTGCCATGCACGCCTGCGGCCATGACATGCACATGGCCACCCTGCTGGGCGCGGCCAAGTTCCTGGCCGGGAACCGCGAGCGCTGGTCCGGCACCTATCTGGCGTTGTTCCAGCCAGCCGAGGAGACCGCCGCAGGGGCCAAGGCCATGGTGGCCGATGGGCTGGTGGAGAGGATACCGAAGCCCGATGTGGCGCTGGCTCAGCACGTGATGCCCGTCGAAGCGGGGAGGATCGGCACCACCGCGGGACCGATCCTTTCCGCCGGCGACAGCCTGCGCATCACCGTCTACGGGCGCGGTGCGCACGGCTCGATGCCGCATAATTCGGTGGACCCGGTAGTCCTGGCCTCGTCCATCGTGCTCAAGCTGCAGACCATTGTTTCGCGTGAAACCCGGCCCGGGCAGTTCGCAGTATTGACCGTCGGCGCGTTGAATGCCGGTAGCGCCGCGAACATCATCCCGGACCGGGCCCAGCTGCTGCTGAACATTCGCACCTATGATCTCCAGCTGCGCCAGCACGTCATCGACTCCATCGAACGCATCGTGCGCGGCGAATGCGCCGCGGCCGGCTCGCCCAAGGAACCGGACTTCGAGTTCTACGACCAGTTCCCGCTGACCAGCAATGACGCGGTGGCCAACGACCGGATCACCAAGGCTTTCGAAGCCCACTTCGACCAGGGCCAGGTCTACCAGGCCGAACCGGCCACCGCCTCGGAGGACTTCAGCGTCATTCCCGATGCCTTCGGGATCCCGTACGTCTACTGGACGGTGGGCTGCGCGGATCCGGACGCCTACCGGGCGGCGGTCGCCGAGGGCACCGTTGCCTCGAAGATCCCGGCGAACCACTCGCCATTCTTCGCCCCAGTGATCCATCCGACCCTGGAAACCGGAACCCGCGCCCAGGTGGTGGCCGCCTTGGCCTATCTGGGCCACGGGGCACAGGACTCGGCAGAACGGTGATGTCCGCCGCAAGAGGAGCTGGTGGCAAGTAACCGGCACCTGTCCTGCCGGTAAATACACGGTTTATGATTAACGCCACCATGCCCGGGATCCTGCGGGAATACGGGTACTTTCCAGTGATTGATAAAAATCAATCGCAAGGATGATTCAAAGTGTCCAAGGCGAGCGCTAGACTGGCAATCGCTCTTCAATCACGCTGCCCTTAATCCGAAGGTCCAGCATGCCGGAGAGCTTGATGCCAGCGAGGATTTCCCACATGCTTCTCAAGCTCATCTTGAAACACTCCAAGCCGTACACGGGGTGGATCATTGCCGTAGTCATTTTGCAGCTGGCCACCACCGTGGCCACTCTTTATCTCCCTAGCCTGAACGCCAGGATCATCGACGTCGGCGTGGTCGAAGCCGATATCGACTACATCTGGCGCACCGGCGGACTGATGCTGGTGGTGGCCCTCATCCAGGTAGCCACCGCGGTGGCCGCCGTCTACTTCGGGGCCAAGACCTCCATGAGCGTAGGCCGCGACATCCGCCAGTCGGTCTTCGAGAAGGTCTCGACCTTCTCGGCACAGGACGTCAACAAATTCGGCGCCGCCACCTTGATCACCCGCGGCACCAACGACGTGCAGCAGATCCAAATGCTCACCTTGATGGCGTTGAACTTCATGATTACCGCGCCGATCATGTCCATCGGCGGCGTGATCATGGCGATCCGCGAAGATCCCGGACTGTCCTGGCTCGTTTGGGTTTCGGTACCGCTGGTGCTCATAGTAGTGGGCCTGCTGGTCATCAAGCTCATGCCGCTGTTCCGCGATATGCAGACCCGCATCGACGGGATCAACGGCGTGCTGCGCGAGCAGATCACCGGCATCCGCGTGGTGCGCGCCTTCGTGCGCGAAGAGCATGAGACGCAGCGCTATGCCGATGCCAACCAGAAACTGACCGACCTCGGTGTCAAGGTCGGCAACCTGTTCGTGCTGATGTTCCCGGCGATCACCATGATCCTGCACCTGTCCACCGCCGCCGTGCTGTGGTTCGGCGGGCACCGGGTGGATAACAACCAGGTGGAGGTCGGCGCGCTGACCGCCTTCCTGCAGTACCTGCTGCAGATCCTGATGGCGGTCATGATGGGTACCTTCATGGCCATGATGATTCCCCGTGCCATGGTCTCGGCCGACCGCATCTCCGAGGTGCTCGACAGCGAGCCGAGCATGCTCGATGCCGCCGAACGGCAAATCGCGCTGCCCACCCCGGGCACCGTGGAATTCAAGAACGTCAGCTTCGGATACCCCGGCGCCGAGGCGCCGGTGCTCAACGATATCTCCTTCACCGCCAAGCCGGGGCAGACCACTGCCATCATCGGCTCCACCGGTGCCGGCAAGACCACTTTGCTGAACCTGATCCCGCGGCTCTACGACGCCACCGAAGGCGAAATCCTGATCGGCGGGGTGCCGCTGAGGGAACTGGGACGCGACACCATTTCGCGGAACATCTCCGCGGTGCCGCAGCGCCCCTACCTGTTCTCCGGGACCATCGCCAGCAACCTGCGCTTCGGCGCCCAGGACGCTACCGAAGATGATCTGTGGGATGCGCTGAGGGTGGCCCAGGCCGACGGCTTCGTAGCCGAACGCGAAGGCCAGCTGGATTCGAAGATCTCCCAGGGCGGCACCAACGTGTCCGGCGGCCAGCGCCAGCGCCTGTGCATTGCCCGGGCCCTGGCCGCGAAGCCGAGCACCTACCTGTTCGATGATTCCTTCTCGGCCCTGGATGTGAACACCGATGCCAGGCTGCGTGCGGCCCTGGCTGAACCGACCAAGGACGCCGCGGTGATCATCGTGGCCCAGCGCGTATCGACCATTACCGGTGCGGACCAGATCCTGGTCCTGGACCATGGCGAAATCGTGGCCCGGGGAACCCACGAGCAACTGCTCGAAACCTCGGAAACCTATCAGGAAATCGTGGCATCCCAGCTGAGTGTGGAGGAGGTGGCCTAAATGGCGAAGAAGCAGAAGAATATCGATCCGGAGCAGCTCGAAAGCGAGCTTGCGGACGTCAATGAATTCGATGCCGCGGCGGGAGCCGACGACTGGAGCGGCGGCGCCCCGGTGCGCAAGGCCGAGCATTTCTGGCCATCGGCCAAGCGCCTGGTCGGGCTGATGTCCCCGTACAAGCTGGGCATGGTCCTGGTGTTCGCGCTGATCACCGTGTACGTGGTGCTCTCGGTGATCGCACCGCGGATCCTGGGCAAGGCCATGGACGTGATCTTCGCCGGGCTGATCGGCAAGAACATCCCGGCCGGCACGCCCGCGGAGCTGGTGATCCAGCAGCTGCGCGACTCGGGGCAGGGAACCCAGGCCGACATGCTCTCCAAGGTGGACTTCGTCCCCGGGCAGGGCATCGACTTCACCCAGCTTTCGCAGTACATCCTGATCGTGCTCTCCATGTACTTCGTCGCTTCGCTCTTCTCGTGGGCCTCGGGCTGGCTGCTGAACAAGCTGGTCATGCGCGTGGTCTACAACCTGCGCAAGGACGTCGAGGACAAGATCAACAAGCTGCCGCTGAACTACTTCGACACGCGCCAGCGGGGCGATCTGCTCTCGCGCGTGACCAACGACGTGGACAACATCCAGAATGCGCTGCAGCAGGCGCTGAGCCAGCTGGTCTCCTCGGCCATGACCGTTATCGGCATCGTGATCATGATGTTCGTGGTCTCCTGGCAGATGGCGCTGATCGCGCTGGTGGCCCTGCCGCTGTCGGCAGCTGCCGCGGGCATTATCGGCACCCGGGCGCAGAAGCTATTCACCGCGCAGTGGAAGAACACCGGGGCGCTGAACGGGCAGATCGAGGAATCCTTCTCCGGCCACGAGCTGATGAAGGTCTTCGGCCGCGAAGCGGACATGGTGGACCGCTTCACCGCGCGCAACGAGGAACTGTACAAGGCCAGCTTCGGCGCCCAGTTCGTCTCGGGCATGATCATGCCGGTGATGAACTTCGTGTCCTACCTGGCCTACGTGGGCATCGCCGTGGTGGGCGGGCTGCGCGTGGCTTCGGGCACGATGAGCCTGGGCGACGCGACCGCGTTCATCCAGTACAGCCGCGAGTTCACCCAGCCGCTGGGGCAGATTGCCGGCGTGGCGAACATGCTGCAGTCCGGCGTGGCTTCGGCTGAACGCACCTTCGAGCTGCTGGACGCCGAGGAACAGGAACCGGACGACGCGCAGGACAGCCTTCCTGCCCGCGCCGACGGGCATGTCTCCTTCAAGAATGTGTCCTTCTCCTACTCCCCGGACAAGCCGCTGATTGAGGACCTGTCCTTCGACGCGGATCCGGGGCACACGGTGGCGATTGTCGGCCCGACCGGCGCGGGCAAGACCACGCTGGTGAACCTGGTGATGCGCTTCTACGAGCTGAACTCCGGGAAGATCATGCTCGATAACCGCGATATCACCGACCTTTCCCGCGCTGACCTGCGCTCGAAGGTGGGCATGGTGCTGCAGGACGCATGGCTCTTTGGCGGAAGCATCATGGAGAACATCCGCTACGGCCGGCTGGATGCGACCGATGAGGAAGTGATCGCGGCCGCGAAGGCGACCTTCGTGGACCGTTTCGTGCGCGCGCTGCCCGATGGCTACGACACCATCATCGACGAGGAAGGCACCAACGTGTCGGCCGGCGAGAAGCAGCTGATCACCATTGCCCGCGCGTTCGTGGCCAACCCGTCGCTGCTGATCCTGGACGAGGCGACCAGCTCGGTGGATACCCGTACCGAATTGCTGGTGCAGCAGGCGATGGCCGCGCTGCGCAGCGACCGCACCAGCTTCGTGATTGCCCACCGGCTGTCCACGATCCGCGACGCGGACACCATCTTGGTGATGGAGTCCGGCCGGATCGTGGAGCAGGGCAACCACGAGCACCTGCTGGGGACCCAGGGCGCCTACTACCGGCTGTACCAGTCGCAGTTCGCCGGCCCGGCCGAGGACGTGGATGCGAATCCGGATACGGCTGCGGTGCCCGCGGTAGCGGCCGGAGCCACGGTGGCCAGTGACATGGCACCGGAAGCAAAGGAAGAAACCGAGTAGGACCTTGAGTCGCGAAGACCCCGGCATCTGGCAGATTTTCACTGCCGGTGACGGGGTCTTTTTGCATTGCCAGGCCTGCTTCTGATCGAACCGCTGCGGCACGCCCCCAGGCCATCGATAGCACTTGTTCCTGCAGGAAATGATGCAATATGAACATGATGCTTAGACAGTTGGAATATCTGGTGGCACTGGCCAATGAGGGACATTTTGCCCGGGCAGCTGAAGAATGCGCGGTCTCCCAGCCAGCATTATCAGAGGGCATTCGAAAACTCGAAAAGGAACTGGGCGCGCCATTGGTCCGCCGGGGCCATGCCTTCCAAGGACTGACCGTTGAAGGCGAGACGGTTCTCAAATGGGCTCGGAAAATCCTGAAAGACCATGCCTCGCTGAGACAGGAAATCTCCCATTACGAGAATGGCCTGAACGGAACACTTCGATTGGGAACGGTTCCTGCTGCCTCTTCAACTGTTGCAACCCTCACCGACAAGTTTGCCCGTGCGCATCCGCAAGTGGGCATCAACGTCCAGGCGAGTCTCCATTCGGCGGACATCGTCCGTCAGATCAGGAACTACGAGCTTGACGCGGGCCTTATCTACGCGGAGCCGCAGGACCTAGCTGGACTGCTGGTCTATCCGCTCTATGCCGAGGAACATGTGCTGCTCACTGCGCCGGGGATGCTCCCCGAGGGCGCAACGACGGCTTGGGCGACGGCGTTGGAGTTGCCCTTATGCCTCCTCGACTCATCTCTTCGAGGGCGCCAGGTCCTCGACCAGACGCTCAGCCGGCACGATCTGGTAGTCTCGCCGCGAATCGAATGCGACTCGATAGTCACGTTGCTCGCGCATGTGTCCACCGGGAACTGGGCCAGCATAGCTCCGCGCCAGTGGTTGCCACCCTTGGGAGCTCTGCCTGGTATTGAGCTTTACAGGCTGGATGATCCGCAAGTTACCTCGCAAATTTCTCTTGTAATGGAAGACAGCAGTCCATTAACCCTGATGTCGCAGGCGCTCGAAAAGATAATTTCTAGCACATTCCCTGCGGTCGATATGCATCTCAGCAGGAATCATAAGTAGCACTTACTGAATCATCGGATCTAATTATTGGATCTGATCAATGGTAATCCCTGAACCTAGAACCAGACCCCAAGTCGCTTAGGAATTGGGCCGTGCAACTGGGAGCGGAGAGAACAGTGGAACCTGACCATCTTGAGGCACCATGGGATCCGAGGGATGCAAGCAATCAGATAATTGCCAGGACGACTCGGGATTCCATGATGACGGCAGGCAGAGCAGCTCCGGTCTCCACAGCCATTGGTAAGTTCAAATTCACGCGCGGTTCGCTCGTGAATTGGCAGCTCTTCGCCATTTCGCACAGCCCAGAGATCCGCCCGGCCCTGCGCGTAGGCCTCGGATTGGGACTTCCGGGGATTGCACTGCTGCTGATTGGCAGAACGGACCTCCTTGCCTACGCTGTTTTCGGCTCCATTGTCGGGATGTACGGCCGAAATCCGCATCGCTCGCAGCGACTGAAGGACCAGGTGCTCGGAGCTGCACTGATGCTGTGTGCGGGAATTTGCGGGATCGCCATGGCCCCCTTGGGTATGCGCGGGTGGACGCTGATTGCCGGAGGAATGTTCTGGGCGGCCTTCAGCTCATTGATCGCTGATCGATATGGGCTCAAGCCCGGCGGTGCCTTCTTTCCGCTCTTTGCGTTTGGTGCGTTGGGAACTTTGTCGGTGGGGGAGCTTCCCGCCCTTGAAGGCCTGGCCGCGTTCGTCGCCACCGCTCTGTTCAGCATCCTGCTCGGCCAAGCCGCACGCTTCGGACGAGTGGAAGAGTGCGGCTCGGAAGGCCTCGCGATTCCATGGCCCCGCATCCTGCGCAGGGCATGCACCTACCTGATAGTTGTCTTCCTAGCTGGAGCTGTCGGGATTACTCTGCAGGTCGAGCATCTCCAATGGACCATGGCCGGGGCGGCCGTTCCGCTTGCCGTCGGCAATGCCCGGGGACGGTTGCGACGTGGGGCTCACCGCATCGGGGGAACCCTGGCCGGTATAGGCGTGTTGTTTGGGATCACGGCCCTGACTCCCGGCGAACAGATGATCGGCTGCTGCATCATCTTGCTGATGTTCCCAACCGAGGCCTATATGGTCCGGAACTACGGCCTTGCCCTCAGCTTTTTCACGCCGCTGATTATCCTGATGCTTCAGCTGGCTAATCCGAAGAGCGGATCCCAGATGGTGTGGGACTGCGCTATGGGAAATCTTCTCGGTGTCGTTGTCGGCATTGCGGCCGCTTCAATTTTCGAACGGCAGCCCCGAACCACGAGCTAGGAACGCCGCAACTGCGGCGCGGCAGATCAGAAGCATGAACCCAGAAGAAAAATAAGACGAATGAGATCTATTAAGTAGCCGCAGGCCTACCGCAGCCCCATCGGCAGGACATAAGCTGGCCTTGAACTCGCATAATTCATCGAGGATAAGGAAAAAGCATGTCAGATGCAGCTGTGCCAACTGTTGGCGCAAAACTATCGGCAGAATTCTTGGGCACATTCGTGCTGGTCTTCGGTGGCTGTGGTTCAGCGATCTTCGCAGCCAAGGTCATCGCAGATGAAACCGTGAACATGGGCATCGGATTCCTGGGCGTAGCTCTGGCTTTCGGTTTCACTGTGCTGATCATGGCGTACGCAGTAGGGCATATCTCCGGCGGCCATTTCAACCCTGCCGTCACCCTGGGCACGGCCTTTGCCGGGCGCACCCCGTGGAAGGATGTCCTCCCGTACATCGTCACGCAGATCGTCGCTGCTTCGGTGGCGGGTGCCGTGCTGTTCTGGATCGCTTCGGGCAAGGACGGATTCAACGCAGTCGAATCCGGTTTCGCTTCCAATGGCTATGGGGAGCGATCACCAGATGGCTATTCGCTGGTTGCGGCACTGGTCGCAGAGATCGTTTTGACTGCGATCTTCCTGTACGTGATCCTCGGCTCCACCGACAAGCGCGCGCCGCAGGGTTTCGCGCCGATCGCTATCGGCCTGTCATTGACCCTGATCCACCTGGTGTCCATTCCCATCACCAATACCTCGGTCAACCCGGCACGTTCCCTGGGCGTCGCATGGTTCGCCGGCCCGGAAGCCTTGGGCCAGGTATGGCTGTTTATCCTGGCACCGGTTATCGGTGCGGCCATTGCCGGTGTCAGCTACAAGGTGCTCTTCCCGGCCTTCGTGGACAAGGGTCGCGAAGGTTTCGACAAGAACTAGCAGATGATGGGAGCTCGCGGTTACCGCAGCTCGCTGAACCCAGTCCAGCAGACTTCGACGTCGGCTGGACTGGGTTCGTCCTTTCACGTGGAACGATGGACTTGGGAAATCCACATGGAAGGCGATTAGGCTTGTCATATGCAACAACGGCCAGAGTACATGAACCCCTATTCGGCTCCGCGGCCCAAGCAACGCGTCTTCAACGCCGGGCAATTCACCAAGGGCGACTCCTGGACAGTTCTTGCCTACCTCGTCTTCTTTGTCGGGGGCGCAGCAGGCCTCATCGGATTGATCCCTGGCTACATGGGCGCCTTCTCCACCCAGGAACAGGCGCTGTTCGGGATCAACCTGATCCTGTATGTCACCTTCTTCATTCTCGCGATGATCCAGTGCGGTCCGCAGTTCTTCGAGTCGTTCAAGACCATGCGCTACCACCCCTGGGCCAAATGGCTGATGCTGCCCGGTGGCTGGTTCCTGACCATCATGGCCAACGGAATCATCGCCGCCTTGACGGGCCAAGCGGCCACCAGCGAGAACCAGGCGGCCCTGGAATCCATGGCCGGAACGGTGCCGCTGCCGGTCATGCTGGTGGTCACTGCGCTCTTCGGCCCATTCGTCGAGGAATACCTGTTCCGCCATCTGCTCATCGGCAAGCTTTCACGCAAGCTCAACGTCTGGCTTTGCGCACTGATCTCCACGGTGCTGTTCGCCAGCATCCACTTCATTGGCGCGGGCATCGGCTCGTGGCTGGAGGTCGTGCCGTACTTCATGCTGGGCGTCATGATGGGTGTTGCCTACATCCTCAGCGGCAAGTCGCTGGCCTACTCCTACATGCTGCATGTCATTAACAATGCCGTAGCGCTGCTGGTGGTGTACCTGATCTACCCGCTGCTTCCTGTGGGAGCCTAGGCAGTGGCATTTACCGGACTCGAACCGAACACCCCCGCCTATCGGGGCATGCTGCTGGCGCTTTTTGCCGGCGGCGTCGCCACGTTCTCCCAGCTCTATGCGGTGCAGGGGCTGCTGCCGGTCATCGCCGGCTATTTCCACATCACCTCTTCGCACACGGCACTTGCCGTTTCATCAGCGACCCTGGGGCTGGCATTGGCCGTGACTCCATGGGCCATCATTTCCGACCGCGTCGGGCGCCGCAAGGTCATCAGCATCGCCCTGATCTCTTCGGTTGCTCTGGGACTGCTCAGCTGCCTGTCGCCAAGCTTCGAGTTCCTGGTGGCGATCCGGTTCTTCGAGGGAATTGCCTTGGCAGGTGTTCCCGGCTCTGCGCTGGCCTTCCTCGTTGACGAGGTCAATCCGCGAGCCGTTGCCGTGGCCAGCGGCACCTATATCTCCGGCACCACCCTTGGCGGGCTGGCCGGACGCTTGGTCGCCAGCTTTGTCGCAGACCCCGCCGGCTGGCGCTGGGGGGTCGCGGCAGTGAGCATCATGGCTGGCCTGGCGACGCTCTTCTTCCTGTTCAAGGCGCCCAGCGCCCAGGGCTTCGACCCCATCCACGGCCAGAACCTGCGCAGCATCGCCAAGAAGTTCGCACATGCATTGCATGGCAAAATGGCACTGGTCTATGCCCAGGGATTCTTGCTCATGGGCGGATTCGTGGCCGTCTACAACTACCTGGCTTTCCGGCTGGAAGCACCGCCCTACCTGATTCCGGCTTCGTGGGCGGCACTGGTCTTCCTGGCCTACCTCTCTGGAACCTACACCTCGGTGGCCAGCAGCAAACTCGTCGCCAAGGCTGGACGGCGAAATACCCTGCGCATCAGCATTCTCACCAGCGCCCTGGGCTTGCTGCTGACCCTGGCCGGGAACCTGGTCGTGATCATCAGCGGGTTGCTGATCTTCACCGCTGGATTCTTCGCGGCCCACGCGGTCGCCAGCGGGTGGGTGCCGGTGCTGGCCACTGAAGCCAGGGCGCAGGCCTCCAGCCTGTACAACTTGTTCTACTATGTGGGCTCATCACTGCTTGGATGGCTCATCGGCATCCCCTTCATGCACTACGGCTGGGCCAGCGTCGTGCTTTGCGTTGGCGCGTTGCAGGTGGTTGCCCTGATCCTGGCTTCCTTGCTCTCCAAAAGGGACCCATCCCTTCGCGGATAATTCATATTCCGCATTCGGAATACTCAACTTTGCGCGGAATATCAGGTCAGATGGTCGAATTCTCCTGATACCCACCTGGCATAGCGTTCCGCAGAGAACTGGACCACCCGGTGGGCATCGGCCTGGATGCAGGCCGCGAAGTTGTTGTAGAGGCGGTCGAACTTCACCGGCTCCAGATCCTTGGCCATGCGCCGCACCACGGCAGCCGAGAGCGGGATGCGGTTGGGGTAGCTGCGCAAGAAGGTCGCATTGCCATCGGCCACGGGGAAAATCGCGTCGCCAGCCAGCAGGACTCCGCGGCCATCGGCCCCTGCTTCCCAAACAGCCGCAGTGCTGCCCGGGAAGTGGCCGCCGAGCTGCATCAGCCTGATCCCGGGCAGCACCTCAAAAGGCTGGGACCAGGTCCTGACGGCGGCTGAGGAATACTGGACCCACTGCGCATCTTTCTCGGCGACGAGGATCGGCGCATCACCCAGCGCCTGGCTGTATTGCTGCTGCACCCCGTACATGTGCGGATGGCTCGCCACAATGGCCGCCAGCTTTCCGCGGCTATCCAGCCAATCAATGATTTCTCCGGTAATCAGCCCGGGCACGTCGAAGAGCAGGTTGCCCGCGGTGGTCTCCACGAGCAAGGAGCTTTGGCCTATGCCGATTTCGGGAGAAGCAATCGCATTCAGTCCCGGCTCCAGCGAAGTGATCGTCAGCTGGTGGCCGGCTGCTGCCAGGTCTTCGGTGCGCACCCAACGCTGGATTCCGCCCGGAATGTACTGGCGTTCATCGGCGCAGATGGGGCAGGTGCCGGTGGGTTGCGGGCCCGGCGGGAACTCCACGGCGCAACCCGCGCATTGCCAATGGCCAATATGTTCTTGTCCCATGGGAAACCTGTTTTCTGGTGGCGGTGCTGGCTGTGCCCTGCTTGCTTCCAAACCTAGTACTCGCTCCGGATGCAGGAAAGAGGACTGCACCGGGAATCCTCCTGCGCGCAAGCAAATGGTGAAAGTCCACTCTGCTTCGTAGAGTTGAGGTTGTGAATCCTTCAACCCCCACCGAATCCCCGCGGAGCCTGGCCCGGCAGATCCTTGCCTTGGCAGTTCCCGCCTTGGGTGCTTTGATCGCCGAGCCGCTGTTCTTGATGGCCGATTCGGCCATCGTGGGCCACCTTGGTGTGGCCGAGCTGGCCGGCGCCGCACTGGGCACCACGGTGCTGCACACTGCGGTGGGGTTGATGATCTTCTTGGCCTATGCCACCACGCCAGCTGTAGCCAGGGCCCTGGGCGCAGGCAACCCCGGCAAGGCCATGGCGGCGGGGCGTGATGGCATGTGGTTTGCCATAGTCCTCGGGGTGGTGCTGTCGCTGCTCGGATACTTCAGTGCCGATCGGCTTGTGGGCTTGATGGGCGGCGAAGGGGAAACCGCTGGATTCGCCGTCGATTACATCCGCTACTCGATGCCTGGCCTGACCGCGATGCTGCTGGTCCTGGCAGCCACCGGCGTGCTGCGTGGCATGCAGGACACGAAAACACCGTTGATCGTGGCCACCGCTGGCTTCGGATTGAATATCGTCCTGAACTTCGTGCTGGTCTACTGGGCCGATATGTCCGTAGCCGGTGCCGCGCTTGGCACATCGATTGCCCAGTGGATGATGGCGGTGGTGTATTTGTGGATGATCTTGCCAAGAATCCGCAAGCAAGGAATTTCCATGGCGCCGAGCTGGTCCGGGTTCATTTCCACCGGGCAAGTCGGTTCCTGGTTGATGCTGCGCAACCTGAGCATGCGCGCGGCGTTGCTCCTCACGGTTCTTGTCGCCACCAACGCCGGCACCCAGACACTGGCAGCGCACCAGCTGGTCTTCACGATCTTCAGTTTCCTGGCCTTTGCGCTGGATGCGTTGGCTATTGCGGCCCAGGCCATGATTGGCCAGGAGCTGGGCCGCGGGGATGCAGAGCAGGTCCGCAAGCTCACCGGGATCATGAGCCGCTGGGGCATCTGCTTCGGTGTGGTCACCGGGATCCTGCTGCTTGCCACCTCGTGGGTCTTCCCGATGATCTTCACCCCGGATGAGCAGATCCGCCAGCTGACCACCGTTGGGCTGTGGGTACTGGCATTGTCCCAGCCGTTGTGCGGTTTGGTGTTCGTGCTGGACGGCGTGCTCATCGGTGCGGGGGATGCCCGCTATCTCGGGTTGGTGGGCATAGCCAACCTTGTTCTCTACGTGCCGATGCTCTGGGCGGTTCAGGTCTTTGCCAAGGATTCCACGTCAGCGATTTTGTGGATCTGGGTTGCTTTCGCCATCGGCTACATGGCAGCTCGCGGCGTGAGCCTGTCCCTGCGTGCCAGGAATAGTGCATGGATGCGGTTGGGCAGCTGAACCCAGGCCACCAGGCCGCTCGCCAGCGATTACCCTGGAGCTTCATCGCCTGGGCGGCAATCTTCTGGGCAACGACTAGTGCGTTGGACTCAGGGTGCAATCGATACCGGTACGCGTCATTGCCGTTTCATAGATGACGGTCTCGCGTTCGGTGCCTTCGAAGATGTTCTCGCGGACCACGAAGAAGTCCACGTCCCCTGATTGGCGGAATGGCAGCAGGCTGCCCCACTGCGCCGAAGAAGATCGTGTCGTGCACGCCAAGCCGCTCAATCCGGTTATCGGGCATCATCTACCGGCGAGCACGGAGATGCTGTGTGCATTGCCCATGATGCACCAGTGGTTGGCCGCTAGTGATGTCCCAGCATGGCTCGGCGGATGGATTCCAGATGCAGCGTCATGGCCTCGGCGGCCGCTGAAGGATCTGAATTCTGTATGGCGGCAAAGATCGACTGGTGCTCGGCCAGCTCGTCCGATTGGGACATGTATGGCTGCATGGAAGGCAACACGTAGTGGGCTCGAGCGGTTTGCGTGAAGCAGTTCTCCAGGCTGTCCACAATGCGTGAGTTGCGCGATGCCGCGGCCAGTTCGCTATGGAAGCACTGGGCGGCATGCATGGAGGCAATGGGGTCGGAGACCGCCAGCTTTTGCTGGGCTTCAAGGTGCCCGGCCAGGGAAACTACAAGCGCGGCCGAATGCATGCTGGCTACCTGTCCCGCCACATGCGGTTCGAGCAAGCTGCGCAGTTCCAGGACTTCATAGACATCATTCATCGAGATGGCGCGAACCAGATAGCCCTTCTTGGGCAGCACCTGCAGCAGGCCCTCGCTGGTGAGCTGGCGCAGGGACTCGCGCACCGGAGTCTTGGAGACCTCGAACTCCTGGGCCAGTGCCGGCTCGATGATCAGGCTTCCCGGGGCAAGTTCCCCGCGGTTGATGCGTTCGCGCAAGGTGAGCGTGAGCTGTTCGGAGAGCGAGCTGGCCATGGTTTTCCGATTTCTAAGGGGCGTAACTTGGCGACCTGATCTAGCTATCGCTCTGGGCAACACTCTAGTCTGGGATGAAATATATTTCAGGTATCTTACGGAACACCACTTTATCGCAAGGACTACGACTGTGCCGATCACCCAGAACTCTGCCAGCACGCAGCAAGCGCGCAACCGGCGCCGGGCCCTGTTCGCCTCTGTCTTCGGCACGGCCATTGAATGGTACGACTACGCGCTGTATGGCGCGGCCGCATCGGTGGTGATCGGTCCGCTGTTCTTCGCCGGGGCCGGAGAATCGGCGGCCTCGATCGCGTCCTTTGCGACCTTCGCGGTGGGCTTCGTGGCCCGCCCGCTGGGCGGTGTGCTCATCGGCCACCTGGGGGACCGGTTCGGGCGCCGCCCGGCCATGCTGCTCTCGGTCATCCTGATGGGCATCGCCACCGTGGGCATCGGCCTGCTGCCGACCGCGCAGACCTGGGGCGTGTGGTCCGTGGGCCTGCTGGTGCTGCTGCGCCTGATCCAGGGATTCGGCGCTGGCGCGGAACTGACCGGTGCCATGACGCTGGTGGCCGAATACGTGGAGCCGAGAAAACGCGGGTTCTACACCTCGCTGGTGCTGTCCACCCCGCCGCTGGGCATCGCGCTGGCCACCGTGTGCTTCTTCCTGGTCTCGCTGGCCGGTGACGTGGTACTGCTCGGGTGGGCCTGGCGCATCCCATTCCTGGTCTCGGCACTGCTGTTCGTCGTGGCCATCTACATCCGCAACAAGCTGGAAGAGACCCCTGACTATGCCGCCGCCATGGCCTCGGCCCGTGCCGAGCAGCAGCAGGCCAAGCTCCCCATCGTGCAGGTCTTCGCCGCGCACTGGCGCCGCGTGGCCCTGGGCTTCCTGGCCATCACCGGGCATAACGCGGTGAACTACATCCTTGCGGTCTTCGCGCTGAGCCTGATGGTCACCAGCGGCATGGAACGCAGCCATGCGCTGCTGGCGGTCACCCTGGGCTCCTTGGTCTCCGTATTGCTCACGCCGGTGGGCGGCTGGCTCGCCGATCGGTTCGGCGCTTCCAAGGTGCTGGCGGCGGGAAACATTTCAGGCTTGGTCCTCGCTTTCCCGATCTTCGCACTGATCTCCACCGGCGAGTTCGCCCTCGGGTTCCTGGGCATCGCCGCCGGCTACGCGCTGGTGATCCCGTGCACTTCCGGTGCCCAAGGGGCCTTCCTCACCGAGCTGTTCCCCGTCTCGGTGCGCTTCTCCGGGATTGCCATCGCGCGCGAACTGAACGGCGCCATCGTCGCTGGGCTCTCGCCGCTGATTGCCGCTGCGCTCTTGCAGGCGGGCAACGGCTCCATCGCGATGCCAGCGGGATACCTGGCGCTGTGCTGCCTGTCCTCGGCCATTGCAATCTTCATCGGCACCCGCGCAAGCTCGCGCACCCTGTACTAGACCGGCAATTTCCACCGAAGTAAAGGAACAATCCATGGGTAATCTCAAGCGCCAACTGCCCGACGTGGCCGAACTGGTCAGCCTGATGAAGTTCAAGCTCCCCTCCACTAGCCCTCGCGCCGCCCGGCTGGCCGGTGCCGCCGACATCTGGGATCTGCGCAAGATCGCCAAGCGCCGCACCCCCGCCGCGGCCTTCGACTATGTCGATGGCGCTGCCGGGCGAGAAATCACCGCGACCCGCGCCCGAGCGGTGTTCGACAGCGTTGAGCTGTTGCCGCGAATCCTGCACGGAACCGCGCAGTCGGATCTTTCCACCACCATTGCCGGTGCCCCATCGGCATTGCCCTTCGGCATCGCCCCCACCGGTTTCACCCGCTTCATGCACTCCGAGGGCGAAATCGGCGGCTCGCGGGCTGCCCAGAAAGCAGGGATTCCCTTCAGCCTGTCCACCATGGGCACCCGATCCATCGAGGAGGTCGCCGAGGCGGCACCCGAGGGCCGCAAATGGTTCCAGCTCTATCTGTGGAAGGACCGGGAAAAGTCCAGGGCGCTGGTGGAACGTGCTGCTGCAGCGGGCTATGACACCTTGCTGGTCACCGTGGACACCCCGGTAGCCGGCCAGCGCCACCGCGATACCCGCAACGGCATGAAGATCCCGCCGGAATTGACCGTGAAGACCGTGCTCGATGCGTCGTACCGACCCGAATGGTGGTACAACTTCCTGACCACCGATTCGCTGAAGTTCGCATCGCTGTCGGATACGTCGGCAGACCTGCCAACGATCATCAACTCCATGTTCGATTCCTCCTTGGACTTCGAGGATCTGAAATGGATCCGCGAGCTGTGGAAGGGCCAGCTTTTCGTCAAGGGCGTGCTCACCAGCGAAGACGCTGCCAAGGCACAGGCCGCCGGTGCTGACGGACTGGTGGTCTCCAATCACGGCGGACGGCAGCTGGACCGCGCGCCGATCGCCTTCGAGGCCTTGGGCGAAGTGCGTGCCGAAGTCGGTGAGGACATGGAAATCATCATGGATTCGGGCATCATGTCCGGCGCGGACATTGTCGCCGCGCTGTGTGCCGGAGCGGACTTCGTGCTGATTGGCCGCGCCTACCTCTACGGCCTGATGGCTGGGGGAGAGGAAGGCGTCAGCCGTGCCATCGAATTGCTGGCCAAGGAAGTGGAAGTGACTATGCAGCTGATGGGCGCGGCGAGCATCTGGGATCTGGACCAGTCGCTGATTCGCCGCCGTGGCTGATGTGATTAACCCCGGGCGAAGTGGCGGTTAGTTCTATGAGCGGTAGAATAGGAATTGTGCCTGCACCAAAAACCACCCCAGTTCAAGCTTCAGAAGTTTTCCGCCCAGTCTTCCTGCGCGGCCTGACAGCCCTGGCCTATGCCCTGATGTCGATTTTCTGGATCGGCGCAGATGACAAGGTTGTCACTTACTCCACGGCAGCGTTCCTCGTTGTCACTGGCGTGTTCATGTGGCAGTACGTATCTGTGGAAAGCGCGCCGGAGAAGTCGCGCGCCCCCTACGCGCTGGGTGCGGGACTGATGCTTCTGGCTGGTATTGCAACCATCTTCGTCAGCTCGATTGCCTGGGTCGGCTATGTGGGTGCCTTTGCATTCCTGGCCGGAGGCATTGCCGAGCTCATCGTCTTTGCCAAGCATCGCGAGGCCTTCCCGCCGTTCAGGAACCAGCTGGTTACCGGCGCGGTGGGCGTGATCTTGGCCATTTCGCTGTGCTTCAGCGGTGGCATGGATGCGCACGCATTGTTCGGCCTGATTGGCGGCGGAACTATCGTTCTGGCCGTTTTCGCGCTGATTGCCGCCTTCGGCCATCGCCATGAAATGAAGGCAGCCGCCCCGACCACGATCAATTCGCCGGACCAGGAAAGCAACTAGTCTTTAGGTCTGCAGTAAAAGTAGAAACGGAGTTCCTGGTGGGAAACAACAAGAAGAAGCAACCGTGGAGCCAGTCAATCAAGGGCCCACTGAGCTTCTCGCTGATCCTGGCCATCGTCGCCGGCGTGGTCGGCTTGGTTAGCTCCACCGGCGGATCGCAGAATCCCTTGCGCTTCGATATCGGTTTGGCCTGTTTCGGCATCGCCTTTGTCGCAAGCCTGCTGGTCATCTCGGTGATGACCATGGCTGCCAAGGACAATGATCCTGACCTGGGAAAGGGGACCGGGGTAAACCGATCCTCATCCAACCCGGACAAGAAGTTTGAAGACTGATAATAAAGCTTAGCCACGCGGCATGACGCGCTGGGACTGTCCATCCACAGATAGTCCCAGCGCGTTGTCGTTTGCCGGGCCAATTGATCGAGGCAGGACGCCTCAAGCACGCACCAAGGATTTCAAGTGAGTAGCACGAGTATCTCTGATCAGCATGGCCGCACCCCACTGGGCAAGCAGCTGCGACGGCGCAAGTCCATCCAGGCGATGGCCAACGACGCCGCGAACAACGCCGGGCTCGGGACGCTCAAGCGCTCGCTGGGCGTCACCCAGCTGGTCATGATCTCCGTCGGAGCCACCCTGGGCACCGGCATCCTGGTGATCCTCGGATCTGCCGTTCCGGTCGCCGGCCCGGCGATCTGGATCGCCTTCGTGCTGGCCGGCATCACCGCGCTGCTTTCGGCGGTCTCCTATGCCGAAATGGCGGGCATGGTCCCGGTCTCCGGCTCCAGCTATTCCTATTCCTACGCCACGCTGGGCGAAGGCATGGCCTGGGTGTGCGGTTGGTGCCTGGTCTTGGAATACGCAGTTTCCGCGGCAGCGGTGGCGGTGGGTGCCGGCGCCTACGTGAACCAGACGCTGGAGATCTTCGGCTTGGCTTTGCCCCAAGCCCTGGCCGCCGGCCCGGGCGACGGCGGCGTCATCAACCTCTCGGCATTGATCGTGGTCATCTTGGCGACCCTGCTGCTGGTACGCGGTGCCCGCGAATCGGCGCTGGCCAACACCGTCATGGTGATCGTGAAGATCGCCATCCTCGTCTTCTTCGTGGTGGTCGCCTTCACCGCTTTCAATGCCGGGAACTTCGCTCCGCTGCTGCCCATGGGCGCCGCGGGCGTGACCGGGGCAGCGTCCATGGTCTTCTTCTCCTACATCGGCTTCGACGCGGCCTCGACCGCCGGCGAGGAAGCCAAGAATCCGCAGAAGGACCTGCCGCGGGCGATCATGATCGCCATGGTGCTGGTAACCACCATTTACGTGCTGGTTGCCGTAGCTGCCATTGGCGCCCGGGAGTGGAACTGGTTCGCCGAGTCAGAAGCCGCCCTGGTGCAGATTGTTTCCGAAATCACCGGACAGAAGTGGATGGTCTTGGCTTTCGCCCTGGCCTCGGTGATCGCGATCGTCTCGGTGGTGCTGACCACCTTGTACGGGCAGACCCGCATCCTGCTCTCCATGGGCCGCGACGGCTTGATCCCTCGCTTCTTCGCCAAGGTTTCGCCCAGCACCCGCACCCCGGTCATCGGCACCTACGTCACCGGCGCGGTCGTGGCCATTGCCGCCTCGCTGATTCCTCTGGGCCAGCTGGCCGAAGCGACCAGCATCGGCACCCTGTTCGCCTTCTCGTTGGTAGGTGTCTCGGTAATGTACCTGCGCAAAACCCAGCCGGATACCCCGCGGACCTTCCGCGTCCCGCTGTATCCGGTGACCCCGATTCTGGGCATCGCTGCCTGCCTGTTCCTGATGTTCAACCTGGCTGGCATCACCTGGCTGGTCTTCGCCATCTGGATGGCTGTGGGAGCTGCGATCTATCTGGGCTTCGGCCGCCGCAATTCGCGCCTCGGCGCCTTGGACGCCAAGGCCTATGAAGCGGAACTGAATCTCTGACACTTTCGTCATGCGCTGGGGTTGCGGGCACTGCGGGCTAAGCTGTGTGGTGGACCACTATCGCAGCTCATGAAGGAAACACCATGCACCAGGAACCGATCAGCACCGCCGACCTCTACGACCAGCAGGGGGATGCACTGCAGTCCGTCTCGGCTCAATTCCAGGACTTCGGCGGGCGGCTGTCCTTCCACGGGCCGGCACGTACCGTGAAGTGCCATGAGGACAACGGCCTGGTCAAGGAGATCCTGAGCTTCCCGGGCAATGGCGCAGTGCTCGTGGTCGATGGGGGAGCATCCCTGCGTTACGCCCTGATGGGTGACATGATTGCCGCGAATGCCGAAGCCAATGGCTGGGCCGGGGTCATCATCAGCGGCGCCGTACGCGACCGTGCGGCACTGGCTGAAATGGAACTCGGGATCAAGGCACTAGGCAGCAACCCGCGCAAAACCGTCAAGCGCTCGCACGGTTCGGTGGATGAAGTGATCAGCATCGGGGATGTGAAGGTCCGACCGGGCGCGATGGTGTATGCGGATATCGACGGGATTCTTGTCGAAAACTAGCCGCTAGCCCATCCAGCTAGGGCTTGTCGCCTGCGCCTTCCCATTCCGCTTTGAACTCCTCGGTGCCCAAGGCCTCCAAATCCGCGCGGATCTGGACGATCAGCCGCTCAGCTTCTTCGAGGCTGGAGGTTGTCATGCGCAGCAGTACCGAATCGTCTTGGCGGGAATGCACGACTACCTGGGGCTCGTTCGCTTCGTACTCGGCATCGCCCAGCGTGGCAGAAGCCAGAGCTACAACCCAGCGGGCCGCGGCTTTCAATGGTCCGCTCTCAGCTGCTTCTATCCGTGCCTCGTAATCATCCGAAGCGTGGGTTTCCTGAGTCATGATCTGCCCCTTCCACTACTGCAACTGCCGGTATCCCGGTTGTGTGTTCATCATATGGCCCGGGCAAGGTAAAAGGCGAGGGGCATCGCCCAACGCCATTTTGGCCACGTGCTGGCCCCCCATGCAGGAAACCTGATGGCCATGACAGGCGCTCCGCGCTGGTCACGGGCATGGGCGGTGGGCCCGAGGCCACAGCGAGCTACTCGGCCACGCTGCGGCGATGAAGTGCGCAGGGGCGCTGGCCGATCACGGACGAAACTAGACTTGGTGTGCTCAGTGTCGGGCTTCTGGCTAGTCGATACGTTTTCCGGCTTTGCGCGCACGGTAGGCGCGCACGTGCTCGCGGTTGGCGCAGTTGCCGGTATCGCAGTACAGCTTGGAGCGGTTGCGCGACAGATCCAGCAGGGCCGCCTCGCAGTCCTCCGAGGCGCAGATCCGCAGCCGCTGCAATCCGCCGGAGCGGATCACTTCCGCCAGTGCCATCGCGGCGTCCACGGCCATGCGGTCGTAGAGCGGGGTGCTGTTGGTGGTGGCGTGCAGGTGGTAACCCAGCGATTCGCTCTTGATCAATTGAGGCTGGGCGTTGGCGTTGCGCAGGATCGCATTGACCCGGAAGACGGATTCTTCTTCGGTACCTATCCAGATGTTCTTCAGCTGGGAACGCAACTGGCGAATGGAGCGAAGCTCTGCCTGGTTGTGCGCGCGGGAGCCTTCGAAATTCTCGGCATCAAGGAACTCATCGAGATCAGCGACGGTGGAGAGCATATCCACGATTTGCACCTCGGTATTCAGAAGGTTCACCACGGACTTCAATGAAGCTTCGATATCTGGTGCAAAGGTCATAATTCGTTCCTGGAAGCTGGGTAGATTGACTGCCACTCAAGCCTAACCGTATCGTCATGCTCATACCCCCATTTGCCCCTGAACGGCGGCATGAAATTCTTCGCGAAAGACTTCAAAGACCCTCATGAGCGACCTGTCTGATTCCGGCCTTCCGGCCGCCACTGCCGGCAGTCCAGTACTGCGTCAAAGCCAGTCCCGGGGGATCTGGATTGCGCTGGCATCCTCCGCGGCCTTCGGGATTTCCGGCTCCTTCGCCAAGGGGCTTTTCGAAGCAGGGTGGAGTCCCACTGCGGCCGTGGCCGCACGCATGGCCGGCGCCGCGCTGGTCCTGGCGATCCCTGCGGTCCTGGCGATGCGCGGCCGCTGGACGTTGCTGCGCACCAACTGGGTGTCGATTGTGCTCTTCGGATTGTTTGGAGTGGGAGCCTGCCAGCTGTGCTATTTCTTGGCGGTGCAGCGCTTGGATGTCGGGGTGGCTTTGCTGCTGGAGTATCTGGCTCCGGTGCTCATCGTGCTGGTGCTCTGGGCCAAGCACCAGAAGCGCCCGTCGGCGGCAACGATCGCTGGCACACTATTGTCATTGGCGGGCCTGGTGGCGGTGCTGGATCTGACCGGCACCACGCGGATTGATCCGATCGGCGTGCTCTGGGGCTTGGGGGCAGCGGTGGGCCTGACGGTCTACTTCTTCATTAGCGCCAAGGTCGATGGCGCGCTGCCACCCATCATGCTGTCGGCCGGTGGCATGGCCGTTGGCGCGCTAACCATGCTGCTGGTTGGCGGCTTGGGAATCCTTCCAATGCAGTGGGCCGCCGGCAGCGGATCATTTGCTGGATATGAAACCCCGTGGTGGTTGGCCTTGACCGGGCTGATCCTGATCGCTACCGTGTTCTCCTACACCACCGGTGTGATGGCCGCCCGGGAACTGGGGTCCAAGGTGGCCAGCTTCATCTCCTTGACCGAGGTGCTTTTCGCGGTGCTGTGGGCTTGGCTGCTGCTCTCCGAGCTGCCGGGTGCGGTGCAGCTGTTCGGCGGCCTGCTGATTGTGTGCGGCGTGGTGCTGGTGCGTGTCGATGAACTGCGTGCGGCACGCAAGGGGATCTAAGCGGCCCGTAGGGTAAAAACGCGCACGCGATGCCAATTGTTGTGCGCCGGATGCCAAGGGAAAACCCGCTGGCCTGTACAGGCTGGGAGAAACAAGTTTCGCAGGCATCCTAGCTGGAGGAATACCCATGGGCAGCAAGTCGGTCATAGTCGTAGGCGCAGGTTCGGCTGGCTCGGTGGTCGCGCGCCGGCTCGTGGATGCCGGGGCGCGGGTGACCTTGTTCGAAGCTGGCTCCGAGGACACCAACCCTGCCATCCACGACCTCTCGCGCATGGGCGAGCTGTGGCATAGCAAGGACGACTGGGATTACCACACCGTCCCGATGGCCGGGGCAGCGAACAAGCCGATGCACCTGCCACGGGGCAAGGTGCTCGGCGGTTCCCACGCGCTGAATGCGACCATCTGGGTGCGCTGCGCCCCGCAGGATTTCGATGACTGGGCCAAGGACTGCGGCGAGCAGTGGGCCTGGAAGAATGTCCTGCCGATCTACAAGGAAATCGAGAACTTCTCTGGCGGCGCCAGCGAATTCCACGGCAGCGATGGGCTGGTGCCGGTGGACAACGACTACGAGCTGGATGAGATCCACCAGTCGATTATCGACGCCGCGGTGCAGTCCGGAATCCGGTTCAATCCCGACTACAACGGCGAGCAGCTGGAAGGCGTTTCCAAGGAGCAGATCAACGTTGCTGGCGGTGAACGCATCAACACCTGGAAGGCTTATCTGAAGCCGGTGCGCGAGCGCATGGAAATCATCACGGACGCCGAAGTGCATTCGGTGATCCTGGAGTCCGGAACCGCGGTTGGCGTGCGCTATCAGATCGACGGGCAGCTGCGGGAACTGCGCGCGGATGAGGTGGTGCTCAGCGCCGGCGCCCTGGGATCCCCGCAAATCCTGTTGCGCTCCGGCATCGGCCCGGCTGCCGAGCTCGAGGCCGCGGGCGTCATCCCGTTGCATGAGCTGGACCAGGTTGGCAAGAACCTGCATGACCACCTGCTGGCCCCGGTGATCGCCGAAACCACCACCCGGGCGATTCGCGCCCCGCGTGCCGGGGTTTCGGTCTCGCAATCGCATATGTTCGCCAAGTCCCGCGAGGACCTGGACCGCCCCGATACCCAGCCGATCTTCTTCGCCGTGCCCATGTACTCCCCGGGCATGGAGCCGATCGACGGCACCGCGTTCACCTTGCATTCCGGGATCGTCACGCCGTACAGCCGCGGCGAAATCACCTTGAGCGGTCCTGGATTGGCTGATCCGGTGAACATCGATTTGAATGCGCTGGATGATCCGCGGGATATGCAGGCATTCCTGGTATCGATGAAGCAATGCCGCGCGATGGTGGAGCAAGATGCCTTGGCGCAGAACTGGGGAGCCAGGGAAATCTACCCGGGCGAAGAAATACGCGGCGATGAGCAGCTAGAAGATTACATCCGCAACAACGTGGTGACCTACCACCACCAAGTGGGTACCTGCCGCATGGGAACGGATGCGCAGGCCGTGGTGGATCCGCAGCTGCGGGTACGCGGCCTGGAAGGGCTGCGCGTCATCGATGCCTCGATCATGCCCAAGATCACCACCGGCAACACCAATGCCCCGGCCATCCTCATCGGCGAGCTGGGCGCCAAGTTCCTGGTATCGGATCTGGGGCTCTGAAAGGCGGCGCATTTTCCCCGCGGCCGTGCAGCCCGGACCGGTTCACGAGTCCCGGCGGGAGCCAGCCAGGGTTTCCATGGCCCGAGCCACCGCGGCCATCCCCTGCGCCAAGGCGGCCAGATCGCCGGTGCTCAACAGTGCGGTAATCTCGTCGGCCAGCTCCGGCCGGTCGGCGACCAGCTGGCGCACTACCTCGCGGCCCAGCGGTGTGGCCTTGATGCGCCGGACCCGCTGGTCATGCGGGTCGGGGTAGCGTTCCGCGGCACCGCGGGTGACCAGCCGGTCGAGCATCCCGGACATCGACGCCATGGAGACACCGAATCCCTTGGCCAGCAACTGCCCGGTGGACCCGTTCTCGGCGGTGACAAGGATGGTCAGCACCTTGACCTGCTGTGCCGTCAGGTCCAGATTCAACAGCGGCAGGATGGAGGAGGGCAGGGCAGCGGTGGCAATGGCATCCGTGGACTGGTGCAGCTGGCGCAGTAACTCGTCCCGGGAGGCGGAACTGTGGGGAATGCTGGACATGTTCCCATCATAGTGACCGCGCGGCTGTTGGCCCGACGGCCCCATTTGTCTAATTACTTAGGATGAGGCTAAGCTTTTGGGAGTTCCGAACCTGCGGGCAATCCACGCGGCAAGTCCATGGGGCCTTCCCGCCAACGTCATTCCTCGCACTCGCTGCTCGCAAGTTCCGGGACAGCAAGAAGCACCAGTGCGCGACGAAAGACGAGGAATTTGTGGGCGAGAACCCAGCGACCCCCATTGTTAACGAAACTGAAATCGATGTCCCCGGGCTGCGCGCGAAATACGCGGCAGAGCGCGATCGGCGGATCCGGGAAGACGGCAACTCACAGTACCGCCGAGCCGCCGGAGAATTCGGCTACTACGCCAAAGACCCCTACACACCATGGAAAGAACGCGAAGCGCTGACGGACTTCGTCGAGGTGCTGGTGATCGGGGGCGGGTTCGGCGGGCTGGTCAGCGCGGCGAAGCTGCGCCAATCCGGCATCGAGTCCATCCGCATGCTCGATGAGGCGGGCGACTTCGGCGGCACCTGGTACTGGAACCGCTACCCGGGGATCCACTGCGACATCGAATCCTACGTGTACATGCCGCTGCTTGAAGAAGTCGGCTACATCCCGAAGCGCCGCTACGCGCCGGGCGAGGAGATTCGCCAGCACGCCATGGCCATCGCCAGGAAATTCGACCTCTACCGCGACACCGCCTTCCAGACCCGGGTCACTTCCCTGGCCTGGGAGGAGGAAAACAGCCAATGGCTGGTGGAAACCGACCGCGGCGATGCCATGCATGCCCGCCATGTGATCACCTCCTCGGGCACCCTGACCCAGCCGAAGCTGCCGGGCATCGAGGGTCTGGATACATTCAAGGGGCACACCTTCCACACCAGCCGCTGGGACTATGCCTATACCGGCGGATCCGCCGATGGCGCACTGGAGAAGCTGGCCGACAAGCGCGTGGCCGTGATCGGCACCGGTGCTACCGGGCTGCAGGCCATTCCCCATGTGGCAGCCAGCGCCAAGCAGACCTTCGTCTTCCAGCGCACCCCATCCAGCGTGGACGTGCGCGCCAACCGCGATACCGACCCGCAGTGGGCCGCCAGCCTCCAGCCGGGCTGGCAGAAGGAGCGCCAGGACAACTTCCTGCGCATCGTCTCCGGCGAGGAATACGGCGAAGACCTGATCCAGGATGGCTGGACCACCGTGCCGCAGCTGCAGCGTGCCATGATCACCGGGAAGATCGATGATTCAATCAGCGCCGAGGAACGCGAACGCACCGAGGAGCTGCTGGACTTCGCCAAGATGAACCAGATCCGCGACCGCGTGGATAGCATCGTTCAGGACCCGGCCACGGCCGAGCTGCTCAAGCCGTGGTACCGCTACATGTGCAAGCGCCCGGGCTTCTCGGACACCTACCTGCAGTCCTTCAACCGCCCGAACACCACGCTGGTGGATACCGCGGACTTCGGGGGAGTGAGCAAGGTCAGCGAGACCTCGGTCTTCGTCGGCGAGACGGAATACGAAGTGGACTGCATCATTTTCGCCACCGGCTTCGAGGTCGGAGTCTCCGGGGTCATCTCCGGAACCATGCCGGTCTACGGGCGCGGCGGAGTCCAGCTGCTGCACGCCTGGGGACAGGCAGGCCCGCAGACCCTGCACGGCTTCTACTCCCACGGCTACCCGAACCTTTTCCACCTCTCTTCGCTGCAGACGGCGAACTCGGTGAACTTCGTGCACATCCTGCAGGAGCAGGCCGAACATGTGGCTGCCGTCATTGCCGCGGCGCGACAGGCTGGCGCCGAGGTCATCGAGCCGACGCTCGAAGAGCAGCAAGCCTGGACCGCCGCCATCGGCGAGCGGGCCGTGGACAACACCGCGTATCTGCAGGCCTGCACCCCGGGATACTACAACCAGGAGGGCAAGCCGAGGGGCAAGTCCAATGCCTTCGGCCCCGGACCGGTCGCCTTCCACCAGTTGCTCGCCAACTGGCGCGAGACCGAGCTGGCTGACTTCGCCGCGCGCTATGCCCAGGTGAGTGCATGAGCCGCCGTAGCCCGGCCCTGGGCCTGGCCGCGGCGGGCCTGTTGCTGGCGCTGGCCGGCTGCGGCCAGAGCCCGCCGGCCTCCGAGGGCGTTGGGCAACGAGTTGCCACTGAACTGCTCCAGGTCTCGCAGGTGCATGCCGAAACCGGGATGACCCTGTTGGAAGGCCCGGTCCTGGATGGGCAGGGCAACTTGTTCGTGGTGGATGTGCCGGCGCCCGCTGGCGAAGCGAAGCTGCTGAAAATCGATCTCGACACAAAAGATGTTTCCCAGGTGCACACCGATGGCACTGGCGCCTATTCCTCGGCCCAGTTCTCCCCGAAAGACCATCGGATGTACCTCAGTGACATTGCCGGCGGCCGGATTATCAGCATGAATTCCGACGGCAGCGACGTGCAGGTGTTCTTCGAAGGCGAAGTGGACGGGCGCAGGGTCAGCCCGGACGACATCGCTTTCGACAAGGAAGGGAACCTGTTCGTCAGCGACTTCACGGCCTTCCCGGGTGCCGGGCTGGAGGCGGCCCAGGCGGGCCGGATCATCCGCATCGATGGGGAAACTGCCGCGGGCAGCGTCGTTGCCCAAAACCTGCCCTCGACCAATGGCATCTCCTTCAACGAGGACTACTCGGGGCTGTGGCTCAGCCAATATGCGGCCAACCGCATAGATCTGCTAACCCTGGACCAAGCGGGGATGAAGGCTGCCGCCGTGCAACCGGCAATCTATGTGGATGCCGGGGTGGCCAAGGTCGATTCGAATGCAGTGGATTCAGCAGGGAATATCTACCAGATGTTCGAGCATGATCCGCGGATCGATGTCTATTCCAAGACCGGCCAGCTCAAGGCGCAGATCCGGATTCCGGACGATGCGCAGGGACTGGAATCCGCGACCAACATCGCGATCGAGCCGGGCACCACGCGAGGCTACGCGACGGTCAGCGGCAAGTCCGGTGGCTACGTGTACACCTTCGAGGCCCTGGATGAAGGAATCAGCCAGAGCAACGGCGGCTAGCTCCAAACCGACGGCCCCCGCCATGATTGCTCAATGGCGGGGGCCGCCGGCTGCGTGTGAGATTCATCGAATTAACCGCTTCAAATTGAAATCGTTTCCGCGTGAAATGATATTTTGAAGGAATGAATAAACCCCGGATTCCGCAGTTCCAATGGAACTCGCTGAGCTACCTCACCGCCCGCGCCGGACGCATCGGCACCCAGGAGCTCACCGAGCTGATGGAATCCGAGTCCCTGGCCCGGCACCATTTCACCATCATCTGCGCCTTGGAGGAGTTCGGCGGCATCTCGCAGAATGACCTAGCAGCACGTTCGAATGTGAATCGCGGCCACCTGGTGGCCTACCTCGATCAGCTGGCGAACCGTGGAATCCTGGAACGCAACGTTGATCCGCAAGATCGCCGCCGCAACCTCATCACGCTGACTTCCGAGGGCAAGAAGTTCGCTGCCCGGGCGATAAAGGCTGCCTCGCATAACGAAGCCAAGGCCTTTGGCGCTTTGGATGAGCGGCAGCAGGAGCAGCTGCGCGCCCTGCTGCAACTGGTCGCCGCGCAGGACGGCGAGGCACGCCAGTGAAACGCCATCTGAAAGAAGTGGTGCAGCGCAGCGTCGTCGTGGCCCCGCACCGCCCGTCGCTCATCCCGGCAACCAAGGCGACGATCAGCCTGGCCGTGCCGCTGATCCTGCTGGCAAGCCTCGGCCGCCTGGACTGGGCAATGTATGCAGCGTTCGGCGCCTTCTGCGCGGTCTTCGGCCGCTTCGATGCGTACGCACCGCGTTTCTGGCAGCAGCTCTCGGCAGGCATCGTGCAGCTGGCCGCGATGCTGCTGGGCACCTGTTTCTCGCTTATCGACGCACCGTTCCTGGTGCGCGCACTGGTGCTGGCGTTCATCGGTTTTGGCGCCAACTACGTCTCGCATGCCGCGCGCTGGATGCCGCCAGGACCGGTCTTCGCGGTCTTCGCCGGTGGCGCCTGCCTGAGCATACCGGCCAGTGCGCAAAGCTTCACCGGGGTGCTGCTGGCCGGCGGTGGAACGATGGCTTTCAGCGTGCTGCTGATGCTCGGCCTGTCGATGCGGAAAGCCAACCTGCTCCATACCCTGGGCTCGGGATACGCCTGGTTGCCCTCGGGCCGGGCCATGGCCCAATCCGCGCAAATGGGCTCGGGCGTGCTGCTCGCGGGCATCGTTGCATACCTGCTCGGAGGCGGCCACTGGTACTGGGCCAGCCTCGGCGCGATCGCTGCGGTCACCGGGGCCGATGCCTATGCGCGGGTAACCCGCGGGCTGCAGCGCTGCGCAGGCACCTGCATTGGCGTAGCGCTGACCGCCATAGTTTTCGCCTTCGATTCCCCCATCTGGGTGATCCTGGCCGCCGCGCTGGCTTCCCAATTCATCATCGAGCTGGTGATCCTGCGCAACTATGCGGTGGGCATGGTCTTCATGACCGTTACCGCGCTGCTCATGGTCCATCTGGTCAGCCCTGAACCGGCCGCGTCCCTGCTCATCGACCGCATTTCCATGACGGCGCTCGGTGCTTTGGTGGGCGCGGTGCAGAGCGTCATCATCTCGCTGCTCGTGGCTCGCCGGCGCCAAGGCTGAACGCTGGGAGCTACCAGTGCTCGGTGATCACCTGCGCTTCGAGCTTGCCGGCCTCGATGGAGATATGGCGGGCTAATTCCAGGTCCAGCGCTCCCAGGTGCTCGGGCTGGTTGTGCGTTAGGCGCAGCTCGACGATGGCGACCCGCCAATCCAGGTGCGGATGCCGGTTGTCCTGCTCGGCGCGCAGGCCTACCTGGACAATGAACTGCAAGGCGGTGCTCGCGGAATCGAAACGGTAAGCGGCCCGCAAACCCAGGTCATCACGCTTCCAATCGGGCAAGGCCCCCAGCCTTTGGTCGAATTCGAAGCGCGGTAACGGACCGGTTGATGCCATGGTTCTCTCCTCCAAGCGGCAGCGGGTCGGACTGTGCAAGTGGTTGCTGCCTGCAGCCATGATCGCATCGACCCCGGCCTTTGCGGTAGCGATCCCAGCGTCTATGCAGTTAGGCTCCGGCATCTGGTGATGCCGGAGCCTAACAGATAGGGCTGGTGCGCGCGGGGCTACTGGCGGATGTCCGCGGAGACCTGCGCGGCGGTTTCCTCCTCGTGCATGGCGAAGGATTTCGCATCACGGTAGGCCGCGGCCTCGTAGCGTTCATGCGCCACCTTGGCCAGGTGCGCGGCGCGCAGTGCCTGGTGCTGCGGGTTGCGGCGGATGTACAGGTAGCCGGCGCCCAGGATCAGGAACCATGCCGGGGTGATCAGCAGGGCGCTGAAGGTATCGGCCTGGGTGGTCAAGGCCCACAGGATGAAGCCGAAGAAGCCGAGTACCACGTAGGGCATGATGACCCCGCCGGGCACCTTGAACTTCGAGGCATCGTGCAGGTGCGGGCGGCGTGCGCGGAAGACCAGGTAGCTGAGCAGGATGATGGTCCACACGAACATGAAGCACAGGGCCGAGACGGTGGTGACCAGGGTGAAGGCGCCCATCACCGAGTCGCCGCTGTAGAGCAGGGCGACGCCGGCCAGCAGGAACATGCAGGAGAACAGCAGCGCGTTCTTCGGGACCTTGCGGCTGGAGAGCTTGGCGAAGCCCTTGGGCGCATCGCCCTCCATGGACAGGCCGCGCAGCATGCGCGAGGTCGAGTAGATGCCCGAGTTGGCGCTGGAGGTCGCGGAGGTGAGCACCACGAAGTTGATGATGCCCGCGGCGCCGGCCAGGCCGGCCAGGGCGAACATGCCCACGAACGGGGACTGCTCGGCGGAGAACAGGTTCCACGGTTCGACGGTCATCAAGATGATCAATGCGCCCACGTAGAAGAACAGGATGCGGACCGGGATCGAATTGATCGCCTTGGGCAGCGTCTTTTCCGGGTCCTTGGTTTCAGCTGCGGTGGTGCCGACCAGCTCGATGCCCACGAACGCGAACACCGCAATCTGGAAGCCGGCGACGAAGCCCATGAAGCCGGTGGGGAACATGCCGCCCTCGGTCCACAGGTTGGAGAAGGAAGCGGTGGCCGAGTCGTGCTCGAATCCGGTGATGATCATGACCAAGCCGACCACGATCAGCGCGCCGATAGCCACGATCTTGATCAGAGCGAACCAGAATTCGGTTTCCCCGAAGGCCTTCACGGTGGCCAGGTTCAGCACCAGCAGCAGCGCGATGCACCCCAGCGCCGGGATCCACAGGGGAAGGTCGCCCCACCAGAAAGCGACGTAGTGGGCGATGGCCACCACGTCGGCAATGCCGGTGACAACCCAGCAGAACCAGTAGGTCCAGCCGGTGAAGAACGCCGCCCATGGGCCCAGCAGGTCCCCGGCGAAGTCGGCGAAGGTCTTGTATTCGAGGTTGCTCAGCAGCAGCTCGCCCATGGCGCGCATGACGAAGAAGAGCATGAAGCCGATGATCATGTAAACGAAGATGACCGACGGGCCGGCGACCGAAATGGTCTTGCCGGAGCCCATGAACAGGCCGGTGCCGATAGCGCCGCCGATGGCGATCAGCTGGATGTGACGATTGGAGAGTCCGCGCTCGAGAGTGGGATCAGAACTGGTGGTACTCATGCTGGTTGCCTTCCAGGAGTGTGGCGTGACGCCCTGAAGTTGTTCTGCCTCCAAGCCATCATGGCTTGGAGCGCAGGAACTGGCTTCGTTGAACACATCCGGTACTAAAGGATTCCAGCTGGCGTGCCCGGCAAGCTGCGCAAGGAGCAGGAGCCAGGTAAGCCACGGGGAGTACCTCGAAACCGGTGCGCTCGGTGCGGCACTGTTCTTGGTCCCTCCCCAATCTGTATATCTACCTGAGAGTTTTCACTTCGGCCCGACTACTGGGCGAAGCTTGCTCCTTCGGTGAGCACGGTGGAGCCGCGCTGCTTTCCAGATTTGCCTCTTCGTGGCGGTACGGGTGCCTGAGAGTTTCCCGGGGAGGAAATTGCTCCTACGGCGCCCGCCCTTGGCTTGGGCGGATCTCTCCCGCCACGTATCAACGGCATATGTGGTGATTGCCATCACAGTATGCCCAGAAAATAAAACGTGGTGCAAGTCGCAATTTCACACTTCGGGCCCCGGATAACCGCTTGGCCACGCCAATCGTGGAAAGTGGCTGGCGAAATGGGGGATTCTCCGCTTCGTAATGATTCGGGAAGCAAGGGCATGGATGCGGCAAAGCGGGGCATCGGTTCAACCGATGCCCCGCGTGGGGAGGTACGGAGGGCTACTTCCCGAACCGTCGCAGCCGCAGCGAGTTCAGTACCACCAGCACCGAGCTGGCTGCCATGGCCGCTCCGGCGATCATCGGGTTCAGCAAGCCCAGGGCCGCAATCGGAATGCCGGCAGTGTTGTAGGCGAAAGCCCAGAACAGGTTCATCTTGATGGTGGACAGGGTTCGGGCCGACAGGTCGATGGCCTGCGTGACCTGATGCAGGTCGTTACCCATCAGGGTGATGTCCGCGGCTTCGATGGCCACATCGGTGCCCGAGCCCATGGCGATGCCGAGGTCGGCCTGCGCCAGTGCTGGCGCGTCATTCACGCCATCGCCCACCATGGCCACGACCTTGCCCTGCTCTTGCAATGAGGTGATCGCCTGGGCCTTGCCGGCAGGGAAGACCCCGGCGAATACGTCCTCGGCCTTGATGCCTACCTGGGCGGCAACCTCGGTAGCCACCGACTGGTTGTCGCCGGTCAGCAGCACCACGCGCAGGCCGCGCTCCTGGAGTTCGGCAATAGCTTTTGCGGAGCTGTCCTTGATCTTGTCCGCCACCGAGATCACTGCCTGGAACTGCTGGTCCACCGCGACCAGGATGGCGGTCGCGCCGGCCTGCTCGGCTTCCGCGAGCATGGCCTTGGCGGAGTCATCCAAGGACGCGCCCTGGGCTTCGAGCCAGCTGGAGCGGCCTACGGCAACGCGATGCCCGTTGACCGTGCCGACCACGCCGCCGCCCGGATCGGAATCGAAGTCGCTGGCTTCGGGCAGCGGGCCCAAGCCGGCTGCGGCCTTGGCGATGGCCTGGGCGATCGGATGCTCGGAATGGTGTTCCACGGCACCGGCCAAGGCCAGGACCTCATCGGGATCGACTCCGTCGATGGCCTCGGTGCCCTGATGGGCCATGACCCCGGTGGTCACGGTGCCGGTCTTGTCCAGCACGATGGTGTCCAGTTTGCGGGTATCTTCCAGGACCTGCGGGCCGCGGATCAGGATGCCCAGCTGCGCGCCGCGGCCGGTACCGACCAGCAAGCCGATCGGGGTCGCCAGGCCCAATGCGCAGGGGCAGGCGATGACCAGCACGGCGACCGCAGCGGTGAACGCCTGGTAGGGATCGCCGCTGGCAAAGAACCAGGTCACGAACGTGAGCAGCGCAATGGCCAGTACGATAGGCACGAAGACGGAGGATATCCGGTCAGCCAGGCGGGCAATGGGAGCCTTGCCCGATTGGGCTTCGGAGACCAGCTTGCCCATCTGGGCCAAGGTGGTGTCCGCGCCAACGCGGGTAGCTTCGATCACCAGCCGGCCTGAGGCATTCAAGGTCGCGCCGGTGACTTCATCGCCGGGCCCGGCCTTCTGCGGGACCGATTCGCCCGTAAGCAGCGAGGTGTCTACCGCGCTGGCGCCGTCAATGACCACGCCGTCAGTAGCGATCTTCTCGCCGGGGCGCACCACGAAATGGTCCCCGACCTGCACCTGCCCGGCCGGGATTTTCACTTCCGCGCCGTCGCGAAGCACCACTGCATCCTTGGCGCCCAGGTTCAGCAAGGACTTCAGCGCATCGGATGCCGAGGACTTGGCGCGGTGCTCCAGGAAACGGCCCAGCAGCAGCAAGGTGGCCACGACGCCGGCAGTTTCAAAGTAGAGCGCATGCTCGGACATGGACATGCCGATATGGGCGGTCAGCTGCGGATCGAGGATCAGCTGCACTGCAGAGAAGAAGTAGGCCGCGAGCACACCGAGGGAAACCAGAGTGTCCATGGTCGAGGCCAGGTGCCGTGCGTTGACGGCCGCTGCCTTGTGGAAAGGCCAGGCGCCGTAAAAGACCACGGGAGTGGCCAGCGCGAAGGCGACCCAACCCCAATGCGGGAACTGCGCTGCGGGAATCATGGAAATGATGAACAGCGGAATGGTGAAGATCGCGGAGACCAGCAGGCGGCGCAGCAGGTGGTTGGGCACCATGTGCTCGTGCCCGCCGTGATCATGCTCCCCGTGTCCCTGGTGATCCGAACCGGCGGGTTTGGGCGGGTGCTTGAGGGAAGCGGTATAGCCGGCGGCTTGCACCGTATCGATCAGTGCCTCATCGGTGACATCGGCTGGGACCTGGACCTTGGCGGTTTCCAGGGGCAGGTTCACCGTCGCGCTGACACCGGGCAGCTTGCCGAGTTTGCGTTCCACCCGATTCACGCACGAGGCGCAGGTCATTCCCTGGATGTCCAGATCGACGGTGCGCAATTCGGGGATTGTTTCATGCGGGGCATGGGAAGTCATGATTTACGACCTTGCACTTTCTTGCCGTTGTGGCTTGGTGCCTGGCTTTTTTGCGGCTAGGCGTTAATTGCTTCGACGGTGTAACCAGCCTCGTCGATGGCATTGCGAATGCTCTCTTCGCTTACGGTTGCGCTGGTGGTGACGTTGGCGGTGGACACGCCCTTCGCATCGAGGAACACTTCCACCTCTTGCACCCCATCAAGCTCCTTGAGCTCCTCCGTGACAGAGGATACGCAGTGGCCGCAGGTCATGCCGGAGATCTTGATTTCCACATGGCTAGTCAGCGGGGTGCTCTGCTCGCGGGGAATGATCTGCAGGCCCTGGTTGGAGTTCTTTTCCGAGGAGCATCCGCAATTGCAGTTGTGGCTCATGATCTTGCTCTCTTTCGATGAATTCTGTGTGAATTGGAAATGGGTCCGTTGGGGCGCGCTCAGCGCACCAAACGGGAGATGGCGGCCGTGGCCTCGGCGATTTTGTCTTGCACGATGGATGGATCACCCGTCTCGATGGATGACTTGGCCGCATCAACCACGCAATGGCCGATATGGTCATCGATCAGCTGCACGCTGACCTTGTGCAATGCCGCGTTGATAGCGGAGATCTGGGTCAGGATGTCGATGCAGTACTTGTCTTCATCTACCATCTTGGCCACTCCGCGCACCTGGCCTTCAATGCGCTTCAGGCGTCGTTCCAAGGCGCTTTTATCCGCGTGATAGCCGTGGTGCTCAGCTGGTTCATGTGGCGTGTGGTTGGTATCCATATAACGATCATACCCCCTAGGGGTATTAAGTCAAGTACCCCCTAGGGGTATCCAGCATCCCCCAGCCGGAGAGGGAAGCACGGTAGGATTTCACCCGTGAGCCACAACGAACTTCATGTGCGTCCGATTTCCGGCACCGAGCACTCATCATTCCTTGAGACCGCCCAAGACGTCAGCTTCCTGCAGCGTCCCGAATGGGCCCAGGTCAAGGGCGGCTGGCGCGGTGAATCCCTCGGCTGGTTCGAGGAAGACGAGCTGGTAGGCGCGGCACTGGTGCTGCATCGTGCAGCCCCGGTCATCAAGAAGACCCTCGCCTACATCCCCGATGGCCCGGTCATCGACTTCGGCACCTATGCTCCTGGACAGGTAATCCAGCCGCTGGCCGCCTACCTGAAGAATCGTGGCGCGTTCCAGCTGAAGATGGGCCCGGGACTGGCCGTGCGCACCTGGGGTGCCGCCGCGGTGCGCAAGAACCTGGGCAAGGAAGGGTTCACCCAGCTCGCTGACCTTGAAACCCAGAGCACCTCAGGCACCGCGCTAGCGCTGAATGACGCCTTGCTGGAAATGGGCTTCTCCAAAGAAGATGTGGGACTGGACTTCGCTGCGGGCCAGCCGGAATTCGTGGCCCGCGTGGCGTTGCAAGATGATGACGGCAACCAGCTGGACGTGGACCAGGTCATGGCCAGCTACTCGGCGACCACCCGCAACGAGACCCGCAAGGCGCTGAAGAGCACCCTGGAAATCGAAGTTGGCCAGACCAAGGACATGGCCCGCTTCCATGCCCTGTACAACCACACCGCGGATCGCCAGGACTTCACCGGCCGCCCGCTGGGCTACTTCGAGAAGATGCACACCGTGCTCAACGAAGCGGTGCCGGGCTCCTGCACCCTGTACATCGCCAGCAATGAAGGCGTGGACCTGGCCGCATCCATTGTCATCCGTTCCTCGAACCTGGCCTGGTACCTGTACGGCGCTTCCTCCTCGGAGCAGCGCAAGCTGTTCGCGCCGAAGGCGATCATGCAGCACATGGTCATCGATTCCATCGAGGCAGGTTGCCGCTATCTGGACCAGGGCGGCGTGAGCGCGACCCTGGACAAGGAGCACCACCTCTCGGGGCTGACCAAGTTCAAGACCAACACCGGCTGCGACATCGTGCAGACCAACGGCGAGTGGGACCTGGCGCTGAACAAGCCCCTGGCGTGGGCCTTCGAAAAATACATGAACTGGCGCAAGAAGTAGGGAAAACACCACTTTGGCAATCGATCCAACCCAGCCATTTGTCCCGGTCATCCTCGGCGGGGACATCGGCACCTACACCTTGGCGCGCGAATTCTACGAGGCCTACGGGGTGCGCTCGGTGGTTCTGCCGGCTGCCGGCAACGGCGTCATCGAGCACTCGGTAGCCATCGAACTGCGCCCCATCGGCTCCATGGCCGACGAGGGACGCGTAGTCGCGGCCCTGGTCGAGCTGGCCGATGAGCTGAAGGCCGCGGCGGATCGGCCGCTGATGCTTTTCGGCTCCCTGGACTTCCACATCATGCTGATCGCCAAGAACCGTGAGCAGCTTGAGGAACAGTACGTCATCCCGTACCCCCAGCTGGAAACCATCGAGGGTGCGGCACTGAAAGAGAACTTCTACGCGCTCGCCGAAAAATTGGGCATCGCCCATCCGCGCACCGCCGTGTATTACCCGGGAACCCCGCTGGATTCGCTTGTAGGTTCCTTCGACTACCCGGTCATCGGCAAGCCATCGAGCTCCGCGGATTGGATCGCCGCCAAGTTCGAGGGCAAGCAGAAGATCCACACTATCGACAGCCGCGCCGACCTCGAAGCCCTGGTTTCCAGAATCGATGGCAGCGGCTACGACTCGGGGTACATCTTCCAGGAGTACATTCCGGGTGGAGATGACGCGATGCGCCTGTGCACCTACTTCGCCACCCAGGAAGAAAAGGTCATCTTCGCCGGCTACGGCGAAGTGGTGATCGAGGAGCATGCCCCGCTGGTGCTGGGCAATTCGGCCGCCATTATCACCGGTCGCAACGATGCGATGGCCGCCGATGGCGCGCGCATGCTCGAAGAACTGGGCTGGCGCGGAATTGCCATGATCGATGCCAAATACGATCACCGCGATGGCCAGATCAAATTCTTCGAGATCAACCCGCGCCTGGGCCGCAACCACTTCTACCTGACCGCAGCCGGGGTGAACCCGGCCCGTTTCTATGTCACCGAGTTCCTCGGCGCGCAGTTCGATCAGTCGAACCCGGAAACCGACGCGGTGGTGGACACCGGCACAGGTGTCTTGCAGCTGTCGCGCCAGCGGCTATTCACCGTGCTGCCGCACCACTTGCTGCGCCGCTTCCTGGACAGCGGAACCGGCCGCAAGGCAGAAGCACTGCTCAAGGCAGGCAAGGTCTCGAACCCGTTGAAGTTCGCAGCCGAGAAGAACCCTCGCCGCAAGCTCTATCTGCTGTTGAATGCGGCCAACCACTACCGCAAGTTCAAGGCGTTCCCGCCGCGCACCCAGTAGGATTGCCCAGGCCTAGGGCCTAGGAGTGGCCGGTGGTTGCGGTTTGAAGGCGTCTCCAGGAATTGCCCACCCGTCGCGCGCCTGGACCCAGGGGCTTTGGGCGACCTGCGCCCCGTCGAGGATGTCAAGGGACGTCGGCTGGCCATCGTATTGGGGTGCGAGCTGGACCGGTTTCATCCCCTTGGCTGCGGCGATGACCAGGGCAACGGTTTCATCCGGATCCTGGGACGTTGACATGGCATTCCAATCCAGCGTCGAAATCACCGCTTCGCCGGAAGGGATGGCAACGCGTTCAAGGAGGATATCCGGTTCGGGCTGCAGCTCGATATCCGGCTGGGCATCGCCGGCCTCGTTGAGGAAATCGATCTGCGGGTAGGACTGCAACGCGCACGAGCGAGCAGAAATGTTCTTGGCGTAGACCGCCATGTACCGTGAACCGGCAGCTGCATCGGGTGCGCCGAGGGCTATTTCCAAGTCCCCCTCTGCGCACAACGGAGCTGGCTGATTCGCTGGCCAGCTTTTGACCTTGTCGGGAAGAACCACAGGCTTGGGAATCAGCCATTGTGGTTTCTTGTTTCCAACCCAGCCTTCAGCAAGGACCTCGTATCGAGGCGATGCCAGCTTGTAGGGCATGGGCTCGCCAAAGGGACCATGCCGCTCCAGCCATAAGCGGGTTTCCTTTTCCGCCTCTGCTGGCGCCTCGTTGCCGAGGACCAGGTTCAATCCGGAATGGTCAATGCTGGCGCTCTCGAAGACACCTCGCTTGGCCGCCTCGATAAGAAGCTGGAGCTCGGGAATATCAGTGCGATTCGCGGGCGAATAGCGCACGGATCGATCTGCTAGTGCCAAATCGGTGGGGTGCTTGGCCTGTGCAGCGAATTTTCCCAGCGCCAGCAGCTGCTCCAAATTAAACGCCGTGGCCGAGTAGTTAGCCGCACTTGCCGCGCCGAGCCCGCGTAGGCGGAATGCGAATGAAGCCCTCTCACCGAGAAGACCAGGCTTCGCTTGCTCTTCGCCTCCAAAGTGCGAAAAATTGTCGGAGACTTCCAGTGGGTAGGTTTTCGTCTTTGAGCCTGGGATATTCTGGGGTTCACCGGCGACAAAGGCCAGGTCGATGTTCCGCAAGCTCAGGGCATGGGCCCCAGCCTGGATCTGTTGTGCCATCTCCCGCACGATTACTTCCGCTTGTGCAGGATCGAGCTGATCCGATTGCACGAATTGCAGGTCAACTGACAGATCCGGTGCGGCCAAGACATCGTGATCCATGACCTCGGAGGACATCTGGACGCCAAGGACCCCGTCCCGGTCCTCGACGGCTGCAACGAAATCGCAAACTTCATCGGGCGCGACGCAGGAATTCCATGGCTGCCAGATCACCAGGATGGCTGCGATAAGAGCCAGTGCGATGACGCTAGCTCCAGCGCGCAGTGAATTCATCTGGCTACTGTATCAAATGCGACCTCATGCTTGACCGCTGGTACTCCGGAAAACGATAACCGGATAATGCGAGTAAAATTTCAAGCACACGTATTGAAAGCGAGTTCCCATGAGTTTGAAAGATCGCCTGCGCGATGACAGCATCGCCCATCTGAAGGCCGGCAACGAGCTGGAAAAGACGACCCTGCGCAATATCCTCAGTGCCATCGGCACCAAGGAAAAGTCCGGAAAGAACCCCAGCGAGCTCAACGACCAGGATGTCGAGAACCTGCTTCGCAAGGAAGTCGGCAACCGCGAGGAAACTGCTGGCCTGGCCGCCAAGGACGGCCGCACCGAATTGGCTGAACGCGAATTGGCCGAAGCCGCCTTCATCTCCACGTACCTGCCCAAGATGCTTGACGAAGCGCAAGCCCAGGACATTGTCGAGAGGATCATGGCCGAACTTGCAGCCGATCACGACCTGACCATGAAGGACATGGGCCAGGCCATGAAGCTGGTCGGCGCCGAAATCGCTGGCCGCTTCGATGGCAAGGCTGTCTCCCAGATGGTGCGCGCCAAACTGGGCTAGCCAACACTGGACTTTTCATTCGGCACGGGCCGTCCAACTTTTGGGGCGGCCCGTTGCCGTAGTCCAGGCAACGGGGATGGGATCCGGGTTTTGAAGCAGATAGTCTGTGGATACCATGCCTGACTTCCCGAAAAACCGCGCCACCCTGTCCAAGGGCTCTGGCGCACTGCTGATCCTTGCCATCATCCTGGCCTCGCTGAACCTGCGTCCTGCCGTCACCTCCTTGGGGTCCCTGCTTGATCTGGTGATTGGCGACCTGCAGATGAATGGCTTCGTGGCCGGAATGATCACCGGCATCCCTCCACTGTGCTTCGCGCTGCTGGGTCCCTTGGCGCCACGGCTGGCCGGGAAGCGCGGACCGGAACTAGTGGTGGCCTCAGCCATGGGTGCTGTCCTGTTGGGCATTGCCCTGCGCGCGGTGGCTCCGGGGACCGGATTCTTCCTGCTGTGCACCGCATTGGCCCTTGCGGGCATCGCGGTGGGCAACATTCTCATGCCGGTACTGGTCAAGCGCTGGTTCCCGGGAAAGATCGGGATTGTCACCGGCGCCTACACTACGGCGGTTGCCTTGGGTGCTTCCGGAGTTGCGGGGGTCGCCGTGCCGGTGAATCAGATGCTCGGCGGAAACTGGCGCGTGGGCTTGGGATTCTGGGCAATTCTGGCCTTGCTGGCGCTGGTGCTGTGGCTTTTGGTGTACTTCGGGATGCGCAACCAAATCGCAGCCCAGCAGCAGCATCTTGCCAGTAACTCAAATGATGCGGCCGGCATCGGGCCGATGAGCAAGAACGCCACCGCATGGTGGGTGGCGTTGTTCTTCGGCGGGCAGTCCGCCGTGGCTTATATCTTCATGGGGTGGCTGCCCAAGATCTTCATCGACTTGGGAGTCTCGCCGGCATTCGCTGGATCCCTGCTGGCGATCCTGCTGGGTGTGGGCGTGCCTTTGTCCTTCGTGATGCCGGCGCTCGCTGCCAAATTCTCGAACCAGGCGCCATTGGTGATCTTCAACGGTGCCGTGGGCATCATCGCGATCATCGGCATGCTGCTTGCTCCGGTCCAGGGAGCGGTGCTGTGGGCGGTGCTGCTGGGCATTTGCGGGTCGAACTTCCCGCTGGCCTTGACCATGATCGGCTTGAAGGCCCGCACCGCCGCGGGTGTCTCGAAGCTCTCCACCTTCGGCCAGTCTGCGGGCTATCTGCTGGCGTTCCCCGGTCCGTTCCTGGTCGGGGTGCTGCACGAAACTTCGGGTTCATGGGTTGCGCCAATGTGGCTTATTGCCGGCTTGATCGTTTTCCAGACCCTGGTCGGCATCATGGCCGGGCGTCCGCGCTACATCGAGGACACGCAACTAGAGCAAGTGCGCTAGCTGGCGACTTCGCCGGTCGCGGCTGAGTCGACGTGCTTGTCGAAACCGAGATCTGCCTGGCTTCCTGCGACCCGTCCGGCCAATGAGGCATTGGCGCTTCCGGCTGCGGCGCGGTTCCTGCTGCGGCGCAGGAACGGATATTGGTTGCTGACGAATTCGTCGACCTGTTCCTTGCGGCTGGCCAGGACCAGTTCGGTCCCGCTGCCGCTGTGCACGCTTTCTTCCTGGTAGAGGATGGCGATGCGCGAAGCGACTTGCAGGTAGAAGCTGCGCTGGAATTCGCGGCGTTCAATGGTTTTCTCGGAATCGGTGTACCAGTTCGCGTAGAGCTTGCCCTCCTGTGCCCACCAGTGGGCCATGGCGGCAGTCGCCTGGACAACCAAGGAGGCGAAGAGATTCTTGACGGTAGCTACATCCGATTCATGGCCGATGATGTACAGCCTGCACGAGGTCGAGTAGTTGCTTTGCAGCATGGACACCGTGCGGAAGGCCCGGCCCACAGCGGACAGGCCATCGCGCTGTCCCAGGCGGTAGACGCCGCGCATATCGAAGTGCTCCTCGATAATGGCTTCCTTCTTCTTGCCCCGGTGGGCCGAGTCGGCATCCAGTTCCGCACGGCCGATGCCATAGCGCACCATGAGCCGTTCGGCATGTTCCTGGAAGGCCTGCGCTTCGTGCGGGAAAGTGGTGTTCTCGGCCTTGTTCAGCAATAGGGCAATGCGTTCTTTCAAGCGTTGCAGCTTTTGCTCAGAGGTGCTCATGGCTTCTTCCTTGCTAGCGGTCCGGCGGTGGCGAAGCGGTCATATCCGGTTCTCTGCATTAGTTTGCCACGAGGTGCAGAGCCCTGCTTGAGGGGCTGTGGGTAACTGCCGCCAGTGGACCCTAGCCGGTTGTGCAAACCGCGCGTAGAGTGAAGGCACCAAGCAGGTCCAGCAGGCCCGCGAACTTCGCTTCGCGGCTGGTCATCGGAGGTTGTGATGGGTGATTTTCGTGCATACACCATGGAAGAGCGGGCCACGTACCTGGCTCCTTCATGCGATCGCTGCGGGCAGCACCGCCACATAGTGTGGGAGAAGGTTGAAGGAACCCAGACCTACCGTCCGCGTGATGCGGGGTGCTCCAATGAGGCCTGCACCGCCTAGCTAGCGCAGCGTGCGGGCAGGTACCGCTCACGAGCGGATGCCCAGGCTTGCCGAGATGCGTGCCGAGGCGGCCGTAAGCACGGCTGCAATGTGGTTGCGATCGCGTTCCAGTGGCGGGTAGATGACGGCGATGGCCGCGGGCTTGCCCTGCGGGAGCACCAGCGGAACGGCAATCGAGGTTAGTCCCGGGATCACTTCGTCATGGCTGAATTCGAAGTCCTTGGCCGGGTGCTCCTGGGGATTGAGCATGGAACGGATGACCCGTCCCGGTGCGCCGTTGTCGATCGGATGGCGGGTGCCCGGGCGCTGGGCTACGGTGGCATCGGCGAGCCGGGGTTCTGCGGTGCTCAGGGTAACGGCTGCCTCGCCATCGAAGACGACAAGCAGCGCCGTCATCTGCAGCTCATCGGAGACGGTGGCCAGATGCGGTGCGGCCGCGGCCTGCAGGGGCTTGGCGACGTTGCGCGCCAGCGCGCCCAGGCGGGCTCCCAACTCGAGCTCGCCTGCAGGATTGCGTTCCACGAAACCGTACTGCTCGAAGGTCTTGACCAGCCGGTAGGCCATGGAGCGGTGCACGCCCAGCAGTCCGGCGAGTTCCGAGACGCTCAGCGGCGTCGCGGATTCCCCGATCAGGGTCAGTGCCTCTAGCCCGCGGCCCAGGGTCTGCGAACCGCCTTCGGTGGTTTTGCTCATGTTCCAATCATTCCATCTGGCCTGCGCAGATGCCTGCCGTGCTGTTCCCGGTGTGATCCACGTCTTGCCTACAGCCTACGTGAAAGCTACGATTGTTTCTATAGTTAGAACAGTGTCGCAATTATAGAGACAATGAAGTTCAGCGGCACAGCGATAGGGGAGCCACATTATGCAGATTCACCACAGGGGATACGTTTCCGGGGATCCACGGGTCAAGGAAGCGGCCGGCTACGGCATCGACCGCGCCGAGCAAATTCCCGATGAAATGGATGTGCTGATCGTTGGAACCGGTCCGGCGGCCGCCGTGGTGACCGCGCAGCTCTCGCGCTTCCCGAGCATCAACGCCCGCGCCATCGAGATGCGCCCGGGCCGGCTCGACGTCGGCCAGGCCGACGGCATCCAGGCCCGCTCGGTGGAAACCTTCCAGGCTTTCGGCTTCGCCAACGAGGTTGTCGAAGAGGCCTACCGCAATGTCGAAATGTGCTTCTGGACCCCGGACCCCGAGAACCCGGCGAACATCAAGCGCCATTCGCGTGCTGCCGACGACTCCACCGGAATGAGCGAGTTCCCGCACATCTACGTGAACCAGTCGCGCATCCTGGACTACTTCCTGCGTGACGCCGAACGCGCGCCGGGCAAAATCACCCCGGACTACGGCGTGGAATACCTCGGCTGCGAGATCGACCCGGACGCCGAATACCCGGTGTCCGCGCGCATCAAATACGTGGCGGGGCCGCGTACTGGCGAAGAGCGCACCGTGAAGGCCAAGTACCTGGTTGGCGGCGACGGCGCGCGCAGCCAGGTGCGCCGCTCGCTGGGCCACAAGCTGCACGGCGATGCGGCCCTGCATGCCTGGGGCGTCATGGACGTCATGGTCAACACCGACTTCCCGGACATCCAGGTCAAATGCTCCATCCAGTCCCATGACGCGGGCAATATCCTGCTTATCCCGCGCGAGGGCGGCTATCTGGTCCGCTTCTACGTGGACCTGGGCGAGCTGACCGCCGAGGATGCCGGGGCCATCCGCAACACCCCGGTCGAGGAAATCGTGGCCACAGCCAACCGCATCATCCACCCGTACACGATGGACGTGAAGAACGTCGCCTGGTTCTCGGTCTACGAGGTGGCCCACCGGATCACCGACGGCTTCGACGACGTTTCCGATGAGGAGCGCGGCACCCGCTGCGCGCGCGCCTTCATCATGGGCGATGCCTGCCACACCCACTCGGCCAAGGCCGGGCAGGGCATGAACGTGTCCATCCAGGACGGCTTCAACCTGGGCTGGAAGCTGGCCGCCGTGCTCGAAGGCCGCGCCCCGGATGCGCTGCTGGATACCTACGCCGGGGAACGCAAGGTCATCGCGCAGAACCTGATCGACTTCGACAAGGAATGGTCCACCCTGATGGCCAAGTCGGTGGACGATTGGGAAGACCCTGACGAGCTGGAGAAGTACTACACCAAGACCCAGGAATTCCCTGCCGGGTTCATGACGCAGTACACCCAATCGCCGATCACCGCCGGCCTGGAGCACCAGGATCTGGCCCCGGGCTTCCCGGTGGGCAAGCGCTTCAAGTCCGCCGAGGTCATCCGCCGTTCTGATAACCGCTGGCGCCACTTGGGCCACTTCCATGAGGCTGACGGACGCTGGCGCATCTACGCCTTCGCCGATGCGGCAGCACCGGCACTGGAGGGCACCGCAATGGCCGACTTCGCCGCTTGGTGGAGCGCCGATCCGGCATCGCCGCGCAACCTGTACACCCCGGCGGGCGGGGACGAGGATGCCGTTTTCGATACCAAGGCCATCTACCAGCAGGACTATACGCAGGTCGAGCTGCATGATGTGCCCAAGGCCTTCCAGCCGTTGAAGGTCCCGTACGGCCTGCACGACATCAACCAGGTATTCGCAGCCGGCCACGGCCGCGACATCTTCCGCGACCGCGAAATCAGCAAGAACGGCGCCATCGTGGTGGTCCGCCCGGACCAGTACGTCGCCGGGATCTTCCCGCTGGATGCGCGTGAGGAGATCGCCGCGTTCTTCGCCGGGAACATGCTTCCGGCCAACGGCTAGAAAACCCTCTTGGCTCTTTTGGCCGCACCCGACTGAACCATGGGTGCGGCCAAGGGGCCAAGCCTGCATAACGGCCGCCAAGCTGTCGCGCGCTGCTGGTAGCCTCGGGTGCATGAGCGCACTTTTCGACACGCTGCCGGTTCGCCGCATCACCGAACATCCCAAGGCACCCATGGATCGTTCCGACTGGGCCGCCCAGATCCCGGCGGTGCAGCAACTGCTTGACGAGGGCCTTGAACTGGGCCAGCTGACTGTGCTGGTGGGGGAAAACGGCGCGGGAAAATCAACGCTCGTCGAGGCGATTGCAGCGGCCTTTGGGCTGAATGCCGAGGGCGGAACCCGCAACAGCATGCACCAGACCCAACCCACCGAATCCGGGTTGTCCTCGCACCTGCAATTGGAACGCGGAGCCGGTTCGTCCAAGGCCGGCGTGTTCTTGCGCGCGGAAACCATGCACGGGCACTTCGCCTATCTGGGCTCCATCGGCTCGCGCGGAAAGCACAATTTCCAGAGCCATGGCGAATCCTTCGTCGAGTTCTTCACCGAGCGCTCGTATGTCAACGGGTTGTGGGTCTTCGACGAAGCCGAATCAGCGCTGTCCTTCAATGGCTGCCTCATGCTGCTCTCGCATATTGCAGATCTGCTGCGTTCCGGTTCCCAGGTACTTCTCTCCACCCACTCGCCAATTCTTGCTTCCTTGCCGGAGGCGCGAATCTATGAAATCGGGGAGTGGGGCATCCGCGAATCAGACTACGACGAGTTGGACATGGTGCGGAACTGGCGGCTTTTCCTGGATGCCCCGGGACGGTACCTGCGCCATTTCAATGACTAGATTGCCGACGCAGCGTGGTCTTCGGTTAGAGCGGCGCTGCTAATTCCCCTAAGCTTTAAGCAACGGAAGACGAAGGGACGCACTATGGCCAAGAAGCGCTCAATTTGGGCTCGAATGTTCGGTATCGGCAAGGCTAACGCCAACGCCGCTTTGGATGCTCTGGAGGATCCGAAGAAGATGCTGGACCAGTCGGTTCGCGAATACACCAACAACATTGCCCAGGCCGAGCAGGCGGTTGCCCAGACCATCGGCAACCTGCGCATGGCCGAGGACGACCACGCCAAGTTCCAGCAGGAAGCCAAGGACTGGGGCAACAAGGCGCTGGCCGCGTCGAACAAGGCTGACGAATATTCTGCCGCCGGTGACAGCACCAACCAGCAGAAGTTCAACCAGCTGGCCACGGTGGCCATCCAGCGCCAGATGGACGCCGAGAAGCGCGCCAAGAACCTGGGATCCACGATCACCACCCAGCGTGATGTCGTGGCCAAGCTGAAGACCGGTCTGAACACCATGCAGACCAAGCGCCAGGAACTGGTGGCCAAGCGCGATGAGCTGGTGGCCCGCGCGCGCAATGCCAAGACCCAGAACCAGATGATGGACACCCTCAAGGCCCTGGACATCAACGACCCGACCAGCGAGATCAGCCGCTTCGAGCAGCAGATCCGCCAGGACGAAGCCAAGGTCCGCGGTGCGCAGGAACTGGCGGCCTCTTCCCTGGGTGCGCAGTTCGCGCAGCTGGAAGACCTCGGTGCCGAGACCGAAGTTGATGCGCGCTTGGCAGCCTTGAAGGCCAGCAACGCCCCACAGGACATCCTCGAGGAAGCCGACGGCGCAGCGCAGATCGAAGCCGGCGCACAGCAGGTTTCCGAGGTCGAGGCACGCCTGGCTGCCTTGAAGAAGAACCAGGCCTAGGTCCTAGCCACAAGCGCCAAAGCGTCCCTTCCCGGATCACTACTGATCCGGGAAGGGACGCTTTGCCTTTTTCGTGGGAACCGGGTCTAGCGGCCAACCGATTCCTGGGCGGTGCCTGCTGGATGCAAGGTGGCACTGCCTGCGGAGACATCGATCGTGATCTTGTTAGGGGAGTTCGGATCGGTGGCGAGCAGGTTCTCGACGGATCCGGCGGCCGTATTCTGCCGCAGGTCGTAGGTGGCCTCGGGCAGTTCCAGCTCCAGCGAGCCGGCGCTGACACTGCCCTCGATGCTCTTGGGCGCCGTGCCCGAGAGTTCGCCAATGAGTTCGCCGGCCGAGATATCAAACCGGGCGCTTCGGACATTGTCCAGGCGCACCGTTGCTTCCCCTGCGCCCAAGTCGATATCGGCGGTGTGCGCGCTGCCGGTGAGGTTCAGCTCCCCGGCACCGACTTCAACCACCAGGTCCTTGTAGGCGCCGACTGCGTTGAAGGATCCGGCGGACAGCTCGAAGTCCGCATCCAGCGTTCCGTTGTCCATGGATTGCGGAAGCACCAGCGTTGCCTCGTTGTCGTCGAATCCGCAGCCGAAGAAGCAGAAGTTGTCCCAGGCATTCGGGGCTTCGACGATGAGCCGATTGCGCTCCCGATGCAGCTTCCAGCTCGCGGCCTTGGCGCTTTTGACTTCAAGTGTTGCCTTGTCGGTGTCCGCAAAGACCAGATCGAAGCGTCCCGAGCTCGCCGAAACTTCCAAGGCGGTCACCCCGGAGACCTCTGCTTCGTGGACCGAATGCTCCCGGGAGACCGAAGCAAAGGCGCTGCGTGCCGTGGCGATGACCAAGGTGAGAATGACCAGCCCGCCGAGCACCGCGAGGATGATATTCAGCGGCTTGCCGTTGTTGGGTGGCGCCGGTGGGTTTGGCGGTAGCGGCATGGTTTGCGTGGTAGTCATGATCCTGTCCTGTCTGTGCGGTTGGTGCCCAGGGTTTCAATATGAGCCAGGGCTGCCAGCACGCGCCGGTTGCCCGTTCCGTCGGCTTCCAAGCCGAGTTTCTGGAAGATGGAAGTGATGTACTTTTCTACGCTGGCCTCCGAGAGGAAGAGCAGCGCGGCGATCGCCTGGTTGGATTTTCCTTCGGCCAGTGCGGCCAGGACTGTGCGTTCCCGGTCGGTCAGCTTCTGCATGCGGTCATCGTGATTGCGTCGAGTCAACAGCTGTGCCACCACTTCCTGGTCCAAGACGGTTCCACCACCTGCAATCTGCTCCAGCGAGGCAATGAACTCGCTGACATCCGCAACGCGGTCCTTGAGCAGGTAGCCGATCGCTCCGGACTGGGTGGAAATCAGTTCCGAGGCGTAGCGCTCCTCGACGTACTGGGAGAGCACCAGCACCGGCAGGTCTGGATACTTCTTGCGCAGTTCCAGCGCCGCACGGATGCCTTCATCCGTGTAGGTCGGCGGGAGGCGGACATCCAGGATGCAGACCTGCGGGAAATCATCGGCGGACGAGTTGTCCAGGAAATCCATCAGCCCGCTGGTTTCGGGCAAATCCGCGACAACATGGTGGCCGCTGTGGGCCAGCAACCTGACCAGCCCTTCACGCAGAAGGACCGAATCCTCGCAAATCAGTACGCGCATGGCACGTTCACCTCCACTGCAGTTGGCCCGCCCTGGGGGCTGTCCAGGTTGAAGGTGCCGCCGGCGGCGAGCACCCGATTATTGATTCCATCCAGGCCGCCGCCGGGGGTGATGAGCGCCCCGCCGGTGCCGTTGTCCTCGATGCGGGCCCACAGGCTTTGCTGGCCCTCATGCTCCCGGACCCTCACGGTGATCTGGCAGCGCTGGGCCCGCGAATGCTTGGCAGCATTGGTCAGCGCCTCGGCAATGGCGAAGTACACCGCCGCTTCGGCCACGCGCGGATAGCGCCCATTGAGCTGGATATCCAGGCCCACCGGGATATGCGAGCGGCCTGCGATAGCCGAGAGCGCCGCATCCAGTCCGCGGTCATCGAGTACCGACGCGTAGATTCCGCGGGTGAGCTGGCGCAGTTCGGTAATCGCGGACTTGGTTGAAGCATGGGCCTCGGCCACCAGTTCCTTGGCCTGGCGCGGATCGCTGTCGATCTGCTGGTGCGCAAGCCCCAAGGTCATGGCCACGGAGACCAGCCGGGGCTGGACCCCATCGTGCAGGTCGCGTTCGATGCGGGTGCGCTCCACCTCTGCGGCGCGCACCGCTCCTTCACGCTGCACCGCGGTGGTGCGCACGCGTTCGACCAGTGCACTCTCGCGGGCAATAGAACCGACGATTCCCACGGTGACCATCCGGTGCAAGAAAACCAAGCCGATAACCACTGCTATTCCCAGCAGCGCCGCCAGCACCAGCCAAGGTGCCTGGCTTACCGGAGTCTGGAAGCCCCACAGCCCGGGAACGGTTCCCAGCGGGTCGGCACTATCTGCCTGCAAGACCGGGGCGAAGGCAACGATGGACGAACGCACGGCCATTTGCAGGGCAGTGAGCATCAGCGAGCCGGCCAGGCAGGAGAAGAGCAAGCTTCCCAGCAGCGCCCACATGCGTCCGTTGGACACATTGCGTCCGAGTGAACGGACGTATTCGCCAAAGCCTTCACGGCGGCGTGGCCGCCAGGTCAGCGGAGCGACGTCCATGTCGTAGAGGTTGCTGATTCGAGTCAGCTCGAAGCGGGCCAGGCCGAAGAGCGCATAGACCATTCCGGCCAAGACGACCAGGCCCAAACCGAGGATCGGGGTCAGCGCGACGCCTACCGAGAGCCAGGCCAGCAGCAGCGAAAACAGGATCAGGCCGGCAGACCCGAACAATGCCATATGCAGCAGCGTCATGCCCAATCTCAGCGGGGGACGGGCAGGTGCGGTGCCCGGTAGAACCTTAGGTGTCGAAGTCATACCTCAACACTAGAGCGCGCAGGTCAGCGCCAACACCGAGGGAACCGGAGTTCTTCATTATGGAAAACCCGAAGAATTTGCCTCCCAGGGTGCCCTTTGGGCTTTTCGGAGCGCAGGATGGACAGATGGACACGAACCAGGATCCGCAGGCGGCAGGAACAGCGCCCATCGAGATCAGGCCGCTGGCCGAAGAACGCATGGACGACTTCGCGACGGTAGTGAATCCGAGCCGGAGGCAGAAGCATTGCTGGTGCTTGTCGCACCGGATCGGTGCCGTCGAGATCAGGGAACGAGGCGCAGGGGACCGGTTCGCCGCCATGCGCTCACTGAGCACCGAGCCGATTGCCCCGGGAGTGATCGCCTATCGCGCAGGGGAACCGGTGGGCTGGTGCAGCATCGCTCCGCGATCGAGGATCCCACTGCTGGAAAAGTCCAAGCTCATCAGGTCCGTGGATGATCTGGAGGCTTGGAGCATCACCTGCATGGTGGTGCGCAGCGGCTACCGCCGCCAAGGCGTGAATCGGGAAATGGTCCAAGGCGCAGTGCAGTATGCGCGGGACCTCGGGGCGCCAGCGGTCGAAGCCTACCCCGTGGATCCGGCAGGGCGGATGGACCTGACCATGGCCTTCGTCGGAACCAGGAAGATGTTCGAGCAGGCCGGGTTCGAGGTCGTCGGGGTCAGCGACGCCCAGGCCAGCAGGATGCCCCGGCTGATCATGCGCAAACTGCTCTGACCCGGTGACGCTGTGTTGCATTTGCTCCGCTTTGGCACCGGGATAAGGAACCGGCGTGAATTAGCGAGGTTCCGTCAGCGCTTCAACGCCGCGCACCCCTTCATCATCCAGACGAGGTTTGAAATACGTGGAAATGGCCGTCTTGGCTGCGTTTCCGGCGGTGACTGGCTCTCTGGCTTCAATTGCATCGAAGATAGCTCGGTCCAATGCCACCACTTTTTTCATTTCTAGGGACTCGTTGTCCGCGTGGCTCATCTGGTCATTCATGACGCTCAAGATGGCACCGGATACCGCCTCGCCACAGATCCGCAACAGGCTGTTGTGGCTGGCTTCCCATACGGCCGCGTGGAAATCGAGGTCGGCTCGGTTGAAGGATCCGGAGCCCGCAGCCGCCTCAGATTCCATGCGTTCAACTGCATCGCGCATGACCGATAATTGCTCGGAACTATGCATTACGGCCGCTAGCTGGCAGGCGGAACTCTCCAGAACGATTCTGAATTGAACCAATTCCGAGAGTGAGAGGGTAGCTATGCGCGCCATATTGGCAAAGGATCTGCCCAGATTATCCGTGGAAACCGGCAAGACAACTGGACCGCTGCGGCTACCGGGACGCGACGCAATGAGGCCTTGGCTCTGTAATACTCGCAATGCCTCGCGGACCGTTGGCCGGCTGACGGAGAACTGCACCATGAGCTCGCGTTCACTGGGAAGGTGCTGGCCAGGTTCAATTTCCTTGGACAGAATCGCTTCCTCTATCTGTTGCACTACTCGCTCGTAGGTCAATGTTGGCACGGCCGGCGTGAAAGTTAGCTTGCTCAATTGGGGCCTTCCTTTAGCTGCGAGTGGAAACGGTTAGCGGACAAGGTATTGCAGTTCTCCGGGGCGGCACCGCCCCAGCCAAATATTTCGACAACTGGTAAGACCAGAAAACTTAGTAGAAATATCAGCATATATGGTGTTGTATGGATCACATCACTCAATGGACATGTTGACCGATGGAGATCCCATGAAAGAGAAAAAGAACTACAGTCGGCTTGCGGCGACAGTGCTGGTTGGCTCTCTGGCGCTAACCGCGTGCTCTGCAGGATCAGGCGGGACTTCGTCGGAAGGCTCGGCCGAAAACACTTCAGTGACCGTCGCGCTAACTGGTGAACCGGTCAATCTGGACTTCACCACGACTGCAGGCGCTGCTATTCCGCAAGCGCTCATGTCCAATGTCTATGAAGGATTGGTCGAGATCGACCAAGAAGGAAAGATCCAGCCGTTGCTCGCCGAATCGTGGGAGCTGAGCAACGGGAACAAGACTTATACGTTCAAGCTTCGCGAAGGCGCAACCTTTTCCAATGGCGAAGCGTTCACTGCCGATGACGTCAAATTCAGTATCGAACGAGTCCAATCCGATGACTGGGTCTCTAGCTTGAAGACGAAAATGGAAATCGTGGACTCTGTCGATGTCCTCAGTGATTCCGAAGTCGCCATTACCCTGAAGCAGCCGAGTAATGCCTGGCTTTTCGACATGGGCACCTTGGTCGGAGCCATGTTCGATCCAAGCGGCGTTGACGAACTAGCTTCGACCGCCATTGGGACTGGGCCATACGAAATTGATGCGTGGAACCGCGGGCAGTCCATCGAACTCGCGACACGCGATGACTACTGGGGCGAGAAACCGCAGGTTGAAAAGGTCTCACTGCGCTACTTCGCCGATGCGGTAGCCACGACCAATGCACTTCAATCCGGCGACGTGGATGTCGTCTACAACATGCAGTCCCCGGAACTGCTGTCCGGTTTCGAATCAAATGACAAGTACCAGGTCCTTGACGGCACCTCCAATGGCGAGATCGTCTTGTCCATGAATAACAAAAAAGCTCCGTTCGATGACAAGCGCGTGCGCCAAGCCGTCATGTATGCCATCGACCGCCAAGCTGTAGTCGACACCGCATGGAACGGCTACGGCACGGTGGTGGGCGGACCGGTTCCGACCACCGACCCGTACTACGAGGATCTGAACGATATCTACCCGTACGACCCGGAGAAGGCCAAGGCGTTACTCAAGGAAGCTGGAGCCGAGAACCTGCAGATCACTTTCAAGGTTCCAACTCGCCCTTACGCAACCGCAGTCTCTGAAATAGTCGTCTCTCAACTGGCTGATGTCGGAATCGACGCTAAGATCGAGTCCTCCGAATTCCCCGCGGTCTGGCTCGACGAGGTCTTCACCAAGCACGATTACCAGATGTCGGTCGTCCTGGCAGTGGAGAGCCGAGATGTTTTGGCAATGTTCAACAACCCGGACTACTACCTGGGCTACGACAATTCAGGCATTGAGGAGCTTGCCGCAAAAGCCGATGCTGCCGACGAAGCCGGATACGTGGATGGCATGAAAAAGGTGGTTCGCACCATCGTTGATGATGCAGCTGCAGATACCCTGTTCATCTTCCCGAACATCGTGGTAGCCAGGGCAGAGGTGACCGGCATTCCGGCCAACTCCGTGACCGAAGCATTGGATATGACCAATATCGGCTGGAAATAGCTTCCATAGCCGCACCGACAAAGGGAAAATCACGTGGGTATTAGATTACTGATCAACTTGGCAAGATTCGTTGTCACTTATGTGATTGCAACGGTTGCAGTGTTCCTTTTCATGCGAGCAATTCCCGGAGATCCTGCCCAGATTGCCCTGGGTGTGAACGCCACCCCGGAGCTATTGGCCAAAACGCGAGCCGAGTTCGGGACCGATCGGCCGCTGATCGTCCAGTACTTTGACTGGGCGCTGGGGTTGCCCACCGGCAACTTCGGCACATCCTACGTCACGCGGCAAGATATCAGTCCGCTGATTGTCGACCGGGTGCAAGTCAGCCTGATCCTGGTACTGCTGGCAATGGTCCTCGCCTTGGCGATTGCGATTCCCTTCGGCACCTACGCGGCGGTCAAGCACCGCAATCCGAGCGGCATCATTGTCAGCGGAATCAGCCAGGTAGGCGTGGCCATTCCCAACTTTCTCGCCGGCATTCTGCTGGTGGTCGTCTTTGCCGTGGGCCTGGGTTGGCTTCCGGCCAACGGGTGGACACCGCCCGGCGAGGACTTCGGAGATTTCATTTCCCGCGTCGTCCTGCCAGTGCTCGCTCTGGCATCCGTGCAGGGAGCTATCCTGACTCGCTATGTCCGTTCGGCGGTGATGGAAGTGATGAGCGAGGATTACTTGCGGACCGCACGGTCCAAGGGCCTCGGGAAGCTTGAATCGCTGATCAAGCATGGTCTGCGCAACGCCTCCATCCCGGTTCTGACAGTTACCAGCGTGCAGTTAGCGGCATTGATCATTGGCGCGGTGGTCATTGAACGGGTGTTTGTGATCCCAGGCCTTGGGTCCATGCTGCTCGACGCGGTGGGCAACCGCGATCTTCTTACCGTGCAATCGGTGGTCATGGTGCTCGTCGCGATTACCTTGATCATCAACTTGGTCGTGGACGTTCTCTACACAATCCTGGATCCACGCATTCGAAAGGGCGCGTAATGTCTGCAGAACCAGTTACCGCTTCAAGCACCCGTCGAAAACTCTCCGTGACGCTGCTGGTAGGCAGCATCCTCGTAGCTCTCGTGGTGCTCGCTGCACTCGTCTCCTTTGTCTGGACCCCCTTCGATCCGGTACAAGCAGTTCCCCAGGATCGCTTGCAAGGATCCAGCGTCACCCATCTGATGGGTACCGACAGGTACGGACGCGACGTCTTTTCGGGAATCCTGTACGGAGCGCGCATTACCTTGCTGGTGGGTTTGGTTGCGGTAGGTATCGCCCTGATCATTGGGACGCCGCTAGGTATTCTGGCTGGCATGCGAGGCGGCATCACCGAGGAAGTTACCATGCGTGGCGCTGATATTCTCCTCGCTTTTCCCGCGTTGCTGGTAGCGATCATGTTTGGCGCCGTATTTGGAGCCAGCACATTCACGGCCATGCTTGCAATCGGCATTGGCTCGATACCCGGCTTTGCGCGTGTTGCGCGAAGCGGCACCCTGCAGGTGATGAGCACCGAATACATCATGGCTGCCAAGGCATCCAGCCAGAGCAGCTGGCGTATCGCCCGGCGCCATGTGCTGCCCAATATCATCGGCATGGTCGTGGTGCAGTGCTCGGTATCGTTCGCAATTGCGGTACTTGCCGAAGCAGCGCTGTCCTTCCTTGGCTTGGGCACTCCACCACCAGTCCCATCCTGGGGCCGCATGCTGCAAGAATCCCAGCAATTCCTGGGGACCTTCCCGATGCTCGCCGTTTGGCCGGGCGCCGCCATTGCCGTTGCAGTGTTGGGCTTCACCTTGCTTGGTGACGGTCTGCGTGATCGGTTCGATCCGAAACTGAATGGAGATCGGTAATCCATGGATAAGAAAACAACTACCGGCGCTCTGATAGATGTCAGGGGCCTGACAATCAGCACCAAGCACCGCACGCTTGTCTCGAACTTTAATCTGCGCATGAATCCGGGGGATCGTGTAGGGCTGATTGGCGAATCTGGTTCCGGAAAGTCCATGACCACATCCGCCCTTATGGGGTTGCTCCCGGAAGGTGTCAGCGCCAGTGGCTCCATCCAGCTTGCGGGTCACCCACGGAATCTGGTCGAGGCAACTGACAGGGAACTGCAGAAAATCCGTGGCAATGATATGAGCATGGTCTTCCAGGAGCCGCTGACCGCATTGAATCCGCTGATGAAAGTCGGTCCGCAGGTCGCGGAAATTATGACCAGTCATAAGACCGTTGCTTCAAAATCAGCGGCTCAGGCTCGTGCGGTGGAACTGCTCGGATCGGTTAAGCTCCCGGATCCGGCACGGGCCGCCCGCTCTTATCCGCACCAGCTTTCTGGAGGCCAGCGACAGCGCGCCATGCTGGCGATGGCCTTGGCGAATAACCCGGGTCTCTTGCTCTGCGATGAACCGACCACGGCTTTGGACGTTACGGTTCAACGCCAGGTTCTGGATCTGATCTTGGAATCGGTCCAAGAACGCGGCACCGGGTTGTTGTTCATCACCCATGACCTTTCGGTGGTCGCCAACGTCTGCGACCGGGTGCTGGTGATGAACAACGGCCAAGTGGTTGAAGAAGGCGATACTGGAGAGGTATTCAGCAATCCGCAACACCCTTACACCCGAGGACTGCTGGCCGCCTCGGACCTGAATGCCACAGATGCCGACGGCAGGTTATTCACCGTGGCTTCGGCCGCTTCCTACATTCCGCCTTTGGCCGAAGCGCAGCCAGTCGTGGAAGCAGCAAACGCGGAAATAAGCGATCTCCGGGAACACGATCAGGCCGCGGGGGACATTGCTCCCGAAGTGCCCTCGTTGATCAGTGTCAAGGACCTGACGCGATTCTATCCTGTCGGACGCTCGTCGCTCTTCGGGAAGCGTTCGGAGGTGCATGCGTTGAAAGGCGTCTCCTTTGACGTTGCTGCCGGGCAACGTTTCGGTGTGGTCGGTGAATCCGGTTCCGGAAAATCCACCCTCTTGCGCATCTTGGCAGGTCTGGACCAACCCACCTCAGGCAGTGTTCGTGTGGCAGGAAGCGAGGTTGCAGGGGCCAAGGAGAGGGATCTGGTCCAATTGCGCCAGCAGCTGCAGATCGTTTTCCAGGATCCCATGGGATCGCTGGATCCGCGGATGCGTGTCCGCGACATTATCGCTGAGCCTTTGCTTGTTCCGGGGCAAAAGGTGGATAGCGCCAAGCACCGGAAGATGGTCGCAGAGATGCTCGGATCGGTGGGACTGCCGGCCGATGCCGCGGAACGCTTCCCGCATCAATTCTCCGGTGGACAGCGCCAGCGAATCTCCATTGCTCGTGCGCTGATCTGCGAGCCTCGGGTGCTGGTGGCTGATGAACCGGTCAGCGCTCTGGATGTCTCCGTCCGGGCCCAAGTACTGAACCTGCTTTCGGACTTGGTCGACGACTACCAACTGACCCTCGTCTTCGTCTCCCACGATCTTGGCGTGGTGCGGCATATCTGCGACAACGTCGTGGTGATGAATGAAGGGCGGATCGTCGAAAGCGGAACAACCGAACAGATCTATGACAGTCCGCAGCATGCGTATACGCGGACTTTGGTGAATTCATCCATGTCCCTGCGCAACGAACTGGCCCTGCGCTAGTAATGCTCATTTTCCTTGAGAGGCCATCATGTCCCAGCTTTCTGAACACACCACCGCACTGCACCAGCTGTCCGCGCAGGAACTTCACGCGTCCTATGCTGCGAAGGACATCTCGCCGGTGGATGTAGCAGAGTCGGTCATCAAACGGGTTCAGGAACGTGAACCGGTACTCAACGCGATGTACCAGTTCGATCCGGAAGACGTGCTGAGCCAGGCCCGCGAAAGCGAGCAACGCTGGGCCAGCAGAACACCGCTCGGTCCACTAGACGGGGTGCCGGCAACGGTCAAGGAGAATATAGCACGCAAGGGCATCCCGATGCCTTCGGGAACGGCCCTATCCAACCCCAAGGTGCCCACGCAGAACGCGCCGATCACCGATCGGATTCTTGAAGCCGGCGGCGTCCTGGTTGGCTCGACTACGATGCCGGACTGGGGCATGCTCTCTTCGGGTGTTTCCAGCCTTCACGGAATATCGCGTAGTGCTTGGAACCCTGGATGGACCACCGGTGGCTCCAGTGCGGGTGCGGGATCTGCCGCTGCTGCTGGATACGGGCCGCTGCATGTCGGCACCGACATCGGTGGATCCATTCGCCTGCCCGGCGGCTGGCAGGGGTTGGCAACACTGAAACCCAGTGCAGGATTGATTCCCCTGGATGTCCCGTACATTGGCCGGGCGGCCGGCCCCATGGGACGTACCGTGGATGACATTGCCCTTTTCATGTCAGTGCTCGGACAACCAGATATCCGTGACTATTCGGCACGGGCCTATCCGGCCATGCAATGGCAGTCAAAGCTTGGCAGCGTCCGCGGGATGAGAATCGGGTTGCAGCTTGAAGCTAACGCTGGGGTCGCTGTCGACCCCGAAATCCGATCGGCGGTGCAGTCGGTAGCGGACACTTTTGCGCAGGACGGTGCCAGGGTGGAAGAGTTGCCGCCCTTCATCGACCAAGGCATGCTTGACCAGCTTGACCGCTTTTGGCGTACCCGGTCCTGGGCCGATTTCCGTGAACTGAGCGAAAGCGAGCAGGCGAAGGTCCTGGGTTACATCGTGCGCTGGTGCGAAGGAGGAGCCAAGTTCGATGGCGCCGACACGATCAGGAATTTCGGTGCGATCGACCAGATGCAGAAGGTGACCATCGCGGCTACCGCCGGGTATGACCTCATCATCTCTCCGGTCTCCCCGATGGCTGCTTTTCCTGCGGAACAACCGATGCCAGTGGTGGATCCTGACGCCACCATGGGCCATATTGCCTTCACCGTCCCGTACAACATGTCCGGTCAGCCAGCGGCTACCGTCAATTGCGGTTTCACGTCCGAGGGCAAGCCCATTGGCGTGCAGCTGGCCGGAGCAGTTGGAACCGATGACGATGTGCTTCGCGCAGCCAGCTGGTATGAGGCAGCTCGGCCAGATAGCGCCAAACCGCAGTGGTCGAACTTGGACTGAAAATCCCGTATAAGCAGGGCACAGCAACCACCGCAGTTGCTGTGCCCTGCTTGTTGTTCTGATCTGCAGTATCGGGAAATCAGCTGGTTTGCGTGGCCTGTCCGAAGGACGCCAGCGCGGCAAGAGCTGTCCGGTCATCGGCAGGTACCAGATGACCGTAGTATTCGAACAGGCTGCTGCGGGCAAGATGCTCAGCCAGATGCGCATCTTGCTTCTGGATGGCCATGAAGACCTCGTGATGATGGTCGAGGGTGCGTTGCATCAAAGCCTCGTCATCGGAACTTTGTTCAATGCTGGACGTGATGAGCTGCTCGATGGACTGGCGGACTGCTTCGCCGGTAATCTGCAGCAGTGCATGGCCGCTGGCCTGCGCGATCACGTCATGGAAATCGAGGTCTGCCTGGCTGAAAGCGCTTTGGCTCTGCGAACGCGCCGCCCGCATCCGCGCCATCGCCTTCTCGAGCTTCAATAAGTCCGCATCGGAACGTCGCGTTGCGGCCAGCGAATTGGCCGAAGATTCCATGGTCATGCGATAAATGAGCAGATCCGCGAGGCTCGACGAAGATGTCGTGGCCAAACGGCTTATCATTTTGCGCAAAGGCGCTGACGTGGGAGAGAGGACAACCGCTCCGCGCGGATCACCCGGCCTAGAGGCAACTATCCCGTTGCTTTCCAAGACCCGCATCGCTTCACGCACCGATGAACGACTCACCTCAAACTGGGTTACAAGTTCACGCTCTCCGGGCAGATGATCCCCGATTTTCAGTTCGCCGCTAAGTACCTGGCTTTCAATGGAACTGACGATGGCTTCAAAAGCGCGCGTCTTAGTTGCAGCTGGCACCTCTGGTGTCTGTGACATCTTAAGTCGCTTTCGTGGTGGTCTGTCTGAAGAATCCTTGGCACCACCGCCTAGTTCGGTGGGGTGAAACGACCATCGATGGCGGTCCAACCGCCATCGACGGTGAGCACCGAACCAGTCACGAAGCTCGATGCCGGCGATGCAAGATAGACAATGGCTCCAGCCATTTCCTCTGGCCTGGCCCAGCGGCCCAAGGCGCTCTTCTGGGCGTAGGCGTTGTACCAGCCGGGGTTGGCCTTGATCTGTGCGGTCAGAGGGGTTTCAACAACCCCTGGGGCAACAACATTGACCCTGACACCCTGCGGGCCGAATTCGGCGGCCGCGGTACGGGCCAGCTGGACCAGTGCAGCCTTGGTGGCCGCATAGACACTTTGCCCGGGCTCGACAACTGATGCGCGAATGGACGAGATGCCAATGATGGATCCGCCGCCATTGGCTGCCAGCCGAGGTGCGAAGGCCTGGATCAGTCCGAATGAAGCCCTCAGGTTCAAATTCACCACGCGGTCGAATTCTTCCATCGTGTAGTCGACGATGCGCTTTCGGACATTCGTGGCAGCGGTGAACACCAGGGCAGCGATGTCATTGAATTCATTGGAAGCGGCCTGAACAGATTGAATATCCAGAACGTCGAGCTCGATAACCGTGGAACCGCTGCTGAGCATGTCGGCGGTCTCCTGCGCGGTTTCGACATCGCGGTCGGCGCAAATCACGTGGGCGCCGTGGGCGTCGAGGGCCAGAGCTGCTTCACGGCCAATGCCGCTGCCTGCACCGATGACCATGACGCGCTGGCCGGCAAATTGGAAGAGCTGCGTGTAATCCATTGTGTTGTCCTTCGTTTATGTTGCCTCGGGCTACGGGCGGATGATGGCCATCCGGGTGACAGTGAATTCTTCCATTGCGAAGCGGGGTCCTTCACGGCCGATCCCGGAGTCCTTGACTCCTCCATAGGGCATGATGTCTGACCGGAATCCCGGGATTTCATTCACTACGACACCGCCAACTTCCAGTTCATCGATGGCGCGGAAGGCCGTCTTCAGCGACTTGCTGTAAATGGCTGCCTGCAGTCCGTACCGTGAATCGTTCACCAGCTCAAAAGCTGCATCGAGGTCAGGCACCGTGCGCAAGCAGATGACAGGACCGAATATTTCCTCGCACCATAGTTCTGCATCGGACGGGACGCCGCTCAGAATCGTGGGCTGGATGGATTCTCCTAGCAAGCCTCCGCCGGTCAGCACCTGTGCTCCGCGTTCTTTTGCCTTCTCGATCCATGACAGCACGCGTCCGGTGGATGCCTTATTGATCAGCGGAGCCACCCGGGTCTGTTCCGAGCGGGGGTCGCCAACCGCTATTTCGCCGATGCGCGCCAGCAGCTCCCGCTGGAAGTCGCCAGCGATTTTCTCATCGAGCAGAACGCGCTGAACAGAGATGCAGGCTTGCCCGTTGGCATAGAACCCCCCGCGTAGCACGGCATCGACTGCTGCATGGATGTCGGCGTCCTCGGCGACAATGAAACCGGTGTTAGACCCCAGCTCCAGCACTGCCTTGCGTGGTGCCGCATTCTTGGCGATCTGGTGGCCGACGGCCGCGGACCCGGTGAAGGAAACCACCGCTGAGCGAGGGTCTGCGACCAATGTCTCGCCAACGTCAATGCCGCCGGTAACCAGCTGCACCGCTGCGGTGCTGACCTGATGGGCGGCGAGGGCTTCGCGGATCAAGTGCACAGCCCACAACGTGGACAGAGGAGTATTCGGTGCTGGCTTGATGATGATCGGGCACCCAGCCGCCAGCGCTGGCGCAAGCTTATGGCTGGCCAAGAGCAAAGGGTAATTGAAACCGGCGATGCCGATCACGATTCCTGCCGGTTTACGGGTCCAGTACCCAATCATGCCATCGCCGCTGGCCTGCAGATCCAGGGGTACTGTTTCGCCGCGCAGGTTCGCAACTTCTTCGGCTGCCGCGGCCCATGTGGTTAGGGTGCGCGCAACTTCTACCCGGCAGTCCACCAGGGGTTTGCCGGTTTCGAGGACCAGGAGATTCTCGAGCTCTTCGCGGTGCTCGGAAATCTTGTGATGGACCGCCAAGAGGATTGACCGCTTGGTGCCGGTGCTCAGCCTCTCAACTTCCTTGGCGACGCCTTGGGCGGCGTCCAATGCCTGGCTGGCTAGTGCCGCGGAGCCTACAGGCGCGTGCGCAACTACTGAACCATCGAAAGGGAAAATAACGGGGACTGTTTCCGCGCAGTGCACCCACCGATCGCCGATGGGCAATCCCGCAGGGTAAGCATCTGAGTGAGAAGTCATCGTTCCTACTTTCGAATTGGCGCCATGGAAGTCCTACTGGTCTGACCAGTAGATGACCAAAGCTAATCAGTGATCTAGCTCGCAGTCAACAGGTTTGAGGAAAATGACCCTTTCACACTTCTAAAACGTTGAATTCATTGACATTAAGCGAAACTCCGGGAACAGTAATGCTCACAATTCCACTTCGGGATACCGAGAAATTCGGATGTGCGAGTACAGGCGGTGGCGGTGGCTTTTGACTGGAGGAGCAACGTTTCGCTGGCTCGGGAAACTGCTGGCGTCATCAGTGAGCGAGTCTTCTTGGGACGGTATGCGCCAGGACAAGTCTTGGCGCAGCAGCGGCTCTCCGAAGAGCTTGGCGTCAGTCGGACACCCTTGCGTGAAGCCTTTGCCTTGCTAGAGCATGAAGGCGTGGTTCAGCTCGATTCCTACGGGCGAGCCACGGTTACGAAGATGGACATAACGAATCTGCGTGAAGCACTGAAATTCCGCGAACTATTGGAATCGGCAGCCTGCGGCATGGCAGTCGATAAGATATCGAGGCCCTTGCTCGCCGACCTGCTTCAAGCGTTGCGCAACTCGGGAACCGCCACGCCACATAATGCTTCCAAGGTGCACCTATTGCTGTTGGGATCATCGGGCAATCGCTATCTTCAAGGATTCTCGACCCTTGTGCGGATAACCGAGGAAGTGCATTTGCCAGCTACCGCGTGGTTCCCGACGAATACCGGAAAACTGCGGAACCTCCAGGTAGGCATCCTGGAGTGTTTAGCCGAATCAGACGGTAAGGCTGCACAACGCCGAGTACGCGAATACTTCAACGAACTTCAAAACCACCTAGCCCCTAGTGAAAGGCCTATCCAATGAAAACCTACAGCGTTGCCGTCATCCCCGGAGACGGGATCGGCCCGGAAGTCATGGGGGGAACACTTGACGTTTTGGCTGCAGCTGAGAAGAAATTCGGCTTCGCGCTGGATCTGACTACTTATGACGCAGGTGCTAAGCATTATCTGCAGACCGGCGAGCTATGGAACCCGCAGTTGACTCGAAAGCTGCGGGGCCATGATGCCATACTCTTCGGCGCGATGGGGGATCCAGCAGTGCAGCCAGGCATACTTGAGCGCGGATTTATCCTAGCGATGCGCCAGGAATTCGAGCAGGCGGTGAACCTGCGCCCGGTCAAGCTCTACCCGGGCGTCGCCACCCCCATTGCCGGGCTGACACCTGAACGTTGCGATCTGGTGATCGTCCGTGAGAATACCGAAGGTGCCTACATTGGCCAAGGTTCGACAGTCCACGCAAATACACCTCACACTGTGGCGCTCCAAGAATCGGTCAACACCCGGCAGGGGATCTCGCGAGTAGTGGAGTATTCCTTCAAGCTGGCTATGAGCCGGCGTAAGAAACTTACCTTGTGCCATAAGAAGAACATACTTATCGAAGCTGGGAAGCTTTGGCAGGAAGTCGTGGACCACGTTTCTGGGCGCTATCCCGAAGTTGAAGTCGACTACGTTCATGTCGATGCCATGTGTTTCCATCTCCCTGTTGCCCCGGAAAGATTCGATGTAGTAGTTACCGACAATCTCTTCGGAGACATCATCACGGACCTTGGAGCCGTCGTCCAGGGTGGCCTGGGCGTTGCAGCAAGCGCGAATCTCAATCTGGATGGAAACTCACCTAGCATGTTCGAAGCCATCCACGGCTCGGCTCCCGACATTGCCGGAAAGGGCTGGGCCAATCCTGTCGGTGCGATCCTGTCTGGTGCGATGATGCTCGCGCATCTAGGAGAAGAGCGGGCCGCAATGGCCATTGAATCTGCTGCCGTCAGCGTGGTGCGCGAGCTTCCCGAACTAGCCGGACCGAACATGGGGAAGGACACCTCTGGCATTGCAGACGATATTGCTCGGCTTGTATCCGAGGATTTCGTTATGGTTCCGGGTTTATCGGTGATGAAGAGCTTGTCTGCGGCACGATGAGCTTATGCCAATAGACCGACTGCACGCCATTGTCATCTAAAAGAGTGGTGGAGTTCGTTTTCCCGTCATTGCTTAGTCAACTGTTCCTTGTAGATTAGCCAATCATGGGACGGCTGTTTATGGCGATCGGGGATTCCTTTACCGAAGGCGTGGGGGACTGGGAACCGAGGCTGCCCAACGGGGTACGCGGATGGGCCGATCGCGTGGCCAAGCAGCTATCCAAAGCGGATCCCGAGTGGCAGTACGTGAACCTGGGAATCCGCAGCCGACGGCTCCAGCCGATTATCGACGAGCAGATCCCCATAGCCCTGGAACTCAGGCCGGAGGTGATCACCTTTTACGCCGGCGGCAACGACATCCTGGAATTCCGCAAGGACATGAAGGAATTCCTTGCCCGATACTCGCAAGCTGTCGAAGCCCTGGTTTCCACGGGTGCCAAGGTCCTGCTGTTCACCGGGTTCGATATCCCCGTGCACCCGGTGCTCGCCCCGTTCAAGCGGCGCAACTGGCGCTTCAATGACCACGTGCGCCGGCTCGCTGAACGCTATCCGGACTCAGTAGTGCTCGTTGACTACTGGAATTGGGAGGCGTACCGGGATAAGCGCATGTGGGATATCGACAAGCTGCACATGAATCGTGCCGGCCATCGCTACATGGCCATCAGGATCCTGGAGATCCTCGGGTATCCACACCAGCTGGTTTTCGATCCCTTTGGCGCCGCGGACCGGGTCGGATTCTGGCAGGCCACGCAGCGCGACGTGGAGTGGCTGAGGCAGTGGGTGCTGCCGATGTTCGGGCGGCGCATGCGCGGCATTACCCTGGGGGACCAGCTGCGTCCCCGCTGGCCGGAGCCGATGCATCCGGCCAAGGGGATGAAGAAGCAGTTCCGCAAGCGCCGCAAAGCAGAAGAGCTGCGGCACCTGCGGAATTCCGAGGTCGGCTAGCTGCCTAGCTGCCTGGGTTTTCAATTGCTTCTGGACTCATCCACGCGATTTCCCAGACGTGGCCATCCGGGTCCTGGACGGCTGCCTGGTACATGCCCGGGAATGGCTCATCTGCCGGGCGGTAGATGCTGCCGCCACCGGCCTCGGCCCGTGCGACGAAGTCGTCGACGCCTTCGCGGGTTTCTGCCGACAGGGCATTGAGGGTTTCGCGCAGGCCGCTTCCGAGCGCCGGCTTATCGCCGTTGACCAGGAAGCTTGCGAAGAACTCCTGGCGCAGCACCATCACGAGAATATTCTCGGCGATGATCCATGAGGTGGCATTTTCATCGGAGAACGTCGTGTTCTTGGTGAAGCCCATGGCCTCGTAGAACTTGTCGGCTCTGGCTAGATCGGCGGTCGGTAGGTTGACGAAAATCATCTGGCCCATGGGTTTCTCGCTTCTGCGTCGGGGGAATTCCTCAGTGCAAAAACAACTTTGCTGGACGCATGAACCGAGCGCAAGAGCTATGCGGGATTAACTTTGAAATGAAACAAGGCCCCGCTAGAGCACGCAGTTAAGCGCGGCCGAGCGGAGCCTTGAACCAAACCCTTGAATTCTTGAGGGCTTCGGGCATTCAAGCGGGGACTAGATCAGTGCCTTGGTGATTTCCAGCGGGATGCGATCGCGGGTGTAGGTGATGTGGTCGTAGCCGTGCGGTGCCGGCTTGCCGTCTTCGCCGATGTTCACGAAGACGATCTTCTCGATGGTCAGGATCGATTCCTGGGTGAAGATGTTGCGCACCTCTGCGCGCAGGGTGACCGAAGTCCGGCCGAAGTCGATAGCGGTCAGGCCCATCTCGATCAGGTCGCCTTCCTTTGCGGAGGCGATGAAGTTGATCTCGGACATGAACTTGGTGACAACGTGCTTGTTGCCCAGCTGGATGATCGAGTAGATCGCAGCTTCTTCGTCGATCCAGCGCAGCAGGCTGCCGCCGAACAGCGTGCCGTTTGCGTTCAAGTCTTCTGGGCGAACCCACTTGCGCGTATGAAAAGTAATACCCTTAGCCATACACAAAATGCTAAGTCAGATCGGGTGCATTGCGCTGTAAGGTGCTCCACAATGTAGGGGAAAACACATGCGATTCATGCATTGAATACCAAGTGGACGCGTGATTGGGGCGGGTGCCGGGAGAATTGGCCCAATGCTTCCTGTCTGCTCACGGCTGTTCCAAGGTGCTAAGCGGCAATGCTGTTGATAAGGTCAAATCAAGCAGCATGAATCAACGGACCGAGGACTAAAAGGCAGGTGAAGATGACCTATCCTTCGGAAGGGAATAACGAAACTATTCCCACCGATTTCGACGACGTCGTTCAGCAAGTTTCTACCGGTGAGCTGGAACATGATCGCATCGATTCCCTGCTCAAGGAAGCCCATGAGCGATACGCGGATGCAGACGACGGGCTCCTTGCCCACTACATACCGATCCTGGGCCAAGCGGACCCCAATCTCTTTGGCATCGCCATGTCCCACGTCGGCGGCTCTGTCCACATGGTTGGCGATTGCGATCACCTGTTCTCGATCCAGTCGATCTCCAAGATGTTCGTCTACGCGCTAGTGGTGCAGGAGCACGGGCGCGAGGTCGTTCGCGAACGCATCGGCGTGAACAATACGGGCATGTCCTTCAACTCTGTGATGGCCGTGGAATTGAACAACGGCTTGCCGATGAACCCCATGGTCAATGCCGGCGCCATCGCCACGACAGCAATGATGCCCGGCAAGACCGCTGCCAAGAAGTGGGAGAACGTCCGGGAAGGGCTCTCCGCCTTTGCTGGCCGGGCGCTGAGCCTGGATGACGAGGTCTACCACTCCGAATCGCTGGCCAACGAGCGCAACAAGGCCCTGGGTCATTTGCTCAAGAGCTACGGGCGGCTGGAGAACGAACCTGCGGATGCCGTTGATGTGTACACCAAGCAGTGCTCGCTGAATATCAGCGCGCATGATCTTGCCGTCATGGGCGCGACGCTGGCCGATGGCGGAGTGAACCCGGTGACCGGAAAGCGCGTCGTCGATGCAGACGTTTGCCGCGATACCCTGGCGACCGTGGCCTCCAACGGCTTGTACGAGCGTTCTGGCGAGTGGCTATTCGAGATCGGGATCCCGGCGAAGTCCGGGGTTTCTGGCGGTATTGTCGCGGTAGCTCCGGGCAAGGGTGCCATTGGCGCGTTCTCGCCGCCCTTGGATATGGCCGGGAACTCGGTGCGCGCGCAGCTGGCCATCGGGCAGCTTTCGCGTGCCATGGGCCTGAATCTGTTTGCGTCGGCGCCAGATCGGGAAAGCTGATCCCGGGCGTTTCGCGCATTATCCAAAAGGCGGATTGATTCGCTAACTAGCTAGACTTTTATGGACAGGTGGATGGCCTTTGCCGTCCATCTTTCGCCATTCGGTGCCGGATCGTTTCGAGAGTGGAAATCCTCGCGCAAAGGAACTGGTCAGCTGCTGGTTAGCAAGAATTTTCGATGCCATGAGAATACGTTTTCACGGCGGTTGTCTTGTTTCCTTTAGCGGTGCAGGCCGGCGGCAGCGACATGTGACGTCCGGGGGTTGTAAAACCTACTAAACAAGCTTTACTTAAAGTGTGTGTCACTGGGGGCACCTGAAACTTTGAGGATGCGTAATTCATGAAGAAAGTAACCAAGGCAACCATTGCTGCTGTTGCAGCCGGAGCGCTGTTGCTCGGCGGCGCTGGAACGATCGCGCGCTGGCAGGCGCAGCAGACTATTGACGCGGGCACCGTGGAAACCGGCCACCTGAACTTGACGACCAACGGGGAGGGCAGCTGGCAGGACATCAGCAATCCGGAAGCGCCCGAGCCGTTCGACCCGGCAACCCAGCAGCTCGTTCCCGGGGACGTCGTTGCGTTCAGCCAGACCGCCACCATCGATGCCGAAGGCAAGAACATTGCTGGATCCCTGAGCGTCGACCAGGCGGCTACGGCGCTGGGAGCGTTGGAAGGATACGTGACCGTCGCTCTGCAGGTCGACGCATCGGCGCCGGGGATTACGGAGGAAGCTGACGGCACACTGAGCTTTGCCGATCCGGGCACCTATTCAGTTCCATTCCTGATCACCGTCACCTTTGCCGAAGGAGCGGTAGGGGACACCCCGCCGTCGACCTACGACCAGCCGCTGGATCTTGAAGCGCTGACGCTGACCTTGGACCAAGTCCGCGCTTAGTCATGGAACGTGGATTGGCTGGTGCATGCCCAAACCCTTGAAGTTCGCCATAGTCGCGGTTGTGCTCTTGCTGCTGGGTATCAGCGCGCAAGGCACGGCCGCAACTTGGCGCGCCGAAAGCACGGTGGATCCGCCAGCCTTGAAAACCGGTTCGCTGGCATTGCTGGCCGGTGGCGAAACCGAGCACCAGTTCGCGAAGCTGTCCGGCAGTGAGCTGATCCCCGGGGCGTTTACGCAAGCATCACTGGTGATCAGCAATGCTGGCACTGTGGACTTGACCTATCAGCTGGATGGGGCGGTCAATGCGACCGCTTCGCCGACTGCCGCTGATCGTGCCCTGTCCAGCGCTTTGCAACTGAGCATCTATTCCGGCATGGACCAAGCGGCCTGCGAAGCCGACCAGCCGTTGGCCGGGGAACGGCTGTATGCCGGGCCGTTGGGATCCACCGCCTCCTTCGCAGCTGCCAGGGTGCTGCGCGCAGCGCCGGCGATGGCGAACGAGGCCTTGTGCATTCGTGTTTCGGTTCCCTCTGGAGCACCTCAAACGGCTTCCGGCGGGAAAGTAGCGCTCAAGCTGGGGTTCGCGGGGCAGCAACGATGACAATTGGGAATCGCGTCCGGCGCAGGGAACAGCAGGAAAGCACAGGGATCCGGTGGTGGTGCGGTCAGGTGCTTTCCTGGCTCGTGCTGTTCATCGTCCTTGCCCTGATTGCCGTCATGATCGTGGTTCCGAAATTGGGCGGGGCGACGGCGTATACCGTGCTCACCGGATCCATGCGGCCGCATTTGCCGCCCGGTACTTTGGTGGTGGTGAAGCCGATTGACCCGCAGTACCTTCGCATTGGCGAGGTTGCCACCTACCAGCTGGAATCAGGTGAGCCTGAAGTCGTTACGCACCGTGTTTCCGCTATCGGCGCGAGCCTGGGCGGGGAAGAACAATTCATTTTCCGCGGGGATGCAAACAATACCGATGACGAGCCGGTGCAACCCGAACAGATCCGGGGCGAGCTCTGGTATTCCGTCCCGCTCCTGGGATACGTGAACAGCGCTCTGTCACTCCAGCAGAGAACGTGGCTGACCTGGATCGCAGCGAGCGGATTGATCGTGTATTCGCTGGTGATGTTCGGCGGGGCATGGCGTGAACGGCAGGGGAAAGGGCAGCGATGAAGCTCCGTTTTCTTGCAACCAGCGCGGCCATGACGGCCGTGATTCCCTGCGCGGCACTCGGTCTAGCACTGCCCGCATCAGCCGCGGAAACTGACCAGGGCCTAAGCTACAGCTTGGACGGCCGGGTCTATTCCGATGCCCCACCGCAGGTATTTGGAGGAGGTCCGGTCTTGGCGCCTGGCGTTGAATCCACAGGATCCTTGTGGATTCGCAATGACCGGGAGTCGGATATCGAAGTCCGCATCCGGACGATCGAGCCCGCTGCGTCAACCCGGATCTATTTCGAAACAGCCGGAGCCTCGGTAGTCCGGTTGGAACCTGACAAAGCCGCGGAATTCGGACTGAGGGTCGGACTGCCCTGGTCGGCGAAAAATGAGTCGGAGAACCAGCAGGTGCCTTCGTTGCAGGTGCGCATCGACGCCGTCGAATTAGCAGGCGGAGATGGGCAAGCTCCGGATTCTTCGCGGCCGCCTGACGAAGGGGATTCGCCCGACAGTGATGCGCCGAGGGAAGAGCTGCCCCAATCGGATCCTCCCGAGCGGCATGATGGGCTCGGAGATACCGGGTTCCGCGGTGCGGCGCTGCTTGCGGCGGCAGGCATCGCGGGTATCGGGGGATTATCGTTGCTTGCTGCGCAACGCAGGAAACAAAAGGAACTTGAAACGGACGGAGTGGAAGAATGAGCGACCGTTCAATGCGCATCAAGGCAATTCTGTCCTTGGGCATCCTCGTAGGATTCGGCACCGTCTCGACGCTGGCCTCATGGACCGGACAAGCGACAGCTACCTCGAACGTCAGCACGGCCACCGTTGCCCTGGGAGTTGGAGCTACTGCGACCAGCGCAACCTCGGCCAGCTACCAGATGCCCATCAGCGGCAATAACCTGTTTCCGGGCTCGACATCGGCATCCGTCGTGACAGTGAAGAACACCGGTTCCATCTCGGCGACCTATGTTTTCGGCGGAAGAATCACCGAATCGGGCAACGCTGCGCTGGGGGCGGCACTCAATATCGTTGTAAAAACAGGCGCCACGGTCAGCGGCACCGGCTCCAGCGTTACTTGCTCGGGCGGAACCACGCTGCTGTCGAAGAACGCTGGATCCCAGTTCGGCAGTGCCTCGGCCGCCAGGCCCTTGGCCGCCGGCAGCAGCGAAACCCTGTGCGTGCAGTACTCGCTGCCAGTAACCGCGGCCAATACCCTGCAGGGCGCCACGACGGCAATCACCCTGGACTTCACCTCGACGGTGGGTTCATGAGATGAAGTTGAATCGAACTGGACCCCGCACAGGATCTTCGCTGACGCTGTTCCAGCGCCTCGTGCTGAACGCCTGCGCCGCGGCCGGGACCCTGTGTCTGGTCATGGCGGTGCTGGCGTTGGCTTTCGGGATCAAGCCCCTGGTTTTCGCCTCGGGATCAATGGGACCGGGCATCCCCACCGGTTCCCTGGGGCTGGCTGTTCCGACCACGGTAGAGGACGTCGCCGTGGGCGACGTGGTTTCGGTGGTGATCAGTGACGAAGTGCGGGTGACGCACCGGGTTGTCGAAAAGACGGACGCGGGGCTGGTCCTCAAGGGTGATGCCAATCCCGTCGCGGACCTGCAACCGTATGCGGTGGACAGCGTCGACAAACTGCTGGCCAGTGTACCGGTCCTGGGCTACGTCGTATCGTGGCTGTCCCAGCCATGGGCCTATTTTCTCGGCGGACTGCTGTGCGCCTACCTGCTCTATGTCGCGTTCATCAAGAGGGATGGTGGAAGCGGCCGACTTTCATCCGGGCAGGGCATGAATGAGGCCGAAATGGACCCAGGCCCTTTTGCTGGTCGCGAGCATCAAGCCACTGAATTTCGGGTATCCGGAGCTAGTCGGGAATCCATGTCGCAACGATCTCGGCGACGGACCCTGATTCAGATGACTGGCATGTTTTCAATGCTCACGTTGTGCCTTTTGCCGATTCAAATCGAACAAACCCAGGCAGCTTTCTCCAGCCAAGCGGCGGCTTCCGCCACGGCTACTGCGCTCACGGCTCTGCCCCCAGCCAACGCTAAATGCACAGGCAATGTCGGGGACCAGCAAACCATCCGATTCGATTGGTCAGTTTCCGGACCAGAACCAACGTCCTATACCATCACCGGACAACTCAATGGCAGCTCGACGGTAAAGACAGAGTCGCTTGCTGGCAACACGCGAAGCTACACGACATCCCTGTCTTCGAGCCAGGGTCTACTGGGTGCCCTGCTGGATTTGCTCGTAGGCTTCGACAGAAAATTCACGGTGGCGATCAGGGCGAATTACGGATCATGGAGTTCAGCCCCGGTGAGCTTTACTCAAATTCATGGCAGCGCTGGACTTCTGGGCAGCAACAAGCGTTTAACCTGCCAACCGCACTAGTCTGGCAGCGAATATAGACCATTGATAATCAGATCAAGGCCCACCGCAAAGGTATTTGACGCCCGGTCCTCGTCGCCCAGGGCAGTGGCCAGTGACTCGCTGAAAGCGCGTGTCGACTCTTCGTCGATTTCCCATACATTCTCAGGTGCCGCCGCATCCAAGGCGGATCCGAGCACAAAGGAGTCGACGATCGTGATGGCCTGCAGCCGCCGCTTCGGTTCGAACCCGGCCATAGCGAAGGCCTCGGCCAGTGCATCGTAGACGCGCAGCGTGGTGCTGTCGCGGACTGTGTGGCTGGTGAGCAGCGGGATCAGCCGTGGGTGCCTTGAATACGACTCCCAGTAGGACGTGGCAATTTGCCGTACGATCTCCTGCCAGTCGCTGGAAGCGTTATCTGGCAGGCTGATCGCCGACATGGCCCGGCCTCTCATCAGCTCGATGATCTCATCCTTGCCGGACACGTGGTTGTACAGGGACGAAGCGGAGACCGAGAGGGCCTTGGCCAATTGCGGAAGCGTGAACTCGCCATGGGCGTCGACGAGCTTGAGTGCGGCATCGGCGATTGCGGCGGTGCTGAGCTTCGGCTTGGAAGGCCTGGCCATGAATTCTCCCGTTGTTGAAGGTTCTGGGTAGAGCTTACACAAATAAACGAAAGTCATTCGTTAAATCTCTTGCGCCGAGGCCGTCGCTGGACCTAATCTGTAAACGAATACCATTCGTTTAATATCCGAAGGGGAGCCCAATGCAAGAGATCCTGGCCCTTGAACCACCCGTTTCCCCAGCGCGTGCCGAAGCCAAGTCGCGCGGCGAGATCACCATTGCGCTGGTGCAGCACCGCTGGCGCGAAGACCCGCGGGAACTGCGCGGGGAACTGGAAGACGGCATTGCCCGCGCGGCCAAGCATGGCGCGCGCATGGTCTTCCTCCCGGAACTGACCCTGGGCAAATATCCGGCCTTCGAGATCCCGGACGCCGACGCCGCGGACGAGACCGCCGAGGATCTGGAGAACGGGCCGACCGTGGCCTTCGCCCGCGAGATGGCCGCGAAGTACAACCTGCACGTGCACATCTCGCTGTTCCGCAAGGCTCCGGCCGCCGACGGGTTGGGACTGAACACCGCAGTGGTTCTTTCCCCGCAGGGCCGGATCGTCGCGCTGACCAACAAGCTGCATATTCCGCGGACCGCAGGCTACTACGAGGACAAGTACTTCCGCGAAGGGCCCAATGACGAGCCCTATCCGGTGCACCGCATCGCGGCGCTCGGGGACCTGGCCATGGGCCTGCCCACTTGCTGGGATGAATGGTTCAGCGAGCCGCCACGCATCTATTCGCTGGCCGGAGCGGACCTGCTGGCCTATCCCACCGCAATCGGTTCCGAGCCGGACCACCCGGACTTCGACACCGAGCCGCTGTGGCGCCAGACCATCATCGGCAACGGCATTGCCAACGGGCTGTTCATGGTTGTCCCCAACCGGTGGGGCGACGAGGGAGCACTGGACTTCTACGGTTCGTCATTCATCTCGGACCCCTACGGCCGCATCCTGGCCCGCGCCCCGCGCGATGCCTCAGCGGTGCTCGTGGCCACCTTGGACCTGGACGCCCGGCGCGACTGGCTGGCGCTCTTCCCATTCCTGCGCACCCGCCGTCCCGATACCTACGCGGCGCTGGCGGCGCCGCGCGAAAACGCCCAGCTGGGAGAACGGACGCAGACCCATGCCTGAGTTGCGCATGCCGGCAGAAACCGAAGCCCATGAGCGCATCTTCATGGCATTTCCCTCCGGCGGCTACACGCTGGGAGAAACCGAAGCGCAGGCCGAAGCGGCCCGCGCCGCCTGGAGCGCCGTGGCCCGGGCGGTCAGCGCTTTCACCCCGGTCACGATGGTGGTGGACCCGGCCAGCGAAGCCGCAGCCCGGCGCCATCTGGGCGATGCGGTCGCCTACTGCCTGCAGCCGCTGGACGATGCCTGGATGCGCGATTCCGGCCCGAGCTTCGTGCGCACCGCACAGGGCCAGCTCAAGGCGGTGAACTGGAACTTCAACGGCTGGGGTGCGCAGAGCTGGGCATCCTGGGACAAGGACCGACTGGTGGCGGGCCATGTCGCGCGCCTTGCCGGGGCAGAGGAGATCCGGGCGTCGATCACCAACGAGGGCGGCGGGATCCACGTGGACGGCGAGGGAACGGTACTGGCCACGCGCAGCGTCCAGCTGGATCCGGGGCGCAACCCGGGCCAGACCGAGAAGGACATCGAGGACGAGTTCGCCCGGCTGCTCGGAACCCGGAAGACCATTTGGCTCGATCGCGGGCTGAGCCGCGACAACGAGGAATTCGGCACGCGCGGCCACGTGGACATCGTCGCCTGCTTCGCCCGGCCCGGCGTGGTGCTCTACCACGACCAGCAGGATCCGCGGCACCCGGACTACGCAATTTCGCAGGCGGTGCGCGAACGGCTTGAGCAATCAACCGACGCGCAGGGACGGGCGCTGGAGCTCATTGCCGTTCCGGCGCCGACGGTGCTGCGCGATGCCGAGGACTGGGTGGACTATTCCTATATCAACCACCTGGTGACCAACGGCGGGGTCATCGCCTGCAGCTTCGATGATCCCAACGACCACCAGGCCGCGAGCATCCTGGAGGCGGCCTATCCCGGACGGGAAGTGGCCAGCGTGGATGCGCGCGAGCTGTTCGCCCGCGGCGGCGGCATCCACTGCATCACCCAGCAGCTGCCCGCCACCGAACGGGAATAGGCCCCTAGCCCAGGCCGACCGCGCGGCGGCGTTCCAGGAAGACCGGTTTCGCCGCCGTGCGAGTCGCGGAAAACAGGGGGTCGGCCGCACGCCGGCCCAGGGCCAGGTCGGCCAGGTATTCGCCGATGGCGGGCACGAATTTGAAGCCGTGGCCGCTGAATCCCGCGCCGACGGTGACCGGCCCCAGCGAATCGAGGATGAAGTGCTCGTCTGCGGTGTTGGCGTAGGTGCAGGACACCGTTTCGTAGCGCGATGGATCCGCTCCCGGAAGCCAGCGTGCCGCGTAGTCCTGCAGCCCGCGCAGCTGCTCGTCGCTGGCCTGGTGCGGCCGGCGCTCCGGATCGATGATCCGTCCGGAACCATGCCAGCCCACCTTGATGCCTTCCCCCGGGGTGCGCATGCCGTAGATGGGCCCGAAGACGCGTGATCCGATATCCCGTGCCGGATCCAGGGTGTGGTTGAACCCCGGCCAGTGCGCCGGCAGGTCCTTCTGCGCGAAATGCACCGGGTGCTCTTCGGTGACGTGGATGGCAGGAAGCTTGAGCGCATCGCCCAGCAGCTGCGCGGTCCAAGCCCCCGCGGTGACGATGGCATGGCGGGCCCGGATAGCCGACATGGTGCCCTGGTGCTGGACTTGCACCTCGACACGGTCATCGGCAAGCACCTGCAGGCCGGTCACCCGGTGCCCGTATTCCACGGCAGCTCCGTGCGCTACGGCAAGTTTCTGCAGCGAAGCCACCGCAAGATCGGCATTGATCTGGCCGCCGGCGGGGATATGCAGGACTTCGGTCTCGAACTTCATTCCCGCGAAACGCTCTTCTGCCGCAGCGATGCTCAGCAGCTCGCTGCCGAATCCTGCGTGGGCGAGGACCTGGTGCATTGCCCGTTGTTCGGCAACGATTCCGTGATTGACCAATCCGGTGCGCTCCAGCAGCCGGGTGCCGGCTTGCTCGGAAAGCGAATCCCACAAAGCGTCGGAACGCTGCAGCAGGCGAAGATACTCCGGTTCGGTGTAGGCAGGATTGAAGTTGCGGGTTGCTCCGTGCGAGGCGCCCTCCAAATGGCCCGGGGCAAAGCGTTCCAGCATGAGGACCTCGTGCCCCGCAGAGGCCAGGGACCACGCAGCCGCCGAGCCCATCGCGCCGCCGCCGATAATCAGGAAATCTACGTTATTGCTCACCTCTACAGCGTAAAACTCCAACTGAAGCGGGCTCCATTCAATTGACTCATTGGCCGTGGACTAACGTAATAGAGGATGGGAATCGGGAAAGCGGAGGCAGCGTGGAGCAAAGCGTGCAACTAGCGGCGGTAATCGGCTTGGCAGCCGCGGTATTCGTGGGCGCCTCCACGCAACGAATCTCCGGAATGGGGTTCGCGCTGGTCTCCTCGCCCTTCCTGGTCATGGTCTTGGGACCCCATGATGGAGTCATGCTGGTCAACCTGCTCGGCGCCTGCAGCAGTTTGCTGATCTTTGCGCAGGTCTTCCGTCAGGTCGAGTACCGGAAGGTCGCCTTCATGCTCATACCGGCCATGCTCATGACCGTTCCCGGAGCTTGGCTGGCGAACTCGCTGGAGGGTCCATGGCTTTCCATCGGCATATCGTTCATGGTGATCCTGGCACTGGTTTCGAGTTTCATGATTCGAAATCTCGCGATGGCCCAAAGCAAGGGATTGGCCATCGGCGCCGGGGCAGTTTCCGGATTCATGTCGGTGACCGCCGGTGTCTCCGGCCCGGCCATCGCGGGATACGCCGTGGCCAGCCGCTGGCCGCAGGCGCAGTTCGCCATCTCCGTGCAGCTCTACTTCCTGGTGCTGTCGCTGACGTCCCTGGCCGCCAAGGGCGGCATGCCTCAACTGGATTGGCAGCAGTGGGGTGCCTGCCTTGGCGCGATGGTGCTGGGCATCTTGCTGGGCAATTACCTGGCTCCGAGGATCCCGCAAAAGTTCAGTCGCGCATTCGTGATACTGATTGCCTTCGGCGGTGCCGTGAGCCTGATGGCCAGCGGCTTGGTCGACTTGGCCTCCCACTAGCGCAGTGCGCTGCTGCGCGGTGTGCGGCGGCGCCGCGGGCGGTACACGTTCTTCAATGAAAATGAGAGAATGTACTCCGTGCATTCCCAATATCCCGATGTAACTCTCAGCAAACGAGTCAGCGAGCTAGACATTGAGCGCCGTGCCCTGTGGGCCGGCCTGTTCTGTTCCCTATTCGGGTTGGTTGTGGGGCTCATTATCTTCGCCGGCGAACGTCCGCCGCTCTTTGGCGATCTGTCCGTGGGCGTTGTCTCCGCCGTTTGCGGTGCTGTCTCGGCCGGAACCAGCAGCGCCTATGCTTTCCGTTCGATGCTGAGGGCACGGGAACCGTGGTTGAAGAAGATTCCCAAATGGCGCCAAATCGTCACGGCCCTGGGTCTCGTATTGGTGCACGTAGCCAGTTCTGTCATGATCCTGCTGGTGGTCTTCCATTTGTTCCAGCAGGCCTTCTACGGGCTGCATCTGGATGTGCTTGCAGGCGCGCTGGCAGTCAGCGTCGCCACGGGCATCTCCGCCTACCTGTCCTTGGAAGCAACCGCGCGCATCAACGCGGAATCACTTTCCGTGGTGCTGGGCATCTTCATGAGCGCCGGGGTGCTGATCAGCATGCTGCTGGCCGAAGACCAGGGCTGGTGGCAGAGCATGTTCTCTTCGCTGGGAACCACGCAGGCCGGCATGGGCTCGTTCTGGACCTTCAACCTCACGCTGGTGATTTCCGGCTTGGTGCTGGCGGCCTTCACCGAGTTCCTGACCCGCGACCTGGTCCGTCTGGCCCAGTCCTACCGTTGCCGCCCGGCGCTGGAAAGGTACAGGATTGCACGAATGGTGCGTCCCCGGCCGCGGCTCGTGCGCTGGTGCCTGCTGATTGTCTCGGTCGGCATTATCGGCATTGGCCTGGTCCCCTTCGATCTGTCGATGGAAGTGCATTCGGCCTTCGTGCAACTGGTCTCGGCGGCCATGATCTTCTTGCTGCTGGGCACCATCGTGCTGCTGCCTGGCTACCCTGCGGTATTCCATATGCTCTCCTACGCAGCCATTGGCGCGATCTGGGCGGCCTTCCAGCTGTGGACCGAATGGTCGTACTACAACCTGACCGGTTTCGAGCTTTCGGTCGTGGCCATCATGTTCAGCTGGATCTCGGTATTCATCCGCACGACGTCGGCGATGACCCAGGACCGTTCCGAACCTCGCACCACCCATTCGCCTTCCGAAGTAGCCAAGGCGAAGAAGTCCGCGGCCAAGGGCGGCTGAACTTGAATATCCGTCGGAAGGCTGAAGCATTTCGCCACTGCAGGCCGGTAGCCTGAAAATATGTTGATTGCGGAAAAGCTCTACTTGCTAATGGCCGATGACTCCGAAAAGCCGGAGACAGTTGTATCAGCTACGGGATACGGCATGAATGCTGCCATCATCACCGACTTGATGATCGCTGGGCGTGTGGCGTTGAGCGAGGATCAGCATCGGCAGATCCACCTCATCGGTGCCGGCCCCTGCCCGGATCCAGTTCTCGCCGCGCCTTTGGAAAAGCTGGAAAAGAGAGGCAATCTGAGCCTCGACGAAGCGGTGAAGATCAATTCCTTGTGCGATGCCCGCTCGCTGACCGATTCCTTGGCCAAGGCCGGGATTATCGAATACGGCGAACGCACACTGCTGGGCTTGGGCAAGCAACGGGTCCGCATCATCAACCAGCAGATCCAGCGCCAGATCCGGACCGATTTACAAGGCGCCCTGCACGGACAGAAGATCCCGGGAACCAGCGATACCACCGTGCTCGCGATCTTGCAGGCGATAGGCCTGGTGAACCATGTGCTGGAAGACGAGCTGGCACCCATGTCGGGAAGCCAAGCGCAGTCCCGGATTGCGGAACTCGCGCAGGATTCACCGGCAGCCGATTCAGCGCAACGGGCAGTGGCAGCGATGAACGCCGCCATCGTTACCCAGCGCGTCATTCCGCCCGCGCCCGGAAAGAAATAGCTGGACGGCGCTCGCAAGGAAAGACTACTGCGCGATGATTCAGCGCAGGGTGCTCAATCCCGCATCCATGACCACCTGGATAGTGGAGCGGTAATGGCTATTGAGCAGCTCGCCGAGGAGGGCTGCATCGCGATCCAAGGCGGCATCCAGGATTTCCTGGTGCTCCTTTTCAACGTTGCGCTTGCCTGCGGCCTTCGACGGGGCAGCCCAGCGGCGGTACAGCTCGGTGAAGTTCGAAAGGTCGGCAGAGAGCTTGAGCATCGGCTGGCAATCGCACGGTACCAGCAGTGCATGGTGGAATTCGCGGTGCGCCTCGGACCATGCGGGGTTGACGGTGCCGGGTTCCTCCGGCAAACGCCGCGGGGTGCGCGAAAGCTTGTGGTGGGCTGCGATCAAGTTCGATTCCCACGCGACATCTCCGCGCTCCACCGCCAAGCGGGCGGCCAGTGCCTCGGTGGAACACCGCAGTTCGGTGATATCCGCCAGTTCGCGCAGGTTCAGATCCGGCACGAAGAAACCGCGGTTTGGGCGGATGACCACCAGGTTTTCCCCCGCTAGCCGGGTCAGCGATTCGCGGATCACGGTGGTGCTGGTCTCGAACTGCTCTGCCAAAGTGGTTGGTTGAAGGCGGTCGCCGGGGGACCAGAAGCCATCAAGGATGGTTCGGCGGATACCCTCCAGGGAATGAACTGATGCCTTTGCCAAGATGACCTCTTCATGCGTGATCGATTAAATCTGATGCTAATAACAATAATCATATTCTTCGCAGGGGATAGATAATCCACGCGCACGGCGGAACAGAATGCTCGGGCTATTGCTGGTAATTCGCCAAAGCTGTTTACCTTCCCCCGCATCGGCCCTAGGCTCGGGTCATGTCAGTGAAGATCCGCACGATCCAAACCGCAGTTCCCGCAACGACCCTGGCCCAGGAAGAGATCCGCGATGTCTTCGCCAGCCAGCCGAACCTGAGCCGGCTTGGTGAACGGCTCATCGCCACCTCGTTCAACTCCGCCGCGATCAGCACCAGGTACAGCTGCGTCGACGAATTCGACCTCTCTCTGCCCGAACCCGAAACTCCGCTGTTCTACGACCGGGTTGAAGGCCGGCTGCTCTCCCCGAGCACCGCCGAACGCAACGGCATCTATGCGAAGCAGGCCAGCGCGCTGTTCACGAACGCCGCGAAAAAGGCCCTCGACGCCTGCCCGGACCTTGCCCCGGAAGATATCACCCACGTCATTACCGTCTCCTGCACCGGGTTCTACAACCCGGGCCCGGACTACCAGATCGTGCGGGCGCTGGGGCTGGCACCGAGCACGGTGCGCCACCACCTTGGTTTCATGGGATGCTACGCGGCGTTCCCCGCCCTGCGCGCGGCCCGCGACTTCTGCCTGGCCGATCCGCAAGCCACCGTGCTGGTGGTCTGCGCCGAGCTGTGCACGTTGCATGTGCACAGCTCCAATGACCCGGACACCATCATGGGTTCGGCCATCTTCGCCGACGGGGCCGCGGCGGTGATCGTCTCGGCGCAGGGCAGCGGGCTGCTGGAAATGGACGGCTTCGAAACCGTGCTCACCCCGGTGGGCGAGGAGGCCATGGCCTGGAATATCGGCGACCACGGATTCGAGATGGTGCTGGGCACCTACGTTCCGCACATCATCGACGAGCACATCACCGGGGCGCTGCAGCCGCTCTTGGCCAAGGACGCCGACCCGGAACTCTCCGTGGACCGGATTAGGCACTGGGGTCTGCATCCCGGGGGCCGGGCCATCCTGGACCGGGTGCAAAACCGGCTGGGCCTGGATGACCAGCAGCTGGTGCCAGCCCGCGCGATCCTGGATCGCTACGGGAACATGTCCAGCGCCACGGTGCTATTCGTGCTCAAGGAAATCCTGGAAGCGGCCGCTGCGGACGAGGGCGAAAGGGTCTGCTCCATGGCATTCGGTCCGGGGCTGACCGTGGAATCCGGGCTGTTCACCATATGCCGGCAGGGATAATGCTCCGGCTGGCGCGGGCAGCGGAAGCCATCGAGGAAATGGATCGCCCGGATTGCGACCCGGTGCTGCTGCGCCGCACCTACGCGCAGTTCCCTCTGGTGAACCGGGTAGTAGCCGGCTGGCGGGGCAATTACGTGCAGTACATCCGCCCGTTGCTGGCGCGCCGGGTCCGGGCCAGGATACTGGACGTGGGCTGCGGGGGAGGAGATATTGCGGCGAATCTGGCGCGCTGGGCGTTCGCCGACGGGTTCGAGGCAGCAGTGTGCGGCATCGACCCGGATCCCCGGGCCATCTCCTACGCCAGGCAGGGGCTGCAACGCCGCAAGCTGCCGCGCGGGGTGCTGGAATTCCGGGAAACGACCAGCACCCGGCTAGCGGCCGACGGCGAGCAGTTCGATCTGGTGCTCTCCAACCACCTGCTGCACCACCTGGGCACGGACCAGCTGCGCCAGCTGCAGGACGAGACCGAGCAATTGTGCACCGGGATCGGAATGCACAGCGATATCCGGCGCTCCCCGGTGGCGCTGGGGCTGTTCGGGCTGGCGACCTTGCCGTTGGCAGGCAGCTCGCTGATCCGGCGCGATGGCCTGACCTCCATTCGGCGCAGCTTCGTGCCGGGAGAACTGGAGCATCTGATTCGCCCTGGTTGGGAAGTGCGCACGCAGCGGCCCTACCGCAACCTGCTGTTCTGGGAAGCTGGCGGCCGTGGATGACGCCGCGATCATCGGGGCCGGACCGGTAGGACTGGCCCTGGCCATAGAGCTCGCCCAAAGCGGGCGTACCGTTCGGGTCTTCGAGCAGCGCAGCGCACCGGTAGCCCACTCGCGCGCGATCGGCCTGCACCCTCCAGCGCAAGAAGTCCTGGCGCGACTCGGCGTGGGACCGGCGGCGCAGCGCGGCGGGGTGCGGATCCGCGGCGGACTGGGAATCTCGCGCGGGCGGAGCATCGCTTCGATGGATTTCTCCACTATTGGCGGCCAATACCCGTATGTGCTGTCCTTGCCGCAGCAGGACACCGAGCAATTGCTGCGCGAGCGCTTGGAACAGCTGGCACCGGGGACATTGATGATGGACTGCGCTTTCGAGCAGGTTCTCAAGCAGTCAGAGCAGGCGGTGGAATTTGCCGCTGGCGGCGTGGTTCACCGGGCCCTGTGGCTGGCCGGAGCCGACGGGGTCCGTTCCGCGGTCCGCAGGGATCTCGGCGTGGGCTTTGCCGGAAGGGACCATCGGGACCGCTACCTGATGGGGGACTTCCCGGAGACCACTGGACTGGCGCACACTGCCGCGCTTTTCCTGCATCAGCAGGGGATTGTCGAATCCTTCCCGCTGCCCGCTGCGCGGCGGCGCTGGGTGGTGCGCATCGAGCAAACGCAGGTCGATGATTCGCCGGGCATGCTGGCCGAGACCATCTTGGACCGCACCGGATACCTTCTTGACGCCGAGGCCTGCACGATGACCAGCAATTTCGGCACTGCCACCCGGATGGTGCCCTCGATGGTCCATGGGCGCGTGGTGCTGCTGGGCGATGCTGCCCACCAGATCAGCCCGATCGGCGGGCAGGGGCTGAGCTTGGGGCTGGCTGATGCGCAGGCGGTGGTGCAGCTCATTGCCGCCAGGGCACCCCTTGAAGCCTTGGACGACCTGCGGCTCGGGGCCGCCCGCAGTGCGGCTCGGCGTGCGCAGGCGAACATGCTGCTGGGCCGTGCACTGCCGCGCTGGGCCGTCCCTTTGCGGGATTCGGCGTTTTCCCGGCTGGCCTCCAGTGCCTGGCTGCATGAGAAGGTGGCGCGCGACTTCACGATGACCGGTCCCGGACAGCGTTCGGTTCCCGTCGCATGACGAAATGGCAACGTTTCAAAGACTGATTGCGAATGGAGCATCTATCCGGATGGCGCCCAGTGGCGCAGGAAGTGCACATCGACAAGCAGCTCGCCAACGGCTCGGTCAGCGGAGAAGCCAGGGCTTACCTGGGTGAAACCGACCACGGCGAGTCCATCTGGGGCGAGACCTTCCAGCTGGAGGCGGTCATGGCCGGCACCGGTGATGCGGTGGTCACCTACGAGCATCAGGATGGATTCCGGCACTGGAGCAAAGACCGACCGGCCTCTGCCATCAGCGGGCATCTGGGGGACATGGACCTTGCCGGTGCCGTGGGCAACCTCGGCCACCTGAAGGAATCCTTCAAGTACTGAACACCCGAAGGCAGCAGTGCCGCGCCGCCAGTCGATTGGCGGCGCGGCACTGTTTTCGCGTGCCCAAACTCACCGCCAAATACTCGCGGATACATGAAACAATAGGTAGCAATGACTTCCATCGATTCCACCCCACTTTCCGCTGAAGAACGCAAGGCACTGCGCAATGAGCAGGCCGCGGCCCAGCGCGCCCAGCAGATGCGCATCTCCAAGTCCCGAGCCGAAGCCGAAGGCCGCGCCCAGGTCGTTCCAACCGCCGAAGGCTGGAAGCAGGAGATGGGTGCCGATGGTCGTCCAGAGCTGCAGTTCGCCACCAAGCGCCGCGTTTCCCAGCCGCCAACGCACCTGGCTGACCTGTCCCTGGCCGAGCGCCAGGCCAAGCTGAAGGAACTGGGACTGCCGGCCTTCCGCGCCAAGCAGCTCTCCGTGCACTACTTCCAGCACTACACCACCGACCCGGAGAAGATGAGCGATCTTCCCAAGGAGCGCCGTGCGGAACTGGCCGAGGCCATGTTCCCGAAGCTGCTCACCGAGGTCAAGCGCCTGGAAACCGATGATGGCAAGACCATCAAGTTCCTCTGGCGCCTGTTCGACGGCTCGCTGGTCGAGTCCGTGCTGATGCGCTACCCGGGCCGCATCACCCTGTGCATTTCCTCGCAGTGCGGCTGCGGCATGAACTGCCCGTTCTGCGCCACCGGCCAGGCGGGCTTGACCCGCAACATGTCCACCGCTGAAATCCTGGACCAGATCGTCCAGGCCAACCGCGTGATCGCCGAAGGCGGACTGGGCGGACGCCAGCACCCCGAGGAGCGCGTGGGCAACATCGTGTTCATGGGAATGGGCGAGCCGCTGGCCAACTACAAGCGCGTGATGAACGCCGTGCACCGCATGGTCGCCGATGCCCCCGAGGGCTTGGGCATGGCCGCCCGCGGCATCACCGTCTCCACCGTTGGCCTGGTTCCGGCGATTCGCAAGCTGACCGAGGAGAATGTCCAGGTCACCTTCGCGCTGTCGCTGCATGCGCCGGATGACGAGCTGCGCGACGAGCTGATCCCGGTCAACTCGCGCTGGAAGGTCGACGAGGCACTGGATGCCGCGTACGACTACTACGTGAAGACCGGTCGCCGTGTCTCCATCGAGTACGCGCTGATCAAGGACATGAACGACCACGAATGGCGTGCAGAAATGCTGGCCAAGAAGCTGAACGCGCGCGGCCGCGGCTGGGTGCATGTGAACCCGATTCCGCTGAACCCGGTGCCGGGCTCCATTTGGACCCGCAGCGAACCGGATATCACCTCCAAGTTCGTTCGCCGCCTCGATGAGCTCGGCGTGCCAACCACGCTGCGCGATACCCGAGGCAAGGAAATCGACGGCGCCTGCGGCCAGCTCGCAGCCGACGGCGACAAGTAGCATTTACCGTGGAGACCAGCTTTCGCTGGTCTCCACGGTGCGTTAACGACCCCTCTTCGTGCAGGAGGGCCACGCCTGCATGTATGGTTCTGATATGGCCGTTTCAGACCCGCTTTTCCTTGATAAGACCAATCCAGAGCTATGGAACTCGATTGGCAGATTTTCCAAAGATGTCGCCAAGTCCTACCGCGTAGCCGGAATCAGCGACCGCACCGCCGAGCTGGTCAACCTGCGCGTCTCGCAGATCAATGGATGTGCCTACTGCCTGGACCTGCATGCCCGCAAGGCACTGGACGCAGGGGAGAGCCTGCAACGCATCAACCTGCTGAGCACTTGGGATGAATGCGGCGGCCTGTTTAGCGAAGAAGAATGCGCAGCGTTGGCCATCGCTGAAGCCGCCACGGACCTGCCTAATCCCGATGAGCGCATAGCAGCGGTGGCTTCGGCCCGGCTGGTGCTCAGCGATGAGCAAGTGGCAGCCATCCAATGGATCGCCGTCGCCATGAATGCCTTCAACAGGATTTCCATCCTTTCGCGCCACCCGGTCAAGGAACGCGAACTGGAAAAGGCGGGCAAATAGCAAAAGGCCGCCGTTTGCCCGGGTGGGGGTAAACGGCGGCCAATACGAACTCAGGCGTTGGCTTTGCGTACGGCTTCGGTGTAGCGGCGTTCGAATTCCTCGGCGCTGACCACTTCGCGTTCCACGCGGAATGAAGACTCGTCAATCCCCAGAACCGCAGCGATCAGTGAGCGGGTGTAAAGGGCGATCTTGCGTGATTTCCGGGTGGACGTCACATGGTCCAATTCCGGAACCCAGATGTTCCACCAGCTGCCTTCCTTGCCGACTACTGCCTTGAAAACGCGTTGCTCACTCATCTGTTGCCTTACTCTCTACGATGCTCTGACCAGCGTCTTGCCGTCTGCTTCAATACTCCACTACGCGCAGCCGTGGCGACAAGTCGTCGCTGCCGTGGGCACTACTTCGCCAGCGGCACGCCATCCTTGCCTACCGCGAAGCTCACGACGTCGTCATAGGCGCGTCGCTCGGTCTTTTCCAACTGGTATTCCGAATCCTGCTGGGGGAAAATGTGAACCGGGGTCAAGGTCGGTTTCCGTGCCGTAGCCGCCGTTCAGCGCCGCATAGGTTTCCCAATTGCCCAAAGCTGGAAGCAGCGGAACGCTGGAGGCCAAGTCCGAATGCTCGCCGGCCACATGGCCGAAGAACTCATCCCACGCCGGCTGGTATCCCGAACCCTGGGTGAGATCGCCTGCCATCATGACCAGGTCCGGATCGGCAGCTTCGATGTGCTTGAGGTTCTCGTTGAATGCGGTGGACTGGTCCAGCGGGTAGCGCAGGGTCGGTTCGCCGTTGCGGGTGGTCATGCCGAACTGCTGGTCCCATTTGGACCCCGCGCCCGGACGCTGGATGGAATCTGCGGTGTAGCCGTTGACCGGGGAGAGCTCCCACTCGCGGTGTTCAGTGCGTCCGCGTGGTTCGGTTTCAGAATCTGAGAACGCAATGATGCGCACGTTTTTCCACGCCCCGCCCTTGGGAGCTGTTTTGAAAGCCGCGCTGTGGGTTTCTCCTGATTGGGTCACGGTGTAGTTGTAGGACTTTCCGGGCAGCAGGCCCTGGAAGGTCACCGAGTGCTTGTAGTTCGAATTCGACTTCAACCACGAGCCCTGTTCCAAGCCCTCGATCTGCTGATCAAGTTCGGCCCGGGTGTATTCCATGAGATCCAGGTACTGTGGTGCGCTGCTCTGCTTCCCGGACTTTCCCAGTCCCGGTCCCGAGAGGCTTATCGTGCCCGGCTCATCGGTTTCGCTGATCCAGTTGATGGTCATCGACGTGGCAGCAGGAGCTTGGAGGTAGGGCAGTACGCGGAAACCCGGTTCTGGGGACTAGGCCGTTACCGCTGGAAGCGCGGAAGCAGCGGTTCCTGGCAGAGCAGCGGCGCTGGCTGCCGGCGCCAAGACCAACGGGATCAATACAGCGGCGGCAAGTGCGGCCGAGAGGGGCTTGTTGTTCATAGTGCGTTCTCCTGTGCGAGGTGTCGCCTGCAAAAGGCGGGTACCTTGAGGATGCCCGGGGCGCGTGCCCCAAGGGTGGATATGAGGCAAACGAAGGGTGAACTGGGTCGGTGAGCCTGCTCACCGGCTGTCTCGCGCACTAATACCAAGCTGGAGCCGATAGCCTTGAAGCAGATAGCTGAGAAGATCAAAGCGAGGGCGCTTCGGTTTTCCACGCCTGCGAAAAGAAGGACAAACAGTGCAAGCCTCCCAGCGTTCCAAGGTAGCTCCCTTTGAAGTGATGCAAATTGTTGATCAGGTCGCCACGATGCGGACCTCCGGCCACGACGTGATCTCGTTGTGCGTGGGAGAACCTGGCGGCGGTGCTCCAGCGGCCGTGAATGACCTGGCCGCGAAGCTGCATGCCGAGCATGCCGACTTCGGGTACACCTCAACTGCGGGACTGCTCGAAACCCGACAGGCCTTATCGAAGCACTACCTCGATACCTATGGCTTACAGATCCCCGCAAAGAACTTCGTGATGACCACAGGTTCCTCCGGTGCATTCCAGCTTTCGTTCTTGGCAGCCTTCGATGCTGGAGACGTGGTGGCGCTGGCCCGTCCCGGCTACCCGGCCTACGCCAATATTCTGGGTGCCCTGGGGCTGGAAGTTGTCGACCTGCCCACCGGTGCAGCGCAGCGTTACCAGCCCACCGTGCAGCTGCTTGAGGCGGCCAAGAAGGAGCATGGACGCCTCGATGGGCTGGTTGTTGCGTCGCCGAATAATCCCACCGGAACCATGTTCAGCGCAGGCGAGCTCTCGGACTTGGCCACCTGGTGCGAAGCAAATGATGTGCGGCTGATTAGCGATGAAATCTATCACGGCATTGAATTCGTCCCAGACCGCAAGGCACATACCTCGTGGGAGTTCTCCCGCTCGTCCATCGTTGTCTCCTCCTTCTCCAAATACTGGGGGATGACCGGCTGGCGCCTGGGCTGGATGATCGTGCCCGATGAGCTAGTGCCAACGGTGGACGCACTGGCTTCGAACCTCGCCTTGTGCGCTCCAGCGCCAGCACAGCGCGCGGTGGTAGCTGCCTTTGAACAGCGGAGCCTCGATGAAGCCAATGAGCGCGTGGACGAGTTCGCCCGCACCCGAGCCCACGTGTTGGAGCACTTCAGCAGCTTGGGCATCAGCGAGGCAGCTCCCGCCGATGGGGCTTTCTACCTCTACGGCCGGTTGGCCCCCGAAGTCTTGGAGCATTTCGGTTCTGCGGGCAAGTACTGCCAAGCGGTTTTGGAGCATGCGCATGTTGCGCTGACCCCTGGCGGCGACTTTGATCCGTTCGAAGGCCACCTGTTTATCCGCTTGTCCTTCGCGGCCGGATATGAGCGTGTGGCAGAAGCCCTGGAACGCGTTGCGGCTTTCCTACGGCAGAGCTTGGCAGGAAGCTAGTTTTCCACATTAGGTGAGCAATGCGCTGCGCGCGGCGCTTCAAAATGGACAGTGGATGGCAGTAACGCTTCGTTACTGCCATCCACTGTTTCAAGGAGCCACCAATGCCTGCAGTACTCGAACCTGTCGAACATGAATGCCTTGCGTGCTATTTGTATCGTGCGGTCTGCGCGCAAGGATGCGACGGGACCCATCTCTTCCTCTTGTCTTATCGCGATGCGAGCGCTCCGCGAGCTACCGCGATTGACCGGAAAATGCAGCTGCTGGGCGGATTCTGCGACTGCGAAGTGCTGGCCAATGCCATCCGCCCGATCACGCGTGAAGCGATTCAAGCCGTGGACAATGACGAAAATCTTGTCTGCAAAGGAGTACGCCGCGGCACAATCCAACCATGTGAACATTGGTTGATGCGCCGCGGCGTACAGTGGGGCGGCGGTCAGTTCCGCCGCCGAAGTGCTTGAAGATCAGTTTTCGGGGGTCTTGCTCTTCGGCTTGCGGGCCTTGAGCAGTTCAACACCAATAGGGATCACCGAGATGAGGACGATCAGGATGAAGATCAGGTCGATGTTCTCTTCGATCCAGGTGAATTGGCCCAGCCAATAACCCAGCAATGTGACGCCGATACCCCACAGGGCGGCACCGATCAGGTTGTAGAGGATGAAGGTCTTGTGGTTCATCCTCGCTACGCCAGCGATTACCGGGACGAAGGTGCGGACCACTGGAACGAAGCGTGCCAGGATCACCGCGCGGCCGCCGAACTTCTCGAAGAACTCGTGGGCCCGCTCAACGTTCTTCTGCGAGAAGAAGCGGGAATCCGGTTTCTTGAAGATGGCAGGTCCGGATTTCTTGCCAATGATGTAGCCGGTCTGGTCACCTGCGAAGGCGCAGACAAAGATCGCGGCGGCGAAGAGCCACAACGGAATTTGGATGGTGCCGGTGGCAATGAGCATGCCAACGGTGAAGAGCATCGAGTCGCCTGGCAGGAAGAAGCCCACCAGCAAGCCGGTCTCGGCGAAGACAATGGCGCAAACCAGCAGCAAGACCCATGGGCCAAGCGCGGGGTTGTTCAGGAAGACGACTGGGTTCAACCAGTCGGGCAGGAAAGCCGCGCCCATGGTTGGAGCCGCATAATCGGTCACAAGGGAAAGAAACGAAGAATGATCTAGCACAGCAAAAATCCTACGTGAGTACGCTGTGAGTTTCCCAGAGTGCCATCCGTAATCTCTGATGGGGGACAACCCGGCCACAAGGGCGAAAATCTCCAAGTTGTTCGTTGACCCGTAGTGATCATGGCTTTTCACGGGGCCAGCAACGAGAGCCGAGGGAGCATTGGGAAGCGGCAAGTTGCCAAGCTCACAGCGGGATTCGACGTAAAAGTCGGCGAGGTTGCATCGAGCCACCTGGATTCGGTCCATGACAACGGTCATGGGCAACGCATGACTTTCTGCTCTTCTGCACACCCGGCAAAGGGGGAAGACTAAGAAGCATGGAAACGCTGATTAGAACGAATGCAGTTTCGCTCAGCGGCTTGAAGAAGACCTTCTCAACGCCGCGCAGCAAAGTTGAAGCAGTCAAGGGCATTGACCTGCAGATCCAGACCGGACAGATCGTGGCCTTCCTAGGACCCAACGGAGCTGGCAAGACGACAACCGTGGACATGATCCTGGGCCTGACCCAACCCACAGGAGGGTCGGTGGAAATCCTCGGCTTGGATCCGCGCCAAGCCATCTCCGCTGGAAGGGTCTCTGCCGTCTTGCAAACCGGTGGGTTGCTGCGCGATATGACCGTCAAGGAGACAGTGTCAGTCATCGCCCACATGCATGAGCAAGCAGATCGCATTGGGCCGGTCATGGAACGCACGGGGCTGGATAAAATCGCCAAGCGGCGCGTGGGCAAATGCTCTGGCGGCGAGCAGCAGCGCATCAAGTTCGCTTTGGCTCTGCTGCCCGACCCGGATGTACTGATCCTCGATGAGCCAACTGCCGGAATGGACGTGATGGCCCGCCGGGATTTCTGGGCCACGATGCGAGAAGAAGCTACCGAAGGGCGCACCGTCATTTTCGCCACGCACTATCTGGAAGAAGCCCAGAACTTCGCAGAACGCACCGTGCTGATGAGCCAAGGCCGCATTGTCGCCGACGGCGCCACCGAAGAGCTGCGCAAGCTCATCTCCGGACGCACCGTCAGCGCTTCCTTCCCCTCGGCGGAGCATGCCGAACGAGCCGGAGCTTTTGATAATTCGGTGCAGGTAGCCGAACGCAACGGATTGCGCTTCGCTTTCCACAGCGTCGATTCGGACCGCTTCGCGGCCGCCCTGCTCGCCGACTACCAGGGCTACGACCTGGAAATTTCCTCGCCGAGCCTGGAAGAGGCCTTCATCCAGCTGACCAAGGACGCATCATGATGAGCACCTACATCCGCGTGGAATTCGCACGGCACTTCCGCGATGGGTACAACCTGATCTTCGCCCTGCTGCTGCCCGCCGCCATGTACATCCTGTTCGGCAACATCCCCAGCTACACCGAGTTCGAGCTGGGCGCAGGCAACGTGAAGTTCTATCTGATGATTTCCATGGCAGCCTACGGGGCGGCGGTCAGCACTGTGGCAATCGCCGGGACCGTGGCCACCGAAACCATGCAGGGATGGGGCAGGCAAATAGCCTTGACCAAAATGCCGCCGGCCATGTTCGTCAGCAGCAAGATGATCGTCGCGGCCACCGTAGCCGGTGCCTCGGCAGCAGTAGTCTTCGCCCTGGGCGCCGCGACTGGAGCCGAAGTGCAAGAAGGCTGGATCTGGGGAGCGAGCTACCTGATCATCCTGCTCGGCGCCATGGTCTTCGCCTGCTACGGCATCGGGGTGGGCATGGTGTTCAAATCCGAATCGGCCCTGGGCCTGGCCTCAGGCCTGATGGTGTTCTTCGCCTTCTTCGGCAATGTCTTCATGCCCCTGGAAGGAGGCATGCTCGACGCGGCCCGCTTCACCCCGATGTACGGCTACGTAGCCCTGGCCCGCTACCCGTTGCTCAAGGACATGCCCGCCGGAGTAGAAATGGCCCCGGACGCGTTGTGGATCCCAACCGCTAACCTAGTGGCATGGGCACTCATCTTCGTTCTCTTCGCGGTACTCGCCACCAGGAAGGCCAAGGCACGCCAGTGAGCCGCAACCTGCCCAGCACCGCGCCAGCGGACGATCCGCTCTGCGAGATCGACGAGGACCAGAAATTCTGGGATCGCCGAGGTTGGCTGGTCGCCGGCGTCTGGGTGATTTTCCTGGTCTTCCCGGTGCTGGACCTGGTTATCGAAGACTACGCGCTGCCCACCCGGATCATCGGCTTGGCGCTGATCGCCCTCTTCGCCGCCGTTTACCTGCAGTCCTACGCCAGGTTCTCCCAGAAGATCGGGCAGGGCGGAACCAGCGCTCGCCGGGCGCATGCGAACTTCCTGGTCCTCTGCGCGATTATCGCCCTGGGCATTCCGGTCATCGGGTTGACCGCCATGGGGCTCTTCCCCTTCATCACCTCCTTCGCGATCTTCTTGCTGAACAGGAAATGGGCCATCGCGGCCTATGCCGCGGTGCTGGTGCTCAGTTTCGCGCTGCCCATCATCTTCGGGCAGTTCATGGACGCGATCTTCCTGATCGGCCTGAACCTCGTGCTGATGGTGGTGTACGCGATTACCGTGGCCGCTATTCGGCGCTCGGCCGCAGCAGAAAAGATCCGCAGCGACTACCTGCTGGTCGCCGAGCAGGAGCGCGTGGCCAGGGACGTGCATGATGGCATCGGGCATTCGCTGACCGCATTGAATTTGAAGGCGCAGCTGGCCCTGCGCCTGATGGACCAGGAACAGTACGCCCAGGCCCGCGGAGAACTGGAACAACTCAGCGCCCTGGCCGTGGACGCGCTGGACTCCGTGCGCACGACGGTGCAGGGGCTCAGCCGCCAGGACCTGGCCGGGGAGCTGGCCGAGCTGCAGCAGGCGTGCGACGACAACAACCTCGAATTCACGGTGGCAGGAACCGCCGAGCAAGTCCCGATGCAGCTGCGTTCGCATGTGGCATGGATCCTGCGCGAAGCGGTCACCAATGTGCTGCGCCACGCGCACGCCAGCACCATCGTGCTGCATCTGGAACCCGGAAAAGTCAGCGTCGATGACGACGGGGATGGCCTGCAAGCCAGCACGCCAGGCCACGGCATCCGGGGAATGCAGGAACGCGCCAAGCAATTCGGTGCCAGTTGTACAGTAGGGGCATCGCGGCTGGGCGGAACCAGCGTGCAAGTGGCCTTCGAGGCAGAGGGGAGTGCAGCGTGATCCGGATACTCATCGCCGATGACCAGCACCTGGTCCGGGGCGCGCTGGCAGCCTTGCTGAACCTCGAAGAAGACATCCACGTCGTTGCGCAATGCGCCGATGGTGACGAGGTCGCCGCCGCACTGGACGCGCACCCTGCCGACATCGCGTTGCTGGATGTGCAGATGCCACGGCACGACGGGCTGCGCACCGCAGCAGAACTCAAGGCCAGCCACGCCGAGGTGAAGGTGCTGATCCTGACCACCTTTGACCGTCCCGGATATTTCCGCCAGGCCTTCGAAGCCGGAGCGCACGGCTTCCTGGTCAAGGATTCTCCGCCGGCCGAGCTGATTGCCGCCATCCGCAGGGTCTATTGCGGGGACAAGGTAGTGGATCCGCAGCGTGCCATGCTCAGCGTGGAGAGTCGCAGCAACCCGCTGACCGGGCGTGAGCGCGAGATCCTTTCACTGGCCGCCTCCGGCTCGCCGGTATCGCAGATTGCCTCGGCGGTGCACCTGTCGGTGGGAACCGTGCGCAACCACCTGTCCAATGCGATCGGCAAAACCAGCACTGCCAACCGCATCGAGGCCGCGCGCTACGCCCGCGAGATGGGCTGGATCTAGCGCGTTACGAAGTGGGTAATCAGGCCGATAACCCAAATGGAGGAGGCCAGCAGCACGCAGCCGAATTCCACGACGATGCCCAGGCCCATGGCCTTCAACGCAGCCCAGGATGAGCCGAGCGCGCCGGAGACTTCGCGCCGGCGCACGCTTTCACCGGCGAATAGGCCCACTGCGAAACCGACGAACATGCCGATCACGGGAATGAGGAAAGCACCGGCGATGGCACCCACGACCGCAAAGAGAATGGAACCCTTGGGGATTTGATGTTCCTTGAGTTTCTTGCCGGTCAGGATCGCAGAGGCGGACCAGCCCAGCAGTGCGATCGCCATACCCAGGCCGGCCGCCCACCAGGAAGCGCCGGAACCCAGCAGCCAGCCCCAGCCCAAGAGCGTGCCGATCGTCAGCAACGAGCCGGGCAGCACCGGGAAGATGGTGCCCAATGCCGATACAACTAGCAGCAGCCCGGCGATGATCGTGTAAATAATTTGTGCATCCACATGCCCAGTTTCGCACACTGCATCCTTACATGAGGCGCACCGTCAAGCAGGACAAGAATTCAGGGATATTTGTTCCGAATGCCGAGCTGACGAACAAACAATTGATTAAATCCGGATAATTTCCCTTCTCTCATTGATTCCTTTTTACCTAGTCGGATATCGATTTAGATTGAAAACCGTCGCCCGTTGGCAATGGAAAAAGAAATCAAAAGCCGGAAGGCTCTTCACACCCTAAATTGTTAGCGCTAACATTGTGACCATCGACACATTTTTCTGGTGCCGGAGACCATTCACTCCACCATTATCCGGCGGGGACCTACGAGGAGGAACTCACGATGAAACGACAGACCTTTTTGCGCACTGGCTTGGCAACGCTCAGCATCGCAGCTATGGCAGCCATGAGCGCATGCGCCGGCTCGGATTCCAGTGGCAGCGAAGGCGGAGGATCCGGTTCTGAGACCATTACCATCGGTTTCTCGCAGGTTGGCGCCGAGTCCGGGTGGCGCGCGGCGAATACCAAGGACATCCAAGACACCCTGACCGAAGAAAACGGCTTCAAGCTCAGCTTCTCTGATGCCCAGCAGAAGCAGGAGAACCAGATCCAGGCTCTGCGCTCGTACATCGCGCAGGGCGTTGACGTCCTGGCGTTTTCCCCAGTGGTAGAAACGGGCTGGGATGCTGTGCTGCAAGAAGCCAAGAGCGCCAATATCCCGGTGATCCTCACGGACCGCGCCGTTGACACCACCGATGACACGCTCTTTGCCTCGTTCATCGGCTCCGACTTCATTGAAGAAGGACAGCGGGCCGGGGATTGGGTTGTAGAGAATCTGGACAAGGACCTGAAGGTTGTCGAACTGCAGGGAACTACCGGCTCGGCACCGGCCATCGACCGCAAGGAAGGCTTCGGAAAGGCCATTGAGGGCACGGACATCGAGATTATCGACTCGCAGACCGGTGACTTCACCCGTGCAGGCGGCAAGCAGGTCATGGAAGGTTTCTTGAACTCCCATGACGATATCGATCTGGTCTTCGCCCATAACGATGACATGGGCTTGGGCGCCATTGAAGCCATCGAGGCAGCAGGCAAGAAGCCAGGCGAGGACATCAAGATTGTCACCATTGACGCGGTCAAGGACGGCATGCAGGCATAGGTTGACGGCAAGATCAACTACATCGTCGAATGCAACCCGCTGCTGGGCGAGGATTTGGCAGAAATCGCCAAGAAGGTTGTAGCCGGCGAATCTGTGGAGAAGCGCATCGTCGTTGAAGACGCCGCCTTCACCCAGGATGAAGCGGCCGAGGTCCTGGCCGATCGCACCTACTAGAAACGCAGGCAAGAGCACGAACCGGCGGGCCAAAAGCTGGCCCGCCGGTTCACCACCAGGTGGCAGGACAAGCAACTCGCAGAGGCAAGTTAATGATTGATTCAACACCCATGTCACGGACTGAGGAAATCACCGTGCAGCATTCCCCTACAACGAAGCCCATCGTTCAAATGGCTGGAATATCCGTGGAGTTCCCCGGGGTCAAAGCATTGGACAACGTTGGCTTCCGGCTTTTTCCCGGTGAAGTCCACGCCCTGATGGGGGAGAACGGCGCTGGAAAGTCTACCCTGATCAAGGCTCTGACTGGAGTGAATCCGATCGCTTCCGGAACCATCACGGTTAACGGCAACGACACCCGCTTCACAGGCCCCGCCGATGCCCGCGAACGCGGCATCTCTACGGTGTACCAAGAGGTGAATCTCTGCACCAATCTCACCGTGGCCGAAAACATCATGCTCGGCAGCGAGCCTCGCCGTTTCGGTGGTCTTGACTGGCGAACCATGCGGCGCCAGGCCAAAACCTATCTGGAACGGATGGGGCTGAAGATAGACCCGGCCAGCTCGCTGGGGTCCCATTCATTGGCCGTCCAGCAGCTGGTGGCCATCAGCCGCGCCATGGTGGTCGACGCCAAGGTGCTGATTCTCGATGAACCGACCTCGAGCCTGGATACCGACGAGGTGGCCCAGCTCTTCGAAGTCATGCGGAAGTTGCGTGATGATGGTGTGGCGATCCTCTTCGTGTCGCACTTCCTGGACCAGATCTACGCCATTGCCGACCGCATTACCGTGCTGCGCAACGGGCAATTGGTGGAAGAACGAGAGAAGGACCAGCTGCCGCAACGTGAACTGGTCTCGCTGATGATCGCTGGCACCTCCGATGCCCAAGTGGGCGGCGCCAATGAACGCACCGCCGCAACCGAACGCGCGGCCGACGCCGAACCGTTGCTGCAGGCAGTGGGACTCGGGCGCAAGGGAGCGGTGCAGCCTTTCGATCTGGACCTCTATCCCGGGGAAGTCATCGGCTTGGCCGGCCTGCTGGGCTCAGGCCGTACCGAACTCGCGCGCCTGCTTTACGGAGCGGACAAGGCAGATTACGGGGTGATCAAGCTGGGCGGGAAACCGGTGAAGCTGCGAACTCCCCGGCAGGCCCTGGGCCGCAAAATCGCCTACACATCCGAAGACCGCAAGGGTGAAGGGGTTGTGGGGGAGCTGACCGTGGCCGAGAACATCATCCTCGGCCTGCAGGCAGCGCGCGGATGGATCCGCCCGCTGCCCAAGACCAAAGCCACCCAAATCGTGGACGCCTATATCAAGGCACTGGGCGTCCGTCCGGCCAATCCGAACGCCCTGCTCAAGAACCTCTCGGGCGGGAATCAGCAGAAAGTTCTGCTGGCCCGCTGGCTCGCCACCGCTCCGAAGCTGTTGCTCCTCGATGAGCCCACCCGCGGAATCGACATCGGCGCGAAGACCGAAATCATGAACCTGGTCTCCGAACTAGCTGAACAGGGCATGTCGGTGGTCTTCATCTCCGCTGAGCTAGAAGAAGTCCTGCGCCTCTCGGATCGCATCGTTGTGATGCGCGATCACGCCAAGGTTGCCGAAATTCCAAGCACTCCAGATGTGGATGTGCCACGCCTGATCGAAATCATCGCCACCGGGGAAGAAAACAAATGACCCGTATTTACAAGCATCGCCTGTTTTGGCCAGCGATTGCGCTGCTCGCGCTGCTGCTAGCCTGCACCATCAAGCGCCCGGACATCCTGGGCATCAGCGTGCTGGACGGGCACCTGTTCGGTGCCCCCATAGACATCCTGCGCAATAGCTCGCCGCTGCTGCTGGTTGCCGTGGGCATGACTCTGGTGATCGCCACCCGCGGCATCGACCTGTCGGTGGGTGCCACCGTCGCGATCTCCGGAGCCGTGGCGCTGACATTCATCGCCAGCTCGGCCAATCCGGGATCCGCAGGTACAGCCGTCGGCGCCGTCATCGTGGCCTTGGGGCTGTGCCTGATCCTCGGCGCATTCAACGGCGTGCTGGTGGCGAACTTCGGCATCCAGCCGATCGTCGCCACGCTGATCCTGATGACTGCCGGCCGCGGTGTGGCCATGCTGATTACCAACGGCCAGATCACCACGGTCAATAGCGCACCTTTCAGCAAACTGGCCTCGGGCTATGTGCTGGGCCTGCCGGTGGCCGCGATCATCGCTTACGGCGTGTTTGCGGTGGTGGCCCTCGTGGTACGGCGTACTGCGCTGGGCATGCTGCTCGAAGCGGTAGGCATCAACCCGGAAGCCAGCCGGCTTTCAGGGGTGAAATCAAGAACTCTGGTATTCACCGTCTATGTGTTGTGCGGCCTGCTATCGGGCCTGGCCGGACTGATCTTCGCCGGCAACACCATGGCCGCTGATGCCAACAATGCGGGACTGTTCATAGAGCTGGATGCCATTCTCGCCGTGGTTATCGGCGGCACGTCCCTGGCCGGCGGCAAGTTCAACCTCGCGGGCACCATGATTGGCGTGCTGATCATTACCACCCTGAGCCTGGCTGTGACCGTTCTGGGCGTTTCACCGCTGGTCACTTCGCTATTCAAAGCCATCGTGGTCATTGCCGTGACCTTGATGATGTCAACCCGGCTGCGCGCCATGCTCGGTTCCTTGCGCGAACGCCGCCGCTACCAGGAGGTGGGAGCATGAGCATCCTCAGTGTTCCGCGCAAGTCCATATCCAAATTGAATGTGGACCGGCGCTACCTGCCGGTTCTGGGCACTGTGGTCGTCTTCGGGCTGATGCTCGTCATCGGCGGAGTGCGCTACGAGAATTTCCTTTCGCCCGCTGTACTATCCAACCTGTTCATCAACAATGCCCACTTGATCGTGCTGGCAGCAGGAATGACGTTCGTGATTCTCACCGGCGGCATCGACCTGTCGGTCGGTGCGGTGCTGGCCCTGTCCTCGGTCATCACCGCAACCATGCTCAATGCCGGGATCCCGTTGTCCCTGGTGCTGCCTATCGCGATTCTCAGCGGGTCGATCATCGGCCTGGGCATGGGAGTGATGATCCAGTACTTCGAGGTGCAGCCCTTCGTGGCTACCTTGGCCGGCATGTTCTTGGCCCGCGGCCTGTGCTTCATCTTCGCCCCGGAATCCGTGCCGATCCGCGATGAGGGTTTTGTCGCCCTGTCGAGCTGGGGTGTTTCTGCGGGGCGCTGGCGGTTGACCGCGGCCGTGGTCATCGCCGTGCTGGTGATTGCCGGGTCCTGGTGGGTGCTGCACCGCACCCGTTTCGGCCGCACCGTTTACGCGGTGGGCGGCGGCGAGCAATCAGCCACCCTGATGGGATTGCGTGTGGCACGCACCAAGGTGGTTGTCTACGTCATCTCCGGCACCTGTGCGGCGCTGGGCGGAATCCTCTTCGCCATGTTCTCGCGCTCGGGCTATGCGCTGACCGGTGTGGGCATGGAGCTCGACGCGATCGCCGCAGTGGTTATCGGTGGAACCCTGCTTGTCGGCGGCATGGGCTTCATTCTCGGCTCGGTGGTTGGCGTGATGGTGCTCGGACTGATCCAAACCATCATCACCTTCGAGGGAACCTTGAGTTCCTGGTGGACCAAGATCGTGATCGGCGGATTGCTGCTGATCTTCGTGGTCTTGCAACGAATTCTTACCTTGCGGCGAAATTAAGCCCGGAAGGGAAGGGCCCAGGGCCCGGTATTAGCGTACCGGGCCCTGGGTCGTATCCAGCCACCTAGCTCCAATTCGCGTACAACGAACCGGGAAGTAATAATTTCCAGCCTGGACAACAGCTTGCCCCCATTTCGCGATAGATTGCGAAGTGGGGGCATTGCTATTGCCTCTAAAACTTCTGCGGCTTGCACGCGACTGGGAGGAACCTGATGGGCAAGGACAATGAAGCACGGGTCAGCGTAGAAATAGCCGGGTCCACTGCCGTGGTGCTGCTGGATAACCCGGGCCAACTCAACGCGCTCACCAAGGACATGTGCCTGCAGCTGGTGGGCGCCTTTGCCGGCCTTTCGACCGACGACGAGGTCAGTTCCATTGTGGTTCGCGGCGCGGAAGGGAACTTCTGCGCTGGAATTGCCATCGACGAGATGGACCAGGTGCTCTTCGACCGGGACGCCGACGGGGAGCTGATCAACCATTTCGACCTGCTCGACAAGATCATCGTGGGCTGCCCGAAAACCACCATCGCGGTGGTGGAAGGCCATTGCTTTGGCGGGGCCTGGCAGCTGGCCTCGGCCTGCGATATCCAGTTGGCCTCGGATAACGTGCGACTCGCGATCACCCCAGCAAGAATCGGGCTGGTTTTCCCGCGGCCGGGCATCGAACGGCTGGTGCGTACCGTGGGGGAGCACCGGGCCAAGTACCTGCTGTTTTCCGGCGCGGAGATTTCCATTGCCGAGGCGGAACGCTGGGGCATGTTCACCCGCGTGATTGCCCATGGGCAGCTCGAAGAAGAGCTGGCCGCACTGCTGGGCAAGCTGTCCGCGAACTCGCCATATTCCATTGCGCGCACCAATGAGGCCATCAACTTGGTGCGCCAGGGAGAAGCCACCGAGGGCTGGTGGGAAGCGATGTGGGAAGAGAACGGGGCGAACGCGGACCTGGCCGAAGGCAGATCCGCGTTCTGCTCGCGCCGCACACCGGATTACGGTGGACTGCCCCAGTAGTGTTCGCTAGTCCTGCTCGGCAGTGAACTGCGCAACCAGTTCGCGCTTGAGGATCTTCCCGCTGGGACCCAGCGGGAATTCCTGGACGATCTCGATCAGCCGCGGATACTTGTACGCGGCCATCTGCTTGCTGGCCCACGCCACCAGCTCCTGCGCGCCCAGCGTGGAGCCGGCCTCCAAGGTCACCGATGCGGCAATCTCCTGTCCGTGGGTTTCGTGCGGCACCCCGTACACGGCGGCATTGGAAATCTCCGGATGGGAAACCAGTACCTCTTCGATTTCGCGCGGGTACACGTTGTAGCCGTTGCGCAGGATCATGTCCTTGGTCCGGTCCAGGATGCGCAGGTAGCCATCCTCGTCCTTGGTCCCCAGATCCCCGGTGCGGAACCAGCCATCAACCACCGCTTCGGCCGTGGCCTCAGGCCGGTTCAGGTAGCCGGAGAACAAGTTGTGCCCGCGCACTACCAGCTCGCCCAGCTCCCCGCGCGGCAGCAGCCGGATTTCATCGGGGCAGGCAGGATCGGCGATTTCCACATCCACGCCCCAGACCGGGGTGCCCACGGTCCCGGGCCGCGGGTCGACGCCCACATGGTTGAAGCAAGCCACCGGCGAGGTCTCGGTCAGCCCGTAGCCCTCGTGGATCCGCGCGCCGAAGCGCTGCTCGAAGGCGGTGAGGATGGATACCGGAAGCGAGGCTCCTCCGGAAATGGCGTAGCGCAGTTTTTCCGGCATCCCTTCGCGCTGCTTGCCCGCTTCGAGCAGAGCCACATACATCGTGGGCACCCCGAAGAAGACGTCGATGCCAGCCTCCAACAACAGTTCCAGGGCCCCTTCGGCGGTGAATTTGGGCAACAGCATGACCTCGGCCCCCACCCGCAGCCCGGTATTGAGCACGCAGGTCTGGCCGAAGGTGTGGAACAGCGGCAACCCGCCGAAGAGCTTGTCGCCGCGGCGCAATTCCATGGTGTTCAGCAATGTGGTGTGGGTCTGCTCGATCAACGCCAGATGCGTGCCCAGCGCACCCTTGGGCTTGCCGGTGGTGCCCGAGGTGTACAGGATCGTGGCCAGGTCTTCGGGGCGGCGCGGCAGGTAGGTGCCAATCGGCGCGGCGTGCCGGGCCAGGTCTTCCAACCGGATGGCGCCCGATTCCTCCGGAGCCAGCACGCTGAGCACCGGCACCCCGGAAGCGGCGGCCCCCGCTGCTCCTTCTGCGAGCAGGGGTGCGGCGCAGATCATCAGCTTGGCTTCGGAATCCTCCAGGATGTAGGAGATCTCGCGCGCCTTGAGCAGCGCGTGGACCGGTACCGCTACGGCGCCCAGGGCCAGAACCGCGTAGTAGGCGCGGGCGAAGTCCGTGACGTTGGGAATGAGCAAGGCCACCCGGTCGCCCGCCTCGATGCCTTGGGCTTGCAGAGCTCCGGCGTATTGCCGGGCCTGCTCCCACAGCTGCTCATAGGTGGTGCTGCGGCCATCGACGGTGATGGCGTTCAGCTCGCCGTAGCGGGCAGCCCCTTCTGCGAGGATGGCCGCCACTGAAACAGTGAGATTGGATGTGGAAACGCTCATGGTGAACTCCTCGGGTTGCCCAGCACTGCATTGTGTGCCGTGTCACATTAAACCATATTGGAACTGCGGTTCAGTGCGAGGTATTGAGTTTCGCAATATCCTGACCGATGGAAAATTTCCGTTGCTGATCTGGATAAAAAGGACATAGACTCAGCCCAAACGAGCTGGATGAATTGTGGAATGGGGAAGCGATGCCGGCACCAAAGGATCCTCGAGCCGAGCCGTGCTGGGTCGATTTGCTCACCAGCGACATGGAGGGCTCCACGCAGTTCTACGGGCAGCTTTTCGGTTGGGAAGTCCGCCATGACGAGGAAACCCGCGACGAGGGATATGCCGAGGTCTACCTCAACGGGGAAATGGTCACCGGCTTCATTGCCAATGACCCGGATTCCGAGGTGCAAGATGCCTGGACCACCTACCTGAATGTGACCGATGTGCACGCCGCCGCCTATGCCACCAAGATGCACGGCGGCAAGGTCTACCTAAAGCCCATCGACATTCCCGGCCAGGGAACCATGGCCATCATCGGGGACCCAGCGGGAACCGGCGTTGGACTCTTCCAGGCATTCCAATCAGCAGACACAACCGCCAGCCGTGCACCGGGCACCCGCATCTGGAACGAGCTGCACACCAGGCACTTCGAGGCGGTGGCCCGCTTCTACCGTGTAGCACTGGGCTGGTGCCTGTCCCCGGTCTCGGACACGGACGAATTCCGCTACCACACCTACGGCCAAGGTTCCGAGGCGGTGGCCGGAATCTTCGATATCTCCAGCTATCCGGATTCCAAGGCCGGTTGGCGCGCCTACTTCGCGGTGGCGGATGCCGAACAGACCGTGGCGCTCGCCGAGAAGCTCGGCGGCACGATCATCCATGAGCCCCATGATTCCTACTTTGGCCGCATGGCCGTGCTCAGCGACGTCACCGGCGCAGAGTTCGCGATCATCGCTCCGTCGCGCAAACAGGAATCTGAAGCCTGACGGCAAAGGCCGCCGGCACCGAAAAATCGGATGCACGGCGGCCTCGGTTCGGGCTGGTCCTTCGCAGCCTACTTCACGAAATTCGGCACAACTTCGTCAATGAACAACTTCAGCGAGCGTTTCTTTTCCTCGTGGCTCAGGGCGTTGTCGCTCCAGAAGCTGTATTCGCTGACGCCCAGATCTTCGTAGCGGCGCAGGCGCTCAACAACCACGTCCGGCGTGCCGATCATTGCGGTGCGGTGCAGGGACTCAGGCGTGAACTCCTCGCGTTCAGAGAACTTCTCCTCCGGGCTGGGATCGATGAATCCGTTGACCGGCTCCACCTTGTTGCCGAAGACCGCATCGAAGGTGCGGTAGAACTTGTTGATGCCTTCGGCAGCAGGGCGCCAGGCCTCTGGCTCGTTGGCGGAGTGCAGATAAGTGTGGCGAAGCACCATGATGTCAGGGCGCTGTTTCACCTCCGGGTGGGCAGCGATGGCGGCTTCGTACTTCTGGACTAATGATTCGACTTCTTCGTCGCCCTTCATCAGCGGAGTCACCATGACATGGCACCCGTTGGCCACAGCATACTCGTGCGACTCGGGGCTGCGGGCGGCAACCCAGACAGGGATCTGCTTTTGTGTTGGCTTGGGCACCGAGGTGGACGTCGGGAACTGCCAGACTTCTCCGTCGTGGGCGTAATCGCCCTCCCAAAGCTTCTTGACTGCCGGGATGAGCTCCTGCATGGAGGCTCCGCCGTCGGTGGCCTTCATGCCATCGGTCATGCGATCGAATTCGAATTGGTAGGCACCGCGTGCCACGCCTAATTCGGCACGGCCATTGCTGATGACATCGAGCAGCGCGAGTTCGCCGGCTGCTCGGATCGGGTTCCAGAATGGTGCGATGATGGTGCCGGCTCCGAGCCGGATCGTGGAGGTCCGAGCCGCGAGGTAAGCAAGCTGCGGGATCGGGTTCGGGGAGACGGTGTATTCCATCGAGTGGTGTTCGCCGATCCAGACTGTGGAGAAGCCACCGGCTTCGGCCATTTGAGTCAGTTCGACGAGGTTCTCGAAATGCTGTGCGTGGCTGATCGAGTCGTCATAGCGTTCCATGTGGATGAACAGTGAAAAGCGCATATCTGTCCTTCTTTCGTTGCTCTGCTGCCCTTAGGCAGTTGCCTGGGTGCGGTTGCGTTCGGCGATGGTTTGGTTGGTCCGGGACCAATGTTCATGGTCGACTTCGCGCACGATGACTGTGATGTTCTCGGGGGCCGCATCAACGGTTTCTTCGGCGGCCCGGTGCAAGGCGTCGATCAGGGCGCGCAGCTGCCGGGGGCTGCGGCCCTTGGCAATGGATACATCGATCAGTGGCATGGGGTTCCCTTTCCTTAGCCGCGCATCACAAACGGATCTGCGACGGGGGACTCGTCGGTGTTGATCCATACGCTCTTGAGGCGGGTGTATTCGTTCATGGATTCGAGGCCGTGCTCGATGCCAACGCCCGAGTTCTTGAAGCCCTGGCGCGGGGACATCGGGGACATCGCCCGGTAGGTGTTCACCCAGATCGTGCCGGCATCCAGCCTCCGGGCCATGCGGTGGGCGCGGGCAAGGTTCTGCGTCCACACGCCGGCGGCCAGCCCGTACTCGGTGTCATTGGCCATGGACAGCAGCTCGTCTTCGTGCTCGAAGGGCATGATCGCAGCCACCGGGCCGAAGATCTCCTCGCGGACCACGCGCATGTCGTTGTTGACGTCGGTGAGCACGGTGGGGGAGAAGTAGTAGCCCGGCAGGTCCAGGCCTTCGGGGCGGATGCCGCCGGCCAGCACTTTGGCGCCCTCGTCTGCGCCGATCTTCACATAGGAAGCGACCTTTTCCAACTGGTCGGCAAAGGCCAGCGGGCCCAGCTCGGTGGCATCCAAGAGCGGGTCTCCGATGACGATGGACTTGGCGCGTTCGGTGACCCGTTCCAGCAGCTCGTCGTAGACCGATTTGTGGGCGAAGACCCGGCTGCCGGCAATGCAGGTCTGGCCGGCCGCGGCGTAGATTCCGGCCACCACGCCCATGGCCGCATTGGCGACGTTGGCGTCATCGAAGACGATGTTCGGGCTCTTGCCGCCCAGTTCCAGGGTGCAGCCGATGAAGCGGCTGGCGGCCTCGGCGGCGATTTTCGAGCCGGTGGCAGTTGAACCGGTGAAGGAGATCTTGGCCAGCAGCGGGTGGCTGACCAGCGCGGCGCCGGCCTCGGCTCCAAAGCCGGTGACAACGTTGATGACGCCCGGAGGGAATCCGGCCTGGTCTGCCAGCTCTGCCAGCAGCAGCACGGTCCGCGAGGTGTACTCGCTCGGCTTGATTACCACGGTATTGCCAGCAGCCAGCGCCGGGGCGATTTTCGAGGTGGTCAGCGTTAGCGGCGAGTTCCAGGGGGTAATGGCTCCGACCACGCCCAATGCTTCGCGCTGGGTGTAGTTCAAGATCGCCGGGTTCATGCTCGGGATCTGGGAACCCTGCACCTTGTCGGCCAGCCCGGCATAGTAGTAGAGGTACTCCGGCAGGGTGGCCAGCTGGCCCCGCATTTCGCGCAGCAGCTTGCCGTTGTCCAAGGATTCGTAGCGGGCCAACTTCTCGGCATTCTCACCGATTAGATCGCCTAGGCGGCGCAGCAGATGTCCACGGGCGGTGGCGCTCAGGGCGCTCCACGAGGGCGCGGAGAATGCCTTATGGGCGGCTTTGACAGCACGGTCCACATCTTCAGCATTGCCGCGCGCGGCCTCGTAAAGATCTTCGAGGGTTGCCGGGTTGGAGCTGGTGAAGAAACGGTCTTCGCTGGGAGCGATGTGCTCTCCGTTGATGAAATGCATGTAACGCTCGCTCATGCCTGTTTCCCTTCGTTATCGCTGAAAAAACTGTTCAATTCCGCGGCCAAGGCCAGCGGATTCTCGACCGGAAGCATATGCCGTGCTCCGGGGATGATGCGCAGCCGCCCCTGCGGCACAGCGGCAACCAGCCGGCGGGACATTTCCGGGGTCGATCCGGGATCCAGCTCGCCGGTGATGGCCAGTGTCGGCTGCTTGATCGCATCGAGTTCGCCGGCAATCTCCTGGTCACCGCGGGCGAAAACCGCGTAGGCGTGCAGATAGGATTCGAGATCGTTGCCCGCCATAGTTTGGCGCGTAGCCTCGATGAGCTGCGCGTCCACCGTGGTGGCCGCGGCCGGGAACCAGCGTTCGATGGCGCGGTCCACTCCCTGGGAGAAGTTCGTGCCGGCGGTAGCCAGGCGCTCTTCCACCGCGGTCGACTCTTCGGCGGTGCGCCGGCATACGGAGTTCACCGCAGACAAGGTCAGCACGCGCCCGGGAGCGAAGCGCGCAAGGTACTGGGCAACCAAGGCACCGAGCGAGAATCCCACAAGATGCACAGGCTCGCGAGTTTCAAGGCGTTCGAGCACATCGGCGGCCAAGCTCGCCAGATTCTGCTCGCTGCGCAGGGGCGGGCGTAACCCGTGCCCAGGCAGGTCCAGGGCCACTGATTGGTGCGCCAGCTGCTCGCGCAGCGGCTTCCACATGGTCCGGTCCAATCCGACTCCATGCAGGAGGACAACCAATGGCTGCTTCGTGCTTGTCATGCGTGCTTCGCTCCGTTCCGGCTGATGCGCTCTGCTACTGTTCGGTGGACAGCGGGGCCAGGCGTTCCTGCGGCCGGCCACGGGTTGCGCCGGCCAGGGCGATCAGGATTTCGCCAGGATGCGGAGCATCGGCGATCCTGGCCTCGACGCTCTGGTGGTGCGAGCGGATCGTGGCATCGGTGAAATGCTTGAGCGGGATGTCGAACTGCACTCCGGCCTGTCCGCGCTTTTCCACGGCCGGCAGCAAGGTGGTGGCCTTGGCTGCGTCGCGGAAGTGGTTGCCGAATTTCAGGGTGTGGATCAGGGCCGAGCCGTGCTCGACTTCACCGTCAAGGCCGACGATTGCAGCCTTGCCATAGGCCTGGAGCGGGGCGCCCAGCGCTTCGATGACCCGCGGTGCCAGCAGCGCTCCGAGGTCCGAGGCGACCGAGTCGATTCCCGGGTTCAAGTCCTCGACGAATCCTTGCCCTGCCCACGGGTTGTCGAATACGGCGGCGACAATGACCACGCGGGCTACCGGATCCACCGGGCGTCCGCCCTCTGTGGCAATTTCCTCGACGATGGTTACCAGTTTGCGGTAGTTCATAGTTGTATTCCCTTCAGTATTTCGGAAGTGACCGTTCGGTCGGTGGTTCGATCGCCGATGCGTGCATGTGGCCGGGGGCCGCTTGATGCCGCGGCAATGACCGCGATCTCGCCAGCATGCGGGGCATCGGGCAAGGACAGCTCCAGGGTCTGGTAGTGGGTTCGGGTGGCAGCTGCGGTCTTATGCCACATCGGTACTCGCAGGGATTCACCAGGAACGCCGCGGCCGTCGACAAAGCAGATGATCGAGGTGCCGCCGAGGGCTTCGCGCAGCAGGTTGCCGAAGAACGGGGTGTGGATCAGCGCTCCGGCATGCTCCAATTCCCCATCGCTGCCAACCAATGCGGCCTTGCCGAAAGCTTCAACTTGTTCGGCTCCGCCCAGGGCATTGAGCAGGCGATCCGACAGCAGCTTGGCGAGCAATGGGGCGATGGCCTCGGTCCGCTCGGATAAATCTTGCGACGTTCCAGTGCCGAGCCAAGGATTGGGGATGACTGCGGTGGCGGTCGCGCGGGTGATGCTGCCTAATTCGTGGTGGGGAACTTCTTCCACCGTGCACGAGATTTTGCGCAAACCAATGGCCTGGGCCAAATCCTGGTAGTCTTCGAGCGTTGATCGGGTGCTCAAATCAATGAGCTGAGGCGGCTGGGCCAGTGGAGAATTCATCTGGTATTCCTTTGCATGGCTTTTTTGGGGCTAACCCGGTTGTTCTTCGTCTTCTTCTTTCATTGCGGCCAGGGCCGCCGACTGGCTTGATGCGGCAACATGCCTGCGCATCACAAGTTCTGCGGCCAACGGATCTTTGGAGCTGATGGCGTCGATGATTGCCTGGTGCTCGTCCTTCGAATTCTGCAAGCGCCCGGGCAAGCTCAGGGTCTGCGAAACGATGCGATGGTAGGCCAGCTGGTTCATCAACAGGTCATAGTGCTCGGTGAGCTTCCTGTTGTCAGCCCCGGCAACCAACGTGCTGTGGAATTCATGGACCAGTTGCGAATAGAGTTCCGCGTCGCCGCGCTCGACGGCCCGTTGGCTGCGTGCAACGTTTTCCTTGAGCTGCTCCAATTCAGGTACGGCTCCACGTCTGGCCAGCAGGCCAGCGGCTAGTCCCTCGAAGGCCTCCTTCAGGGAAAACATCTCGTGAATTTCGCGCTGGGTGGGCTTCCTGACGAATGTTCCAACCCGCGAACGCACCTCAACTAGGCCCTCGCGCTCCAGCTGCTTCAATGCTTCTCGAATTGGAGTACGGCTGACCTCGAAGTCTTGCGCCAGGGCTGTCTCTGCCAATAGGTCTCCGGGTTGAACAACTCCAGTGACGATCATTTGACGGAGCCGGCCCAGCAACGGCGTCTCCGGGGTGCTCCTGGTTTTTGATTCCACGCTTGAACTCTCTTGCATACAAGAACTCTATCCATAGATTCTCTTGTATGCAACAGAAATTCAAGGAATCGCCTTGAATCCGCTAAATTTAAGAGAATTTCCTGAAACATGTTGACTCCGTCACAACCTTTGCTAGCATTTCTTGCATGCAACAAATTGTAAATTCACTCCAGCCTGTCAAAGAATCACTCGTCAACGCCTGGGAAGCGGCATGGGATCGGGGCCAGGTCGATGCACTGGACGAGATCTTCCACGCGGACTTCCGGCGAATCAGCAAGAAATCCAAAAACGTCACCACCATCCGAGAGCTGAAGCAAGAGATTTTGTCCGTGCGGGAGGCCTTCCCTGATCTGGTGACAAAAATCGACCATCTGCTCGTGGATGAGCAGGAGCAGTCCATCGCGATTTTCTGGCACACCACCGGAACGTTCACCAACGATCTGCAGGGTGTGCCGGCCACGGGCAACACCGTGGAAACCCGCGGTTCCAACCTGATGGAAGTCCAGGACGGGAAAATCATCTCGGAGCAGGTGACTTGGGACCAGAGCGAGCTGCTCGAAGACGTGGGGGTCCCATCGCTCAAGTCCGCCTTCGAGTCCACGGATGATGGCGTGGTAGTGGACGATTTGAGCGGCGTGCCGAATCTCGATGCGCTCAAGGGGTTCAACCGCCAATTCATTACCGGCGTGACTGTCGTGACCACCATGGATGAACATGGCAAGCCTCGCGGGCTAGCCGCAAATTCATATGTGTCAGTTTCGCTCGAGCCGCCTCTGGTGCTGGTGTGCGTGCAGAAGACCACCAGCACCTATGCATCGCTGTTCAAGTCCACCCATCTGGGCATCAACATCATGAGCAACGGGCAGCGCGACACCGTGGGCACCTTCGCTTCCAAGGGTGATGACAAGTTCGCCGAGCTCGAATGGCATCAGGGGCCGAACGGCAGCCCGCTGATCGATGGCTCGGCCGCTTCCATCGAAGCAGAAATCAAGGAGCGCTTCCAAGCCAAGACCCATACCGTGTTCATCGCCAAGGTAAAGCATTCCGAAGTCGCCCAGCTTGAGCCGATGGTCTACAAGGCCGGCCGGTTCTACGACGGCGCCGAACTGACCGCGCTATAGCCCGGCGTCGGCAGATTCCTCCAATACAACGAAGTGTGAGAGCCATGAAAACCGAAACCAACGAAAAGCAGGGCAAGGGGCCACGCGGAGGGCCCACGCTCACCGGCGGCAAATTGCGCCGGGCCGCGGACAAGAACGAATCGAAACAGGTCTACAAGCAACTCCAGCGTCCGGGCAGTGTCCTTTTCGTTTCGCTGGCGCTGGTCGTGGTGTTCGTGCTCTGGGCGGCTATTGCACCGGGCCGGCTCAATGAACTGATGTCCGGGGCATCCACCTGGTCAGCGCAGTACATTGGCTGGAGCTACCTGTTGGTGACTCTCGGCTGCATCGTGCTGATGCTGTTCCTGGCCTTTTCGCGCTACGGAGGCATCAGGCTGGGCAAGGACGCGGACCGGCCCGAGTTCTCCACATGGGCCTGGATCGCGATGATTCTCGGTGCCGTGATGGGCATCGGGTTGATCAGCTATGGCGCGGCCGAACCCATGAGCCACTTCATGGTCCCTCCGCACGGACGGGCGGAGCCGGAAAGCATGGATGCGGCAGTGCTGGCCTTGCAGTTCTCGTACTTCGACTGGGGTCCGAACGCCTGGGCCTTGTTCGGCGTGTTCGGCCTGGCCATTGCCTACTCGACGCACCGCCGGGGCAACTCGGGACTCGTCTCGGTGATGCTCAGGCCAGTTCTTGGAAAATCCATGGACGGATGGCTCGGGAAGACCATTGACGTGTTCACCGTGCTGGCCACCCTCTTCGGCACGACCACTTCCCTGGGCTTGGGCGCTTCGCAAATCGCCGAGGGGCTGAACAGCCTGTTCGGGATTCCCACGGATCTGTTCGTCAAGATCGTGATCATTGCAGGCGTTACCATCGTATTCACTCTCTCGGCGCTTTCCGGCGTTGGCAAGGGCATCAAATGGCTCAGCCAGGGCACCATGATCGGTGCCGCCGCCATCGGGGTTTTCGTCCTGGTTTCCGGTCCCACCGGATTTATTTCCAACATCTATTTCCGTTCCATGGGGCAGTTCCTGGGCGAGTTCCCGGCCGTGGCGCTGCTGACTCCCTCTGGAGCCGAAGACTTGCAGTGGATGCAATGGTGGACGTACTTCATGATGGCCTGGTGGTTGAGCTGGGGCGCCTTCGTCGGCATCTTCCTGGCGCGGATTTCCAAGGGCCGGACCATTCGCGAATTCGTTATTGCGGTGATGGGTGTCCCGTCTCTGGTCTTCAGCATCTGGTTCAGCATTTTCGGTGGCACCTCGATCCACCAGGAGATGACCGGCAGCTCTGGGATCGGCCAGGCAACGTTGGAAGACACCAACAGCACCTTCTTCGCGATGCTGGCCGAACTGCCGATACCGGAAGTGACCTCGGCATTCACAGTAATTCTCGTGGTGCTGTTCTTCATTACCGGCGCGGATTCCAATACCTATGTTCTGGGCACGCTGACCTCCGGCGGAAATATGTACCCCAAGAGGCCGGTCCTAGTGGTCTGGGGACTTCTCACCGGCGTCTGCGCGATCGTGTTGCTGCTGGTGGGCGGGCTCGAGGCCCTGCAACAGGCAGCCATCCTCTCGGCGGTGCCGTTCACGGTGATTGTGACGCTGCTGGGGATGTCGCTTATGAGGGAGCTGCGCTGCGACACGCGCCTGCAGGCACCTTTGCTGGAAGCTGCAGCGCCGAGTGGAGACGGCAACGAAGCAGGCTAGGCAGCACCGCGAAATAGTTGGGCCCAGCGAATTGCGGCCCCGGTGGAGCCTTGGATTTGCCTCAATCCAGCATGGGGGTTGGCCGAGCCGGGGTCTGTAAACGTAGAGTGTCCTCTAGCAGTATGCGGCAAGCGGCGGAAGCCGCAAGATGTAGCACAAGGAGCGTTTAAATGGGTCGCAAGATCGTGCGCCGCCGCGTGGTCAGGGCAACGCTGGAGGGCTCCCGCGTCCGCGAGGAGAAGCTGGCTGGCGAGGAGCCGCTGGAGATCCGCTTCGGCCATACCTCCTACACCACCTCCATGCGCACCCCGGGTGACGACTTCGACATGGTCACCGGATTCCTGGTGGGCGAGGGAATCATTTCCGCGCCCGAGCATCTGGCCTCCCTGCGCTACTGCGCCGGCACCGATGAAGCAGGCAACCAGACCTATAACGTCATCGAGGTGCAGCTGGGCGCGGGGGCGAAGCATCCTGATCTCCTGGCTGCCCGCAATGTGGTCACCAGTTCAGCCTGCGGGATCTGCGGCACCAACTCCATTGACGAAGTGCGCAAGAAAGCCGCCTTCGCACCCTCCCCTGAGTCGGGGCGGGTTGGGCTGGAAACGCTGCTGGGCATGCCTGACACCTTGCGCGAATCGCAGCAGCTGTTCTCCGCTACCGGGGGAGTGCACGCGGCCGGGTTGTTCTCCACCGCCGGGGAATTGCTGATCCTGCGCGAAGACGTCGGGCGTCATAATGCGGTGGACAAGGTCATCGGAGCGGCCCTGCGCGACGGGTTGCTGACGCTGGGCGACACCGTCCTGCAGGTCTCCGGACGCGCCTCCTTCGAGCTGGTGCAGAAGGCCGCGATGGCTGGAATTCCGGTGCTCGCAGCGGTCAGTGCGCCCTCGTCGCTGGCCGCTGACCTGGCCGAGGAATCGGGTCTGACGCTGGCCGCTTTTTCCCGCAGGCACAGCGTGAACATTTATACACATGCGGATCGGGTGATCAGGGCGTAGCCTTGTAATATGTGAGCTGGATATCAGTACCGGCCGCGCTACCAATAGGAGGGTCTCATGCATCGTTCGGCACCCAAAAAGGACATCAACGAAGATGAACTGAAGGTCAGCGAACCCAAGCACGCCGCCGCCGGCTTGAAGGCCGTGATGGTATCCATGGAGCGCGGCTTCGCCGAAGCCGGCCCGTCGCGTACCCTGCGTTCGATGCTGCGCGTCAACCAGCACGACGGCTTCGACTGCCCGGGCTGCGCGTGGCCTGAATCCATCACCGGCAAGCGCAAGCCCGCCGAGTTCTGCGAGAACGGCGCCAAGGCCATCGCCGAGGAAGCCAGCGCCCGCACCGTCACCCCGGAGTGGTTTGCGCAGCACTCCATCGAGGACCTGCGCGACAAGACCGAATACTGGCTGGGCTCGCAGGGCCGGATCACCGCTCCGATGATCATTCGCGAGGGGGAGACCCACTACTCCCCGATCAGTTGGGCGCAGGCCTTCTCGACCATCGCCGAGCACGTGAACGCGACCACCCCGGACAAGTGCGTGTTCTACACCTCCGGGCGCACCGCGAACGAGACCGCGTTCATGTACCAGCTGCTCGCCCGCTCGCTGGGCACCAACAACCTGCCCGACTGCTCGAACATGTGCCACGAATCCTCGGGCAGCGCACTGAACCCGACCATCGGCATCGGCAAGGGCACCGTGTCATTGGAAGACTTCGATCATGCGGACCTGATCTTCGTGGTGGGCCAGAACCCCGGCACCAACCATCCACGCATGCTCTCCGCGCTGGCCGATGCGCGCAAGCGCGGCGCCCGCATCGTTGCCGTGAACCCGCTGCCGGAGGCAGGCTTCTTCGGGTTCAAGGACCCGCAGACCTTGGGCGGCATGCTGGGCAAGGCCGACCCGATTTCCAGCGACTTCCTGCAGATCAAGGTCGGTGGCGACCTGGCCCTGTTCCAGGCCTTCGGCCACCTGCTGCTCGAAGAAGAGAAGAAGCATCCGGGCACCGTGGTGGACCACGAGTTCATTGCCGCGGTCACCGACGGGTTCGAGGCCTACCAAGCCGCGCGCGCCACCTTGGACTGGGAAGCTACCGAGAAGGCCACCGGACTGACCCGCACCCAGATCACCGAGATCGCGATGCTGCTGGCCAAGTCCAAGGCCACCATCATCTGCTGGGCGCTGGGCCTGACCCAGCAGCCGCACTCGGTGCCGACTCTGAAGGAAATCATCAACCTGCTGCTTTTGCAGGGCAACTTCGGCAAGCCAGGTGCTGGTGCCTGCCCGGTGCGCGGGCACTCCAATGTGCAGGGCGATCGCACCATGGGCATCTGGGAGAAGCCCGGCGAGCAGCTGCTCGAAGCGCTGGACGCCGAATTCGGCATCGAATCCCCGCGCGCCCACGGCTACGATTCCACCGAGGCCCTGCATGCCTTCGAGAAGGACGAAGTGGACGTGTTCGTCTCCATGGGCGGCAACTTCGCCCTGGCCAATTCGGACACCGAAGCGCTGGAGGCGGGCATGCAGCGTGCCAAGCTGACCGTGCACATCTCCACCAAGCCCAACCGCTCGCATGTGGTGCACGGCAAGACCTCGCTGATCCTGCCGACCCTGGGCCGCACCGACAAGGACGACAAGCACCCCACCGGTGCGCAGTTCCTTTCGGTGGAGGACTCCATGTCGGTGATCAAGTCCACCCGCGGCCGGCTCACCCCGGTCTCCGAGCACCTGCTGGCCGAGCCGGTCATCGTTGCCCGCATGGCCCAGGCCATCCTGGGCGATGGGCACCCGGTCAACTGGCGTGCCATGGCCGAGGACTACGACGTGATCCGCGACCACATCGAGAAGGTGCTGCCCGGCTTCGAGGACTTCAACACCCGGGTGCGGGAGAAGAACGGCTTCGTGCTGCCCAATCCGCCGCGCGATACCCGCTCCTTCGCCACGGACATCGGCAAGGGCCGCTTCACCGTATCGGACTTTGAAGCGCTGGAAGCTCCCGAGGGCCACTTGATCCTGCAGACCATGCGCAGCCACGACCAGTACAACACCACCTTCTACGGGCTCGATGACCGCTACCGCGGGATCAAGGACGGCCGCCGCGTCATCCTGATCAACCCGGAGGACCTGGCCGAGACCGGGTACAGCGACCGGGACCTGGTGGACGTGATTTCCACCTTCGCCGGCTCCGAGCGCCGCGCGAACCGCTTCCGCCTGGTGTCCTATCCGACGGCCAAGGGCTGCGTGGCGGCCTACTACCCGGAGGCCAACGCGCTGGTGCACCGCGATCTGGTGGCCCGCGAGTCCAACACCCCGGGTTTCAAGGCGATGATGGTGCGTTTCGTCGAGCACACCCAGCAGCCTGGACGCACGCTGGATAGCTGACGTGGAGCAGTGCTAAGCGCTTGACGTAATGCACCTCGCAGCCATTTGCGCTTCACCAGCTGTCAACCTGGCGGGCTTGTGCGGGAGAATTGACGGCGGGGCGCATCCCGAACGCATGGGGTGCGCCAATCCGCAGTCCACCGAAGAGGAAATTCCCCATGAGTGCTGCCCGCAGCCAATCCGCTGAGAGCATCAGACCCGAAGACGAACGCCTGCCTGCGCCGAAAACCGTGGCCTACGGTTTCCAGCATGTGCTGACCATGTACGGCGGCATCATCGCTCCGCCGCTGGTGATGGGCGGGGCTGCGGGAATGGACACGGCCGAAATGGGCGTGCTCGTCGCCAGCTGCCTGTTCATCGGCGGCCTGGCCACCATCCTGCAAACCCTGGGCGTGCCATTCTTCGGCGCCCAGCTGCCGCTGGTCCAGGGCACGTCCTTCTCCGGTGTGGCCACCATGATCGCCATCCTCAACGGCGGGGGAGGCATGCCGGCAGTCTTCGGCGCGGTGCTCGCCTCGGGCGCCATGGGCATCGTCATTGCCCCGTTCTTCGCCAAGCTGCTGCGCTTCTTCCCGCCGGTGGTCACCGGCGTGGTGATCACGATTATCGGCGTCTCGCTCTTCCCGGTCACCGCCGACTGGGCCATGGGCGGGGCGGGCGCAGGGGATTCCTATGGCTCGATCAAGAACATCGCCCTGGCCGCCATTACCCTGCTGATCCTGCTGGCGCTGTCCAAGTCCGGCATCCCTGCGCTCTCGCGGCTGTCCATCCTGCTGTCCATTGCGCTGGGCACCCTGGTGGCAGTGTTCATGGGCATGGCCGATTTCTCGCAGGTGCTCACCGGCGACATTTTCGCGGTTCCCACTCCGTTCGCCTTCGGCGCCCCGGTCTTCGAGATCGGCGCCATCATCTCGATGATGATCGTCATCCTGGTGACCTATACCGAAACCACCGCAGACATGCTCGCCGTGGCCGAGGTGACCGGATCCAAGGTGGATTCGCGGCGCATCGCCAACGGCCTGCGCGCCGACATGCTCTCCTCCACCGTCGCCCCGATCTTCAACACCTTCACCCAGTCGGCCTTCGCGCAGAACGTCGGGCTGGTGGCCATTACCGGTGTGAAGAGCCGCTTCGTGGTGGCCGCCGGTGGCGGCATCCTGGTGGTCCTCGGCCTGCTGCCAGTGCTTGGCCGCGTGGTCGCCTCCATCCCCTCCCCGGTGCTGGGAGGCGCCGGCGTGGTGCTGTTCGGCTCGGTAGCGGCCGCAGGCATCCGCACCTTGGCCAAGGCCAAGGATGACAACATGAACATGCTGATCATCGCGACCTCGCTGGCCTTCGGCTGCATTCCCATGGTCAAGCCCGACTTCTACGCCGAATTCCCTGCCTGGGTTGGCACCATTTTCCAGTCCAGCATCTCCTCGGCCACCATCATGGCGGTGCTGCTGAACATCATCTTCAACGAGCTGAACTGGGGCAAGAAGGAAACGTCGCTGCGCACCGTCTACAAGTACCAGCTGGCCGGCCTTGAAGACGGCGACCGCCTGATCGATGGCAAGCTGTACGACTCCAAGGGCTTGGAAATCCAGGTCATCTCGGAGCAGCCAGGCCACGCCGGTGATCGTCCGATGCCGCAGGGCTAGCTCCGCGGAAGTATTCGTCTACCGAGCCCAATCTGAATCGAGGATTGAGCGCATGGCCGTTCATCCTGACCTTGAGTATGAACAGTTTTCAAGCCGTTCATCGGTCGGATTCTGGTAGATTCTGAGGGTTTCAGACGCGTTGGCGCTCGCCTAGAATGTGGGACATTTCAGCCACGTTTAAAATTCGACAAGAACATGACTTTAATCAAAGATAAATCGCGTGCGGTCATCGCGATTGGCCGGCGCAGAATCCCGGTAGCATTAGCTCAAATGATGATACGTAAGATCTATTCAGGTTGTCTTGCTTTAGCAACTATTTGTGCCCTTTCCGCTTGCGGCGGGGTTCAAGCCACGCAGACTGGGGCATTGGCCCTAGGCGCTCCTGAAGGCGACGTCGAAAACACTTTGTGCGGAATATTTCACGAGCAGAACTTCGTCGGGGATGTAGCATCCAGCACCTCAGGGGATCCGCTATGGATCACCGACGTGCAAGCTGTAGAGGCCACGGGCTGGGAATCAAAGCGATCCGTGGCAGCACTGCTACCCGAAGGTGAGACTAGCTTGTTGGCGTGGACTAATGAGAGCCTCAAAGAAGCAGAATTCAAAGAAATCGCTGAGAGATTAGTACCTTTAGAAAGTCCCATCGAAGTCCCTGCCGGGGAAAATGTGCAGGTAGGTCTCGAGGGTGCCGTGAAGAATGGTGTGGAAAACGCTGAAGTTTCACAGCTTCGGGTCATTTATAAGACAGATTTGAAATCGTCGAAAAGCTTTTCTGCTGTCGGAAATATCCGCTACGAATGGCGAGCTCAAAGCTGCGAGTGACCGTTGTGTGACCAAGGTTTCTTGGGCTATCACGTGGTTGAGAACAACAGAATCCCCCAGCCAATACGGTTAGGGGTTCTGTTGCTCCTATTGGAAGCTGACTAGATCAGTGCAGCATTTGTGTAGTCAAATTCGAAGCGCGCCCGCACGCTTATTGACCTTTCAGTTTCAGATGCGAACACATAGGAGTCACGCCGATTTTCGGCGTCGTAGAAACTTGGCGCTGGGGCGTGCTCAAATTCATTGACCTCATCGGCTGCCACCTGCTCCGGCGTGCGGAGAGCAGGTCTTCCTCCAGATCAAATACTGTGTTCTCCTATGGTGCAGTCTTGATGATCCCTTTCAGCGCTTTCACTCGAGATGGATCTGAACCATGCCTGCACTCGCGCGAAGCCAGTCAGATGAACTGTGTAGGATTTCCAACCAATTGATAGAAAGAGACTCGGAAAAACACGACATGACCTTCTAAGACGACCCGGCTGAACAGCCAGTGGAAAACGCCTCAGACATCGCCGACAGGTTCGCGGCTTGAGAGTATTTAGGGATCATCAACGACTCTGTTTCAGAAAATTGACCCGCTCATCTCATTAGCAAGTAGCGATTCATAAAACTTTTCCCCACGAGTCACCCCGTAAACACCAGCGCAACGAAGTTCATTAGTGCAGGTCCAAAATTAAGCTAGTCATCGCCCCTGTCCTGTGGACGGGGGCGATGACCAAAGGGGGACTATTTGCTGTCTTTTTCGCCAGTCATCGTAATGGGCTGGACCCCTGAATTCGGGAAGCAGCCGATAGGGCTCTGGCCGGATTCGGCGACGATATCCAGGCACTTGGACGTCAGGGTTTCCGGAGTCAGCGAGCGTTCCAGGATCTTGTTGGCTTCGGCTTCAGCGGTGCTGGTCTGCTTGCGCTGCTGGGCCACGCGGGTCTTGGCGGTTTCCGCCTGCAGTTCATTGATGCGGTTCTGCGTCGGCTCGTCGAAATTGATGATCGGCAAGGTAACCGAGCGGATCTCGATCTGGGTCTTGACCTTGGCCTGCATCTTTTCCTGGACGGACTTCGCCAGGCCCTCCAAGTCCTGGCCGCCACTGGCCGGTTCGCCGTATTCCAGCGGATCATAGGTGGCCATGACCTCGTTCAATGCGGCGCGGAAGTTGCGGTCGACGAGGTTGGACTGGATGCCCTCGAAGGTGCGGTAATCCAGGAACACGTCCATCGCATCGTCGGTCTTCAGCTGCCACTGGATCGAGGCGTCAACGTCGGCTCGGCCGTTGTTGCCCAGGCGAACCGGGATGGCGCTGCTGGCGGAGTAGACGTCGTTCTGCACCGAGCCATCCAGCTTCTCGACCTTTTCCCATGGCCACTTCAGGTGGAAGCCGTTGCTCACCACGGAGGTCGGCTTGCCCAGCGCGACCTTCACGCCTACAGTGCGTGGCTGCACGATGGTGGTTGACATGATGGCCAGCACGATCAGCGAGACGATGAAGATGCTGATTCCGGTGAAGCGCGTGGAAGAGCGGTTCTTGTTTTCTGGCTTCATGGATTTGCTGGCAAGCATGACGAGCAATCCTACGACGGCGCAAATGACCGCAAGAATAGTGGGGAACATGATCTCCTCGATGGTGTGACGGTAATTTATATTCTATCGTTTAGATAATTGAGAACAAATTCAGACACCGCAACACAGCAGAATGATCTGCCATCGACCGGAAATATGCACTGCGGGCACTAGACTCGGAGGCATGCAAAAACGAGAACTTGGACGTACCCACCGCAACGTGTCGGCCATTGGCCTGGGCACCTGGCAACTAGGCGCTGACTGGGGCTCGGTAGACGAGACCGACGCGCTAGCCGTACTCGATGCCGCCTACGAAGCCGGGGTGAACTTCTTCGACACCGCCGATGTCTACGGCGATGGCCGCAGCGAGCAGCTGATCGGCACTTGGCTGAAGGCCAACCCGGATGCCGGGGTCACCGTGGCCACCAAAATGGGCCGCCGTGTCGAGCAGCTGCCGGAGAACTACAACCTGGATGCCTTCCGCGCGTGGAATGACCGCTCCCGCAAGAACCTGGGCGTGGACACCCTGGACCTGGTCCAGCTGCACTGCCCGCCAACCCCGGTGTACTCCACCGATGCGATCTACGATGCGCTGGACACCATGGTGGATGAAGGCCGGATGGCCAACTACGGCGTTTCGGTGGAAACCGTGGATGAGGCGCTGGCGGCAATTGCCCGCCCGAACATTGCCACCGTGCAGATCATCATCAACGCCTTCCGCCACAAGCCGCTGGAAACCGTGCTTCCGGCAGCCCGCGAGGCAGGGGTGGGGATCATCGCCCGGGGGCCGCTGGCCAGCGGATTGCTGACTAACCGCTACACCCTGCAGACCGAGTTCGCCAAGGACGACCACCGCAACTTCAACCGCGACGGCTCCTCCTTCGACGTCGGGGAGACCTTCTCCGGCGTGGACTACGCCACCGGTCTTCAAGCCGCTGGCGAGTTCGCCAAGCTGGCTGCCGCAGAAGCGCCCGAAGCCACCAGTGCCCAGGTGGCTTTGGCTTGGCTGGCCGCCCAGGACGGGGTGAGCACCATCATCCCCGGAGCCCGCAATGCGCAGCAGGCCCGCGCCAACGCGGCTGCCGGCTCGCTGCAGATCTCCGAGGGCTTCAACACCTCGGTCCGCGACCTCTACGACGCCAAGCTGCGCGAACAGATCCACCCGCGCTGGTAGCAGCACGGGTGGGATGCCGTTCCTAGCCTTGCGGCGCCCCGACCGGGATGCTGGCACCTAGTGCCACCGGCTCGGCGGGGCGCTGCTGTCCGCGCTCGGAAACATATTCCAGCTCGGTATCCGGTGCGGCGGTGTTCACGAAGGAACGGAAGCGCTTGAGCTTCACCGGGTCGGCCAAGGTGGCGGCCCACTCGTCCTCGTAGTTGGCCACGTGGGTTTCCATGGCCGCTTCCAACTCGTCGGCCAGGCCCAGCGAATCCTCGATCACCACCTGCTTGGCCCGTTCCAATCCGCCATCCAGGTCCTGCAGCCAATGCGCGGTGCGCTGCAGCTTGTCAGCGGTGCGGATGTAGTACATCAGGTAGCGGTCGATGTACTTGAACAGCGTTTGATCATCCAGCCCGCCGGCCAGCAGTTGGGCATGGGCCGGGTTGGCGCCGCCGTTGCCGCCCACATACAGGTTCCAGCCATCGGTGGTGGCGATCACGCCGATGTCCTTGGCGCGGGCCTCGGCGCACTCGCGGGCACAGCCCGAAACGCCCATCTTCAGCTTGTGCGGTGCCCGCAGGCCCCGGTAGCGCAGCTCCATTTCGATGCCCAGCGCGGTGGAATCGAGCATGCCGTATCGGCACCAGGATGAACCGACGCAGGTCTTCACATTGCGCAGCGACTTGCCGTAGGCCTGGCCCGATTCGAAGCCGGCGTCCACCAGCTCGCGCCAGATCTCGGGCAGCTGCTCCAAGCGGGCGCCGAACATATCGATGCGCAGGCCGCCGGTGAGCTTGGTGTACAGGCCGTATTTCTGCGCCACCGCTGCAATCACGCCGAGCTTCTCGGGGGTGATCTCCCCGCCCGGGATGCGCGGCACCACCGAGTAGGTGCCGTCCTTCTGCATATTGGCCAGCACGCGGTCGTTGGTGTCCTGGGCGCCGGCAAGACCTGCATCCATCGGGTGGGCGCTGGTCTGCGAGGAGAGGATATTGGCGATCACCGGCTTGCAGATATCGCAGCCCTGGCCGGTGCCGAAGCGTTCCATCACCTCGCCGAAGGCCTGCAACCCGGCCACGCGGATGGCTTCGTAGAGCTCCGGACGGGAGAAGGAAATATGCTCGCACAGGGCGGTGGAAACTTCCGCGCCGTCCTTGAGCATCTGCGCTTCCATGAGCTTCTTGAGCATCGGCACGCAGGACCCGCACTGGGTGCCGGCACGGGTGCACCCCTTCAGCCCGGAAACGGTGGTCACCGGCGCTTCGCCCTCGAAGCAACCGCAACCCGAGACGGCATCGCGGATGGTGCCAGCAGTCACGGAATTGCAGGAGCACAGCACCGCATCATCGGGCAGTTCGCCTTCTGGCGCCTCGCCGCCCAGGGCGCTGAGGTACGCTCCCGGCTCGCCGGGCAGTTCCCGGCCGAGCAGCGGGCGCAACGACTGGTATGGGGTGGCATCGCCAACGAAAATGCCGCCGAGCAGTGTCTTGGCATCGGAGGAAACCACGAGCTTCTGGTACAGGCCACGCGGGGCATCGGCATAGACCACTTCCAACGCCCCCTCGGCGCGGGCGAAGCCATCGCCGAAGCTGGCCACGTCCACACCGGAGAGCTTGAGCTTGGTGGCGGTGTCGAAGCCGGCGAATTCGGCTTTGCCGCCGGCCAGTTGTTCGGCCACGATTTCCGCCATGGCGTTGGCCGGAGCGACCAGGCCGATGCAGAAACCCTCGTAGTTCGCGACCTCGCCGATAGCCCAGATGTGCTCGATATCGGTGGCGCAATGCGCGTCGATGACCACGCCGCCGCGGGGGCCCATGCCGAAACGGGGTGCCGGGCTGCCTGCTTCGTCAAGGGCCGCGTTGTAATTGCGGATCAGCTCATCGCGGGGACGAACACCGATCGAAACGACCACCATATCCGCATCGATGGTGCGTTCATCAGCCATCAGCACGCCGGTGACAGCCGTGCTGCCAGACTCCTGGCTGGTCAGGATTTCTTGCGGGAAAACGCCGTTGTGGACGGTGAATCCGGTTTGCTCGATGAGCCGGCCCATGGCTTGGCCAGCGCCTTCATCCAGCTGGGTGCCCATCAGCCATTTGCCGCCATCAATGACCACTGCCTCCGCACCCAGTGCTTGGGCACCCGCGGCAGCTTCCAAACCGAGCAGCCCGCCACCGATGGTAGCTACCACCGGGGTGCGGCCCAGGGAAGCTGAAAGTTCCTTGACCTTCTGCGCGATGGACCAGACATCTTCCAGCGTGCGGTACACAAAGGTGTGCTCGTTGCCGGCGATTGGCAACGTGGCCGCGTTGGAACCGGTGGCGAGCACCAATTCGTCGTAGCTGAAAATGCGTCCGTCTTCCGTGGTGACCGTGCGCTTGGTGCTGTCGATAGCGATGGCCTTGGCGTTGGTTTCCAAGGTGACATGCTCGGCTTCCCAGAGCTTCGGATCGCCGAGGGTGAGATCGACTCCGGGGTTGGTCAACGCCTGGGAGAGCGCCACGCGATCATAGGGAAGGTGGGTTTCTTCGGTCAATACCGTGATGCTCAGATCCTGCGGTGCGCGGCTGGCCAGGGCTTCGGTGAAGCGGTGGGCTGCGGGACCGCCGCCGATAACCAGGATGTTGCGTGCATTGTGTGGAGTACCCATGATCAATTTCGACTTTCGCTGGGAAACGGTGAGTTTCAGGCTGATGAGTCCACTGTAGAAAGCATGCTTTGCGCCGCAATTACCCTTGTGTTTCGGCCGGAGCAATTCTCTCCACCATCAGACGAAAGCCAGGTGAAGCGGCTGAAACATATTCGAATCATTCGCAATGGGCAATCGTTGCGCAAAGGCAATTGGACAGGATAAACCAGCGGATTTCCGGGAGAATCCAGGATTCACGGTGCCCATTTTTGCTGTTAGGCATGCTTTACGGACTGGCAATGGCTGGAAGCATCGGGCGAAACATGCGGCTTCTAAGCTCGGTATATCAGCAGATGCCAACCACGAAGGGCTTACGTTCATGAGCACGCAAATTGCAGAAGACACCCATGAAGCTACTTTGAGCTTGGCTCCGCTTTGCCGCAGTGCAGAGCTGGAGCGTGGATGGGGAGAAGCGCTGTGGCTTGAGGCCACACAGCTAGCCTTGTTCCGTACCGAAGAAGATGCCTTCTACGCAACCTCGCATCACTGCCCGAACAGCGGCGCGAAGGTCATGGCCCGCGGCATTCTGGGCGACACCATGGTCGAAGGAACCAGCGTGGCCACCGTTGCCTGCCCGCTGCACAAGGAAGTGTACCGACTGGATACCGGCGAATGCCTGAACGCCGATTCGCTGCCGTTGCCAGTGCAGCGGCTCATGGAAATCGAGGGACAGCTATGGATGGAGCAGAGCAAATGAGTATCAAATCAGATCGCAGCCTGAACGTAGAGCATTCGGCTTGGCAAGGCTGGTACGAACTGAACGACGAGACGGATTCGCTTGCAACCAACTAGCTCCGGCTATCGCATTTTCCAGCGGTGGCGTGCAAGAATAAGGCAACTCGCATCATCATCCAAACGCAGGGACGAAAGCTCACGGCTTTCGTCCCTGCGTCATTTGGCTGCGTGCAGCATCCGGCTTGGAACATCGATGCCAGCAGAGCGGGAATTCAGGCATTTGCGGCAACAGGTCGGTGATAATGTGCCAATGGGGTCTGGCCAGAGCACTAGCGGTCGCCTTAAGGTGGCACGTAGCAAGGAAGGCGGCTCGCTAAATTCTTGCCCGTTGGTCGTCGACAGCCTTAGCCCTGGTGAAAAGGATCGAAGCAATGGCCACTTTGATTATCCATGCGACCGTCACCCTCGATGAGTATCTCGCTGATGCTGAGGGTGGGGTGGACTGGTTGTTTGGCCGGCCCTCCGCTCCCGAAGATGAGGGGGCGTTGCTTTGGTCATGGAGAAGATCGGAGCCATCGTCGGCGGTGCGAATAAGACTCAAACGATTGAGGACGGTGAAATCCCTTATGGCGGGATGCTTCTGGTCCCGGTGTACCTGATTACTCATACAGCCACTGAACCGGTAGAACGCGACGGCATCACCTACACCTTCGTCGTCGATGACATTGCGGGCGCAGTGGAATCGGCCAAACAAGATGCACAAGATGGCTTTGCCAGCTTGCTCGGTGGGAAAATATCGCGGCAGTGCCTTGCTCTGGGATTAGTTGACGAGCTGCACCTGGATATCGCCCCGGTATTGCTTGGCAGCGGCATTTCCCTGTTCAAAGCTTTGGGGCAGCATATCGAGCTGGAACGCATTCCGACCTCGGCGTACGCCAGTGAAGTGCATCTGGATTACCAGGTGCTTCGCTGAGCATCCCTGCCCCGTGTTAGACCCTATGAGTAACAAGTTCTTTCGCGAGAGCTGTTGCGCTGCAGATTCAGGGGCCATCTCCGCGGTCAGGTCAGGGCTCGGCCGGTTGGGAAGCATCGGAGGGCGGTTATCTCTCGACTCGAACAGCGCCATCACCAGCATCGGCAGCATCATTGACTGGCCGAACCCGTCGGGAATTCGGGTTCGGGAAACTAGCGGTTCTTTTGCGCGGGTTTCCCTTGTCCGTGGACCAGCCGGTTCGCAAGGTCCACGCTTGTGTATTCCGGCTGTATCAGTGCGACTTGGATCTTTGGCGTTGAGATGGAATTCGTCCATTCGATTCGTTCGGCGACGACCGTTGCTGGCATGCGCGGATACTCGCGGAGCAGCTTCCTGATTTCTGGCTAGTAAGCGTCGGTGATGGAACTACGCTTCGCCCCTTGGTGTTTCAATGGCTGCCAATGCCGAGCGTATGGTCTTGCGTGCAATGCCAAGTCGCTGCGAGATCTCTTTGGTTGTCGCTCCTTCTGATTTATCCAGCCGACGGTTCCCTGCACATCTTTTCATCTCTTAAGTCTGTTAATGACTGACGCCGCGGTGAAATACTCTGACTAGTCGGCCAATGCGATGAACCCGTCGATTTCGCAAACCGTGTTCTAGGCCTTCGACTGATGTCTTCGGCGATATCCAGAGCTAAGCGCCGCACCAAACGACTGTTCTGACTTATCAGTGATGAACCATTTCGCCGACAGTTTTGATCGGACGTTCGCGAAATTGTGCGCTGGTGCCGATAATGATGCAATTAGATTCGAGAATCTGCCTTTTGGCGAGCCTGTTGTCTTTAAAGCCGAAATGTTCTTGCTGTCTATGAGTTGTTTTGTCCTTCTGAGAATCAACAACAAATTTGAATTTGTCTGCCAAAGTGGTCAGATTTACGAGGAAGAGCATGCTGGAAGCAGCGACGACCAGCGTGTCGGCATTAGCATGGCGTTGCTGAAACTAAGCGGACTATTGGAACGAATGCCGTGGTATCCGCTTCGCAAGCTGAGAATATATGTATTGCGATCGGTAATCTTGCTGGAGCCACCATAAGCCCTCAAAGATTCTGTGGATCCGGCCCGGTACGTGTTGCTCTCCTGGGCTCCCTGTGGATCAGCCACCTTCTATGACTCGGGCTGAAGACGTTCATTCGATTTATCTCAACATGGCGTAATCGAGCATAACCGGAGAAACACGGGAATGTGTTTTCTCGCTTCAAGGGGCCAAGGTATCGGACCATGTACATACCCGGGAACTACATATTCGCGAGCCACATAGTTATATTTTCGGGTTATTAATCATCATTTAGGATGAACTTTCCAATCAGTCTTTGAATATGCTGGAGTGGCTTGTAATATTTTTCCTAGCTTAGGTGACCAGTCCTCAAGTATTTCTAGGAGATGATTTAAAACCGTTTTCGTTGATCCCTGCAAAAGTGATTGTGTGGACAAGTTGAGTTTTGATGTTGAATAAAAGTCGGTAATCAGAGACCGCAACAAGGAGAACCCGATCAAACGTTACCTGCTCATTGCAGCGTGTGCCGCTCTCGTGGTAATCGGGGTGGTTCTTGGCGCCTCGAAGTGGATGTTTAGTGAATACTCTGGAGACTCTCTTGGAATAGCACTCATAGACGGCGGTGTGGAAGATACGCACCCTGCGTTGGGTAACGTCGAGGTGCGAAATTTTATAGCCCCGGGCCTATCCCCAGGAACCACTGATCATGCGACAGGGATGGCCTCAATCGCGTTGAACAAGATGAAGGATCTCTCGCCTATCGGTGCAACTTCCACGCTTTTACTAGACATAAAAGCTCTATCCGACGACGGCACTGGAGAAATCGAAGATCTGGTTTCTGGGATTTACATTGCATTACGTGAAGGCGCTGACATAATTTTGTGCAGCTTGAACGTTGAAATCGATTCTTCAGAGCTACAACGGGCAGTCTTGGAAGCTCATAATCAAGGTGTAATTGTCATCGCTGCCGCGGGAAACGGTTTTGGCCATTTCAACTCTTACCCGGCTGATTATGACGGAGTTATATCTGTGGGCGCCGTTGATGGCGATCAGAGGAGACTTCGATTCACTAACACTGGATATGTTGACATATTGGCTCCTGGACAAGACATTCATGGAGCCTCTGGTGTTAGGGACTACACCAAGTACTCGGGTACTTCACCCGCAGCAGCCATTGCCGCTGGCATGATTGCTGGTTGTTGGAAAGAAATTGATACAAGAAAGATTTACCAACTACCCCCGAACTTGACTGTCGAAAAAGCGATAGTCGAAATCAAAAGAGAGAAAGACAGAAATACAATCTCATGCCAGTTCAATTGAAAAGAATATTCTCAGGCATAGGGGCCGTCACTGCGTTGGCTGTCGTCTTGACTGGGGCTAACCTATCGCCGGCGGATGCTAGCGTGATGCCGAACTCAGTGCACGAGTTCTCCCATGGAGACAACCCGCCTGAACTCCGAAACTCGGCTGTGATCATCGATGACACAAACGAACTACCAATAGAGAGTATCCTTGGCGATCAAATAGACAATTCGAGCGAAGATTATGGCGTTCACAAACTTGCCGATATATATTCCACTGAATTGATTAGCAAAACTTCCGAAGACGGAGAAACACTAGTAGTCGAGCTAGACGGCACGAGTGTTGAGTCCACTATCGAGGTTTCATACCCTGAGAATGCGCCACTTGAAAAACTTGTCGACAGCATTACGGTCGACGCCGTCGTTGACGGAGAAGATATTACTGCAGATCTGATTGTCGAGAACTTCATTTACCTCGGTGGAGAAGAATTCTCAGCAACTGTGAGGGACCGGGCAACTGGCGACATTATGGAAATCTCGTCGACACAGGTTACCGCTCAGGCCTTCCCTGCGCTGTATATTCTTGGGGTGCTGGCCAGAGTCGGCATTAAGGCGCTCATTAAGCATTTTGGTAAAACTCAGGTTAAAAAAGCGGCCAAATCGTATCTCCTTAATGGTAAGGGTGTGAACTGGAGCAAAATCATGGCTCCAAAACACAGGTGGAGCAGTGTCGGGGCGAAGAGTAAACAGCAGATCGCCGATTTGATGGCTAGGGCATTCGCGAACGGAACTCACAGATCGGCCGGTAAAGGCATGATAGTCGAATGGAAATACAAAGGTGAAACGATCGTCGTTACCTACGGTAAAAGTACCGGCAAAATTGGAGACGGGTGGGTTAAAAAACGATGACAGACGAAGAATTCTTGGCAGTACTAGTTGCGCATAAGGACTCGACTTCTGAACAGGTATGGCATGCAGTAGTTGCCCGTCCCAAGGATGATTGGCTAGGAGATCTGAATTGGGAAGTGAAGTCAGACAACGCGCACGATTTTGACAACTTCTTGCAAAAAGCATTTGCAGGCATGCCGAAGCCTCCTCGTCTCGAATACGTGGAGGTTCTGGCTTCAAACTACTCATTTTCCATCGCTGATCAACCTGAGTCAGAGAACAAGGCCATACGCGCGTTCGAAATGTGTTATGAAAAGATGATTTCGGCAATTTCGGAATCAATCGTGGAATACGTCATTCCGCTAGCCGATTCACCCGATACCGACGTCGATGTAACTGAAGTCGAATACGAATTAACTCGTTTTCAGCGCTCAGCCAACGCACCGAAATTTCTGAAATAAAGGTAGTTTGGGCAAAAACGTGGGGTAGGCCTTTCGGCCTGCCCCACGTTGCCGTAGCATCGAACACTGGCAATTCATCCAGTACAGGTCCATTACGCCAAGGCAGGAGCCTTGGCCAACAGCTCTTCGATCTTTGATTTGCACCCACCGCATCCGGTGCCCGCACGGCAGCTTTCTCCCACCTGCGCGACGGTTGTGCATCCGGCATCCACCGCATGGGCCACCTGGCCGTAGGTGGCACCGGAACACCGGCACAGCTGGTCTTCATCGCTGGGGACCGCCGAGATTTGATCCGTTGCCGGATCATCTAGCCGCAGCAGGCTGGAACGGTCTTCAGGCAACGGGGTGGACCGTTCATAAGCCAGCACGAGTTCGGCACTGGTCTGCGGCAAGCCCATGGCCAGGAATCCGGTGACCGCATCCTGACGGGTGACGATCTTCAGGTACCGTCCGCGCGCAGGATCCGCATAGACCGTTGCCTGCAGATCCGTATCGTCCCAATAACCGGCGCTGATATCGCCAGCGGCGGTCAACTCGATGCCTTGGCCCTTGAGCATCAGCACATCGGACGCGGAGAAGTCCGGAGCAGCAAGCGATTCGGACGCAGCCGAACCAGTCAGCTGCAACAATTGCTGGGACAACCACGCGGCTTGAGCCCACCCCGGGGCCAGCAACCCGACCGGCGGCTGACCGGCAACTTCGGCACAGTCGCCCAAGGCGAAAATTCGCTGCTCGGTATCGGCGCAGAGGAATTCATCGGTTTTGATACCACGGCCCACCGGCAACCCGCAGCCCGAGGCCAGCTCTGTTCTGGCTCGCACACCCGTGGAAATGAGCAGGGCGTCCGCCTGGATCAGCCCGTGAGTGGAGGTCGTCAATCCGGCGAACCCTCGCTCATCCTTTTGAATGCCGGTCGCCTTTGCTCCCGAGATCACCTCGACACCTGCCCCACGCAGATTACGCGTCAGCAGCGCCCCTCCATCGGCATCCACGACGCGTCCCAGGGGTGTTGGACCATGATGCACCAACACCGGTTGCGCCCCGGTACCGGCAATGGCTAGGGCTGCTTCAATGCCCAGAACACCGCCGCCGAGAATTAAAATACGTTGGCCCAGACCAATCGATTCGCGCAGCTGATGGGCATCGCCCACCGTGCGCAGGGCGAATACTCCGGTGGGCAGGGCAGCATCAGCATGCGGATCGAAATTCAGGCCATTGAGTGTCGGGATCACAGCCCGGGCGCCGGTGGCGAAAACTAGCCGGTCGTAGGACACATAGTCGTTGGCGCCCAGATGAACTCGGCGGCGTGAACGATCGATGCCGGTAGCCTGCACACCTAAGCGCACCTTGACCCCGGCATCGGCCAGGCGTTGCGGGTCCACCATGCTCAGGTGTTCGAACTCGGCGGCGCCCACTGCCAGTTCGGCGAGCAGCACGCGGTTGTAGGCCAGTTGGTCTTCGGCGCTGATCACCGTTATTTCGCATTGACCGGCCGCAGCCGCGGGCAGCAGCCCCTCAATGAGCGAAGCGGCGACGGGACCGAAGCCAATGATAATAATGCGTTGCGGGCGTTGCTCGTTCATTGTTCCTCTTTCACAGCGCTCAGCGAAACATGGGCGTGCTTGAATTCAGGCATCCTGCTGTGCGGGTCGACCTTCGCCTCGGTCAGCAGATTTGCGGTACCTGACGTCGGGTAGTGGAAGGGCAGGAAGACCGTGTCTAGCCGGGCATCGGCGGTCAGCAGTGCGCGGGCGGTCACTTCACCGCGTTCATTACTGATCACGACCTTCTGCCCTTGAATAATCTGGTGGGCCAGGGCGGTTGCCGGATGAATTTCAAGCCGTGGTTCCGGTGCGGCTTGGGCTAGTTCGGGAACGCGTCGAGTCTGCGCTCCGGACTGGTAGTGCTCAAGCAAGCGTCCGGTAACCAGCGATACGGCCGAGTTGTTCTTCCGTGGCGCCGGCTGGAAATACACAGGCACCAGCACAGCGCGCTGGTCCGCATGGGCGAAACCATCAAGGAACAAACGAGGGGTGCCATTGCGGATGCCGCGCGCGGCGCTCACCTCGGTGCCGGCAGGGCACGGCCAGTAGATGGCCGCCCCGGCGTCGAGGTCATCCCAACGGACCCCCGAGTAGTCCGCCAAGCCACCGGCTGAAGCCAATTTGAGTTCTTCGAAGACTTCTTGGGCATCGGGGGAGAACCGCCCTGGAGCATCCAGGCGTTCGGCGAGCTGGGAGAGGATCCACAGTTCGCTGCGCGCATTTTCTGGTGCTGCCAAGGCAGCGCGGCGGCGCAAGATCCGGCCTTCCAAGTTGGTCATGCTGCCTTCTTCTTCAGCCCATTGCAGCACCGGCAAGACCAGGTCCGCTTGGGCTGCAGTCTCCGAGAGGAAGAAGTCGCAGACCACTAGGAAATCCAGCCTGGACAGTGCTTGGATCACGCGTGACGCATCGGGTGCGGAGATCACCGGGTTAGCCCCGTGGATCATCATCATGCGCGGTCCGCCCGGGGTGCCTAGCGCGTCAAGGAGTTCAACGGCGGGAAGCCCGGGACCGGGGATGGTCTCGGGGGCAACGCCCCAGACGCGGGCTACATGCGCACGGTGTTCCGGGTCGGTGATTTTGCGGTAGCCGGGAAGCTGGTCGCACTTTTGCCCGTGTTCGCGTCCGCCCTGTCCGTTGCCTTGGCCGGTGATGGTGCCGTAGCCGCCAGCTACGGTTCCGGGCAAGCCGAGCAGCAGCGCGAGGTTGATCGCGGCGGTGACCGTATCGGTGCCGTTGGAATGCTGTTCAATGCCGCGGCCGGTGAGTATATAGACCGGCTTGCCGCCGGCCTTCGCTTCGCTGGCAGCCTGGGCCAGTGCCCTAGCGGTATGCCGGATCTGCTCGGCAGGGACGCCGGTGACCTGGGCAGTTCGTTCTGGCCACCAGCTAGCCAGTGAGGCTTTCAAGGAGTCGAAACCGTTGGTGCGTGCCGCTAAGTAGCCGGTATCTGCCAGGGACTCGGACACTAGCACGTGAGCCAAGCCCAGCAGGAGTGGAAGGTCTGTGGCCGGGGTTGGCTGCAGGTGCCAGCCAGCATTATCGGCGCAGAGTTTGGCTGTGGCAGAACGCCGCGGATCAACCACGACCAGGCCGCCGTTCTCACGCGCCCCGGCCAGATGCCGGACAAAGGGAGGCATCGTATCGGCCACGTTGGAACCGAGCATCAGGATCATCCCGGCCCCATCCAGATCGGCCAGTGGGAAGGGCAAGCCCCGGTCCAAGCCGAAGGCGCGGTTGGTGCCAGCGGCAGCCGAGGACATGCAGAACCGGCCGTTGTAGTCGATGCGCGAGGTGCCCAAGGCCAGCCGTGCGAACTTGCCGAGCTGGTAGGCCTTTTCATTGGTCAGCGAACCGGATCCGAAGACCGCTAGTGCGTCGGCTCCGGATTCAGCGCGGATGCTCAGCGCCTTCTGGGCAACTAGATCCAGCGCATGCTCCCAGTCAATCGGGGCAAAACTGCCGTCGGTCTGGCGAAGCAGGGGTGCCTGCAGGCGTTCTGGGTGATCGAGCAGCTTGGCGGCGCTATATCCTTTTCGGCACAGCGCCCCGCCATTGGTTTCGAAGTCGCGGCCCGTCAGGCTCACGGGTTCCGGGTTGTTTGCCTGCCGGTTCGGTTCAAGGGTGATGCCGCACTGCAGGGCGCAGTAGGGACAATGTGTGGCGGTCATTTTAGACTCCGTGCTGGGCGAAACGGGTGCCTGCACGGGCGTAGGTGAACCATGCGGTGGCCATGAGCAGCAGGTAGACAACGATGAAGATGATGAATGCCGCGGTGTAGGCGCCGGTGCTTGATATGGAGAGGCCCAAGGCCTGGGGAATCAGGAAGCCACCGTAGGCGCCAATGGCCGAGATCAAACCGAGGGCTGCGGCCGCCTTGCGGGAAGAGTCTACCTGGCCTGACTGTTTTCCCTCGTCGCTCAGTGCAAAGACTGCAGGGATCATGCGATAGGTCGAGCCATTGCCGATGCCGCTTGCGGTGAAGAGCAGCAAGAACAGGAAGAGGAAAATCCAGAAGTTGGCCCGCGGCAGGCTGAGCACTAGCGCCGCGGTAATCAAGGCCATGGCGGCGAAGGTTGCCACCGTGATGCGTGCGCCGCCGAGTTTGTCAGCGATCTTGCCACCGTATGGACGGGCCAGCGAAGCGACCAGTGGGCCGAGGAAGGCCAGGGTGATGGTTGCGGTTCCCAGCGGCAAGGCTGCGTATTCGGGGAAAGTGTCAACGATCAGTTTGGGGAATACTGCCGAGAATCCAATGAAGGAACCAAATGTTCCCACATACAGTGCGGAGATGATCCACAGGTGCTTTACCTTAAGGCAGGCAACTGCGCCACGAATATCTGAGCGTGCCGAAGTCAGGTTGTGCATGTACTTCCAGGCACCCCACGCGGAGACCAGAATCAGTGGGATCCAGAGCAGGCCTGCCAGCGGAAGCTGCAGCGCCCCGGCGGCGAAGACCGTGACAATGACCGGTACGAGCAGCTGGGCGACGGCCGCTCCCAGGTTGCCGCCGGCCGCATTGAGGCCCAACGCCCAACCCTTGCGGGAAGCGGGGTAGAAGTAGGTGATATTAGCCATCGATGAAGCGAAGTTTCCGCCGCCGAAGCCGGTCAGCGCCGCTAGGCTGAGCATGACCCAAAATTCAGTGGACGGATCATTTAGCGCCAGGGAAATGCCGCCGGCCGGAATCAGCAGGAGCAGTGCGGAAATGACCGTCCAGTTGCGCCCGCCGAAACGGGCAACCATGAACGTGTAGGGGATGCGCAGGGTGGCGCCGACGAGGCTCGGGATGGAGATCAGCCAGAACAACTCGGTGGTGCTGTAGCTGAATCCGGCTACCGGAAGGTAGACCACGACGATGGCGAAAAGCTGCCAAACGCTGAATCCGAGGAACTCGGCGAAGATGGACCACTTGAGGTTTTGGCTGGCAACCGTCGATCCGGTGTGCTTCCAGAATTCTGGATCTTCTGGAGTCCAGTTGCTGACCCAGCGTCCTGGCTGGACCTGTAGTGGCTGCGATGTGGGAGATGCTTCTAGCTGTGCGCTCACGTTACCCGATCCCTTCTCTAACACTTGATGCCTATGAGCTTCTCAAAGAGGTATTTCGCCTAGGTGCTCAGGTTGTTGCGCCGAAGGGAACTTAAATTCACCCGGGGGATCGGTGTGCCGATAGGCGGCTGTAACGTGTTGGAAACCGGAGCGCGGAGCCAGGCGGGTAGTTCCGGGATTCGCGGTGCTGACGGGGAAGAACCACGCCACGCTAGTCGGCGCTAGAGGGAATCAGACGCAATGGCAACACCGCATTTATTGTTCATGATGCGAAAAAGAGATTTCAAAAGAAGTGTTGCATGCGTCACAATCCACTGATAATCTCGTAGCTGTCTATGGCGGGCACCCACCTGATGGGTCGCTATCTACCGGGCATGCAACTGATCGATTTCAGGTGACAAGCGCAACCGGTAGCTAGCGCCAAGCAGCGCGCTGCGGTTCTCTTGTCCAAAGCATGAGGAGCCACGCGATGAGCGTTACTACCACTGGCCAAGACTATCTTTCGATGGCCATCGATATTGCCACCACAAATGTCCACAACGCCGGCGGGCCTTTCGGCGCCGTCGTGGTCACCCCCGACGGCCAGGTCTTCGAAGGGGTCAACCGCGTCACGGCCAACAACGATCCATCGGCGCACGCCGAGGTGGTGGCTATCCGCACCGCGGCCGCCGCTTTGGGGACCTTCGACTTGAGCGGCTGCGTGCTCTACAGCAGCTGCGAACCCTGCCCGATGTGCCTGGCCACCTCGCTGTGGGCCCGCATCGGCAAGGTCTTCTTCGCGGCCAACAGGCATGATGCGGCTGCCGCCGGATTCGACGACGCGGTGTTCTACGACTACTTCGAAGCAAAATCCAACCGCTCGCTGATGCCGGTGAACTGCTTCCAGTCCGAAGGCGGCGAGCACCTGTTGCCGTTCAAGGCATGGGATTCGCAAGAATCCCGGACCGACTACTAAAGGTCCAGGACCATGACCACGACAAGTCGCTTGCCAGCTGGCCTCCAGGGCGCGCAGCGCGGCAGCAAGCCGCGCCGGCCGGGCGGGCCGGGCGGCATCCTGGACGCGTTCTTCAGCATCACCGAACGCGGGTCCACGCTGGCGCGGGAATTGCGCGGCGGGATCGTCACCTTCCTCACGATGGCCTACATCGTGATCCTCAACCCGCTGATCCTCGGCGGATTCAGCGCCGAGGCCGCACCCGTGGATGTGGCCGGCAACTGGCTTCCGGCCGCGCAGGTCGGGGCCATGACCTCGCTGACCGCCAGCGTCATGACCATCCTGTTCGGGCTGATCGCCAACCTGCCCTTCGGCCTGGCCGCCGGATTGGGCATCAACTCCTTCCTGGCCGTCTCGGTGATCCAGGACGTCACCTGGCCCGAGGCCATGGGACTGGTGGTGGTCAACGGCGTGCTGATCGTCCTGTTCGGGATGACCGGGGTGCGTACCGCGATCTTCCGGGCCATCCCCAAGGACCTGAAGGCCGCCATTACGGTGGGCATCGGACTGTTCATCACCTTCATTGGGTTCGTGGACTCCGGCTTCGTTACCCGTACCGCCGCCGGGCCTCCGGTGCAGCTGGGCGATGGCGGGTCGATCGTCTCGATCCCGACCATGGTCTTCGTGGTGGGGTTGCTGATCATGGGTGCGCTGGTGGCCCGCGGGGTGCAGGGCGCGATCCTGATCGGCATCGTGATCTCCACGGTGCTGGCGATGATCGCCGAGCTGGTGTTCAGGATCGGGCCAGCCGGCGCGGATAACCCGCATGGCTGGCACCTGAACATGCCGGTGCTGCAGGGGAATATCGTCTCGTTGCCGGATTTGTCGCTAGCCGGGGACTTCGACCTGTTCGGATCCTTCGGGCGGATCGGCGCGCTGGCGGCGACGATGCTGGTGTTCACCTTGGTGTTCACGAACTTCTTCGATGCCATGGGCACCATGACCGGACTGGCCAAGAATGCCGGTCTGGCGCGCAAGGACGGCACCTTTCCGCGGCTGAAGGCCGCGTTCGTGGTCGAGGGCCTGGGCGCGGTGGCTGGAGGCATGGGCTCGTCCTCCTCGAATACCGTCTACGTGGATTCGGCGGCCGGCATCGGGGAAGGGGCGCGCACCGGGCTGGCTTCGGTCATCACCGGGGTGCTGTTCCTGGGTTCGATGTTCTTCACGCCGCTGACCTCGGTGGTTCCCATCGAGGTGGCTGCCGCGGCACTGGTTCTGGTGGGCACCTTGATGTGCGCGCAGATCCGCGAGATCAACTTCAAGCGGTTCTCCAGCGCCATGCCGGCGTTCCTCACCCTGATCACCATGCCGCTGACCTACTCCATTGCCAATGGCATTGGCGCAGGGTTCATCGCCTGGGTGGTGGTGAACACCGCGGCCGGGCGGTACGCCAAGATCCACCCGCTGCTGTGGGTGGTGGCGCTGGGCTTCCTGGTGTACTTCGCACGGGGCCCGATTACGGCCCTACTGGCCTGAGCTGATACGGGCTATAGTAAGGATCCACTGAGGTGAGGTGGCTCACCTTGATGGTTTGCATGGATGTGAATGATCCGAATTCTGGAGGGTAATCATGGGCGGATGCCTCGCCTGGTCCAAGGGCCAGATAGCGCACGGAAACTGATCCCGCCGCAGCACGCGGCGGCGCCCTGGACGAGCCTGGAACCTCCGGCAGGGCGCCAGATCCCACCCATCATCCAATTCATTCATGGTGCGTCCGGCGATACCCGGGCGCAGGAGGTGTCAACGGCATGAGCGCCGAGGCAACGCAAGAGACAAAATGCCTGGTTACGGTCAACGGAAAGGTCCGGGAATTCGACGGGCCGCCGCATACCAACGCGCTGGATTTCCTGCGCGGGCAGCAATTGATCGGATGCAAGGAAGGCTGTGCCGAGGGCGAGTGCGGCGCCTGCTCGATCCTGGTGGCCCGCAGCGATGGGGAAGGCAGCAGGTGGACGGCGGTCAACGCCTGCCTGCTGCCGGCCGCGGCGCTCGACGGCCAGGAGATCATCACCTCCGAAGGGCTGGGCAGCGTCGCGGCGCTGCATCCGGTGCAGGAAGAGATGGCCAACCGCGGCGGATCCCAGTGCGGTTATTGCACCCCCGGATTCGTCTGCTCCATGGCCGCCGAATACTACCGCCCCGAGCGGACCGCCAATCCCGCAGTCAGCGCGGGTGATGGCGGGGAGCACGAGTGCGGACCGAATGGATTCGACCTGCACGCGCTGTCGGGCAATCTCTGCCGCTGCACCGGATACCGCCCGATCCGCGACGCCGCCTACGCGCTGGGCGAGCCCGAGCCGGATGACCCGCTGACTGCCCGGACCCAGCACCGGGCCCCGGCACCGGTGGCCACCGACATCCAGCGCGCCGATACCCCTACCGGGGACCTGGGCCGCTTCCGCCGGCCGGCGGACCTGGACCAGGCACTGCAGATCCTGTCAACCGAACCGCAGACCGTACTGGTGTCCGGTGCCACCGACTGGGGCGTGGAGGTCAACATCAAGGGCGCCCGCGCCCGCTCGGTGCTGGCCATCGACCGGCTGCCCGAGCTGCGCCAGATCCACTGGAACGAGCGGTACCTTGAACTGGGCTCGGGCTGCACCCTGAGCGAGCTGGAACGCAAGCTCGCCGGGCAGGTTCCGCTGCTCTCCCAGCTCTTCGGGCAGTTCGCGTCAAGGCTGATCCGCAATAGCGCAACCATCGGCGGGAACCTGGGGACCGGATCGCCCATTGGCGACACCCCGCCGGCGCTGCTGGCGCTGGAGGCCGAGCTGGTCCTTTCCAGCATCCGCGGCAACCGGGTGGTGGCGCTTTCGGACTACTTCACCGGCTACCGGCAGACCGTGCGCGAGCCGGGGGAGATGATCACCGCGATCCGCATCCCGTTGCCGCTGGCGCCGCTGACCAGCTTCCAGAAGATTTCCAAGCGGCGCTTCGATGACATCTCCTCGGTAGCCATCGGCTATGCGCTCACGGTGTCGGACGGCATGATCACCACGGCGCGGATCGGGCTGGGCGGCGTGGCCGCGACCCCGCTGCGCGCCGTGGCCACCGAAGCCGAGCTGGAAGGCCAGCCGTGGAACCTGGAAACTATCCGGGCCGCGGCACGCACCATGGGCACCGAAGGAACCCCGATGGATGACCACCGGGCCAGCGCCAACTACCGCAAGGCCATGCTGGCCTCCTCGCTTGAACGGTTCTATGCCCAGCAGCTTGAACGCAGCTTGGAAGCAGGACAGGAGCAGAACTCATGAGCCAGCTATCCCAACGCCCCGACGCTCCGGTAGTCGGCCAGCGCCACCGCCACGAATCGGCGGCCGCGCACGTTACCGGCACCGCGTTGTATACCGACGACCTGGCCGCGCGTCTGGCCGGGGTCCTGCATGCCTACCCGGTGCAGTCCACCTGCGCCCATGGAAAAATCCTGGGCCTGGATGCCAGTGCGGCGCAGCAGGTACCCGGGGTGGTCCGGGTCATCACCGCGAAAGACATCCCCGGGGTCAATGACCAGGGCGCCAAGCACGACGAACCGCTGCTCCCGGTTCACGAGGTCATGTTCTTCGGCCAACCGGTGGCGTGGGTCCTGGGTGAAGACCTGGAAGCTGCCAAGGCCGGGGCCAAGGCGGTGAGCGTTCAGTACGAGCCGCTGGACTCGCTGATCACCATCAAGGACGCGATCGCGGCCAACAGCTTCCACGGAATCCAGCCCGAAATCTCCAAGGGAGATCCGGAGGCAGCCTTCGCGCAGGCGGCCCACGTTTTCGAGGGCGATTTCGAGTTCGCCGGCCAGGAGCACTTCTATCTGGAAACCCAGAACTCGCTGGCGATCGTGGATGAGAGCGGGCAGATCATGATCCACTGCTCCACCCAGCACCCCACCGAAACCCAGGACATCGTCTCGCATGTGCTGGGCATCGGCGCCCACGAGGTCACCGTGCAGGTATTGCGCATGGGAGGCGGCTTCGGCGGCAAGGAAATGCAGCCCCATGGCTATGCCGCGGTGGCGGCCCTCGGTGCGGTGCTCACCGGACGGCCGGTGCGGGTGCGGCTGGACCGCACCCTGGACATGACCATGACCGGCAAGCGCCACGGATTCCATGCAACCTGGAAAATCGGCTTCGACGGGCAGGGCAAGATCCTGGCCCTGCAGGCCCAACTGACCGCTGACGGCGGGTGGAGTCTGGATCTGTCCGAACCGGTGCTGACCCGCGCGATGTGCCATATCGACAATTCCTATTGGATCCCGAATATCAGGGTCAACGGGCGCATCGCCAAATGCCATAAGACCTCGCAGACCGCGTTCCGCGGCTTCGGCGGTCCGCAGGGCATGCTGGTCATGGAAGACATCCTGGGCCGGGTGGCCCCGCAGCTGGGATTGGACGCCCGGGAACTGCGCCGCCGCAATTTCTACACCCAGGGACAGGACACCCCGTACTACCAGCCGGTCCGGCATCCCGAGCGCTTGGAGGCAGCTTGGAGCCAGCTGCTCGGCTCGGCAGGTATCGCCGCGCGCGAGGAGCAGATCGCAGAATTCAATGCCGGGCACGAGCACGCCAAAAGGGCGCTGGCGATGACGCCGGTGAAATTCGGCATCTCCTTCAACCTCACCGCCTTCAACCAGGGCGGCGCGTTGGTGCTGGTCTACAAGGACGGTTCGGTGCTGGTCAACCACGGCGGCACCGAAATGGGACAGGGCCTGCATACCAAGATGCTGCAGGTGGCCGCCACCGCATTGGGCGTGCCGCTATCCAAGGTGCGCATTGCCCCTACGCGCACCGACAAGGTGCCCAATACCTCGGCCACCGCAGCCAGTTCGGGCAGCGACCTGAATGGCGGCGCGGTCAAGGATGCGTGCGAGCAGATCCGCGGCCGGCTCGCGCAGGTGGCCGCCGGAAAATTGGGGGTTCCGGCGCAAGACCTGCGCTTCAGCGGCGGCAGGGTCACCGCGCTGGGCAAGAGCGAATCGCTGGGGTGGGAAGAAGTGGTCAACGCCGCGTACTTCCAGCGGGTCCAGCTTTCGGCCGCCGGCTTCTACCGGACCGAAGGGCTGCATTGGGACCTGTCGCGGATGACGGGCAGCCCGTTCAAGTACTTTTCCTACGGGGTGGCGGCCAGCGAGGTGGAAGTCAGCGGCTTTGACGGCTCCTACGTGCTGCGCCGCGTGGATATCGTCCATGATGTGGGCGATTCCCTCTCGCCGCTGGTGGATCTGGGGCAAATCGAGGGAGGATTCGTGCAGGGGGCTGGCTGGCTGACCCTGGAGGATTTGCGCTGGGACACCTCCGATGGCCCGGGCCGCGGACGGGTGGCCACCCAAGCCGCGAGCACCTACAAGATCCCGAGCTTCTCCGAGATGCCTGACGTCTTCAACGTCAGCTTGCTGGACAAGGCGCATGAGGAAGGCGCGGTCTACGGTTCCAAGGCCGTGGGAGAACCGCCGCTGATGCTCGCCTTCTCGGTGCGCGAGGCACTGCGGCAGGCCATTGCCTCCTTCGGCCGCACCGGGCGTCCGGTGCCGCTGGCGTCCCCGGCGACTCCGGAAGCGGTGTTCTGGGCGATCGAAGCGGCGCGGGAGGAGCGGTAGCCATGCTGTCGTGGATTGAAGCTGTCACCGCGCTGCGCAATGAACGGCGTCCCGCGGTGCTGGCCACCATCACCGCGGTGCGCGGGCATGCCCCACGCGAGGCCGGCGCGAAAATGGTGATTGCCAGCCAGGAGATCTTCGGAACCATCGGCGGGGGCAACCTGGAAATGGCGGCCATGGAACGGGCCCGGCAGATGATCAGCGCGGGCGGGAACCAGCCGCAGAGCATCACCATGAAGCTCAGCGACAAGGCCCCGGCCAAGTACGGCAGGCAATGCTGCGGCGGCGAGATCACGGTGCTGCTAGAGCCCTTGCCGGTTCCTGCCACGGTGGCGATCTTCGGGGTGGGAAATGTGGGAATGGAATTGGCCCGCATTCTCGCCCGCCATGACCTGGAGCTGCATCTGGTTGATTCGCGCCCGGAATTCCTGGAGGACCTGCCGGCCCTTGAACCGAGCGTGGCGCGGATCCATTCGGCGGTGGCGGTGCTCGGGGAGCAGGTGCTCAGCTGCCTGCCGGAGGGAACGCACGTGCTGATCATGACGCACGATCATGCCGAGGATTTCCACCTGTGCGATGCCGCGTTGCGCCACCCGGGCTTGGGATCGATTGGATTGATCGGGTCGAGTGCCAAGTGGGCCCGCTTCCAGAAGAATCTGCGTGCCAGCGGCTTCAGCGACGAACAGATCGCGGCGATCCAGTGCCCCATTGGGATCGAGCAGGTGCGGGGCAAGCAGCCGGCGGTGATTGCGGTGTCCGTGGCTGCCGACTTGCTGGCGAGGATCACGTCCGGGGCAAAGCAGCCGGTGCGCAGCGCCTAGATGCGGGGCCGACGGGCGATTATGAGAATTGTCTAACGTGGGGAACAAGGAGCAATGCCGGGGAGTTTAAACAGGGGAGAGCGGTGCTTCGTGCACCGCGCCCGCAACGTCTAGGAGGCCAATTCCATGTCCATGTTCGACAAGCTGCTGCGCAAGGGCAAGCAAATGGCCGGCGAGTACGTCCGGGAACAGCTCAACCAGCGCGGCTCCAATAGCAATCAGCGCGGCTCCAATAACCAGCAACGCGGCTACCAGCAGAATCCCGGCGGCTACCAGCAGCAGCCGCAGCACCAGAATTACGGCGAGCGCGGCTACGGCAACCAGCCGGCCTCGGCACCGTCGCGCGAGGATCAGGCCGCGATCGAGAAGTACCGCTACATGCTCCGTACCGCTCCGCCGCAGGATATGGAACGCGCCCACGCCGAGGCTTTCGCCCGGCTGACCCCGCAGCAACGCGAACTGCTGCATCATGAACTCTCCAAGCAGTTGCCGCCAGCAGAACGCCCGATGAGCCAGGACCCAAGGGACCTGGCCCGTTCGGCAACCCGCGCGGAGATGTCGCGTCCCGGGTTCATGGACAAGATCTTGGGTTCCGGCGGCAAGGGACGGGGCATGGGCATGGCTGCCGGCGCGGCCGGCGGCTTGGGTGTTGGCCTGCTCGGCGGCGTGGCAGGTGCGTTCATCGGCACGGCCATTGCTGGACCGCTGCTTGATGGTTTCGCCGGTATCGGCGAAGAGTTCGGGTCCATGGCCGAGGGCCTGGGCGATACCGTATCCGGTGCCGGGGAACAGCTCTCCGCGGCCGGTGAAGGCCTGGGCGGCCAGGCCGAAGGCATGTTCGGGGACTTCCTCGGCGGTGCCGGTGGGGACTTCGGCGACTTCGAGTTCTAGTAACTGGTCCCAGCCGGCAGCAACTGCGTGTTGCTGCCGGCTTTTTCGCGCACTGTCCAGGGCTACGGACAAGCCGCTGGCTCAGCGGAAGCCGAAGTGCCTGGAAGGGCTTTAGCCGAGCTGGACGGCTTCGCGGACCCGGGTGATCTGTCCCGGGGTGACCTGGCAGCAACCGCCGATCAGGCGAGCGCCTGCGGCCACGAGTTCGGGAACCGCTCCGGGCAAATCATTGCCTTCAGTTCCTGGGACCCACACACGAGCTTCGTGGTCCCAAATTTCTCCGCTATTCGGGTAGGCCGACAGCGGCAAGCCGGTTTCTTCTCCCAGGATCTGCAACGCGGCCACCGCTTGGGGTACCGGGCAGCAGTTCACGCCGACTGCGTCCCACACGCCGGATTCCTGAACGATTCCGGCTACGACTCGAAGATCGGTGCCATCGCCCAGAACCACTCGGCCTTGGTCATCGGCGCGCACCGCAAGGCTGAGCAACGCCGGGAGCTGCAGCTCACGAGCCAATACGGTCAATGCTTCTGCTTCTGCCAGGCTTGGCACGGTTTCAAAGATGACCAGATCGGCACCGGCGTCAGCCAGGATTTCCAAGCGCTTGCGGTGCCAATTGGCCAGCTCGGAGGCCGTCTTGCGATAGGCGCCGTCGTATTCGGTCCCGGCGCCCGGTCCGGCACCGTAGGGACCCACCGAGGCGGCCACCCAGCGTGCTGCGTCCGCGCTCCCAGCGCTGGAGGCTTCTCGCGCCAGGCGCACGCTGGTGCGCAGCATTTGTTCCATCTTCTGCTCGGAGCCCACCTGAGCCAGGCCGTCATAGCTGACCTGGTAGGAGCAGGTCGTGGCAACTTGGGCGCCGGCAGCGAAAAAGTCCTGGTGTGCCGCGCGGACCTCTTCGGGGCGGTCCATGAGGATCTGCGCTGACCACAGGTGCCCGGTCACGTCATTGCCGCGATCGGCCAGATGGGTGCCGAGACCGCCGTCGAGGATGATTGGCGGGCTGCCTTCGGCGCGCAATGCGTCACGGAAATTGCTGGGGTGGTTTGGGGTATGCACGTCATCGAGGGTACACGCCGAGTGCTTGGATGACCGACCTTGACGCTGTGTGACCACAGATGACATGCCCGTCCGGGACTGCCGTCCAAGCTCGATATCCTGCAAGCGCATTCATTCCACAAGGAGCCCCATGACCGAGAGCATCGTCAGCACCAACGAGACTGCACCAGCCGATTCCGGACTGCTAAGAACCATGACCTCGCGTCATCTGGTGATGATCGCTTTGGGCGGGGTGATCGGTTCGGGCCTGTTCGTTTCCTCCGGATACACCATTGCCCAAGCCGGGCCGCTGGGCGCGGTGCTGGCCTATGCAGTCGGAGCCTTGGTGGCCTACATGGTGATGAGCGGGCTGGGAGAGCTATCGGCGCGGCATCCGGTGGCAGGAGGATTCCATGCACACGCCACCCGTGATCTTGGACCAGCGTGGGGTTTTGCTACGGCGTGGCTCTACTGGCTGTGCTGGGCGGTAGCCCTGGCCAGCGAATTCACCGCAGCCGGGCTGCTGATGCAACGTTGGTTCCCCTCGATTTCCGTCTGGGTCTTCTCACTGGTTTTCGCTGCTTTGCTGTTTGCGCTGAATGCGACTTCATCGCGGGTCTTCGGCGAAACCGAATTCTGGTTTGCGCTGATCAAGGTGGCGGCGGTGCTGCTGGTGATTGTCGTTGGCGCCGCCACGATCATCGGCATCAACCCGGCCAGTGACGCCGGCGTGATTGGCCTGTCCAACTTCAGCACCGAAGGGGGACTGTTCCCTGCGGGGATTACCGGAGTACTGCTCACCGTCCTCTCGGTGTTCTACGCATTCAGCGGCACCGAGCTGATCGGCGTAGCGGCCGGCGAGGCGAAGAACCCGCAGCTGAGCATTCCGCGGGCCATCCGCACCGCCGTGGTTCGCTTGGCGGTGTTCTTCATCGGTGCCATCGTGGTCGTAGCCGCAATTATCCCGTTTGCCGAGGCTGGCGCGAATGAAAGTCCCTTCGTCACGGTCCTGGATGTCGCCGGCCTGCCAGCCGGTGCGGACATCATGAACTTCGTGATCATCACCGCCCTGCTCTCGGCAGGCAACTCCGGACTGTACTCATGCGCTCGCATGCTGCATTCCATGGGAGCCGCAGGCCAGGCGCCCAAGGCCCTGTCCAAGACCAACAGCAGGGGCATTCCGATGCTGGCCCTGAGCCTGTCGATCCTCGGCGGACTGGTATCGCTGTTCTCCAGCTTTATCGCGGCGCAGTCGCTCTTCATGGCTTTGGTATCCATTGCCGGGTTTGCGGTAGTAGCGGTGTGGATCGTGATCTGCGCATCGCACCTGTCGTTCCGCCGGCACTACGTTGCCCTGCATGGATCCACCGATTCCCTGCCCTATCGGGCACCGTTGTTCCCGATTCTGCCGATCATCGCCTTGGTGCTGCTTGGCGCTTCGCTGGTGGGCGTGGCTTTTGATCCAGTGCAGCGTCCAGCACTGTACTTCGGTGTCCCGTTCACCCTTGCCTGCTTGGCCTATTACCGCTGGCGCCATGGCGCTGGGGTGTTCAGCCCGCAGCGTGAAGGGCAAAGTGCGGGATCGTTCGCGGGAAACTGAACCGGCGCAGAGTCCGTCGGCCCTACTGTTCCACGAGTGGAAGGTGGACCAGGGTGCGTTGCCCGTTTTGCACCATGAATCCGCGGCCCGGCGGGAATTCGTGGCGCTTGACGCGCGGGAAGGGCATCTTGAACAGCGAGTCCCCGTCGTAGGCGTCGGGCTTGAGCGCGATGCCGTGGCGGTTGGACTTCAGTTCGCCGAGTAGCCCGAAGCTGGAGGAGAACGCGTTGATGTCTCCGTCGGCGATCAACAAGTGGTCGGAGCGGTTGATGGCCTTGAGCAGTTCCTTGAGCGGGCGCTCGGCATCCGAATCGGCGAACTCGGTGAAGTTCTCCACAACGAACACGATCTTGCCCGGCATGGAATCGTCGGCGACCAGATCCAGCATGTCCTTGGCGAACTGCCGGGTCTCGGCCGGGCCCGAGGCCGTGCCGTTCCAAGTCCGCCAGCCGCGCAGCTCGGCGCGCCGGCCGCCAATGTGGAAGAACTGGGTAGCCGGGTTGGCGCGTTCCAGCGCGGTGACCATGGCGCGCAGGGTGTTGGTCTTCCCGCTTTGCGGCGGCCCGGCGATGACGAAGGTGCCGATGGGCTCGAAGCCGCAGGGTGCGAGGGTGGCATCCGACAGGCCGATGGCCGGCTGCCCGTTGACCGTGTCGGGCAGCGCCGCCGCGGAGAATTCCTGCGGTAGCGACTCGACTCCGGCCGCCTGCGGGGCACCGGAAGCTGCCAGCTCTTGGGCCCAGCTGGTGGTCAGCGCGGTCTGCTCGGCCACGTTCGCGGTGCCGCCCAGCACGGCGATCTGCGCCTCGTGGCCCTTGATGATGGCGCGACCCGGGGCACTGCGTTCGCCCAGCACATCCTTGGCCACGCCCAGCACGTTGTAGGCCTGCTCGTCGGCCATGCGCAGCACCACGCGCTGGGTGATGTTCGCGCTGATCGCGGTGGGCACCGCGCCGAAGCGGTCGGCGGTGGTGACCACGTGCACGCCCAGCGGGCGGCCTTCGCCCACGATGCGCATGAACACCTGGTAGTACTCGCCGCGGCCGTGGCCCAGCTCCCAGTCGCTGCGGAACTGGCCGAAGCCGTCGATCAGCAAGAAGATGCGCGGCTCGGACAAGTCCCCGGTGACCTGGCGGTATTCGCTCAGAGAGGCGGCGTTTGCGGCCGCGTACCGGGCCGAGCGCTCATCGAGGTGCTCGGCCAGGATGCGGAAGACGCGCTGGATGCGCTCCACGTCATCGCCGCCGATCACCGCGCCGACATGCGGCAGCGGATCGAGCGACCGCAGCGAGCTGGTGCCGAATTCCAGCGCGTACACCGCTGCGGTGCCGGCCGAAGGGTTGGCTCCCGCGGCGATCGCGATGCTGCGCAAGGCCGCTGACTTGCCCGCGCCGGAGGTGCCGTAGACCAGCAGGTGGCCGTCGGTATCGGGTTCGAACCAGGCGGTTTCCTGGGCCTGGTGCTCGGGGATGTCGGCCAGTGCCAGCGGGATCCGGCTGTCCGAATCCGGGGCGAGCTCGCGCAAATCCACGGTGGCCGAGAGATCATCGAGCCACGGCCGGCGCGGGGCCGGGATCCCGGCGCCGTTGGATGCGGCGATGAAGCTGGAGACCAGGCGCTTCTGGTCGTTCGGGCCGCTGTTCTCCTCGATGTCCGGCGTCGCCGATTCGGGTTGCTCCCAGACGCGCGCGCCGCCGAAGCGCAGGTCCTCCACCCGCACCTCGGCCGCTTCGGGCTCGTCGGTGGTCCAGCCTCCGGCGTAGCCGGACTGGAAGGGCACCAGCCGGCCCGGGCCGGTCTTGGCGATGCCGCGGCCGGGCAACGAGGGGTCGAAGCCGGCGGCGATGGGGTCCTCCACCACGTCATTGGAGTCCGCGGCGTCGGCCATGCGCAACGCCACGCGCAGGTTGGTGTTGGCGCGCAGGTTGTCCTTGATCACCCCGGCCGGGCGCTGGGTGGCCAGGATCAGGTGGATGCCCAGGGAGCGGCCGCGCTGGGCGATGTCCACCACGCCGTCCACGAATTCCGGGACCTCCCCGGCCAAAGCGGCGAACTCGTCGACCACCAGGACCAAGGCCGGAGGGGTCTCCGGGTCCTGGCGCTTTTCCAGCTCCAGCAGGTCCTTGGCCTTCTTGCGGTGGAAGAGCTTCTCGCGGTGGTGCAGCTCGGCACGCAGGCTGGTCAGCGCGCGGCGGACCAGGTGCGGGGAGAGGTCGGTGACCAGCCCGACGCAGTGCGGCAGCTCCACGCAGTCGGCGAAGGCCGAGCCGCCCTTGTAGTCCACGAAGAGGAAGGTGACCCGGTCGGGGCTGTACTCGGCGGCCATCGCCAGCACCCAGGCCTGCAGGAATTCGGACTTGCCCGAGCCGGTGGTGCCGCCTACCAGGGCGTGCGGGCCCTGGGTGCGCAGATCCAGGCTCATCGCATCCGGGGTGCTCTGGCCGACGTAGGCGCGCAGGGTTCCGGCGCGTTTGAGCCGCGGCCGGGGCCCGGTGGCGGCGCGGTCGATCACCGAGTTGTTCTGCTTCCAGCGCTCGAGCACCGCGTCCGGTGCTTCGGCCAGATCAGTGCCCAGGATGCGCAGCAGCGACACCGAGTCCGGGATATCCGAAGAGTCCGGGACCAGCGAGCTGGAGTCAACGATCGGAGCCAGCCGACGGGCGAAGTGCTCTGCATGCTCGCGCGAGACTCCTTCCACGGTCACCTTGCGGGCTTCTTCGCCGGCGCGCACCCAGCCCACGCGGGCATCCTCCAGGCCCCGGGTGACATCCACGAAGGTGCGGCAGGCCGCGGGCAGGGACTGGACGGTGGGGGCCACGAAGATCGTGTAGATGCCCACGGCCGGTCCGCGCTCGATGATCTGCGAGAGCCGGGCGCGGTCCACCGGGGCGTCATTGCTGACGAACAGCACCAGCGAGAGGTCCTTGGCTACCGGCAGGCTGGTGTTCTGCTCGCCGGCTTCCTTGCCCAGCTCCATGGAGGAATTGCGGGTGGACAGCGGGCCCAGCCGGTAGGAAGCCGGGTCGTTGCGCCGGGCGATGAGCTCTTCCAGAGCGTTGAGCAGCACGGTGCCCGAGGTCTGCGTATCGGCCAGCGCCAGCTGGGCCAGCGGGGAGCGCGGCCCGGTGGTGTGCGGCAGCCACTTGAACCATTCCAGGTCCCCGGTCCAGGCCGGGTCGATGATCGCGGCGGTGCACAGGTCGTTGGGGGCGTGCAGGCCGAAAAGCTGCACGGCCAGCGAGCGCAGGACATCGGCGGACTGCAGCCGGGGCCCGGCAATGCCGATGGCGCCGGCAGAGGGCAGCAGCTCGATGATCGGCACATCGTCGATCATCCGGTATTGCTCGGTGAGCTCTTCGACCCGTTCGACGTATTCCTGCAGTCCTGCCCGGTCCGCCAACGGGGCCACGGTGGTGCGGCTGCGGGCGGTTCCCGAGCCCAGCCGCAGGGAGAGGAAGTTCCAGTGCTCCGGGCGTCGGGTCCAGAGCAGCTGGCCCAGGGACTCGGCCTGCTCGAAGACCGTTGCGGTGGCTGGGGCTTCGCTGCGCCGGTGGGCGCGTTCGGCTTCCTCCCCGGCCAGCAGGCCATCTTCCAATGCCTCGAATTGCCGTTCGAAGGTCTCGATTTCCAGGCGCAGCTTGTTGTTGTTCTGGGTGCGCTGGCCGATCAGGTTGCCCAGCATCATCAGCGGCGAGACCAGCACCACGATTAGCGACAGCGCGCGCTGGGTCAGCGAGAAAATGGTCAAGCCCATGATCAGCGGTGCGAAGATCATCGGCCAGGGGAAGAGCTTGGGGCTGGCTTCCTGCGGGATCGCCGGGCGAGGCAGTTCCTCGCCGGGGTAGCGGATCTCCACCCGCGGGGAGCGGTTGAAGAGGATCGAGCCGCCCATCTCGTAGACCGGGGACTGCCCCGTGGCGGTCCCGTGCAGCAGCTCGAAGTAGACATCCGTGGCGCCCAGGGTGATCAGCTGGCCGGGGATCACCGAGACGCGCTGGGCCAACCCGCCATCCACTAGGATGCCGTTGGCGGAGTTCAGGTCCACCAGCTCGATCTTGCTGCCCACCTCGATGCGCGCATGCCGGGTGGAGACCATGCGGTCGTTGAGCACCACGGTGGCCTTCTCCGAGCGCCCCACATAGGAGGTGCCGGCGGGCAGCGCGAAGGCCATGCCGGCATCCGGGCCGTTGGCTACTCGCAGCACCGCGGCCGCCGAGCCGCCCGAGACGAAGGCATCGGTAGTCGGCACGACTTCGATGGTGAAGCCCGAACCCAGTTCCGCTTCGGCCAGCGGGGTGTGCGGATCGAGCTGCACCGGCGCGGTGCCGGTGGCCGTGGCCAGCAGCGTGGGATGCTCGGGAACCTGCTCCCCGGCCAAGGCGCGGGCGGCATCTCCCACGGTGGCGGTCGCATCGCAGGTCAGGATGACGTCCACGGTGCTGGTGTCCGGTCGCCTGAGCGTGGCCTTGATTTTCACTTGGCGGTCTCCTGGAAGGTAATGCGGAAGGTGCGGCTGCCGACTTGGACGACGTCACCGTCATTCAGATGCAGGCGGACATGGGGCGGTGCATTGTGCGGGGCGCGGGAGGCGACGATGACCTGGGTGCCATTGCTGGATCCCAGGTCCATGATCCAGGCATTCGCCCCGTCGCAGCCGAAGGCCAGGTGCGTTTTGGACATCAGACGTTCCGGGTCCTTCAGCGCGACCAGCAGTTCATTGCCGGTGCCCGCGGTGGCCTGGGGCGCACGCCCGATCAGCCCGGATTCGGGAACCGGGATGTAGGACCCGTCGTCGAAGGCGAAGGCCGCGCGGCGGACGATTCCCAGACCTTGCTCCGAAGGCGAATGCCAGTCGCTGTTTTGCGCCCCGACAATGCCCGCGGTGGACCGGGCACGCGAAGGCACGGCGGCCTCTTCGCGCTCGGCGTCATCTTCGATCGTGCCCAGCGGCGGCAGATGCTCGGAAATGTCCCGGTCCGGGCGCGAGAGCAGGTATTCGGCACGGGCCAGCGCCCGCGGGTTGGTGGGGTCCAGTCCATTGCGGATATCGACCACATAAGTCTGGGCAATCTTGTCCAGCCAGCCGCGGCCGTGCTCCTTGTCGAACAGGCAGGAGACCAGTAGCAGGACGGGGCCGATGAGCGGGATGAGATGGCTGAGCAGGAAGGCGAAAGACGCGACCATAACGCGGGGGAAACCCGGTGCGGCGAAGCGGCCCAGTCCGGTGGCGCGCAGTCGCATCGCGGACTTGCCGGGCGATGAGCCCTTGCGGCTGTTCATCGTGAGCAAGACAATCAGGTAGACCAGCAATAGCAGGGCACTGACCGCGGACAGGACCAGCGGAACGGTGGAGTACTGTCCAGTCACCCGGAAAATCACGTAGCCGATGCCGGCGGGCAGCAATGCAGCCAGCGAAATAGCGTAGTCGATAAGGTAGGACCAAATGCGCAGGCGTGCTTCGGCCGGCCGCATTCCGAGGGTGGAGGATTTGGCGAGGGCTGCTGCTGAAACGACGTCCATGGGACCTTTCTACTTCAGTTCAATGCTGGCCTGCCACGGGGAGTTCTCCCCATTGAACGGAGGCCATCTGCCACATTATTCTAGACTGTGAACGAACTAGAGTGGCCCGGCAAGCGGGCCAGTCGACGAGTTGAGGAGCATTGTTGTGACTGATTTCAAGGCCAATTACGGCGAAATGGAAGCCATGGCATCGAAGCTTGATACCGGGCGCGAAGACCTGGATGGCGTTCTTGAGCAGCTGCAGTCCGGCGTGGACAAGCTGCTGGGCGAAGACTTCACCACCGAGCACGCTTCGGGCCAGTTCGGCGAAGGCTACAAGGACCTGAACGATGGCTTGAAGAAGGCTTTCGACGGCATTAATGACATGGCCATCGCCCTGCGCGACATGATGGAGCAGATCCAGGACACCGACCGTTCCATGGCTGGCAAGTAGGACCATTTTTTACGGGGTAATGTGGCCGCCTTGGGAAATTACGGGCGGCCACATTTTTCTTGCACCGCCTGATCCTTGAATACCGAATTGTCCTGCAGCGTCGTCGCTGGATACCTGAGGAGTCGTTTGCACTATGGCCGATGAAATCTATTTGGCGCGCCTGGAAGAAATTGTCACGGAGCTAGGCAATAGTATTAAGGATTTCGAGAATGCGTCTGACTTTGCCAAGGGCATGGCCGGCTCAGTGGGAGACCCGATGGGCAAAGGCGATCTGAAAGACCGAGTCAAGGACTTCGAAGACAACTGGAACGATACCCGTGATGACCTCCTCAAGAATCTTGAAGGAGTGCATACCGGGTTGAAGGACATCAAGGATGGATTCGAAGAGTGGGATCTGGAAACGAAGAAGGCCTTCTTGAATTCACGTGCTTCCGATGCCCCCAAAGAAGCTAAGTAAACTGAGAGAGTTGACGACATGACCTTGGAATCGCCAAAGGGTACAACCCTGCAGCTCATCGACGGAAATCCTGATGACCTGCTCCGGAGCGCCAAGGACTTGATCACCTCGGGCGAGGAGATGGAACGCTCTGCGGCCAGGCTGGAAGACATCAGTAACGGGACGTCGGATCTGAAGTCTGAAGCTATCGCCAAGCTGCGTGAGAACGCTGGAGACGTATTTCCCGAGTTGCGCAAGGCGGCCATTCGATACGACGGCACAGGCCAGGCCCTGAAGAAATATTCCTATGCTTTGGACCGGGTCCAAGGCGCGCTCCAAATGTGCACCGCTGAGGGCGGAGTGGATTCGTACACGACCTTGAACGCGCTGATCACGGACATCGAGGATGCGCACCAGAGCGTGCAAACCAAGAGAAGCCAAGAAGACACCGCCGAAGGCGCGGTAGATGATGCCGACGGATTCCTCGGCTTCAGCGAAGGGACCGACGAGGAAAAAGCGGAAGCCAAAAGCGACCTGACAGAAGCAACCGCTGCGCGCGAAGAAGCCGAAGAAGAACTGCGTGAGCTGTGGGGCAAATTCGACGGTCGCGTTTCCTATTGGGAAGATGCCTACGATGAGGCAGTCGGCGAAATCGAGGATGCCTTCAAAGCCGCGGACAACGATGACAAGTTCCTCTCCACCCTGGGTTCGGTTCTAGGCTGGATTGCCTTGGGCGTGGGTATTGCGGCCTTGTTCATCACTTCGCCGGTGTGGGGACCGATCGCATCAGCAATTGCGGTGATCGCTGCCGTTGCCGTGGTGGCAATCGAGGTCATCAAGATGGTCCAAGGCGATGGCGACTGGACCAGTTTGCTGATAGCGGTAGTCGGAATTATCCCCTTCGGCCGTTTTGCTGGAAAAGCCTTCTCCGGCTTAAGCAAGGCATTTCCCTCGGGGATCAAGGCAGGATCCAAAGCGGGACCTCGGAACATCATCAAGGCCTTTAGCAAAACGCGTTCCAGCACGGGGCGCGGCATTGTCAGGTCTTCCATCAAGTCGGGCACCAAGCGCCCACCGAAAACTACGATCCGTGGAAACCGTCCGACCAAAGCCAAGATCCGGCGAAATAACCGCAAGATCGAGCAAAAGTACCAGCAGACCGTTTCCGGCAAGACCAACAAGTATTTGGATGGCTTCAACAAGGAATTCAAAGGCGACTGGAAGACATACGTGAAGTACATCTCGGAGGGAAGCGCAACAAAGCATCGCGAAATGGCTGCCTACATACTGAAGAACCCTGACGACATGGGTCCTCAGGCCAGAGCCTGGGCGGAAAAGATTGCGAAGCACGGGAACTGGGAAGACCGGGGCAACGTCATAGTGACCGCGCCTCCTAGCCTCTGGGACCTGACTCGCGAGAAGTAGCTTCGGCGCGGAGCAATCCGTAAAGTGAACATCCGAGCCACACATTGAATTTGCGGGAGAAACGATGAGCGCAACACCACCAGCGTCGAAGGCGCGTCCCCGAGGCATCGGATACAGCTTGCTGTATCCGGCAGGTTGGCGCGAATTCAACACCAGTGTTGAGCACGAGCAGGCTTTGACGAAACTGGTGACGGCAGAGCCCAAGGCACTTGGACGCGCAGACCTGGTATTGATGCTTCGACGGCAAATGCACCAGACGTTCGAGTACTTGAGGCGCCGCGGATCACTTGGCTTCGCAATGCCGGTAGAGAAACTTGCCGAGGGGGGAATGCCGGTTTCCGTGATCATGACCCCACTCAAGGTGGGATCCTCCGGCACTCTGCTGGAAGCTGCGCGAAAGGCCGCAGGCGGCAACCAGATCGAAATCGAAGACGCCGACGGAGCAGACTGGTACCTCTGGTCTTCCGTAGAGCAAGCCGCCGAATCCCCAGAGCTCAAGAACAATGGCCTGAACATGGTTGTTCCTCGTCCGTTGCCAGATGGAACCATCGATCCGGATCCAAAAGCCGGATTGTGGCTGCTTTATTCCTACGCGCACGTTGAGTCGGAGAATGGTGAGGCATTCTCCGAAGGATTAAAGTCGTTGGGCTTGTCGATACTGGGAACTTTCAAGTGGGTGCCAATTCAGTGACAACATACGAGATTGAACCGGATCTGGAAATTTGGATTCCGGTACCTCGCTCATTTCCTGAAGATAGTTGGGATACGGCAGAGCAATGGGCACAGGACCTTGCGGAATTGGCCATCCCGGAAGATCTTGAGCTGCGGAAGGTCTATGAGCAGCTTGCTTTGGACGTGGCGAACAACCAAATAGCCGAAGCCGAGCATACGCTCTGGTATTCGCCTGAAGATGGACACGCACTGGGCACTGCCCATTTGATAGTTCTGGATGACGACCCTGCCTTGAGTTTGGAGGAACTGGCCCAGCCGGACTACGAATCGGCGGCACCGGTCCAGATGAGCGAATACCACTCGGAGTCACTTGGACAGATCATCCAATTGGCGTCCGTCATCGCGCTGGATGGGCAGCGGGAAGGAAACGGATCAGCAGTGCTGCCGGCCATCGGGCATGTCAGAACCGTAGCGCGGGGACATGGACTGCTCTTCCTGCTCGAGGCGTTCGACTCCGACCTCTCGACTTTGAATTTCATGATGGACCCGATGATCGATCTTTTCGATGCGGTGATCTTCGACAACGTTGACCATGAAAGCGAATTAGGCAGCATATGAAGACCTCTAGATCCAGATTGCCCGAGCACAATGAATTCGTGGCGTCCTCGCTGTATTTCTATCCGCGGATTGACAAGGGCTTCAGCCTGTTGGCTATTGGAATGATCCTCTTATTGATGGGCATCTACCTGATTGCCAACGACTTGCCGGAAACCTCAAGCTATCTTGCTCAAATTGTCCTTCAGGGTATCCCCACCGTAGTGGGCTCCATACTGCTGATCTTCGGCGCCGTCGCACTTGCCAGCGCAGTGAAGGGTGCCGGTAGAAAAGCGGCCGATGCCATCGATCTGAAGGTCAAGGCCAGTGGCCTAACAGTTCGCGGTGGGCACAAGATCGCTTGGGCTTCGATTGCTTCGGTCATGGGCGTCGAGCACGTCAACAATGCGAAGGTCCAAGTCCTATGGGATCGAGCGGACCTGAACCGGACATTAGAGATTTATTTGCACGAACCCGTGGAGGGTCAACCAGGAAAATTCAGGGAAGGAAAGCCCTATATTCAGGTGTCCCTCCGCCATTATCCTGCCGTAGAGTACCGCGCCCTTTACGAAAAGATAATAGACCAATTCGAGAATCGTGGCATCCCTCTCGCATTCGAGGCTAAACCTACTCAGTTCTGATTCAAGCGGCTACGCCAAATGACGTGCAAGAGGCGCCGCCTCCCCAGGAATTCGTCCGGGGTGGCGGCGCCTCTATTCGTGTACGCCCAGTGTGGGCATTTGCTACAGGGAAAATGCCCAAGGGAAGAGGGCGTTCAACTCCTGCATGAAGGCAACTGCGTCTCAGCTAGGGGGTGGGGAGGAAGCCAGAGGCAGAACTGTGCGCTGAGGAATATGAATCTCATGAGCGGCATGCGTACCGGGGGTAAGCCAGCAAGCGGTTGTGGAGCCAGTTCCTCCAGATTTGTTCCATTATCAACCGGCGGGGATGTGCATTAGCCGGAAGTTCCCTGGTCTTGACGACTGGGTGAGGCGACAGTCGCGTCAGATTCCTTGGATGGTGTGAAAGCGTCCCCGGACCCAGATGGCGGACCTTCGCCGTTTGGTGTTGCGAAGGACGAAAATAAACAGTCGGAAACGTTCGCTCGAGTACTGGCGTAATTCGATTTTCCGTTGTTCCTCGTGAATTGCCAACTGGGTATTGGGAGGCTTTGGGCATGGTGTTCTTTAGTCGTGCTCGGGATCGTATTCAGTGACGTGGCGAAGCGCCGGATGCTGGCCCGCATGCCCGGTGGTGCGAGAGGCGGGGCCAGGTACCCCGCCCGCTCGACGGCTTGCGGCCCATTGCTCTCCAAGCGCAGGCACGGACAACGTGCACAGGATGTGGCAGGCCATGGAACTTTCCTGGTGCATCTGGGCGCGATGCATTGAACTTCACCCGCCAGCACGATCCAGACCCCACTTGCGACGCAGCTGAGTTGTATGTTTTCAGGCGTTTGGCAGGATATGAAGCGACAGCGAAGTCGGGTGCTCAGTCGAGAAATGAACAGTATTTTCAGCGATGAGCTTTTGATTATCGCGGGCTGCGGAACCTCCAGTATTCGGATTGATGTCGAACCGGGGAAAATTGCTTGACGAGACGTCCAACCGAATACGGTGGCCAGCGGCGAACAGGTTTGCTGTCGACGGCGCAGCGACCGTTACCCGGTAGACCTGTCCTTGCTGCATCAACTCCGGATCTTTGTACGAATCCCGGTAACGCACCCGCATGATTCCCTCGGTAAGATTCATCGCGAATCCGTTCGGATAGTCTGCGCTAGGTGGGTACTCATCGATCAGCTTGATGGTCAAGTCGGTATCAGGTGCAGATGACGAAAGGTATATTTCGGCAGTGACGTCGCCCGCGATACTCACGGCAGTGTCGAGCACTGCCGACCGGAATACTAAGACATCGGCACGATCGGCCAGGCTGACGGGGACAGAGTCGAGCGCTCCTGACGGTGCCACTTGGTCGTATGCTCCGCCTCGCATGAGCGGCTCACCGCTGGTTACTTGGCCGCCCACGGTCGGTGCAGGATCATGAGGATCGAAAATCAGCGTTGAATGGGCCTGGCCCGAGAACGGGTCCGCTCGCATGCCACCGTCCGGGTGCAAGTACATGGTTGTCTTCGCCGAAGTCTCTGGCGGCCAGGTAGTTGCGTGCTTCCACTGTCCTCCGTGCAACAGGCGGCCTTCGTCAGTTGCCGTCCCAGGACCACCTCCCATCATGAAGTACGTGACCTTGTGGCGCGGAGTTGCATTCCTAGCCCGGCCGAGCACTTCATCCATCCAGTCGGCCCGGAAGTGCAGGTAAGACGGTGCGAGGTTACCGTCGAAGTAGCCCCCGGTTCCGAAATCCACGTCTCCGGCATAATTCTGGCACCGCTTGCCATGGGTCCAAGGGCCCAGGAGCAAATACGCTGGACTGCTTTTCATGGAAGATAACTGCTGAAAGTTCTCAATGGCTGAGGAAATATATGGATCGTACCAGCTGGAGATATGGAAAGACGGCACGTCGGGAAAGCGATCATAATACCCGCGAGCATAGATTGCCGGGTGACTCCAGTACTCCCCAAATGACTCGCGGGACCACTGGTCAAGCAGATAGCTTTCGTAACTGGGAGCCAGGCTCAGGGGGGACTTGCCAGGGGTCCAAGGGGTCCGTTCAAACCATTCAGCTAGATCCACCTTGGCCAGGCCCGCGGCGATCTCGGGGCTGCTGGCAGCCTCTGGACTTCTGGCCGCGTGGCGGAACGCCCAAGTAGCCTGTTTCAGTTCGAAGGCCCCGCCCATCCTCATGCCCACTTCGTAGGCTGAAGAGAACCCGCCAGAGTCCATGAACATGCCTGCAAGCGATTCGGGAGACAATGCCGCTACTGCCGTCTGCGCGTGGGCAGAATAGGAAACGCCATTCATGAGCACACGCCCATCGCACCATGGCTGGTCGCGTATCCATGCAATGGTCTCGAAACCATCGCGTCCCTCATTGAAGTACTTTACGAATTCGCCGCCTGAACGACCTCTGCCGCGGCAATCCTGTCGAACTACAACGTAGCCCCGGCTAATGAAAAATTCGGCAATCTCCTCCGGCATGGGAACGGCGCTATGGCGAACAGACTGGTCGGAATCCCTTATGGCTCGCTTGCCATAGGGGGTGCGTTCCAGAATCACGGGGAGCGGCCCTTCATGTTGGCTGTTCCGGTAAACATCCGTGGCCAGCTGGACGCCATCGCTTAGAGTCACCATGTACTCCTGGATTTCCACGGCAACTTCTGGAATTGGTGTCATATCACCAGTTCGGATCGACAAGGCTCACTCTTTTCGCGTTCAATGCCGATCAAAATTGCGGGCTTGACCGGCGGCTAATTATCTACAATCGAAGATATCCGTCGTCGAGGTAGTCCATGAGACAATTGGCGCAAGTTAGCCAAATGTTTGTTGTGTACAGGGTCTGGGGAGGGAAAAATGGCTATTGCCTTGCAGTTTTCGGGCTTCAACCCCAGTGACCTCAAAGTGGCGAGTTCACCGCTGGCTGAGTTGATGGCCCTGCTGCATGTATGGGCCGAGCCCGATCACCACCTTGAATTCTCCGATGCTGTCCAGGCCCTCGCCAGCGGCGCGGATGAACCCCTGATCAGCGAATTCCAAGCGCTTTCACCGTTGTGGGCACGATTCAGGGCTCGATTCTTTTTCCCGCTGAGTTTGCAGCCCGGTTCCCTGTTCGATCGCGAGCTAGCCGCTTTGGCAGCAATGCCGGTGAGTGCCTTCGCTGGAATGGCAGCTGAGGCGCTGAGGGGGTTCAGCCAAGTGCAAACTATAGCCATCGATGTGCTCAGTGATAGCCAGGCCCAGCAGGAATTTCTGGATTCCTGTCGGTCACGCTCTGCGAGCCGCTTTGAACTGGCGGAACAATTGGTTAATGATCCGCAAAAATTCAGGAGCCGGATTATTCGGTTCTGCATCGAATGCTGGAACTCTTTCTTCGCGGCGGAGTGGGAGAACTTATACCAGGAGGCAAGTGGTTCCGCCGCTCAACTGACAATGAAGTTTAAGCGCTCTGAGCCGACCTCTGTGATTGCAGAAGTAGGCGCCACAGCGAAAGCTTTCCCTGGCGTTGCTGAGGTGCGTTTCGATAAACTCCAGCAACGCAGCGTGCCCTTGGCGCACAGGGAACTTCTGATGATCCCGTCGAAATGGATTGGGAATCATCTTACGGTCAAGGATCACCCCGGCTACCCGGTAATTGTCCACTTCCCGATGCAACGGGACAGGGATCCTATTCTCAAGATCACGCAGGTCCGCGAGCGGCTCCGAGCGTTGAGCGCCGATTCCCGGATGGAATTGTTCCGCCATATTTCGGCTGAACCAATGACGACGTCGGAACTTGCATCGCGCATGGGACAACCCGCGGCGCAGATCTCCCGTTCCTTGCGGGTTCTGCGGGAGGCTGACCTCGTTGTTTCGGAGCGCAAGGGGAAACTTGTGTATCACCGGATTGACACCAAGACGGTCCTCAGCCTTGGACCGGATCTCTTGTCCACACTGACTCGGTGACCGGCGGCCGGGCAAAATGCCATGGCCAAAGGGCGGCTAACGATTGTCTGAAATTGGTTAATCATCCTCATATAGCTCAACATCTGTAATAGAAATCACTAGTGGGCGATCCGCCCCATCGTTACCGAGCGCAATGGGAGCTTGGCACGGACCCGCTACTGGAGGAACCATGACTATCACTGAGTCCATAACCCGAAAAGAGCCGCTGGGAATCAGATTCCTGGCGCGACTCGAACGCGCGGGCAACGCCCTGCCGCATCCGTTTTGGCTGTTTTGGATCCTGTTCGCGGTTCTGGCTGTAGCCAGCTGGATACTTTCCCGTACAGGGGTCGAAGTTGTTGACCCAGCGACGGGCGAAACGGTGGGGGTCAATAGTGCGTTGTCGGTAGGTGCCATACGGGATCTGCTAACTGGCGCGGAAGAATCGTTCGTCACCTTCGGTCCGCTGGGCACAGTGCTGATCGTGATGCTAGGTGTCGCTGTTGCCGACAGGTCCGGACTCTTCGAAGTGATGGCACGACGTGCATTGAGTAACGTGTCGCCGCGGTACGTCGTCTTCGCCGTGGCATTAGGCGGTGCCTTATCCAAGTTCCTCTCGGACTCCGCTTATGTAGTACTGATTCCCTTGGGTGCGGTGGCTTTTAAAGCGGTGGGCCGCTCTCCGATGCTTGGCATGATCGTCGCGTTCGTATCGATTAATGCAGCCGGCGATGCCAATCCGTTGATTGCACCCGGCGACGTGGTATTCGCCAAAGTGGCAACGGAAGCCGCACAAATCATCGACCCGGCAACTACTGTTCGTGCGACGGATAATATGTACTTCACCACGGTTTCGGCCTTGGTCTTGGCGGTCACGGTCACCGTGGTTACGGAGCTGATTCTGAAACGGCGGGAAGGGACGCTTATCGTCGAAGCTACCGAGGTGCCGCCAGGCGACAGCCGGGCAGCGGGACTGCGCCTGACCGATGTGGCCGAGCGTCGTGGCCTTCGCACCACTGGTGTGGTGGCATTGGTTTTCGTGGCCGTGCTGGCTGTGGCAGTAGCGATTCCGGCGTCACCGCTGCGAGGCGAGAACGGCGAGTTCCTTGAGTCGCCATTCTTGAACGGAATAGCATTCTTCCTGTCCTTGTTCTTCCTGGCCATCGGGACAGCTTTTGCCAAGAGCTCTGGTCAGCTGGCGTCCAATGCGGACATTCCCCAGTTCATGGCCGACGGAGTACGTGCCATCGCGCCATTGATTGTCCTGTTCTTCGCGGTGTCGCAATTCCTGGCCCTGTTCAAGTACACGAAAATCAGCACCGTGGTCGCAGTAATGGGCTCCGATACGATCAAGGGGCTGGGGATCAACACGGTCGGGCTGTTCCTGATCGTCGTGTTGGGCGTTGCGACCTTGAACCTGCTGATTACTTCAGGGCAAGCGTTGTGGGCATTGGTGGCACCGGTAATCGTCCCCATGATGATGCTATTGGGCACCAATCCGGCGACGACCATGGCGCTTTATCGGATTGCGGATTCCTGCACCAATTCCATTACTCCGATGAGTACCAGTTTCGTGCTCTGCGTTGGGTATCTGCAGACCTTGAACAAGAAGGCCGGCATAGGAACATTGATCTCCTTTACCCTGCCTTGCGCCGTGATCATGTTCGTGGTTTGGCTGGCACTTTTCTTGGCATGGTGGGCGCTGGGCATCCCGTTGGGCCCGGGTGCCCCCGTTCGCTAATACAGGGGCATGGAATTGCAGCGCTGAGAAGCAAATTCGAATTGAAGCTGCTACGGATGCCCAGTATTAAAAAGTTCCGCCCCGGATTGCTCCGGGGCGGAACTCGTTTAAGCCGTCGTTCGGGAAGCTTGCGCCACCGGATTACTTCTTCAAGTGGTCAACCAGCTGCGAAGCGATGCCATTGTAGCTGCCCGGGGTCAGCGACTGCAGGCGGGTTTCGGCTTCAGCCGACAGGCCCAGTTCGCCAACGAATTCCTTCAGGCGGGCCGCATCCACGCGGTGGCCGCGGGTCAGGTCCTTCAGGCGCTCGTACGGGTTATCCATGCCTTCGACACCGGCGATAGCCTCGGCGCGCATGACCATCTGGATGGCCTCTGCAAGGACCTCCCAGTTGTGGTCCAAGTCGTCAGCCAGCACGGCTTCGGCGACAGACAGTCGATCCAAGCCCTTGGCAACGTTGGAGATCGCCAAAACCGAGTGGCCGATAGCGGTACCGATGTTGCGCTGCGAAGAGGAGTCGGTCAGGTCGCGCTGCCAGCGGCTGGTGACCAGGGTGGAACCCAGGGTGTTCAGCAGGCCGTTGGAGATCTCCAGGTTAGCTTCAGCGTTCTCGAAGCGGATCGGGTTGACCTTGTGCGGCATGGTCGAGGATCCGGTGGCGCCGGCCACTGGGATCTGCGCGAAGTAGCCGATGGAGATGTAGCTCCAGACATCGGTGCACAGGTTGTGCAGAATGCTGTTGAAGCGTGCAATGTCTGCGTAGACCTCTGCCTGCCAGTCGTGGGATTCGATCTGGGTGGTCAGCGGGTTCCAGGTCAGGCCCAGGTGCTCAACGAAACCCTTGGAGATCTGCTGCCAGTCAGCGGTAGGGACCGAAGCGTAGTGGGCAGCATAGGTGCCGGTAGCGCCGTTGATCTTGCCCAGGTACTCGGTCTTCTCGACGCGGTCCAGCTGGCGGGTCAGGCGCCACGCCAGAACTGCCAGTTCCTTGCCCAAGGTAGTTGGGGTGGCTGGCTGGCCGTGGGTGCGCGAGAGCATCGGCACGTCGCGGGAGTCCTCGGCCATCTTGGCCAGCTGTGCCACCAGGTCGCGGGCTGCCGGCAGCCATACCTGCTGCACGCCACCCTGGACGCCCAGAGCGTAGGACAGATTGTTGATGTCTTCAGAGGTGCAACCGAAATGCACCAGCGGCTTGAGGTTGCCAATGCCGATCGCTTCCAGGCGGTTAGCGATGTAGTACTCGACAGCCTTCACATCGTGAACGGTGACAGCTTCGATCTCTGCCAGTTCCTTCACGGAATCAGCGTTGAAATCGGTGACGATCTTGCGCAGTGCTGCCTTCTGTTCCGCAGAAAGCGGGGAGGTGCCTGGAAGAACGGAGTTATCGGTCAAGTGGATCAGCCATTCAATTTCAACGTGAACGCGATCGCGGTTCAAAGCCGCTTCGGAAAGGTAGTCGACCAGCGGTGCCACGGCGCTGCGGTAGCGTCCGTCGAGGGCAGTCAAAGCCAGTGGTTCATTAGCAAGGGAAGTGCGCGCAATCTCAGCCATACTCATATTCTTCCATCCTCGGCGCTACATCACATCTTTTACTTCACTGCTGTTTCCACAACCGGTCGCCAAACGTGCTGGTGCCCCATTGTTGCTGTCCATGATGGTGGACAAATTCTCAAGGATGCGGAGCAAGGAAATGATGTTTCAAGCGACGCTGCTGACGGTGGCAAGTCAGCTCGATGACGCCCAGAAAACCACTAAGTTTGCCATCGCACAGTTGGGTTCAATCCGGGCATTGACTTGGAATTCAAAGGCTGGCAAGGCGTTTCTAGACAATGTTGAGGAGCTGAGCCAGCGACTGGAAATGCTCAATGGCGAGCTGAACAACGCTGAAGAGTACTTGGGGGTTGCCATGCGTGAGATCCAAAACCTCGAAGCGCAAATCATGAACCAGAGAATGGCCTCGTAGCCATGGGATATGAAGTCAATTACAACGAGCCGGATTACGCCCAGGCAGGGGAAATCTGCCAGCGGGTTGCTCGCGACATCAATGGCATATCCGACGCTTTACTCAGGGCCGCGCACGCTGCGGACAGTTGCCAGGGGGACCTGAATCTGCAGTGCATGGCGGCAGGCATTGAAGCCAGGGGCTATGGCATCGGGCATCTAGGCGATTTGATCAGAGACAGCTATCAGCAGGCCAGGGAAGGCGAAATCACAGCGTTCGAACTTACCGGAAAGGTCTCTGCGGCCATGCGGAATTATGAGGTTGCCGAAGCCGCAGTTGAACGGATGATGCTCGTAAGCACCAGCGCAGTACTGGTCGGGGACTTCATATCCAAGACCCGCGATAACGGCTGGCGTCCGCCGAGGGAAAGCATGGAGACCTTTTTGCGCTTGCTGATGTCCTACATCCCGCACTGGCCCTTGGCGCCGAATATGACCTTGACCGAGCAAATCGAAGGTACCGCCAAGTCGCTGTCGCGGATTATGCGGCTGCTGGGGTCAAACCGGAATACCGAAATAGAGCTCGCAGGGCAAGATCCAGCTCAGACGGTTGAACTGGATGGCAAGATGAGAAGCTATTTCCAGCTGCACGAAAAGCTGGAGGGCGAAGGCACGGAGAACAACGGAAAGATCATGATCGTCGAAGCTGACGATGATACTTATATCGCGCTCTTTCCGGGGACGCAGGATGACGCCGAAGTTCCTTCGCCTTTCGGCCCGGAAGGCATCGCTGACGGCTTCGGGGTGGAATCCGAGAATTTTGTGGAACCGCTCGATGAAGCATTAAGGCTCAGCGGAGCGAAAGAGGGCGATGAAGTAATCCTCTCCGGCTACTCGCAAGGAGGCATTCACGTAGCCCAGCTGACGAAGAACAAGTTCTTGAAGCGCAAGTACAAGCTGAACAAGGTGCTGACCCTTGGTTCTCCCATCGGCACTATTGATCTGCCAGAGGATATCCGCAGCCTATCCGTAGAAGACCGAAAAGATATGGTGCCCGGCACCGATGGCGGACCCAATCCCCGCAAGGGCGAGCATTACACCACCACTTTCCCAGGTCCGCGCGAGCACATGCAGGACATCTTGCCCGAAGACGGGCTCTTTGGCCCGTCGCATCATCTCAAGAATTACGGTGACCACCTCCTGGAACTCGATGAGGACCCGAAACTGGAAATCAGAGAGCATCTGAAGCAGTTCTACCTTCCCGAATCCCCGCTGAAAATCCGCATGTTCAAGCTGGAGCGCAAGCAAAAAGAACGTCCGCCCTTGAAGGAAGAAGACAAGGAGCGGCTCAAGCACATGGCACCACGCCACTAAAGCGCTCAAGAACTGCAACCAGCCGGCCGGATCAGCATCACCGGGTATCACCGTGCTGATGAATGGTGCTGTGGATCAGGGCAGAAGATGGGACGCTGATCGGGGGCGGCGAATCGGATATTAACGAAAGAGGACGGCACCTGTCGGATGCCGTCCTCTTCTTGTACTGCGTCGAATACCGCTTACTCGTTCTCGCTCTTGACGAACAATCCGAGGACCGCAGAGACGATGGAGATGATAATCGTGCCGGCGATGGCATCCCACCAGAACTGCTCGATGACCAGTTCAATCGGGGTGAAGGTCGTCAGCCATGAAGTCAGCAGGAGCATCAGGGCGTTAATCACGATAGTGAACAAGCCCAAGGTGAGGCAGGTGATTGGCAAGGAGAACAGCTTGACGATCGGACGGACCAAGGCGTTGACCAATCCGAAGATTGCGCCAACCGCCAAATAGGCGATGACCGTGCTTACTGCACCTTCGCCGGCCGCGACGATCTTGAGGCCGGGCACAATCCAGACGGCGGCGGCGAGGGCAAGCGCATTGACGATGACTCGAATCAGAAAGCTCATGCCTTAACTTTGGCATAGAAATCTGGGATTAGGATGAACCGGAGATATCGCTAAACCCTTAGTGAGGGCTAGGCTTTGAGGTATGACTGAGAACCCGGTGACCCAAGATCAGGTGCAGCCACGCTCTGTAGTTGCACGTTTGCCCAAATACGCTGCGGGCAAGCCGCCTGCCCCTATTGAAGGCGCGAGAGCTTACAAGCTGTCATCGAATGAAATTCCCTTCGGTCCCTTGGACGCTGTGCATCGGGCGGTCGTGGAGCAGTCCAGCCTGAATCGCTACCCTGATCCGCTATCGACCAAGCTGCGCGAAGCACTTTCCGAGTACTTGGACGTTCCTGCGGAAGACATCGTGACCGGGGCCGGTTCCCTTGGCGCGTTGGTGCAGATCCTGAACGCCTTCGCGGGCCAGAACGAAGACGGCATCCAGGATGAAGTCATCTATGCGTGGCGTTCCTTCGAGGCCTACCCAATCCTCGTGCAGACTGCCGGTGCGCTGCCCGTTGAAATCCCGTTGCTGGAAGACGGGCGCCACGATCTGGAATCCATGATCGCAGCGGTGAACGAGAATACTTCAGTCATCTTGCTGTGCACACCGAATAACCCCACCGGTCCGGTACTCAGCCAGGCCGAAGTCGATGACTTCCTGGCACGGGTTCCGAAGAACGTGCTGGTTGTCCTGGATGAGGCCTACACCGAGTTCGTCCGCGACGAGAAATCGGTGGATGGCATCCATACCTACAACGAGAACGAAAATGTGGTTCTCCTGCGCACTTTCTCGAAGGCTCACGGCCTGGCGAATCTCAGGGTGGGCTACTCGGTGGCTCACCCGGAGATCACCGATAACATCCGCGTAGTGGCCACCCCGTTTGCCGTCTCCAGCGTGGCCGAGGATGCCGCGGTCGCTTCGCTGGCCCACATCGACCAGGTGCTTGAGCGCGTTGAGGGCTTGGTCATGGAACGCGAACGAGTTGCCTCGGCCCTGTCCGGGCAGGGCTGGAAGATTCCTTCCACCCAGGCGAACTTCGTCTGGCTTCCGCTGGGCGAAAATACCGATGAGTTCGTCGAGCGGGCAAACGCCGTGGCGCTGTCGGTGCGCGGCTTCTCGAACGAAGGAGTGCGCGTCTCCATCGGCGAAGTTGAAGCAAACGATCGTTTTATTGAACTGTGCAAGGAATCACTAGACCTGGCATAGGGGCAACTGGTGCTGATTTCTCGCGTTTTAGCGGTCAGTGCCTATAGGCTTAGAAATTAGACAAGCCGTATATGTCCCATGCGGAATGTATTCCGTGTGGGGCATATTTATGACCGAAGGATGATAAATGACGCGTGCTGCGACCGAGGCGACGGAGCCGGATCTGATTCAGATCCTGACTCCGGACGGCCAGCGTCAGTCCCATGGAACGTACGATGCGTATCTGGGTGACGTTGATGATGACATGCTTCGCGGCTTCTACCGCGACATGGCATTGACCCGTCGATTCGACCAAGAGGCCACAGCATTGCAGCGCCAGGGCCAGTTGTGCCTCTGGGTTCCGCTGCGCGGGCAGGAAGCGGCGCAGATCGGTTCCGGCCGTGCCACCCGCCGAAGCGACTACATCTTCCCCACCTACCGCGAGCACGGTGTGGCACTGACCCGCGATGTCTCCTTCTCCGAAATGCTGCGCCTGTTCCGCGGCATCTCCGGAGGCGGCTGGGATCCCCGGGAAAACAACTTCCACATGTACACCATGGTGCTTGCAGCGCAGATGCCGCATGCCGCCGGTTATGCAATGGCTTTGAACATGGAACAGCGCGGCTGGGATGAAGCCCGTCGCGCCAAGGAGGGCAACGCCGTAGTCGCCTACTTCGGCGATGGCTCCTCCACCGAGGGCGAAACCCATGAGTCCATGGTCTTCGCCAGCTCCTTCAACGCACCGGTGGTCTACTTCTGCCAGAACAACCAGTGGGCGATCTCCGTTCCTTTCGAGGTCCAGTCCAAGGTGCCGCTGGTCAACCGCGCCGCAGGCTACGGCATGCCGGGAGTGCGCGTGGATGGCAACGACGTGCTGGCCGTTCTGGCGGTCACCCGCTGGGCGCTGGAACACGCACGCAGCGGCAAGGGCCCGGTCCTCATCGAGGCCGTCACCTACCGCCTCGGCGCGCATACCACCGCCGATGATCCAACCAAATACCGCATGAGCGAAGAAGAGGCCCAGTGGGCCCCGAAGGACCCGCTGATCCGCCTGGAAACCTACCTGCGCGAGAACAACCTGGTTGACGACGCCTACTTCGAGCAGCTGGCCGCCGACGCTGATGCGATGGCTGCCAAGGTCCGCGAAGACGCCATGGCCTTCCCTGTCCCGCCGCTGGCCAAGTCCTTCGAGCAGGTCTACGCCGAAGCGCATCCACTGATCCAGGAAGAACTGGCCTGGCATCTGGAATACGAAGCAGGATTCGCCGATGCGGCTGAGGGAGAGCACTAAATGACCACCACAATGACCCTGGCCAAGGCCATTACCAGCGGCCTGGACAAGGTGCTGGAGTCCAATGGCAAGTCTCTGCTGATGGGCGAGGACATCGGGCGCCTCGGTGGCGTCTACCGCATCACCGACGGGCTGATCGACAAGTATGGCGAGCACCGCGTCATCGACTCGCCGCTGGGCGAGGCCGGCATCGTCGGCACCGCCGTGGGCATGGCCCTGCGCGGCTTCAGCCCGCTGGTGGAAATCCAGTTCGACGGCTTCGTCTTCCCGGCTTTCAGCCAGATCACCACCCAGCTGGCCAAGATGCACGCCCGCTCCGAGGGGCGTCTGACCACGCCTGTAGTCATCCGCATCCCTTACGGCGGCGGCATCGGCTCCATCGAGCACCACTCCGAATCCCCGGAGGCGCTGTTCGCCCACACCGCGGGCCTGCGCATCATCACCCCGTCCAACGCGCATGACGCCTACTGGATGATCCAGCAGGCAGCCAGCTGCCAGGACCCGGTGATCTTCTTCGAGCCCAAGCGCCGCTACTGGCTCAAGGGCGAGGTCGATACCGAAACCCCGGCGCTGGATGCCTTCAAGGCGCAGGTGGTTCGCCCGGGCACCGACGCGACCATCGTCGCCTACGGCCCGCTGGTGCCGATCGCCCTGGCTGCCGCTGATGCCGCGCTGGAAGATGGCCGGTCCATCGAGGTCATCGACCTGCGCTCGCTGTCGCCGATCGATTTCGACACCATTACCGAATCGGTGCAGAAGACCGGCCGGCTGATTGTCACCCACGAAGCGCCGACCTTCGGCGGCCTGGGCGGCGAAATCGCGGCCCGCATCACCGAGCGCGCCTTCCTCTCGCTGGAAGCCCCAGTGCTGCGCGTGGGCGGATTCCACATGCCTTACCCGATTTCGAAGGTGGAGTCCCAGTACCTGCCGGACATCGACAAGTTGCTTGAAGCCCTCGACCGGTCTTTCGCTTACTAAGCGGAATCCAAGGAGTAGTAATGACAGTCTTTAATCTCCCCGATGTGGGCGAAGGCCTGACCGAAGCGGATATCGCCTCCTGGAAGGTCAAGGTGGGCGACACCGTTGAGGTCAACCAGATTTTCGTGGAAATCGAAACCGCGAAGTCGCTGGTCGAGCTGCCCTGCCCCTTCGCCGGGGTGGTCACCGCATTGCACGCGGCCGAGGGCGATACCGTACTCGTGGACAACCCGCTGATCACCATCGATGAAGAAGGCAACGCGGCACCTCCAACCGGCGTGCCCGAAGCAGCCGAAGCCCTGAGCACCGCCGCACCGCAGGCCTCGGAGGAACCCGGCCCGCTGGTCGGATCGGGCCCCACCGCTGATGCCTCGGTGCGCCGGGCACGCACCACCCGCCCCGCTCCTTCGACGGCCGGTGCGCGAACCGCAGCGGTGCGCGCCTCCGGCTCCGCCTTGGCCGAGACCATCTCGCGCCGCGCGCAGTCCCTGGGTACCGCGGTGACCCGCGAAGTCGACCGCCGCAAGCCTGCGGTGGCGAGCTTCGTGGACCGCGTGCTGGCCAAGCCGCCGGTACGCCGGCTGGCCAAGGAGCTGGGCATCGACATCAACGACGTGGTGGGCACCGGCAACCAGGGCGAGATCACCCGCGAAGACGTCAATAGCTACCAGGCCCAGCGCGAAGCCGAGCATGCAGCGGCGCCAACCTATTGGGCCCACGGCCAGCTGGCCGATGCCCGCGTGGAACGCACCCCGGTGCGCGGCGTGCGCAAAGCCACCGCCAAGGCCATGGTCGACTCGGCCTTCACCGCACCGCATGTCTCGATCTTCGTGGATGTGGATGCCAGCCGAACCATGGAATACGTGCAGCGCCTGAAGAAGTCCCGCGACTTCGAGGGCATCAAGGTCTCGCCGCTGCTGGTGCTGGCCCGTGCCGTGATCTGGGCGGCGGCCCGCAACCCTTCGGTGAACGCCAGCTGGGTGGAAACCGCAAACGGCGCCGAGATCCACCAGAAGCGCTTCATGAACCTGGGCATCGCCGCAGCCACCCCGCGCGGCCTGCTGGTGCCGAATATCAAGGACGCCCAGAACCTGAACATGAAGGAACTGGCCATCGCCCTGAACGATCTGGCCACCACCGCGCGTGCCGGCAAGACCCGTCCCGAGGACATGCGCGATGGCTCGCTGAGCATCACCAACATCGGCGCGCTGGGCATCGACACCGGAACCCCGATCATCAACCCGGGCGAAGTAGCCATCGTTGCCTTCGGCACGATCCGCCAGAAGCCATGGGTCATCGACGGCGAAGTGGTCCCGCGCTGGATCACCACCCTGGGCGGCTCCTTCGACCACCGCGTGGTTGATGGCGACCTCTCGGCCCGCTTCATGGCCGACGTGGCGTCGATCCTGCAGGAACCGGCGATGCTGCTGGACTAGGCGACTGAGGCGGACACCCCAAGGAAAACTCCTGAAAAAGTTTTTCCTTGGGGTGTCACAGTTTAAGCTCCGGATCCGACGTACTTTTGAAGGGCAGCACACTGCCCGGGAAACGACTAGGAAACTGGAGCAAAGCATGCGCATGAATTTGGGCAAGACCCACAAGAAGGGCTACGCCGCGGTACTGGGACTGGAAGCCTATGCCGGCCAATCGCTGCCCAAGGAACTATACGAACTGGTTAAGCTGCGCGCCTCGATCATCAACGGCTGCTCCTTCTGCACCGACATGCACTCCCATGACGCACTGGAGATGGGGATTTCCGCCGCGAAGCTCTTTGCCGTGGCCGCCTACAACGATTCGCCATTATTCAGCGATGCCGAACGTGCCGCACTGCGGTTGACCGACGCGGTCACCCGGCTGGACCCGCAGCACGGGGTGAGTGACGAGGTGTGGAACAGCGCCGCTGAAGAATTCAGCGAAGAAGAGGTGGGCAACCTGATCCTGGCCATCGCCACGATCAATGTCTGGAACCGCATCGCTATCACCACCCAGCTCGAACCCCCGGTGCGCTGATAGTGCCAGGACCCGCAGGTAGAATCAGGCGCGTGGAAGAACCAAGGGAATCTGCCGCACTCGGGCAGTGGAACTCGCAGCGGCGCCGGCTGACGGTCCTGGCCTACAACATGCTCGGAGCCTGGGCGCAGGCCGAAGACGTCGTCAGCGAAGTGGGCGAGAATCTGCTCAAGCTCGATCCAGCGGCCGCGCAGCAGGTGCGCAATTGGCCGGCGTACCTCACCACGCTGACCACGCGCCGGGCCATTGACGTCCTGCGCTCGGCGCAGCACCAGCGGACAGAGTATGCCGGTTCATGGCTACCCGAGCCGGTGGACCAGCAGGAGCTTCCCGAGGATGCAGCCGTCACCGCGTCGATGCTGCGCATGGGCGTGCTCTTCCTGCTCGAAGAACTCTCGGCCCCATCCCGAGCAGCCTACGTTCTGCACCATGCGCTGGGGTATACCTCGGTGCGCATTGCCGAGGTTCTGGAGATCTCGCCTGCGGCGGCACGGCAGCTGCTGAGCCGGGCCAGCCGGAAACTCGGGCAGGCCCGGGCGCCAAGCAGGGAATCGGGTCAATTGTCAGCCCTGCTCTCGAAGATCGTTGAGGCCATCCGCGCGGCTGATGCCGGGGAACTGGTCAGCTTGCTGGCCGAGGACGCGGTGCTCTACTCCGATGGCGGCGGCAAGGTCAGGGCCGCGTTGAACCCGGTGATCGGAGCGCATCGCATCGCCCGCTTCCTGATGGGCGTGGAGCGGAAGAATCCCGGGCGAACCGTCTTCATGGGCCGAGTCAATGGGGAGCCTGCGTTGCTCTTCAGGCTGGCGGACCGGCAGGACGTGGTCGCGATCGAAGTGGCCGAGGGATCCATCCGAACGATCTTGCAGGTTTCGAATCCGGACAAGCTCTGGCAGGTGGGGAGCAGGTGGGATCCGCTGACCGGGTAGATGCGTGCTGTTCCACGTGAAGCCGGATTAGTCGAACCCCTGTTGATACAGTAGTTTCCATGACTCGTCCCCGCCGCCTCGGACCGCCGGTACCACGCAGGGCCCTGCTGGCAAGCATGCTCGCGGTCTGCCTCGGACCTGGCCTCGGCGCGGGCAGCATCCCGTCCTTGACAAGCGCGCAAGCCGCCCAATCAGAGGCGCCATCGCCGGCACCGGTCTACCCCTCGGCGACACCCGGCGGGGATTCCGAAGACGAAGGCACCGTCCGCATTCCTTCGGTGAGCTCCCAAGAGGGGAACTTCTATCTGGCGGTCACCGACGCGGCGCTCGATGATGTGGATTCAGAAAGAATCATGGATCAGGTCCGGGCGGCTGTCGATGGCCAAGATGCGAAAATCCTGCTCGGGGTGGACCAGGAACCCAACAATCTCAAGGGCGCCGGCCAGCTGGTGCGCGGGATGCTGATGTTCGGCGACAGCGACGCGCTGAGCGATGACTGGCTGGAGAACGGAAAGACCCTGGGCTATGTCGGGGAAGGCTGGATCGCCATCGGCGTGATGCTTCCCCGGGAAGCCGGGGATCCGGTGGACATCGCCGTGGATCCCGGGCGCGACGTGCGCGAAACCGCACCGGGAAGCCAGCAGCGGATCCTGGAGGCAGGGCAGGGAGAGTTCGCCGCCGGGGATTACACCGCGGGGATCACCGCCGTCGCGCTGGCCACCACGCAGCAGCTGCAGGCACCGCCTGACCGGACACTGGCCAAGGTGATCGCCGTGGGCGCGCTCGCCGCGGCCATTGCGTTCCTGCTCGCATGGGCCTGGCGTGCCAAGCGCCGCAAGGCCCGGCAGGCAGCCGCCGCCGATCGCAACAAGGAGGCCGAGCTGCTCGAATCACGGATCCAGCGAGCAAGCATTTACCTGGGCCGCCATCCGGTGCCCGATCCCGGCCTGACGCGGGAGAGCCGCTTGGCGCAGGTCATGGCAGAACTTGAAAGGCAACGGGCCGGCTCCCAGCAAGGCGCCTTGCGCGCACTGGACACGGACCCGGATTCCCTGCAGCCGCAGCAGGTCTCCGAAGCGCAGCTGGCCCAGCTGCGCGACCGCGAGCACGAGCTCTCGCTGCTGCGCGGAGCGGTGCAGCTGGCCCACGCCTTCACGGTACGGCCACGGGATTCGCGCGAGTCCTGGAACCGGATTTTCGAATACCACCGTGCACGGCTGGAGGACCTGGCGCTGTTCCTCGATCTTCCCGGTGCCGGGCAACTGGCTTGCGCCCAGGCCGCGCGCACCGTGATCATCACCCATGCCGATGAGCTGCAGCTGCTGCGAACCCGGGTGGGCCGGCGGGGCACCGGGGCGGAGGATGCTCCTGGAATCCTTGAGCGGCTATGGGAGCTGCGCGACGAGCTCGATAGCGTGCTGCGCGATGCGCTGGAGCAAGCCGGGCAGGCACGGCTCAAGGTCCCGCAAGGGCTGGGTGAGCGGATGGCAGGCAAGCAACCGGCCGCCGATGCGCTGGAGCATGATCCCATGGCGGTGCTCAGAAATTTCTTGCCGGGAAGCGAGGCCTGCTGATGCCTGCCCGCTTGATGCATGATTCGACCGGGCGGCGCCTGCGCCGCCCCTTCCATTGGACTGCCATCGCCGCCATTGCCATGGCTTTGGTGACCACGGCCCTGGGCGTGCGCGCCGTGCTGGCAGTGCAGGCAGCCAACGTCCCGGCACCCTATGAGGTCAAAGTGGTTGTCCAGGGCGAGAACCCTTTCAATATCACCCAGCAGACGGTGGACGCCGAGCTGGCCCGGCACCCAGTGCGGGCCACGGCCCCGCTGGAACTGGTCGTCGCCGAACGCTGGCTAACGGGTGATGAACTGCTGCGCGGAGAAGTGCCCGAAAACCAGATCATCGTCTCGACCAAGATGGACAACCGGGATTCCGGGCAAAGCGATGCCGAGCAGCGCTTCTCCGGGGTGGGTCTGGACCGGAATCTGGCCGCGTCCGATGACGCGCACACCGACCTGCGCTTCGATATCGAGGATGCCTTCGTCAAGAACGTGTCGGTAGGCCACGGACCCAAGGCGGTGGTGGCCGCCGCGCATACCGCCGCCGTGCTGCTGGATGATTCGCCCAGCAACTCGGCGATCTTCTGGTTTGCCGTGGTCGGCGCCAGCGCCATGCTCACCGCCGCGTTCCTGGCCAGCGCCCTTCGCTTCCGCTCCCGGTGGGCATCCCGGCACCGGCGGCTGGCCGCGGCGCAGCGCAAGCTGGCCCGCGTGGTCCTGGATCTCGAAGCGCTGGAAGCCACCTACCAAGCCACCGACCCATCGCGCCGCCCAGCCGGATTCACCAAGGCGTGGCGGCAGCTCGAATCCCTGTCCCTGGAGGCCGCCCGCCGCGAAGAGCCCTTGGTGCACTCGCTGTTCACGCGCGCAGAGTGCCTGGAAAAGAGCACCGGGCAGCAACTGGCCGCTTTCGAGGCCGACGCGCGCAAGCTGACGGAACTGGCCGACTCGCTGATGGGTGCCGGCTCGGTGCATGCGCGCCTGGCCGGCACCGCGTCCACCTTCGACAAGCTCAGCTCTCCGATCAACGATGCGGCCACGGCGCTGCTGATCCGGCTGGAAACGGCTCCCGGCACCATGGTGGCCGGCGGGGATCTGGAGAACTTCCGCAGCGCCCTGGGCGAACTGCTCAACACCGCCCATGGCGACACCGGCCAGCGCACGGCCATCGAGCGCTGGTCCGAGGCCGAAAAGCGGCTGGCCAAGCTTGCCGGGAAAATCGCCACCCGGCTGCGCCGCTATCCGCGGGGCCTGAAGCAGGACGTGCCACAGATCGGCAGCCAGCACAATGAGCTGCGCGCCAGCCTGGGGCTCCCGCCGGCAACCAAGCAGGGTGCGCTGCAGCAGATCGCCATGGCGAATGCGCTGGCCCGCGGGGTGCTCGGTGACACGATGCAGACCGACCAGGTCGCCGGAGGGACGCTGGGCAAACGAGCAGCCTGGCAGCGCATGCTGGCCCGCTTCGCCGGCACCCGCAAGGCAGCTGGCGATGAACCGTCCAAGCGGCGCCGGGTCTGGACCGCCGGACTGCTCGCGGCCCTGCTGGTGGCCAGCCTGATAGCCTCGGGGCTCATCGTCTCCTCGATATCCAACGAGCCCGAACGCACCTATGAGGGGTCCGGCCGGGGGATGGAACTTGAAATCGATGACCAGGGGCAGCTGGTAGATGAGGCAGAGATCCGCCGGTACATGGAAGAGGACTTCGACACCCCGCAGCAGATCCTGGTCGCGGTGCGCGATGCGGAGGCCTACTTGGACATCAAGGAGGTCGAAGGCTATGACTTCCGCGAGTCGACACCTGAGAGCGTGCGCTCGGCGATCTTGCGGATCAAGGACGAATACTCTGATCGCGCGGATCCTTCCAACGGCGAGCTGGCCGAGGACCTGACGATCATCCCGCTGCTGATCACGGATGCCGGCAAGGGCATCATGCCCGGGTTGATTTCCGGAGCGGTCATCAGCGGAACCGCCTCCTGGGGAACGACCGGCGGGTGGGATCATGGAAGCATCTACGAGTCGAGCTATCCTGCCATGGAAGTTGCCGGCACGGCCGAGGACTTCGCCGTGGTGCTCAAGCGGGCCGGCTATGAGCAGCCGGACTACAACACCACGTTGCTGTACTGGATGCTCGTGTTCATGCTGTTCTTCACGGTGATCAATGTGGTCCAAGTGATCCAGTACCTGCTCGGGGCGAGCACGCAGCTGACCAGGTTCTCCCGCGGCTCGCGATCGGTCCAGCAATCGCGCCGGCAGCTGGAGGAGCTGGCCATGGGCTTGGAGGATTCGCAGATCAATGCGGTGGCCGTGCTCGGCGCGACCGCGGCCCCGAATGCGGACGAGGCAGGGCAGCGATTGTTCGAGCGGGCCTTGATGATGGCTTGGCGCGAAGCCCAGGAATTGTCCTCGATGACCCTGGGCCAGCGCCTTGCCGCCGGCTATGCCCAGCGCGCGGCGCATCTGGCCCGGCTGGTAGCGCTGCTGGGCGAACGCGATGCCGACGTGGCGCGGCGGGCCAAGGCGCTGGTGCTGGCCAGCCGCGGTGCCGGGGGAGATGCTCCAGCGCCAGTGGAACTGCCGGGACAGAAATGACTCCGCCCCGGCAGTCCGGCACTGCGCGGTTCTAGCCCAGCAGCTCGGGCAGTTCCTGCGGCGCGTTGCCCAGCACCTTCTGGGAGAGGAACTCGGTGACTACCTGGTACCAGATCTTGGCGTGCTGCGGGGACAGCACCCAGTGGTTCTCATCCGGGAAGTACAGGAACTGGTGCTCGGTGCTGCCGTCTTCCTTCTGGGGCAGCCCCGAATCGGCTAGCAGCTCGTACCACAGGCGCAGGCCCTCGCCGATGGGCACCCGGTAGTCCTTGTCGCCGTGGATGACCAGCATCGGGGTGACGATGCTGCCCACCGAATGATGCGGCGAGTTCTGCTCGCGCATTTCGGGGCTCATCTCGCGGGTCCAGTAGAACGCGGCGTCGGTGGTCTTGCCGAAGCCTTCCAGCGCCCACAGGCTGGCGTGGGTGACGATGGCCTTGAAGCGGTCGGTGTGCCCAGCCACCCAGTTGGCCATGTAGCCGCCGAAGGAGCCTCCCATGGCGGCGGTGCGGGTTTCATCGATGTCCGGCCGCGCCTCGGTGGCATCGGTGATGGCCAGCAGGTCCGTGTACGGTTCCTGGCCCCAGCGGCCCCAGCCGCGCTGGATGAACTCCTGGCCGTAGCCGGTGGACAGGGCCGGATCCGGCAGCAGCACGGCATAGCCCTGGGCCACCAGCAGCCACGGGCTCCAGCGCCAGCTCCAGGCATTCCACGAGCCCAGCGGCCCGCCGTGGATCCACAGCAGCAGCGGCGCCTTGTCGGCGGCAGAAGCGGTGGCGGGCAGGGCCAGCCAGGCGCGGATGTTCGACCCGTCTTCGGCGGTGGCTGAGACCTCGGTGAGCGTTCCGGGCAGGGTAGGGCGGGAGACCGGGGAGCGCAGTTCGGTCAAGGCCGCGAATTCGCCCTGCTCCAGGTCCCCGGTATGCGCCAGGTCGATGGCTACCGGTTCGGCCGGGTACAGGTAGCTGGAACGCAGCGCGTAGGCGGTACGCGAGTCGCTGCTGATGGCCAGATCGGTGTACGCGCCGTCATCGGTGAGCCGGGTGATCTTGTCGTTGTACAGGCTCAGATGGAAGACCGGGGCGTGGCCGTTGTCATCGGCGGTCAGCAGCAGCGAGCGCCCGTTGGGAACCCACTGCAGGTCATTGACCCAGCGGTCCCAGCCGGCGGCGATCCGGTGGGTGGCGCCGTCGGCCAGATCCATCAGCCACAACTCGAAGACCGGGGCGGTATCGGCGGTGGAACGCTCCCAGCGGGCGTAGGCCAGCTGGGTTGAATCCGGGCTGATCTTGCCCAGCGTATATTCGTACGTGTCGTCGGGGGCCAGCAGCATTTCGTGGGCGCCGGTGTGCAGGTCGATGCGCATCACTCCCGGGGCTGAGGAAGCCCGGCCTTCGGGAACCTGCCATTCGGTGACCAGGAAACTGCCATTGGAAGCAACGTCGTAGGAGGTATCCTCCAGATTCGCGCCGATGCCCGGGGTGAGGTCGGTGAGCTGGGTACTGGTGGCGTCCTGCAGGCCCGGCAGGGACCCGGTGTAGTAGTGCGGGGTGGACGGGCCCAGATCTTCGTCCCAGTAGCGGACCGGGTAGCCGGTGTGCAGGATCGCCGAGACCTTCTTGTCCTTGCGGCCGGTGCGCAGTGCCGCTTCGGCGTCCAGGTCCTTGGCGCGGGAGAAAGCCGAGGTGCGCAGCACGATGGTCTGCGGGGACTGCTGGCAGATCCGCAAGGACTGCACCCCGGCAGGGTGGGAAATCACCGAGCGGGCTTCGCCTCCTGCTACCGGCAGGATCCAGCCTTCGGCCTTGGCGTCTTCCTTCGACGAGCGCTTGGCCACGAAGAGCAGGTCGCCGTTGGCGGTGAACTGCGGTTGCGATTCGCCGTGCTCGCCGAACGTCAGCCTGCGTGCTGGTGCTTCGCCTTTGGGATCCAGCGACCAAAGGGCGCTTTCGTATTTCGTCCCGTCCTCGGAAAGTTCGCTGAGGGTGGTGACGAGCTTGGTGCCGTCGGGGGAGAGCGCCAGGCCGCCGAGGCGGCCCAGGCCGATAAATGAATCTAAATTATGAAATGAATGCTTAGAGTGTTCCACTTCACATATCTTGCCACTGTTCGCGGCTGGGCACTACCGGAAATCGAAAATTACCCGGCATCGGCAACAAGATCGGGACAACTTGCAACCAAGGCGTGATGCCGCCGCCATTGGAAAAACCTGCAATTGAGTGGAGGATGAATTCAATGGGGGAGCTCGCGATGTCAGCTGCATGACCGGATCATGGATCAAGGAGTTGGAAAAGATGAACCGTGCCAGAACCCGTCTCGGCGCGCTCCCGATGATGTGCGCAGCAGCCCTGATGCTGGCTGCCTGCCAGGGAGCCCAGCCGGACTCGACACCCAGCCAGGAACCTGCGCCAAGCGGCGCATCGCCATCGGCAAGTGCCAGCTCGCCGGAGGCTTCGAGTCCCGAATCCAGCCCATCGCCAGGCGCCGAAAGCCCGGATGCGCCAAGCACGGCGGCGCCCGAGCTGAGCCAGGAGCATGAAGTGCATGGCATCCAGTTCATGACCCCGGAGCAGTGGACCGCCACCGGGGATGACTGCGAGGGTGAATGCACCGAATGGGATGAATGGGAGATCAAGGACGCGCAGGGCAAGCATGTGCTCACGCTGATCCCCACCACGGCAACCTCGCCGGATGGGGACATGTCGCTGTACGAGCGGGAGCTACTGGAGCGCGAAGAGCTGCCGGACCCCGGAGCTGGCACCGGCTTCCATCCCGCCAGCTTCATTGCCGAGTTCTGGGAATCGACCAGCCAGGAGGATGGCGAGAAGGATTCCGGGTTCGATATTGCCCTGGTCGATGACCAAGTGCTCGCCCAGCGCAATGAGAACCCGGATCTGAACTTCTTCAAGGTCGGCGAGCAGTCGCCGATGATGTGGGTCGAAGAGGACTATCTGGAAGACCATGGCGTCCCGGATGACCCGGTGAAGCAACAGGCGCAGCAATTCCTGGATACCCAGGAATATGCGTTGGTGCGCGAAATCCTGCTCAGCGTCCAGCCGGCCAAGGGCTAGGCCAAGCCCGGCACGCAAGAAAGGACCGGCCCGGAAGCAGCTCGAGGCTGCTTCCGGGCCGGTCCCGGGATCCTGCTACCGCTGGTTGGCCGGCTGCTCGTTGTGCAGCCGCGCCTTGGCGATCTCGTTGATCCGTCCGCGGCACAAGTACCAGCCGCCGATGATCAACGGGATGATGACCACCAGCGAGGCAATGGTCCAGGTGCCGATGGGATTATCGAAGGCCATCATCACCAGCACCAGGGCCAGGAAGCCCAGGGTGACCCAGCCGGAGACCGGAGCCAGCGGCATCCGGAAGCCGGGGCGCTGCTGCTCGCCGCGCTTGGCGGACTTCACCAGCGCCATCTGGCACAGCACGATCATCCCCCAGGAGGCAATGATGCCGATGGCCGCGAAGTTCAGCACGATCTCGAAGGCCTTGGCCGGGACCACGGCGTTGAGCACCACGCCGAACACGGCCACCACAGCGGTGATCACGATGCCGCCGTAGGGAACCCCGGCCTTGTTCATCCGCCCGGCGAATTTCGGCGCCGAGCCGTTCAATGACATGGAGCGCATGATGCGCCCGGTGGAGTAGAGCCCGGCGTTCAGCGAGGACAGCGCCGCGGTGAGCACCACCAGGTTCATCACCACGTCCATGCCCTGCACGCCGATGGATCCGAAGAAGGTCACGAACGGCGATTCCCCGGCGCTGTACGCGGTGTAGGGCAGCAGCAGCGAGAGCAGCACCAGCGAGCCGACGTAGAATACGGCGATGCGGATGATCACGGTGTTGATCGCCTTGGGCATGACCTTTTCCGGATTCTCCGTTTCGCCCGCGGCGGTGCCGATCAGCTCGATGGAAGCATAGGAGAAGACCACGCCCTGCATCAGCACCAGCACCGGCAGCAGGCCATTGGGCAGCAGCCCGCCATTGGAGCTGAGCAGCGAGAAGCCGACCTCATGTCCTGCCAGCGGCGTGCCGAAGATGACGAAGTAGCAGCCAATGATCAGGAAGGCCACCAGGGCCACGACCTTGACCAGTGCGAACCAGAATTCCATCTCGCCGAAGGCCTTGACCGAGATCAGGTTCATGGCCAGCACCACGGCCAGCGCCAGCAGCGCCCAGAGCCACTGGGGCACCGAGCTGATCCACCCCACGTACTTGCCGAAGAAGCCCATGTACAGGGCCACCGCGGTGATATCGACAATGGCGGTCATTACCCAGTTCAACCAGTACAGCCAGCCGGTGGCGAAGGCCGCCTTCTCGCCGTAGAACTCGCGGGCGTAGGACACGAAGGAACCGGTGGACGGGCGGTGCATGACCAGTTCGCCCAGCGCCCGCAGGATCAGGAAGGCGAAGAAGCCGCAGACTGCGTAGCTGATGACAATGCCCGGTCCGGCTTCGGCCAACCGGCCGCCGGCACCCATGAACAGCCCGGTGCCGATGGCGCCGCCAATGGCGATCATCTGCATCTGCCGGGAGGACAGGCCCTTGTGGTAATCGTTGTCGCCGGCCGTCAGCGCGGCATCGGGGACGTGCGCCGCGGTGGCGTGCGGAGTGGAATTATCCATATGATTCCTCGGATCTAGTCGGTGAGGTTGGCGAGGCGCTCGGGGGAGAGCAACTCATTGAGGTCTTCGGCCGAGAGCAGGCCGCGTTCGAGCACCAGCTCGGCCACGCCGCGCCCGGTGTGCAGCGCTTCGAGGGCCACCGAGGTGGATGCCGCGTAGCCCAGCCGCGGGTTCAGCGCGGTGACCAGGCCGATGGAGTTCTCCACCTCGCGGCGCAGCGCCTGCTCGTCCACGGTGATCCCGTCGATGCACTTGTGCGCCAGGGTCAGGCAGCCGTTGGCCAGGTGCTTAAGGGAGAGCCCGATGGAGTGCACGATCACCGGCTCGAAGGCGTTCAGCTGCAGCTGCCCGCCCTCGGCGGCCATGGTCACGGTCAAGTCGTGGCCCACCACCTGGTAGGCGATCTGGCTGACCACTTCCGGGATCACCGGGTTGACCTTGCCGGGCATGATCGAGGAGCCGGACTGCACGGCCGGCAACTGCAGGTCGTTCAGGCCAGCGCGCGGACCGGAGGAGAGCAGGCGCAGGTCGTTGCAGATCTTGGAGATCTTCAGCGCCACGCGCTTGAGCACGCCCGAGAGGTGCACGAACGCGCCCACATCCGAAGTGGCTTCGATCAGGTCCGGGCTGGTGGTCAGCGGCAGGCCGGTCAGCTCGCGCAGGTGGCGGCAGGCGGCCTCGGCATAGCCGGCCGGGGCGTTCAGCCCGGTGCCGATGGCGGTGGCGCCGAGGTTGATCTCGGTGACCAGGCACAGCGATTCTTCCAGCCGCGCCCGGTCCTCGCCCAGGGTCACGGCCCAGCCGCGGAACTCCTGGCCCACGGTCATCGGCACGGCGTCCTGCAGCTGGGTGCGGCCCATCTTCACCACGGTGCGGAACTCGGCGGCCTTGGCGATGCACGAATCCTGCAGCACCTCGATGGCTGCCAGCAGCGGCTGGGTGGCGAAGTGCGTGGCGATGTTAACCGCGGTCGGGTAGGCATCGTTGGTGGACTGCGAGAGGTTCACGTGGTCGTTGGGGTGCAGGTGCTGGTACTCGCCCTTGGCATGGCCCAGGATTTCCAGCGCCAGGTTGGCGATGACCTCGTTGGCGTTCATGTTGGTGCTGGTGCCGGCCCCGCCCTGGATCGGGTCGATGATGAACTGCCCATGCAGCGCCCCGCCGGCGATGGCCTCGCAGGCCTGGTCGATGGCGTTCGCGCGCTGGGCGTCCAGCAGCCCCAGCTCGTGGTTGGCACGCGCCGCGGCCTGCTTCACGCGCGCCAATGCGCGGATCAGGTGCGGGTTGCCGGACAGCTCGGTGCCGGTGATGTCGAAGTTCTCCTTGGCGCGCAGCGTGTGCACGCCCCAGTAGGCATCCGCCGGGATATCGCGGTCGCCGATCAGGTCATGCTCGCTGCGGGTCTGGCCGCTGAGCAAGGTTTCAGGCATGGTGGATTCTTCTCCAGGATTCGTTGAAATGGTTGGAACGGAAAAAATTACAGTGCGGCCAGCAGGCCCACGGGCGCACCGCCGCCAAAGGCCGGGCTGGTAGCCAGCGGTTCAAGGGCCAATGCGGCCTCGGAGCCCAGGTGCTCGGCGAGCAGCTTGGCGGTGATCGGCATCCGGGCGCGGTCCGAGCCGTCGGCGATCTTCACGGCCAGCGCGCTGCCATCGGGCAGGCCCACGGCCTGGATGCCCTCGAAACCGTCCTTGGCCACGGAGCCGGGCACCGCGCGCATCAGGGCGGTGACATCGCGGCCAACGCCGGCTACCAGTTCCGGGTAGCCGGCCATTGCCGCGGCCACGCGTGCCTCGGCGGTGCCTTGCGCGGCGCTGGCCAGCTTGCCGAAGGCGCGGGCCAATCCGGCCAGGGTCATCCGGTAGACCGGGGTGCCGCAGCCGTCGGTGCTCACCCCGGAGATCTGTTCGCCCGAAAGATCCTCCACGGTGTCCTGCAGCAGCTGCAGGAGGCGCTCGTCGTGCAGGTAGTTGGCGGTGTCCCAGCCCTTGAGCTCGCACAGGGCCGCCAGTGCGGCGTGCTTGCCCGAGCAGTTCTGCGCGAGCGCGGTGGCCTTGCCGCCAGCGGCCAGGTAGTCCTGGCGCTCGGCAACGCCGTAGGGCAGGTCGGTGGAATTGCGCAGCGCTGTGTGGTCCAGGCCGGCGGCGGCCAGCGTGGATTCGGCGACCTGCAGGTGGCGCGGGCTCCCGGAGTGGCTGGCCGAGGCCAAGGCCAGCTGCTGGTCGTCGAGCTGCAGTCCGGCGCGCAGCATGCCCACGGCGAACAGCGGCTTGAGCGCCGAGCGCGGGTAGAACGCGGCCTGGGCATCGCCGCGGCTGGCGGCGATGGAGCCGGCGGGATCCAGCAGCACGGCCGAGCCGTAGTGGATGGACTCCACGGCCTCGCCGCGGGTGGCGATGACCAGCGGTTCGTGCTGCGGCAGTGCCTCAACGACCAGCGAAGCGCGCAGGGTCTGGGGATCGGCGGGGGTCACTTCTTGCTCCTGACTATGGTGGATACTGCTTGCTGCACCGCATTGAGGTGCTTGGCCATCGCATTGTTGGCCGCTTGCGGGTCCTGGGCGGCGATGGCCTGGTAGATTTCCTGGTGCTCCGAGTTCGACGGCGACCGGCGGCCGGCAACCAGGTTCACGGTCTCGGACTGGCGGGCCATGGCCTCGCGGATGTCCGCGACGACCTTGGAGAACACCGAGTTGCCGCTGGCCTGGGCGATCGCGGCATGGAAGGCGGCGTCCAGCTCGACCCAGGCTGCCGGGTCGTCTTCCTGCTCCATCGCCTCGATCAGCCCGCTGATCCGCTCCAGGTCCTCGGCGGTGCGCCGGGTGGCGGCGAGGGTGGCAGCCGGGATCTCGATATGCGGACGGGCTTCGTGCAGGTCGTCGGAGGAGAACGTGCCCAGTTTCAGCTCGCGGGTGGGCCGGTGGGAGACCACGAAGGTGCCGCGCCCGGTTTCGGTGCGGGTCAGGCCCAGGGCCGCGCAGGAGCGCAGCGCTTCGCGGATGACCGAGCGGCTCACGCCGTAGTCGGCCGCGAGGGCAGCTTCGGATCCCAGTTTCGCGCCGATGGCGATTTCCTGGGCTTCAATGGCTAGGCGGAGTGCATGGAAGACGCCTTCGGCAGCGGATCGTCGTTCGATCGGTTGCTGTCCGGGTGTCCAGCTGTCAGACAGGTTCACGTGTACCAGTCTGGGGTGTGATCCACTTAACGTCAAGTCGGGAACTGGAGCAATCGGGAATGCTCAGGTCAGTGACGCGCGAACACCGCGGACACGATGCCACAGGCAAGGTATCCGCGGTGTTCGCCGCTGGTCCTCAGTCTTTCTCCAGGATGCTTTTCAGCGCCCGGAGATCAGCCATATTGGCTCGCCGCATCATCATTTCCATCAGCGGGCCGGCCAGTTTGCCGAAGCCAGTTGGCTCGCCGTCGTTGCGCAGGTGGACCCGGGTCGCCGTTGGCCCTATCGCTTCGAAGCGATAGGTGGTGCGCATGGGAAACGGGCCCTGCGCGGTGGCCATGACCAGTTCCTCGTTCTCCGCGAACCTGGTGACTTCGTAGGTGTAGGAAAGCTTCCGTCCAAGGAACCTGGCTTCGAAGGCGGTGTGTGATCCGAGGCCGAAGCCATGGGGATCCAGCCGGCGCACCGAGTGGATATTCCGGTACCACGCTGGAGCGTTCAGCGGGTTCATCGCGTAGCCGGCCACCACCGAACGTGGCCGGTCGATAGCGATGCTCGTGGAGACGTCAACCATGGGAGGTCCTCAGGCTCCTGCGGGAACGCGGCCGGTGAACGCAATCAGGCGATCCAGGCTGCTGGCGGATTCGGCGACCATGGTTTCTTCCGCGAAGGAACCGGAGGTGCGCTGAGCCGGTCCCACAGTCTTGCGTGCCAAGCCCAGTACGTATTCCGCGTGGCCAGGATGGATCGCGAACTCCTGGCCGGTCGCCTGGGCGAAGTCCCACCCGTGAACCATCAGTTCCAGATTCAGGATCCCGGCAACCACTGAAGCCGGCATGACAGCGAATCCGAGATCAATCTCGCCGGCAACGCCGCGAGCGGCAAAAGCCTCCAGGGTCGGCTGCACCAGGTTGGCGATGCGTGCTTCCGGCGCCAGGGCCGGGTCATCGGATACGGCAGCGCCCAGAGCACCGCCGATCATCGAGACCGAACCCGCAAGGTGATCCAGCAGCTCGCTCACGGAGAACTCGGAGCAGGGAGTGGCTTTGGCCAGGTCCGCTGCGCAGATGTTGTTCAGGATGAACTGCAGGGCTGCCACGGAGCCCTCGGCGGAAACGATCGGATTCTGCGGCTCGGGCACGGCGTTCCACTCGTCGATGGCTGCTTCGCCGGTTTCGGCAAACTCCTTCAGCCGATCCAGGAAGTGGTTCCATCCCTCGGCGTGGCCCGAGGACTGCTCGGCGTCCAGCCCCTCATGGCGCAAGGTCAGGGCCGTGCCCTGATCCAGCGGTTCCAGGGTGATGAAAACCGTCGAATCGCCGGGCGGAACGGCATCCGAACCTTCCCATCCCATGGTGAAGACCAGGCGCTTGCCGGGCTCGATTTCGGTGAAGTGCCCGAGGCCTGGTGGCCCGGACCCATGGTGAAGCGGTAGCTGCCGCCGGTCTGCAGGTCAACGCGGTTGGCAACGGTTTGCCAGCGGCGAAGGCGTTCCGGGTTGGTGACCAGTGCAAAGGCGGTGTCGGCGTCAACGGGGAGGATGACTGTTCGTTCAAAGCTCATGGCTTTTCTCCTGGTGGCTGGTGCGGTGGCCCATTGAACGACGCCAATTCGGCGGCCTCGGCAACGAGCAGGTCGAGTTCGGTATTCCAGAACGAGTCAAGGAGGGCCTTGAGCTTCGTGATGCCTGCAGGGTCCAGCGAGTAGTAGCGGCTGCGGCCATCCTTGCGGGCTTGCAGCAGTCCTACGTCAATCAACAGCAGCAGGTGTTGCGAGATGGCGGAGCGGCTGACGGCGAAGTTCGCGGCCAGTTCCGTCACCGTGCGTTCCCCGGAACCCAGCAACTGAATCAAGCGCCTGCGCGTTGGCTCGGAAGCGACTTCCAGTAGATCAAGCATGAAAAATACGTTAGCAGTCACTAACGCGTTGTTGCAAGGGGTTCGGAGCAGCTTTTTAGGCTGATGCGGAAGGCGCCGTTAAAGCACTAGTGGGCGCCACGGCAAAATGCCGTAGCGCCCACTCATGGCGAAAATACTTAAGGGATCGTGATGATCTGGCCGGCGTAAGCCAGGCCGCCACCGAAGGCGAAGAGCAACGCCTTGGAACCCGAAGGCAATGGCTCATCCGAAGCCATCAACTTGGAAAGGGCCAGCGGAACCGAAGCGGCCGAAGTGTTGCCCGAGTACACCACATCGGTGGCCACGCGCGCGTTCGGTGCGCCGATCTTCTCTGCCAATGGCTCGATGATGCGCAGGTTGGCCTGGTGCAGGACAATGGCATCCAGCGCCTCAGGCTTCATGCCGGCACGGTCGATGATTTTCGAAGCGATCTTCGGCAGCTGCGTGACGGTCCAGCGGTAAACGCTCTGGCCGTTCTGCGCGAACTTCATGTTGTTTTCCTCTTCGATGCGCACTGCATCGGACAGGGATGGAACCGAACCCCAGACCACCGGCGAGATGCCGTTGTCTTCCGATGCGGTGATCACGAAAGCGCCAGCGCCGTCCGCGGTCAGCACGCAGGTGGTGCGATCGGTGAAGTCGGTGTAGTCGGTGAGCATCTCCGAGCCGATAACCAAGGCATTCGTCGCCGAGCCAGCGGCAATGGCGCCCTGGGCCAGGCCAACTGCGTGGGCAAAGCCTGCGCAAGCCACGTTCACGTCCACCGCTGCCGGCCCTTGGTCCATGCCCAGGGCGTTAGCTACGCGTGCGGCCATGTTCGGCGAACGGTCCGTAGCGGTGCAGGTGGCGACGATGATCATGTCGATATCGGCTGCCTTGATGCCAGCTGCGTTGCCCAGCGCCATCTCTGCGGCCTTGATGGCCATGGAGTCTACGGTTTCAACACCGGTTCCCCAGCGGCGTTCTTCGATGCCGACACGTCGGGTGATCCATTCATCACTGGTTTCCACCAACTTTTCCAGCTCGGTGTTAGGGACGATGCGCTCTGGCTGGAAGTGGCCAAAGGCGACGACTTTGCTGCCGGTCATGGATATAGCTCCTCGGTGGATTCAAATCTTCTCTTCTAAGATTAGTCGTTTTGGATGCTACTCGCCGTTCATATGCGCCAGAAAGCATGTGTCAGCCAGTTTTACCTGCCTTCCATGGCCCATTTGTCCGATTATCGGCAAAACCCCGATTCTTCAGGACTTCATATGGCGTCGACGCCCTGTTCACCTGCTGGCCAGAACCCCGGCGTTCAATGGGATGAAATGCAGCAGCCGTGAAGGAGGAAAAAATGGAACCTCTGACGATAATCCAATTGAGCGACACCCACCTGCGTCCCGAAGGGCAGCTGCTTCACGGATCCATTGATTCGTGGCAACGAACAGAACAGGCGCTGGAAGCAGCCGCGTGCCTGGATCCGGATGCCATTGTGGTGACCGGCGATATCGCAGACCGCGGTTCGGACATCCATGAGCGGGCCGCAGGGATCTTCAACCAGGCCCAGCGCGAACTGGATTGCCCGGTCATCACCGTTCCGGGCAACCATGATCCGTTGGGCGCGATTGGAGAATCCTTCAACACCAGGCGTCTGTCCACCGGTCCGCATCCAGCCGACACGGTGCACGAGGTCCTGGGGCTTCGGATTATCGGCTTGGACAGCGGGGGATTCCAGTTGGCCCGGGGACGCTTGGAACAGCGGCAGCTCGATTGGCTTGCCTCGCTGCTGGCGGTTCCGGCGCCGCGCGGATCCCTGCTTCTGCTGCACCATCCTCCGGTGGAAGCCGCCAATGAAGCCCGCGCCGGCCGCGGGCTGGAGAACCCGATGGAGCTGGCGGCCATCGCCGCCGGAAGCGATATCCGTGCAATCCTTTGCGGCCACTACCATCAGGCGTCCACCAGCCAGCTGTTGAGCACCCCGGTGTTCATGGCTCCTGCAGTGTCCTACAACATGAATCCATTTGCCCCGACGCAGATCGTTGACGAGCCCGCAGCGGGATTCAATGTCATCAAGGTCGGGGCGAAATCGGTCGACGCGTTCGCTGCATCCAGCGGCCAGTACGCCGCGCTGCACGCGAGCACCCCGCTGCCAGCGCCGGTCAAGAGTTCGCAGACCGGCAACTGACTCCAGAACACTACTTCGCACCGGGCACCTGTTGCTTCGGTGCATGCCAGAAAGAAGAAGACGATGAGCGCAAAGAAACTGATCCTGATCCGCCACGGACAGACCGAATGGAACAAGGCAGGACGCCTGCATGGACGCAGCGACCTGCCACTGAACGATACCGGCATCCGCCAAGCCCAGCAGCTGGCCACCGAGCTGGCACCCGAAGGCACTTGGGACGCAGTGTATTCCTCCCCGTTGTTCCGTGCCCGTCAAACAGCGCAGATCCTCGCCAATAGCCTGGGCATCCGTGCCCTGCACGAAAACCAGGAACTGATGGAGCAGGACTTCGGCGATCTCGAAGGCACCCTGGTGGCCGATGGCGCCGACGAACAGCGCCAACTGCTGGTTGGCACCGGAGAAACCGAAGAGCATCTGGTGGGGCGTGCAGTGAACGCATTGTTCAAGATCTGCCATCAGCATCCCGGGCAGAACGTGATGGTCGTGAGCCACAGCGCCTTGATCTGCTCGGTAATCGCCGCGCTCACCGGCGAAAGCAATCCGCGCATGGCCAATGGAACCTATGTCGAGCTGGATGCGCAGCTACTGGTCAACCACGTCTCGCGCGAACCGCTGTGGCATTAGGAAGCAAAGAGCAAAGCCGCGTGCCGGCCATGGATCATGGCCGGCACGCGGCTTTGCGTTCTAGTCAGCGGCGGGCTAGCAACAGCTGAAGCAGCGGCTTACCACCAGGATGCGCCTTCGACGGTGACCTGGGGCTTCTCGCCGTACCAATCCACGCTGCCCGTGAAGCTGCGGGTGAGCTCTTCTTCGTCGTAATCAATGAACTCCGTGTCATTGAGCTTGTACTTGAAGACGATCTCGGAGCTTGAGAAACTGCCCGATTCCTCGATGGCCACGCTTTCAGCATGCGACTTCACAGAGAACGATGCGATGTCCTTGGACTGCAAGGTGCTCGGGCAACCGTCATCGAGGTTGGTTGGAACGGTCACGCAGGCAGTGGCGAACTTCTTGACCTCATCCAGGACCAGCTCGTCGAGCTTCTGGGTGGTGGTCGTAACCAGCGCCGCCTGTGCCGGCTGCGAATCAGGATGGTTAACGCGCAATTCCTGGGCTTCGCTCGTCAGGTATTCGTTGCCAGGCGCTGAGACATCATAGATGCCCGGGTAGGCGTAGAAGCTGCCGGTGAAGGAACTTCCCTCGCCGTAGTAGTCCTCGCTTTCAAGCAGCTTGACCTTGGCCTTGCCGACAGTGACTTCCGAGCTCTTATCGGAGGTGATCTCCACCGGAACAATCAATGCTTCATTGAGCACCCAGGTATCGAGCAGGCCGAAGTCCTTGTCGCCCGCGTCGACATTGAAGGAGCGTTCGTGGCGCTCGCCGTTGATGGAGTAGATCGCTCGCACACGGGCCGAGTCCTTGCCCTTGGATTCCTCGATGACATCAACGAGTTCCAAGCGCTGCTTGGCGTTGCCCAGGACATCGTCGCTGAGCAGCACGCGCGAGGCGTTGTCGATCCCCGGGTCGACCATCTCGGTCGCCTTGCCGGCCTGGCCCTCGGCAAGCAGCGCGAGGTATTTCTCAACTTCAGCTTCGGGCTTGCGCTGCCCGTTCAGGTAGGCGATGGCACCGAAGCCCAGACCGGCAATGACTGCCAGCGCAAGAACCGAGAAGCCAACGGCCTTGGCCTTCTTCTTGGACTCTTCCGAGGCCGGGGCCAGCGCCGGAGCCGGTTCACCAGCCATCGGCTGGCCGTCGGCGGACACGGCAGGGGTGGATTGGGCTGCGGCGGCAACTGGAGCAGCCTGGCTGGGCGCGGCTGCAACCGGCGAAGCCGGAGCAACGGCAGGTGCCTGGCCGGAAATCCATCGCGCTGCGGCGTCCTTGCCGGCAATCACTGCCAGCAGGGATGGGACGAAGCGGTAGACCTGCAAGGGCAGGACTTCTGCCAGCAGCGAGACAACTGCGGCCCCGAGTGCCAGGAAGATCACCGAGTACCAGGTGATGCCATAGGACATGCTGCCGCTCATGTTGCCCATCTCGTTGGCGGTGATGGCGCCACCCAGGGAGATGTTGGTCAGCCCGGCAAGAATCATCCACAGGACCAAAGCCGCTACTGGCAGCTGCCAAGCGCGCTGCAGGTTGAAACCAGTGGCCAGTCGACCACGGTGCACGCCAATACGGATAGCCGCCAGGAGTACCAGGAGGGCGCTCAGGACCAGGAGCCAAGCACCCTTGCCGTCGGCGATATCCCAGATGCGCAGGACGGATTCGGGCATGGCATCGGCGGTGTATTCGCCCAGGAAGCTGGCCATGCCGGAGACATTCGGAGCCAGCGCCCCGAGGAAGCCCAACGCTGCCACATATGAACCGATGGTTCCCAGCAGCGGGAGCAGGATCAGGCCCAAGCTCCAGGGCATGTCATCTGGACGCTGGGTGAATGCGGCAATGATGCCGACCAAGGCGAAAGCCGCCAAGGTCGAAACGGCCAGGGCCACGGCCTCGCGGACCCCGGTAATCAATGGGGATCCGGCGTTGGCGCGCTGGGGTGCGGTGGCAAGGAACTGCGAGAAGAAAACGGCCAAGGCAATCGTGAAGAAGACACCTGCATATCGCGGGGACACCGCGGCGGAGAAGAATTCGCCACCCTGGATGCTGAGCTTCCCGAAGAGCGCAATGACCAGGAAGACCAATGCCAGGACCAGCGCGTGCAGTCCGGAGGCCAATGCAGCGCTCTTCCAACCGCCGTTGCGTGCGCCACGACGCAGCTTGCGCACGATCAGGTAGTTCGCGGCGCAGATTGCCACGATGGAGGTGACCGAAACGAGGGCGAATGCGAGGCTGAGCTCGCCGAACATGCCGAATCCGCCTCCGGATCCGGTGATCTTCAGCCCGCCGCCCAGGACGGCACCGAAGACCATGATGAAGGCCTTGAAGGAATTGAGCTGGGACGCCACGTTGAATTCAGCGGAGCTGCCGCCACCGATCTCCTTGGCCATCGAGGCCAGGGGGATAAGGTAGCAAAGAGCCAGGACGATGCCAATGGCCGCAATGGCGCCGGCTTGGAATCCAAGAAGCTGCAGGCTGGCACGGGACTTCAGTTCCAGGACCGCGTTGGTGAATTTCCTGACCTGCCGGTTCTGCCCGGCATTCTGGAACGGGTTCGCCGGTGCCGCCGGCGCTGGCAATGGATCCGAAGGTGCCGGTGGCACCTTTGGATCATCAGGCAATTGCGTATTTTCCAAGGTGAGTCCTCACATGGTGCGATGATGGCGTCACATCCGGGCGTTCTTGGAAACTTAAAGTCGAACAATTGGAATATGACCTTCCAATTACATAACAAGTAAGTGGAAGAACAAAGTCCAGTTAAGAAATATGCGGCGGCTTAAGGAGCGAGTTCCGCCTTTCACTTCACCGGTAAATGGAAAAGCCGGTGCGGTTGGATCCCAGAAGACCCAACCGCACTGGCTAATCGGACAACGGCTACAGCGAACGCAGCACCACTGCGGTGCCCTGGCCGCCACCACCGCAGATGCCGATGGCACCCAGCGAGCCGGCCGGCATCTCGTGGAGCTGGCGGGCCAACGTGCCAATGATGCGTGCACCGGAAGCGCCAATCGGGTGGCCCAGGGCAATCGCGCCACCATGCGGATTCACGATGGAGGCATCGAGAGCCAGCGCCTTGGTGGACTGCACCGCGACAGCGGCGAAAGCTTCATTGATTTCGACGGCCTTCAGGTCCTGGGCTTTGGCCCCGGCCTTCTCCAGGGCTGCGCTGATGGCATTGGATGGCTGCTCGTGCAGGGTGCGGTCCGGGCCGGCAACGAAAGCGTGCGAGAGAATTTCAGCCAGCGGCTTCAGGCCCAGGCGCTCAATGGCCGCATCGCTGGCCAGCACCACGGCTGCTGCGCCGTCGGTGATCTGCGAGGAGTTGCCCGCGGTAATGGTGCCTTCCTTGGCAAAGGCCGGACGCAGCTTGCCCAAGGATTCCACGGTGGTTGCTTCGCGGATGCCATCATCTTCGCTGATCGTGGTGTCGCCGCGACGGCTGGAAATGGTAAATGGCGCAATCTCGCCGGCTGCGAAATCTCGGGCCGCGGCAGCGCGCTGGTGGGATGCGGCCGAGACCGTATCCTGGGCCTCGCGGGTCATCGACAACTTGGCATTGTGCTCCTCGGTGGAAGCGCCCATCGAACGCTTCTCGGCAGCATCGGTCAGGCCGTCGTATTCCAGGGTGTCAATCAGTTCAATGGCACCGTACTTGGTTCCGGCACGGGCGCGCTGCACATGCGGAGCCAGCGACATGGATTCCTGGCCGATAGCCAGGACAACGTCTGCCTCGCCGCTATTGATCAGGCGGGCTCCTGCCACAACGGCCTCGGCACCTGAGAGGCATACGGCATTCACGGCGATGGCCGGAACGTCCAGCGCAATGCCGGCACCCACGGCGGATTGACGGGCCGGGTTCTGGCCGGCGCCACCTTGCAGCACCTGGCCGGCGATGACCTGCTGGACCTCGCTGGGATCAACTCCGGCACGTTCCAGCGCGGCCTTGCCGGCATGGGCGCCGAGCTCGGTGGCTGGAATAGCGGCGAAGGCGCCGTTGAATTTCACGAATGGGGTACGGGCGTAGCCCACAATCTTTGCGGTCATGCTTTCAGATCCTCCACAATATCCACGGCAAATTCTGCTGCCGTGATTTCCTTGATGGTTTCCACGCTTTCACCCGGGGCTACTGCACGCAGGGTCAAGGTCGAGTTTTCTATATCAAACACTGCTCGGTCGGTGATGATGCGGTTGACCACGCCGACTCCGGTGAGCGGCAGGTCGCATTTCTCCACAATCTTGGATGTCCCGTCCTTGGCCACGTGATCGGTCAGAACGATCACGCGCGGGGTGCCGGCGACCAGGTCCATGGCGCCGCCCATGCCCTTGACCAGCTTGCCCGGGATGGTCCAATTGGCCAGATCGCCATTGGCAGCCACTTGCAGGGCGCCGAGGATCGCGGTCTGGACGTGGCCGCCGCGGATCATGCCGAAGGAGGTCGCCGAATCGAAGAAGCTGCCGCCGGGCAGGATGGTCACGGTCTGCTTGCCTGCATTGATCAGATCCGCATCTTCTTCACCTTCATAGGGGAAGGGACCCATGCCCAGCAGGCCGTTTTCGCTTTGCAGCTTGACCGAAACGCCTTCCGGCAAGTTGTTGGCCACCATCGTGGGGATTCCAATACCGAGATTCACATACTGGCCATCGGTTAATTCGCTAGCGGCAATGGCCGCCATTTCATCGCGAGTCCACATGCTCAGGCCTCCTGTCGGCTGCGCACGGTGCGCTGTTCAATGTCCTTGACCGCATCGGCCTGCACCAGGGTCTGCACGAAGATGCCGGGGGTCTCCACCAGCGACGGATCCAGGTAGCCCTCGACAATTTCCTCGGCTTCGGCGAAGGTATGGCGGCCGGACATGGCAGCCAGCGGGTTGAAGTTCTTCGAGGTCATCCGGTAGCGCAGGTTGCCTTCGGCGTCGGCCTGGTGCGCCTTGACCAGTGCGATATCGGCAAAGATTCCACGCTCGAGGATCGCTGGCTTGCCGTTGAATTCCATGACTTCCTTGCCTTCGGCGATCGGAGTTCCCACGCCGGTGGGGGTGAAGAAGGCGGGAATGCCCACCCCGCCAGCGCGCAAGCGCTCGGCCAAGGTCCCCTGCGGGCAGAATTCAACTTCCAGATCCCCATCGAGGAACTGCTGTGCGAACAGCTTGTTCTCCCCGACGTAGGAGGCCAGGACCTTGGAGACCTGCTTATTTTCCAGCAGGATGCCCAGCCCTTTGCCGTCTACGCCCATGTTGTTAGACACGATGGTCAGGTTGGTTGCCTTCGAATCCCGCAGTGCGGTGATCAGGCGGTTGGGGATGCCGGAGAGGCCGAAACCGCCCACTGCGATGGTCATGCCATCCTTGACGACGGCAGCCAAGGCGGCGGCTGCGTCATCCCGAAACTTCGTTGTCATCGATTCCTCCATGTGTCCACTATGTGGAGCGCGGATCTGCTTATCCTCTAACGTACGTAGTCGCAGGTGAGCATGCAATAGACCCGGTGCATTGCCGGGTAACTGGTCGGATGGTGAGGAGGAATGGCCAAGCGGTCCATATTATGGACACATCTGAGAGGGCTAGACGATGTCGAACTCATTGCCTTCGATATCGAGCATGCAGATAGCGAAATGGCCCATCTCCGGCATGTCGTGAACGGTGCGGACTTTGGCCCCCAGGGCCACCAGGCGCTCTGCCTCGTCGGTGATGATTTGCCTGCGTTCCTCGAAGCGAACGCCGCGGCCGCCGCTGACCAGCAAGTCCAGATGCAGGCGATTCTTGATGCTCTTGGCCTCCGGTACCTGCTGGAACCAAATCCTTGGCCCACCACCTTGCGGATCGACCAGCGACTCCGGTTCATCACCGGTTCCGGGCGGCAATTCATCATCCGGCACGCCCATGGACTGCCAGTAGGCGCGCCACGTGGGATGCCCGTCCGGGGCGGGCTCGGGAACGTAGCGCAAGGCTTCGGCCCAGAACCGGACCATTGCTTGCGGGCGGGCGCAGTCGATGACGATTTGCCATGTATTTTCCATGTGCTGAATTATCCGCCGACCAGCTCGATAGCAACAGGGGTACGGCGACAAAGTATGAAGCGGGAATTATCCGGCCCGGAACCGATCGTCCATAATGTGGTCATGAGCAATTCCCCGGCTGGAACCCAAGTCGTAGGGCGGCTGGCCGCCGTGCTTCGCACCGTGAGCACCGCAATGCCCGAGGGCATCACCACGACGCAAACCGCCCGGAGCACCGGTTTGGCCCGGCCCACCGTGCATCGCCTGCTCAGCGCGTTGGCCACCGAAGGATTCTGCGACCACGATCATCGCACCGGCCGCTGGCTGCTTGGCCCCGAGCTCTACCTCATGGGCGCGGTGGCAGCCGAGCGCTATGACATCAGCGAATTGGCCCGCGAGCATGTTGCCGCGCTGGCCGAGGCGACCGGGGAAAGTGCGTTCCTCTCGGCGCGGCGAGGGGACGAAACCGTGTGCTTGCTGCGCCAGGATGGAGCCTTTCCCATCCGCTCGTTCGTGCTGTATGAAGGACGGCGCTTCCCGCTGGGAGTCGCTTCGGCCGGAATCGCGATCCTTGCTTTCCTGCCTGAACAGGGCATTGAGCGCTACCTGCGCGATGCCGATCTAGAGCCAGGATATGGGCCGGCGCATTCGCGCGAAGAGCTGCGCAAAAAGGTCGCCGAAACCCGCCAGCTGGGCTATTCGGTCAACCCCGGCTTGATCGTCGAGGGCAGCTGGGGCATGGGCGCTGCGGTTTTCGACAACTCGGGACAGCCGGCCTGGGCACTGAGCCTGACCGGGATCCACACGCGCTTTGAAGCGGACCGCCGCGAAGAGCTGGGCAACCTGCTGCTGCACCACGCGCATGAGTTGTCCACCAAGCTGTCGGCCCGGTCAAGCACGCTGCCACGCTAGTTTTTTCCTTCCCCTGTACAAAGCTTCCTGCGGTAATCTTTCAGATCGGCGGGAATGCCTATTTCCAGGATTCCCCGTGACGCAGCCAAGTGCAGAAGGACGGAAAATTTGGGCACTATCCCGGCCGGAATCAACACCCCGCAGGTCATCGTCGACGTAGCGAAGCTCCAGCAGAACATTGACCGGGTGGCCCACCGGGTGGCGAGCCAGGGCCTGAAACTGCGCCCGCATGCCAAGACGCACAAGATGCATGAAATCGCCGAACGCCAGATGGACGCCGGTGCCGCCGGACTCACCGTGGCAACTGTCGGCGAAGCCCTCGCGTTTGCGCTGCACGGGGTCGCGAAGATCTTCATCGCCTACCCATTGTGGGTCAATGAATCCCAGGCGGCACGCATCCTGGAGCTGATGCGCCGTGCCAAGCTGAGCATCGGCACGGACTCTGTCCAGGCCGTGCAGCAGATGGCCAGGATGCTGGGGGAGAAGGCCTCCAAGATCAAGCTCGTCATCGAGATCGACAGCGGCCATCACCGAAGCGGCACCAGCCCGCAAGGCGCGGTGGAAATAGCCGATGCCGCCCGTGCGGCAGGCATGCGCGTGCATGGGATCTTCACTTTCCCCGGCCACAGCTACTCGCCGGACGGCATCGACGCGGCACTCAACGATGAGCACAAGGCCCTGGCCGAAGCGGCGTGCCTGCTGCGCGAGGCCGGGCATGCCATCAAGCGCATCAGCGGGGGCTCCACCCCGACCGCCGAACTGAGCGACAACTCGGTGCTGACTGAGGTGCGTCCAGGGGTGTACGTCTTCGGCGATGCGCAGCAGTTCGAGCTGGGGCGCGTGCGCTGGGAGGATATTTCCCTGACCGTCGCCTCCACCGTGATCAGCCGCCATGAAGGCGATGGGCAGATTCCCCGGCGCATCGTGCTGGACGCCGGCAGCAAGGTGCTCGGAAGCGACCGCCCGGCCTGGGCCACCGGATACGGGCGCATCGCCCAGTGCCCTGAAGCCCGCATCAGCGCACTATCGGAGCATCACGCCACCGTGCTGTGGCCCGAGCACTTGGACCTGCCGGCCCACGGCGAGCAGCTCCACGTCATCCCGAACCATGTCTGCGTCGCGGTGAACCTGGTCGACAACGTGCTGGCAGTGCATGAGGACGGCACCAGCGAAGTATGGGATGTAGCGGCCCGCGGACTGAACTTCTAGATTCTGCACCTAGCTGGCCCTTTCGAGGAACCGCAGCAGGCAGCGCGAAGCCGGATCCATATGGTTCTTGGTCCCCAGCTGCCGCTTGGAGCGGCGCAGCGCCGCCAATTTTTCCGGATCGTCCGCCAGCTCCAGCACACGGGGATCGATATAGGAGCCGGCCGCGATTTCGGGAGTATTGCCCAGTTTTCCGGCGGCCTGCTCGATGGCCAGCTTGCGCAGATTCCTGGCATCATCGGCAGCCATAGCCGAGGCGGGAGCCTCGATCAGTGCCCTGAAAGCCGCTAAGCTGCCGCCCCAGGTCCTGAAGTCCTTGGCGGTGAATCCGCTACCCAGATGCTCCTCGAGGTACCGGTTGATTTGCGCAGGCTGGAGCAGGTGCGAGTGCCCATCGTCATCCAGGTAGCGGAAAAGCTCGTAGCCCGGCAGATCGCGCAATTGGACCAGTACTCGTGCCAGTCGCCGGCTCCTGATTTTCACATGCTGCTGCTGGCCGCTCTTGCCGGGAAACTCGAGGGTGGCGCAATGCCCTTGGACCTCCAGATGCTTGGCTCGCAGCGAAGCGGCCCCGAACGATTGGTTGGAACGCGAGTAGGCGTGCGTGCCGATGCGCAGCAGATGCAGATCCAGCAGCAGGACCACGGCCGCAGTGACCCTGTCCTTGTCGTTTCTTCCCCGGCGCAGATCCCGCAGCAGCTGGCGGCGGAGATTGGGCAGTGCGCGGCCGAACGCCGGCAACCGGTCGAATTTGGCGGCATCCTGCCGCTCGCGGAAATCGGGGTGGTAGATCATCTGGGTGCGTCCTGCCGCATCGATTCCGCGAGCTTGGACCTTGGCCCGCGCACTGGCCGCGATCTGGACCTGTTTCCATGCCGGCGGGATCGACAATTGCCTGATCCGATCCAGCAGGTGCTGGTCCTTCACCGTGCGTGCCCCTTCCAGGTAGAAGAAGCCGGTTCCCGCTCGCCGGCGCGTGATGGGAAGCCGTTTGCTTCGGCGTGCTGGCATGGATGCCTCCCGGTAGTTGCGTAGCCGTGCAATCACGCACACGCTATCGCCGATCGCTGCCCTGCTCCGGGTGTTCGCAGGAAAATCCCAGCTGTGCGGTGCCGGGGTATTCCTGCCAGCGGGCGGATCCGCCACCTGCAGCGCGTCGTTTGCGCCCGGGAAGCCCTGGAATCGCGCCGCGCTTCGTTACAGGGCATGATTGGAGGTATGGAAAATAGTGCTGCGCCCGCATGGGTGGCAAATTACCAGCCGGGAGTCCCGGCCGAAATCGAGCTGCCCACCGAACCGCTCAGCCGCATGTTCGAGCGCTCCGTGCGTGAAGCCGGCGATAGCCCGGCGACCGAATTCTTCGGCCGCCGCACCAGCTACGCCGATCTGGGCGCGCAGGTAGCCAAGGCCGCCGAGGGCCTGCGCAAGCTCGGCGTGCGTGCCGGCGACCGCGTTGCGCTGATCCTGCCCAACTGCCCGCAGCACGTGATCGCCTTCTACGCGATCCTGCGCCTTGGCGCCGTCGTGGTGGAGCACAACCCGCTGTACACTTCGCGGGAACTGCGCCACCAGTTCGAGGACCACCAGGCGCGCATCGCGATTGCCTGGGACAAGGTCGTGGCCAACGTCCAGGAATTCCCCAAGGACGTCCAGCTCGACTCGATCGTCTCGGTCAACCTGCTGGAAGCCTTCCCCGCGGTCAAGCGCCTGGCGCTGAACCTGCCGGTCAAGAAGCTGCGCGAGACCAAGGCCTCGCTCACCGCCCGCACCTCGGGCACCGTGGCATGGAAGGACCTGCTCTCCGGCGCGCAATTGGATGCGAACCACCCGCATCCGGATGTCGATGACCTGGCGGTCATCCAGTACACCTCGGGGACCACCGGCCATCCCAAGGGCGCCATGCTCACCCACTTCAACCTCTATTCCAACGCCTTGCAGGGCGAGGCCTGGATGCTCGGGGCGCAGGAGCGCGAGGAAATCCTCTACGCGATCCTGCCGATGTTCCATGCCTTCGGCATGACCCTGTACCTGACCTTCGGCGTGAAGAAGCAGGGCCTGCTGGTGCTCTTCCCGAAGTTCGATCCGCAGATGATCCTGGATGCCTGGAAGAAGTCCCCGGCCACCGTGTACTGCGCGGTGCCGCCGATCTACGAGCGCACCGCCCTGGCGGCCAAGGAGCGCGGTGTCTCGCTGAAGAGCGCCAAGTACTGCATCTCCGGGGCGATGAACCTGCCCGACCATGTGGTGGAGCTGTGGGAATCGATGTCCGGCGGCCTGCTGGTAGAAGGCTACGGCATGACCGAGTCCTCGCCGGTGGCCTTGGGCAACCCGTTCCACCCCAGCCGCCGCACCGGCACCATCGGCGTGCCCTTCCCCTCGACACTGATGAAGGTCGTCGACGTGGAGGACCCGAGCCGGGAAGTGGCCCAGGGAGAACCGGGCGAATTGCTGATCAAGGGCCCGCAGGTGTTCCAGGGCTACTGGAACAACCCGGAGGAAACGGCCAAGGCCAAGACCGGGGACGGCTGGCTGCGTTCGGGCGATGTGGTCACCATTGACGAGGACGGCTTCGCCCAGGTGGTGGACCGCGCCAAGGAGCTGATCATCACCGGCGGCTTCAACGTTTCACCGACCGAGGTCGAGATCGCCCTGCGCCAGCACGCTGACGTGGCCGATGCCGCGGTCTTCGGAAAGCCGTTGGCCCGCGGCGGCGAAATGGTAGTTGCCGCGGTGCAGCTCGAAGAGGGCTGCGGGCTGAACGAGGACGCGCTGCGCGCCCACTGCCGCGAGCTGCTGGCCGCCTACAAGGTGCCTAAGCGCATTGTGCAGATCGATGAGATGCCGCGCTCGCTGCTGGGCAAGATCCTGCGCAAGCAGGTCAAGGACCAGATGGTCGATCTGGTCTAGCGCAACCGCGGCATCGCCGAGAGCAGCAGTTTCGTGTAGTCATGCTGCGGGGCGCCGAAGACTTGGTCAGTAGAGCCCTGCTCGATGATTTTGCCTTCATGCATCACCGCAACGGAGTCGCTCATGTGCTCGATCACCGACAGGTCATGGCTGATGAACAGGTAGCTGGTTCCGGTGTCCAGCTGGATCCGATCCAGCAGGTCCAGCACCGTGGCTTGGATTGATACATCCAAGGCCGAGACCGGCTCGTCAAGGACCAGCACCTGCGGCTTGGGCGCTAGCGCGCGTGCAATCGCCAGGCGCTGGCGCTGCCCGCCGGAAAGCTCGCGCGGGTTGCGGCCCAGCAATTCGGTGGACAGCTCCACTTGTTCGAGCAGTTCAGCCGCCGGCTTGCGGTACTCGGCGGCGCGCTTGGACTTGCCGCAGCTCAGCGCATCGGCCAGCAGCTGCCCCACCGAATAGCGCGGATCGAAAGACCCCAACGGGTTCTGGTAGATCGCGCCCATTTGTTCGCGCAGCTTTCGGCGCTGGGATTCGAGGGCCGGGGCAAAGTGCTCGCCGAGCAGCTGGACGTTGCCTGCATCAGGCTTCTGCAAGCCCAGCACCATGCGCGCGGTGGTGGTCTTCCCGGACCCGGATTCGCCGACAACGCCCAGGGTCTTGCCCCGGGGCAGTTCGAAACTGATCGCATCCACGGCCTGGTGCTTGCCGAACGTTTTGGACAGCTGCGTGACTGATAACGCGGGGACAGTAGTGGCGGGTGCTTCTGGCGGTGGTGCCGTCAACGGCTTGCTGGCTGCCGACAACGGGGCGAAGCGCGGTATCCCCGAAGGCACGGCCCGCAGCAATTGGCGGGTGTACTCGTGCTGCGGGTCGCCCAGGATCTGCCCGGTGCTGCCGGCCTCAACGATTGCACCGTTGCGCATCACCGCGATGTCGTCGGCCAAATGCGCTACCTGGGCCAGATCGTGGCTGATCATCAGCACGCCGCGGCCCTGCTCCTTGAGCTCGCGCAGCTGCGAAAGGACCAGTGCTGTCAGCGCCGAGTCCAAGGCGGTGGTTGCCTCATCGGCGATGACTACCTGCGGGTTGCCGGCCAGGGCCTGGGCAATCAGGGCACGCTGGCGCATGCCGCCAGAGAGCTCGGTGGAACGCTGCTTGGCACGGCGCCCGGGCTCGGGCATGCGCACGGATTCCAGCACCTGGAGCACTCGCTGCTGGCGTTCGGATTTGGACATCTTGCCGTGCGCCTTGAGCGCATCACCGATTTCCCGGCCCACCGGGCGCAGCGGATCGAGCGCCATCAGCGCATCCTGCAAGATCATGGACACCGAATTCCCGCGGATCTGCTGCCAGCCGCGGTCGGCGAGCTCCAAGGCGTCCTGCCCGCAGACAGCTAGCTCGGCGGCGCTGATCGTGCCGCCGGAGAGGCCAAGCAGGCTGCGGGCGGTGACGGATTTGCCCGACCCGGATTCGCCGACCAATGCGAGGCAACGTCCGGCCTCTACGGTGAAGGAAATGTTCTTCACCGCCACGGCGGAACCGAAACGGACCGAAAGGTCCTTGACCGTAATCAGTGCTTGCTCGTTCATGCTGTCCTTGCCCTTCCGCCCAGCGCGCGGCCAATCAGCGTGGCGCCTGCGGCCACGACAACTATCGCCAAGCCGGGGAACAAGCTCATCCACCACGCGAAGTGCAGGTAGGTGCGCCCGGCCGAAAGCATGGCACCCCATTCGGGCGCTGGCGGGGGAGTGCCCAAGCCCAGGAAGGACAGGGCAGCAGCCCAGATCACGGCTTGGCCGATCCCCAAGGTCACCAGAGCCAGCAGGGGCTTGAGGGCGTTGGGAACCAAATGGTTGCGGACCAGCAGCCACGAGCCGCGGCCCAGCACGGTGGCTGCCTCCAGCATTTCCGAACTCTTCAGCGTGCGGATCTGGCTGCGCACCAGCCGGGCATATCCCGGTGCGGTGGACAGGCCCACCGCGACGATGGCCGGCCCGACACCGGGGCCGGTGAAGGCAATGATCAGCAGTGCCATCAGCAAGGACGGAATCGCGTAGAGCGCTTCGAGCACGCGCAGGATGATCTCCTCGAGCCAGCGCGGGGACAATGCCGCAACTGTGCCCAAGACGATGGCCAATCCCATGCCCAATCCCGTAGCCGCCAGGCCAATGGCCAACGAGTCGCGGGCACCATGGATGACACGGGTATAGATGTCGCGGCCCGATTCGTCGGTTCCGAAGAAATGCGCGGCGCCGGGTTTGCTGAATGCCTCGGCCGGGTTGATGGCCAATGGATCGCCCGGGGCCAGCACCGAAGGAACCAGCGCGATGAGCACCCACAAGGCGATGAATGCGGCGGCGAAGATTCTTGCGGTGCGGTTCATGAGCTCGCCCCTGCCGGATTGATGGCTCGCTCGATGCCTTCGGTGATCGCCATGACCACGATGTAGACCAGTGCGGAGAAGAGCGCGATGCCGGTGACCATCGGGATGTCGCGGGCCAGCACCGCAGAAAGCAGCGAGCGCCCCAGGCCCGGACGGGCGAAGATCGCCTCGACCACCACCGCGCCGGAAAGCAGGGAGGAGAAAGCCCAGCCGGTCAGGCCCAGGGCAGGCAAGGCGGCATGGCGCAGGCCATGGCGCCAGAAGACCGCCAGCCGGCTTTCGCCACGGGCACGCGCGGCCAGCGCGAACTGGCTGCCCAGGGCTGCACTCAGCGAATCGCGCATCAGCTGTGTGAGGAACCCGGCCAGCGGCAATGCCAAGGTCAGCACGGGAAGTACCAGGCCCTGGGCGGTGCCGTTATCCACTGCCGGCAGCCAGCCGAGCATCGAGGAGAAGAGCATGATCAGCACCGCACCGAGCCAGAAGTGCGGCACGGCGGCGGCAATGATCTCCACGATATTTCCCAGCCAGGCGCCAAAGCGGTTGGCCCGCATGGCCGATGCCGCGAAGCCCAAGGCCAGCACCCAGGCGGCCGCCAGGGCCAGCAGCGCAAGCCAGAGGGTATTGGGCAGGAGATCGCCCATGATGCCGGCGACCGGCTGCTTGAGCGAATACGAGGTGCCGAAGTCCAAGGTGGCCAGCTTGCCCAGGTACATCAGGTACTGGGAGATGAGCGGCAGGTCCAGTCCGTACTCGGCGCGGGCCGCGGCCAGCGCTTCGGCCGAGGCCTGGGAACCGGGGCCGCCCATGATTGCTTCGGCCGGGTCGCCGGGGATCAGCCGGATGGCGATGAAGATGGCGGTGGCCACCAGCCACAGCACCACCAGCGCGCCGCCGATCTTGCGCCCGGCCCAAGCAATCGTGCCCAAGGGGTGCTACTTGGTGATGAAGGTGTCGTAGTAGACCGGCGAAGACACCGCGGTGGTGGCGCCGATGCCGTGCACGTTCTTGCCGTAGAGGAAGTGGTTCTGCTGGTCGTAGAGCGGCAGCACGTAGTAGCCCTCCAGGACCAGCTTCTGGGCCTGCTCGTACAGCGCAGCGCGCTGGGCTTCATCGTTGGCCTCTTCGGCCTGGGCCAGGATCCCATCGAGCTTCTCGTTCTTCACCTGCGCGTTGTTGGCGAAGTAGCCCGATGGCGCCGGGACGGTCGAGTCGGAGTGGTACAGGATGCGCAGCACCGACGGGCCGACCTTGGTGTAGGGAGCCGAGACCAGATTGTAATCGTGCTTGGCCAGGGCGCCGTACCAGCTGGACAGGTCCAGCAGCTGGATCTTCACCTCGAAGCCCACGGCCTTGGCCTGGGCCTGGAACTGCTCGAACAGGGACTGCTCGGCAGGAACCGACTGGTTGGTGGAGACCGGGAAGTCCAGCGACAGGCGCTTGCCGTCCTTCACGCGGTAGCCTTCGGCGTCGCGTTCGCTCCAGCCTGCTTCATCGAGCAGCGCGTTGGCCTTGGCCGCATCGGTGCCGAACAGCGATTCATCGGAGTAGCCCAGCGGCTCGGCTGACGACAGCAGCGAGTAGCTGCGCTCGGTGGTGCCGAAATAGAGGGCCTTGACGCCGGCGCTGGCATCCACGGAACGGATGAAGGCCTCGCGCACGCGCTGGTCATCGAATGGCGCCTTGGAGCTGTTCAGCTCCAGGCGGTTGGAAGCACCCGGGCGCGGGGCGTCCAGATGGCCTAGCGAGCCGTCCTGCTTTGCCGTGGCGATGGTGTCCGGCTGCGCGTTGTCGATGACATCGACTTCGCCCGAGACCAGGGCTGCGTAGCGGGTGGCGGCCTCAGGGATGAAGCGCCAGGTGATGGCCTCCAGATAGGCCTTGGAATCGGAGCGCTCCGTGTTCTTGACCGGCGGCACGTAGTCTTCGTTGCGGACCAGGTTCACGGCCTTCTGGTGCTCCCAGGATTCGACCTTGAACGGGCCGGTGCCTACCGGTGAGGCGCAGTTGGTCGCCTGGTCGCGTTCCAGCGCCTTGGGGGATTCGATGGCGGTCCATGGCATGGACAGCGATTCCAGCAGCGCGTTATCCGGGGCGGAGAGCGTCAGCTTGGCGGTGAGCTCATCGGCGATCTCGATATCCACGACCTTGCCCACGGCCAGGTAGCCGGTGGAGGACGCGGTATTCGGATCCTTCAGGTGCTCGATGTTGGCTTCGATGGCTTTGGCGGTGAGCTTCGTGCCGTCGGTGAAGGAAATCCCATCGCGCAGGGTGATGGTGCGAGTCAGGCCGTCCTCGGAAACTTCGGTGCTTTCGGCCAGCCACGGGATGATCTTCCCGTCCGCATCCTTGGTGAACAGGGATTCGAGGTACTGGCTTGCTGCCAGGGCTTGCGGGTAGTTGCCGCCCACATGCGGATCCAGGCAGGCCGGCTCGGCGTCGCCCGAAGCATAGACCAGGGTGCCGCCGGCAACCGGCTTCGCCTCCTCTGCGGGGGAATCGGGTCCTGCACCTGCCGAGCAGCTGGCTAGAAGGGATCCAAGGAGCGGGAGCGCGATAGCGCAGCCAAGGATCCTGGACGCGCGCGAGTTTCGTTGCATGGGGAAGGGCTTACCTCGATGAACTAGTGGTGATGACCAAACCAACTCTAGCCATCTGGAACGCATTCGTCAGATCGGAGCGAATCGCTCCGATCCGACGAAACCTGGCTAGCGGCACTGCGCGAGGGATCTACTTTTCGCTGGCCACGGTCATGCGGCGGTTCTGGTGGACCGGGGTTTCGATTTCATCGAGGATGGCCACGGCGAAGTCCTGGGAGGAAACGAAGTCGCCTGCTGGCGAATCGGTGCCCAGGGTGTAGCTGCCGGTGCGGCGTGCAGGCATGATCACCGGGGCTGGAGCCGCGACGGTCCAGGTGATGCCGGAAACCGAGGTGAACATGTCGTAGACCTCGGCGCAGGTGGTGGCTTCGGCCTTGTATTCCTCCGGGAAGCCCGGGGTGTCGACCAGGCGGACGCCGTCTACCTCGGTAGCGCCGGCGCCGCCGACAACCAGCAGGCGGGCTGGGACCAGGGTTTCGGTGATCTGCTCGAAGGCATCCAGGTATTCCTGGTGGTCGCCACCGGTGCGCGATGGCGGTACGGCAATGACGAGCACGTCGTTGTTCTTTCCCAGGTCGCGGTAGGTTGCCCCGTCGCCCAGCTCGGCGGCCACGGTGGTGCTTCCGTCGATTCCCTTGCCCGAACGGGAGACCGAGGTGACCTCATGGCCGCGTGAAATGGCTTCGGCAACGACTTCCGAGCCGACCATGCCGGTAGCTCCGTAAACTGCAATCTTCATGGTGTTCTCTTTCCTTGGGAAATTGGGTCCGGCACAATGGTATCTTTTAGATACCGCCCACTACAACGAAACTAGGTTTCCTCATGGATAGCCATGGCTCTTTTGACGTGTTCGTGCAGCAATGCCCTTCACGTGAAATCATGCAGCGCCTAGGCGATAAATGGACTCCGCTGGTCCTCTTGTCCCTGGCTGGCGGCCCGCAACGTTTCTCTGCATTACGCCAGCGCATCGGCGCGGTCACCCCGAAGGTGCTCACCAATACCCTGCGCAACCTGGAGCGTGACGGGTTGGTGCAGCGCACCGTATATGCCCAGGTGCCGGTGCGGGTCGACTACGAGCTGACTGATTTGGGACGCGGGATCCTGGAACCCATGGAAATCCTGCGCCTGTGGTCCGAGGAGCATGTGCCCAAAGTGCTCGCTGCCCGTGAGCGGTTCGACGCGCGCGGCTAATGGCCAGGTGGAGCAGCAGGACGCAGCGGCAGGAACATGAAGTGCTGGCCCACCAGCCCCTTGGTCGGATGGTTGAAGGCGCCCGGAATGGTGCCCAGGATCTTGAAGCCCAGCGATTGCCATAGACGCACTGCAGCCTCATTGGTCTCGACGACCGCATTGAACTGGATGCCGTGATAATTTTCCTGCCGGGCCCAGTCGATCACGTATTCGCCCAGTGCTCGTCCCACGCCGCGATTGCGGCATTCCGGATCGACCAGGAAGGACGCGGTGGCGATGTGGGCTCCCCGTCCGGGCTTGTTTGGCCCCATCTTGGCCGAGCCTATGATCCTGCCATCTGCCACGGCAACGACCGTTTGCCCTGGTAGCGTCTCCATCCACCAGGGGCGGGCTTCTTCAAGGGTTTGGCCTTGGGGGAAGGCGTAGGTCTGTCCCTCATCCATGATTTTGCGGTAGAAGCCGAAGATCCCAGGCCAATCCCCGGCGGTGCTTGTCCGGATTTGCATGCGGTTAGCCCAACTCTTTCGAAATGAATGCTTCGGAACTCATCCTATTGGCCCTCGTTGTATCTTGCGTCACATAGACTGAGGTCAAAGACGCAAGGTGCAGGCAAAGGAGCCGGTGTTGTTTGAAGTAAGCGAAGACCAGAAGTCGTTGATCGAGATGGTCCATGATTTCGCCGAGACCAGGATTGCTCCCAATGCCCTGAAGTGGGACCAGGAACAGCACTTCCCGGTGGATGTGCTGGCCGAAGCCGGACAGCTGGGCATGGGCGGAATCTATGTTTCTGAAGATCATGGCGGATCCGGTCTGAGCCGCAGCGATGCGGTGCTGGTCTTCGAGGAACTCGCCAAGGCCGACCCGACCTTGGCCGCCTACATTTCCATCCACAACATGGTCGTGTGGATGGTCGACACCTTCGGCAACGACGCGCAGCGCGCCAAATGGCTGCCATCGATGACCGCCATGGACGACCTGGGCTCCTACTGCCTGACCGAGCCCGGAGTCGGCTCCGATGCGGCGGCCCTGTCAACCCGTGCCCGCAAGGACGGTGACGAGTATGTGCTCAGCGGCGTCAAGCAATTCATCTCGGGAGCTGGAAGCTCGGCGCTCTACATCGTCATGGCCCGTACCGCTGATACCGGTTCGCGCGGCATCAGCGCCTTCCTTGTTCCCGGGGATGCCGAGGGCCTGAGCTTCGGGCCGAACGAAAAGAAGATGGGCTGGAAGGCGCAGCCCACTCGCCAGGTGATCATGGAAGGCGTGCGCATTCCCGCCGCCAACCTGCTGGGCGAGGAAGGCCAGGGATTCTCCATGGCCATGCAGGCACTCAATGGCGGCCGCCTGAACATCGGGGCCTGCTCGCTGGGTGGCGGGCAGAGCGCGCTGGAGAAGTCGGCGCTGTATTTGAAGGAGCGCCAGGCCTTCGGCGGACCGCTGACCAGACAGGAAGCGCTGGTCTTCAAGCTGGCCGAAATGGACATGGAGCTGGAAGCCGCCCGCTCCTTGCTGCGCCGTGCCGCCGCCGCACTGGACGCGAAGAGCCCGGACCGCGTCCGCCTCTGCGCGATGGCCAAGAAGATGGCCACGGACGCCGGATTCAACGCCGCCAACAGCGCTATCCAGCTGCACGGTGGCTACGGCTACCTCGCGGACTACGGGATGGAGAAGATCACCCGGGATCTGCGCGTGCACCAGATCCTGGAAGGCACCAACGAGATCATGTCGCTCATCGTCGGACGCACGCTGCTGGAATCCTGATCGGTGGCAATCAGGCGTTGAACTGCTTTTCCGAATTCCGCACAGCGTTTCCCGAGAGGGAATCGCGGGGATCCGGATGAACCGATGAGATGGCCGGCTCGCTGGAAATGATCTGCTCGATGCTGCCCTGCTCCATCGCATCCCGCAAGGTGCGCTGGGTGGGGCGCATCATTTTAATCTCGCCGCGTTCCAGGGAAGCGAAGAGCTCCTGGGGACTGATCCATGTGGAGATCACCGCTTCGGTGGTCTGGTGGACTGGTTCCTGGCCGGGGCGCAAGGCCGCGACAAAGAAGTACGTATCGAACCGCCGCGGGAAACCGGCTGGGGTGACCCAATTGGCCCAGGGGCGCAGTTGGCCAGGATCCAGCAGCAGCCCTGTCTCCTCGAAGACTTCACGACGTGCTGCGGCCAGGATCTCCCCGGCCAGATGCTCCGCGCGATCTGGTCCTTCCCCAAGGATCGAGGTGCGCGCCCATTGCCGGGCGTGCTCGCTGAGCAAGGCGGGATCCAGCTCTCCTGCCGCCACCGCTTGGCCGTCTTGGGCATCAACTCGGCCGCCGGGATAAACCACCATGCCGGCTGCGAAGTCCATGGTGTTCACGCGATGCTGGACGAAAACCTCAAACCCGCCAGCTGCCTCGCGCAGCAGCAAAACACTGGCCGCTTTGCGGATCGGGACCTCGGCGGGAGTCGCAGGTATCGGGGAAGTCGTCATTGCCTACCATGTCCTTGGCTCTTGGAAGTGAGAATAGCCTTCGAGAGCCAGCTTAGCTTCCAGCGCACAGCAAACGCGCAACCGGCAGAAGCCGCTGTGCATGCTTGCACATTGACCTGCGGAATCTGCACAGCAAATGCCGTTGACCGGATTCCTGGCGGAGCCTAGTTTGAATCACAGAGACCTGCGCGAAGCTGCGGGCATCGCAACTGGAAGCCGCAGGGGAGCCGAGCAGAGGATGAGCGCAATGGCGGAACAAATTGGCCCATGGCCCCAAGGGCTGAAGGGGCGCCGCGCTTTGGTTACCGGTGGCGCCTCCGGCATAGGCCTGGCCAGTGCCCGGGCATTGGCCGACGCCGGTGCCACCGTGACGATTGCCGACCTCAATGAACAGGCCGCTGAAGAAGCGGCCCGCGAGCTTGGCGGAAAAGCATGGGCCGTGGATCTTTCGGATACCGCGTCGCTGGAAGATCTCAGCGTGGATACCGACATCCTGATTAACAACGCCGGCGTGCAAAGGGTGGCTCCAATCCATGAGTACGACCCCGAAGCCTGGAGGCTGATTCATCGGCTCATGCTGGAGTCGCCGTTCCTGTTGATCCGGGCAGCACTGCCCGGCATGCGCGAGCGCGGCTTCGGCCGCGTCATCAATATTTCTTCGATCCACGGGCTCCGGGCCAGTGCGTTCAAGAGCGCCTACGTTGCGGCCAAGCACGGGTTGGAGGGACTGTCGAAGGTCACTGCATTGGAAGGTGCCGACTACGGGATCACCAGCAACTGCATCAACCCGGGCTATGTGCGTACCCCGTTGGTGGAGCGGCAGATTGCCGATCAAGCGAATTCGCATGGCATTGACGAGTCGGATGTCATCCAGGAGATCATGCTTGCCGAATCGGCCATCAAGCGCCTCGTTGAGCCAGAGGAAGTCGCTTCGCTGGCGGCCTGGCTCAGTGCGGATGCCGCGGGCATGGTGACCGGAGCGTCCTACACCATGGATGGCGGCTGGAGCGCGAAATAGGTGCGGCGGGATCACCTAGCTGCCATGCCTAGGCCGGCGGGAACAGCAGGGTTCCGCCGATCGACACGGCGATGATCACCACGGTGGACAGCAACCCCAGCAGCAATGAACGTCCGCCGGTTTTTGCGATGCTGCGCAGGTGGACCCCGAGCCCCAAGGCGAACATGGCCGCGGCAAGCAGGAGCGTCTGCGCGCTGGCCGCAACTGCAAGCCACGCCTCGGGAACCAGCCCGGTGGTGCGCAGCAGCATTGCCGCCAGGAACCCGAGCACGAACAGCGGCACCAGTGGCGGGTTCTTGCCGCCTTGCACCGATTGGCGCCGCCGCATGTAGACGCCGACGCCGGCAATGATTGGAGCCAGCAGGACCACCCGGGCCAGCTTGACGGTCACCGCCACGGCCAAGGCGCCGGCACCTACCGAACCGCCGGCGGCGACGACTTGTGCGACCTCATGGGTGGACGCGCCGATGAGCATGCCGATGCTGCGTTCATCCAGCCCGAGCAGCAAGCCCACCGCGGGCATGAGCGGAATCATCAATGTCCCGAAGAGCACTACCAGCCCGATCGCGGTGGCGACCTGATCCTGCTTGGCCTTGACGACGTTCTCTGCGCCTGCGACCGCGGCGGCACCGCAGATGGAGAAGCCGGTGGCGATGAGCAGGCGCTGCGGCAGATCCATGCCGAGCTTCTTGCCGATCCACAAGGTGGCCAAGAACGTGATGCCAACCGAGAGGGCCACCACCAGCAGTACCCCGGGGCCCAGGCCGAGGATGGTGCCCAGCGAGAGCTGCAAGCCCAGCAGCACAATGCCCAGGCGCAGCAGCTTCTTGCCGGCAATTGCCGTGCCGGGGGCAAAAGCCTGCGGGACCGGGGCAAGATTGCGCCACAGCGCACCGAGCAGGATAGCTAGCAGCAGGGCGCTCAGGCCATGGATGTAGCGGCTGGCGAACATGCACAAGATGCCGGCGGCAAGGCAGAGGAGCAGTCCCGGAAGAGCAGGAGCAAAACGCGAAGCAGGTTTTCGATGTCCGGACTGGTCAGGTTTGGAGATGGCAGATTCTTCGACGGGACTTGTGGAGTCGTGCATGGAAATAATTCTTCTCCGGCTTGGCGAATTGCGGTATACCACTTCTTGCTATCGCGGACATATGATCATGATATGGAAAGCAGCTCGTCATCTCTCGAAGACATTGCCCGCTGGATTCAACCCTCCTCATTGGAGTTGCTGGTCGGCATCGCCGATCACGGGAGCCTGAGCGCCGGTGCCCGTGCGGCCGGGATGGCGCAGCCAAATGCGACCCGCGCATTGAAAACGTTGGAGCGCCGGCTGGGATACCAGCTTGTGGCACGCAAGACCACCGGATCGCGCTTGACGGCAGAGGGAGTGCTGACTGTCCAGTGGGCTCGTGAAGTCCTGTCCAGCCTGGAAGCCTTCGCCGCTGGCGCGCGCTCGCTGGCTGAAACCGGAGAGGGAGAGCTGGAATTCGGAGCCAGCATGACGGTGGCAGAATTCTTGGCGCCAAATTGGATCGGACTACTGCATCGCGCCCTGCCACGAGTCATCCCTCGAATGAAGATCATGAATTCCCATGACGTTATTCGTGCAGTGCAGCAGGAGGAATTGGGACTAGGATTCGTGGAAACCCCGCACATTCCTCTGGGCCTGAAAAGCCGGCAGGTACTTCACGATGAAATGCTCGTGGTCACGTCGCCTTCACATGCTTGGGCACAACGGAAGGAACCGCTGAGCCTGCACGAATTGCAAAGCACGGCGCTGATAGAACGCGAGGAAGGCTCCGGCACCCGGGCATTCTTGGATTACATTGCCCATGCCGAACGCCCGAATCCGGTCGCTGTCTTCAACTCGAACGCAACGATTTGCCAGTGCGTGGCGCGCGGAATGGGGCCCGCTGTGCTCAGCCATTTGGCGGTAGAGAGCCAGTTGGAGCAGGGGCTGCTCGTCGAGATCCCGTTTGATGGGCCGGCGCTGTTGCGCGAGCTGCGGGCGATATGGCCTGCGCACCGTGTCTTGAAAGCGACCGAGCAGAAGCTGCTTGAGATTTCCGTGGAATCACGGATTGCGCAGGGCTAGCCGGAGATCCAGCCCCGGCTTGGATCTGTGCGGACTTGGCCAGGAGGCGGACAGCAAGCTTCCCATCAAGGATGAAAGAGCGGCCATTTGTACCGGGCCGTGAGCTCCCGGTACAAGCCTCCGGACTTAGAGTTTGGAGATCTCGTTCTTGAGCAGGCCCGACAGACGCTGGACGCCTTCGTCGATGGTCCTCTCGTCAACGGAGCAGAAAGCCAAGCGCAGCTTGTTGTCGGCCTGCCCGCTCGGGCTGAATGCCGCGCCTGGAATGAAAATGACCCCGGCCTTCACGCCCTGCTGCAGCAGCGCGTAGGTGTCAATGCCTTCAGGCAAGGTCAACCAGACGAAGAAGCCGCCTTCGGGACGAGTGTGGGTGACACCTGCCGGCAGGTACTTGGCCAATGCTTCGAGCATCGCGTCGCGGCGGGAACGGTACAGGTCGTTGTACTTGGTGATCTGCCCCTTCCAGTCATGCTCGTTGAGGTAGGCGCTGATGATCATCTGGTTCAAGGTCGGTGGGCACAGGGCTACCGCCTCGCCGGCCAGGTAGAAGCGGCGGAAAAGGTGGGTCGGGACCGCGGCCCAGCCGATGCGCAGGCCGGGCGCGAAGATCTTGGAGAAGGAACCCATGTAGATGACGTTTTCCGGGTCCAGACTCCGCAGGGTGGGCGCAGGGGCTCCTTCGTAGCGCAGCATTCCGTACGGGTTGTCTTCCAGGATCAGGATGCCGGCTTCGCGGCAGATGTCCACGATTTCCTGGCGGCGTTCGGCCGCCAGAGTGATCCCTGATGGGTTGTTGAAGTTCGGGATGGTGTAGAGGAATTTGATGCGCTCGCCGGCGGCGCGCAATTCGGCGATGCGCGCACGCAAGGCATCAGGAATCAAGCCATTTGCATCGGTGCCCACGGGGCGGGCGGACACCTGGTAGGCCTCGAAGGTATTCAGGGCCCCGACGTAGGTCGGATCTTCGCAGAGCACAGTGTCTCCGGGATTGCAGAAGACCTTGCAGGCCATGTCCTGTGCTGACTGGGAGCCGTTGGTGACCACGACATCTTCGACCCCCACGTTCGTGATGCCTTCAGCTGCCATGACATCGATAATTTGTGCACGCAGTTCAGGAGTGCCAAGTCCGGAGCCATATTGCAATGCTTCGGGGCCCTGCTCGACGATGATGCGCCGGGCCATTTCACCGACCTTTTCCAGCGGGAGCAGCTGCAGGTAGGGGTTGCCTCCGGCCAGGGAGACCAGGGAAGGGTCCAAGGAGAGCTCGAATACGTCGCGCACCGCGGACTGCTTGATTCCGGCCGCGCGCTCGGATAGCAAGGATTCGTGCGAAGTGGTCAGCGGTTCTGATGCGGTGGTCATGGTTCTCCTCGGCAAGGCTCCCGGGGCGGGGGAGCGGGGTTCCTGCGCTGGGTGCGGCACAAGAATTGTTTTCAAATAGAATACTTTGGTATTCCAGCAGGAAATTCAAGGCTTGGCAAGAGCTGAGTTTTCAACCACGTGATTCTTTGCTCCAGGCGAGGCGTTGCGTTCCTCAATCTTCAGCTGGCCCAACGCCGCATTGACGCGGCCGTGAAGTTTCTCGGAAAGGTTTCGCGGTTAGCTCCCGGCCAGCCAGCACTGCCGGACCAAGAGGACCAGCAAATCGACGCAGCCCGCCGAAGCCCGGAAATACCCAAGACCGGGAGGCGCCCATCCATGCGAACAGGGAATAATCCGGGACCCTGATCAGCAGGCGATCCCATCACCCGACTTCCTGCGGGCCGCTGGCGTATTCGCCGGCTGGTTGGCTCACTTCTCGGTTTCGGTGCGGGAATCCAGCCAAGACTGGATGGCGCTTGGGCGAATGCTGCGATGCGTTCCACGGTATTCCACCGGAATAATCCCCGCATCGGCCAGCTTGCGCAGGTAGCTGTTGGAAATCCCGGCCATTTGGGCTGCTTGGGAAGTATTAAGGAGCAGCTCGGGTGTGCCGATGCTGACGGACTCGCCATCTGCAAACCGTGAAAGCACCTCGATCAGCGCCTGGTGCGCTTCTTTGGGCAACTTCAACGCGGTGCCGTTGACGAACACGGTCGTGTCATCCGACTCGTCCAGCGCGCGGCGTAGCCGCGCGGTGGTCTTCTCATCTAACGCCTCGAAGGTGCGGACCCTGCCCAGTGCTGAAGTTGGTGATGCCATGCTTTCATTTTGCCTGAGACCTGCCGATCTTGGCGAGACGCGCGACTAAGGTCCCGAGCCAACGGTCCTGAAACCGGTGTTGCTGCTAGCAGAATCGGCAGTATTGCTGCTTCGCGCCGAAACCCGGTACCGGTTGCAGTACGAGTCATGGCATAAGTGCGAGCCTCCGCGCATGACCCTGCCTTGACCGATGGTCGGCCCCTGGGGATTGCCCACCGGGCTGTTGCGGTAGTACTTGGGCAGGAACCAGTCTTGGCACCACTCCCAGACGTTGCCTGCCATATCGAACAGGCCCACCGGGTTTGGCGGATAGGTGCCCACCGGGGAAGTACCCAAATAGCCGTCTTCCAAGGTGTTTGATTCGGGGAAACTGCCCTGCCAGATATTGCACTGGTGCACCGCCCCTGGAGCCAGCTCATTTCCCCAGGCATAGCGTTGCCCGGGGACCAGGCCACGAGCGGCGTACTCCCACTGCGCTTCCGTTGGCAGGGAACGCCTGCTCCATTTGCAATAGGCCTGTGCATCGTTCCAAGAAACCTGCACGACCGGGTGCTCGGGGATATCCTGCCAATTCGACTGGGAGCCGGCGGGGTTGCGCCAGCTGGCACCGCGGACACCGAGCCACCATGGCGCACCTCCGGCTGGGCCGAGCACGTCTTGGCGGGGTGCTGCAAGATAGGCGTGGAAAACCGCGGAGTAGCCCAGCCGCTCGGATTCGCTGCGGTAGCCGGTGGCGTCCGCGAAACGGGCGAATTCGGCGTTGGTGACAAGAGTGGCATCCATGGTAAATGCATCGACCTTGACCCGATGCACGGGCAGTTCGCCATCGGCCGCGTAGCCTTCGTCGAAATGGTCGCCCATCATGAACTCGCCGCCGGGAAGGCTGATAAGGCCAGTGGATCGGGGCGCCGTATCCGTTCCGGATTCCTCGGCAGTGGGCCCTGGGTGGTTTCCGGGCTGCGATCCAGTCCGCTGCGGAGCGCAGCAGGCGCTCATGCTATCTGCTCTGGGTTGGCAGGGATCAGCATGTGCTTGATGCTCGTGCAAAGCTGGTCGATGAGTCGGGCGGAACGTTCCAGATCAGGATCGGAGATGTGCTGGAGGTTGATCCCGTCGATGCTGGCGATCAGCATCCGCGCTACGGTGTCCAGATCCGTCTTGACCTTGAGTTGGGAACGCTCGGCCGCGTCCCGGAAAACGGCGCTGGTCGAGCAGACCCAAGCGTCGTACATCGACCGGTTGATCCTGTTCGATTTCTCGATCTCTTCTGGATCGGCCAGCCGGGTAGCTCGCAGCAACAGTTCGAAGGTGGTGACCTGCTCGTGCGGGGCGTTGAGCATGCGCCGCCAAACGCGGCGGATGTGCAAGTCCACGGCTTCGGCCAGACCGACATTCTCCGGGATTGGATCGAGCTCGCGTGCATAGTCCCGGCTCAAGTGGTTGTATACCTCGTCCAGCAGCTCATCCTTGCTGCGGAAGCAGTAGTGCAAGGCCGCCAATGGGGCGCCAGCTTCAGTGGCAATGCGCCGGGTAGTGGCAGCAGCAATTCCTTCAGAAGCGATCACGCGTGCGGCCGCCTCGATGAACTGCCTGCTGCGGTCTTCTACTGATATGCGCGCCATGATTCCCGTCCCGAAAACTACTCTCCATTTGGACTCTAGCCGATAGGCCTAAGCCCTTCGTGGAAGTCAAATAAATTAATTTGTTGCCAAAGCTGGTCAAATGACTAAGTCATACGACATACTACTTGAAGTTGTTGCGCAAGTCACATGCTGGCGCAGTCTTCAAAGGAGAGGGAATCATGGTCGATCACGTTGCCCAGCTGATAGTCCATTCGGGAGTTGTCCCGGATATCGGGCTGTCGGCACAATGCGATGCAGTCGAACGTGTCGGGCGTCCCACGGCCGTAGCAATTCGCGACGGGCGGATTATCGCCGTGGGCGACGATCAGCTGCTCCAGCTGGCTGGCCCGGAAACTATGGTGATCGATGCGCAGGGCGGAGCCATCCTTCCAGGACTGAACGACGGCCACCTGCATTTCTCGGCCAGCGCGATGATCCGCCACGCACACCTTTCGGTGGCCGGTGCCGCGGACTGGGACGAGGTGGCCGACCTCCTGGAGAATGCCGAACCCGACGCCAGCGGATGGATCAGGGCCGCGCACTGGGATGAAGCCAGCCTGGGCTCCGACGGAGCGAGTGCCGTCCTCGCGGCCAACAAGCGCTGGCCGGTCGTCGCTTTCGACAAGACCGGGCACCAGGTGATGGTCAACGCCGTGGCTCTTGGGATTCTAGGGCTCCAACGCATCTCAGCACCTGTTCCCGGCGGCGTTATCGGACGGCTGCCCGATGGGTCGCCTAGTGGGCTCTTTGGTGATGCCGCCATGCAACTGGTCAATAACGGGTTGCCGGAATTCGCAGAAGAGCAATTGCGCGAGGCCTTTGCCAAGCACCAGCAGGAGCTGCACGCCTGCGGGATCACTTCGCTCACCGAGCCGGGCCTCGGGCCGGGCGGCAAGACATTGATGGCCGCCAGCTGCAGCACCCAGTCCCTGGAGATTCTGGCGAGCATGGCCCGGGACGGGCAACTGAGCTTGCGCATCAATGCCTTGCTGCTGTTCACCGGCACCGGTGGCGAATCGTTGCAGGCGGTGCGCCGGGGGTTGGCCAGCAAATTGACGACTGCCACCGACGGCATCGACCCGCTGCGCCTGCGCATTGCCGGGGTCAAGGTCTTCGCCGACGGCATCCCGCGCTCGGGTACATCCTGGTTCCACGACGAATACCAGCTGCCTTGCGGGCACGGGCACGGCGCTCTGGTCCTGCAGGGCGAAGACGACGAGCAGAAAGTGGCCGAATTCCGCCAGATCATTGCCGAGATCGATGCGGCTGGTCTGCAAGCGGGTGTGCACGTCACTGGCGATGCTGCCACAGAAGCGCTTATCGAGGCGGTGGAGCATCTCGGCGACGCAGGGCAGGTCCGGGATCGCAGGCACTACATCATTCACGGAGCCTTCCGCGAGCCGGAGCTGCTCCAACGGGTGCAGCGCGCGGGGATGGGGTACAGCACCAATCCCAAGATCCGCGCAGATGCGGGGGCATTGCAACTTGCCTTGCTCGGCCCGGAGCGCTTCGCCCAGCAGCAGCCGCTGGCAACCGCGGCCGAGCTGGGCGTCGCAGCCTCGCTGGCTTCGGATGCACCGGTTACCGATCCGGATTGGCGCAACAGTGTCATCGCGGCCGTTACCCGGGATACGAGTGCAGGCGCTGGCACAGGAGAAGCTGAGCGGATCAATTTGGCCCAGGCGCTGGCTATGATGACCCAGACTCCCTCATGGCAGGACCATGCAGAGAACGACAAGGGGCGCATTGCGGTCGGCCAGCTCGCCGACCTGTGCATCTTGCGAGACCCCTTGTCCGAGGATGTGCGCCAACTACATCAGAATCCCACGACCCACACCATCGTCAATGGCGACATAGTGCATCGGCTCGACTCGCCCAACTGAGAAATATCCGGAGAAAATGACATGAAAAAACGAACTCTGGCAGCAGCCGCCCTGCTCGCCATCACTACCTCCCTGGCTGCCTGCTCCGCTGATAGCGGCAGCGGCAACAACAACGAGAAGCTCACTATCGGCATCATCGGCATTAGTTCCGATGCAGCTATCCAGACCGCGATTGACGAGGGCTACTTCAAAGAAGAAGGCTTGGAAGTAGAAACCACGGTCGTCGCCAATCCGCCTGCCGGAATCGCGGCGGCTCAATCCGGGCAACTGGATGTGGCCTACACTCCGTCCATCCCGCTGCTCAATGCACTGTCGCAGGATGTCAAGCTGTCGGTCATCGCCGCAGCGGATGGCTACGCTGAAGGCGCCGTTGATTCCATGGAGTCCGATTCGGTGGATGACACCGGGCTGTACATCCAGCCGGACAGCGGCATTTCCCGGGCCCGGGACCTGGCTGGCAAGAAGATCGCCGTGCCGGCGCGCAAGGCTCAGATCGAGGTTACCGTAGCCGACATGGTGGAAAAGGACGGGGGAAACCCAGAGAGCATTAATTGGATGGTGCTGGACCCGGCCAGTTCCCTGCAGTCCCTGCAGCAAGGCCGCGTTGACGCAGCCGGGCTGGTAGCTCCTTTTACCAACAACGCAAAGTCCGAGGGCATGGAGCTGCTAGGTAGCCCGGGAGTCGAGTTCTTCGAAGATGGCGCGGTAGGCCTCTGGGTAGCCGGAGCCGGGCAGGTCAGCGGCGATGGTGAACGCATGGCCGCATTCCAGCGGGCCATCTACAAGGCGAATGCCTACGCCAACGAGAACATGGAAGAAATGAAGTCCAAGGCGGCCGAGATCACCGGCATCGATCTGGAAACCATTAAGAACGGTGCCGATTCCTACTGGCCAACCGAGGTGGACATCGCCGACTTGCAACGCGTCGACGCGAAGCTGGCAAAGCTCGGCTACCTGAAACAGGAGGTGGGTCTCGATGAATCGCTTATCTTCGAATCAGAGTAGCCCGCGCACCGCGGTCTGGCAGCTGGACTACGAGTCGGCGCCAATCAAGCTCGGATTGGGGCTGCTCGGCGCGCTGCTTTTACTGGGCCTTTGGCAACTGGCTGCACTACGCGGGACCTTCGGCAGTGGCCTGCCCAGCGTCGGTGCCACAGCCAGCGAGCTGGCCCGCTTGATCGGTGATCCCGAATTCTGGGCAGAAACGGCAACAACTATCTGGCTTGCCGCATTAGGCATGGTGATCGCGTTGGCCGCCGGGATCCTGCTCGGGTTGCTGCTGGGCACCGTCGACTGGTTGCGCCATGCCTCCCGAGCAATGACCGAATTCCTCAAGCCCATCCCGCCGATTGTCGTGCTGCCGCTGTGCGTGATGATTTGGGGGCCGACCAGCACCATGGCCCTGGTGCTGGTGATGATTGGCACCGTCTTGGCCACCACCATCCAGGTTGTCGCCGGAGTCAACGACACTGACCCGGTAGCCATGGATACCGCGCGTTCCTTCGGAATGGGCCGCGCCGAGCGGCTGCTGCGGATCACCTTGCCTTCGGCTGCTCCCTATATCGGCACCTCGGTGCGCATCGGAGCTCCGGCAGCGCTGATTATTGTCGTGGTCGCCGGCCTGCTGGGTGGTGCCCCGGGACTTGGCAGTGCCATCTACCAGTCCCAAGCCGCAGGGGACTTCCCTCGGACCTACGCCCTGGTGCTGGTGCTCGGGGTGCTCGGTCTGCTGGCCCAGAACCTGTCCGGCGCGATCGAGCGGCGGGTGCTGCATTGGCACCCCGCGTTCCGGAAGGAAGCGAAATGAAACGCCACCTGTTCAATATCATCTTGTCCATCGCGACGCCGCTGCTGCTGATCCTGGCCTGGTTCAAGCTCTCCAGCCAGTCGACCAGCCCGTTCTTCCCGCCGCTTGGCGAGATTCTGGCCCACTTTGCTGATTTATGGCTCTTCGAGCATTTCGCCAGCGACATCGTCCCGAGCCTGCGCAATTTGGTGCTCGGCTTCCTGCTGGCCGCAGTGCTGGGCGTGGTGCTCGGCTTCGTGCTTGCCACGGTGCCGTTGCTGCGTGCCCAGTTCGAACCCTCGCTGCACCTGTTGCGCGGAATCCCGCCGGTAGCGCTGGTGCCGATCCTGATTACGCTGGTAGGTTTCACCGATCAGATGCGCATTTCGTCGATTGTGATCGCAGCGGTATTCCCGACGCTGATCGCCACGATGGACGGGATCAAGGCAGTGGATTCATCGCTGAAGGATGTATGCACCGTCTACCAGCTGGACCGCAAGGACCGATTGTTCTCCGTCTATCTGCCCTCGGCCGGACCGCAGATCGCCGCAGGCATGCAAGTGAGTTTGCTGGTGGCCTTCATCGTCATGATCGCCTCGGAAATGATGGGCACCGCCCAGGGCATCGGAGCGATGACCCTGCTGGCGCAGCAGACCTTCATGGCCGCCGACATGTGGGCTGGGATCCTGCTGCTCGGGCTAGTCGGCTTCCTGGGCAACATCCTGTTCGACCTCGTCAAGAACCGGGCATTGGCCTGGTATATCGGTTCCAAGAAAATGGAGAAAGTATCGTGAACTCCACCATCCACACCCCAGCGCAAACCGAATCCGCTGAAGCGGCCGTCGCCCGGCTTGAAGTCCAAGGACTGGCAAAGACCTACGGCTCCGGTCCGAAGGCCGTTGAAGTCATCGAGGACCTGACTTTTTCGGTCAATGCCGGTGAAGTCGTTTGCATCGTCGGCCCCTCTGGTGTCGGCAAAACGACCCTGCTCAAATGCTTGGCCGGCCTGCAACCCTCCAGTGGCGGGACTATGAAGATCGACGGGCGCCAGGTTTCCGGCCCGCCACCTGAAATGGCCTTGGTGTTCCAGGATTATTCCCGATCCCTGATGCCTTGGCTGACCGTGGAGAAAAACCTGCAGCTGCCCCTGCGCCACCTGCATCTGCCGGCCGCGGAAATGCGCTCCAGGACCAAGGAGGCGCTGGACGAGGTGGGCCTGTCCCACGCGGCCAAACGATATCCCTGGCAGCTGTCCGGCGGCATGCAGCAGCGCGTAGCCATCGCCCGCGCCCTGGCCTATCGCCCGGAAATCCTGATCATGGACGAGCCTTTCGCCTCGGTGGACGCGCAGACCCGCTTCGAACTCGAGGACCTGTGCCTGAAAATCCGAGACGAGCTGGGCATGACGATTCTGCTGGTCACGCACGATATCGACGAAGCGGTGTACCTCTCCGATCGGATTGTCGCCATCGGGAACAAACCGGCCCGCGTCCTGGAAATTCTGCCGGTTGAACTGCCACAACCCCGTGACCAGATCGGCACCCGGGCCTTACCGGCCTTCTCCGGCTTGCGCACCGAAGTGCTCTCGCTTATCCGGAAGTCCGCAGCATGAGCCCGGAGCGGGCTGCGCGCCCGAACATCCTGGTGTTCATCGCCGATCAGCTGCGAGCCGACCATCTGGGCGCCTACGGTAACAGTGAAGTGCGCACGCCGAATTTGGATCGTCTGGCGCAGAGCTCCACGGTGTACGAGAACGTGCACGTGGCGAACCCTACCTGCATGCCCAACCGCGCCAGTTTGCTCACCGGACGCTGGCCCAGTGCTCATGGCACGCAGTACAACGGGATCCCAGTGGACCCCGAAGCATCCACTTTCGTACGCCAGCTGGCCCGTTGCGGCTACCGCACGTCGGCCGTGGGCAAGCTGCACCACCAGAGCATGGGCTGGGATTTCGAACCGGAGCAACTTGACCAGATCAAAGCCAGCGCACCCAAGCTGATGGACACGGGCGTCGCGGATGCCTATTCGCGCCGGCGCGAAGCAGGCTGGGACCAATGGGAAAACCGCGCGCGCCATGCAGCTGGCTTCCTGCCCCTGCCCGATGACTATTACGGCTACCAGGATGTCGATCTGGTCATCGGGCACGGAGACGCGCCGGGCGGGCACTGGGAGCACTGGGCCCGCGAACGCGGTGTCGACCCTGACCAGCTGGGGGGACCTGTGGCTGGCAGCAAGGTCCTGGAAAGCTGGGAGCAGGTGTACGCGTCTTCGATTCCCGCTGAGGTGCACCCTACCCGATATATCGGGGACAAGGCCGCCGGCAGGATCCGTCAGGCAGCGGAGCAGGAGGATCCCTTCTTCATGTTCGTATCCTTCCCGGACCCGCACCATCCATTTGCCCCGCCGCATGAATACGCGCACCGTTACGATCCTGCGAGCCTTTCATTGCCGGTGGGCTTCGACCAGGACCACTCGCGCTCGCCGGCGCATATCCAAAAAATGCTCGAGCGCCGGGGAGAGCCCAACGCTGACCCGACTATGTCTTTTGCGGTGACCGAGGAGCAGTACCGTCTGGCGGCCGCGGCGCAATACGGCCTGATCGAATTCATGGACGAGCAGGTCGGACGAGTGCTGGATACCCTGGAAGAAACCGGCCAAGCTGCAAACACCATCGTGGTCTTCACCTCGGATCATGGTGACCTTTTCGGTGATCATGGGTTGATGCTCAAGCATTTCGTCCACTACCGCGCAGTAACTCGCGTGCCCTTGCTGATCCACATGCCTCGACAGGCCACGGAACGGCGTAGCAATCAGCTCGTATCCAGTGCCGATTTGGCGCCGACCTTCATGGACCTCGCGCAGGTCCCGGGTTTCAGGGGCATCCAGGGCCAGAGCTTGGTGGAAGAAGGCCAGTTGGGGCTGGGGAAGGAGAATAGAGCCTTGCTGATTGAGGAAGACCAGCCATTTTCTCTGGATGGACTTCGCGCTCCTGTGCGCATCCGTTCGGTGGTCACCGCAGAGGGAAGACTAACGAAGTATTTCGGCACCAGCGATTACGAGCTTTATGACCACCGCTGCGATTATGACGAATTAGAAAATCTCGCCGGGTTACAGCAGGGCCAGCAGCTGCTCCAGACTCTGGAAGCCGCGCTCGGCGAACAACTAGTGAATCTAGCTTCAGATCAGGTCAGGCCTGAATTCGCGGCGTAAATAGAAGTGTTCTAAGGGCGGCGGGGTCTGTCGGCGATTGCTGCATGCTCCGCCGTTCATGTTCCATATCCGGGATAAGCGGTCTTGTCACACGGTGAGCGGTTCCCGTATGGTGGAAAACGTAGGTCTAAAGAAAGTACTGACCAGCCATCTTCCGGCACACCATGACGGATCCTTCAGCCTCACCCGGCGGAGCCCCTCTGGGAATTGTGTACATGGAAGCCTGACGCCCTCCTTAATTGCCTGTGGGTCACGCTCCATTGCGGTCGGATGAATGGTCATGCGCGTTCCTACGCTCTGCCACCAATTTCGTGGGTACTGCGTTTTCGTCAATCAGAACTTTCTTGAAAGAAGAGCTATTCAATGTCTGTTGAATCCACTAAAGACCTGTCCACCATCACCGACGAAGAGATTTTCGACGCCCATCTTGGCGGCAAGCTTTCCGTCTCATCGCAAATGCCGCTGAACACCAAGCGCGACCTGTCCATCGCCTACACGCCGGGTGTAGCCAAGGTATCCCAGGCCATCGCAGATGATCCAGCCAAGCACGCCACCCACACCTGGGCCTCCCGTCTGGTCGCTGTCGTTTCGGACGGCACCGCGGTGCTGGGCCTGGGCAACATCGGCGCCGCTGCCTCGCTTCCGGTCATGGAAGGCAAAAGCGCCCTGTTCAAAGAATTCGGCGGTCTGGATTCGATCCCGCTGGTATTGGACACCACCGACGTCGATGAAATCGTCGAAACCGTCATTCGCCTGCGTCCGAGCTTCGGCGCCGTGAACCTGGAAGACATCTCCGCCCCGCGCTGCTTCGAAATCGAAAAGCGCCTGATCGAGGCGCTGGATATCCCTGTTATGCACGATGACCAGCACGGCACCGCGGTGGTGGTGCTGGCAGCTCTGATCGGCGCGGCCCGCCAGACCAAGCGCGACATCAGCTCGTTGAAGGTCGTCATCTCCGGTGCCGGTTCGGCTGGCGTCGCCGTCACCAACCTGCTGCTTTCGGCCGGCGTGGATGACGTCATCGTGCTCGACTCGTGTGGCACCATCCACCGCGAACGAGACGACCTTAATCCGGTCAAGGCCGACCTGGCCAGCCGCACCAACCGTGAAGATGTCATGGGTGGCCTGGCTGAGGCACTGGACGGCGCGGATGTCGTAGTGGGACTTTCCTCATCGACCTTCGAAGAAGCTGCCGTGGCGAAGATGAACAAGGACGCCATCATCTTCGCGCTGTCCAACCCGACCCCGGAAATCATGCCGGATGCTGCCGCGAAGTATGCAGCCGTGGTGGCCACTGGCCGCAGCGACTTCCCGAACCAGATCAATAACGTGCTGGCCTTCCCGGGCATCTTCCGCGGCGCCCTGGACTCGGGTGCCAAGAAGATCACCGAGGGCATGAAAGTCGCCGCGGCCCATGCCATTGCCAACCTGGTTGGTGATGATCTGGCAGCGGATTACATCATTCCTTCGGCAACCGATGACCGCGTGATGCCTGCTGTAGCCGCGGCTGTGGCTGCGGAAGCAGAAAAGGCCAAGTAGAAAAAGCTGGCGAAAAAGCACTGCCTGCAACGACTCGTTGCGGGCAGTGCTTTTTTCATGCGCCGGGCTGTTCTGAGGCCGTTGTCTTGGGATATCCACAATCGTAGAAAGTTCCTGCCGGGGCGATGAATTCGCGCCACACTTGCTGGCATCAGATCAACCAAGGAGGAATGCGATGAGTAATCCTGAAGGCGTCCATCTCAGTGTCCGCAGCTCGTTGCCCGAAATGCAGCTACTTGGCTTTGTTGCGCTGCGCGAAATATCAGAGAAGGGGTATGTCGTAGTGCTCAGCACTATGGCAAAGCAGCAACAGGTCCTGGGGTACACACTGGGATTGGCCAAACGAGGGCATCCTGAAATCGTCAGTATCGGTGGAGACGAAGATGATGTTTTCGGGCTTCTCGCGCATCTGGCGTCACAAGTCGTCGAGCACGGACAAGTCTTTTCCGAGGGTACCCACAACACATCGCTATTTAGCGAGCTCATTTTCTCGGAGCCAGAGGCGGAACTGCACACTCTTCCACTCACCAGTCTGATCCTTGGCGACACCCCGATAAGAACCTTGCATTGCAGGGAACCCAGGGACTTCGCCGTGATCCAGAAACAGTCTGCTCACTAGGAACCGCGCCGCATCGTCAAAAGATGAGCAGGCCGAGGAGAGGAACCTGACCATGTGCGATATGTGCAATGGCATGACACGCAAGCAACTGGAAGCCCTGATCGACCAGCGGATCCGCGACTACGGACATGAAGTGATTTTTGTTGAGTCGGACCGGATCAGCCCATCGCTTGCCTACACCGTTGGCCTGAGTCGCATCGGGCACCCAGAATTCCTTGTTCGAGGGCTGGACATGGATGACAGCATCCAGATGCTCAACGGATTTTCTGCGTCCGTGCTGGAATGGAATGAGGTTTTCGCCCACGGGCACACCGGCCGCTGGAAGGACGGAACACTGTTGTACTTCTCCAAGATCAGTACCGGGATCCGCAAGCAGGTGCCCTTGGCTTATCAGAGATACGGAGAAAGCCTGGGGCTGCTAGAAGTCCTACTCGTCGGCAGGGATATCCCTTACGAATATGTAGTTGCCCGGCACAATTAGGCCCTTGGCATCCTTTGCCAAGGGCCTAGCTTCGCCGATGGATTGCAGCGGCCTCGTTCTCCGCGCGGACTTTTGCCCGATGTGCTGCGCGCAGAGCCTGATGGCCATCGGATTTGCGCACCTTCAGGTAGAACATTCCAACTACCAGGAACCACAGGGGCGTAGCCAGCAACGCAGCACGCGTATCGGCCTGCGTGGTCAATGCCCACAGGACGAATACGAAGAAAGCTAGGACCATGTACGGGGCTCCCATGCCGCCGGGGACCTTGAACTTGGAGGCATCATGCAGCTGCGGGCGGCGCTTGCGGAAGGCCAAATAGCTGATAAGGATCATTGACCAGACGAACATGAAGCACAGGGCAGACACCGTGGTCACCAACGTGAAGGCCTGGGCTACGGAGTCACCCGCGTACAACAGCACGACGGCAGCAAGAAGGAAAATGCAGGAGAACAGCAACGCATTGCTTGGCACCTGCGTGGCAGAAAGCTTGCTGAACTTCCGCGGAGCGTCTCCGTCTTGCGACAGGGCGTACAGCATGCGCGATGTTGAATAGATCCCGGAATTTGCACTTGAAGCGGCGGCCGTCAGCACGACAAAGTTGACCAGACCCGCAGCTGCGGCCAAACCAGCCATCGAGAACATGCTAACGAATGGCGATGCATCCGCGGAGAACTTGTACCAGGGGGTGACGGCCATCAGGACGGTCAAGGCACCGACGTAGAACAGGATCACGCGCAGCGGAATGGAATTGATGGCCTTCGGGAGATTCTTTTCAGGATCCTTGGTTTCAGCCGCGGCCGTACCTACCAATTCAATGCCGACGAAGGCGAAAACGGCGATCTGGAAGCCTGCGACGAAGCCCATGAAACCAGTGGGGAACATGCCACCGTGCGCCCACAAGTGGGCGAAAGAAGCGGTGTCTCCCTCGGGAGAACTGAATCCGGTGGCAATCATTGCCAAGCCGCAAACGATCAATGCCAGGATTGCAACGATTTTCACCAATGAGAACCAGAACTCGGTTTCACCAAAAGCCTTGACGGTGGGCAGGTTCAGCCCGACCAATAGCAGGATGCAGCATAGCGCCGGGAGCCATAGCGGGATCTCGGACCACCAGTAGGCGACATACTGGGCGATCGCGACTACGTCCGCAATGCCGGTGACGACCCAGCAGAACCAATAGGTCCAGCCGGTGAAGAAGGCAGCCCAAGGTCCCAAGAGATCGCCGGCAAAATCTGCGAAGGTCTTGTAGTTCAAGTTGCTGAGCAGGATCTCGCCCATGGCACGCATGACGAAAAAGAGCATGAAGCCGATGATCATGTATACGAAGATGACCGACGGACCAGCAGCGGAAATGGTCTTGCCGGAGCCCATGAACAATCCGGTGCCGACCGCTCCGGAGATCGCCATGAGCTGGATGTGCCTGCTGGACAGTCCGCGCTCAAGATTCGTTCCATCGGAAACGGTTTTCAGTTGCGTGGAATCGATCGCCACGGCTGCACCTTTCATGAGCAGATCCCTTCGGTTTTTCGAAGGAGACGGCCTGCTTCGAAGGAGAACGAGACCGCTGAAAGAGGTTATCGCAGATATATTGACCAGCTATATTTGTTCGTCACCTTGGACTGCGAGCAAGCTTAACAGTTGTGAAGTTGGTTATACGCCACTGGATTCGGGTAGGTAGTCCGCTGCTTCGCGCAGTGGCCAGATGGGCTGAACCTGCACTTGAATGGGGCATTTGGTTGCTGCTGGACCTCCGGGTGGCAGCCTGTGTCCGAGAATGAAGCCGCAGGAAACTATGCGAAGGAAATCCTCCGGTTCCGGCGAATGGAGTTAGCGGGAGGCAGTTGATCTGCAGAATCAGAACCACCGATGATCAATTCCCGCGTTTCCAGCCTGCGGTAGGATTTCGGAAATGGCAGAACGCGGGAGCCCGTGGAGCGCCGCAGGCAACACTGCATCCATGCTCAGCTCCACTGCGCAGAAGGCTACCCGGTTCAGGTTGGTGCCGTGCATCCGGACTGCTCCAGTGCTGCATTCCGCGCCTTTCGGTTCACTTGAAGCAAATACTGTACATGGCCAGTGGAAGCTTGGAGGGCCGAGTGAGTAGTGTAGGACGTATGGCATTCCGAAATCGTCGAGCTGCGGCTCTTCCTGCAAAATTGTCCCGTTCCTGGCTCTTGGTCAATGCGGCCAAGGAGGAAACTTTCGCTCCTTCACTGGCTTGTGAAGCGGACTCGGTGATTTTTGACATGGAAGCTGCCGTTCCTGACGACCAGAAGATCCAGGCTCGCGACAACGTAGTGCGAGCACTGTCCAATGGCATGACTGCGTGGGTACGCGTCAATGGCATTGACACTGATTTCTGGGCCGATGATCTTGCCGCGCTGTCGGGAACTCCCGGCCTGCGTGGAATCATGCTGGCCATGACCGAGCAGCCTGAACAGGTTACCTACAGCGCAATGCGGCTTCGCGCGGGTACTCCCGTCCTGGCCTTGATCGAAACCGCTTTGGGTATCGAGAATGCTACGCAGATCGCTTCGGCCCCGGGTACCTTCCGCCTAGCGTTCGGCATCAACGACTTCCGCAAGGACACCGGTGTCTCCGACGACCCGATGGCATTGGCCTACGCACGCGGACGGCTCGTGATCGCTTCGCGTGTAGGCAAGCTGCCTGGCGCTATCGATGGACCGCCACCGGCAGGTGCCGACGCCGCCAAGGTGACGGAGGAAACTCGCATCACCGCCTCCATGGGCATGACCGGCAAGCTGTCGTTGTCCACCGATCACGTTGATGGCATCAACGCCGCATTGGCACCCAGTGAAGACGAGCTGTCTTGGGCCATGGAACTGCTCGAAGCGCACGCTGCCGGCGCTTCGGTGGGCGATGGCTCATACCTGCCGCGTCTGGCCCGTGCCCAGAAGATTGCCGACCTGGCCGACTCCTACGGCCTGTGGAACGCCTAAGCCTCTAGCTGTCTTCCAATAGCAAAGAACCCGTCCAGCATCTGGTATCAATCAGATGCTGGACGGGTTCTTTGCTGTTTGCGGAGCCTATGCCTCGTGGGCACCGCGGTTGCGCGAGGAACCGACGACGTCGCCAGCCTTCCATTCAGCCCAACCCGGACGCTCATTCATGAAGTCCTCGATCTGCGCCTTGTTGGCTTCCAGCTTCGGGTCATGCTTGAGGTACCAGCGGGTTTCGCGGGCCACCATGCCCGAGAGGATCAGCAGGCCGATCAGGTTCGGCAGCGCCATCAGGCCGTTCATCATGTCCGAGAAGTTCCAAACGGCGGTCAGCTCGGTGGTGCAGCCTACGTAGACGACCAGCGAGAACACGATGCGGAACGGCATCACGAGCTTGCGGCCGAAGAGGCGCTCGATGTTCCGCTCGCCGTAGTAGCACCAGCCCAGGATGGTGGAGAAGGCGAACATGACCAGGCCGACGGTCACAATCCAGTGGCCCCACTGTCCGGGCAGGCCATTGGTGAATGCCTGGCCGGTCATCAGTGCAGCGGAGATCTGCTCGCCGGTTTCCCCATCGAGCATCTTCCAGGTACCTGTCGTGATGATGACCAGGCCGGTGCAGGTAACAACGATGATGGTGTCGATGAAGGTCTGGGTCATGGAGACCAGTCCCTGGCGAACCGGGTGGGTGGTCTGTGCCGAAGCGGCGGCGATCGCTGCTGAACCCATGCCGGACTCGTTGGAGAAGATGCCGCGGGCCACACCATACTGGATAGCAATGATGATGGCCGAGCCGACGAAGCCGCCCACTGCCGAGGTGCCGGTGAAGGCATCGGTGAAGATCTCGCCGAAGGCGGCAGGAATGCCGCCCACATTGGCGATCAGGATGTAGATCGATGCTGCTACGTAGAAGACGATCATTACTGGAACGAAACCAGCGGTAACGCGGCCGATGGACTTGATGCCGCCAACCAATACGGCGATGGACAGCACGGTTAGGATCACGCCGGTAACCCAAGGGGTCACATGGAAGGAATTATCCAAGTTGGCGGCAATCGAGTTGCCCTGGGTCATGTTGCCGATGCCGAAGCTGGCCAGGGTGGCAGCGATAGCGAAGAACAGGGCCAAGAACTTGCCCAACGGTCCCTTGACGCCGCGTTCCAGGTAGTACTGCGGACCGCCGGACTTTTCGCCTGCGGCGTCGGTGCCGCGGAAGCGCACGCCCAGATACGCCTCGGTGTACTTCGATGCCATGCCCAGCAGGCCGGTGACCCACATCCAGAACAGGGCGCCCGGACCACCGATGCCGATGGCGGTTGCGACACCGACGATGTTGCCGGTGCCAACGGTGGCGGCCAGTGCTGTAGTCAGTGCCTGGAACTGCGAGATATCGCCTTCTGCCTCGGCATCCTTGCGCTTGAGCAGGCCAAGGCGCAGGGCTGCAGCGAGCTTGAAGAATTGCAGGCCGCCCAAACGGATAGTCAGGTACAGGCCAGTGCCCAAAAGTAGCGGGATGAGGACAAACGGTCCCCAAATGACGGAGGAAATATCTCCGAAGAGAGCGCCCAAATCGTCCATGGATTTAACATCCTTATTTGCGAGTGACTGATGATCAAGAGTCTCAAGCCAGAAGCCGATCCCCTTATGTGAGTGCCATCATATGACAAGGGGAGAGCCGTGTCACAAAGCGCGCTGGACGATGCCATGTCCGGTTCGTTAACTTAATTTCACGAAAAGGCCAGGGGTTCGGGCTGGCTGCTGCATTGCCGGCATCCACTGACGTGGACGCCGGCAATTTCCGGGATTCAGCCCTGCCGTGCTTTCATGCGCGGATTCTTCTTGTTGATCACGAATACGCGGCCTCGTCGTCTCACTACCTGGGAGCCGGGCGCCTTCTTCAGTGCACGGATGGAGTTCCTAACTTTCATGCCATTCACCTCCTTCATGATGTGCGGAGCTGAACAGGTCCTTGAGTTCTTCCTCGGTGACCTGGCATTGCTTGAAGACCGTCTCGATCTGCGAAGCCTCGTGTTCGGATCCGTAGAGCAGCAATTCCGAGACGGCGATATTCGAGTTCCACGCTCCGGTGTTTTCCATCCAGATGCGTGGGCCAGCTCCGCCGATGGCTACGCGCTCGCTGAGCGCACTAGCCACCCAGAGGATGCCGCGGATGCACGTGCAGGATTCGGCCAGGGAAGGAAGGGCCTGGCGGAAGCGCTCGGGATGAAGCGGACGCTCGGCGTGCAGGCGGATCGGCATAGTGCGAGCATTGGTTGCCGTTCGCGGCAGGTGCCCGGCGCTGGTGCGTTGGCGCGCTGCTCCGGGGTGGAAGGAGCCGAGTCCTTCTGCGTGCACGCAGATATGCGCATGCGGTGCCATCTGCCGAGCTAATTCGAGGCCGGCTTCAAAATCGGGGCCGCCCGCGCGCCGCGGACCGGTGGCACTTTCGAGCAGCTGGGTTTCCAGGCCTTCGACCGGAATGAGGGTATCTGCCTGCATCAATTCGGTGAAGAAGAACTCTCCCGACGTCCTGGCATCGCGTTCCATGGCGTTGAATCCCGATTCCCAGAGGGTGTGCCGGTCCCACATCTGGTTTTCCAATTCGGCGGGATCCAGGGACAAGACGATGCTGCTGATCCGGATTTCCAATGGTTCGAGCTTTGTGCCCAGCATGTCCAGCACCGTTCCGCTAGGCCATGTGGCGGGCAACGCCAGGATCATTGTGGCCTCGGAATCTTCGGGGGCCAGGCGTTGGATCGTCGGCAGGATCTCGAACTTAGTCGCACAGCCGATGCAGGGGTGCCCAAGAACGGTTTCGGCATGTTCTGCGGCTGCAGATCCGGAGACGTGGCGCACCAGCCGATTGCCGTCGACGAAGTCATAGCACAAGATGACGGCATCAGGATGGTGGTGTCCCAGGTGGCTGAGGCCGGAGTCGCGGCTGGAAGTATCAAGTGCGGAGAGAACGATGAGATTCACGCGTTCAAGCTTATATGAGAATGAGTCTCAATAGCAAAATTGTGAACGGGGCCTAATGCCTCAGGGGCCCGCCCGCAACTGCGGACAGGCCCCCGGAAACACCGAGAAAAATCAGTTCTGCGGCGCGTTGAAAACTACCGCAGAGGTACCCAGGCCTTCGATCGAGGTTTCAAGTGCATCGCCGTGCTTGAGCCACGGGTGACGCCCATTCTCGTCGCGGCGGCCCAACGCAACACCAGAGGGCGTACCCGTCAGGATGACGTCGCCAGGCTGCAATTCATTGAACGTCGAAAGGTAGGAAACCAAGGCGTCAGCCGAGAAAATCAGATCATCGATCTGTTCGTCCTGCACCACGGTGCCATTGACTGTGCTGGTAATGCGGGCGGCGGGATCCAGCTCATCCGGGGTTACGAGCCACGGGCCCAGGGGAGTGGAGCGATCCCAGATCTTGCCCTGCAGCCACTCTTGGGTGCGGCCCTGGTAACCGCGCATCGACACATCGCTGGCCACGGCGTAACCCGCAATATGCGCGGCAGCATCCTCCTGGCTGATGCGGCGACCCGGCTTGCCGATAATGATGGCCAGCTCTGCTTCGTAATCCACCCGGTGGTCTTCCACTGGAATTTCGATGGTGTCCTTGGCACCGCATAGGGTGGAAGCGAACTTCGCGAACACCGTCGGATACTTCGGCAGGTCTTCGCCGACCTCGGCCGCATGCGTCTTGTAGTTCAACCCGATGCAGTAGATTTTCTCCGGCTTGGGGATCAGCGGAGCGTAGTCGGCTTCGCCCTCGGCGATGGAATCACCCACCAAAGCGCGAGCAACTACTTCTTGCTGAGTTGCGTCATCAAGACGCAGGAAACGCTGCACTGAATCGAGGTTGTCCAAGTAGTAGGCGCGGCCATCTTCAATGACAGCAGCGGTGGTATGGCCTGGTTCGCTGGCGAGGCGGAGCGTTGCAAGTTTCATGAATCTATCTCACTACACTTTTCGCTGAAAGTGCACCATATTTCGTGATCGGCAATTGATAGCAATTGGCCTTAAATACGGCCGAGCCAGAGCTTTGATCTGGAAAACGTGGCTTGGCCATGCTCCGCTGACCCGGCTAAACTCATGGCAAGCTACGGTCCCAGAGACCAGTCTTGAAATAACGATCTGGATACGAAACTAAAGTGAAGCAGGTTTTAATGTGGGTGACTTTTTTGGCGAGCGATCTCGCCATATCCTCTTCGCCTCGTGGCAGCACTTCTCGCTAGTCGCGCAGTGCTTGATCCTGGCGACAATTATTGCTGTGCTGATTGCCGTATTGGTATACCGCAACAAGCCCCTATCAGGCTTGGCTAACGGCATTAGCGCCATCGGCCTGACTATTCCGTCCTTTGCCCTGATCGGTTTGCTTATTGTCCCCGTGGGCTTCGGGGTTACTCCGGCAGTCATCGTGGTGACGTTCTTCGCCGCCCTGCCAATTCTGCGCAACGCGATCGTTGGGCTGAACAACATCGAACCAACCATTATCGAGTCAGCGCGCGGCATCGGCATGAGCCGGCTGAAGACTCTGATATCAGTAGAAATTCCCATAGCTTGGCCGGTGATCCTGACTGGCGTACGAATTTCAGCCCAGATGGTGATGGGCGTCGCCGCAGTGGTCTCCTACGCCCTGGGTCCTGGCCTTGGCGGGTTCATCTTCCAAGGACTCTCGCGTCTGGGCGGCGCGAACTCCCTGGAATCCGTGATCACCGGCGTAGTTGGCGTCGTGATCCTGGCGCTCATCCTTGATTTGATTTTGCTCGGCATTGGCCGACTGACTACCCCGCGAGGTATCCGTGTCTGAACATAAGATCCCTGAAAATGCCGTGGCCCAGAATGTCACTGGCGCTTCGATCATGCTCGAAGAAGTAACCAAGACCTACCCGGGACAAAAGAAATCGGCCGTAGGCGGCCTGACCCTGGAGATCCCTGCCGGGTCCATCGTGATGTTCGTGGGGCCATCGGGCTGCGGCAAGACGACCACCCTGAAGATGATTAATCGCCTGATCGAGCCGACCAGCGGCAAGATCGTCATTGACGGCGAAGATGTCACCGGCATGAACGGTGATGAACTGCGCCGCCGCATTGGCTATGTAATCCAGGCCGGCGGCCTGTTCCCGCATATGACCGTGGCGACCAATATCGCCATGGTTCCAAAGATGCTGGGTTGGCCCAAGGAGAAGATCGCTGCCCGCGTCGACGAGCTGCTGGAACTCGTCTCGCTGGATCCGGAACTTTACCGGGACCGTTTCCCCAAGGAGCTCTCCGGCGGCCAGCAGCAGCGTGTGGGCGTCGCCCGTGCATTGGCAGCGGATCCACCGGTCTTGCTGATGGATGAGCCATTCGGTGCAGTTGACCCAATTACCCGCCAGCGTCTGCAGGATGAGCTGCTGAACATCCAGTCTGAAGTCCAGAAGACGATCGTGTGCGTGACCCACGACTTCGACGAAGCGGTGAAGCTCGGCGACTGGATTGCGATCTTCAACGAAGGTGCGCAGTTGGAGCAGTACGACTCCCCAGAAAGGATCCTGGCCAATCCGGCCAGCGAGTTCGTGGAGAACTTCATCGGTTCGGGTGCCGGCTTGAAGCAGCTGACCTTGACGCGGGTGAACGAAGTGGAACTGGGAGAAGCCATCACCACCACACCGGGCAAGAATGCTTCGGAGGTGCTCTCGCAGTTGCAGGGCGCCGGACGCAAATACGCGGTAGTGCTTGATTCGCGGGGACGTCCGCTGCGCCGCATGGACCGCCGGCAACTGTCGCGTGCCCAGATCATCGAGGGTACCTACGATGAATCCATGCCGGTCGTCGGTGAGCAGGCCACCTTGAACGACGCATTGGACACCATGCTGGTGGCCAGTTCCGAGTCGGCCCTGGTAACGGGACGCCGTGATGTGCTCACGGGTGTCATCACGGTGCAGACCGTCATGGAGGCGATCGCGGCCGCGAACAACACCACGGATGCTAATCACGAGGCGCCGGTTGGCCTGAACTCGGGTGCCATCAACGTCGTGAATATCGATCGTGCGGCCACCGGGCAGGATGGTGAATCGGCATGAGATCCGAAACCCGCAGCTTGATTTGGCAGATCGCCGGAATCGCAGCTGCTTTCGCCATCTTGGTGGGTTGGCTGGTAACAGCCGACCTGACCGAGACCGAACAGCAAACGCTGGATCCGGCAACGATTTGGGGCTACACCCTCGACCACCTGAAGATCACGGTCATCTCGGCGCTCATCGTTCTGCTGATCGCGATTCCGCTCGGCGTGCTGCTCACTCGCCCCGGACTGCGCAAGGCAGCCCCGGCGGTGCGCGCCATTGCCAACTTCGGCCAAGCCGCACCCGCCATTGGCGTCATCGTGCTCTTGGCCTTCTGGTTGGGGTTCGGCCCGAAAACTGCCATTGTCTCACTGGTGATCTATGCGATTCTTCCGGTGCTCTCCAACACCATTGTTGGCCTGCAGCAGGTTGATGAACGCCTGGTGGAGGCCGGGCGGGGAATCGGCATGAGCCAGATGTCCGTGCTGTTGAAGGTCGAGCTGCCGTTGGCCGTCCCGGTGATGCTATCGGGCATCCGCACAGCCCTGGTGCTGCTGGTAGGCACCGCGACGTTGGCAACCTTTATCAACGGCGGCGGGCTGGGCATCTTGATCACTACGGGAGTGAACCTGAACCTGAATGTGGTGCTGATTGCCGGCTCGTTGCTAGTGGCCTTGCTGGCTTTGACGATTGATTGGCTTGGCCGCGTCGTCGAACAGGTGGCACGACCGAGAGGACTTTCGTGAACCGCAAACTGAATTTAGCTGTCCTGTCCATGGCCGCGCTGATCGGAATGACTGGGTGCGGACTTAGCCCATCGACCGGGACGGTGCCCAACGCCGGCCCCGCCGAGATCAAGCCGCTGGTCGAAAACGCTGAAGACACCACCGTGACCGTCACGTCCAAGTCCTTTACCGAGCAGCTGCTGCTGGGGAAGATCACCGTGATCGCGCTCAAGGCTGCCGGCTTTGACGTCACCGACCTGACCAATGTTCCTGGCTCCCAGCCGGCACGTCAGTTGCTGCTTTCCGGCGACGCGAGCGTGCTCTGGGAGTACACCGGTACCGCGTGGCTGACCTACTTGGGCCACGAATCACCTGTTGTGGGTGAAGAAGAGCAGTGGCAGTCGGTGCACGATGAGGATGTTGCCAATGGAATTATCTGGGGAAATCCGGCACCGTTGAACAACACCTACGCATTGGCGATGAACGAAGAAACGACCAAGCGGCTGGGTATCACCAAGCTTTCCGAACTGCAGACGCTGGACCCCGAAGATCTGACGTTCTGCGTCGACCCGGAATTCAATTCCCGTCGAGACGGTCTGACTCCAATGCTGGAACACTACGATATCGACCGTGGTTCAGAAGTGGCTGAGGACAATATCGGTCTGTACGACGTGGGTGCCATTTACCAGGCAACCGCTAATGGCGCGTGCAACTTCGGTGAAGTCTTCACCACTGACGGTCGCATCAAGGCGCTTAACTTGACCGTGCTGGAAGATGACCGGAAGTATTTCCCAAGCTACAACGCCGCCCCGGCTTTCAACGGAGAATTCCTTGAAAAGCACCCGGAAATCCAGCAGATCATGGACAAGATCGCTCCGTTGCTGACTGATCAGGTCTTGATGGACCTGAATTACCAGGTGGACGTGGTTGGCCGTGAACCGGCAGATGTTGCCTTCGAATGGATGGTTGGCCAAGGCTTGGTCTCCAATCCCTAACCGAGTCAACGAAAACTGCATGGATTAAGCAATGGATCCCCGTCATCGCGATGCCGGGGATCCATTTCAATGTCGCCGAGGATTCACTGGGGATTGGTTTCTCTCGGATGGATTTGCTTGCAGGATGGAAATAGGTGGAGGCCATCTACCTATTGCTGATTCCGGGTACCTAGCTCGCCGTCGACTTCATCGGCGATTTCGGTCGTGGCAGCGGTAGTGATGGATTCTTCCTGCCAAATTTCCTCTAGCTCTGCGGATAACTCGGCTTCTTCTTGGGCATGATCGGGAACTGGGTCATTTGCGTTCATGGCCTCAGTCTAGCCATGTACACGTCGGAGTAAAGAGGTGCATGAAAAATAACTTCAGTGGAAACTTTCCTAGTCAGTATCAAAATAAGGGTCTCTTGAAGAGTCAGATGAAACTTTTTTAGGGAAAGTGGTTGACGCTTCAACTTCATTAGTGTCATACTGGTATCAGCAAAACAAATTGAGGCGTCAACTACTTGATGGCCCGACGAAAGGATTTAGACATGACTGCATCTGCACTGACCACCGGAACCTGGAACCTCGACGCATCGCACTCCGAGATCGGCTTCTCGGTTCGCCACGCAGGCATCTCCAAGGTTCGCGGCAGCTTCACTGAATTCGACGCAACCCTGACCACCGGCGCAACCCTGGCAGACTCCTCGGTCGAGGCAACCGTCCAGATCGCATCGGTCAACACCAAGGACGCTAACCGCGACGGCCACCTGAAGGGCGAGGACTTCTTCAACGCCGAGCAGTTCCCAACCATGACCTTCAAGTCCACTGCGGTCAAGGGCGAGGCTGGCGAGTTCATTCTCGTTGGCGATCTGACCATCCGCGGCGTGAGCAAGGAAGTTGAATTCGAAGCAGAGCTCGGCGGCGAAGCTGTAGACGCTTTCGGTGCAACCCGCGTTGGCTTCTTCGCATCCACGACCATCTCCCGCAAGGAATTCGGCATCACCTGGAACGCAGCACTGGAAGCCGGTGGCGTTCTGGTCAGCGACAAGGTCAAGATCGAAATCGACGCTTCGTTCGTACTGCCAACCGCAGAGTAAAAGTTTCCCGAAGTCCGTCATGGGGATGACGGGATAAGGGCCGATACCGGCAAAGCCTCCGGCTCACGAAAGTGAGCTGGAGGCTTTGTCGTTAAAGTCGAGGGAAGACGTGCCTAGGACCCGCTGAACGACGGGTCCACGGAAAATGCGATAGCACCGATGACAAGGAATGCGACATACACGATCCAGAGCACGCCCAAAATGGTGCCGATCCAACCGGTCACTTTGCCGACCGTGGATACCGTATTGAATTCCCTTTCGGCTTTATTGGCCTTGAAAATAGCAATCGGGCCAAGGATCACGCCTGCAACGAAGATTGACACAATGCCAAGAATCATCGAGGTCTGTGCCAGCTGGGTGCCTTGAAAATGGGATGCTGTCGGATAGCCGAAGTTGCCCGGGGGATACTGGCCCGGTTGGCCATGTGCCTGTTGATTGTAGTAAGGCTGTTGCGGGACGCCGTTGAGATCGTAGGAACCAGGCTGCTGGTACTGACGGTTCTGACCCTGGTGCCCTGAAGAATAAGGGTTTCGTGGTTCTTCGCCTGGACTGGTCATGGCAACCTGCTTTCCACTTGTGAGGCTCGTTCGCTTAATTCAAGATTCTCACATGCAACCGGCAATAACATCTAATCTCTAGAAGAACTCTCTGCAATGCCAGAATGCCCCGTACCTGCCAGGGAAGTCAGCTGGCTGGGTGCATTCTGCGCCACAGCGCATGAGTGCCAGTCGCCAACGCCACGAGTAACAGGCTCAGTGCCAAGCCGATCCCGAAGATCTGCCCGTAGTGGCCATTCTGCGCTAGATCTGCAGTTAGGTAGGTCGCCGCAGAGGCCCCGGCGAACAGGGCGAAAACGAACAGTGAAACGGTGGTGGCTCGCGCGTCAGGCGAGATTTCGGTCGCCCACCCCTGCATCGATGAGTGCATGATCGCGTTCGCGGCACCCAGGAAGAACGCGGTGAGGGTGTAGGAGGCAGGGGATGGGGCGAACGCCGAAGGGAGGAAAGCTGCGCAAAGCAGCAGGCCTCCACCGCCAATAAGCCACGTTCGGCCAATGCGTGCCACCAATCGGCGCATCAAGCGTGCACCCAGAATGACTCCCAGGGCAAAAGCGCAACCTAGCGCTCCTGCCAAGCCAATAGCGACACCGGATTCTTGCAAGGCGGGAACGATATAGGTCAGCAATCCCATGAGCAGCCCGCCTTCGAGGAAGACGATGGCATAAAGGGCCAAATTCATGGGACGCAAAGCTGCACGGAATTTGAATCCGGAACGCGAATGCTCGGGCTCTGCCGCCTTCCGCAAGCTATACAGGGCTGCTACGCAACCCAGTGCAGGCAACAGGAACACCAGCCGCCAGTTCGCGTATGTTGCCAATGCTCCTGAAGCTAATGTCGCCAGGGTGGTTCCCAGCGAGGAATAGATCTGCAAATCAGATAAGCCGCGAGCGCGTTCCACCCCGGTGCGGGTATCGCCCAGGAGCGTCATCAGTGTGGGATACAGTGCGCCGAACATGAACCCGGTGACGGAGCGGGCAATGAGTAGCGGCAAATAGTCGGTGAACAGGATGCTGGCGACCGCACCGAGGCCAGCGCCGATGAGCGCCGCGCGCAAAACCGCAAGACGCCCGAAACGATCGCTAAGCACGCCCCAGATCGGTTGGCCTATGGCATAGAACAAGGCATAGGAAGCTACCAGTTGGACAGCTTGGGCGAAACTGAGCGAGGTACCCAGCGAAAGTGCGACCAGCATGGGAGGGGTGCCATAGCGGTCGAAGAAGGAAAGGAAGCCGACGAAGCGCAAAGCCGAATCGGGAATGGTGCGTACCGAAATCCGAAGGTCCTGTTGTTTCTCCATCCCGGCCCTTCAAGTGAGAATCTTCCGCCTGCCTATCCATGTAATCAGAATCTGCCCGCTGATGCTGTTTTGGATGACAGCTGCCACGGGCAGATGACGCATCGGCAGCTAGGCAGTTACTGGTGATTCAGTCATGAATTGAGCGAAGAATTCGCCCAACTCACCGGTCGCGTCCAGCGGCAGCGCCATGGACACGTCCAAGCCTGGACAGGATTGGCGGGCTGGGTGCGCCAGATATCTCCGGTGATGAAAATCCGAGGCAAGGGAAGCATAACGGATTGCCGTCACGATGGAGCCAGGGAAGTCATCGCGGGCTTGAGCGTTTCCATGCCACCGGTGCGCTTCCGCGAAATGTTCGAAGCTGGACTGCCGGCTTCGCTTTTTTGCCGCGCGCGATCGAATAGAGGCGGACCTGAAGGGTTTTATTGCCGGCGGCTAGGGCAAGAAGCCGACAGCACACTTAAATGCACTCGCGGCCGGTTCCCCTGGAGGTTTAGGAGGGGGGAACCGGCCGCGAAAGCTTATTGCGCCAGCCTTACAGGCCGCGAACCATCAGGACGTCCAAGGTACGCGGGCCGTGCACGCCTTCAACGCGCTCCAGCTCGATATCACTGGTGGCCGACGGGCCGGAGATCCAGGTCTGCGGACGGGTGATGGCCAGTCGCGGCATGGCTTCTGGCAGCAGGCGCACGATCGACGAGATCGGCACGATGCACACATGGTGGTCGGGTACCAGCGAAATCGCGCGGCGGCCCTGGTTTGGCTCGCCATCGAGGATGATGGTGCCGGACTCGGCGACCGAAACGGCCGACGAGGTGACCACGGCGCTGGTTTCATCCAGTTCGGCGATGCTCAGCCGTGCGCCCGGGGCATCGATGCGCTGCTCGACCTTCTCGCCCAGCCCTGAGAGCCAGCCGGTGTCCAAGCCATGCGGGTAGACAACGCTGGAGGCTCCCGCCAGCTTGGCCGCTACGTATTCCGGGATCTGCGCGGCGTCAATGACGTCCACCCCGGCCTTGTAATCCACCAAGCGGTCCACCAGCAGGTCGATGAGCTCAGCTTCACCCATATCCGAGGTCTTGCGGTATTCGCGGGGTACCTCTTGCGCGACGGGAGCATCGGCTAGTGCCGAGCGGATCCGTCCCAGGATTTCGTCTTTTGCGCTCACTTGGACTCCTTCTCGTCGCTCCACCAGTCGCGGAAGGACTTGTTTGGCGGGGCGGGAATGTCACGGCTGGCGGTCCACCCTGCGGCGATGCCCGGAAGCTTCTTGATCTTCTTTTCCTTGCCGGACATCAGCCGGCCCAGCGGCAAGGCCTTTTCGAGCAGGCCGAGGTTCTTGCCCTTGCCCAACGCCCAGGAGCCGCCCTTCATCAGCAGATCCATCTGGGTCGGGAGCTTGTGCTTGTCGCGGTTGGCATCCACGTCCTCGCCGCGCAGGTGCACGAGGATTTCCGGGATGTTGATCTTCACCGGGCAAGCGTCGTAGCAGGCGCCGCACAGCGAGGAAGCATATGGCAAGGAGCCGTTTTCCTCGACCTGGATGCCGGTCAGCAGCGGGGAGAGGATTGCGCCGATCGGGCCCGGGTAGGTCGAACCGTAGGCGTGGCCGCCGGTGCGCTCGTACACTGGGCACACGTTCATGCACGCCGAGCAGCGGATGCAGTTCAGCGCGGTGCGGCCGAAGCGGTCGGCCAGGGCGCGGGTGCGGCCGTTATCCAGCAGCACGATGTGCACGTTCTGCGGGCCATCGTCTTCGCTCACGCCGGTCCACAGCGAGGTGTAGGGATTCATGCGCTCGCCGGTGGAAGACCGCGGCAGCAGCTGCATGAAGACCTCGATGTCCTCCCAGTGGGGGAGAACCTTCTCGATGCCCATGACCGTGATCAGGGTTTCGGGCAGGGTCAGGCACATGCGGCCGTTGCCCTCGGATTCCACTACGCCCAGGGTGCCGGTATCAGCCAGCGCGAAGTTCGCGCCGGAGATGGCGACCTTGGCGGAAAGGAACTTCTTGCGCAGGTGCTTGCGGGCAGCTTCGGCCAGCTTGGCTGGCTCATCGGTCAGGTTCGGATCCACTACCGGCATTTCCTTGAGGAAGATGTCGCGCACCTCGGTGCGGTTCTTGTGGATCGCCGGAACCAGGATGTGGCTTGGCTTGTCGTTGCCCAGCTGGACGATCAGCTCGGCAAGGTCGGTTTCGAAGGCTTCGATGCCCTCGGTCTCCAGGTGCTCGTTCAGGCCGATTTCCTGGGTGGCCATGGACTTGACCTTGACGACCTCTTTCGAGCCGGTCGCCTTGACCAGCTCGGTAACGATCTTGTTGGCTTCGTCCGCGTCACGGGCCCAGTGGACAATGCCGCCCCGGGCGGTGAAGTTCTTCTCGAACTCTTCCAAACGCTCTTCGAGGTTGGCCATCGTCAGGTTCTTGATGGCGCTGCCGGCGTCGCGCAGCTCTTCCCAGTCCGGAAGCTCGCCGACGACGTTCAGCCGCTTGTCGCGAATGGTGTGGGTGGCGTGGCGCAGGTTCTTGCGCATCTGGGTGTTGCCCAGTTCGCGGTGCGCGGCCTTGGGGAATGGCTCGGTCTCGAACAGGTTGCCCTGCCCGCCGGCAGGCATGCCGAGGAATACCTGAGTCACAGTGACACCGTCTCTTCCATGGTGCTGGCCAGGATATCTGCCAGGTGCAGGGTCTTTGGCTTGGCTCCGGTGCGCGAAAGTCCGCCGCCGATGTGCATCAGGCAGGAGGCGTCGCCGCCCGCGCAGGCCGAGGCGCCGGTGGAGCAGATGTTCTTCATCTTGTCTTCGAGCATTGCCGTGGAGACATCGGAGTTCTTGATCGAGAAGGTACCGCCGAAGCCGCAGCACTGGTCAGCTTCCGGAAGCTCGTTGACGGTGATGCCGCCGACGGTCTTGAGCAGATCAAGTTGCCGATCGCCGAGTTTCAGCGAACGCATGCCGTGGCAGGAAGGGTGGTAGGTGATGGTCTGCGGGAAGTAGCTGCCCAGCTGCTCGGCGGCGTTGGTGATCCCCAGGACATCCACCAGCAGTTGGCTCAGTTCATAGGTGCGCTTGCCCACGGCAACTGCGCGTTCCTTGAGCTCCGGCTTGCCCAGGCGCTCTGCCAGGAAAGGGTGCTGGTGCTTGACCGAAGCAACGCAGGAGCCCGAGGGGGCCACCGCGACGTCATAGTCTTCGGTGTCGAAGGCATTGATGTGGTTTTCGACCACGGGCAGGGCTTCAGGCATATAACCGGAATTCATGTGCATTTGCCCACAGCAGGCTTGCGCCTTGGGGAAAATGACTTCATGGCCCAAGCGTTCCAGGATTTTCACTGTCGACTTGGCGGTTTCCGGATACATAGCATCCACAATGCACGTGGCAAAGAGAGCAATTCGCATAATAAATGACTCTTTCAGGGTGTGGTCAGACCATACTATGCCACGTACTTCGTAATAGTCAAGACTTGTTGTGATAGCTCTCACCTTGTACTCTAGGTGGTCGGACCACATATGGTCAGACCATCTCGAGTAAGGACGCCCACACCGTGTTTACACCCTCCACGGATCCGATCGCGGGGAGCATAGCTGTTTCAGCGCTCATCGCACTGATCCCGCTTGTAGCCTTCTTCGTACTTCTGGCGGTAGTCAAGGTCAAGGCCCACTGGGCCGGCCTCGGCTCGCTCGCTGTTGCCATCCTCGTGGCGATCTTCGGCTGGAACATGCCGGTTGGATTGGCATTGAACTCCGGACTGATGGGCATGGTCTTCGGTGCCTTCCCTATTGTCTGGATCGTTGTCATGGCGATCTTCCTCTACCAGGTCACCGTCAAGTCGGGCCGCTTCGAAGACCTGCGCCGCGTCTTTGACGTTATCGGCGGCGGCGACGTGCGCATCCAGGCCGTGCTGATTGCCTTCTGCTTCGGCGGACTGCTTGAAGCGCTGGCCGGCTTCGGCGCACCGGTGGCGATTACCGCCACCATGCTGCTGGCATTGGGCCTGTCCCCGCTGCGCGCAGCCTGCGCGGTGCTGATTGCCAACACCGCCCCGGTGGCCTTCGGCGCGGTGGCGATCCCCATCACCACCGCTGGTGCCCTGACCGGCATCCCGGCTGCCGACATCGGCGCCATCGTTGGCCACCAGTCCCCGCTGCTGGCACTGTTCGTCCCATCGATCCTGGTGCTGATCCTCGATGGCTGGCGCGGCATGCGCCAGACCCTGCCGGCAACGCTGACCATCGGCATCTCCTTCGGTGTCGCCCAGTGGCTGTGCTCGACCTACTTCTCCTATGAGCTGACCGATATCGTCGCTGCGCTGGTTGGCCTGGCCGCGGCAGTGATCCTGCTGCGCTTCTGGACTCCAAAGGGCGCCGACGAGGCACGCCAGCGCGTGCTGACTGCTGAAGCTGCCGCAATTCCATACGGAGCCAACGCCAAGCTGCACCCGGTCAACACCTGGATGGCCTTGTTCCCGTACCTGCTGGTTATCGTCATCTTCGGCCTGGCCAAGCTGTGGAAGCTGGGCGTGGACATTCCTGCATGGCTGGCAAGCACGGACATCAAGTTCGGTTGGCCAGGACTGGACGGCAAGATCCTGGATGCTGATGGCGAAGCGGTAACGTCGACTATCTACAACTTCCAGTGGCTATCCTCCCCGGGCACCTTGCTGCTGATCACTGGCCTGATCGTGGCCCTGGTCTACGCGAAGAACGACGGCAACGGCAAGTACAAGATGACCTTCGCCGAGGGTGCTGCCGAAATCGGCAAGACCGTCTACAACATGCGCTACGCCGCGCTGACCATCCTCTCGGTCCTCGGCCTGGCTTACGTGATGAACCTTTCGGGCCAGACCATCACCATTGGCACCTGGCTGGCAGGCACCGGCGCATTCTTCGCCTTCCTGTCGCCAATCCTGGGCTGGATCGGCACCGCGGTGACCGGCTCGGACACCTCGGCCAACGCGCTGTTCGCCAAGCTGCAGCAGACCGCTGGCATCAATGCCGGCATCGATCCGAACCTGCTGGTTGCCGCCAACACCTCCGGCGGCGTGGTCGGCAAGCTGATCTCCCCGCAGAACCTGGCCATCGCCGCTACCTCGGTGAAGATGGAAGGCCAGGAGTCGGTAATCCTCAAGAAGGTTGCCGGTTGGTCCGTAGGCATGCTGCTGGTGCTGTGCTGCTTGGTTTACCTGCAGTCCACCCCGGTTCTGTCCTGGATGCTGCCTTAGCTTCGAACGGCTAAAATAGATCCGATGCCAGTAAACCCAGCTCCGCGTGCGTACCAGATTGTTCTCCAAGCAATTGAAGAGGATCTGCGCAAGGAGAAGCTCTCCGTTGGAGACCAGCTTCCCGGCGAGCGTGCGCTCGCGGAGCAGCATGGGATCTCGCGGGCCTCGGTCCGCGATGCCATCCGCATCCTTGATGTGATGGGCATTATCAAGACTTCCACCGGCTCCGGGCCCAACTCCGGAGCGGTGATCATCTCCAACCCCTCGGCAGGCATTTCGCAGGCATTGCGCCTGCACTTGGCGGCCAAGGGGATCAACGTCCGCGAGATCGTCGAATCCCGCATCCTGCTGGAAACCTGGGCAGCGCAAATGACGCCGCGCGATCCGATTCATGCCCAGCAGGTCATTGACCGCACCGCGGTGCTGATCATGCGCATGGACGACGCGCAGCTCTCGCGCGAGGCCTTCCACCGCATTGATGCCGAGTTCCATGTGCTCCTGGCCTCCATGGCCGGCAATGCGGTAGTGGAATCGATGATGGAATCGCTGCGCAACTCGATCAGCGACTATGTCTCCGAATCGGTGCCCAGCGACGAGGCCTGGCAGCCGGTGGTGCGCGTCCTGCGCCGCCAGCACAAGGCCATCCACCACGCATTCGCGACGAACCAGCGCGAACGGGCGGCCCAGCTGCTCGAAGAGCACATCAACTGGTTCTACTCGCAGACCCGCTAGATCCGGCAGGATAGTTTTCAAATAAATAAGTCGGACTTTATGACCCCTCGCACCTCTTATATCTGATATGTTTTGGGGAAGCGACGGGGCTGATTTTTCGGATACAGCAGCTGGTTCATACCGCTGGTGAGTTCCCGTCGATGTACCATCGACACTTCATGCGAGGGAACTCATGAGCCAACTTTTTGACCTGTCCGGACGCCTGGCCCTGGTCACCGGGTCCTCCCGCGGCATTGGACGCGAACTTGCCAGTGCCTTGGCGGATGCCGGTGCCACCATCATCCTTCACGGCCGGGATGCGCAACGCCTGGCCGAAACTGCCGCCGAATTCGGTACCCGCTATGGCACCGAAAGAATCCATAGCGCCTGCTTCGATGTCACCGATGATGCCGCCGTGCGCGAGAACATCGCAGCCATTGAAAAGAACATCGGCCCCATCCGCATTTTGGTGAACAACGCGGGTATCCAGCACCGCGTGCCCATGCTGGATCTGGAGGTGGCTGACTGGCAGCGCGTGATTGACACGAACCTCACCAGCGCATTCCTGGTAGGCCGAGAAGTCGCACGCTCCATGGTGCAGCGTGGCGAAGGCAAGATCATCAACATCTGCTCGGTGCAAACCGACTTGGCCCGCCCCACCATCTCCGCCTACACCGCAGCCAAGGGCGGCCTGCGCAATCTCACCCGCGCCATGACCGCCGAATGGGCTGGTTCGGGACTGCAAATCAACGGCATCGCACCGGGCTACATCCACACCGAGATGACGCAGAATCTGGTGGATGACGAGAAATTCAATTCCTGGATTCTGGGCCGCACCCCGGCTGCCCGTTGGGGAACTGTCGAGGATCTGGCCGGACCAGCAGTCTGGTTGGCCTCGGATGGATCGAACTACGTGAACGGGCAGACCATTTTCATCGACGGAGGCATGAGCGTTGTCGTCTAATTCCCTCGCCACCAGCACGTTGGCCGTCGTGGCCCATGCAGCCGATGATTTGCGTATTGAACAAATCGAGCTGGCAGCGCCGCGAGCAGATGAAGCACGCGTTGCCATCGCTTACGGCGGTATCTGCGGATCAGACTTGCATTACTGGAGCCACGGCGCCGCCGGGGAATCGATCCTCAAGGCTCCAATGGTTCTCGGGCATGAAATCGTCGGCACCATCATCCAGGCCGCCGCTGACGGCAGCGGGCCGGCAGCCGGAACCAAAGTCGCCGTGCACCCGGCAACACCAGGCGAGACCGGGGAACCCTACCCGGCCGACCGCCCGAATCTTTCCCCGGGGTGCACCTATCTGGGCTCGGCCGCCCGCTACCCGCACACCGAGGGCGCATTCGCCCGCGAAGTGAACCTGCCATCACGCATGCTGCGTGAGCTGCCTGCTGGCTTAGCACTGCGTGATGCGGCACTGGCAGAACCGGCTGCGGTTGCTTGGCATGCGGTGTCGCGCGCCGGTGAAGTCGCCGGCAAGAAGGCGCTGGTTATTGGTGCTGGGCCGATCGGAGCTCTCGCTGTAGCAGTGCTCAAGCGTGCCGGAGCCAAAGAAATCATCGCAGTGGACATGCACGAGAAGCCGTTGGAAATCGCCGGGAAACTCGGTGTCACTTCAACTTTGCGCGCCGATGACCAGGAAGCTCTTGCCCAGGTGGGCGCGGACGTGGTGATCGAGGCCAGCGGCAACTTCCGCGGGTTGGCCTCCGCCGTGCGCGGTGCCGTGCGCGGCGGTCGAGTGGTCATGGTCGGGTTGCTGCCCTCAGGAGAACAACCCACACTCATTTCGCTGGCTATTACCCGCGAGCTGGAACTGGTTGGTTCCTTCCGCTTCAACGACGAAATCGACCATGTGCTTGCTGCCCTGGCCGACGGTTCACTGCAGGTTTCCGAGGCGGTAACCCACGAGTTCCCGGTCGCCGATGCGCTTGAAGCCTTCGAAACGGCCAAAGATTCGGCTCGCTCCGGCAAAGTCCTGCTGAACTTCCTGGGGCAATAGTTGGCTTCAGCTAGAAGTGCACCGCGGCGGCCCCTGAAGTCGGGGGCCGCCGCGGTGCTTTTTAGTTCAGCGAACTCTAGTTGATCTCTGTGATGCTCACCGCGGTTGTCACCGGCACCGGATTGGCGAAGAGGTCCAGCACTGGGCAGTGGGCATCCACTGCGCGGCGCAGTTCTTCATAGCGTTCAGCTGATTCCGGTCCGGCAATCCGGATGTCCAGATCCACCGACGAGAAGCCGGGGCGGATGGTCTGGTCGATGCCGAAGAGTCCGCGGACATCGAGGTGGCCATTGGCCTGGATCTTCACGTCGTCCACCTGGATGCCGAGATTCTGCGCGTACAAGCGATAGACCACAACCTGGCAGGAGATGAGCGCTCCGAGCGCGTATTCCACGGGGCTTGCGGCCAGGTCGCTGCCGCCCAGGGCAGCTGGCTCGTCGACCTGGAAGGTGTGCTTGCCCGAGACAATGTTGCTGGCTACCGAATCGAAGCCTTCGCCCTCCACAGTGAAAGTCAATTGGGCACTTTGCGGGGCAGCCGAAATTCGTTCGCCCCAGCCCTTGCCTGCTTCCTGCAGGCGCTGTGCGCGGTCTTCGGATACGGTTGGGGCAGATGCTGCATTAGTCATGGGGAATTGATCCCCTTTCTGGCGCAAGGGGCGCCATCGCTTACGCATCTTGGCTGTCAAGATGCGTCGAATCTTCACCTGGGGCACCCCGCACAATGACGCAGGAGGGTTGCCGTCCACTCAGCCAGGGCTCAAAGAGTGGAACTCGTGATTCAGTGATTAATTTCTATCGGTTGCAGGGCCCGCGGGTAAAGGGCAGAAGTAACTTTTCGTCACCGGGCATCTTGCTTTCCGGCTCGCTAAGATGGAATCTAGCTCTCGGGCGCCCACTGCACGAACAATGAACGGCGAGTATGGAATTCCAGCTGACACTTTCTGCGGCCCAGACCTTGGTGACCGAATCCGAATACAACCTGGGCCAATTCCTGTGTGATTCCGGAAAAGTGCAGATCGCCAACCGGGTAATGCAACCGGGATCTACCCGCATCTCCGGTGTGGTGCTGCGCGAATCGGTGATGGCCCAATTGGAAATCACCGCGGGCAATATCAGCTTCACCAGCTTCTGCGGCAAGCATCCGGGGGTTCAGTCCTGTGAAGACGTCGCCGCCTTGCTCATTGAGGTCACCACCGAAGAAGACCAGGGCTTCTTCGTCTCCGACTCCGGGGTGGATCCCCACGCATGGAAACGCAATAGCAAGCCGCAGTGGGAACGTACCCTTGACCGTCTGCTTCCAGTCATTTCCGATGAGCCGCTGGCTGCCGAAGAACCGTTGGGATTGATCCTGAAAGTGGTCAGCGAACCGCGTTATGGCGGCGAGGACGCGCTGACCTTGCAGGCACGCCCGGCCCGCCAGGGCACCAAGAGCCCCTGGATCCAAACCGGGATCAGCTGGCGCAATGTTGCCTTTGATACGCGGTTCTCCAAGAAGCAGCGTCGTGCGGTCGTTGAACTGGACCGGTTGCGTGAACACGTTGAACAAGATACTTATCGCCATTCGTGGGATCCCAAGGAGTGGATCTCCTTGATGGATCTTCCAGGCCAGGACCTGCTGGATGCGTTCGAAGCCCTGCGTGAAGCTGGAGTGCAGATCGTCAACGGCGGTTCTACGGCCAAGGCCCCGGTGGAGTTCAGCGAGCAACCAGCCATGGCACACGTGGATGTGCGTCGCGGTGAACATGGCCTGAGCATGGAAGGGAAGCTGCGCGGGCCGAGCGAAGAGCACCTCTACCTCTTGCCCATAGGCACGCCGCCGACCTTGTTGGCTTACGCGTCCAGCCCCTTGCCGAAGGCCAGGGAAATCGGTTTGGCCCGGTTCGCTGAACCGGTCACGAAGGAACTGGCCACATTTATTGAATCCGGTGCGCAATCCATCCCGCAGGAAGGCGTTGAGCTTTTCGAGCGCCAGCACCTGGACCGATTGCGTCTGATGGCACCGTTGAAGAGCGAGGATGACAGCTACAGCATCCCTGTTCCAGCACGCCCCAGCCTCAAGCTGTCCCTGGAGAGCATCCGAACTCCGCTGACCGTGAGCTATTCCTGGGAGTACGCCTCCGCGGGCCCCCGCCAGTATGCCGTGGAAAAGGAAATTGCTGCTTCGGTGCAGGACAAGCTCGGCGCGCAGGCTTCCTTGGGGCAACTGACCTCTTCAGGAATCTTCCCGCCGAAGGAATTCAGCACCTCCGAATCCATCGATTTCTTGGTCTACGCATTGCCGCTATTGGCAGAGCATCCCGATGTGGTCGTTGAAGAGCAGAACAGGCTGCCGAAGTACCGGATCAGCCACGCGCCGGCCGCTGTCAGTGTCGAAGCCGGCGAAAGCACGGGGGACTGGTTCGACTTGTCTGTGGAAGTGCTCCTGGACGAGACCAAGGTCCCGTTCCCACTGCTGCTGGAGGCCTTGACCAAGCAAGATGAGTATCTCGTCCTCGATGACCTTACGGTGATCCCGATTGATGGTGCAGATTTCACGCAGCTGCGCCAGCTGATATCAGAGGCCGGGGAGCTGGGCACGGTGCAGGGCGATACGATCCGCATCCATAAGTTGAGCATCGACTGGTGGCAAGAACTGGTGGATCTGGGCATTATCGAAGCCCAGCACAACCAGTGGCTGCAGACCATGAATGCGCTGCAAAGCGGTGAAGAAATGCAGCCGGTCCAGCTAGCGGAAACGTTCAACGCTGAACTGCGCCCGTATCAGGGCCACGGCTTATCCTGGCTCAACTTCTTGCGTACCCATGATCTCGGTGGCGTCCTTGCCGACGATATGGGTCTGGGCAAGACCGTCCAGCTGCTGGCTTGCCTTGAACAAGCGCGCGTCGAGGATCCTGCCCAGAAATTCCTGGTGCTGGCTCCTACCTCGGTGGTGGGCAACTGGATCAATGAGGCGCAGCGATTTGCGCCGCAGATGAGCGTCACCGGCATCACTTCAACAGCTAGAAAGAGCGGCCAAAGCATGGCGTCGCAGATCGGTGACGCCCAATTGGTAGTTACCAGCTACACGATCTTCCGCCTGGCCTATGGGGATTTTGAAGCCGCCGGATTCAACGTCATGATCATGGACGAGGCCCAGCAACTGAAGAACCATGCCTCCAAAGGCTACAAGCAGGCCCGGCAGCTGCCAGTGCCGTGCAAATTCGTGGTCACTGGCACTCCCATGGAAAACAACCTGCTGGAACTGTGGGCGTTGGTCTCACTGGCTGCACCAGGCCTGCTGGGCGGTGCGAAGTCCTTTAAGGACAACTACCAGAAGCCCATTGCCGACGGAGACCAGGAGCGCCTGGAGCGCCTGAAGAGCCGACTGCGTCCGTTCGTGCTGCGCCGTACCAAGGAACAGGTCGTTCCAGAGCTGCCGGCGAAGACCGAACAGGTGCTGGAAGTCGAACTGGAGCCGGGGCACCGCAAAGCCTATGACCGCCGCTTCCAGCGTGTGCGGCAAGAAGTCCTGGGCCTGGTTGACGACGTTGATTCGAATCGCTTCCAGATTCTCCAGTCGCTGACCCTGCTGCGCCAGCTGGCCTTGGATCCGTCCCTGGTAGGCGAGGGCGATGCCCCGAGCGCGAAGCTGGAAATGCTGCGCGAACTCATGGGGGACGCGGTTTCTGAAGGGCATAAGATTCTGGTCTTCAGCCAATTCACCAGTTTCTTGGCCAAGGCACGCGACGTCGCTGAAGAGCTGGGCATTGAGCACGGATACCTTGATGGGTCCACCACTGGCCCAAAGCGCAAGGAACTGATTGACGGTTTCAGCGAGGGAGATTTCCCGGTCTTCTTCATCTCGCTGAAGTCCGGCGGCTTCGGCATTAATCTCACTTCCGCCGACTACTGCATCTTGCTGGACCCATGGTGGAACCCGCAGGCCGAAGCCCAGGCTATTGACCGGGCCCACCGCATTGGGCAAACTCGTCCGGTCTATGTGTATCGCTTGGTGGCAAAGGACACCATCGAATCCAAGGTGCTCGCGCTGCAGGCCAAGAAGACGCAGCTGTTCAATGATGTCCTGGGAGAGACTGCCCAAGCCGCGCAGAGTGCTGCGTTAAGCGCCGATGATTTCCTGGCGCTGATGGAGTGAGCCTAAAAAGCTGAAGCCTTGGAAACCAGAAGGTCTCCAAGGCTTCAGCTGATGATCGGGGACTAGAGAATCTGTTCAAAACTGTCGTTGAGGCGGTGCAGGAGATCTCCAAAATTCTTCAGTTCGGAGGCTTCCCATTCCTTGAGCTGGCGGCGCAGTTCCTCACGCAGCGTGTTACCGCTGGAGCGCCATTTTTCCTTGGCGTTTTCTGTTGCCGAGACCAGCTGGGCCCGGCCATCGGAAGGATCCTGGGTGCGGGTGACAAGTTCCAGAGACTCGAGGTGCTGCACGAGGCGGGAAATAGTCGCCTTGTCCAGACGCAGTTTTTCTGCGAGTGCTCCCTGTTGCTGGGCTTCATCGCGGATGACCACTGCAAGCAAGCGGTACCCCGGATCCTGCAGGTCCGGGTGGATGATCTTGGCGCGACGGATCAGCATCTGGCGGGCGCGCAATAAGATGGCGGTGAATTCTTCTTCGACCGTCTGCATCAGTTCTTCTTCTTGCATACAAACCATTCTAAAGATTAATGGTCGATAAGTCTGATATTGGAGACCGCAGCCGTTCGAAGCCGAAGTGTTGAACGTACTGCGAATCCCCAGCTGAGCGTAATTAATGGCTTGGAAAAGACTGGCCAGGCAACGCCTGATGCCTGCAAAGCCGTACAGTTCCACTTCTCCGGCGCAGCTTAAGAACGACTTGCCGATTGCATTCGTGATTAGAGAAGCAATAGATTTCCGCCGCCGCTCAGAAGCAGAGCAAGAAAGCCATGGCCTCCGTTGCCTCTGGCGTTGGACCCAACGTGGTGCGGCGAAGCTGTCCGCACTGTCCACGGGCCTCTTGGAGAGCATTTGGAGTTGGATATCGGGATTCATGAAAATAAAACTTGACGCTTCAACTAATGCTTGGTAGGTTTTAATCATGAATCAGCTATCCGATACCCCTCCCGTCTTGTTCCTTAGCCATGGCGCACCGCCACTGGCCGACGACCAGCGCTGGACCCAGGAGCTGGCTAGCTGGTCCGGCACTTTCGAGAAGCCGAAAGATATTCTGATGATCTCCGCGCACTGGGAAAATGCGCCGGTGACGCTGAGTGCTACCCAGCAGAAGAACGAATTGGTCTACGACTTCTGGGGCTTCGACCAGAAGTACTACGACGTTCGCTACGACGCGCCAATGGCGCCCGAGCTGGCCAATGAAGTCGAACGGCTGACCTCGGCCTATGGCCATCACGTGGAGCGCGACGAGACGCGTGGACTGGACCATGGCGCCTACGTGCCGCTGAAGGAAATGTTTCCGGATGCGGATGTACCGGTGGTGCAGATGTCCATGCCAACACTGGATCCTGCAGGACTCTTTGATCTGGGCAAGAGCTTGGCGCCCTTGCGCGAGCGGGGAACCTTGATCGTTGGCTCCGGATTCACCACCCACAACTTGCGCTGGTTCAACCCAGCCGGCGGGCCGGATTCGGCGCCGCCATCGGCCTCCAGCGAGTTCGACCATTGGGCCGAGGAGGCAATGGCCCGCGGGGATGTGGACTCCATCCTCGACTTCCTGCACAAGGCCCCGGCGGCCCGCGAAGCGCACCCGCGCTCGGAGCATTGGGCTCCGCTGTACGTTGCGCTGGGTGCGGCATACGCCTCGGGTGGAATTGATGCCAAGACGGCAATTGACGGTTTCTGGTACGGCCTGTCCAAGCGCTCCTGGACCTTGAGCTAGGCGATATCCCTATCTTTCCCGCAGCAAACGCGGCACCGATTGGTGCCGCGCTTGCGCAGGTAATAGTGGACTTTTCTGGTCGATCCTCTAGCTGGCGGCTACCGATGCATCATCAATGCGGAACAAGGTAGCCTGCGAGCTGTCTTCCACGCCCTTGAAACGCAAAGTAACGGTCTTACCGCGGAAGTTGTTCAGGTCAACGGCCTGCAGTTCGTAGGACGAGCCGGCATCCAAGTTCGACCAGGTGCCCATGTTGTAGGTTCCGTAGCCGTCCAGAACCTGTACGGTCAGCTTGTCGTACTGGCTATAGGCAGTAGTTTCATTGGTCAGCACATGCAGGTAGAACTCCAGCTGCGCATTGGTGGCATCTGCCGGGATGGCGACCTTCTGGTCCAGGGTGTAGGTGTTGGAATTGCCCCAACCATTGAGCCCAGCTAATCCGCTGCCGGAGCGGGCTGCCGAGCCGGACTCGAAGGTGTCGGCGCGGTTGGCGGTCCAGTAATCCGCCCCGTTCTCGAAACCTGCATTTTTCAGCAGGTTGCCGCTTGGCTCCGGATCCGGAGTTGGCTCCGGGGTTGGTGTTGGGTTGCTGCCGTCCAGGGCATTCATGATCTTGGCGGCATCCACCAGTCCGGCGCCGCAACCGATGCTGCAACCGCCTGGCATCGCGCGGGTGCCCTGCTTCAACGCAGTTTCCACGGAGGCGGGGGACATCCCAGGGTCTGCCGACTTCATCAGTGCGACCATGCCCGCTACGTGCGGGGTGGCCATGGAAGTGCCCTGGTAGAAGGCATAGCCCTGGCTGGATGGAGTAGTGGTGCCGGTATTGATGGTGGACAGCACGCCTTGGCCGGCGTAGCGGGTGTCGCCACCAGGTGCGGTGACGTCAACGGCCGAGCCGTAGTTCGTGTAGTACGACGGAGCGCCCGAAGGGTTGCTTGCCGCTACGGTAATGACGTTTTCGCAGTTGGCCGGGCGGGAATTCGAAGCGTTCTGGCTTTCGTTGCCGGCGGCAACTACCACCGAGGTGCCGCGCGAAACCGCGGCGTTGATGGCCGCCTGGTAGGTAGTTCCGCAAGCGCCGCCACCGCCCAGGGACATGTTGATGGTGTCTGCCGGGGTTGGGTTATTGGCAATTCCCGGGACCGAACCGCCCGAAGCCCAAATGATGGCATCGGCGATATCGGACAGGCTGCCGCCGCACTTGGCCAGGACGCGGACCGGCTGGATCTTGGCATCCGGGGCAACTCCGGCCACGCCGCTGGAGTTGTTGGTGACTGCGGCTACGGTGCCGGCCACGTGGGTGCCGTGCCAAGAGGAATTGCCCGAGTAGCTGCCGCCGCATTCACCGGCGGCGTACCAGTCGCCCTCGTCCTGGGGGTTCGCGTCGCGGCCGTTGCCGTCGCGGGCCGAGGCAGAGCTGGAGACGAAGTCGTAGCCGGAAACGATGTTGGCGTTCAGGTCCGAGTGCGAGGTGATGCCGGTATCCAGGACTGCGACGATGCTGCCCTCGCCGGTGGCGATGTCCCAGGCCGAAGGCAAGCGCATCCCGTTGGTGCCGCTGTAGTGCCACTGCTCGCCGTACCGGGTGTCGTTAGGCGTCATGGAAATCTTCATGATGGCATCGGGTTCCACCGATTCCACGAGACCAGACTGCGCAATATAGGCCATGAACTCCTTGGCGCCGTTGCCCTTGAGTTTCTTGTCGGCCTTCACCACGAAGCTGCCGGTGGCCATGGCTCGCATTTCCTTGACGGTAATGCCTGCTGCCTTGGCTGCTTGGCCCCAGGCCTTGGCGCGGGAGGACTTGCCCGTCTGCGTGGCTGAAGCCTTGTAGGTGACGATGAATTGGTCGTAGGCCTCGCCTGATTGAACCGAACCGATCTTGACCTTGTCTTCGCCATTTGCCTTGGGGAGGGACTTTTCAGCGGGAGCCGATACGGGGGAGGCGGTAGCTGGCAAGGCGCCAGCGCCGAAGCCGCTCATGCCGATCACTACGGCCGCGGAGACGGCCAGGGTTCTCCGAAGAGGGGTAGAAAAACGTGCCATTGATGTTCTCCTTGTAGGGTTTTTGGGCGCACAAAGGTCGGTGATCAATCGATGTGGTGTGTGCCGGTAGGAGCGTAACTGCTCGGCAACTCCTAAAGGAAGTACTTCTCAAATAAATCTTTTATATTCGCTCATGTACTAAAAAGGTGTTTCACATATTTCTGTGGAACTATCCCGGCGGACTCGCAGATTCGAAAAATGAATGATGGTTATCTGCATGTTTGGGGAGTTCGAAATTTTCAGATCCGCACTGACCATGGAAAACACATAATTATTTGCATAGCGAACGCTATCTTTCCAAAGTTGTTTCAAGCTAGGAGTACATTCCGGGATCCAGCTCTCCTGGCGTCGAAGCCGTGGTCCAAGCGTGCTAGGTATCTTGGCTAATTCATTGAATAAATGGCGTCCCTCCGGATTCGGCACCGTGAGATGGCCAATAGCCGCTTGGTTGCCAGCTCATCGGCTGGACGCTTGGCCAGCCCATGAGTTCCGCCGAGTTACCGTTCGGAAGACAGCTGGCAACGGATAGCTTCGGCAAGGTGGTTCGAGCGCATTCGAGGCAGGGATTACGCTGTCGCACGGGATGGGTAGCAGCGGCAGGCCCAAGATGCCCACCGGAGCGAATACCGGTGCTGCACGTATCTAGCCCAGCAAGAAGGCAATGACCAGCACACTGGGAAAGGTCAGCAGGGTGCTTGCCAGCACCACTTCGCGCGGCACGGCGACGGGGAGCTTGAATTGCTGGGCAAACAGCAAGACGTTTTGCGCGGTTGGAAGCGCCGCCATGATCACCACTCCGAGAAGTTCGATTCCTGATAGGCCGAAAACGAAGCGGGCAACGAGCCAGGCGAGCAAAGGCATGAAGAACACCTTGAACGCGGTCGCCAGATAGATTTCGCCGCGCAGGTTCTTATCTGACAATGGACGCCGGCCGTATAGCGCCATTCCAAAGGACATCAGCAACAGGGGGATGGATGCGTCGCCAATCATTTGCACTGGCGCATGAATGACTTCGGGCAGTGCCAGGCCAAAGAAGGAGAACACCGCACCGAGGAAGGTCGCAATAGTGACAGGGTTGGCGATGGACTTGAGGATCATTTTCGCACCGGGCAGGCTATCCGCGCCACCGGACTTGGCGCGGGAGAGCACCGCGAACATGCACAGGTAGACGGGAGCGATGATCAGCAACTGCGCGATGAGCACCGACACTACGGGACTGGTGCTGCCCACCGCATAAAGGGCCAGCGGCACACCGATATTTCCAGCATTCACATAACTCGTGGACATGGCCGCAACGGGCAGCCGATGAGCTGGAGTCTTGAAGGCCAGCCGCGCGACCAATGCATAAGCGGAGCCGGTCAGCACCGCAACCATCAAGGCTATCGGGGTGAATACACCAACCACCGCATGCAGATCGGTACTGGCAAGCAGGGTGAACATCAGGGCGGGGTTGGTGATGTAGAAGATGAGCGGGGTGAGCCCCTGGGCAATGGCCGCGCGTTGTCGCGGCAGTGCGACCGACATCAGCAGGCCGATGCCGATGAGGATCAAGACAACGGAGAATCCCTGTAGAACTCCTTGCATATTGCCTTTCCCGCCCGGTAATGGTGTTCCCAGCTCCGGGGCTTCTCGAAGCCGTGGACGGCGAGGGTGCGAAAGCTCCCTCTACCGTCCACGGTGCATTATTCAGATTCCCTGGCAGCCTGTCAGCGAACCAGCGCGGGACTCTTCGAATCGAAGGTCCAGCCGGGAATCAGGTATTGCATGGACACCGAGTCGTCACGCGAGCCCAACCCATGTTCCAGGTACAGTTCGTGGGCTTGGGCGACCCGATCCATGTCCAGGCTGACACCCAAGCCGGACCGCTGCGGAACCTTGATCTCTCCGTCCCGAATCACCAATGGTTCCTCGGTCAGGCCCTGTCCATCCTGCCAGATCCAGTGGGTATCGAGTGCCGTGATCTCGCCCGGAGCAGCGGCGCCGACCTGGGTGAACATCGCCAGCGAGATGTCGAAGTGGTTGTTCGAGTGCGACCCCCAAGTCAGTCCGAACTCGTTGCACAGCTGGGCAACGCGCACTGATCCGGACATGGTCCAGAAATGCGGATCTGCCAGGGGGATGTCTACCGCACTGGTGCGCACCGCGTGCGCCATTTCTCGCCAGTCAGTCGCAATCATGTTCGTGGCGGTCTGCAGACCGGTCGCCCTGCGGAATTCGCTCATGACCTCGCGGCCCGAGAAGCGGCCCTCAGGGCCGCACGGATCCTCGGCATAGGCCACCACTCCACGCATGCGCTTGCCAAGCCGGATAGCATCTTCGAGCAGCCAGCCGCCATTGGGGTCAAGCGTGATCCGGGCTTCGGGGAAGCGTTCCTTCAAAGCGATGACAGCATCGACCTCGGAGTCCCCGTCCTGGACGCCGCCCTTCAGCTTGAAATCCTTGAACCCGTAACGGGCCTGAGCCGCCTCGGCCAGGCGCACCACGGCTTCTGGCGTCATGGCTTCTTCGCGGCGCAAGCGCTCCCAGTCGTCGTTGCCCTGCGGTTCGCGCAGATACGGCAGATCCGTCGTATCCGGGTTGCCCACGTAGAACAGGTAACCGAGCATCGGAACCGCGTCGCGCTGCTGCCCGTCGCCGAGCAGTTCGGCCGCCGGCACTCCGAGGAACTGGCCGTGCAAATCCAGCAGTGCAGATTCAAGTGCGGTGACTGCGTGCACGGTGGTGCGCAAATCGAAGGTCTGTGCACCGCGTCCGCCGGAATCGAGGTCTGCGAAGCGGGCTGCCACCTGGCGCAGCAGCGAACGGTAAGTCGCCACAGGGGCGCCGGTAATCAGTGTGCCGGCCTCCTCTATGGTCGAACGGATCGCCTCGCCGCCGGGCACTTCGCCGAGGCCCGTGCGGCCCTCGGAGTCAGTGATGATGGCGATATTGCGGGTGAAGAACGGCCCGTGCGCCCCGGAGAGGTTCAGCAGCATGGAGTCGTGCCCGGCGACCGGGATGACCTTCACCGAGGCAATGGTGGGCTGGGAAGTCATGGATTATTCGCCTTTCGCCTGCAGGACGCCGTCAATCCGGCGGGTCAACTTCCACGGATTGTCTTCCGCGATGGGCTTGGGCAAAAGCGCGTCCGGGAAGTTCTGGTAGGCGACCGGGCGCAGGAAGCGCTCGATGGCCAGGGTGCCCACCGAGGTGGTCCGCGGGTCGGACGTTGCCGGGAACGGACCTCCGTGCACCATCGCGTGGCCCACTTCCACACCGGTTGGCCATCCGTTGACCAGGATGCGCCCGACCTTGGTTTCCAGCGTCCCGATGATCTGCCCTGCGGCTTCGTGATCCGAATCGTCCAGCTGCAAGGTGGCGGTGAGCTGGCCTTCCAGCCGGCCCAGCGCCGTTTGCAGCTGTGCGGCATCGGCGTAGCGAATCACCAGCGAGGCGGCTCCGAAGATTTCGTCTTGCAGCACCGGGTTGGCCAGCAGCTGCTCCACTCCAGCGGTGTAGATGGCTGGTGCCGGAGCGTTCTCGGTTGCCCCTTCGGTGCCACGGCCCAGCAGTTCGACACCGTCCTGGCTGCCGAGCGCTTGGACACCAGCGGTCCAGGAATTGTAGATTCCCTCGGTGAGCATCGTCTGCCCGGAAGTTTCCGGTGCCTGGCCGCTGACGGCGCGGGCGAATGCGTCGCCGGCAGCTCCAGTGGGAACAAAGACGAGACCCGGTGCGGTGCACAGCTGCCCGGAAGAACCGACAACAGAAGCCAAGTAGGCCTTGGCCTGCGCAACAGGATCCTGCGCCAATGCTCCCTCGAAGAAGATCACCGGGTTGATGGAGCTCATTTCGGCATACACCGGGATGGGTTCCGGTCGCGCGGCCGCGGCGGCCATCAGGGCGGTGCCGCCGGCCCGCGAACCGGTGAAGCCCACGGCCTTGATGGCCGGATCCTTCACCAGCGCCTGGCCGATCGACGCGCCGGGGCCATAAACCAGGGAGAAGACTCCCGGGTGCAGCCCGAAGTCGGCGACGGCCTTGCTGATGGCATGGCCAACAATCTCGCTGGTTCCGGGGTGCGCATTGTGGGCCTTGAAGACCACCGGGCAGCCGGCAGCCAGCGCGCTGGCGGTGTCGCCGCCGGCGGTGGAGAACGCCAGCGGGAAGTTCGACGCGCCGAACACCGCGACCGGGCCCACCGGGATCTTGCGCTGCCGGATGTCCACGCGCGGGGCCGGGGTGCGCTCTGGCAGGGCCGGGTCCACGCGCACGCCGTGCTGGTCACCTTGGCGCACCACCTGCGCGAACAGCCGCAGCTGTCCGGTGGTGCGCCCGCGCTCGCCGGTCAGGCGCGCCTCGGGCAAGCCGGTTTCGGCCATGGCGCGAGCGACCAGTTCGGCGCCCACTGCCTCGATGTTCTCCGCGATGGCTTCCAGGAACTCTGCGTGCTTCGACGGTTCCAAGGACCGGAAGGACTCGAAGGCCTCGGCCGCCGCAGCGGTGGCCAGCTTCAGCTGCTGCTCATCGATGAGGCTGTAGGCAGGTTCCAGGCGCTCGTTGGTCGCCGGGTTATAGCCGTTGACCTTGCGCCCGTTGCCTTCGGTGCTGGCGCCGGCGAGGATGGACTGGCCGGTGAGGTTCTGCGTGGTTGTGCTCATGAATTGCTCCTGAGTCGACTGATTGGTGTGTCGTAAAGTGCCAGTGCTGGTCAGAGGCTCGCGCCGGCGGGAACGATGCCTGCCTGCTGGATCAGCGCGGACAGGTCCGCCAGGTCCTGCTCGGTCAGATCCTGCAGCGGCGGGCGCACCGAGCCGGAGTCGCGGCCGATGGCCTTCAGCCCGCCCTTGACGATGGATACGCCGTAACCCTTGACGCGGTCGCGGATTTCCAGGTACGGCAGCACGAAGCGGTTCAGCTTCTCGTTGACCGCCTTCAGGTCCTGGGCGCGCACATCCTTGTAGAAGTCCAGCGCGAATTCCGGAACGAAGTTGTACATGGCCGAGGAGTAGGTGCTCATGCCCAGCTGCAGCAGCGGCAACGCGAAGGTCTCCGCGGTAGGCAGCCCGCCCAGGTAGAACAGGCGGTCGCCGTTCTTGGCGTACACCTTGGTCAGGTGCTCGATGTCGCCCAGCGCGTCCTTAAAGCCGATGAAGTTCTCGTGGTTATCGGCCAGCCGGGCCACGGTGTCCGCCGAATAGATCGCGTTGGCGCGGTTGTAGACGATCACGCCGGTCGTCGTCGATGCGCAGATGGCCGACGCGTGCTGGTAGAGCCCTTCCTGGTCGCATTCGGTCAGGTACGGCGGCAGCAGCAGCAGGCCTTCGGCCCCTGCGGCCTCGGCGTCTTGCGCGTTCTGGATGGCCTGCTTGGTCGAACCGCCGGCCGAGGCCAGCACCGGAACCTTGGAGCCGGCTTCTTCCACTGCCATGCGGACCACACGCGAGGCCTCTGCCGGGGTCAGCGTGAAGCCTTCGCCGGTGCCTCCGGCGGCGAACAGTCCGGCGACGTCGAAGCTGGACTGCCAGGCCAGGTGGTTGCGGTACGCGGCCTCGTCGATTTCCAGGTTGGCGTCGAATGCGGTGACCGGGAAGGAGAGCAACCCGTCCTTGAGCTTGGAGGCAAGTTCGGCGGGGGTGTACTGGGCCATGGTTTGTTCCTTTGACTGGTTCCCGCCTCAGGCGAGGCGGGAAAGCTGGGGGCGGTGCATTGGTATTACCCTCAGCCTAGGAACCCTCTATGATGCCTGTCCAAGCCCATATTTGTATTGTTTGATACCTACTGTGCATCATTCAGCGTGCAGCGCGTGGCGCACGATCGAGACCACCCGTTCCAGCGCCGGATTGCGCGAGGACTTGCTCCAGATGGCGTGCAGCTGCACCGGATCGTCGGTAACCTCGCCAAGCCGCAGGTAGCTGACCCCGCCCACGCCCAGCAGCTTGGCACTCTCCGGGACGAAAGCAATACCGCGCCCGGCGGAGACCAGCGCGAGCATGGTCAGCACCTGGCTGACGGTATGGCGCACGTTCTTGTGCTCGATGTCGACGCGGCGCACCACCAGGTCGTAGAAGTAGCGGGCCTTGGTGGGGGAGTGCATGATCAGCGGTTCGTTGCGCAGGTCATCGAACAATACCTCCCGCTGCAGCCGGGCCAGCCGGTGGCCGGAGGGCACTGCCACGTAGAGCCCCTCGGTTAATAGCAGTGCGGACTCGAAGAGCTTCTCGTCGAAGGGCGGGCGGGCTAAGCCCAGATCGATGTCGCCGTCCAGCAGGGCGTCGACCTGCTCGCCGGTCACCATTTCCGACAGCTCCAGGTGCACCTGCGGCATCTGCGCGGAGATTTCTCCCAGCAGCGGGCCGAGCAGGCTGAAGCCCGAGGCCGCGGTGAAGCCGATGCGCAGCTCGCCCAGCTGGCCGGCGGCGATGCGGCGGGCATTGTCCGGGGCACGCTCGGCGGCCACGACCAGCCGGCGGGCATCCTGGAGGAAAGCACGGCCCGCCGCGGTGAGGGCCACGCGGCGGTTGTCGCGCTCGAGCAGTTCCACGCCGACCGTGCGCTCGAGTTTCTGGATCTGCCGGCTCAGCGGCGGCTGAGTCATGTTCAGCCGCTCGGCGGCACGGCCGAAGTGCAATTCCTCGGCAACGGCAACGAAACTGCGTGCTTGGTCCAGAGTAAACATTTGATACCTTTCTGGAATCATTCTATGCACATTCAACCTTGGACATGCATCACTTCAAGTTTCTACGCTTGACTCCAAGACCAGCAAGGTGAGCTGTCTCACTCGAGGCCTCGGCCGGGGTCCCACACTCGACACCACAGGAGAACTTCCCATGAAAAATCGCTTGACTCGCCGCTCGCTGCTCGCCCTCTCGGCCACTGGCGCGGTACTAGCGCTTTCCGCCTGCGGCGGCAACGTCGGCGGGGGCTCGGCCTCCGCCGAATTCCCCAGCGGCCCCATCACCCTGACCGTCGGCCAGGCGCCTGGCGGCTCCACCGACCTGATCGCGCGCGCCGCGGCGGACGGCATGGCGGATTCCCTGGGCGTGGCCCTGCCCGTGGTGAACAAGCCGGGCGCCAACGGCGCGCTGGCCACCGAAGAAGTGGCGGCCATGGCCCCGGACGGGCAGAACCTCGTGCTGCTCAACGCCTCGTTGATCACCATTACCCCGCTGGCGGTATCCGCGGACGAGGCGGTTTCGCTCGATGACCTCGATGTCCTCATGGGACTGAGTCAGGATGACTACGTCATGGTAGCCAGCACCAAGTCGGGGATGGAGAACTTCGATGACATCAAGAACAGCGGCAAGAAGCTGTCCTTCGGCACTACCGGCGTGGGCACCGGCTCGCAGCTGGCCCAGGAACTGATCCTGGCCCAGGCGGGCATCGAAGGCACCACAGTACCATTCGACTCGGGTTCCCCGGCACTGACCGCCGTCATGGGCGACCAGGTACAGGTCTCCACGGTGCAGCTGGGCGAAGCCAAGCCGCAGATCGACGCCGGCACCGTCACCCCGATCGTGGTCTTCTCCTCCGAGCGCAATGAGTTCCTTCCCGATGTGCCCACCGCCATCGAGGCAGGCTATGAAGTCCCGGTCTCCCAGTACCGCGCCATCGCAGCCCCGAAGGGCCTGAGCGATGACGCCAAGCAGAAGCTGGTGGCCTCCATCAAGGACGCGGTAGCCACGGACACCTACACCTCGTTCAACGAGAAGAACATGCTGACTCCGAACGAGATTTCCGGCGAGGAAGTCACCGCCGAATGGAATGAGCTGGCCGCGAAGTACAAGGAACTGACCGATGAGTACGACATCTCGCTGGCCGGCAAGTAGCCTCCCGGCAGCCAGCTGATCCGGAACACTTCAAGCACAGGAGGACATCATGCAAGCCAAACACGTTGAACGCCCGCCGGTGCCCGCCGCGCCCCGCGCGAAATCCGGCCCGGTGCAGCCCGAGGACGATTCGTCGCCCGAGGCGCTGACCCCGGAGGAACTCGCCGCCCAGTGGGAAGCCGAGTCCCCGGAACCGGCCGGACCGGTGGCGAACCTTGCCTCCAGCCTGGTGGTGCTCGCGCTGGGCTGCGCCGGCATGGCGCTGTCCGTTGGCCTGGGGCTGGGCACCCCCGCGGCGCCCAGCGCCGGGATGTGGCCCTTCATCGTCACGCTGATTGCCGCCGTCATGGCCGTGGTGCAGCTCATCGTGGGCAGGCGCGGCGGGCAGGACGGGGAGAAGTTCAGTGCCATGAGCTGGTACACCGTCATTGGTTTCGCCACCCTGATCCTGATGGTGGTGCTCATGCCGCTGATCGGCTTCGAGATTCCCGCGCTGCTGCTGTGCTTCGTGTGGATGCGCTGGCTGGGCGGTGAGCGCTGGCGCTCTGCCGCCTTGTATTCGGTGCTGGTGGTCGTGGCCTTCTACGCCATCTTCATTGCCGCGCTCGGCACCACGATTCCCCGACTGTTCTAAGTCGCAATTAAAGGTTGACTCCCATGGACTTCTTCGGACCAGTCCTGGACGGCTTCGGCACCGTCCTGGACCCCACAAACCTCTTGTATTGCCTGCTCGGCGTTGTCATTGGCATGCTGATCGGCGTGCTGCCGGGCCTGGGCCCGGCGGCCACGATCGCGATCCTGCTGCCGTTGACCTACGGTGTCGAGCCGGTGACCGCCATCATCATGCTGGCCGGCATCTTCTACGGTGCCCAGTACGGCGGCACGATCACCTCGGTGCTGCTGCGCCTTCCCGGCGAGGCCAGCTCGGTGGTGACGGTCTTCGACGGCTATGTCATGGCCAAGCAGGGCCGGGCCGGCACCGCACTGGGCATTGCCGCCATCGGCTCGTTTATTGGCGGCACGATCGCCATTGTGGGTCTGACCTTCCTGGCTCCGCTGGTGGCCAGTTTCGCGCTGGACTTCGGCCCGCCGGAGTACACGGCGCTGGCGCTGCTGGGCATCTTGCTGGTGGCCACCATCTCCGGAGGCTCCAAGATCAAGGCGATCATCGCCGCGGCGTTGGGCCTGTTCCTGGCCACGGTGGGTCGCGATGGCTTCACCGGGGCCGAGCGCTTCACCTTCGGCAACCTGTCGCTGGCCGACGGGATCGACTTCGTGCCGATCGCCATGGGCCTGTTCGGCGTGGGCGAGATCCTCTACAACCTGGAGGAGCGGCACCGGGCCGTGTCCGCCCCGCTGAAGGTGGCCAACGTGTGGCCGCGGCGCCAGGACCTGAAGCAGGCCTCCGGGGCGATCGGCCGCGGGTCGGTGCTCGGCTTCTTCCTGGGCATCTTGCCCGGCGGCGGCGCGACGATCTCCTCGCTGGCCTCCTACGCGCTGGAGAAGAAGACCGCCAAGGACCCTACGCGCTTCGGCAAGGGGGCGATCGAGGGTGTCGCCGGACCGGAAACCGCGAACAATGCGGCGGCGACCAGCTCGTTCATCCCATTGCTGACTCTGGGCATTCCTGCGAATGCGACGATGGCGATCATCTTCGGGGCGTTGCTGATCCAGGGGGTCACCCCCGGCCCGCAGCTGATCTCCAATGACCCGGAATTGTTCTGGGGCGTGGTGAACTCGATGTATATCGGCAACATCCTGCTGCTGATCATGTCGATCCCGCTGATCGGGGTATTCGTGCGGATCCTGCGCATCCGCGCCGCGATCCTGGCGCCGATCACCGCGTTGATTACCCTGCTGGGCGCGTACACCATCCGCAACTCCATGTTCGACGTGATGCTGGTGGTCATGTTCGGCGCCGTGGGCTACCTGATGAAGAAATTCGGTTTCGAGCCCGGCCCGCTGGTGCTGGCGTTCGTGCTGGGCAGCCTGCTGGAATCCAACCTGCGCCGATCCCTGCTGGTGCTGGAAGGCGACCCCTCGGGCTTCCTGTCCCGACCCATCTCCGCAACGCTGCTGGTGGTGTTCGTGTTCGTGGCCGTGTGGCCGATGATCAAGTCCGCCATCGATCAGCGCAAGAACCGCTTGGTGGCCGTGCAGGCCGTAAAGGAAAAGGAAAACGCATGAGCATCATCGTGGGATACGTCCCCACCCCAGTAGGGCAGGCCGCCGTCGACGCGGCCATCATCGAGGCGAAGCTGCGCGCCGAACCGTTGCTGATCGTGAACTCCTCGCGCGAGGGGTCGCTGGTGGACAAGCACACCGCTTCGCCCGAGGACCTGGAACGCGTACTGTTAGCTGCCGCCGCGGCGGGAGTCGAGGCTCGCATCGTGGAGTCCAGCTACCGTGATGACCTGACCGAGGAGTTCCTCGGGCTGGCCGAGAAGCACGAGGTGTCCTTGATCGTCATCGGGCTGCGCCAGCGCAGCCAGGTGGGCAAGTTCATCATGGGCTCGCACGCCCAGCGAATCCTGCTGCAGGCGCAGCATCCGGTGCTGGCCGTCAAGGCCGGCTGACCCGCTACCGCACCGCTGCCAAGGGCCGCGGAAGGCTTCAACGGAAGCCTTCCGCGGCCTTTGCGCGTCCACGGTCCGGTGGCTCCTCAATGGTTGCAGCGCGTCAACTACTGTGAGGCTCGTCACTCAATGCACGGTTCCCGGGGAGTGCCGAAACGCCGAGCCGAATGCGCTACCGGGCGCGGAGTGCCGGAATGTCGCGGGATCGCGGGGATGGCCGCCACCCGGGCACGCAACGCGATGCCGGCTGGGTATCAAAACATGCGGATCGAGTCTTGGACGGGAGCGATCCCGGCTTACTAACGTGACTACAGGCACATGGCGATATGCGGCAGCTCACGTAAACCCAAGCCCCCGCCGCCACCCGCGATGCCGAGATTCCACCCTTTCCAAAGTATTCCCCAGATCGGAGCCCCTTTATGCCCCTGCTTGTCGTAGCGCTGGCGGTAGTCGTGCTGCTGATCCTCATGATGAGGTTCAAGCTCAACGGATTCATCGCCCTGATCCTCGTCGCCACCCTCGTGGCCTTCTGGGCCGTCGCCACCGGATCGCTGAGCGTGGACGGCGAGCCCGCGGGCATCGCTGACATCCCGGAGATCATCACCGAGGGCCTGGGCGGGCAGCTGGGAAGCACCGCCGTCGTCATCGGCCTAGGCGCCATGATTGGCCGCGTCATGGGCGACGCCGGGGCGGCGCAGCGCATTGCCCGCAAGATCCTCTCGGTCTTCGGCGAGCGTGGCGTGCAGTGGGCCATGATCATTTCCGCGATGCTGATCGGCGTGACCATGTTCTACGAGGTCGCGTTCGTGATCCTGGTGCCGGTCGCCTTCACCCTGGTGCGCGCCACCAAGGTCAACCTGCTGTGGGTGGGCCTGCCCATGTCCATCTCGCTGTCCACCATGCATTCCTTCCTGCCCCCGCACCCGGGTCCGACCGCAGTGGCCGGGCTGTACAACGCATCGGTCGGATTGACGCTGGCCTACGGCCTGCTCATTGCCATTCCGGCCGGTGTGGCCATTGCGATGGCCTGGCCGCGGCTGTCCTTCGTGCGGCAGATGAACCCGCAGATGCCCTCGGGGCTGCTCGCGGAAAAGGACTTCGCCGACGACGAGCTGCCCTCGGGCGCCTTGTCCTTCCTGGTGGCGCTGCTGCCCATCGTGCTGATTGCCGGTTCGGAAATCCTGCGCATGACCGTGACGCTGAGCAAAGAGGCCGACGATGTGCTCGCGCTGCTGGGCTCTGCGGAAATTGCGTTGCTGATCGCCCTGCTGGTGGCGATTGCCGCCTTCGGCCCGCTGAACAACCGTTCCATGGCGCAGGTCGCCAAGTCGATGAGCGAGGCCGCACGGGCCATGGCCATGATCCTGCTGGTCATCGGCGCCGGCGGCGCCTTCAAGCAGGTGCTGGTTTCCGCCGGCATTGCCGACTACATTGCGGACACCACTGCGGGGTGGAATCTCAGCCCGCTGTTCCTCGCCTGGATCATTGCGGTGATCCTGCGCATCGCGCTGGGATCAGCTACGGTGGCGGTATCGACCGCCGCCGGCATCGCTGCACCGCTGGTCGCGGCCACCGGAGCGTCGCCTGAGCTGATGGTGCTGGCCACCGCCTGCGGCTCGATCGCCTTCAGCCACGTGAACGACCCGGGCTTCTGGATGTTCAAGGAGTATTTCAACCTCAATGTCGGGCAGGCGCTCGCGGTGCGCACCACCTACACCACGACGTTGGCGGTACTCGGGTTGCTCGGGGTCTTCGCACTGGACCTGGTGATCACCTAGGCCCGGTACGGAACTTTGAAGGAAAGACCTCTCGGCGACATGGAGCTGATGGCAGCTGCCACGGCCAGCCGGAGGTCTTTTCCGCGTCCCGGCCCTAAAGCGCGGGGCCGAGCCCCGCTTCGGATTGCAGCCGCAGCATGGAGTTGCCCAAATGCATGCGCATGGCCGCGGCCGCCATGTGCGGGTCGCCGGAGGCAATGGCATCACGCACGGTGCGGTGCTCTGCGGCCACCGAACCCAGCCGGTCGGCGGTGATCGTGTCGGCCGAATCCAGCCGGCCGCGCGGCATCGCGATCATGGAGGGACCGAAATTCTCCACAGCCTGGCCGAAGTAGGGATTGCCGGTAGCCCTGGCCACGGCCAGGTGGAACTCGAAATCGCAGCTCATGCTCACCGCCGCATTGCCCGCTGCGGCCTCGAAGCCCCGCAGGGCCTGGTCCATTGCGGACAAATCCTGCGCGGTGCGGGAGCGGGCCGCGACGGCGGCGGCCTCGGTCTCGAAACCCACCCGGTACTCGATCAACTGGCGGCGTTCCTCGACGGTCCGCGGAACCAGTGCTTGAGCGGCAGGCTCGGCGGGCGGTGGAGGAGTCAAAGCGAAGCTGCCCGCGCCGCGCCGCGTGTAGACCAGCCCTTCGGCCTGCAGCCGGGTGATGGCCTCGCGGACCACGGTGCGCGATACCCCGTGCTCGGCGATCAGCTCGTTCTCGCTGGGCAGCTTCTGTCCCGGAGGAATGGCCCCGCCGCTGATCTGCGCGCGCAGGTGCCCGACCAAGGCCGATGCCAGATTGGGTTTGGCGTTGTGCATGCTTAAAGGATAAGCGCCGGAACCGCCTGGCAGGCGGTTCCGGCGCGAAGGTCCAGTCATGGGGACTCAGGCGGTGCCGAATTGCGCGGTTTCGGTGGTCCACGCGCGGGCCTGGTCGCTCAGGGTGAAGCCGAGCCCTGGCCTGTTCGGAACGATCATCCGGCCGTCCTTGGTTTCCAAGTGCTCATTGAACAGCGGGTCGAGCCAGTCGAAGTGCTCCACCCAAGGCTCGCGTGGGTACGCTGCTGCCAGATGCAAGTGGATTTCCATTGCGAAGTGCGGTGCCAGATCCAGCCCAGCCTGGTCAGCGAAAGTTGCCAGTCTCTGGAACTGGGTGATGCCACCGACCCGGGGAGCGTCAGGCTGGATGATGTCGCAGGCGCGTGCGGCAATCAGGCGTTCGTGCTCGGATACCGAAGCAAGCATCTCTCCTGTGGCTATTGGCGTATCCAGGGCAGCGGTCAGGGCCGCATGGCCTTCAGCATCGTAGGCATCCAGCGGTTCTTCGATCCAGACGAGGTTGAACTCCTCGAGCCTGCGCCCCATGCGCAATGCGGTAGCGCGGTCCCATTGCTGGTTGGCGTCGACCATGAGCGGGAAATCCGGGCCAATATGCTCGCGCACTGCGGCAACGCGGCGCAGGTCTTCGGCGCTGTCCGGCAGGCCGACCTTGATCTTGATGCCGCCGATCCCTTCCTCGATGGACTGGGTAGCCCGATCCTTGACCTCCTCGATGCTGGCGTTCAAGAAGCCGCCGGAAGTATTGTAGGTGCGCACCGAATCGCGGTGGGAGCCGAGGAACTTGGCTAGCGGAAGCCCCGCGCGCTTGGCTTTCATGTCGTAGAGCGCGATATCAAGTGCGGCCAACGCCTGGGTCGCCACACCAGAGCGGCCCACCGAAGCGCCGGCCCAGAGGAGCTTGGTGTACAACTTGGCGATGTCACTTGGATCTTCGCCAATCATCGCTTGTGCGACTTCCTTGGCATGGGCGTACTGTGCAGGACCGCCAGCCCGCTTGGAGTAGGAGAACCCGAAACCCTCATGGCCCTGTTCCGTGGTGATCTCCGCGAAGAGGAAGACCACCTCGGTCATTGGCTTCTGACGACCGGTGAAAACTTTCGCATCGGAGATCGGTGTGGCCAGCGGCAACCGGGCCGTTGAAAGCTTGACGTGGCGGATGGCGTCGGGGGTATAGGTCATGGCGGGAATCTCCTGTTGGGATCACTGTGGGGGTAAGCTCATTTAATTACTTATCCTATAAGTAAGAAACTTATTACACAAGTGATTTTTCGAGTGTTTTCTTCGGTGGCCTGCTGCCCCTTTCTTCTCTGTGGTCGAATGCGCCCGGAGCTGCCGCTCGGGTGCTTGAAACCACGGCAGGTTCCCGTCTGGACGGCGGGGCTCCAGGCAATCGCGGGCTGTCCGCAATGCTTGAAGCGGCTATTGCCTTGCCGGATCATTTACCCTTCGCAAGGCGCAGTGGTCAAGACCAGATGCTTGAGGGCATGGTTTTCAAGAACGACTGGATCCGGAGTGAAACCGAGCCCGGCTTCCGTTGGCAGACGGATCGTACCCTCGTTAGTGAGCTTCCCCTGATGCGGCGCATGCCAAGGGTGGAGCTGGGTTTCCCAACCGAGGAAGGGGATTTCCAATTCCGGACGGAGTGACCCGTTGGCAAGCTGGACTTCCTGGTCTGCGGCGATCAGCTGCGCGGTGGCCAGGAGGGCCGGACCGTAGTAGAAGCAGTGTGGCACCACATGGACATTAAGCCGTTGACCCGCCTCGCGAATTTTGAGCATGGCGCTGAGTCCGCCAATCTTTCCGACGCTAGGCTGGGCAAACTGCAGGGCGCCGAGTTCCATATCCGAGGTCAGCCCCTGGACCCCTGAATGGTTTTCTCCACCGGAGACGTTGCCGAAACGAGCATTGAGGGCGGCTAGTGATTGCGAATCATCTGGCGGGAAGATCGGTTCTTCGATCCACAGCAGCTCCAGGTCCGCCATGGCAGCAATCGACGACCCGGCTTCGGCTGGATGATGCCACTTGCAATTGACATCGACCATCAGCGGGTGGGAGCCCACGGCCTGCCGTGCGGCCTTGATGGCTGGAATCGAGGACTCATGGATTTTGAACGCCTTGAATCCGTGTTCCAAAGCCCTGGAAAGATGAAAAGCAACCTCCTGCGGATCCTCGGCATAGTGGACCAAAGACGCGTAGGCATTGATTTCATGGCGGGCATCGATATTGATGAATTCCCGCAGCGTCTGTCCTGCACGACGTGCCGCTATATCCCAAAGAGCGATGTCCACTGCGGATAGTGCGAAGTGAATGGGTCCGGTGCGCCCGAAGGCGTGGAATGCATATTCGGCCGAGGCAATGCTCCCGTCGAGGGCCGATGAACGCCCCAAGAAAAAGGGGGCCACGATCTGTTCAAGGGCAGCCCATGTCGCGGGATTGGATTTGTGGCCGAAGGCTTCGCCCCAGCCGGTGAACCCATCCGCGGTTTGCACCTTCACCATTAATGATTCCATCTGGGTCAACGTGCGTGATGATGCATTGAAAGTATCGATTGATTCCGCATTGGAATCTTCCTGGCTTCGCCGCGCGGCATCAAAAGGCAGTGATATCCAATAGAGCTCTATTGACACGATAGTGTCACTTAAACCGTCTTTGGCCTGCGACATTTTACTGATCTCCTATTTTCATATGGACGCATCCAGCGACTGTTCGCACCGTGTGATGGCGTCCAGCGGTGGCTCCGAGGCGATTCCTCAAACCTATCTCGCCAGTGTGGTTGACCTCACGTTGGTGTTTAGTTTAGCGTTGAGGAATAGAGATTGGAAAGCGCATTCCTGAAGTCGATTTCGAATCATCTTCACCAAGCGCTTCTAGCAAGGAGTCACTCATGTCGGTCCCGATTCGTAAGGGCTGCCTTCGCGTTTCGTCGAAAGGAGGTAGTGGTCAATGAGCGCCATTGCCGAACTGCAGAACCTCAGCAAGAACAATGGCCGCAAAGTCCCTCCCAAGGACAACAAGGCAGCGCATATCTTCCTCATTCCGTGGACGATCGGGTTATTCCTTATCACCCTGGGGCCCATGGCCATGTCGCTGTATCTTGCGTTTACGGACTACAACCTTTTGCAGGCTCCGTCCTTTTCAGGGTTTGAGAACATTGAACGGATGCTCGACGACCAGCGGCTGCATAATTCATTGCGGGTCACGTTCACCTACGTTTTGATCGGTGTTCCGTTGCAGCTGGCAGTGGCCCTCGCCGTAGCAATCTTGCTTGACCGGGGAATGCGCGGGCTCTCTTTTTACCGCTCAATTTTCTACCTGCCTTCCATGCTGGGTTCCTCAGTTGCAATCGCAGTGCTGTGGAAGCAGATTTTCGGTACCACCGGCCTGGTGAATCAGCTCTTGGAATTGGTCGGTATCCAAGGCATTGGATGGATCTCCGATCCAAACACGTCACTTGGAAGCCTGATCTTGCTCAACGTGTGGACCTTCGGCTCACCGATGGTGATCTTCCTTGCAGGTCTGCGTCAAGTTCCCATGATGTATTACGAAGCAGCCTCCATTGATGGGGCGAGCAAATGGCGGCAGTTCCTGAGTATCACGTTGCCGATGATTAGCCCCATTATTTTCTTCAACCTGGTCCTGCAGATCATTGGGGCCTTCCAGAACTTCACTCAAGCTTTCATCGTGTCCAATGGATCGGGCGGTCCTGCCGATTCCACCATGTTCTTCACGCTCTACCTGTACCAGCAAGGATTCAAACAGTTCGATATGGGTTATGCCTCAGCCATGGCATGGCTCCTGGTGCTCATAGTTGGTGCATTTACCGCTGTGAACTTCTTCGTTTCTAAGTATTGGGTGTTTTACGATGACTAATCAAACTTCACTTTCAGATTCGCAAGTACGCGGTGGGTCACCGCAAGAACTCGTGCTTGATGAGGAAGAACTTCTCGGAAAAAAGCCGCCGGTTGGCGGTACTGATGAACGAGGCAAGACCGTAAAGGGTAAGAGCCCGAAGTTCAAGGTTTCAATGCGCTCATTGCTAAAGCATGCGCTGCTGATCCTGGGTGCCGGAGTCATGATCTATCCATTGCTGTGGATGGTAGCTAGCTCCTTCCGCCCGAACGACCTGATCTTCCGCGAGGCCGGTTTGGTTATTTCCCAGGTGGACTGGAATAATTACCCCAGCGGTTGGAACGCGCTGTCTGAACCTTTCAGCAAGTACTTGATGAACTCTGCGATTTTGGTTTTGGGATGCATCCTTGGCAACTTGGTGTCCTGCTCCATGGCGGCATACGCATTTGCCAGGCTTGACTTCAAGTTCAAGAAGATTATGTTCGCGCTGATGCTGATGACCATCATGCTGCCGATCCACGTGATTATCGTTCCGCAGTACATCATGTTTTCTCAGATCGGCTGGGTCAATACCTTCTGGCCAATCATCGTTCCGAAACTGCTTGCCACGGACGGGTTCTTCATCTTCCTGATGATCCAATTCATCCGAGGAATCCCTAAGGATATGGATGAAGCAGCCCGAATCGATGGCGCCGGCCATCCACGGATCTTCCTGCAGATCATCCTGCCGCTTATGGTTCCAGCCTTGGCAACTACGGCAATCTTCACGTTCATCTGGACCTGGAGCGACTTCTTTACCTCACTGATCTACCTCACCAACCCGAGTAATTACACCGTGCAAGTTGCGCTCAACGCATTCATAGACTCCACCGGAGAATCCAACTGGGGCGCACTGTTCGCAATGTCGATCGTCACGTTGGTCCCTGTATTCCTTGCCTTCCTCTTCGGGCAGAAATACCTGGTCAAGGGCATCGCAACTACTGGTATCAAATAGCAGGAATATGCCACTGGCCTAGGACAACAGCGCTAGGCCAGTGGCCTCGACCGATACCAGACACAAGCGCCAGAAACTTATCGTAGGAGAAACCGCATGGGAAGCTCATCACGCACCAGCTACGTACTGATCGGCACAGGGAACCGATGCGAAATGTACCTGACTGCTATCTTCGGTGAACATAGCGACGTCGCTGAACTTGTCGCATTGGCAGATACCAACCAGGGGCGAATCGAGTACTACCAAGACGTAGTTGAACAGACCTTCGGCGAGAAGGTTGGGTCCTTTGACCCGCAAGACTTGGCCAAAGTCATTCGAGAACGCCACATTGACCGGGTAATCATCACGAGCCCGGACTACACGCATGCTGAGCTGATCTGCACCGCTCTGTATGCCGGCGCCGATGTGATAGTTGAGAAACCACTAACAATTGATGCGCCGAGCACCGCTCGTATAGCTCGGGCGGTGGAAGAAAGCGGCCATGAAATCGTGGTCACGTTTAACTACCGTTATTCTCCTCGGAATACAGCCCTGAAGAAGGCCATCGACGATGGGAAAATCGGCCAAGTCACATCCGTGGACTTCAACTGGATGCTGGATACCGTTCACGGAGCAGACTACTTTCGCCGATGGCATCGACTCAAGGAAAACTCTGGCGGCTTGCTAATCCATAAGTCCAGCCATCATTTCGATCTGGTCAATTGGTGGCTCGACGATTCACCGCAGAAGGTCTTTGCAACAGGAGGGCTGAAGTTCTACGGGCCCGACAACGCAGAGTTCAGGGGCCGCCAAGCCAACGAACGCGGTACCCACGGGCTAAGCGATAAGGATCCGTTTGATTTGGATCTTCGCAGCGATGAGCGGTTGGAAAAGCTCTATCTAGAGAACGAACACTTTGATGGGTACCGCCGAGACCAGGGAGTCTTCAATGGCGAGATCACCATCGAAGACAATTTGAGCCTGACTGCTGAGTATCAAAACGGACCGGTGCTTTCATATTCCCTGAACGCGCACAGCCCATGGGAAGGATACCGGGTTGCGGTGAACGGGACGGAAGGACGCCTGGAACTGGACGTTGTCGAACGGGCAGCAGTACTGCCCGCGGCCGGCGGGCATCCGGTGGATCCTTCATATAGCAATGATGGCCAGAGCGGCAATGCCAGGTCGAAAGGCGAGAGATTGCTTTTGCAGCGGCATTGGGAAGAAGCAGTGGAGATTCAGATCGAAAACTCGAATGGATCGCATGGTGGCGGCGACAAGCTCCTGCTCGAAGAGCTCTTCCGCGGAGCCAACGAGGATGGATATGCGCGGCAAGCCGGATTCATCGACGGTGTGCGCGCCATTGCTGTCGGGATTTGCGGAAATCAATCGCTGGAAACCAGGCAGCTCGTGGACGTCGGGAGTGCTGGCCTGGGCGTGGACATTTCGTTTCAACCGAAGGTCAAGGTGTAAACGGAGCCATGGGTGAAAAAGTCGTCATCACCGGGGGAGCAGGGCGTTTAGGCCGTGCCGTGCTCGCGGGGTTTTCTCACGCAGGGCATGAAGTGATCTCTCTTGACAGGCAGATTCCGGAAGAACCTCTCGATGGCGTGGAGTATCACTGCATCGATCTGATGGATGCGAAGGCTACGCATGCGCTATTCGAGCAGCTTGCTCCGCAAGCGGTGGTGTCCCTCGCGGCAATGGCTGTTCCTTTCATGGCCCCGGAAGAGGTGCTTCTGCACACGAACGCGACCATTGCCCATAACGTCACCTCGGCGGCAGTGGAGGCCGGTGCTACCAGGGTCGTGCTGGCCTCCAGCCCATCAATAATGGGCTATGGTTCTCCGGGCGGATGGGTGCCGGAGAAGCTGCCTCTTGATGAAAACGAAGTTCCCAAGCCATGGCATGCTTATGGGCTTTCCAAATTCGTAGCCGAGCAGATTGCCGCCATGTTCGCAGCGAAAATGGGACCGGCAAGTTCGGTGAAGTTCGCTTCCTTCAGGCCCTGCTATGTGATCGCAGAGGAAGAGTGGGCCGGCGCTCCAACGCAGCAGGGACACACTGTTGCTGAGCGCCTACAAGATCCTCGCTTGTCAGCGCCTGCGCTATTCAATTACGTTGATGCGCGGGACGTGGCAGATTTCCTGCTGGTACTGCTTGAACGGTTTGACCGCGTAGAGAATGGCTCGGTGTTCTTCGTTGGTGCAAAGGATGCCATGGCAACGCGTCCGCTCGCAGAGCTGATCCCAGAGATTTATCCGGAGCTCGAGGACGTCGCAGCGGGACTCACCACGGATAGCCCTGCCTTCAGTATCCAGAAAGCGCGAGATGTCCTTGGCTGGGAACCGAAACGCAGCTGGCGCTCGGAATTGAAGGCCACCGTATAAAAGGCATCGGTACATAAAATTATTGGCTGGGAAACCTCAAAAGGATTTCCCAGCCAATAATTGTTTAGGGGTGCGCTTAGCGTTGAAGTACTGCCGGCCGTGGCAAACCGTTAACCAGGTTTGAGGGCCAGAGCGGATCGAAGGTGAGAACCTCAAAATCCCCGGACTCGGTCAGCAGCATGGTGTCCTCAACTTTGAACGCCAGACCATCGCGTGCTGCACTGGGATTGAACGCAAAAGCCTGGTTCAACTGGAAGAGATCAGTTGCTCCTGGGGTGAGCCGGGGATCTCGTCCGTTGTAGCCGGCAATGCCGCCTTGATGATGCAACGACCATTCCCCGGCATCGAAACCATGCTCCGGGTAGGATTCCTGGATGACGGGCAATAATTCACCGAGAACGCCGCCAGGGCGAATTGCCGCAAGGATATCTGCCTCGACAGCCAGGATGTCGTCTTCTCCAGAGAGTTCCTGAGGCGTCGGCGCACCGAATCGCACCCACCTGGTGATGTTGGCAATGAGCCCATGACGTCTTACGCACAGCACTGCCATGGCTTTGCCTCCGAGCGGGGCCGCGGTGGGCAGGGGGTGCCGGGCTGCGGCACGTGAATCGCCGCTGACCAAGGCAACGAGCACTTCGTCTCCTTGGACGACGGCTCCAGCTGTCAGCTTGGCTGCCACGTCGAACTCGGAATCATCGCTACGGGCGGCCGACAGCACTTGGGTCATGAGCGCAGCCGTGTCGCGGCAAAGAGCGCGATACCTATTAATCTCAGTTTCATTGAGTGCTGAGCGAAGGGCTCGCAAATCGGACTCGATTTCCCGCTCGCTGAGGATCTTTTGTCCGCTCGCCGCTGGAAACCATTCTCGGACATTGTCGAGATCCTGGTACCAGGCGGTGACATGCACCGAAACTTGTTCCACGTTGCCGAGCTCTTCTCGCTGGATCCGTGCAGCTTCGCTCACGGACGTGGCAAGCTCGCACCCCTGGGCATGAACCAGAACCCTGGCAATGGGTGGTGCCGCAAGAGATACGTGCGTGCGGGCACCGCCCAAGAGCCAGGCAAGCGAAGCGGGGGTTGAGAGAAGCAGATACTGCCCATCGCGGCTTCTGATGAGCTCGACCAGTTGGGCATGCTTCTTTGCGTATTCATGAGTGGCGGTGGTGGGCACAATCAGCCTTCCTTGGAACCTGAACCGTATTTTCGGGCTAGCAGGGCCACGGTCTGCACCGGGACCCTCCCATCAACCACGAGTACTCGAACTTGGCGGGTTATCGCTTCCTGAGGGTCCAGCACAACCGGTGTAGACCAGGCCAGCGAACTGCCGACACCCGGATATCCAGAACTGCGAACAAACCATGGGTCATCATGCTCACTGCAGAAAATGATGGTGGCATCCCCGTGGCCTTCAGCAAGATCAGCCAAAGCCACCGAGTCCGAGGAGAACGTGGCACTGAAGGCGAGCCATGGACTGTGCACACCGTGGACTTGCGATTCCCCGGAAGCCGATGGGGTAAAAATCTGTGGATCAGCGATTGGAGGCAGACGCCAGAAGAAACCTCCGTAGCCGCCGTTGTGACGGCCGTTGGTACCCGGAGAGCCAAGCGACACCTGGCGTTCGCGCGCCGAGAGCCTGAAACTGAAATCCAGGCTCCAGCCGGTGATGGCGCTTTCGTGGTCCTCAAATGCATTGAGCTCAATCGAACGGTGCTCATCCAGCAGGATTTCCTGTTCGTGGCTGACCCATTCAAGCTGCGAATCCAAAGCGCTGCCATTGCGGGCGAACGCATTGGACGCTGTGCGGATATGTCCATGGTCCGCACGCCATATGTAGCGTGAGGCGTCGCGGGTGTAGGTGCGCCCTCCCCAGAAATTGGTCCCGTTCACATCTTGCAATGCAACCCCGACACCTAGATGCCAGGTGTGGTCAAGCGGTTGCTGCTCACTGACCACAACTCCGTTGAAGGTCTTCAGGTTATCCAAGAAGGGACGCGGTGAATTGGTGCGGGAAATATCTTCTCCCGTCCGCAACTCCGCAAGGGTGCGCTGCTTCCCCGTTGCGGGATGGATCAGCGACAACGAGCCACTGGTTTTCGCTGGCAAGGCCCAAGGCGCTCCGAGTGAAGAGAAACTGGACTGCGCCGCCACCGCTCGGTCGATGAATCGTTCGATGTTCGGTATCACTGGGTGGAAATCTGCTCCATCCCCGGCAGGGATAACCTGCACTTCTGCGATCTGAGTTGGAGTATCCGAGGTCCGTATCTGCTCGAGAACGCGCATGAAAGCACCGGCCGACGCCAAAGAGCTCAAGAGTTCGGTTTCGCTGCCGTTGCGCACCTCGACGAGGTTCTCGAGAAGGTTGACTCGTCCGAAAACTTCAGAAGATTCTGGAAGCCCCAAGTCCGGGTTGGGTCGAACCAGCAGCTCATCACGGGTGTAGTACAAGGTTGCGGTGCCTTCGGTGCCATAGATGGTGATCCATGGATCCTGCTGTTCACTGGCGCAAACGGTCAGCGCGGCAATGACGGGGATTCCGGTGCTCATTTGCACGCGCACCACGGAGGTATCGTCTGCTTCGATGCTGTGGGCGTGATACAGCTCGGTGGCCAGATGGGCGACATCCTGGGCTTTGCGCGCTCCGGCGATGTGCAAGGCGCTGGCGACCGCGTGGGCCAGGGGATTGGTCACTACACCGTCGGCAATCTCGACGCCGTCGAGTTTCCGATGTCCTGCCCAAGGCGAACGTTCATAGTAGCCCGTGGTGCGGAGCCAATTTCCACTGGCACCCACCGCACGAAGGGCCCCGATGGGAGAGTTCTTCGCGTTATCGGCGAAGAACCCATCTATGGTTTTCAAGGCTGTCGAGCCAAGGGCCTGGAACCCTACCTGCACGTGGGCGCCAGCATCGGCCGCGGCTTGCAGCAGGCGTGAATACTGATCCAGGGTCGCTGTCGGCGGTTTTTCGAGGTAGAGATCTGCACCCGTACGCAAGGCCCTCATCGCCAGGTCGGCATGCGTACTGATCGGCGTTGAAATAATGATGATGTCCGGGGTTAATCCGGAGCTGAGGAAAGCATCAAAGTCGGCGAACACGTGCGTGTCCTTGCCGCGAATCTCTTTCCCGGGGTCGACCGGATCGATGCCGGCAAGGAACGTGATTTTCTCCTCGGCTGCGAGTCGATGGATATTTGCCAGATGCTGGCGTCCGAATCCGTTCAGACCAATCAGCACCACCGCAGGAGCAGTTGGCGCTGCCAGGGCACTAGTCGTTCCAGATCCCGCTGCGGTGGCTTGCTGATTCATCGTGTTCCTTCAGAGATATTCGAATTCAGATCAGTTTAATGCGCTGGCCGGCTGAACGCCCGCAGCTTGCTCAAGGTGGGGCAGTACGAGAGTTTCGTAGCGCTGGGACATGGTTGCCAAGGTCAGCGCGGAATCCTGCTGGTTGATCTCGTCATTGAAGATCTCGACTTCAACTGGACCTCGGTATCCGGCCTGTGACACCCATCGGGAAATCGCCGAGAAATCGATATGGCCGTCGCCCATCATGCCTCTGGATTGCAGTGCATTGCTGGCAATCGGCAGATTGAAATCACAGATCTGGTAGCTGGCCAGGCGATGCTCAAGGCCTGCCCGCTGGATCTGCTGCTGCAACTGCGGATCCCAGAACACATGGAAGGTGTCAACAACAACGCCTACGGCCTTGGTTGGATAAGGACTGGCCAAGTCCAGGGCCTGTCCGAGTGTGGAAAGCACCGCTCGGTCGGCGGCATACATTGGATGCAACGGTTCTAGCACCAGCCGAACGCCGTGTTCCAGGGCGATGGGAACCAGCTCTTCCAAGCCGCGCGCGACGCGATCGCGAGCCGCGACAATGTTCTTGTCTGCTGGATCTCCGGTGCCGCCCAGAATATGCGCGGCCGACGGCAAGCCGCCCACGACCATGATCAATTCATTGGCGCCGATGACGGCAGCTTCCTCGATGGCCTGCCGGTTCGATGCCAGCGCGGCAGCTTGGGCTTCGGCAGAAGGTGCAGTGAGAAAGCCGCCACGGCACAAGGTGCTGGCTTTGAGCCCTGCCCCAGCGATGATCTGGGCTGCTGGCCCAGCGCCACCGGCCTCGGCAAGCAAATGCCGCCACGGACCAATATGGCTCAGGCCCGCCTGCGCTGCAGCTTCGGCGGCTTCGTGGAGGCTGAGATTCGGGGTAGTGCCGGTATTAAGCGATAGTTCGAATGTCATGACACACCTGTCAGGGACGAAGTTGTAGTTTTGATTCCAGAAATTGCCAGGAGCTGTTCCATTCGCTCAGCAGCCAGATCAGGGTTTTGCAACAGGCCAGCGCCATCAGCGAGAACGAATGTGCGCACCAAGTGCGGCAGTGAACGTCCGGCGTGCAGCCCGCCGATCATCTGGAAACCGCTTTGGTGCCCATTGAGCCACGAAAGGAAGGCAATCCCGGTCTTGTAGTAGAAAGTTGGGGCGCTGAAAATATGCAATCCCAGCTCTCTGGTGGAGTCCAGGATCTTCCGGCCGCGTTCTGCGTCGCCTGCATCGAAAGCCTGCAGGGCCGTTGACGCAGCGGGATAGATGGCGGCGAAAATTCCCAGCAACGCATCGGAATGCAGTTGCCCGTCACCGTGAATCAGCTCGGGATAGTTGAAATCGTCTCCAGTGTAGAGGCGCACTCCAGCTGGCAATGCGGCACGAAGCTGCTTCTCATGCTCGGCATTGAGCAAAGAGACTTTGACGCCGTCGATTTTCGACGCGTGCTGCTCCAGAATGGACTGGAAAACCCCGGTGGCTTCTGCCAAATCCTGTGTTCCCCAGTAGCCGCTCAACTGTGGATCGAACATGTCTCCAAGCCAATGCAGGATCACTGGCTGCTTGGCAGCATCGAGCAAAGTCGCATACACGTCCAGATAATCCTGCGAGGTGCGCGCAGCCTTGACCAGGGCCCGGGAGCACATCAAGATCGACTTCGAACCTGAATCTTCAACAAGGCGCAGCATCTCCAAATAAGCGTTGGTGACTTCTGCCAGCTGGCCCGGCTGGACAGTGTCTGCCGACAGCTGGTCCGTGCCGACACCGCAGGCGAGAATATCCCTGACGGTGAGCCCAGCCAAGGCCGGGTAGCTGTTCTTCTGGAGAACCCCGGCCGCTTCGATCGCCGATCGCCTGATCAACTCGCAGGTAGCCGCGTAGTCCAGCCCCATGCCTCGCTGCGCCGTATCCATCGCATCGGCGACACCCAGCCCGTAGGACCATAGCTCGTGGCGGTAGGCCAGCGTTGCATCCCAATCGATGCTTGCCGGTGCGCCAGGCGTATTGTCTGCTCCCATGAGGGGGATGACATGGGCTGCGGCATAGGCCTTGCGCGAGGAAAGCGGGGCAGACGGCCGCTGGAATTCGCCGGGGCCTTTCAACCGATAGGAAAAGTTCTGCCCGTTTTCGTCAATGAGTGTCAATTCGGGCAAGGATGCGTAGCTCATAGCGTGATCTCCGGGATATCGAGGGTGCGTCGTTCGGCGGCTGACTGCAATCCCAAAGCCGCTAGCTGGACACCGCGAGCGGCCGAAAGCAGGCCATACTGGTGTTCGCGTCCCACTGCGACGTCGGCCAAGAAATCTTCCCACTGCAGCTTGAAGCCGTTATCCAGGTCGGCATTGGCCGGAACTTCCATCCACTGGTCGCGGAACGACTCAGTGACTGGCAAATCGGGGTTCCAAACAGGCTTCGGAGTGTGGGCGCGCTGCTGGGCAACGCACTTGTTCAATCCCGCGACGGCGGAACCGTGGGTGCCGTCGATCTGGAATTCCACCAGTTCATCGCGGTAGACGCGCACTGCCCACGAGGAGTTGATCTGCGCAATTACTGCATCGCCGGAAGGAGTTTCGAGTTCGAAGATGCCGTAGGCCGCATCATCTGCGGTGGCTTCGTAGGCTTCGCCTCGTTCGTCCCAGCGGGTAGGGATGTGGGTTGCCGTGGCCGAGGTGACGGACTTGACCTTGCCGATGATTCCTTCAAGGACGTAGTTCCAGTGGCAGTACATGTCGGTGGTCATCGATCCGCCATCCGCAAGACGGTAGTTCCAGGAAGGCCGCTGCGCTTCCTGGATGTCTCCCTCGAATACCCAGTAGCCGAACTCGCCGCGCATTGAGAGAATGCGTCCGAAGAAGCCTTCGTCGACCAAACGGCGTAACTTCACCAGGCCCGGCAAGTAGAGCTTGTCGTGCACGACGCCGGCGGTAATTCCCTTGGCCTGTGCCTGACGGGCGAGATCCACGGCCTCTTCGAGGGTTTCAGCGGTCGGTTTCTCGGTGAAGATATGCTTGCCTGCCCCGATGGCTTTCGACAGCGTTTCGTAACGCAAGGAAGTCATGGACGCGTCGAAAATGATGTCGACACTCGGGTCATCAATCAGGGAGTCAAGATCGGTGCTGTAGTGCTCAACCTGGTGCTTCTGCGCAAGTTCGCGCAGCTTCGCTTCGTTACGTCCAACGAGGATCGGTTCAACGGTCAGCTTCGAACCGTCCCCGAGAGTGATTCCTCCCTGGTCTCGGATAGGAAGGATCGAACGCAGCAAGTGCTGGCGGTATCCCATGCGGCCGGTGATGCCGTTCATGGCGATGCGTAGAACTTTTGTTTCTGTCACTGGGGTCTCCTCAAAACGGGGAATGCGTAAGGGAATAGAATGGGAATGCGCTTTCCACGATAGTGAGGTGTAATTGGAGTGTCAACCATCACGTTCGCGAAAGATAAGCTTGTGCCAAGTTGCAGAGAATGATAAGGATTTCAGATGGCTGTTCGACTAACTGATGTGGCTAATGAAGCCGGAGTTTCCCTGGCGACCGCTTCGCGAGTGCTCAATGGGTCAGCGCGCAAGCCGGCTGTGGAAATCTCGGATAAAGTGCGTGCTGCGGCTGAAAAGCTCGGATACTTCCCCAATGCCCAAGCGCAAGCGCTTGCCAGATCCACCACGAAGCTGATCGGCTTGGTGGTCAGGGACATAGCCGACCCCTACTTCTCTACCATCGCCCGGGGAGTGCAGCGCTCTCTTGGTGATAGCGGTGTCCAGCTGCTTTTGGCCAGCACGGAGTACGATCCCGAGCGGGAAATCGAAGCCGTTCAGGCATTCATGTCGCAACGGACGGACGCTATCATCCTGTCGGGATCGCGCAGTTTGGGCGAGAATGGGCAGTTGCTGAAACTGATCGAGAATTATCAGGAAAACGGCGGCCAGGTCATGATTATCGGCCAGCCTATGACCGATATGGGCGGCATACAAATCGACAACGAGGCAACTGCCGAGCACCTGGCGGCCGAGTTGATCAGTGCCGGCCACCGCAGGTTTGTCGTATTGGCCGGGGAAGCGAATCTGCTGACATCAAGGGACCGTTCCAACGGGTTCCTGGAGAAGCTGAAGCGCAGTGGCCTGGATGCAGAGGAAGTTATCAGCGGCCCCTTCTCGCGCGAGGGGGCCTATGTTGCAATGAGCGATTACCTCAAGCGGCAGAAGTCGGCAGGCGGTGTCCATCGGGTGTGCGTGTTCTGCGTTTCGGATGTCATGGCCCTGGGTGCCATTCGGGCGATTCGCGAGAACCGCTTGCGTATTCCCGAAGATATCGCTGTGGTGGGATTCGACGACATCCCGACCCTTATCGACATTACGCCCACTGTCAGCACTGCTCGACTTCCTCTGGAAGAAATCGGAAAATGGGCTGGTGAGATGGCGCTGAACCACGGCGAACTGCGGAAGATTGTGGTTTCCGGTGTGCCGGTCCTGCGCGAGTCCACGCAGCTGGCTGACGGCCAGTAGTGATGTTCATTGGGAATCGTGCCATGCGAAAACTAACTGACTTGATTCCCGAAACCCCTTGACCAGTGACCGCAATCACACCTAGATTGTTTGGCAAGCGCTTTCCACAATGAAAAACCAGGTGTTGCTTGCAGGATGGCCTCGCATCACCACCCCACCCAAGGAAGATTTTCATGACTCAGCAGGTATGCACGAGAAAAACTGGACGGAAATTCGGTCTGCGGCTAAGCAAATCAGTTGCAGTTGTGGCGGTAGCCGCTCTGGCCCTCACTGGCTGTGGCGGTAGCAGCGCTGCCGACGGTGAGGACGGGAAGATCCAGCTTCGTTTCTCATGGTGGGGCTCGGATTCGCGGGCCCAGGCAACCAATGAAATTATTGAGGCTTTCGAAGCGGCCAACCCGGACATCGATGTCCAAGGCGAGTACTCCGACTGGAGCGGCTACTGGGACAAGCTCGCAACACAGGTTGCCTCCAACGATGCTCCGGACATTATCCAGATGGACGACAAGTACCTTCGCGAATACGCGGACCGCGGCGCATTGCTGGACCTCGAAGGCGTAGATGTTTCCAAGTTCGAAGACGTTGCCGTTCAAAACGGTACGACCGATGCCGGCCTTGTCGGCATTACCACCGGAATCAATTCCTTCACATTGACCGCCAATCCAAAAGTCTTAGCCGAAGCTGGCCTGGAAGTTCCAGATGACAAGACCTGGACGTGGGATGACTACCGGACGATCACCGAGACGGTGAGCCAGAAGCTCGACGGCAAATATGGAGCCGAAGCCCCGAACGAACCGGCCGGGTTGCAGACCTGGTTGCGTCAAGACAAGAAGAATCTGACGAGCTCGGATGGATCACTCGGATTCTCGCCTGACGATCTGGCCAAGTACTTCCAGCACCACAAGGACTTGATGGATAACGGTTCTTATCCAAAGGCCTCGGTCCTGGCGGAAAACCAGAATGCAGGTCCAGACCGTTCTATGACAGGCACGGGAGTGGCAGCCTTCGGCATGTGGTGGAGCAACCAGTTGGGAGGCCTTTCCACAGCGGTTGGTTCGGACTTGGTTCCGCTGCGACTGCCAAGCCACACCGGCAAGGCTGAGGACAATGGTCTTTGGCACAAGTCGTCAATGATGATGTCGGGGTATGCTCGCACCGAACACCCGGAAGAGGTCAAGAGATTTGTTGACTTCATGGTGAATTCGCAAGAAGCTGGCGCGCTGAACCAGATGGACCGCGGGTTACCTTCGAACACCGAAGTGCGGGAACAAGTCGTCTCAAAATTGGATTCAATCGAAGCTTCTTCTGCAGAATTCGTGACGAGCTTGAAACCCGAACTTCAGAGCACGGAACCAATCCCGCCAATGGGGTTCAGTGCGGTTCAGGATGTCCTCTACCGTTATGAAATGGAAGTGTTCTTCGAGCGCCAGAGCGTAAGCGACGCGGCGCAGAATGCCTTCAAGGAAATCGAAACTGCGGTAGCCCAATAGCTGAACGAGAATCAACCATCGTTCTTGCGGTCGTTGCAATCCCTGGATCCCGGGGATTGCAACGGCCTTTGCGCGTTCGAGGGAAAGTTCATTCTGCTCCTCCTTCAACTCTCTGCGCGGTGCAATCCTTGAATTCGCCACGGCGCGTGCCGTACAGGGCTGCGGTTTGAACCAGGGCTTCCAGATGCCTCATAACCTTGTTCGGTCGTGATCTGCGCCCAAGCAAGCCTCTCCAGCCATTTGCGTGCGACGAGTCGCGAGTGCACCAGTAACCGGGATGCGAGTCGCCAGCGGCCGTTGAACTTTCCAGAGCATGGCCTATCGGAAGGGTGCTGCCAATCAGCTGGAATCCCGCAGAGGTGAATTGCCATTGGGTTCCTGCTTTCTTCCATCCATTGCCAGAGGCAACCACACCGCGGTGCCCGCAGTTCTGGGCCGCAAAGCTGCTGGCTCGACCTTGCCGGTGATCGGTTTGCGGCACCTGCGGATTGCAGGTCGAACCCCGCCAGCTCTGCGGCCAATGCGGGGAGCACAAAGTATCCTGAAAACTAAGTGCAAGAGGAATGGAAAAATGGCATCTGGACTTTTGGCAGTAGACGGCGGGCAGACCGGAATCAAGCTGAGATTCGAGCAGGATGGCGAAACTGCAGAATTAGCGCTTCCCGGTGTGCAAACCCATGAACCCGTCCTGCCCCAACTGGCACGCGCCATTAACCAAGCTGCCGCTGCCGCCGGATGGGAGTGCAGCACCGTGAGCGTAGGCACCACAGGCCTGGTGAAAGCCGAACATGATGCACGGCAGCTCTACGACCTCATCGGATCCAGCGCTATTTCCCATATTGCGCTGGCCCACGATTCGGTGACCAGCTATCTCGGAGCGCTGGGAGAACGCCACGGCGCTGTCGTTGCAGCCGGTACCGGTGTCGTCACCTTGGCGGTAGGCCCCTGCTCGGTGGCCCGAGTTGATGGATGGGGCCACATCATGGGTGATGCCGGCAGCGGCTATTGGATTGGCCAGAAGGCAATGAACGCGGCCATGCGCGGCTTTGACGGCCGCGGGCCAGCTACCGCGCTGACCGGGGAACTCGCGAAGCGCTGGCCCGATCTCTCCGAAGCGTATATTGACTTGCAAGCGATGCCGGACAGGGTGGCCATCGTCGCCTCCTTTGCGCAGAGGGTTGCCCAGTTGGCCGCGACCGATGAAATGGCGGCGCGGATCTGCGCGCTCGCCGGTGCAGAACTGGCCAGCTCCGCAGCAACAGCATTGCGCCGCGCGAGGCTGGAACAACAGGCCGGAGCGATTCCGGTCGCAGCCATCGGGGGAGTGCTCGCCGGCGAATTCGCCAGAAGCAGCTTCGTGCGGGAGCTGCACCTGCTGGTCCCTGCCGCGCAAGTCCAGGATTCGCCGGGAAATGGGCTGGACGGAGCCCGTGCATTGGCCCTCCTGCCAGCGGACCACGCCTTGCAAGGCCTCGTATCGCGCTTTCGCGCCCAGCCATAAGACGTGGGCAGCGGTGATAACTGGCCATCAAATAGGCGCAGGCAATCAATAGGTGACAAGATTAGTGGAGAACGTCGTGATTATTAAGGAGTCATCGTGAGTTTCCGAGTCGGTCCCGTAGATCTTGTCCCCGAAGGCGAATCGCTGCTGGTTGAAGCCAAAGACAGCGGCGCAAGCGAAGACATCGCGATCTTCCACGCCGAAGACGGCAACTTCTACGCGCTGCAGGATGAATGCACCCACGAGGTCGCTTCGCTTTCCGACGGCTGGCTCGAAGACTGCAGCATCGAATGCCCCATCCACTCCTCGACCTTCGACCTGAAAACCGGCAAGGTGCAATGCATGCCAGCCACCGTGGACGCCCGGACCTACAAGGTGGACGTCGTGGACGGCTTCTTGGAGCTTGAAATCTAAATGCCTTCCGTGCACATCATCGGAGGCGGGGTCGCGGGGTATGCACTGGCCCGGCACCTGGTGCAGCAGCAGTACGCCGGATCCATCAAGATCAGCGATGCCCAGGGCCTGCCCTATGATCGTCCGCCGCTGAGCAAGTCCCTGCAGGTTGAACCGTTCGCACCGGTGTCCTGGTACCAGCACCATGGCGTCGGCCTGATCCAGGAAGATGTCCAAAGCCTGCAACTGCCGCAATCCGCTGACGACTGGGTTGTGCTGGCTACCGGCACCACGCCCAAGGCATTGGATGTTCCCGGCGGGCACCATGCGCTCAGCCTGCACAGCGCAGCTGACGCCGCCCGCATATCCGACGTCCTGGAATCGGGGATGTTCGGCCAGCGGGTGCTTGTCATCGGAGCGGGGCTGGTAGGGGCCGAGTTCGCGTCCACCGCCAAGATGTCCGGGGCGCAAGTCACCTTGATTTCCAGCTCCGACGCACCTCTTGCCCACGTGCTGGGCCACGAACTTGCCGAACAGCTGCACGCGGATCATGCCAACCACGGCATTGCCACCTTGACTGGTGCGGTGACAGAGCTCGGCCCCAACTATGCACTGGCCAATGGCCAGCGCCATGATGCGGAGCTGATCGTGGCAGCCATCGGCGTCGAACCCGAAACTGCGCTCGCCGAGCAGCTGGGCCTGGAAGTCGACGACGGGATCGTGGTCGACGCGCAGCAGCGTTCTGCCAGCTGCCCCCAGGTGCTGGCTATCGGCGACGTCGCCCGGGCGGAAAACCAGCCCCGTGCGGTGCACTGGGAAGCTGCCATGGAAGATGCCGCCCAAGCGGCGGCAACAATCATGGGCACAGCCGCACCGAAGCGTTCGGTGCCCTGGTTCTGGAGCGACCGCCACGAAATGCACGTGGAAACCGTGGGCGACTTCAACCAGGCCGCCAGCACCGTGACGCGCCTGAACCGGCGAGGCAAGATCCAGACGGTCTTCGGGCTCGACGCCAAGGGCTCATTGGTGTCCGCTTCGATGATCGATGGCGGCCTGATGGCCAAGGCCGTGAGACGGCTCATTGCGAAATCAGCCACCCCAAGCATTGAACAATTGAAGGACCCCATGACGGGTCCGCGCGAGTTAGGCCGGTAAGAAACTTATGAATGCAGCCGAACCACTGAAGGTTCCCGCGGCCCTGCAGACGCCCACCAAACGGGTTGGCCCTGGCTGGATCGCTGCGGTTGTCATTGTCCATATCGGCATCAATGTCGGCTTCTTCGCACCGATCCAGGTACTGCTCGGATTGCACGCCGAACAACTGGATGCCAGCCAGAAGAACGCGATTCTCTCGCTGGTCACCGGCGTCGGCGCGGCCGTCTCGCTGGTAGCCAACCCGCTGTTCGGCGCGCTCAGCGACCGCAGCACATCGAAATTCGGGCGCCGCATCCCGTGGGTGTTCTTTGGAACTATCTGCGCTGCGCTGGCCCTGCTGCTGATGTCGACCTCGCAAACCGTGAGTACGCTGGTCATCGGCTGGGCGCTGATGCAAGCTGCCGGCAACGCCGCGCTGGCTGCGATCTTCGCGGCCATCCCGGACAAGGTGCCGGTAGAGCAGCGCGGCATGGTTGGCGGGCTGGTGGCCTTGGGCCAAACCTGCGGTTCGCTGATCGGTGCCGTGATCGGCATGGTCGCTGCGAGCAATCTGGTCTTCGGCTACGCCATCGTCGCTACCGCCGTGGCCATTTGCTCCATTCCGTTCGTGCTGATGCGCCAGGATGTTCCGCTGCCCAAGGGAGCACTGGAGCCTGTCAAGCCGCTGGAATTCGTGCGCAGCTTCTGGATCAACCCGGTCAAGCATGCCGACTTCGGATGGGCCTGGCTGACCCGCTTCTTGCTGTATCTCGGTTGCCAGCTGTGCCTGGTCTACCTGCTGTTCTTCCTGCAAGATGCCATCAAGCATCCAGAACCGGCCCAGGGAGTGCTGGTGCTGACCGCGATCTACGCCTTCTGCGTGATCTTCTCTTCGGTGATCTCCGGCAAGCTCTCGGACAAGGACGGCAAGCGCAAGAAGTACGTCATCATCTCTTCGGTCATCGTTGCCGCCGCGGCCGGCGTGCTGGCGACGGCAACGTCCTTCGCCACCGCCATTGTCGCCGCAGTGCTCCTGGGCATCGGCTTCGGCGCCTACCTGGCGGTGGACTTTGCGCTGCTGACCCAGGTATTGCCGAACGCCGATTCGCGCGGCAAGGACCTGGGCATGATCAACATTGCCAACTCGCTGCCGCAGGTGGTCGCCCCGCTGATCGCCTGGCTGGCGGTGAGCTGGTTCGGCGGCTACCCGACCCTGTTCCTGTGCTCTGTGGTGATCAGCCTCCTCGGCGCCGTGCTGGTACGCCAGATCAAGAGCGTTCCGTAGGTCCTGGACGAAGCATTCCCCAGCGTCGCGCACCGAGCGGAACGGAAACGGTGCGGCACCGGGAACTGGTGGCGGAAAAACGCCAAGGGGACGCCAACCGGGCCGTATGATGAATCCAGCGAACCGCGATAATGAGGAGCAGGTGCGGCTGAATGTCGATGAACGAATCCGGGCGGGAGAGCCGTGCAACGCAGCTTGATGGCATAGACCGCAAACTGCTGGCGTTGCTGACGAAGAACTCCCGGCGGACCAACAACTCCCTGGCAGAGGAGCTGGGCATAGCACCGTCCACCTGCCTGGCGCGGTTGAATGCCTTGCGCGATTCGGGAGTGATTTCGCGCTTCACCATCGAAGTGGATCCGCAGGTTCTGGGCCGGGAGCTCGAAGCGCTGATCTTCGTGAAAATCCGTCCCGGAGCCCGTCACCTGATGTCGAACTTCGCTACTGACATGCGCAGCAAACCGGGGGTGCGACAGCTGTTCTTCCTGGGCGGCGCTGACGACTTCGTCCTGCACGTAGCGGTGCGCAATTCTTCGGATGTGCGCCAGTTCGTGCTCGATAACCTCTCGGCCAATCCGGCCGTGGCCACCACCCAAACCTCCCTGGTATTCGAACACGGCCACGGCAGCGGAGAGTACTAGGCCCCATTCTTGACCGATTTCCATCTCGCCCATGTTCGCAGGAACAACCCGCAGCCCTGCGTTGGTCGAAGAAACATGCTAAACTTGATGTTCTTCTCTTGGCATGGCTGCGGCCCGTTGGCAGCTGGGGATCGGTTCTCCAGACAAGCAACGGACCCCACCGCAGCTGCGACTGAAAGAATGGGGAGGTCGAGAAGATAATGCATTTTGACGCAACTGTTGTCACCGCACTGGTGACCTTGATTGTTCTGGCCATCGCAACCGTTGTGCTGGTGATCCGGTACAAGCGCACCCACCAGGCAGAAATCCGCCAGGCCCTGGTTGCCAAGGCCCGGAAGCGCGGCGTTGCCTCGCCGGAAGACCTGTCGAACCACGATCTGGTACTGCAGATCCGCGCGGCCAAGCGCCAGCGCAAGCAGGATGGGCAGGACCTGAAGACCGCATAGGGTTTGCACCCATGCGCTGACGATGCTGAGCCCCAGTCCATTTCCGGACTGGGGCTCAGCCGCGTCAAGGGCCCTTGGGCGGCCGCTGGCCCCGTCTTTATCCAAAGCTGATGAACCGGGAAATGGCGTCGGGAATAAACGGCAAGTGCCAGCGGAATGCAGGCAGGTAATTAACCTCGCGCAATTCCGGGAAACTATGTCCCCGGTCACCAGAAAAGCCGATTTAACCCCTGAATCATGCGGATTGCATCACAGGGGCATGTGGGGTTCTGAACAAACCACTTCTCAATAGATAAATGGTCGGAAATGATGGATATGACTGGAAATGCAGCAGCGTTAATTCTTTAGGAGCAACAACAATGGCCTCGATCCCACTCGGTGAAGACATCCTCTTGGCACGCCACGGCGCCAACATCGTCAAGCTCCGCCAGGATCGGAAGAACCGCACCACTGTTGCCCATCTGCGCGGTGGAGCCACCGATACGGCCTCGAACCTGCTCACGGCACCGGTTCCCGCATTGACCCCGGCAGCCAGCTTCACCCAGGGCGCGGCTCGCTACCTCAACGATGAAGCCGAGGTCAGCCGCGGCGAAGTTCGTTCGCTGGTCAAGATCTCGCTCGGCTTTTCTGCCATCATGGGCATCGTCTTCGGCGGCCTGGTCTTGGCTTTGTACAAGGTCGGCGGCAATGAAGCTCTCCAGTCGCTGAGCTACATGGGCGCAAGCCAGTAGCTCTCGCAAGCATTTCCAGGAAAACGGGATTCCGAGGCAACTCGGGATCCCGTTTTCCTGTTTCCGGACCAGATGCTTACTCCGAGGCCGGGCTTGCGGCAAGTCTCGTATTTCTTGCCCGGCGGGCATAGGATGGCGGCAACGGGAAGGACGGGAGCAGGCCATGCGTTTTGTTTTGGAAGTTAACTTCGATACCGAGAACATGCAGCTCAAGCCATTGGAGGAGCTGCAGAAGATTCTGCGCGACTGGTCGACGAGCATCACGATGTATCCGATCGTTGCCGGCGCCCAGGAAGATGTCTACGACTCGGATAACGAGCAGGTAGGGGAGTGGGCAATCCTCGACGACTAGCCTCGCCGTCTGGAGAACCACCCGATGGCATACCCCGCGGCCAGGGTAACGAGCAGGACAAGCCACAGCGGAGCCGTGGAATGGATCAAGAAGAATTCAACGCGGACGAAGGCCAGGTTCTGCAGCATGAAGACCACCGCGAGGATCACCAGAGCAATAGCTGCCCATTGCTTGGCGCTAAGCCCCTTCTTCGGCGGCCGCTGCTCCGGATAGCCCATGCTCAGCTTCCGTTCGCCAGCAAGCCGGCAACGAGAGCCGACAACCCGCGCTGGAACGAATCGTCGCTGGTATCAAGCTCTGATCGGCGTTGCGCGGCCACAGCCTGGGTGAAATGCGGAGTGAGATCCTGGTGATTGCTGGTGTCGAAAATGTCATGCGGAGCGGCCGTATCCATGGCCGAGCCGAAGATGAATGATTCCAGTGCGACAATCGTCGGAACAATCTCGTTCTCTGCCATGCCGAAGTCTGCCAGCGCTTCGGCAACGCGCTCGTACATTCCCAAGGTGCGCGGCGAATCGGAGACGGGCAGTACCGCGATGACCGGAATCAGGGGAATGTGCCGCGCGAAGACGTTCCGGTAGCTCGTAGCCCATTGAAGCAAAGCCTGCTTGGTATCGGCTTGGTCGAATACCGAGGTGTCTATATCGGCCATGACCAGTTCCTGGATCCACTGCAGGAGGTCGTGCTTGGAATCGACGTGGTTGTAGAGGGCCGATGGAGAGACGCCCAGGGATTTTGCCAGCCGCTGCATGGTCAGGGACTCGTAGCCGTCCCCGGAAACAAGTTCCAGCGCGTGCTCGGTAATGCGCTCCCGATTCAGCACCGCCTTGCGCGGGCGCCCGGCTCGCCTGGCTTCCGTTTCACTCATGCGGACCTCTTCCTGACGTGGGGTGCTTCACAACTGGATCTTCGTACCCTATGCTATATGACAGGTAAATGAACCTTATTCATTTAAATGTGCAAGGGAGTCGATCATGCAACATCTGGAACGCGACGTCGTCGTCATCGGTGCAGGGCCATCGGGACTGACAGCAGCCTATGAGCTGAGCAAGGCCGGCAAGTCCGTCGCGGTGCTCGAAGCCCGCGACCGCGTCGGCGGGCGCACCTGGACCGACGTCATGGACGGCGCGACCATCGAGATCGGCGGCCAGTGGATCAGCCCCGACCAGACCGGCCTCTACTCGCTGATCAATGAACTTGGCATCGAGACCTTCGAACGCTACAAGGCGGGCAAGAGCGTCTACCTCACCGGGGAAGGCGAGCGGATCGCCTATGAGGGCGAGGACTTCCCGGTGGCCGCCAGCACCGTGGCCGAAATGGACAAGCTGGTAGAACTCATGAACCAGCTGGCCGCCGAAATGGACCCGGACAAGCCGTGGGAGCACCCTCAGGCCCAGGAGCTGGACCAGATCTCCTTCCACCACTTCCTGCGCCAGCACTGTGCCGACGAGCTGGCCTGCAACAACGTGGGCCTGTTCATTGCCGGGGGCATGCTGACCAAGCCGGCGCACACCTTCTCCGCGCTGCAGGCGGTGCTCATGGCGTCCTCGGCCGGCTCCTTCGACAACCTGGTGGACGAGGACTTCATCCTGGACCGGCGCATCGTGGGCACCATGCAGGGCGTATCCAAGACGCTGGCCGAGAAGCTGGGCCAGCAGACCGTCTTCCTGGACAACCCCGTGCTCAAGCTCGAATGGTTCGATGGCGGGGTGGTGGCCCACGGGAGCACCGTGACCGTCTCGGCGAAGAAGGCCGTGCTGGCGGTACCGCCGAACCTGTACTCGCGCATTTCCTACGTCCCGGCGCTGCCGCGCAAGCAGCAGATCACCCACCAGCACCAGTCCATGGGCCTGGTCATCAAGGTCCACGCCGTCTACGACACCCCGTTCTGGCGCGAAGAGGGCCTGTCGGGCACCTGCTTCGGCCCGAGCAGCCTGGTCCAGGAGCTCTACGACAACACCTATGCCGGGGAGGAAACCGGCACACTGGTCGGCTTCATCTCGGATCTGAAGGCCGACGCCATGTGGGAACTGGACGAGGAACAGCGCCGCGCGGTGATCCTCAAGGCCATGGCCGGCTACCTGGGCGAGAAGGCACTGGATCCCAAGGTCTTCTACCTCTCGGACTTCGCCGCCGAGGAATGGACCCGCGGCGCCTACGCCACCAGCTACGACCTGGGCGGGCTGCACCGCTTCGGCCCGTCGCAGAACGAGAATGTCGGACCGATCTACTTCTCCTCCTCGGATCTGGCCGGCGAAGGCTTCCAGCACGTGGACGGCGCGGTGCGCATGGGCCGCCGCTCGGCCGCGCGCATCATCGCCGCACTGGATGGCACCGCCTACGACCAGAGCTACGATGGCGTTGCCACGCTGACCCCGTCCAAGGAAAAGGCCAGTGCCTAGACCATGAAATTGCTCGTAGGTTACACCGCGGACCAGCGCGGTGCCGAAGCCATCGAACTGGCCAGCGCCCTGGTGGCCGGTACCCGCGACGCGTCCTTGCGGGTCGCCATCGTGCTGCCTGCCGCCACCCCGTTCAACGCGGTCTACCCCGGCGGGGACCATGGGTTCTCCTCCATCCTCTCCGACCAGGTGGACCGCTGGGCGGCGCAGGCCCTGGCCCTGGTGCCGGAAGGAATCGCCACCTCGGTGGTAGCCCGTTCCGTGCCCTCGGTGGCCGAGGGGCTCATCGGCCTGGGCGAGGAATTCGGGGCGCACGGGATCGTGCTGGGCGGCCGCAAGCGCCACCGCGCCGGATTCTTCAGTCCCGGGGCGATCGCCAATGCGCTGCTGCATTCCTCGCCGATGGCCGTGTTCATGTCCTCGCCGGCCTCCTTGGCCACGCTGCGCGCAGCCGGCGGGAAGATCACCAGGCTGACCGCATTCGTGGGGGACCGCCCGGGGGCACGGGAAGTCATCGGCCTCTCGGCGCGGATCGCCGCCGCCTGCGGACTGCCGCTGCGCGTGGCCACGCTGGTCTCCCATATGGATCTGGCCGACCCCCGGCTGGAGCTGGATGACCATCTGGCCCAAACCCGCAGCTACCTGCAGGAACTGACCGGTTCCCTGGGCCTGGAGGCGGTAGTCGAGGTGGTCTCCGGGCGCGGCCTGGACGAAGCGGCCGCCCAGCTGTCCTGGCAGGACGGGGACCTGGCACTGCTGGGATCGGCCCGGCTGGCCGCCCCGCGCCGATTGTTCATCGGCCCCAAGGCCCAGCGGATCCTGGGCCAGCTCAACGTCCCGATGGGCGTCATCCCGACCCTCGAGGCTGCCAGCTAGAAGGCAGCGCGTCATTCTTGCACGATCCTTGTTCCCCGGGCACTTGCCGTCGCGAAGCACGCGGACGGTGCCCATCTGACCCCTGACGGAAGGTGGCTCGGTACTTCTGGCCGACGCACTCACACCTCGCTAATTGTTTAAGGTAACCACCATGTCGCACGACCTGAGGCAGGCATCGCCGCCTGCACGCTCCGAGAGCGGACTGCACGAAAAAGGACTGTCCAAGGGCACCGTTGGCGTTCTGGGGCTTGTCGTTATCGGCATCTCCTGCATCGCCCCGGCCTACACCCTCACCGCAGGCCTCGGCGCCACGGTGGCCGAAGTCGGCACCAGCCTGCCTGCGATCCTGCTGGCCGGATTCCTGCCGATGCTGCTGGTGGCCTTGGGCTACCGCGAGCTGAACAGCGCCATGCCCGATTCGGGCACCTCCTTCACCTGGGCGACGCGTGCCTTCGGCCCGATGATCGGCTGGATGGGAGGCTGGGGCCTGATCGCTGCGACGGTGATTGTGCTCTCCAACCTGGCGGCAGTGGCCGTGGACTTCTTCTATATCCTGATTGCCCAGCTCACCGGCCAGCCATGGATTGCGGAGCTGACCGGCAACCTGTGGGTCAACATCCCCACCACGCTGGTGTTCATTGCGGTGGCCGCCTGGATCTCCTACCGGGGCATGAACGCCACGAAGGTCTTCCAGTACGTGCTGGTCGGGTTCCAGGTGGCGGTGCTGCTGCTCTTCGCGGTCATGGCCCTGACCTCCAGCCAGCCCAATGATCCGACACCCATCACCTGGCAGATGTTCAATCCGGCCGGCATCGATACCTTCTCGGCCTTCGCCGCGGGCATCTCGCTGTCCATCTTCGTTTTCTGGGGCTGGGATGTCACCCTGACCATGAACGAGGAAACCACCGATCCGAAGAAGGTCCCCGGACGCGGTGCCACCTGGACGGTGCTGGTGATCATCGCGTTGTACCTGGCCGTATCCCTCGGGGTGATCTACTGGGCCGGGGTGGGCACCACGGGCCTGGGCGCAGGCAACCCGGAGAACCAGGAATCAATTTTCGCGGTGCTTTCCGGTCCGGTCATGGGCCCGCTGGCGATGCTGATGTCCTTGGCCATCTTGTCCTCCTCCGCGGCCTCGCTGCAATCCACCATGGTTTCGCCGGCACGCACCTTGCTGGCCATGGGCTACTACAAGGCGCTGCCCTCCAGCTTCGCGAAGATCTCCGCGCGCTTCATGTCCCCGTCGGTGGCGACTTTCGCCTCCGCTGCTGCCGCTGCCGTGTTCTACGTCGTCACCCGGCTGCTTTCGGAGAACGCTTTGTGGGATACGATCACCGCGCTGGGCCTGATGATCTGCTTCTACTACGGGCTGACCGCATTGGCCTGCGTCTGGTACTTCCGCGGTGAACTATTTGCCAATGCCAGGAACTTCTTCTGCAAGTTCTTGGCGCCGTTGGCAGGTGGCGTCGTCTTGCTGGTGATGTTCTTTGCCACCGCCATCGAATCCATGAATCCGGACTACGGTTCGGGCTCCAATATCGGGGGAGTGGGCATGGTGTTCATCCTCGGGGTCGGCGTGCTGCTGCTGGGCGTTGGCATCATGCTGTGGATGCGGGTGCGCCACCCGGCGTTCTTCAAGGGAGAAACCATCAAGACCTACAAGCTGCTGAAGTAGGACCGGCGCAACGAACCAGAAGGACCACTCGCGAACGAATCGCGGGTGGTCCTTCGTGTTCGGTGCCGCCGCAGGAGCTATCTTGCCGCTAGTCGGCGGCGTCGGCCCGGGTCATGTGCTTGGCCACGCCGATGGCGGCCAGCACGGCGCCGAAGGGGATGAGCGCGCTTTGGATCAATGAATTAAGGAAAGCCAGCGGCGCGCTGCCCAAAGGGCTGCTTCCAAAACCGGATTCGAAGCTCCACATCGCCAGGACTGGCAAGATGCTGCTGATGAGAACGCCTGCCAACACGATGACGACGCCGGATACAATCATCTTCTTATGTAGAGCAAGCAACGTTTTCTCCTATTGCCTTGGGCTGAGTATTTCCAACCGTAGCCAATTCCGCCACTTTTAGCTACAGTGGGAGTGTTGTTTGCTTTCGCCAAAGGCAGGTCTTTGCCTGCTTCGCAACCTTCTCGTCCAAAGGCCCCTAACCGGCGCGCAAATGGTTCAATAGGTTCATGGCTAACTCGGTACTTTTCATCTGCTCCCGCAATGCAGGCAAATCGCAAATGGCGGCCGCATTGATGGACTACATTTCTGAAGGGAAAGTTACCAGCTACTCGGCTGGAACCAACCCAGGTTCAGGCATCAACCACGAAGCGGTTGAATCGCTCTCGCAGGCCGGCGCAGACATGTCGCAGGGCACGCCCAAGGCCATCGACCCTCGCGTCGTCGAGCAAGTTGACCGCGTGGTAATCCTTGGCTCCGATGCGAATCCGCAATTCGATCCCTCCATCAAGACCGAACGCTGGGTCACCTACGAACCCAGTGAAGACGGCATCACCGGTGCCGAACGAATGAACATGATCCGCGATGAAATTGCTGATCGCGTCCGTGAACTGTTCCACGAGTTGGAGCGGTAGAAATCACTGTTCGCATCACCACCCGAAAGGCAACTCCGTGGTGGCTTCCGGGCGTATGCCTTGTGCTCACTGGTTGGTGCGCCAATCAATACGTATCGCTGATCAATTGGTACCAGCAATTCCGCGAACTCAGTGAGTTCGAGGCCATGCTGGTCATGGGCAGCTACCTGGCGGGCATGATCCCGGCGTTGGCTTTCGGCGGACCGCTGGCGGACAAGTTCGGGCGCAAGCCATTTTCGCTGCTTGCCCTGGCCTGCTCCATTCTGGGATCCCTCGGGCTCATCTTCGGATCGGTTCACGAGTCCGGTCTCTATGCGGGACGCATCCTGACCGGCTTGGGCATGGGCCTGGCCATGGTTGCCATCACCAGCTGGGTGAAGCTGCTTAGCCCGGGAGCTGCCGGCGCGACTCGCGCCGCGCTGTGCACGTCCTTGGGCTTCGCGCTGGGACCGGTCATTTCAGGGGCAATTGTCGGGACCAGCGGCAGCCCGGAACTGGCATACATCGTCCATGCCGCCGCGGCGCTTTCCTGGTTGCTGTTGATGTTCTTCACCCGAGAAGACCGAGTCACTGACCGGGCAGGGCATCACCTGGAGGCCGACGTGACGACTCCGGCAAACCTCCAGCGGTTCTACCGCATCGTCTTGCCCGCAGCCCCATGGGTCTTTGGCATGGCGGCAACAGGGTTTGCCGTGGTTCCGGCGCTGAGCAACGGCGCCGGTGAATCCAGCCTGTTCTACACCACCTTGGCAGTCGCGGTCACCATGGGCATGGGCACCTTGATCCAGCCATTCGTCAAGAGATTCAATGACTTGGGCAAGATCAAGCTGCTCATGGCTGGACTGGCTACCTCGCTGGCTGCACTGCTCATGATGATCGCAGTGTCGCTGAGCGGCTCAGAATTCTTGGGAATTATCGCATTCGCCATAGCCGGTTCGGCCAATGGCATTTTGCTGGTTGCCGGGCTAAGCCAGGTATTGGATCTTGCCGGCGGCGCCGACGTCGGCAAATTGACCGGCCGGTTCTACATGTGCTGTTTCATCGGGTTCAGCTTCCCGACATTCTTTGCACTGTGGCGCACGGTCGCTCATCCTGCTCTATTCATTGGCCTGCTTGCCGTGCTCTGCCTGCTATCCATGATGCAGGTGTACCGCTCGGCCAAGTATCTGCCCGCTGCCATTCTCGAAGAAGTTCCAAACAGGCCATAATGCCAAACGCCGCTGCCGGCCACCTTGCGGTGCCGGCAACGGCGTTTACGCATTGGACTCCAACATACTGGGAGCTAGTCCTGGCTCAGCTTCTTGAGCAGCTCGGTAGTGCGGAATGGGATGACATCGCGCAGGATCATCGAGGTGGAAGTGCGGGTTATGCCCGGGCAGAGGCGGATCTCTTCACTGACCCGGTACAGGTCATCCGGGTCAGTCGCGGCCACACGAATCAACAGGTCCGTGTCTCCCGCCGGCGCGACGCATTCCAGAACCTCGGGAATCTGGCGCAGTGCGGCGATGGCCTCATTCAAGCTGGCCTGGTTCAATTCAGCGCTAACGAAAGCGCTGACGCCACGGCCCATGGACGCAGGGAGGATTCGCGCGGTGTTCGGGCGCAACGCACCTGAATGGGCCAAGCGTTCCAAACGAGTCTGCACGGTGCCGCGGGCCAGGCCCAGCTGCTGCGCCAGCATCATGATCGGCACACGCGGATCCGCATCGAGTGCCAGAAGGATACGCCGGTCGGTTTCATCGAGCTGATACGTATCCGAATTCATGTGGTGGTCTCCTGAGACAGGTTGTGTTGCGCGTGCATAAGTACCAACCTAGATTTTAGTCAATATGACCAGTGAATCCCAAATGTGTTGCGCGGATTGGCCGATATTATTGCGTGAAAGTCGGCTACTGGGGTCAACAGGGCGAATGCTCGGGCGAAAAGCCATCTTTTATCCACAAAATAACCAGGCTGAGATCAAATGGGCGCTAATCACAGTAACCTGTTGATATGAGGTTTTTGCGGTTGGAAGACGTGGCAGAGGAACTGAATGTGAAGCTGCCCCAGGTCCGCGCTTTGGTGAAAAGCGGCGAGCTGCCGGCCATCCAAATTGGCGGGCGGGGCATGTGGCGCGTGGAACGCGTTGCACTGGAGAACTATATCCAAGAACGCTATGCGCAGGCCCGCGACGATATCGCGAACGAGTCCCAGAGCTGAATGCGCTGACCTTGGCTGTTCCCGAGTCCATCGGGAACAGCCACGGCCTAGTCCAGCTCGATAGCCCGTTCTGCAAAGATCCGCAATGCGTCGCGAACCAGCTCCGCGTATCCGCCGTAGTTCTTTGCAAACCGCGGATCAGCGACATACATCTCGCCGAGATTGCAGATATATGCCTTGTGCTGTGCCGGATCGCCGGAATCCAGCGGGGTGCCCTTGGCGCTCTGGAGCCAGCGCACATGTCGAGCCGCTAATTCCTGGGCTTCGAAGCTGTCCGCTGGGACGGAATTCTTGCCCGCCATAATCCAATCCTGATTGAGCATTCTCACCTCTTCCATGAATGCGTTTTGCTGGTCCCCGGTTTTGGAACGCCACCAGCGATTCGATGCTTCATACGCGTCGGCGCCCCAGCGTTCGGCGACCTCTTGCTTGTACTGCTCGTTGAAGCCGTCAAAGCTCTTTTCCAGTTCCATGTTTCCTCCTGTCGTTAGTGTTGAAATGCTGTGCTCCAAGGCCGCGATCTGCCGGTCCAGCGCCGCACGCTGCCTATGGAGCTGTTCCTTGTGGGTGCTCAGCGCGACCAGTTCATCGCGTTGCTCGTCCAGGATTTCAGCGATGGTCTCCAGCTTGATGCCCAGCTGCTTGAGCAGGAGAATCTGCTGGAGCCGGACCAGCTGCCCGTCGGTGTAGAACCGGTAGCCGTTGGCGGACAGGTAGTCAGGTTTCAGCAAGCCGATCTGGTCGTAGTGCCGCAAGGTACGGCTGCTGATGCCAGCGGATTTTGAGACATGCGCAATCGAGTGGTGAACTGCCGGCTCGTGGCTAGTTGAATCCTTCATGGCTACCACGCTAATGGTTGACGCAACGTCAAGGTCAATAGTCCCAGCCGCATTTCCTGATCAAAAATTTGTGATTCAGATCTCACGACAAAATGGTGAATAATAACGAGATATTCCTTGTCCGATTGATCATATTGACTAATTGTTAGCACGCTTGTTGCACAGTGTGATCTATGTGTAGTTCACTGTTGGTAGATGAAGTTGAACAGGTTACCGCCGAAATCAACGAGGACCGCCTGATGACGTAAACCATCTGCATTTACGGGATCAAGGAGCCCTGGCCACCCACGCCAAGGCAAGGTAGAAGACATAGTCCAGATGGCTCGCGGGCATTCCAGTTGGGTGGAATGCCCACGGGCCATCTGGCATTTCTGCCAAAATCGCTGACGTTCGAATCACAAGCTCCGAGCGAGTTGGAGGAAACGCCTGCCGGCATTCGCGATGCTTCGCTCTGGCTCTGGAACAATGAGCGCGTAGGTACACCGAGGAGTAAGAGTGGGTTCAATGAGGCGCGTCTGGCAAAACTGGTGGATGCAATTGGTCGCCGGATTGCTGATCACTGCGATCGTGGTGTTGCCGTGGTTATGGATCGGTCAGGAAGACCGCTCAATTCTCCCGCATGCCAGCGACGACGCCCAAGGGCTACTGGTGATTTTCTCCGTGATCACCCTCTGGGGCAGCTGGTTTGCCCGACGCATTGGATATAGCCGCACCGGCTTTGCCATCGTGACTGCCGTGGGCATGGTCCTGGGACTCTTGGGCCTGGGGTTCCAAGGACTCCACGCATTCGAACCGGGGCTCTTGGACGGGGAACTCTCCCCAGGTTCGATTCGCCATCTTTGGGTTTTCGGTGGCCTGCTGCTGGTCAGCCAAGCCTGGTATTTCCTGGCCACTAAATTGCGGCTGCCCATAGCGGTGCTCTTCTATGCAACGCTCACTGTAGGCGTGAGCTATTGGCTGCAGATCATCGCATCGCTCGTTGCGGGCGCCCAGTCGTACTACGTTTACCTTTGGTATTCCGGGCCGCTGATCCTCGGCCTCATCTTGGGATTCGTCGGGTTCTCGAGGATCATGAACCTGCTGATGTGGGTTTTCGCATTGGCTATCCAATGGATGATGCCGGCAGTCGTGGAAAGCGCGGCCAGAGTTATTGGATCGAAGACCACTGGCTGGAAGACCGTCGGCTCCTTCTGGGAACAATTCACCGGAAGTGTCCTGGAAATTCCGTGGCAGACTCCGCTGCTGGTCAGCTTGGCGACGGCTATGCTTACCAGTGTCATCTTGCTGATTGTTCGCAAGGTGCGGCGGCGCTAGGCCATTGCGTGGCAAAAAGTGCAGGGCTTCACTGGTCCAATGATCAGTGAAGCCCCGCGTTATTGGTGTTAGTTTGCTAATGCAGGTGCTGGATCTTTCACGGAGCGCGCTGAGCTCTGGAAATTCATTGCTTCCAAGACGGCATCAATAGTTTGCGGCCCGTCCTGGTTCAGGCAAGCGCCGGCAACGAAGCGGTCAGGACGGATCAGCAGCATTGGAGTCGGGCGGTCGTCGAACCACTTCTTCAAGCGGCCAGTGGCATCCGCGAGAACCAGGGTGCCCTCGTGCATGTCACGCTTGGCCCATCCATACTGGGTTTCCGGAACAACGGCGACCAGGCATGCTCCCAGCTCCTTGAGCTTGGCAAGTGTGCGCGCCGGCAAGACATCTGCTGGATCGTTGCCCCAGACTAGCAAGGTCCACCACTTGCCGACAGCCTCGTCGAGCAGCACGGTGCCCAGCTCGTCGGTGCTTACCTTAGGCTGGATGAACTGCACGCCCACTGGAGAAATCGTAGTGTTCGCGGTGGTGAATGGAATCAGCTTGCTGGTCAGTTTGCCATTGGCGGTCCCTGAAGTCTTAGTGCTCGGGTCTGCCAGCACGCCCTTGACATAGCGCGGCATCGGCTTGAAGCGCATATCCGCGAAGTAGCTCTTGACGGATGGGAAGAGATTGAGCACGCTGGATGCCGTATCACGGGCGATGACACCCAGTGGATTGGTGATCTTGATGATCTTGCCCATGGTCAGCGACAGATCCACCATCGCCTTTGCGTGGTCGCGGCGCTCATCGGTGAAGGTGTCGAGCAGCCTATCGGAGGCTTGGCCGGAGAGGATGGTGGACAGCTTCCAGCCCAGGTTCGTGGCATCGCGCATGCCGGAATTCCAACCCTGCCCCATCCACACTGGCATTAGATGCGCGGCATCGCCGGCGATGATCTGCCGGCCTTTGCGGAAGGAGCCGGCCACGCGGGCGTGGTGGGTGAATACGCGGCGCCGGATGTAGTTCAGGGTGCTTGGATCCGGCACGTGGGAGGCCAGCATCTGGTTCACGAATTCGGGATCGGTTGCCTGCTCTTCTGTTTCATCGTCTCGGAGCATGAACTCCCAGCGGCGGACTGCGTGCGGCAATCCGATGGAAACATAAGGGCGCTCCGGGTCGGCGCCCAGGAAAACGTTTGGCGTGCCCAACGGGTCGTTGTTTACATCGACCACGAGCCAGCGAGTGGATGGCGATTCGCCGTCGAAGCTCACGCCCAAACGCTTGCGGGTCGGGGACTTGCCGCCTTCGCAACCAACGAGATACTGGGCTTCGAACCGAGTCTCTGTATCGTTGCCTGCTGCGTCGGTAGTCCGGGCAACGGCGGTAACGCTGCCTGCGGACTCTTCAACGTCCAGGACTTCGTGGCCGAAATGAACGTTGACGTTAGCGAATCGGCTCAGGCCGTTGAAGAGCTCGCGGTCTACTTCTGGCTGGATGAATCCGTGCTTGCGTTCCCAGCCGAATTCATCGGTTTGCGGGTTATTGATGATGATGCTCTTGCCGCGGCCATTGACCAGGCGCATGATGTGCTGCGGGGTTGTGTGCGGGCGGACCTGTTCAACCAGGCCGATGCTTTGGATGGTGCGCAGAGACTCGTCATCCAGCCCCACGCCTCGTGGATAGTCGATCAGGGTGTCGCGTGCTTCGAGCACGGTCACCGAATGGCCGTAGCCACCAAGAATATTGGCGAGCATGAGGCCGGTTGGACCGGCGCCGACAATCAGGACTTCACTGGTGGTGGGTGTGGAATCAGCCATTGAGAACTCACTTTTGTGTCAATAACGCACACTTTTGAACAGTATGTGCACCGCTTTTGAGTTCCATAACACCACTGTCTGTGATGTGGGTCAACCGGGCGTTCCGCATGGCAGAACGCTTGCTGCCGAAATGTGGATCAGATGCGGATAAGCCGAGACAGTTCGGCCGCGATGCGTTGCAGGGTCTTGGCCGAATCCGCAGCTTGCTGCTCGCGAACGGTAATCGCATTCAGGCAGGCAACAGGCTGCCCGGCACCAAGCTTCAGGGGCACAGCCAAGCCGTGCATGTTCTCTTCCACTTGCCCGAAGGTCTGTGCATAGCCAAGTTTGCGCACATCGCGGATCTGCTCGGAATCGTTGGCGCGCTCGGGTTCGGCGGCCTGCAGTGCCAGGCCCGCGGCCCCCTGCGTAATGGGGTGATGCGAGCCTTCGGAAAAGGCAACGTGATAGGTGCCGTGACGTGGCGAGACCACAGCGAGCGCCACCGCGATATCTGCTTCGCGCACCAATAGCGAAACGGTGATGCCCAACTCATCGGCCGCTTCGCGCAGCAACGGCAAAGCCGCGGTGCGAAGGTGCTGGTGACCAGCCTCGGCCAAGGGGAGTAATCCGGCAGCGCCGCGGTAGCGGCCATCAGATCCCCGGCGCAGCATCTGCGCTTCGCACAACGTATTGAGAATCCGGTAGGCCACGGTGCGGTGCACGTCGGCTGCCGCGGCTACCTCGGCAGGAGACAAGCCATCGGAAGCTTCCGTGACCAAGCGGAGAATCGCCAGGCCGCGCGCTAAAGTTTGCGACCCTGCGGTGCGAGAAGGTGAGGTAGCGTCTTTATTCACGCTCTGATCATGGCATAGTCCGGGTATACCGCGCTTCTTGAACGGAAAACCCCGTGTAAACAGGGGCATGGCGCTGCGGGGTGCGGCTTCCAGCGATCGGTTCCCGGATTCGGAAGCTGCCATCATGACGTGCTGCAGTGCAGAGGACTGCAGGTTTCAGGCGGCCGTTGGCTCCCGAAGGGCAAAAGGAGCATGCTGGTAGGTAAATCGACGTCGATACAAATGCGCCGGAAAGCGGGAATTCCCTTGAACGAAAATACTGCTGCTGAACAATCCGAACTGATTTCGTTTTCAGCGGCCGGCAATGCGGAGCGCAATCCGATGAAGCCAGGAAAATATGCGGCCAAACGAATCTTCGCCGGCGAAAAAGCGCAGATCACGGAAATTGCTTTTGACGCGAATGTAGAGTTGAAAGAACATGTGGCCCGCACCCCGATCATCGTTTCGGTCATTGAAGGCGAAATCGAGTTCACCGTAGAAGGGCGCAAATACCCGCTGGCCGTTGGCGGCAGCATATTCGTTGAAGCCAATGTCCTGCATGCTGTGTACGCGCAGACCCCGGCGCGCATCACCGTGACCTTCCTCAGCGCATAGCATCAAGAACGGAAAACGGAAGCCGCGCAGTCCGAGACTTTGCGGCTTCCGTTGCATTCGGAGGCGTCCTACTTCTGCGCAGCCAACTGCACCGCCACGTCAACAATCATGTCTTCCTGGCCGCCAACGTATCCGGCCTTGCCAACTTCTTCGAGGATGCGATAGGCAGGAACGCCATAGCGATCTGCTGCTCGTTCCGCGTGGATCAGGAATGAGGAGTACACGCCTGCATAGCCCTGCATGATCGAAGCTCGGTCCATTACCGGCATGCGGGTGATGAAAGGCTTGACGACGTCTTCAGCCGCAGCCATGACGCCCTGGATGTCGACACCGGTCTTGATCTCAAGGCGGTCGAAAGCGGCAGCCAGAACTTCGGTAGGGGAGTTGCCTGCACCTGCGCCCAGAGCCATCAAGGTGCCATCGATTTGCTTGGCACCGGCACGCACTGCGTACACCGAGTTGGCAACACCGAAGCTCATGTTCTGGTGGCCGTGGAAGCCTACCTGCGCGTCGCTGCCCAGTTCGGAAACCAATGCGGAAACGCGGTCAGAGACATCATCCAGGATCAGCGCGCCGGCAGAGTCCACCACATAGACGCACTGGCAACCTGCATCAGCCATGATGCGTGCCTGCTTGGCCAGTTCCTCGGGGGTGATACGGTGGCTGAGCATCAGGAAGCCGACGGTCTCCATACCCAGCTTGCGTGCGTGCTGGAAGTGCTGGATCGAAACGTCCGCCTCGGTGCAATGGGTGGCGATGCGGGCTACCGATGCCCCAACCTCATGGGCCTGGTTCAGGTCGTGGATGGTGCCCAGCCCAGGCAGCATCAGCACAGCGATCTTCGCCTGCTTGGCTTCGTCCACAGCGGCCTTGATCAGATCCAATTCCGGGGTCAGCGAGAAGCCGTAGTTGAAGGAGGAGCCACCCAGGCCATCGCCGTGGGTTACTTCAATGACCTCAACACGGGAGTCATCCAGCGCGCGAACCACCGAGCGAACATGCTCTTCGGTGAACTTGTGGCTCATGGCGTGCGATCCATCGCGCAGGGTGGTGTCGGTCAGGCGGATGTCGAAAGCGGTATCCATAGGTGCAGTCATGATTGCGTCCCCTATTCCTTAGTTCACCGACGCGGCGGAACGCGCGGCGTAGATCTTCTCTGAAAGCAGGTCCGCGGTGCGGGTGGCTGCAGCGGTAATGATGTCCAAGTTGCCTGCGTACTCTGGCAGGTAATCCGCGGCGCCAGCTACCTGGACCCAGATGCCGACGCGGCCAAAGCCGCCCCAGTCCTCGCGGGCTTCCTCGAACTGCGGTTCCAGGCGCAGCTGATAGCCCGGGACGTAGTCGCGGATCTGCTCGGCAGCCTTGTCGATGGCGGCGCGGATCGCTTCCCGGGTATCACCGGGTGCTGCAGCTTCTGCCGGAATCATGCAGTAAATGGTGTTGCGCATCATCATCGGCGGTTCCACCGGGTTGATGATGATGATTGCCTTGCCGCGCTTCGCACCGCCAACCACCTCAAGGGCCTTGGCAGTGGTTTCGGTGAACTCGTCCACGTTGGCACGGGTGCCCGGGCCGGCGGACTTCGACGCGATGGAAGCAACGATTTCCGCGTACTCCACCGGGACGATGGAGGACACCGCGGCAACGATCGGGGTGGTGGCTTGGCCGGCGCAGGTGATCATGTTGACGTTCATGGTGTCGGTCAGCGTATCCAGGTTCACCACCGGAGCCAGGTAGGGGCCAACCGCAGCCGGGGTCAGGTCGATGGCGTGGATGCCGGCGGCCTTGTACTTCGGTGCGTTGGCCTCGTGGGCCTTGGCCGAGGTGCATTCGAAAACGAAGTCCGGCAGCTCCTCCTGGGCTAGCAGCCAGTCAACGCCCTCGGCGGAAGTGGTTATGCCAAGGCGGGCGGCGCGAGCCAGGCCGTCTGATGCTGGATCTACACCAATCATGTACTTGACCTCGACGTTAGTCGAGCGGCGCATGATCTTGAACATGAGGTCGGAACCGATATTTCCGGAACCGACGATGGCGGCAGTTTTCTTGGCCATGAGAGAGCTTCCTTAGCTACTGGGCAAAAATGAGTTCGTGGGGCAACGGCGCGCGTTGCTAGGAGAAGTTGATGGTCAGGGAACCGAGCGCACCGAAATCCGCGGTGGCGCTGGTGTTCTGCTCGACCGGGACGGCGCCGGTGAAGGAGCCTGGCAGGATCAGCTGGCCGGCTTCCAGGGCTACACCCTGTTCGCCGAGGACATTCGCGAGCCAAGCCAGCGGGGCTACCGGGTCGCCCATGACCGCTTCGCCCTTGCCGCTGGCAACGATCTTGCCGTCGATGAGCAGCGAGCATTCCACAACAGCCAGATCCTCGATCGCGACATCCAAGGGGGTGGTGCCGACGGCAATCGCCCCGCAGGAAGCGTTATCAGCCACGGTGTCCACCAGCTTGATGTTCCAATCGGCAACTCGCGAATCGATGATCTCGATGGCTGCGTAGACTTCACCGATCGCTGCAGCTGCCTGCTCGCGGGTAATACCCGGACCGGTCAGGGTTTCCTTGAGCACGAAACCGAATTCTGGTTCTACCTTTGGCGAAATGAAGCTGCCTGCTGGGATGGACGCGTCTTCGTGGTGCACCATGTCAGCGAAGAAGTAGCCGAAGTCCGGCGAATCGACGCCCAGCTGCTGCTGCATGGCCAGCGAAGTCAACCCGACCTTGCGGCCTGCCAGCACACGGCCGTTAGCCACATGATGCTGCAACTGCGCGTCCTGAACCTGGTATGCATCTTCCAGGGTCATTTCCAGTACACGATCACGCAACGGTGGAACCGCGACCCTGGTCTCGGTCGCGGCCAGAAGTTCATTGGCGAGTCGCTTGATTAGTTCGCTGCGCGGGGCTTCGGAGGAATGGTTGCTTGCCCAATCCGCTGCGCCTGCCTGAGGAGCTTGAGTCATTACTTGATCACCGCTGTCGTTACGCCGAAACCGGCAATGTATTCCTTGATTGGCTTGTAGAACTCGTAGGTGACCTCGTAGTCACCGCAGGCCTTGAGCGCCGAGTAAGCGGCAACCCAAGTGCGAACTTCGTGCGAGGAATGGCCTGCTACGGCATCCATTTCGTCGGCATTCAGAGCGTCGAACCCGGTGACATCACCGGACTTGCAGATTTCCAGGAACACCTGGTCCCACTCCGGATTCAGATCCATGATGTCGGCCTCTCCCTTGGCGAAAGCAACGGCTGTATCGATGGTGCGCTGCTGGCGTGCCGCACGGGCCTCCGGCGTCGGCTTGCGGCCATCGGTGAGGAAAGCACGCTGCTCCTCGGTAGCGGTGGCGATCTGCGGCACAGGGGGATCATGGGAGAGCCCGCCCGAACCGATGAACAGGACCTTCTTGTCGGAGTTCTTGAAGAACTCGCCGACAGCCTGGCCGAACTTGCGAACGCGGGAAACCTTGACGAAGGGGCGGGCCACGGAGTTCACGAAAATGGGGATCATCGGCTTGTCCGACAGATTTCCGTACATGATTTCCACGGGCTGCACCGCACCGTGGTCAACTTCCATCTTGCGGCTGATGGCCGTGTCGATGTCCTGGGAGATGACATATTCTGCCAGGTCCTGGGAGATGGTGGTTGGAACGTTGATCGGTCCATCCCACGAGTTGTAGTCGCCGGTGCCCAGCGCCTCGTAGCCGATGCAGAACGGCGGCATCAGGTCGTAGAAGAAACCGTTGTAGTGGTCTGGACCGAAGTTGATAATCAGATCTGGATCGAAATCCTTGACGAAGGCGCGAGCCTTCTCGAAGGCCTCTTCAACTGCGGCTTTTACCTCAGCTGGCGGATTGGTGTGTTCCAGCAGCGGGCTGTGGGACATGCAGAGCAATGCCTGTGGCATGACGTTCTCCTTGCGGTAGAAGCAGACCGATACGTGTCGCTTGTTCTATGTTCTATTTCACTCGCTATCTCACGTCTGAGCTAGCTCGCGTTCCATCAGTCGGAACACTGAGCGAATACTGTTCAAAGTGACGTACTGCTCGTCTCAGGGATCAGGCGATTTCTGGGTTAATCAACAGTGGCGGTGTTTGCCGAAGCCTGCTGACTTGGGCAAACACCGCCACTGGGAAACTATGCCGATTAGGCGTGGCGTGCCAGATAGGAAGAAATTACCTGGTTGAATTCTTCGGCGCGTTCCACCTGGGACCAGTGGCCGCACTGGCTGAAGATGTGCGCATCGGCGTTCGGAATCAAGTTCAGCAGTTCCCAGGTGCGCGATACCGGGATGACTACATCCTGGACGCCATGGATCAGCAATACCGGGATTTCCAGCTTGGACAGGACATCGAAGTCCAAGGGCAGGTCGGTGCGGTCGCGGTCGCGGGCTGCGACTACGTCCGCCAGGCGCTCCGAAGCGGTATCGTTCAGCGCCGACTGGTAGCGCAGGGACACCAATTCGTCGGTGACCAGGGACTTGTCCACTACGAACATTTCCAAGGTCTTTCGGATGCCTTCCTCGGTGAGCACTGGGTTGGAATGGCCCTTCAAAGCTCCGGTGAGCTTGGCACCGCCGGTACCCATGGACACCACGCCGAGTAGGCGCTCAGGGAAGTCGATGGCGAATTGGAATGCGAGCCAGCCACCTAACGAGTTGCCAACGATCCAGGTCTTCTCGATGCCCAGGGCATCCAGGGTACGTACCGCGTGGCGGACCCATTCCTTGATGCCGTACTGGATGCCTTCAGGGGCGATGGTCTGGCCATAGCCCACCGAATCAATCGCAATGCAGCGGCCGGATTCGGACAGCTCCGGCAGATTAAGCCACCAGTTAGCTGCTGCGGTGACGCCGGTGCCCGAACCATGAAGGAACAGGATGGGGGTGCCATCACCGAGCTCGTGGTAGTGGGTCAGCTCGCCTTCTGCGGTTTGCAGCCACTTGTCTTCCAAACCGAAGAACTTGTCGGTGGTGTACTGCGGAATTGCGGTCTCAGTCATGGGAGGCTCCTTCAAACTTGCTCACGGGTGCCGGGCAACGATGAAAGTTGCGCACGGCGGGAATCCTAATTTCCACGATAGGAACATTGCCTGAGCAATGCGCCCTCTCGTTCCATCTAGCGGAACGAAGCAGGTTACTTGCCTACTTTGCGTTCCTTGATGACATAGGTGAACGTCGAATGCATTAGCTCTTTGCCTTCGCTGTCGGCCACGGTCACCTCGGTGACCGCAACGGAGCCGCCGCCGCGCAGGATACGCGCGGTCGCTACGGCGAAATCTGCTTTGGAATTGCTCATGTAGTTCTGGTTCGATTGCACCGCCAGCGGGAACTGGCCACTGTCTGCGTAAGCCGCCATGGCCAAGAAAGTTCCGGTGATATCGGCCGCGCCGAACTGTGCGGCGGCCGAGAACATGCCGTTGGCCTGGGCCAGGGGATCTTTCAAAGGCATACGCAGGCTGATGCTCTTGCCATCGGCGGCATGCGGCACGAGGCCAAGGGTGGTGACAATGTCATCGAAACCCAAACGGGAGAGGAAAGTGTCAACGAGAGCGTCGAGCTCTTCTACGCTGTTCGGAATTGCCATGATTGCTCCTAAAGATCTTGAACTAGGGACGAGCCCGCACACAACTGTAGGGTGCAGGCAGTGGTTCGAGTATTCAGATTTCACTAGACTTCGTCGTCTTGCCAAAAAACGGATGCGCCGAACGTGCCGATGGGACAGACCTGAGGGTTCAGGTCCGTCCCATCTGCGGTTTGATTGGATTACTGGCCGAGAACCTTGTCGTCGATGGTTTCCTCGGCGCGCAGCGTAGCGCGTGCTGTTCGGCTACGGGTTTCCTTGGACAGGTAGACCGACAGCCCAGCCAGAACGATCAGCAAGATGAAGTACCAAGCGATGTTACTGGTGCCGCCGCCGTTGCCTAGATTTATCAACCAGGTAGCCATCAGCGGAGCAGTACCTGCACCTACCAGCGAGCCGAGCTGGAAGGTCAGCGATACGCCGGTGTAGCGGTCCTGGGTGTCGAACTTCTCGGCCAGGAAGGCGCCGATCGGGCCGTACATCGATGCCTGGATGATTGGGTTGCCAACCATGAATGCCAACGCTATAAGCCAGAAGCTGCCGGAGTTGAACAAAGCGAACATCGGGAAGACCAATGCGATAGAAATACCGGCGCCAACCATCATCACAGGACGTCGGCCGAACCGGTCCGAGAGGCCCGCAAAGAATGGAATTGCGAAGATATGAACGAATGAGGAAGCGGTGAGCATCATCAGCGCCTGCTGGCGATCAACTGCACCGGATTCGACAACGTAGGGAACCATGAATATAGCTAGCAGGGACTGCATGAACAGCGGGCCGGCAGCGGCAAGGATTCCGTACAGCGAAGACAGCGGGTACTGGGTCAGCACGCGGACAATTGGCACACCGGTATGAATCTTCCCGGACTTCTGGGCTTCTACGAAGTCAGGAGATTCAGTTACGCGGTAACGCATGTACAAGCCAATGATAACCAGCGCGGCCGAGAGCAGGAACGGAATGCGCCAGCCCCAGGACAGGAACTGCTCCTGTGGCAAACCTGCGAACAGGCCGAGGATCAAGGTTGCCAGAACGGAACCGGTTGGACCTCCGGTTACCGCGATCGAAGCTGCCAGTCCGCGGTTCTTTTCCTGAACGTGCTCGGCGGCCATGAGCGTAGCGCCAGCCCATTCGCCGCCAACGGCCAGACCCTGGATTACGCGCAGCAGTACCAGCATCAGCGGTGCAGCGAAGCCAATGGTGTCGTAGGTTGGCATCAGACCGATGCCCACCGAAACCAGGCCCATCATCATCAGCGTAATGAAAAGCATGTTCTTGCGGCCGAACCGATCGCCGAAGTGCCCGAAGAGCACGCCGCCGATTGGTCGGGTGGCATAGCCAGCCAGCAAGATCACGAACGAAAGCACCATGCCCAAGGTCGGGTCCATCTCGTCCGAGAAGAACAGGTGCGGGAAGACCAAGCCTGCGGCCGAGCCGTAAAGCAGGAAGTCGTAGTACTCCACAGTCGATCCGAGGAAGCTGGAAATCAGCGCCCGACGGGATTCCTTGGTTGTTGTCGGCTTTGAGGCCGATGCCGATGCTTGATCCATTGCGAGCTCCGAGTGTCGTAAAGGGTGACGATGAAAGGCTTGGGGGCGCAGTCCCCGGCATGTAGTTGCGCTTTGAATAGTGTGAGGTGAGTTACGGCAAACTTGCCAAGCATCGTTCCGCACACCGGAACGGTAGCGAGATCTTGTCGCCAGGAGTGAGCTTGAAGATGAGCTGAAATCTGCGTTTTACTTGCGGATTTAGATGGCCGTCCGATGACTGTCGGGGCTAGCAGGTGGCGTTGGTGAGTGTTGGAGTGCATCGCAGTGACTGCTTTTGAGCACCTTGGCGGCTACGCCTTGAGTTTGGGGTTGGAAATATTTCGAACGGAGCCCTGTCAAGATTCCGGCGTGCGTGGGGCGCAGGGTCCGGCGGGCTGTTTTGCTCAGATTTACGGTCCTGAGACGCGAATGCCTGGAAGATCGTGACCCCCGCCACGCCGCCCCTTGACATCGGGGGAGCTCTTATGGTTCGGAACGCAGGGTGGCGTTATTCGCTACCCGCATGTGTCAATGGATCACGAGCAAGGTCGCCGGAGCTTAGGCGGCACCACACCAGAGCAAGGACGGTATGCAGATGAGCACCGCTGATAATTGTCCATCCGCTGATAGCTGTTCGACACAGCCGGAAGCCAACGCTTCCATCGGTCGCATGAAACGCCCGCAAGAGCTGAATCGCAACATTGATGTCAGCTCCCTTGTCGACTCCGATGGCGGTCTGATTGACCGTGCCATCTACAGCGAACCAGCAATCTACGCCCAAGAGCAGCGACGCATCTTCGCCAGCAGCTGGCTCTTCTTGGCGCATACCAGCCAGTTCAAGAAGCCAGGCGACTTCTTCACCACCTTCATGGGTGAAGATCCCATCATTGTCACCATGGACAAGACCAAGAAGATCCGCGCATACCTGAACTCCTGCCGACACCGCGGCGTGCGACTGTGCCGCGCTGACGCCGGTGCCACCAAGATGTTCACCTGCTCTTACCACGGCTGGTCCTTCGACCTGGCCGGTGCATTGAAGTCCGTGCCTAACGAGAAGGCCTACCCGGAAGATTTCGACAGGAATAAGTGGAGCCTGATCGAGGTTCCCAACGTCCAGGAATACAAGGGTCTGCTCTTCGGCAATTGGGACCACGACGCTGAGCCGCTGGAGGAAGCCCTGGGCGATATGCGTTACTACATGGATGCCATGTTGGACCGCGACCCGGAAGGAACCGAGGTTATGGGCGGTGTGATGAAGTGGGAACTGGATGGCAACTGGAAACTCGCTGCCGAGCAGTTCGCCACCGACTGGTACCACGTGAACATGTCCCACGCATCGGCGCTGATGGTCCTCTCGCCAACTGGCAAAGGCCCAAAGTCGGACATCGCAGCCACCCCGGGCCGCCAATTCGTCAGCGAAAACGGACATGGTGCTGGTTTCCCGACCCACCCGAAGTCCCGCTTCGATGCGCGTCCGGTACATGAGTACTACGACTACGAGATGCTGCGCGAACGCCTCGGCGATGCAGCCGTTGAAGGCCCGATGACTACCGGTCACGCCACAGTATTCCCGAACTTCTCCTATCTTCCGGTCAACGGTTCGATCCGCGTTTGGCACCCGAAAGGCCCGGACAAGATCGAGGTCTGGGCGTGGGTCCTGGTCGACAAATCGATGCCGGACGATGTGAAAGACGCCCAGCGCCTGTACAATCTGCGTACCTTCGGCCCCTCGGGCATCTTCGAGGCAGATGACGGAGAGAACTGGTCTGAAATCCAAGCCATCTCCGGTGGCTTCGTCACCAACCGCGTCCCGCTGAACTTCCAGATGGGCATCGGTTCGGAACGCGAAGACGGTGTCTACCCGGGCACCACCAGCGAACTGTACTCGGACGCCGCAGGCCGCGCTTTCTACAAGCACTGGGCCAAGATCATGAACACCCCGGCATGGCACGAAAGGAACAAGTAACCATGAGCACCCCATTGAGCATCGGCTCCGTTGAGGACATCGAAGAAGGCGAAGCAAAGGTTATTCCGGGCGACGAGAACGGCACCGGCAACGACATTGCGATTTTCCACGCCGAGGATGGAAACTTCTACGCACTGGACGACACGTGCACCCATGAGGATGCCTCATTGGCTGACGGATGGATCGAAGGTACGGAGGTCGAATGCCCAGTTCACTCGGCGAAGTTCTGCCTCAAGGCAGGCACCGCACTGTGCATGCCTGCAACCATCGCTGCCCGAACCCATAAGGTCGAGGTCAATGGCGAGGAATTGCTGCTGCACCCGAACGTGGACGCAATTGCCTAAATAGGCGCGCGAAGAACGACTAACGAACAGGAAGATCATGGCACCGGAATCAGTGATCATTGCAGGCGGAGGCATGGCGGGATTCACCGCAGCCCGCCAGCTGCGCGAAAAGGGCTTCACCGGCAAACTGGCAATCGTAGACCCGGAGGGGCTGCCTTATGACCGTCCGCCGCTGAGCAAGGACTACTTGCTGGCCAAGCGCGATGCAACGCAGATCCTGCTCAGTGCCGCCGATTGGTTCACCGAGAACAGCGTCGAGGTCATCACCGCCAAGGTTGTCGAACTGGATGCTGACGCACCATCGGTGGTGCTCTCCGATGGCCAGAAGCTGCACGCCGACAAGATTGTCCTGGCTACCGGTGGTACCGCCCGCCGGTTGCCAATCCCCGGCGGGCAACTGCCCACGGTACTCGAACTGCGCACGATGAAGGATGCGGATCACCTGCGTTCGGTGCTTGGCGAAGGTATTCGATTGGCTATCGTTGGCGCGGGGCTGATCGGCGCTGAGGTTGCCTCCTCGGCCCTGCGACTCGGTGCCGACGTGACCCTGATTGATCCAATCGATCCGCCATTGGTTCCGGCCGTGGGCGAAGTGTTGGCTACCCGCCTGCATCAAATGCACGGCGAAAACGGGGTCTTGGTCGTCACCGGAGTCCCCACCGAGATCACCGTCAATGGAGCTGGCGTGCACACCATTGAGCTCAGGGACAAGGGCAGGGTCGAAGCCGACGTGGTGCTGGTGGGAATCGGCATTGTTGCCGACACCGCACTGGCTTCGGCCAGCGGGCTGGACACCGACAACGGCATCCTGGTCGATGAGTCCCAGCGCACCAGCCACCCGAACGTCTATGCCATCGGCGATACCGCGCGCACCCGCTTGCCAGATGGCACTTTGCTGCGCCGTGCAGAGCACTGGGAACACGCCATGAACACCGGCACTACCGTTGCCGCGGCCCTGCTCGGACAAGATCTGCCATCGCACGGCGCTTCCTGGTTCTGGTCGGACCGCCACGGCGTGCACGTCGAAGGAGTGGGCTCCATGCTCGGCGAAGGCATCTTGGTGACCCGTGAACTCGACGGCATTCCCGTCGCCGCGTTCCGCATCGACGACCAAGGCCTGCTCGCTGGTTGCGCAGCGATTGACGGTGGTCTGATGGTGCGCGCTGCCCGCCGGATCATCGACAAGCAGAAGCCAGTGAACGCGCAGCAACTGGCTGACCCATCCATTGATCTGAAGAAGCTGGCCCGCTAGGGCTTGCCGATAGGAATTGAGGGAAAACCATGACTGAAAAAGCAATTGCAGGTAGCCAGAGACCCGAATTCGAGCTTGCTGGCGAGTTGGTTGATTCGGAACTGCACTATCGCATCTCCCAGTTCTACTTCCGTGAAGCCGAACTGCTAGATGATGGCCGCTTTGCCGACTGGTTGGAAATCTTTGAAGAGGACTTGTTCTACTTCGCGCCGCTGCGCACCAACCGCCTGCGCCGCCAAGCTGCGTTGGCTATCGGCCGCGAAGGCGAAGCAGCGTACTTCGACGAAACCAAGGAGTCGCTGGCGTGGCGTATCCGCCGCTACGACTCAGGCATGGCGTGGGCTGAAGATCCTCCTTCCCGCACCCGCCACCTGATTTCCAATGTCACCGCACATTGGGTCAGCGAAAACGAACTGTCGGTGCGTTGCGCGTTTTTGGTCTACCGCAATCGCTTGCAGACCGAAACCGATATCTACTGCGGCGGCCGCACCGACATTGTGCGCGTGCGTGAAGATGGAAGCTTCGGCGTTGCACGCCGCGAGCTGCTCTTCGACCAGAACGTTCTGCAGGCGAAGAACCTGAGTACTTTCTTCTAAACCCTTGCCTTGGAAGTGTGGCCGACCTGGAAACGGCTGGTCGCGCTTCTACTAAATCTTCAGGAGAACAACTCGTGAGCACTAAAGAGAACGCAGCCGGCTGGCTATCAGGCGACGTCGCCCTGATCACCGGCGGAGGCTCCGGCATAGGACGCGCGGTGGCCGCTCGCTTCCTCGCAGAAGGCGCCAAGGTCGCAATCCTCGGGCGCAACCAGGACAAGCTCGAGAAGGTCGTTGCGGAATCGGCGGCCCCGGAGAATATGCTGGCGATTTCCGCGGACGTGCGGGATTCCGGAGCCCTTCATGCCGCAGTGGAGCAGGCCGTTGAGCACTTCGGCAAGTTGAGCATCCTCGTGCCGAACGCGGGGATCTGGGATTACAACCGCCCGGTGACCAAGTTGGACGGAAAACAGCTTTCGGATTCCTTCGACGAGTTGTTCTCCATCAACGTCAAGGGCTACCTGCTGACCGTTGAAGCCGCATGGCGCCATCTGGTGGCCAGTGGCGGTTCCATTGTCATGACGCTGTCCAACGCATCCTTCTACACCGCAGGCGGTGGACCCGTTTACACGGCCAGCAAGTTTGCTGCCCGCGGCCTAGTGAACCAGCTGGCTTATGAGCTCTCCCCGAAGGTGAGAGTCAATGGCGTAGCCGTCGGTGGCATGGATACCGACCTGCGTGGCCCGGAATCCATAGGACTGGCCGATCGCTCGATTAGTGAATCCTTCGCCAAATCGACCATCACCGGCAATAATCCGCTGATTCCGCTGCACGACGCGTCGACCGACCCAGTCGATTTCACAGGTTCATACGTATTGCTGGCCTCGAAGAAGAATTCAAGCAATATCACCGGACAGATCATCCAAGCCGATGGCGGCATTGGCATCCGTGGTTTCGGTGACCGTGCAGCAGGAGGAGACAAGCTGTGAAAGACATCGACATCAATGCCGCCAGCGGGGTAGTGCGCCAGGCAAAGTTCTTCCCGAACCAGGAAGCACTGGTCTACGGAGATCGGACCTGGACCTACGCGCAGCTGGTGGAGGAAATCCGCGGTTATGCCAAAGCGCTGGTAGCCCGCGGCGTCAAGGAAAACGACCGAGTTGCCTATCTGGGCCTGAACAGCGCCAACTTCCTCATCATCAATCTCGCTACATGGTGGGTTGGTGCCGTCTACGAGCCACTGAACTTCCGCTTGGCACCGTTGGAAGTCGAAGATCTAGTGGAGCGTTCCCGGCCCAACGTGCTCATCGTCGAGAACGGGCACCAAGAGGTCATCGAATTGATCCCCAGCCTCGATCAGCTGCGTGAAACCACCGGGCTGATCATGGTCGATAATGACCAGCTGGCACCCATCAAGCGCGAAGTGCCAGAGTACTTCCAGATGCTCAGCGCATTCCTTGCTGCCGGCGGCGGCGCCGAGCTGGGCGATCCGGTAGCACGCCACGAATCCGATCTGGGGATCTTGATGTTCACCTCGGGAACTACCGGGGTGCCCAAGGGCGTGCAACTGACCCACGGCAACGTTTGGTGGAACTCAGTGAACGTTGATTCGCTGGTAGACACGCGCCGCGGAGACAGCAATCTGGCTGTAGCCCCGTTGTTCCACATTGGTGGGCTGAATGCCTTGACCATTCGAAGCATCGTGCGCGGTGGCCGCACCATCATTCGGCGTACTTTTGATCCCCGCCAGGCACTGCGCGACATCGAAGAGTACGAGATCAACCAGAGCTTCTTGGTGCCCGCGATGCTTGGCGCAATGCAACAGACCGACGAGTTCGAAAAGTGCGACATCTCCAGCCTTCGCACTCTGATCTGCGCCGGCGCCCCGGTTCCGCCGGTGCTGCTGGAGCAGTACAGGGCCAAAGGCGTGAATGTACAGCAGGCCTGGGGATTGACGGAGACTGCGCCATTCGCAACCTATCTGCCAGCAGAATTCACCCACCGCAAGCCAGGGTCATGCGGCATCCCAATGCCGTACACCGAGGTGCGCATCGTGGACCCTGCAACCTTGCAGGATGTGGAAACCCCTGGCGAGACAGGTGAAATGTGGGCCAAGGGTCCGAACATCACCGGGGGCTACTGGGAGAACGCGGATGCAACCGAAGCCGCTTTCTGCGATGGATGGTTCCGTTCCGGCGATATCGGATACCGGGATGAAGACGGTTACCTGTACGTCGTTGACCGCCTGAAGGACATGATCATCTCGGGCGGCGAGAACATCTACCCGGCAGAGGTAGAGCGTGCGTTGGCTGGCTTCCCAGGGCTGACCGATGTGGCTGTTATAGGCCGCCCGGATGAGCAGTGGGGTGAGAAAGTGGTTGCCGTGATCAGCTGCAAGCCGGGAGTGAAGCCGACCGTTGAGGAAATCCGCGACTACGCGACCTCGCATGTGGCTCGCTACAAGCTGCCCAAGGAGATCATGCTGCTGGAAGATGTTCCGCGTAATGGCGCGGGCAAGCTCGACAAAGCTAAGATCCGTTTCATAGCGTCGATGAGGTGAGCAATAAATGAGTCACGAAGAAAATGAATTGGACCTGATCAAGTGGCCTGATCCTTTGCCAGACAGCTGGCGATTGGCCGAAGTGCCTGCCGCCGGGGGCTTCGAGCACGGCTTTGAAATATTTGAAGCCGATCAAGCTCGGGGGCGCTGCGATGTGGTGCTTGCGCTTAATAGCGAACTGAAAGATGCCTATCCGGTCTCGGCCCATGACCGAGTGGTGTATCCGTCGGAGGATGCAGTAGCTGGCAGTGTGCAGCTGGTGTCTGAGGAAATCATGCGTCGCGACAAAGCCTGCCGCCGGTTGGTGATCGCTACACCTGAAGAGGATATAGAACAGATTGGCCGTGCTGAAAGCGCTGGCTATCGCTACGTGGTGGATGTGGATCTGCATGATCGGGCAGTAAGCCTGATGACTGCCGAACCGTCGTGGGTTCTGGAAGAATCGCGTCGGATTGATGAAGTGCCTACGCGCTAAGTGCCAGCAGCAGTTCCCCTGCTAAGACCGATGCCCCAACTCATGGGGCATCGGTCTGCTGCATTGAGCGGGAAATTAGGAGCGCTGGGCCGCGGCGGAAACGGCAGCAGCGGCGCGCGAGGCTTCGTAGGAGACGCGGCGCAGAATTGAGGTCTGGCTCTCCGGACGGAAACGGCCGGTAGGACCAGAAATGGACAGCGCCGCAACCGCATGGCCGGTGCTGTCAAATACAGGCGCGGCCACACAATTCAGGCCCATGAGGATTTCTTCGCGGTCATAACCCACATTGTCCTTGCGGATGGCTTTGAGCTCTGCCGACAGCCGGTAAGACTCGGTGATCGTGTGCTCGGTCCAGGCATACATATCCTTGGACAATACGACTTCGGCGGCATCAGGGTTGTAGGCCAGAAGCACCTTGCCGACCGCGGTGCAGTAGGAAGGCAAACGACCTCCGATGCGCGAGGGACTGCGCACAGCCAACTGCCCATAGAGCTTGTTCAAGTACACAACATCGGTTCCCTGTAGCACTGCGAGATGCACGGTCTGGCGGGTCGTTTCGTACAGGTTCACCATATAGGGGGTCAAGGCATCACGCAGGCGTGCATGGAGATCCGATTCCTGCGTGGTGCCGAGATTTTGGATCATCTTGCCGAGACGGTAGGCGTTGCCTGCGCGGTCGACTGCGCCGTTGGACTGCAAAGACGCCAGCAGGCGAAAAGCCGTGGACTTGGACAATTCGGCACGCCGGGCTAGTTCGCTGACGCCCACGCCGGTGGTGGCTTCTTCTCCGAATGCACGCAACAGGGCCATGGCCTTGTCGACCGCGGTCCGGTTATCTCGTGATGAGGCTGAAGGTGGCATCTCATGGCTCCGATCGAAGAAGACTCCTTGGCCGGAACATGTCCTCCAAAGGTTAATGGATACCAATTAATGGTGGGGATCCGCAACGCCAAAGTCAAAGATTCATGACAATGCGTCACTTATAAGAGACAATTTGGCCATGGATCACAATGAGACCATTGCGAAGAATATCCGTCGTTTCCGTCGAGAGCGAGGGCTTTCACTTGGCGAACTCTCCCGCCGTACCGGTACCTCAAAGCAGACGCTGTCGCGAATCGAATCCGGCGACGGCAACCCGACCATCGGAACCTTGGAGACCATCTGCGAAGGCTTGGGAACAAGCATGCCGGCGCTGCTCAGTACCTATGGCAGCAATATCCAACTGCAACGCGCCAGCGACGGGACGTTTCACGAGCATCCGGTAGGAGCGGTGCGCGACCTGGACCGAATTTATGGAACAGGATTCGCCGAGACCAGCATCGTCCGGGTGCAAGTCCGAGAGGAAGCCGCATTCCGCGCCCATTCTCGCGGCACCTTGCATCAGGTATACGTTATTTCTGGACGAGTCTGCATCACCGGAGAATTCGACCGGGTGGAACTTTCAGCCGGAGACAGCTTCCGCTTCCCGGGAGATATCAAGCATGGCTACTGCGCGTTGGCGAATGAAGCAGTTCTGCATGTCACCACCACCATTCCGCAGGTTGCCCAGTTCAAGCCGCTGGACTAGGCGCGTTCCTCTTTGCTGGCGTACTGGCCGGGGGCATCAATAACGGCCAGTGTGCAACGCGAGATGCAAACTAGCTTGCCAGCCTCGTTGCGGATATGGATCTGCCATACATGGGACCGGCGAACCAACTGGATGGGGGTCGCTTCGCCGTGCACATACTGCCCTGCAAAGCCCGAGCGCTAGTGGTTGGCGTTGATCTCCTGGCCGACAACATGGAAGCGCGCGCTGTCTGCTACAACGTAACCGGCCCACGATGCCAGCGTCTCGGCGAATGCCACCGACGCTCCGCCATGGAGCACACCGGCCGGTTGCACCCTGCCTCATCCACGGGCATCCGGCCCTGCAGCACGACGTTGGCGATGCCGGTGGCTTCTATGCCCAAGCTATGATTCAGCGTGCCTTCGGCGTTTGGATTCAGGATTTCGACCGATGGGGTCGAATACCAGATTGGTGCTGTCTGCTCGGGCAAGGATGCTCCTGGTGACTCCTAAAGACAAGTGATTTCCGTGCTTGACTCCATTGGGCGGTAGAGCTGTGTATCAGCAGATCATTCCGCCCTACGGCACACTCCATGGACAACGCCGGCCAGCTCTCGAAGACTGGGAGTAAACCGAGCTTCCTTGAACCTAAAGCTCGCCCTCGAGATGTCCCAGGAGTGTAGTACATGCGCGCAGCCGTAGCCGTTTCGCAGAACGCCAGCGACCCGTTGGCCGGACTGGTTCTCAAGGATGTCCCGGAGCCAGTTGTGAAACCAGGATGGGTGAAGGTTCGCGTCAAGGCCTCATCGGTCAACATGCATGATGTGTGGACCCTTCGAGGTGTAGGGCATGACCCGAAGAACATACCCATCATCCTGGGCTGCGACGTAGCCGGGGTGACCGAAGGCGGGCGAGAAGTCATTATTCACCCCGTAATCGCCAATGCTGATGCCGGAGAAGGAGATGAAACTCTCGACCCTAACCGTGCGCTGCTCTCGGAACAGCATGACGGCGGATTCGCCCAGTACATTGTCGTTCCTGAACGTTGCGTACTCGGCAAGCCTGCATCGCTAAGCTTTGAGGAGGCCGCCTGCCTGCCAGTGGCATGGTCTACGGCCTATCGAATGCTATTTACCCAGGGCCAGCTGCGCGAAGGGCAGAAGGTCCTGGTTCAGGGCGCAGGCGGGGGCGTTGCCAGCGCGGCCATAGCCTTGGCCAATGCAGCCGGCGCAACTGTCTACGCAACGAGCCGTTCAGAAGCGAACCGCGAACTGGCACTCGAACTGGGAGCTGCCGAAGCCTTCAGCACCGGTGACCGACTACCAGAACGCGTCAACCTCGTGATTGAAACCGTTGGTGAAGCTACCTGGGCGCACTCCCTGCGCTGCCTGAAACCTGGCGGAGCCATTGTCATTGCCGGCGCCACCAGTGGTACCAGCCCAGAAGCTGATCTTGGGCGCATCTTCTACCAGCAGCTTCGAGTGATCGGCTCCACGGGTTCGACCCGCGACGAGACTGCTGCCATGTTGGAGTTTGTCGAACGGCATCAGCTGCGTCCGGTTATCGATCGCGTTCACCCGCTGGATGAAATCCATCTGGGATTCCAGGCCATGATTGACGGCTGCTTATCCGGCAAAGTTGTCATCGCGATTCCATAGTTCACTTTTACTTCGGCTGGCGCTCGCCCGAGGCCTTTGCATTATCCGCACGGGTCATCCACATAGAATGAAACCATGACTGAACTGCGCGATCGCGACCCCGGAGAACTGGTCCAGCCCATCATCCTGCGAATCGACAAGGAGGATCCGTCGAGCGAGGACGAGGGCCTGTCAGCGGTGGCACGAGCAGCAGTGATTTCCTATCTGCAAGATCCGCAGAACCCGGATTGGCAGCAGTGGGCTTCACAGGATTACGCCAAATCGGTGCGCCGGGCCAATCCCAAGATGTTCGCCAAAGTGCTGGACATGTTCCCCGAGCAAATGGTCAGCGAAGTGGGCAAGGCCCGAGCCGTTGGCTTGCCTCCGTTGCCGGCCGCGGACTTGCCGAAGCTGATTGCCAAACTGCAGGTCTCCGGCACGCAGCTGCCCAAATCGGACGAAGTCCTGGACGCGCAGATCAACATCGTGCTGAACAAGTCATTGGACATGTCCACGGGCAAGGCCGCAGCGCAGGCAGCGCACGCGCTATTCGCCTGGCTGACCGAATCCCCAGTGGAACCTGTCGAAGCGTGGCTGCAGTCCCATGCTCCGGTGGGCATCAGGCACCTGCCGCGCAGGGAATTCGACCGCTTGTCGCAGCAGGCCGCTGGACCCGTCATCCAGGATGCCGGACGTACCGAAATCGAACCGGGATCCGTCACTGCTTTCGTCATTTCCAAAGCACGCTAGATCTTTCGAATCCAAGCAAGGCGAAACCGCCGTGCTTGTGCCATGATTTTCTAGGCGGTAACAGTATTGTCACCACAGCGGATTGCTGTGCACTTCCGTGGGCCGCAGGAAACGGCAGTATGCCCTTGCTCGAAAGCACTCACATTGAAATATACGAATCGTGTACTGGGCCTGTTGCTGGCCCTGATGCTGGCCTTCGGGACCGCAGCCGGTGCCAGCGCATCAACGCAGGCTCCAACTGGCCTTGTGCAGCTTGCTGCCGCTCCTGCATTCGCCAAGCAGACCACCGCCAACCTGAATTTGCGTAAGTCGCCATCGGTCCGATCCGCGTCGCTGCTAGTCATTCCCGAAGGTGCCAAGCTGCTTGCGTCCAGGGGTTCCTCCGGTTGGGTGCAAGCGACCTATTTGAAGAAGACCGGCTGGGTCTCGGCTAAGTACCTGGCAACGCCGAAAGCGCCAGCACCGGCAAAGCCCAAGACTTCTGCCGTGCGCTATCTGCTTTCCTTCCAGCCGGTCCGCAAGAAGGCATCGGCCGCATCACCGGCCTTGGCCGGGGCGATGCGCAAAGCCAAGGTCCAGCGTCTGGGCGCAACTGGCGCCTGGAGCCGGATCAAGATCGGCAAGATCACCGGTTTTGTGCCCACAAGCCAGCTGGCCACTGCAATGCCGGCACCAGTGCACAGGTATGCGAAAACTGCCCAAGTCCTGCGGAAGTCCGCATCTGCCAAGGCAGCACGAGTGGCAAGTGTTCCAGCGGGAGCCAAGGTCGAGTGGCTGCGTACCTCAGGCTCATGGGCCTATGCCATTTCTGCCGGAAGGCGCGGATGGTTGCCCGCCAAGCAGCTGTCTTCTAAACCGGTTGAAACCCGGAAAACGAGCGGGAACCGTTGGCTGATCAGCAGCAGCGTCCTGCGCCAGTCCAATCGCAGCTCATCTCCATCCCTTGGAAGCCTTGCGCCGGGTGAAAAAGTCGGCTTGTACGCAACCCGAGGTTCCTGGTCCCAGATCAAGTCCCAGCGCGGCGCCGGCTGGGTGCCTAGCACTAGCCTGTCCAGCACCGCCTACAAGCCCGCCAACCCATCGGCTCGCTGGATCCTGGCTAATACCGCCCTGCGCGTCGGCGCTTCGGGCTCTGCCAAGTCCCTGGGGACCGTGCCAGCGGGGTCCAAGCTCACCCTGCACGGCACGTCGAATGGCTGGGCGCGAGTGAAGACTTCCAAGACGATGGGATGGGTTCCATCAAGCGTACTGGTGGTCAAGGCCTACACGCCGCTGAAGCAGGCCAAGCGCTGGACGACGGCTAATGTGCACCTGCGCTCCGGGTACTCCACCGGCCATAAATCACTGGCGGTCATCTCCAAGGGCCAGCAGGTCAGCGTCCTGGGAACGGCCAATGGCTGGACGCGAGTTGCCTCAACGCAGGGCACCGGATGGATCAGCAATGGCTATCTTGCTACTAGCAAACCGCAGGCGCCGCGACCGGCACCGGCACCGAAAGCCGAATACCGCTGGACCACAACCAACGTGAACCTCCGCGCCGGCGCGGGAATCAGCCACCAGAGCAAAGCCGTGCTGCCAGCGGGGCAGAAAGTCGCCTACCTGCGCAGCGATTCCGGATGGGCGCAAGTCGCCGCTCCCCAGGCCACCGGCTGGGTCAAGGAAAACTACCTTTCCAAAAATGAGCCGGGAACGTTGCAACCCGATGCGCAGCGCGTCATCGCTGCGTTGCAGGGGAAGACCGGCGATACTATCAGCGCCATTCATACCATTCGAAGCGGCTCTGCCGGGCACAGCTCCGGGAAGGCCGTGGACCTGATGATTCGCGACTACAAAAACAGGCAGCGGGTTGCCCAGGGCCAGAAGCTGGCCCAGTTCCTGCTGGATAACCGCAGCCAGCTGGGTATCTATTACCTGATCTGGCAAGACCGGATTTGGCTTCCCACGACAGGCTGGACGCCGTATTCCGGATCAGGAAAGTACGGAAACCAGTTCACCGGCAATTGGAATGACACCACGATGCATATGGATCACATCCATGTGGAGGTCTACGGCAACTCGGCCACGGGAGGTCCGCTGGACTACGGGGTGCTGCGAACCCGCTAATCTGCTGCTGTCTGGTGTTTCAGACGAAGATGCGCAGGGGGCATGGCGTACTCGCGGTGTCTCTGGTCAGCTGGAACCATGGAGAATTTTAAGCCGGAATTGGCTGTTGACCGGGCAGCGGCTACGTGGAGCGGGCGCAATGACGGTGCCGGAGAGCAGCACCTGAGATGGCATCAGCAAATCAACCGCAAGGCTGACGACCAGTCCGGCGGGCGGGGACCGGCAGCGCTGCTCGGTTTCGCTTCGGATGCCGGCGTGCTGCGCAACGAGGGCCGGGCCGGGGCGGCGCAAGGACCGCAGGCGCTGCGTGCCGCCTTGGTTTCCCTGGCTATCCACGAGCCACGGCTCCTGATTGATGCTGGTGATGTCGTGGTATCTGGCGATGAGCTTGAATCAGGGCAGGAGCGGCTGGCGCAGTCGGTGAGCGCTTTGCTCGGAGAAGGGACGCTTCCAATAGTGCTCGGCGGCGGCCATGAAACGGCTTACGGTTCGTTCAACGGGCTTTTCCGGCATTCCAGCCAAGAGCCTGGAACCCGGCTGGGCATCTTGAATCTGGATGCGCATTTCGATCTGCGCAGTGCTCCGCGGCGGAGCAGCGGCACCCCTTTCCTGGATATTGCCAAGGACCTGCAGGCGGCGGAACAAGATTTCAACTATGCCGTGGTGGGCATCAGCAAACCGAACAATACCCGGGTCCTCTTCGAGCGGGCCCGCGCCCTGGAAGTGCGCTACCTGCTTGACGAGCAGTGCACTGCCGGGCAGCTGCCTTCCGTCCTGGCGTTCGTTGCCGACTTCATGGAGAGCGTAGACAAGCTGTACCTGACCATTGACCTGGATGTGCTTCCTGCCTCGGTCGCCCCCGGGGTCAGCGCCCCTGCCGGATTCGGGGTGCCGCTGGAAGTAATCCACGGGGTCTGCGCGATGCTGGCGCGCAGTGACAAGCTGGCGCTGGTCGATGTTGTGGAGTTGAACCCATCATTGGATATCGACGGAAGAACGGCACGCACCGCAGCCAGGCTGGTCAATACCCTGCTGGGGGTCTGAAGCAGGAGGCCGCACCGAAATCTGCCGACGCGAACTTGCAATGTTCGACCCCTCAAACATTATGATTGAGGGGGACGAACTAATCGTCATGGCGAGATTTGGAATGGTGTGCAATGGTGCGAACCCTCAAGCCCCGATCACGTGCGGGGCAACGCGCAGGCTGGCTGGCTGCTGGCTTGGCATGCCTGTTCGCGCTCGCTGGATGCGGCGGTAGCCAAAGTGCCGTGCCCGCCGACAGCCAAGACCACCGGCCGGTGGTGCTGACAACCTTCACGGTCCTGCAGGACATCGCCCAGAATGTCGCAGGCGATCACCTGCGCGTTGAATCAATTACCCGTCTTGGTGCGGAGATCCACGGTTACGAACCTACCCCTGATGATCTGCGCCGGGCATCGCATGCGGACCTGATTCTCGATAACGGGCTGAACCTCGAAGCCTGGTTCCAGCAATTCGTCGAAGGCAATGACGCTCCGCATGCCACCGTCAGCCAAGGGATCAAGGCCATCGATATCGTCCAGGAAGAAGGTGCGGGAAAGCCCAATCCGCATGCGTGGATGAGTCCATTGAACGTGAAAATCTACGTGGACCGCATGGCAGATGCATTTACCGAATTGGACCCGGCCAATGCGCGCGACTACCGGGACAACGCCAAGGCCTACCAAGCCGAACTGCAAAAGGTACACGACGAGCTCGAAGCGGCACTGGCACAAATCCCCGAACGCCAACGGGTACTGGTGACCTGCGAAGGGGCCTTCAGCTATCTGGCCCGGGACACCGCTATGGCCGAAAAGTATCTCTGGGCCGTCAACGCGGAATCGCAGGCTACGCCGCGCAAGGTCGCCGCGGCGATTGACTATGTCAGGGAAAACGATGTTCCTGCGGTCTTCTGCGAATCCACGGTCTCCGATGCGGCCATGCAACGAGTCGTCGAATCCACCGATGCCTCCTATGGCGGAACGCTCTATGTGGACTCGCTCTCCGAGCCTGGCGGTCCGGTACCCAGCTACCTGGACCTGATCTCGCATGACACCAGAACCATCGCCCGTGCCTTGAAAGGCGGAACACCATGAACGCGAAGCCCAGCGATGCCCTCGCAATTGATGTCTCGGCCGCGACCGTCCACTACGGCCCCGTGCTGGCCCTGGACCATGCCTCCTTGCAGTTGGGCCGCGGACGGGTCTGCGGCCTGGTCGGAATGAACGGCTCGGGCAAATCCACGCTGTTCAAAACCATCATGGGGCAGATCAAGCCCGACACCGGCAGCGTGCGCATCAACGGCACCGACCCGCTGCAAGCTCGGAAAAGCGGGCAGCTTGCCTACGTGCCGCAAAGCGAAGCCGTGGATTGGAACTTTCCGATCTCGGTGCGTGAAGTGGTGATGACCGGGCGCTACGGGCAATTGGGATGGACCAGGAGAGCCAGGAAGAGGGACCACGCCGCCGTGGATGAAGCCCTCGAACGGGTGGAGCTGGCCAGCTTTGCCAACCGGCAAATCGGCCAGCTCTCCGGAGGACAGAAGAAGCGTGCCTTCGTCGCCCGATGCATTGCCCAGGGCGCCAATATCATGCTGCTCGATGAGCCTTTCGCAGGCGTGGATAAACGCAGCGAAGCAACGATCACCAAGCTGTTGCGCGAAGTTGCTGATGAAGGCGGCAGCGTGCTGATTTCCACCCACGACCTGCACGCGCTTCCGGAACTTGCCGATGAAGCGGTGCTCCTGATGCGCAAGGTGCTGATGCATGGACATCCGGATCTCGTGCTGCAGGCAGAAAACCTGGCCCTGGCCTTCGGGCTGGATCCCATGAAGCGAGGCGGGGAATGAACCTCATTGAATTGCTAGCTGAGCCGCTGGGCTACACCTTCATGGTGCGCGCCCTGCTGGTTACGATCATCGCCGCGGTACTGTGCGCGGTCCTGTCCTGCTGGCTGGTCCTCATTGGCTGGTCCCTGATGGGCGATGCAGTCTCGCATGCGGTCTTGCCCGGAGTCGTGCTGGCCTACATCGTGGGTGCTCCCTTTGCCCTGGGTGCCGTGGTCTTCGGATTCCTCGCGGTGGCCCTGATCGGGGGAGTCCGCGACACCACCAAGCTCAAGGAAGATGCTGCCATTGGCATCGTCTTCACCACGCTCTTCTCCATCGGGCTGGTGCTGGTCTCGGTCACGCCGAGCCATGTGGATCTAAACCACATCATCTTCGGCAACTTGCTGGGCGTCTCGGCCAATGACCTGTGGCAGGTCCTGGTGCTTGGCGCGATCACCTTCGCCATCCTGATTCTCAAGCGCAAGGACTTCACCCTCTATGCCTTTGACCAAACGCACGCACATGCCTTGGGGATGAGCCCGCGGATCATCGGTGCGGTGCTCCTGGGGCTATTGGCCATGACCTCTGTTGTGGCTTTGCAGGCGGTGGGCGTCATCCTGGTAGTTGCCATGCTGATCATCCCCGGCGCCACGGCCTACCTGTTGACCGATCGATTCGGGAAGATGCTTCTGATCGCACCGATCCTCGCAGCCTGTGCAGGAATCCTGGGGGTCTACATGAGCTATTACCTCGATGCATCAACCGGCGGAATGGTGGTTCTGGCCCAGGCGGCGATTTTTGGAATTGCCTATCTGTTCAGTCCGAAGCAAGGACTCATTGCCACCCGGCTGGCCAGCAAGGGGCGGCGCAAGGCGCTTGCGGCGAACGCGTAGAAGGCGGTGGCAAGTTTCCCGCAGCTGAAAGGAAAATGGCGTGTGAGACGTGCGCTCGCCGGCGACAGCTGATGGGCAATGGATGCACGCATCAGCGAATCAGCGTACTTCCCATGGCCGGCAACGCTGCGGCAGGTCCTCTCGATTCATGGCTGGATCCGGATCCGGGCGATCCGGCGCATGGCTTGAACCTCCACCCGACCACCCTGCTAACTGGAAGGGCGCTGCCCTGCGCTGCGCCCGGATGGGCAGCTGAATCAGTTGGCTCGATCGGGACCTGCAAGCGGCATTAGGCGCGCCAGCGCAGTTTGCCCTTGGCGTCGGTCTTGCAGGTGTAGAGCTTGCCGGCCTTGGACTTGCCGCGCTTTCCCTTGTCTGCCTGCTTGCAGTAAGCGCCCGGATGCACGGTGCCCTTGACCACGGAAGGAGCCTTGTGCACGTCCTTCTTCGGGGATGCCTTGGGCTTGGAACCGGCAGGCTTGATCGTGGTGACTTTCGCGGCCTTCTGGTTGCGGCAGCTCTTGAGCACTTTGGCCATCGCCTGCTTTTCGGCTTTGGTGACCGACAGCGCGTACTTCTTCTTGACGCTGATCTGGGTGGCTACGTACTGGCATCGGAAGGACTTGTTCTTGGGGAGCCATTCAGCTGTGTTCTTATCGCCCTTTTGGCGATTGGCAGAGGCATCAGCGACCATCAAATTCAGCGGGTCGTTAGCCAGAGCCTGGCGCTGGGCCTGGGAAAGCTTCTGGCCGCCGGAGATCCACGCGTTCTTCAGGGAAACCACGTGGTCAATGTCGACGCTGCCTGACTTGACCTTCCAGTTGATCCTCTTGCCGGTGTAGCTGTCATGCAACGTGCCCGAAGCTAGGGTGCACTTCTTGCGGTCCTTGAACTTCACCTTGGACATGTCCCGGGACAAGGTGTCCTGGCGTTCATCGCATTTGTCCTTGTCGAAGTCCTTCCACCCATTGCCGAACTTCTTGTTCCGGTTGTACCCAGTGGCGGCCGCCTTGCCCTTTACCGGCAGGGTCTTGAGCATTGCGGTGGCCTTGGGGCCCTTGAGCTTCGCCCCGGGAAGGACCTTCTTGCTGCTGGTGGCAGCCCGTTCAACCAGCAATGGCCGATCTGTTGCCAGCAGGTCTTCAACCGGTGCGGGATCCATCCCGGTAAGTGCCGAAGGTTCTGCCGGTGCGCTGCATCCAGCGAGCACCAAAACTGCAGCGCAGAGCGCAGCAATGAGTTTTCTTGGCAAGGTGATGTCTTTCAAGAGAGTGTGAGCGCAGGAGTTCGCCAAGAATGCTGCAATGTACCCCCATGTAAAACTTGTACATTGCAGTATCCCTGGTTGATCATCACTTTAGACTATTGGCCGGACAATCAGCACCCTGGGTGCAGGGACGCGTCGATGCCACGGGCCTTCCGCTTGCCGTTGACCAGGACCTGGAAAGGCTATTCAGGGGAGAAGGGAGACCCATGCGGCCGCGGCTGCACGCGAACCCAAGCGCAGGGTTTCGCCAGTTGAGCAGACCTGGACATTCACTGTCTCGGAGAATTGCTCGCCAGCGGTAATGCGCAGTTGCGCGCCGACAACGATCCGATGATCGGAGAAATACTGCAGCAGCTGCGAATCGTCATCGGCGATGCGTTCGACAACCACCTGGGCGTCATCGCTGGCTTCGCTCAGGTTGAACGCCTGCGGGATGGAAATGCGGCCTTCGGCCGTCGGGATGGGGTCGCCATGCGGGTCGCGGGTGGGGTGCTCCAGCAAGCTGTCGATGCGCTCGATCATGAAATCGGATACCGCATGCTCCAGGCTCTCGGCCTCGTCATGCACCTGGTCCCAGCGGTAGCCCAGCATCTGCACCAGGAAAGTTTCGATCAGGCGATGGCGGCGCACCATGGTCACCGCATACTCGCGTCCCAGTTCGGTCAGCGTTACGGCGCCATAGGGCGCATGGTCGAGCAGGCCCTGCTGGCGCAATTTGCCCAGGGCGCCGGAAACCGTGGAGAGCTTCATGCCTGATTTGCTGGCGATGATGCTGGCGGTTACCGGATCGCTCGACCACTCGTTGAGACCGAAGATGATCTTGAGATAGTTCTGGGCGCTATCTGAAAGCTGGTTGACCGACACAAGCACCATCTTAGCGACCATCGGGCCAGCTGGTCGCGAGGTGACTTTGATTATTGGACAATTCGGGCTGGAGACCGCTGACAACTGAAAGCGGCTAGTCACGAGCCTAAAAATTCTGCTCCATGGATAAGGATTATCCGAGGCCCAGGGGCAGCGTATTGACTTAAATTTCTTTGTGCGGAAAACTGTGTAATCGATTCCATGGAATCGATTACACGTAAGCAAAGGGGCTTATCGACATGAACGCTGTCACCATCAAGGATGTGGCACTTGCAGCCGGAGTATCTTCCGCGACTGCCTCGCGCGTTCTATCCGGCCACCCCGCCACTTCGGCCGCTTCCCGCGAAAAAGTGGAAGCTGTCGCCAAGGATTTGGGTTTCGTGCCCAATGCCCAGGCCCGCTCCCTGCGCTCCACCAAAACCGACACCATCGCGCTGCTGATATCCGATGTGCGCAACCCCTACTTCTCCGATCTCGCGCATGCCGTCGAGCAGCAGGCCCATGCCGCGGGAATGATGACCTTCATCGGCAATGCCAACGAGGACACCGAACAGCAGGACCAGTTCCTCGCCGCGATGCTTTCGCGCCGCGTTGACGGATTGATTCTCGTTCCCCAGGGCCTTGATGAAGACGCCGACCGGCCAAGCCAGATGATGCAGCGCATCATTGCCTCGGGCACTCCGCTGGTTTTCGTCGACCGCACCCTGCCCGAACTTCGCATCCCATCCATCACCGCCTCCAGCACCGGCGCCCTGGAAGAAGCCATCGCGCGGCTGAAGGCCCTGGGCCACGCCAAAATCGCTTTCTTGGGCGGCCCGGACCACGCTTCCACCGCCCGCGAACGCCACAGCGCCTTCGACTCGGCGATGGCAGCCAACGGCCTGGATACCGATCCTGCCCTGCACTTTGCCGGCGACTTCCGCGCCGCCTCGGGTGCCGAAGGCGCCCGCTGGCTGCTGGGCCATGAACTGCAGCCCACCGCGGTGGTCATCGCCGATGCGCCGATGGCCATCGGCGCACTGACCGTGTGGCGCGAAGCCGGCATCCGGATCGGGAAGCAGCTCTCGGTGATCACCTTCGACGAGGTGGATGCAATGCTCATGCACGATCCGCCGATCGCCACGATCAGCCACGACCTGACCAGAATGGGCCGCGCCGCGGTCACCGCGCTCCAGGACGTCATGGCGGGCAAGAGCCCCGAGCCCCAAGAATTCATCAGCCGATTCACCGCGCGTGAGTCGCTGGCCCCAACGCAACCCGCCACCGGCGCATAGGCGAGGATGGAAGGAACGAAAATGAGTAATGACGCTCTGCTGGTCCTGGACAAGGTCTGCAAGTCCTTCGGCCCGGTACAGGTGATCGACGAGGTCACCGTCGAGGTGCATGCCGGCAAGGTCTCGGTGCTGCTCGGCGAGAACGGCGCAGGCAAGTCGACGCTGATCAAGATGATCGCCGGCGTGCACGAGCCGGACGCCGGCCGGATCCTGGTGGACGGCAAGGCCGTGAAGATTCCCAACACCAAGGCCTCCGAGGCATTGGGCATCGCCACCATCCACCAGGAACTGAACCTGGTCCCGTCGATGACCATCGCCGAGAACATCACCCTTGGCCGCGTGCCGCGCATATTCGGCATCATCAACCGCCGCGCCATGCGCCAGATCGCCCGCGAAGCGATGGACAAGCTCGGGCTGGCGCTGGATGTCGATACGCCGGTGGGCCAGCTGGGCCTGGCCCAGCAGCAACTCGTGGAGATCGCCAAGGCGCTGAGTCTGGACGCCCGCGTGCTGATCCTCGATGAGCCCACCGCGGCATTGACCAAGGCCGAAATCGCGCACCTGTTCTCGGTGGTCGCCACCTTGAAGCAACAAGGGGTGGGCATGGTGTTCATCAGCCACCACCTCGATGAGATTGCCGAAATCGGCGACTTCGTGAACGTGCTGCGCGATGGCAAATTCATTGCCACCGTGCCGGCGGACACCGAGGAGAACGAGCTGGTCCGGCTCATGGTCGGCCGCGACATCGACGCCCAGTTCCCGCGTGTAGCCACCGAGCCAGGCCAGAAGCCGCTGCTGAGCGTGCAGAACCTGTGCGAGGGCATGCTCAAGGACATCTCGCTGGAAGTCCGCCCCGGCGAAGTGGTTGCCCTGGCCGGCCTGATGGGTGCCGGGCGCACCGAGCTGATCCGCGCCATCGCCGGAGCCGACAAGTACGCCAGCGGCGTCGTGGCGGTCAACGGCAAGAAGCTGGCCAGCTTCGACGTCGCTGCAGCTACCCGCGCTGGGATCGGGCACGTTCCCGAGGACCGCAAGACCCAGGGCCTGGTGCTGGATGCCTCGGTGGCCGAGAACATCGGCTACGCCACCATGGCCGCCACCGCCAAGAACGGACTGGTGGACCGCAAGGGCCAGAAGGCCCGCGCGCAGCAGGTCGCCGAACGCCTGCGCATCCGCATGGGCAGCATCGATGCGCCCATCCGCTCGCTCTCGGGCGGAAACCAGCAGAAGGCCGTGTTCGGCCGCTGGTTCACCGCAGGAGCCAAGGTGCTGCTGCTCGACGAGCCGACCCGCGGCGTGGACGTGGGAGCGAAGGTCGAAATCTACGAACTGATCAATGAGATCACCGCCTCCGGAGGCTGCGTGTTGATGGCCTCCAGCGAACTGCCCGAAGTGCTGGGCATGTCCGACCGCGTCCTGGTCATGAGCCAGGGACGCATCGCCGGGGAACTGGCCACCGAACAAGCCACCCAGGACGCCATCATGTCCCTGGCCGTCAGCAATGTGCACCGCGAAGAAGAAATGGGAACCAAGTAATGAGCAGCGTAGCTACTGCCCCGAAGAAGGGCTTTGATTTCAAGGCATTCCTTGCCAACAACGGAGCCCTGGTTGGCCTGGTCATTCTTTGCCTGGCCCTGTTCATCGCCACCCCGCGCTTCCTGACCGGACCGAACCTGATGAACATCGGCATCCAGGTCTCCACCATCGCGGTGATGGCCTTCGGCATGACCTTCGTGATCGTCGCCGCCGGCATCGACCTCTCGGTCGGCTCGGTCGCGGCGCTCTCGGCCATGGGCTCCTCCTATGCCATCACCACCGCCGGCCTGCCCGATGGCCTGTCCATCCCGATCGGCCTGGCCGTCGGTGCACTGTGCGGCTGGGTCACCGGTGCGATGAGCGCCTACGGCAAGCTGCCCACCTTCATCGCCTCGCTGGCGATGCTCACCGTGGTGCGCGGGCTGACCCTGGTGATCTCCGATGGCCGGCCGATCTCCACCAGCTCCTCGGTGTCCTGGCTGGGCGATGACCTGGGCCCGATCCCGGTGCCGATCCTGATCCTGGTCGTCTCCGGCCTGCTTGCCGCCTTCGTGCTCAACCGCACCGTCATCGGCAAGAACGCCTTCGCCGTGGGCGGCAACACCGAAGCCGCGCGCCTGTCGGGCATCCCGGTCAAGCGCGTGCTGGTCACCGTCTTCATCATCTCCGGCGTCTTCGCGGCCCTGTCCGGCATGATCCTGGCCGGGCGCCTGGACTCGGCCCAGCCGACCCTGGCTTCGGGCTACGAGCTGGATGCCATCGCGGCCGTGGTCATCGGCGGCGCATCGCTCTCCGGCGGCGTGGGACGCATCTCCGGCACCCTGATCGGCGCCCTGGTGCTGGCCGTGATCCGCAACGGGCTGAACCTGCTTTCGGTTTCCGCCTTCTGGCAGCAGGTAGTCATCGGCGCCGTGATTGCGATCGCCGTGGGCTTCGACGTGCTGCGCCGCAAGAACGTCAAGCACTAGATTTTCCCTCCGTACCCAGCAATTCAAGAAAAGTTCAAAGGAGAACCCCATGAAGAACATCATCCGCAAGACCGCAGCCGTCAGCGTCGGACTGGCCCTGGTGGCCGGCCTGGCCGCCTGCAACCGCGGCACCGAAGCAGAGGCCGGCTCGGCCACCTTGGCAGTGTCCACCCTGAACAACCCCTTCTTCGTCGACCTGCGTGACGGCGCCCAGGCCGAGGCCGAAGCGCAGGGCATCGACCTGTCCGTCGTCGACGCGCAGAACGACTCCGCAACCCAGGCCAACCAGCTGGCCACCGCGGCAACCAACGGCTCGGCCGGCCTGATCATCAACGCCGTGGATACCGAAACTGCTGAAGCCGGCCTGAACCCGGTGGCCGAGGCCGGCCTGCCGATCGTTGCGGTTGACCGTGCGGTGGGCGAGACCAAGATCGCTTCCTTCGTGGCTTCGGATAACGTTGCCGGCGGCGAGCAGGCTGCCAAGGCGCTGGGCGAGGCGCTGGGCGGCAAGGGCAAGATCATCGTGCTGGAAGGTGTTCCAGGCGCCTCGGCAACCAACGAGCGCGGCGAAGGCTTCGATAAGGGCCTGGCCGAGTTCAAGGACATCGAGGTCGTCTCCTCGCAGACCGCCAACTTCGACCGAGCCGAAGCACTGGACGTGGTCACCAACCTGATGCAGGCCAACCCGGATGCCGCTGGCGTGCTGGCGATGAACGACGAAATGGCCCTGGGCGCCATCCAGGCACTGGGCGACAAGGCCGGCAAGGACGTGTTGGTAGTCGGCTTCGACGGCACCGACGACGGCTTCAAGGCAGTCCAGGATGGCACCCTGGTTGCCACCATCGCCCAGAACCCGGCCGAGCTGGGCAAGCAGTCGGTGCAGATCCTGGCCAAGGCCATCAAGGGCGAAGAAGTCGAAGCCAACGTGCAGGTCGCCGTTGACACGGTGGATGAGAAGAACGTCGCCGACTACGCAGGCGAGTAATCTGCCCTTAGCGGCAATCAAGCAGTGCACCGGCGCCCATCGGCCGCCGGGTGGAGAGAACCAGAGGACATAGCATGCAGCAGGACATCCAGGTCACCATTGTGGGCTCTAGCAACGTGGACATCACTGCGCTGATGGCCCGCCTTCCCGGCCCGGGCGAAACCGTGCTGGCAGATTCCTACCAGCTCTCGCCCGGCGGCAAGGGCGCCAACCAGGCGCTGGCCGCCGCGCTGGCCGGTGCCGCCACGGAATTCATCGGCGCCGTCGGCAACGACTCGCACGCCGAAATCGCGCTGGGCCAGCTCGAGGAAGCCGGCGTGAAGCTCGATCGCGTGGCCCGCGCCAGCGAGCCGACCGGCGTAGCCATCATCCAGGTGGACCGTGGCGCAGAGAACTCCATTGCCGTGGTCTCCGGGGCCAACTCGACCGTCTCCGGCGAGGCTGTGCAGGGCGCCGGGGGCATCGAGGGCATCCTGGTGCTGCAGGGCGAGATTCCTGCCTCGGGCATCAAGGCCGCCATGGATGCTGCCACACAGCGCATCGTGCTCAACCTGGCGCCGGTGATCGAACTGGACCGCGAGTACCTGCTCAAGGCCAACCCGCTGGTGGTCAACGAGCATGAGGCCGAAGCCGTGCTCCAGCAGCTGAACCCGCACCCGGCTCGCCAGTTCGACGGCAAGTACGAGCGCCTGGCCGGGATGCTGGTCGACCAGGGCATCGCCAGCGTGGTCATCACCCTCGGCGCCAATGGCTGCCTGGTTGCCGACCGTTTCCCAGGGGAGAACGGCGGGGTCCAGGTTCGCGCGCTGCCCGCCGTGAAGGTCAAGGCCGTGGACACCACCGGTGCCGGCGACGCATTCACCGGTGCGGTGGCTGCCCGCCTGGCCAAGGGCGATGACCTGGCGCAGGCCGCAGAATTCGCCGGCAAGTTCGCCGCGCTGACGGTGCAGGCGCACGGCGCCCAGGCTTCCTACCCGCGTTCCCTGCAGAACCTCTGAGACCCCTTTTCGAGCAAGACCTGAGGAAGCCGCTGTGCTGAAATCCGAAATTCTCAACGCCCCGCTGCTGGCCGCCCTGGCCAAGTGCGGGCATACCGACACCGTGGTGATAGCGGACTGCGGCCTGCCGCTGCCCGAAGGCCCACTGGTCATCGATCTGGCCTTGGTGCAGGGGCTGCCCAGCTTCGATCAGGTGCTCGAGGTCCTGGCCCGGAACCTGGTGATCGAGAACAGCACCCTGGCGGCCGAAGCCGAGAACGGCCCGGTCCAGGAACTGTGCCTGGCCAAGGGCTTGGACCCGGACTTCATCTCCCACGAAGAGCTGAAAGCCCAACTGCCCCAGGCCAAGGTCATCGTGCGCACGGGGGAAGCTACCCCCTACGCCAACGCGATCCTGCACTGCGGGGTAGCATTCTAGGGAACGGATGCCGCAGCTGTTTCGCGGCAGCGCGCTACCCGAGGAGAGACGCAAGGAGACCGGCAATGAAGAAGATGTTCTATGCAGCTTTTGCCCTCATGGTGCTGGGGGCGGCCGTCCTGATTCTCACCGTGCCGGCGTTGTCCAGCGACCCGGGCCAAGCGCCCCAGAGCATTGCGGTGATCGCGGGAACCGTGTTCATGGCCGCAGCTTCCGTCGTTGTCCTGCTGAAGAAGGCTGCGACGCAAGAATCCTGAGAAACTTCCTGCAGCCATCGGCGCCAATGACCTTGGGCTAGCCGACTGCCTAGAATGGGGGTCATGACGCAAAGGAACCTGGCCGCAGAGAACAGCGAGCCCTTCTCCCGCATCGCGCCGGAAGCCGGGCTCCTGCTCGGCGCGGGCCGCGCCATCTTGCTTCAACTGGCCCACCCGCAGATTGGCCGGGCCATTGCCGAGCACTCTGATTTCGCCGCCAACCCGCTCAGCCGGCTGATTCATACCCTCGGATATATCTATGCATTGAGCAATGGCACAGCAGAACAGCAGCGCAAGATCATCGCCCATGTGGACGCGGCGCACCGGCCCATTCGCGCAACGCGTGACGAGGGCAGGCCCGCGTATTCTGCGCTGGATCCCAGGCTGCAGTTGTGGGTGGCGGCCACGCTCTATGATTCGGCCCGCGTAATTGCCGGCCAGATCCTGGATGAAAACGAGGCCGACCAGGAAGAGCTCTACCTGCAGTACGCACGGATCGGTGAGGCCTTGCAGATGCCGGTCGACTACTGGCCGCAGGACCTCGGCGGCTTCGAGCAGTACTTTGCGCAGAATCAAGCGGAGCTGGAAGTCACCAACCAGACCCGGGCGCTGGCCCGCGAACTTTTCGAAGCACGCAATGCCCCATGGTGGGTCCGGATCAGCATGCCGCTGATGCGCGACGTGACCATAGCCCAGCTGCCGGCCCCGGTGCGCGAAGGCTTCGGCTATCGCCTCACCGGGAAAGCCGCGCAGCGCAACGCCCGCGTCATCGCCGTCGCCAGGGCCGCCACGCGGCTGCTGCCGCGAGCCCTCAGGCATGCGCCAATGCGGCTGATATTGCGCCGCGTCGACAAGATGGCCTAGCCGGCCCGAAGCCTAGTGCCCCGAGCCGTTCTCGGGTCCAACCCGGATCAGGATCCGTGGCAGCGCCACCAGCAGGAACAAGGCCACCAGGATCAGCGGCCCTCCGATCCAGGCCCCGATTTGCCAGCCGAAGAGCACCTGCAGCACAAACCAGACGCATCCCGAGACCAGCAATCCCACGCCGATGCCCACGATCTTCACGATGGCGTGGCCCAAGCTGACCGTCTGCTCCTTGAGCCGCTGTCCGAAGAGATACCGGTGCACGGCCACGGGGGTGATCAGCAGCAGAATCAGCACAGTGGCCGCCACCAGCAAGATGATGTAGACCACCTCGTCGGTTCGGCTGAGCATCTCGAACCTCGCCTGGAAGGGCAGGACCACCAGGAAAGCAGCCAGGATCTGCACACCAGTTTGCATCACCCGCATTTCCTGCAGCAGCTCGTTCCACTGCCGGTGTGGTGCGCCATCGCTGGTATCGGGGTGGGAACGCTTGATCATCACTGTTCTCCTCGGCCTCAATCCGCCAGCTGGTTGAACCCCGCCGGCTCAAACGACTATGCCAAGCAATGCCGGTGCAGGCAAGAGCCTGCCGGCCCGCCGGGCCAAACTGTAGGTCGCGGCCGGTACATTCGGGAGCCAAGCAGAATTCGACGATGGAGGAGCAGATGGAACCTGATGGCGCCGCCGGGAGCAGCATTGATGTGTGGTCGATGCCCAGCCAGGGCCTGGCCTGGTGCGATTGCGGCAAAGGCCATGAACTCACGGAGGAGATCGTGCTCCAGGCTATGGCGGCAGCAGGATTTGGACCGGGCCGGCCGCTGGCCCATGGACAGCTGGCCGAGCTGATTGCGGATCTCTGGCACTACTCACAGGTCTGCCGGTTCTTCCACCTGGCCGTGGAGCAGGCGGCGATGCGTATCCACGGGAAGGTCGATGAAATCTACCCGTGGGATCACAGTACCGATATCGTCGGATACTTCTCGAAGACCTGGCAAGGATGCCCCGACGCGGCCTGCCAATCAGAAGGGTGAGCGCGCGAGGTGCGAATTGAGTTCGCCCCGTGCAGGCGCATAGTGTGGGAAAGATGAAGAGCTTTGCATCCTTCCGGGCACCTGCCGACCATGACGGATTCATCCATGTGCGGGGTGCCAACGAGAACAACCTGGACAATGTCGAAGTGCGCATTCCGCGCGATTCCATTGTCGCCTTCACCGGGGTCTCCGGTTCGGGAAAATCTTCCCTGGCCTTCGGAACCATCTTCGCTGAATCCCAGCGCCGATTCCTGGAATCGGTGGCTCCCTACGCGCGGCGGCTGATTGCCCAGGGGCACACGCCCAAGGTGGAATTCATCTCCGGGCTGCCACCGGCCGTGGCCCTGCAGCAACGGCGTGGTGCTGCCAGTTCCCGTTCCACCGTCGGGACCCTGACTACGCTGTCCAACTCCGTGCGCATGCTGTTCTCCCGCGCAGGAACCTACCCCCAGGGTGCGGCGAGGCTGGATTCGGATGCCTTTTCCACCAACACCGCGGCCGGCGCCTGCGCGCAATGCCACGGTGCGGGAACGGTGCATTCGGTCAGCGAGGAATCGCTGGTCCCGGATTCCTCCCTGAGCATCAGGGACGGCGCGATTGCGGCTTGGCCCGGCGCCTGGCAGGGCAAGAACCTGCGGGACATCACCACGCACCTGGGCTACGACATCGACGTTCCGTTCCAGCAGCTGCCCGCGGAAACACGGAAGTGGCTGCTGTTCACCGAAGACCAGCCAGTCGTGGAAGTCACCCCGGAACGGGATCGCGTGGCCAAACCGTACAAGGGCCGGTTCTGGAGTGCCGAACGCTACGTCCGGCACACGGTTGCGACCTCGAAGAGCGAGAACCTGCGGTCCAAGGCGCTGGCTTTCATGCATTCGCAGGATTGCCCGGCGTGCTCGGGGACGGGATTGCGCCCCGATGCGCTACAGGTCACCTTCGACGGCCTGGATATCGCGGAATTCAACGGCAAGCCGCTCAGCTCCCTGGCCGAGCTCTTGCGCCCCTTCGCGGCTGATGCCCAGGCAGAGGCGCAGGCCGAAGTCGCGAGCATCATCAGCGCCGACCTGCTGGGCCGAATCCAGGTGCTGGTCGAGCTCGGGCTGGGATACCTGAGCCTGGACCGTGCCACCCCGACGCTGTCGCCGGGGGAAATGCAGCGCCTGCGCATCGCCACCCAGCTGCGCGCGGGACTGTTCGGCGTCATCTACGTGCTCGATGAGCCATCTGCCGGGCTGCACCCGGCCGATGTGCAGCCGCTGATCGAGGTGCTCGATGCACTCAAGGCCGAAGGCAATTCGGTGTTCGTGGTGGAGCACAACATGGATGTGGTCAGCCGTGCGCAATGGATTGTCGATGTCGGCCCGGGCGCGGGCAGCAACGGCGGGCAGGTGCTCTACAGCGGAGAAGTTTCCGGGCTGTCCGGAATTGAGGAATCCGTGACCCGGCGCTTCCTCGATCCCGGGCCTGCGCCGCGCCGCGAGCCGCGCGAAGCCCAAGGATGGGTGCAGCTGCGCGGGGTGGACCTGCACAACCTGGACGACGTGGACGCCGCGTTCCCGCTGGGGGTCTTCTGTTCGGTCACCGGCGTGTCGGGATCGGGCAAGTCCAGCCTGGTCTGCGGTGCCCTGGCCCAGGCTGCGGGCGGCCCGGTGCTTGCCGGGCCGGAGGATCCGGAGGCGACGGCGGATCGCGCGGTGATCGCCGAGGTCACCGGCGCAGATCAGCTAAGCCGCGTAGTGCTGATGGACGAGAAGCCCATCGGGCGCACGCCCAGATCCAATGTCGCAACCTACACGGGCCTGTTCGATGCGGTCCGCAAGGCTTTCTCCGAGCTGCCGCTGTCCAGGCAACGCGGCTACAGTGCCGGACGCTTCTCCTTCAACGTTGCCGGCGGGCGGTGCGAGAACTGCCAGGGCGAAGGCTACCTGGAAATCGAGCTGCTCTTCTTGCCAGGGACCTACGGGCCATGTCCCGAATGCCGCGGAACCCGGTACAACCAGCAGACCCTGGACGTCGAATACCAGGGCAAGAACATTGCCCAGATCCTGGAACTGGACGTCAGCCAAGCCGAAGAATTCCTCTCCGGAATCCCTTCCGCGGCACGGGCCCTGGCGACCCTGCGCGAAGTCGGACTGGGGTATCTGCAGCTGGGCCAGCCAGCTACCGAAATGTCCGGCGGCGAAGCCCAGCGCATCAAGCTGGCCACCGAACTCCAGCGCCAGCGCCGCGGGCACACGCTCTATCTTCTCGATGAGCCCACCACCGGACTGCACCCTGCCGACGTGCAGCTGCTGGTATCGCAGCTGCAGCAGCTGGTCGACCAGGACAACACCGTCATCGTGGTGGAACACCAGATGGATGTGGTTGCCGCAAGCGACTGGGTGATCGATTTGGGGCCGGCCGGCGGGGATGGCGGCGGGCGCATCGTTGCCGAGGGGACCCCAACGGCGGTGGCGCAAGACAAGGCCAGCAGAACCGCGCAATACCTTGCGCGCCGGCTGGCCTTGTGAAGCTGGACTAGTTGCTGTTCAGCAGTGCGTACGGCGGGGTCTGCACCCCGTCGGCCACCGCTTCGGCAGGATCATCGCCGAGGTGGATGATCTTGTTATCGGCATCCACATGCACCACGCTCGGCACATAGCCACGAGCCTCGGCGTCTTCCATCTGCGCATAGCTGATCAGGATGACCAGGTCCCCGGGGTGCACCAGATGCGCTGCCGCACCATTGATGCCGATGACCCCGCTGCCCGGCTCGCCGGCGATGGTGTAGGTTTCCAGGCGGGCGCCGTTGGTGATGTCTACGATGCTGACCAGTTCGCCGGGCAGGATATCCGAGGCTTCGAGCAGCTCGGAGTCAACGGTGACCGAGCCTACGTAGTGCAGGTCTGCCTGGGTGACAGTTGCCCGGTGGATCTTGGACTTGAACATGGTGCGTTGCATTAGACGATTCTTTCACGCGAGGTAAGTGGTTTCCCGGTATCCAAGCTTACGCCTCTTGCGCGCAGATGCCCGGGCATTGTCCGGCACCCCACACAGTTGGCCGCGAACGGCTACTTTGGCAGATGGGTTTCCAGCACGCGGTGCACTTCCCCGGAGGCCAGCAACTGGCAAGCAGCTTCCAGCTCCGCAGAGAGGAAACGGTCCTCGCCCGGACCTGCGACCTTGGTGCGCAGCAGCTCCAATACGGCGCCGGTAGCCGGGCCAGGCTGCAATGGCTGGCGCAGATCCAGGGCTCGGCCGGCAATCAGCATTTCAATTGCCAGGATGCGGCGCAGGTTGGCGACCGAGGTGCGCAATTTGCGCGCCGCGTGCCAACCCAGGGAAACGTGGTCTTCCTGCATCGCTGATGACGGGATGGAATCCACGCTGGCCGGTACGGCCAGACGCTTGTTCTCCGCGACCAGTCCGGCCTGCGTGTACTGGGCGATCATCATGCCCGAATCCACGCCCGGGTCATCGGCAAGGAAAGCTGGCAGATCGCGGGAACGAGCCGGGTCGAGCATGCGATCGGTTCGGCGCTCTGCAATGGATCCCAGGTCAGCTACGGCAATGGCCAAGAAGTCCAAGACGTACGCCACGGGAGCACCGTGGAAGTTGCCGTTGGAGGTGACTTCACCCGATGGCAGCACGACAGGGTTATCGATGGCTGCCGCCAATTCGCGGGTGGCGACCAGGCGGGCATGGGCGATGGTGTCGCGCACTGCGCCGGTAACCTGCGGGGAGCAGCGCAGCGAGTAGGCATCCTGCACGCGGCCGTCGCCTTCGCGGTGCGAAGCGACAATGGGGGAGCCCGAAAGGAAGCTGAACATGTTCGCAGCACTGCGGCCCTGGCCCGGATGCGGGCGCAGCGGTTCGTGCAGTTCAGCACGGAAGACCTGGTCGGTGCCCAGCTGGGCTTCGACGCTCATGGCCGCGGTGGCATCGGCAATGTCTGCGAGCTCTTCCAGGTCTGCCAGTGCCATCAGCAACTGGCCGAGCATGCCGTCGGTGCCGTTGACCAGCGCCAGGCCTTCCTTCTCCGCCAGTTCGACAGGTTCCAGTCCTGCTTCAGCAAAGAGCTCCGGCACTGGGCGCTTCACGCCTTCGCGGTCAGTGGCCTCGCCTTCGCCCATCAAGACCAGTGCGCAGTGGGAGAGCGGAGCAAGGTCTCCTGAGCAACCCAGCGAACCGTACTCACGCACCACCGGGGTGATGCCGGCATTAAGCAGTCCAACCATGGTTTCCAGCACTACCGGGCGCACGCCGGTGCGGCCCGAGGCCAGGGTCTTGGCGCGCAGGAACATCAGCGCGCGCACCACTTCGCGCTCAACTGGGTCGCCCATGCCGGCTGCATGCGAGCGGATCAGCGAACGCTGCAGTTTAGCGCGGTCCTCGGGAGCGATGTGGCGCGTTGCCAGGGCGCCGAACCCGGTGGAAATGCCATAGACCGGGGTGTCGGCTGAAGCCAGGGCATCAATGTGTGCGCGGACTGCTGCCAGTTCTTCAAGAACCTGAGGCGCGAGGCTAATCTGCGCGTTGTGCCGGGCTACCGCAATCACGTCATCGGCGGTGGCGCCAGCTAGGTCCAGGGTTACGTGCGGGGAAGTAGCCATGATTTTCAATCCGTTCTCTACGCTGCAATGAGGTCTCTAATCTCCATTGTTCGGCAGAACGAGTTTGCGCGGCACTGATATTCGAGTCATCTGTCCGAAATGCCAGACAGTGCCTTGGAGGGAGAAAAGAACGGACCTCCAATTGGCATGCCAATTGGAGGTCCGTCCGAAGGGTTCCAGTTTCAGAAGGTGATGCCTTCGAAGGCTTCCTCGCCAAATTTGTTGGACGAGCCGTTGTCCGTGACCTTGGCGTTCTCGTTAAGGGATGCGGCCGAATTGCCGATGCCGCTAAAGGTTACGTGCTTGATGTTCTTGACCGCTGCGATATTACCGCTGCCGTCCAGCTCAAGATTCTTGATGTGCGGAGCGACGATCATGTTTCCGGAACCAGAGATGGTGACGTTCTGGCAATCGCCGATGAGCTTCAGCATTTGACCCATTTCAGAGATATCCATGCCGCCCGTGCACCTGATTTCGGTCGCTTGCGCATCGAGGAAATCATAGATGGACTGGAAGGTGCTGTCCGCAGGTGCCTTCGGAACATTGGGAGTACCAGTAGAAGCGCCTTCTGGGGCTTTGGAGCTTGGGGTGACGCTGCCTTCGATAGGCCCGGCGTTCTCCGGTGCTATGCTTTCTTCTGCTGGTGCGCTTGTCTCTTCGCTGGAGGGTTGGATGCTCACGCAACCTGCCAGTGCGACTGCAAGGATTCCAACCGCCAGCGGCCCAGCGAGGCGTTTGGTAATTTTCGAGAACATAACCATCCTGTCAATCGAACCGGCCAGCGCATTTGGACACGCGGTATAGATACATTCTGCGTTGAATGACGATAAATGACCAACGCGAACGGCTCAGGAACGAATGAGTTCTCGTGCCCCGGGAGCACGCAACCATGCAATTTGCTGACGATTCCGTGCGGGGACAAAAGTAATCGCTTCACCGCTTGCCCAGTGCAAGCAGTGAAGCGATTACTAGTGCCCAGGGGGAGAAGGGGCACGATTTGAGCCGGCAGGCGAACCTACCGGGCTATTTGGTTCCTAGAATCCTTCATTCCGCTCTTCGGAACCAAACTGGCTTTCATCGTTTCCATACGATTGGCCATCGGACTGCTGTCCCGACTGGCTTTCGCCGCCAAACGATTCCTCACCGCCGCCGTAGGACTGCTGTTCCGACTGCTGTCCGGACTGGCTGTCATTGCCGTAGGACTGCTGGCTTTCGCCACCGCCGTAGGACTGCTGTTCCGACTGCTGTCCGGACTGGCTGTCATTGCCGTAGGACTGCTGGCTTTCGCCGCCGCCGTAGGACGGCTGGCTTTCGCCTCCGCCGTAGGATTGCTGTTCCGACTCCTGGCTTTCGCCGCCGCCGTAGGACTGCTGTTCTGACTGCTGGCTTTCGAATCCGCCATTGTCATTTGATCCGAAATCTGAATTGGACTGGCTTTCGAAGCCTTCAGATTCGTTGTTGTCGAAGTTCCCGAACTGCTCGTTTGCATCCTGCTCAGACATGCTGTCCTCCGTGGGTCGGTGGTTCCTGACTTGCCCTACGCTATGCGTAGAAAAAGCCCGGTTCAAGGATTTCGGGGAAGCTCAGAGCCGCTGGAAACCCGCAGTTAAGCCAATACCCATGGTGTTCAGAGACTTCGGCCAATATTCACTACTGCGTGCTAAAGGAATCGCCATTCCCGGGAACCCGAGGGACAAGGAGGATTTTCCGCAGCTGCCATGGTGGCTTCTGGAATTGCTCAACAGGCGCGAAGAGAAAGCTGAACGTTCTCCGAAAGAATTGTCCATCCGGTCGGAATCCGCCCGGTAAATCGATAGTGTCCAGACTGGGACACCGAGAAAGGTCTTGCCCCAAGCGTCCATGACAACGTAAGGAGAAGCATTGGCTAATTCGAAGAAGACTCCAGCAAAGAAAACTGATCGCGAAAACGCAGAAAACGGGTTCGTGGCTCCGGAAGTGCTGCGCGATTCCTTGCAGACCGTGCTGATCCAGCTGCTGGACCTGCAATTGGTGGGCAAGCAAATCCACTGGAACGTCGTTGGTCCCAACTTCCGCGACCTGCACCAGAACCTCGACGAAATCGTTGACATCGCGCGCCGCGGCTCGGATGAAATCGCCGAGCGGATGCGAGCTTTGCATGCCACTCCGGACGGGCTGGCAGCTACGGTCACGAAGTACACGAAGCTGGAACAACCCGTGAATACCGAAATCCTGACCACCAATGCCGTGGACATGGTAGTCAAGGCACTGCAGACCACTGTGGGAGTCATGCGAGAGGTCCATGACCCGGTGGATGAAGCGGATCCGACCACCGCCGATATCCTGCACCAGTACATTGCGGATCTGGAGCAGCAAGCCTGGTTTATCAGCGCGGAAACCCGCAAACCGTAAACCGGGCCGCGTGGTCCTGGAATTGAATAAATAGCCTGAGGCACCACAATCAGTGGTGCCTCAGGCTATGTGCGCGTCCTACTTCTCCTGTGCGGCCATCGGGATGCGCACGCCGCGCTCAGCGGCAACTTCGGCGGCGCGTTCGTATCCGGCATCGACGTGGCGGATGACGCCCATGCCCGGGTCATTGGTCAGCAGCGCCTCCAGCTTCGCGGCGGCCATTTCGCTGCCGTCAGCCAAGGAGACCTGGCCGGCGTGGATGGAACGGCCCATGCCGACGCCACCGCCATGGTGGATCGAAACCCAGGTGGCACCCGAACTGGTTGCGGTCAGGGCGTTCAGCAGCGGCCAGTCGGCCACGGCATCGGTGCCGTCCTTCATGGCTTCGGTCTCGCGGTACGGCGAAGCTACCGAACCCGAATCCAGGTGGTCGCGGCCGATCACGATAGGTGCAGAGACCTTGCCTTCGGCGACCAGCTGGTTGAACAGCAAGCCGGCCTTGTGGCGCTCGCCGTAGCCCAGCCAGCAGATGCGCGCCGGCAGGCCCTCGAACTCCACGTGCTTCTGTGCGGCATCCAGCCAGCGGTGCAGGTGCTCGTTTTCCGGGAACAGGTCCTTCAGCGCCTGGTCGGTGACCTTGATGTCTTCGGGATCCCCGGACAGCGCTACCCAGCGGAACGGGCCCAGGCCTTCGCAGAACAGCGGACGGATGTAGGCCGGGACGAAGCCGGGGAATTCGAAGGCGCGGGTGAAACCGCCCTTGCGTGCCTCGTCGCGGATCGAGTTGCCGTAGTCGAAGACCTCCGCGCCGGCGTCCTGGAATCCCACCATCGCCTCGACCTGCGCGGCCATGGCGGCCTGGGCTTTCTTGGTGAAGCCGGCCGGATCGGCTTCGGCTTCGGCGTGCCACTGGTCCATGGTGTATTCCACCGGCAGGTAGCTGAGCGGATCGTGGGCACTGGTCTGGTCGGTGACGATGTCGAAGGAGAATTCTCCAGCTTCGTGGCGCTTGAGCAGCGCCGGGAAGACCTCGGCGGCATTGCCGACGTAGCCCACCGACAGCGGGCGGCCCGCGGACTTGGCTGCCAGGACTTTGCCCAGCGCCTTGTCCAGATCCAGCTCGACCTCATCGAGGTAGCGCTTGGAGGCACGGCGGCGCAGTCGGGTTTCATCCACGTCAACGATCAGCACGGCACCGCCGTTGAGGGTCACGGCCAGCGGCTGGGCGCCGCCCATGCCGCCGCAGCCGCCGGTCAAGGTCAGGGTTCCGGCCAGCGAGCCCTTGAAGCGCTTCTCGGCGATCGCGGCGAAGGTTTCGTAGGTGCCCTGCAAGATGCCTTGGGTGCCGATGTAGATCCACGAACCGGCGGTCATCTGGCCGTACATCATCAGGCCTTCGGCTTCGAGCTTGCGGAAGTGCTCCCAGTTGGCCCAGTCGCCAACGAGGTTGGAGTTGGCAATCAGCACCCGTGGTGCCCACTTGTTGGTCTTGAAGACGCCGACCGGCTTGCCGGACTGCACCAGCAGCGTCTCGTTCTCTTCCAGGTCCTTGAGCGTCTGGACGATCGCATCGAATGCCTCCCATGAGCGGGCTGCCTTGCCGGTGCCGCCGTAGACCACGAGATCCTCGGGGCGTTCGGCAACTTCTGGATCCAAGTTGTTCATCAGCATGCGCAATGGGGCTTCGGTGGCCCAGGACTTGGCGGTCAGTTCGGTACCGCGCGGGGCGCGGACAACACGTGGTTCGTGGCTCATGGCAATTCCTTACGATGTAACGTAGCTAACTGATTCCATCATTGGCTATCGGCCATGGCTTGGGTACCGGAGAATGGGCAGAGCTGTCCGGTATTTCAGAATCGGAGGAATTTCCGGTTGCCTCCAGCTCCTAGGTGGCGGGGATCAGCGCCAGCGCGCTGCGTTCGATGGCCTCCGGGCTCAGGGCCTGGCTGATGGCGATCATGCTGGCTCCGCGCAGGGCTCCAACTTCCCAGCTGCGCGAGGTGCGGATCTGCAGGTGCTGGGTGGAAAGCGGCGCTCCGCGCTGGTAGACCACCTCGCGGATGCCTGCCAGCAGGTGCTCTCCGGCGGCGGAGATCCGACCTCCGACCACGATCAGCGACGGGTTCAGCAAGCTCACGCTGGCAGCCAATACCTCGCCCAAGTCGCGGCCGGCTTGGCGCACTGCATGGATCGCTTGGATGTTCCCCGAGTTCACCAGGGCGACCACATCGGTGTTGCTGTGCGCTTCGATGCCCTGCGCCCGCAACGCGGTGGCAATTTTGGGTCCGGCAGCTACGGCTTCCAGGCAGCCTTCATTGCCGCAATGGCAGTAGATGCCATCGCCGCGGCGGATGCGCACGTGCCCGATATCGCCGGCTGTACCCTGCGCTCCGCGTTGCAGCAGTCCTCCGGAAATGATGCCCGAGCCGATGCCGGTGGCCAGCTTGACGAAAATGAAGTCCTCGCTGCCGGTCTCCAGCTGGTCCTTCTCGCCAATGGCCATGAGGTTGACGTCATTGTCCACGACTACCAAGGCGTCCAGCTGCTGCTGGAACCAAGCGGGGATGTCGAAGTCGTCCCATCCGGGCATGATGGGCGGATTGGCGGGACGGCCGGTCTCGAAATTCACCGGCCCTGGCACTCCCATGCCTATGGCAATGACATCGTCACGGGTGCGGCCCAGCGAATCGAGCAAGCCATCGGCCAGATCCATCGCGGTCTGCAAGATCGCCACCGGGCCGTCGGCGAAGGAAATGGGAGCCTGGGATTGCACCAGGGGAGTGGGGGCCAGGTCGGTCAGCGCAACGCGCAGGTGGCTGGCTCCCAGATCGACGGCCAGCACCAGGCGGGCATCGGGGAGCAGGGCAAGCCGCTGGGGAGGGCGGCCTCCGGTGGACGCGCCATCCGCGATGGTGCCAACCAGGCCCAGCTGGATGAGCACGTCGAGGCGCTCTTGCAGGGTGGAGCGAGCCATGCCGGTCAGGGCGGCAAGGTCCGTGCGGCTGTGCGCGGCACCGTCCATGAACAGTTGCAAGACGTCGCCTGCCCCACTGGCGCCGCGGGCGAATTGCATGCTTTGGGGGCTCGAAGGATTGGCCATGAACCCAGTAAAACACAGCAATGGACGCGAAGCCGAAACACTTTATGGGAATGTCGACATACTTCTATTGACTATCGACAAAAGTAAAACTAGTCTCAAGGTGTGATGCAAGTCATGAGCATCTGGATCGCACCCACCACTTCTTTCAGGAGACGCCTTTGCCTGCCCACGACCTATCAATCCAGCTGTACACGCTGCGCGAGCACATCGCAGAGAACCTGGCCGCGACGCTCGAACGCGTAGCTGGCATCGGCTACACGCAAGTCGAGCCGTACAACTTCGTGGCCCGCGCTGACGAGTATGCCCAGGCGCTGGCCGAGAACGAACTCAGCGCGCCAACGGCGCACGCACCGCTGCTCTCCTCGGACTACGACGAGGTCTTCGCCGCGGCCGGCAAACTCGGCATCAGCACCGTCATCGATCCGTTCATCCCGGCGGAGCAGTGGCAGGATGCCGAGTCCATCGGTGCCATCGCGCAGAAGCTCAACGCCGCCTCCCGGCGCGGGGCCGAATACGGCATCAGGGTCGGCTACCACAACCACGACTGGGAGATCTCCAGCAAGATCAATTCCAAGACGGCCCTGGAATACCTGGCTAGCCTGCTGGACCCGGAAGTCGTCCTGGAAGTGGACACCTACTGGGTTGCCGTGGGCGGCGCCGATGTGCTCCAGCTGCTTGAAGCGCTGGCTCCCCGCGTCGTGGCCCTGCACATCAAGGACGGGCCGAAGTCCAAGAACCACAAGGAACAGGTGCCGGTGGGCAGCGGATCCATGCCGATCGACCAGATCGTCGACGCCACCAGCGGCATGCTGCATGTGGTGGAACTCGATGACTTCGCAGGCGATATCTTCCAGGCCGTGTCCGAAAGCCGCGCCTACCTCGTAGCAGAAAAGAACTAGGGACTATGGAATTTCAGAATCAGCCCATGGGCGTGGGCATTGTCGGAGCCGGCACCATCAGCGACCAGTACCTGGAGAACCTCACCGCATTCCCGGACCTCGCCGTGCGGTTCATCGCCGACCTGGATACCGAGCGCGCAGCAAGCCAAGCGCGCAAATGGTCCGTGGAAGCCTCGGGAACCTACGCTGAATTGCTGGCCCGCGAAGACATCCAGATCGTCGTGAACCTGACGATCCCGGCAGTTCATGTCGAGGTAGCCCTGCAGGCGGTGGCCGCCGGCAAGCACGTCTGGGGCGAGAAGCCCTACGCGCTGGACCGCGAATCCGGACGGCAGCTGGTCGAAGCCGCCAAGGCAGCAGGAGTCCGCGTCGCCGTGGCCCCGGATACCATCCTGGGTGCGGGCCTGCAGACCGGCCTGCGGCAGATTGAAGCAGGCGCCATCGGCACCCCGCTTTCGGGCCTGGCCATCTTCCAGGGCCCCGGCCCGGAATCCTGGCACCACAGCCCGGAATTCCTCTTCGCCCACGGCGCGGGACCGCTCTTCGACCTCGGGCCCTACTACCTGACCACCCTGGTGCGGGTCTTCGGCCCGGTAGCCAAGGTTGCCGCCCTGGGTTCGCAGGCCCGCGCGCAGCGGGTCATCGGTGCAGGCCCCAAGGCCGGAACCAGCTTCCCGGTCGAGGTCCCAACCCACGTCGGAGCGCTGCTCTCCTTCGAGTCCGGGGCCAGTGCGCAGTGCATCTTCAGCTTCGACTCCAAGCTCAAGCGTGCAGGGTTCGTGGAGATCTCCGGAACGGAAGGCACCGCGCAGTTGCCGGATCCGAACGAATTCACCGGAGACACCATCCTGCACCTGGAGGACCAGGAGCCGAGCGTTGTCACCGCCGAAGGTTCCACCTACGGGCGCGGCACCGGCGTTGCCGAACTCGCCCAAGCCATCCGCGAGGGACGCAAGGAACGCGTGCCCGGCGAACTGGCGTTCCACGTCCTGGACATCATGGTCTGCGCCGCGGAAGCAATGGAATCGGGAGCATTCATCGACGTGGCCTCGACGGTCGAGCCCATCGCGCTGCTGGACCCAGCCTGGGATCCTTCGGCTCCCGGCATCCTTGCCTGAAGCACCACCCCTTGACAGCATCACCCGCACCTGAAAAGGAATAAACATGTCTGCACCACATTTCAAGAGCAAGCTGGGGCGCTTCACGGCGATTACCTCCATCGCAGCGTTGTCGCTCAGCGGCCTGGCCGCCTGTTCCGGCTCGGCTTCCGGCTCCGGCTCGGAAGAAGCCGGCGGGACCATCACCTACTGGGCTTCGAACCAGGGCAGCTCGGTCACCCAGGACGAGGAGATCCTGGGCGAATCCATCAAGCGGTTCACCGAGGAAACCGGCATCGAGGTCGAGCTGGAAGTCGTCCCCTGGGCCGACCTGTACAACCGCATCCTCACCGCCGTCTCCAGCGGCGAAGGGCCGGACGTGCTGAACATCGGCAACACCTGGGCCACCACCTTGCAGGCCAGCGGCGCCTTCGTCCCCTTTGAAGGCGAGGCGCTGGAGGCCATAGGCGGAGCCGAGAAGTTCGTGCCGGCAGCCCTGGCCACCGGCGGCGCCGAGGGCCAGGCCCCAACCTCGCTGCCGTTGTATTCCATGGCCTACGGCCTGTACTACAACACCAAGATGTTCGAGGAAGCCGGCATCAAGCAGGCTCCGAAGACCTGGGATGAATTCTTGGCCACCGCCAAGAAGCTGACCAAGGATACCGACGACGACGGCAAGGTCGACCAGTACGGCTTCACCTTGGCCGGACAGCGTACCGCCAATAATGCCCACTCCGCATTCATCCTGGGCATGCAGAACGGCGGCGAGCTGTACACCACGGACGGCAAGCCGGACTTCACCAATGATGGCGTCGTCAGCGGCGTCAACGACTGGATCCAGCTGATGGGCGAGGACGGCGTGGTCTCCAAGTCCAACGCCGAGATCAATGACGGTTCGGTGCTGCCAGGGGAAATCATGGACGGCAACGCCGCCATGTTCTTCGACCAGGCCCCGGGCAAGTCCTTCAATGCCGCTGACTTCGAGGACTACGCCATGGCGCCCATCCCGCTGAAGAACGCCGATGCCACCGGGCTGGAAGCCACCCAGTCGCTGGTTGCCGGCATCAACGTGAGCGTCTTCGAGAACTCGGATAACAAGGATGCCGCCCTTGAATTCGTGAACCACCTGCTCAGCGTCGATGAGCAGAAGAAGCTGAACGCCAAGTACACCTCGCTGCCATCGGTCACCGAAGCTTTCGACGACCCGGCCTTCGACACCCCCGAGCAGCAGGCCAAGAAGGAGATCCTGGCCAATAACGCTGCCCCGATGCCGCTGTTCCCCACCGAAGGGCAGATGGAATCCCTCGTAGGCGAGGCCATCGCCAAGCAATTCGCCAGGATTGCCCAGGGCGAAAAAATCACCGAGGCCGATGTCCGCAAGGCATTGGAAGACGCGCAGAAGCAGATGCCGGCTAGCTAGCGGCCCGACACGTTGCACTGGCCGCGGGAGCGGACCTCCTTGCGCCCCCGCGGCCAGTTGCAGCACCCAAATTCGTTTTCATGAAAGGAGACCGAATGTCGGCGCCAGCCCAGACACCGCCTCGAATCAGCGAACCGCTCAAGCCCCGCGACGCTTCAAGGGCGATCAAGCGCAGTTCAATCAAGCGCGACCGGTTCTTCCCCTATGCGCTCTCAGCGCCCGCAGCATTCCTGGAACTGCTGATCCACATCATCCCGATGCTGCTCGGCGTATGGATCGCCTTCCTCTCGCTGACCCAGTTCTCCATTGCCAACTGGGTCAAGGCCCCGTTCGTGGGACTGCAGAACTTCAACACCGCGCTGGACCCCAACGGTCCGATCGGTTCCCAATTCTTCGACGCCCTCGGGCGCACCTTCCTGTTCACCTTCCTGGTAGTGGCAATCGCCTGGAGCCTTGGCATCTTCGCCGCGGTCTTGCTGGCATCCAAATTCCGCAGCAACGGATTCTTCCGCACCCTGTTCCTGGTGCCCTACGCACTGCCAAGCTACGTCACCACCATCGCCTGGGCGTTCATGTTCAACCAGCGCGATGGCATGGTCAACCGCTTCCTGGTCGAAGACCTCGGGATCCTGGAGGAAGGGCCGTTCTGGCTATTGGGCGGGAATTCCTTCTTTGTCATGGTGGTTGTCGCCGTCTGGCAATTCTGGCCTTTCGCTTTCCTGATGCTGCTGGCCGCCCTGCAATCCATCCCGAACGAAGTCTATGAAGCCGCTTCCCTGGATGGAGCCAGCCTGTGGAAGCAGTTCACCAGGATCACCCTGCCAATGATCAAGCACGCCAACGTGGTGCTGCTTTTGATGCTGGGACTGTGGGTGTTCAACCAGTTCGACATCCCCTACCTGCTCTTCGGCCCGGTGTCCCCGGAAGAAGCAACCCTGATTTCCCCGTTGATCTACCAGCAGTCCTTCAACAACTGGAACTTCGGCGTGGGTGGCGCCTTGAGCGTCGTCCTGCTGATTGCCCTGCTGATCGTCTCAGCGTTCTACATCCGACTTGTCATGCCGAAGGGAAAGAGCATCGATGATTGAGACCCGCGGCTTCCGCATCCTGCGAGTTTTCGGACTAGCCTTCATCACCCTGATCATCGTGCTGCCGCTCTACGTGGTGCTCACGACCTCCATCAAGCCCCTCAAGGATGTGCGCGGCGCCTTCGAGTGGATTCCCTCGGAAATCACGCTGGCCCCGTACCTGGATATCTGGACCACGGTGCCGCTGGGCAAGTACTTCGCCAACTCGTTGATCGTGACCATCAGCGCCACCATCCTCTCGGTTTCCATCGCGATCCTGGCCGCCTATGCGCTCTCGCGCTTCGACTTCCGCGGGGCACGGTCCTTCCGGCTGATCGTGCTCTCCACCCAGATGTTCCCCGGCATCCTGTTCCTGCTGCCGCTCTTCTTGATCTTCACCCAGCTGGAGCGTGCCGTGGGACTGCAGCTGAACGGAACCTACCTGGGGCTGATCGTCACCTACATGACGTTCTCCCTGCCATTCTCCATCTGGATGCTCACCGGCTTCTTTGCCGCCATGCCCAAGGAACTGGAAGAGGCGGCCATGGTCGATGGACTTGGCCGGCTCGGCGCACTGCTCAAGGTGGTCTTGCCGGTAGCACGCCCGGGGATCATCGCGGTGTCGGTCTACTGTTTCATCACTTCCTGGAGCGAAGTGCTCTTCGCCAGTGTGCTCACCAATTCGGACACCAGGACGCTGTCCATCGGCTTGCAGGCCTACGCTTCGCAGACCGATGTGTACTGGAACCAGATGATGGCCGCCTCGGTGGTGGTATCGATTCCGGTGCTGGTCGGTTTCCTCTTCGCGCAACGGCACCTGGTCGCAGGCTTGTCCTCCGGCGCGGTCAAGTAAGAAAAGACAAGGAATTACATGTCCCAGTTGAACAGCCAGCAGGCTGCACCGGCCATGCAGGAACTGAAGGTCGGCGTCATCGGCGGCGGCTTCATGGCCCGGACCCACGCCGATGCGATCCGCCGGGCAGGCGCCCAGCTCATCGGGGTGCGGTCCAACGGCGAGCAATCCACCCGCCAAGCGTCAGCCGCCCTGGGCGTGCCCGGTTTCGGCAGCGTCGAAGCGCTGCTCGCCCAATGCGACGCCGTGCATGTCACCTCGCCCAATGCGTTGCATGCCGAGCAGGCAGCCTCCGCACTGGCAGCTGGCCTGTCCGTTGTTTGCGAGAAGCCGCTGGCGACCAGCGCCCGGGAAGCCGGCGAGCTGGCCTTGCTGGCATCGCGTTCCCGGGCCGTGGCTTCGGTGCCGTTCGTCTACCGCTACCACCCCATGGTGCGGCAGGCCCGGGCCCACGTGCAGGAAGGGAAACTTGGCCGGCTGCTGACCGTGCGTGGCCAGTACCTGCAAGACTGGATGCATACGATCAGCGACAGCAACTGGCGGGTAGAACCAGCCAAAGGCGGGCCTTCGCGGGCCTTCGCGGACATCGGTTCGCATCTGGTGGATCTGCTGGAATTCATTGCGGGAGAGCGGATCGTTCGGCTGAACGCGACCACCTCCATTGCCCATAAGCAGCGGGGCGCCGTGGACGTCGATACCGAGGATGCTGCCGCCTTGATTGTGCAGATGGCTTCGGGAGCCATCGGCACGCTGATGGTGTCACAGGTCAACGCAGGCCGGAAGAACGCCTTGACCATCGAGATGTCCGGAGACCGGTCGGCGTTGGAATTCAAGCAGGAAAAGCCGGAAGAACTGTGGATCGGCAAACCCGACATGTCCTCGATCCTGTCCCGCCAGGCCGCTGATCTCAGTCCCGACGCCGCACGCTTGTCGGTGGTACCCGCAGGACACCCGATGGGCTACCTTGATGCTTTCGCCGCTTTCGTGGCCGACACCTACGCGGCGATCCGTGGCGAAGCACCCGATGGGCTTCCAACTTTTGCCGATGGCGCCCGCGCCTGCCGTTTGACCGATGCCGTTCTGGAATCGGCTGATTCCGGGGACTGGATCGACACCGATGACTAGAGGAGAAACCACCATGAACGCGACGCATCCAGTGACGCTTTTCACCGGCCAGTGGGCTGATATGCCCTTCGAAGAAGTCGCCCGGCTGGCTTCCGAATGGGGTTATGACGGATTGGAAATCGCAGCCAGCGGTGACCACCTGGACCTCAAGCGTGCCGACGAGGATCCGGCCTACCTCCAGTCGCGGCTGGAAATCCTGGACAAGTACGGGCTGAAAGCCTGGGCGATCTCCAACCACCTGGGCGGCCAAGCAGTCTGCGATGATCCCATCGACTTCCGCCACCAGGCCATCCTGCGCGACTATGTCTGGGGCGATGGAGATGGGGAAGGCGTCCGCCGGCGGGCCGCCGAGGACATGAAGCGCTCGGCCCGCGTCGCCCGCAAGCTCGGTGCCGATGTAGTGGTTGGCTTTACCGGCTCGAAGATCTGGCAGTACGTCGCCATGTTCCCGCCGGTTCCGGGCGAGGTCATCGATGCAGGCTACGAGGACTTCGCGGATCGCTGGAATCCGATCATGGACGAATTCGATGAGCAGGGAGTGAAGTTCGCCCTGGAGGTGCACCCATCCGAGATCGCCTACGATCACTGGACTACCGTGCGCACCATGGAAGCAATCGGCCACCGCGAAGCGTTCGGGCTGAACTGGGATCCCAGCCATATGTTCTGGCAGGGCATCGACCCGGTCGCATTCATCACCGACTTCGCCGACCGCATCTACCACGTGGATTGCAAGGACACCCGGATGCATCATCCCAACGGGCGCAATGGCATCCTGGGTTCCCATCTCCCATGGGGCGATCCCCGCCGGCGCTGGGACTTCGTCTCCACCGGCCACGGCGACATCAACTGGGAAGATGCCTTCCGCGCACTGGAGTTCCACGGGTACAAGGGCCCCATCTCCATTGAATGGGAAGACGCGGGAATGGACCGCTTGCACGGTGCGAAGGAAGCTGTGGGCTACATCCGCAGCCTCCTGTTCAAGCGCCCCGAAGCGTCCTTCGACGCGGCATTCTCGAACCAGTAGCACCTGGCTAGGAAGGACGCTTGCCCTGCACCCGCGAGGTAATCACCGAAGCGGTGGCGCGGATCTGCAGCAGGAGAGTCTCCCACTGCTCTTCGGGGACACGATCGGCCAGGAAGGTGACAGCAACGGCGGCCACCGGCCAATCGCTGGAATCCCGGATTTCTACCGCGAGCGAGTGGAAATCCGGGGTGACATCCCCGCGCTCTACGGCATAGCCGCGCTGCGTGCTCTGGTCCAGCTCGCGGCGCAACTGCGAGTAGCTGGAGATCGATGACTCGGCCACTCGCTCCGTGAAGCTGGCAGCACCGGGGTAGAGCGCACGCACCTGGGATTTGGGCAGCGCGGCGAGAATTGCCCTGCCGGATGCGGTCAGGTGCGAAGGCAGGCGAACACCCACGTCGGTGACCAAGGATGGCCGGCCCTTGGCGCGTTCTTCGACAATGTAGAGAACATCGGAACCATGCAGCACGGCCAGGTGGGCGCTTTCCCCGACCTTGTCGACCAGCTGGGCAATCAGCGGGGCACCCAGCCGTGCCAGCGGTTCCTGGCGGGTATAGGCGCTGGAAAGCTCAAAAGCGGAGACACCCAGACCATAGGATTTGTCCTCTGGATAGTGGGTGATGAATCCGTGCTCCAGCATCACGTTCAGCAGCTGGTAGACACTGGATCGAGGAAGCTCCAGCAACGTGGCGATCATTGCCGCCGGAGTCGGGGTCTTCCTGCTGGCCAGCAACCTGAGGATCCGCAAGGTGTTATCGGCCGCTGGAACCTTGCTGCCCATGGGGCCTCCTCAATGAATCGTGCATAGTGCTCTGCAAGGAACTCTAGCAACCTGGTCAGCGGTTTCCTTCGATAGTCCAGGCTGCTGGGCTGGCTGCCGGCGGATAATGCTAGTCACCCACAACGAATGAAATAAATAGTCGCTGGGATCAGCGCCATTCCAGGCGGAGATCCCAGCGACTATCGGCCAGAAATGAAAGGTCTAGCGCGTCGTGGAACTGAGGAAATGATTCAGCTCGTCAAGGGTTGGAGGATTCGCCCCGGCGCGCGACACGGTGATTCCCGCGCACACCGAAGCGATCTGCATGACCTTCTCCAGCTCGACGCTGTCCAGCTGCGTGCCATCGCGAAGGGACTTGGCCAGCGAGCTGTCCAAGATGGCGTGGAGCAGCCCGGCCATGAACGCATCACCGGCGCCGACCGTATCTACGGTACGCACCGAAATCGAGGGAACCATGACCTCGCTTTGCCTGGTCCGGGCCTCGGCTCCGCGTGCGCCGAAGGTGATGATCGCTAGCGATGCCCCGCGCTCCAAGAAGTGCTCCAGGATGCGATTGGTGTCCCATCCCGGATAGAGCCACAGGGCGTCTTCGTCACTGAGCTTGACGATATCCGCCAGCCCGGCCAGCTTCTCGATCTGCTTGACCGATTCTGCCCGGTCCTCGACCAGCTCCGGACGCAGGTTCGGATCGAAGCTCAGGATCTGGCCCGGTGGGGAAGCCTCGAAAGCCTCATGGATTCGAGCGGCACTCGGACCCTGGAATGCTGCAACGGATCCTGAATGGAACAAGGTGGCTTGGGTCGAAGCCATGCTCTGCAATTTGCAGTTCAGCTGGAACTCGTAGTTGGCATCTCCGGACTCGTCCAGCACGACGGTGGCGCTGGAAGTCTGCGCATCGGTGTGTGATCCGGCTGCGAGCTGAACGCCTGAGGCCGCCACATGTTCGGCGATCAGCCGACCATGCTCGTCATCGCCGATGTCCGTCTGGAGCAGGACTTCGTGGCCCAATCGGCCCAGTCCAACAGCAACATTCATCGGGGAACCGCCGGGATGCGCCACACCATCGACGATATCGACTAGGGCTTCACCGGCAACCTGAATATTAACCATGACATCGATCCTACGTAACCCGGAGGGAAAAAGCCCATCGGGGAGATCATACGTTCAGCCTGTACCCACGTTTGATGACCGTGGCGATGATTTCCGGTTGCGGCAACGCCTTGCGCAGCCGGCTCAATGTCATATCCAAGGCATGCTTGGAACTGGCTTCCGGAAGTGCGGCCCCCAGCTCGTCGCGGGAGAGGACGCTGCCGCCCGCCTCGATCAGCGCGCGCACCAATTCGGCCTGCCCGGGAGTCAATTCGCAGTTTTCGTCCTGGACTGAGAGGGTGCGACCGCGCAGCTGCACCTGGCCGTGGACTGTTTGCGCCTGCAACGTGCCCAGCGAGGCTAGATGCTCCACGAGCTGGCCGATCATCGCACCCATGCGATGGCGCTCGGGAACCAGCGGGCAGATGCCCGCCTCGATCAGCGGGGCAGCAGTCACCGGTCCAACGGTGGCCACTGCGACGCGCTCGGCCAGTGAGCGCAGCAGTGCGGGCAAGCGATTGCGCGCCTTGGCAGCGGCGAACAGCGCGTGCACGCTTGGCGCGCTGGTGAAGGTCACCGCGTCGAAGTGGGCGGCGCACAGGCCCTCCACCAAAGCAGAAATCCCGCTATCGCTGCTGGTGTCCTGCCAGCGGTAGGGCTCCACCTTCAGCACCCGGCGAGCGCCCAGCTCGCGCAGGCTCTGGGGCATTCCATGGTCGGAATCGGCATGAAGCTGCAAGGCGACGGTGGCGCCCTGGAGCTTGCCCTCCAGCAGTTCCAGCATGGAGGCGCTGCGCCCGTCCTTGGCCACGGCGGCCGGTTCCAGGCCCAGCGCCTTGACGGCGCCATGGGCTTTGGCCCCGCGGACGTAGAGCTGCGCCTGCCCGAGCGCTGCCAGCAGCTCGTCGCCAATGCCGGCAGCCTCGGAGGTATCAACCCAGCGGCGCAGTCCGTAGGCGGTTGTAATGACGGCTACCTGCGGACGGACCTCAATCAGCTTTTGCGTTTGCGCGATCAGTTGCTGCTCATCGTCCAGCGGGGCGAGCTGGAGCAGCGGAGTATGGGTCACCTCGGCGCCGCGGCGTTCGAAGGCCTCGATGAGTTCTGCGGAACGGCGGTCGCTGGTGACGGCCAGCCGGAAGCCGGCCAAGGGTTTGGGGCTGCTCATCAGGCCACTTCCAATTGCGCTGCCAGCGTGGCCGGCTCTTCTTGCGCTGCCGCGTTCACCAGGGTGGCCGGCAGCCCAGCGACTTCACCTATGACAATGACTGCAGGGTTGGAATGGCCGCGGGCTGTTTCGGCGAGACGGGCTAGCCGGGTGCAGCTGGTGCGCTGGATGTCGGTGGTGCCGGATTCGACGATGGCGCATGGCATTTGCGGGTCCATGCCGACCCGGTGCAACCCGGCGACGGTCTGCTCGATGGTGCCCATGCCCATCAGGATCACGATGCTTCCGCCCAGCTTGGCCAGATGGTCAAGCTGCGCATCGCTGAGTGGGTCGTGGGCCGATACCACGGTGAACATGGTGTTCACCCCGCGGGCGGTGACCGGGATGCCGGCTGCTGCCGGCACGGTGATGCACGAGCTCAGTCCCGGGATGACGCTGATCGGGATGCCCGCAGCGGTAGCGGCCGCGATTTCTTCGAAGCCGCGGCCGAAGACGAAGGGATCTCCGCCCTTGAGCCGGACTACGGCAGCGCCACCGCGGGCCGCTTCGATCATCAGGGCTTCGATATCCCGTTGGGTGAGCTTGTGGTGTCCGGGAAGCTTGCCGACGTCCACGATTTGAGCTTGCGGTGCGAGAGCGGGCAGGTGCGCTGCGGGACCGAGCCTGTCGGCGAAGACGACTTCTGCTTCGGCCAGGGCCCGCACGCCGCGCAGGGTCAGCAGGTCCAATGCGCCGGGGCCGCCACCGAGCAGGGTGATGGATCCGGCCCGGGTCGCTGGTCCAAGGTGCATGACGGGAATGCGCGCGGCCTGCACCACCGAGGCGAAGCGCAGCGGTTCGGCATCGCAGATCACCAGCAGGCCGGCTTGTTCCAGCAACTGTATTGCCTGGAAGGGCCCGTCGGCGGTGAGCACCGTGGCGCCCTCCACCCGGAAGCGCAGCGCAGTATTTTTGCTCCCGGATTTACTTCCAGCGATCAGCACAGTGCATCCGCGCAGTTCGAGGTCGATGCCAATCATGGTTTCCTTGATTCTGCTCGAGTTTCTAGGGGTGACATGGGATTCTCCTTGAACTAGTGGATGCACCCAGCTTAGGCGCCCAGGTTTTCCCGGAGGTATCGCAAATGTTTCAAGCGCAATAATTCGAGTAAAGGTTAACCTTTTCGAAATGTTCGCGAGGGTAAGACGAAACACAAAGTCTCTAATGTAAATATTGTTGCGAGGCACCGGCCTGGCTGATCCTGCAAAGTTCAGTGAGCGAATACGCGGGAGACTTGCCGAGTTCTGCCTGCAACGGGCACGCTGGGAACATGGAATCCCTGTTCGACGACAGTGCACTGCCCCGTAGCGGGGGAGCCTTGCGCCCAGGAGCCTGGCACTTGCCGGGGTGGCTGGACGCGCCCGCGCAGCAGTGGATCGTCCGGCGCTTCTTCGAATGGGGCAGCGGGCCTGTTCCGCCGCACCGCACAGCCGTCAACGGCCATCCGATGAGCGTGCAGAGCTTGTGCCTGGGATGGCATTGGAGCCCGAACCGCTACTCCAAGACCGCTGACGACCTGGACGGGCAATCAGTGGCGCCCATGGAAGACTGGCTGGTCCGCTTGGGCAAGCAAGCGGTCGCAGAAGCTACTGGTGACCTGCAGCGCGCGCAGGACTACCAGCCCGATGCGGCTATCGTGAACTACTACGACGAGCAGGCCGCCATGGGCATGCACCAGGATGCGCAAGAACGCATCAACGCCCCAGTGGTTTCGCTGTCCATCGGCGATTCGGCAACATTCCGCCTGGGCAATACCGAGAACCGCAACCGGCCATGGCAAGAGATCCGGCTGGCTTCGGGGGACCTGTTCGTCTTCGACGGCCCCTCACGCTTCGCCTATCACGGGGTGAGCAAGATCCATGCCGGGACCGCGCCTGCAGGCCTGGGCCTTGGCGGCGGACGCATTAACATCACGCTGCGCCAGACCGGGCTGGAAGCGAACTAGTTCCCCAGATCGATCGTGGCAGCGAGCGCGTAATGATCGGAATCGGCGATTTCCAGCCGCTCCAGGCCTGCTGATTCGACGCCGCGCAGCATCACATGATCGATGCCGAGCATCGGGAACAGGGACCGCGGCCAGGTCAGGGCCAAGCCCCAGTCGCTGTAGTGGGCTTCCTCCAGCTGGTTAGCGACCGGCGCGAAGTGGCGGTCGGAGCTGGTGGCGTTGAAGTCTCCGGCGGCAACGATCTTCGCAGAATCGTCATCGGCGAGGTAGCCGGCCAAGGAAGCAAGCATCATGTCCCGCTCGTGATGGCCGGTAGGCCTGGCCGACGCCGCATGCACAGCGTACAGGCGGACATCCCCTTTTTCGCTGGCCACGTCCACCCGCAACGCGCGGTCCCAACCCAGCCCCAGATCCAGGGGCTCTGGATTCTTCAGCGGATAGGCGCTCCACACGCCTACGGTGCTGACCATGTAGCTGTAAGGATGGGATTGGGCGAGCTCGGCGGTGATTTCCGGCTCTTGGCCTTCACCGATTTCCTGCAGGGTGATGACCTGCGCGCCGTTGGCTGCCAATTCGCGGGCGGCTTGCACGCCCGCAGACTCGTGGACGTTTTGCGTGGCAACCAGCAGGGAAGCTTCTGGTGCGCGCCGGTCCGAAGGCAGGAACGCCGGCCCGAAGAGCACAGCCCAAACAACGACCGGTACGAGCAGGCCGATGAAGCTGATGCGTCCGCGCACCACCAAGGCCATCAGCAAGAGCACTGGAATTCCGAGGCCCATCCACGGGGCCAGGTTATCGACGATCAATCCGAGACCCAGGACATCGGGGATCTGCTGGTGGAACACCATTAGCCCGGCCAGCGCGAGACAGAGCATGACAAAGAAGAACCTCGCGATTATTCGCGAGGCCGACAGGCGATGGTGCGATGAATGAGGCATAGGACTTAATACAGTGGCACAAAATACTGTGGGATTCGTAATTTTCCGCTCGGGGATTGCCACTGTCGCCCGATGCAGTCACTACGATGGATAAGAGCGCCGAGGGAGCCGCTTCCCAAGACCCTGCCATGAATTGAGAAATTGAATGACTGCCTATGTATCTGGCGGAAAACTACTGCTGGCAATTGTTGCCTTGGCCATGGGCGGCGTCGGCATCGGTGTCACTGAGTTTGCCATGATGGGCTTGCTCCAGGAAGGTGCCGCTGATCTGGAAGTGGGCTATGCGCAGATGGGCCTGATGATCAGCGCCTACGCAATCGGCGTGGTGGTGGGCGCCCCGGTGCTCACTGCGCTGGCTGCCAAGATCCCGCGCAAGCGTGCGGTGCAGCTGCTGATTCTCTTCTTCACGCTCGCCAACCTCTCCTCATTCTTCGCTCCGGACTACAACACCATGCTGGTGACCCGCTTCCTTGCAGGCCTGCCGCATGGGGCCTACTTCGGACTGGCCGGTGTGCTTGCCGGCAGCCTGGTTCCGGCCACGATGCGCGGACGCGCCATTGCCTGGGTGATGCTCGGGCTCTCGGTGGCCAACGTTGCCGGTGTCCCGTTGGTGACCCGGCTCGGCCAGGAATACGGCTGGCGTTCGATGTTCCTGGTCGTCACTGCGATCGGCGTGTTGACCGCTGTGCTGATTAGCTTGTTCGTCCCATGGCGCAAGACCGATGCCGGGGCGAGCATCCGCCGCGAGCTGACCGCCTTGAAGAGTGCCCAGGTGTGGCTGGCGATGCTCACCGGCATTGTCGGCTTCGGCGGATTCTTCGCGGTGTACTCCTACATTTCGCCCACGCTGACCGAAGAAGCAGGACTGCCAATTGAGCTGGTGCCGTTGGCTTTGGCGCTCTATGGCGTAGGCATGGTCGTTGGTTCGCTGGCCGGTGGCAGGCTTGCCGACTGGTCGATCTTCGGCGCGATCAAGCTTTCTTCCGTTTTCATGATCGCCACCATGCTGATTTTCGCGGCCGTGACCAGCTGGGTGGTTCCGACGATGATCATGGTCTTCGTGATGGGCGCGGTGGGTTCCCTGCTGATCCCTGCGTTGCAGACGCTGCTGATGGATTCGGCCCCGCATGCGCAGTCGCTGGCTGCTTCGCTGAACCACTCCGCGCTGAATGTTGCCAACGCGCTGGGCGCCGCCCTGGGTGCCGCGGTGATTGCCGCCGGTTACGGATTCCGCGCCCCATCTGTGGTCGGCGCTGGACTGGCCGCTTTGGGCCTGCTGATCGCGTGGATAACCCAGATCCGCGCGAAGAAGGTGGGCCTGCTCGTAGGCCGCGAAGCTTTGGAAGCCCGCGAGCAGGCGCGCACCCACTAGCTGCTTCGGCTAGCTTGCCACCGCGGTGATGTTGAACATCCAGACCACACCGAACTTGTCGCGCAGCTCGCCGAAGGAGTCGCCCCACGGGGCCCGCTCCAATGGCATGTTGATCTGGCCGCCTTCGCCCAACCCTTCCCACCACCGGGTCAGGGTCTCCGCGTCGGCTCCGGCCGTCCCGTCGCTGCTGAGCGCGATCACGCCATTGCCCCGCACGTCCATTTCGGGCGGGGTGTCCGAGGCCATGAAGTGCAGGCCGCGTTCAACGAATAGCGAGGAGTGCATAATCTGGTCGGCAACGGCCGGATTGTTGTCATTCATGCCTTCTTGGAAGGTCATCATGGAAAGCTCGCCACCGAGTACCTGGTGGTAGAACTCCATTGCTTCCTTGGCGTCTCCGGCGAAACGCAGGTATGGGGTCAGTCCGATGGTCATGGGATTGCGCCTTTCGAAGGAGTGGGTGGGGCCGGCAGGTCCCGACCCATATTCTTCCACTTGGGGAGCACCGTGTGAATAGCAGAGTGTGACCAGCGTCTCGAATGGCCGATTTGGCGTTTTCGGCAGTGCTCCGGTAGAGTTTTATCTCGGTTCAGCGGTTGTTCAAACCGCGGAAAACCACCTCATTTGGGGGTATGGCGCAGTTGGTAGCGCGTCTGCATGGCATGCAGAAGGTCAGGGGTTCGAATCCCCTTACCTCCACCAAATGGAAACAAGCCGGGAAACATCAGAAATGATGTTTCCCGGCTTTTTCGCATTCTCCCAAGTTCCCAACAGGCCATGCTGTAGGGTTGGCTCAATTTCCCAAACGATCCCGTCTTCGAACCAAGGGAGAATCAATGAGAGAACTAACCTACTTCGTTGCAGTGAGCTTGGACGGGTACATTGCCGGTCCTAACGGTGAATTCGATGCTTTCGCGGTGGCTGGTGACCATGCGGCGCCCATCTGGGACCGCTACCGCGGCACCGCGCCGACCCAGCTGGCAGAGTCGGCTGGACTGCCTATCGAGGGGTGCCCTTTCGATACGGTGCTGATGGGCTGGAATACCTACGCTGTCGGCTTGCCAGCACTGCCCAGCCCTTACTCGCATCTGAGGCAGATGGTTTTCACGCGCGAGCACTCTGCACCTCCAGGAAGCCAAGAGGTGCAGTTCACCAGCGCGGATCCGCGAGAGGTCATCGGGGAACTCAAATCCCAACCGGGTGACGGCATCTGGCTGTGCGGCGGAGGGCAATTGGCCGCCAGACTCCGGCCGGACATCGACAGGTTGGCCCTGAAAGTGCAGCCGGTGATGTTCGGGTCGGGTATCAGGCTCTTCGGGGACATCGGGTATGCCCCGAATCGCTGGAAGCTGGAGAACATGCAGTCTTTTGCCTCCGGAGTCTGCCTTGCCGAATACTCGCGCGGCTAGCACCCGGTTTGCGGCTACATCCCTTCATCTCCGATGTGGCCGGCGGCCGTCGAATCGAGCACGCGCTCAACGAACGCAGCGTACTCGCCCATGTAGTGGGCCAAGAACTTCTCGGTGTCCGGGTTGCTGATGCTTCCGTCCTCGCCGAAGTCTTCGGGACGGTACTGCAGGTAGACCTCGGGGGAGTTCAGCTGCGGGGCATCCAGGAAGCTGAGGACGCTGCGCATGCTGGACTGCATGACCGCAGTGCCGATGGCTCCGACCGAAGCGCCGAGCAGGCCGGTGGGCTTGCGTGCGAACGAGTTGGTGCCCCAGGGCCGGGAGCCCCAGTCGATGGCGTTCTTCAGCGCACCAGGAATCGAGCGGTTGTACTCCGGGCTGATGAACAGCAACCCGTCCGAGGCCTCAATCGCGGATTTGAGCGCGGTCCCGGCTTCCGGATAGTTCGCATCGTAGTCGGCGCTATACAAGGGCAGATCGCTGATCGGGATTTCCGTGAAACTGAGGTTTTCAGGTGCCAGGGCTATCAGGGCCTTGGACAGGACGCGGTTGATGGAGTTCGTGGCGAGCGAACCAACGAAATAGCCGATGTTGTAATCCATGGCACCACTCCAGCACCGGGACCAGGGGTGGCAAAAGGCCCTCGGGCAAACTCCCAGCTACGCCAGTCCGCCTGGTTGACCGCGCTGGGTAATCTGCTGCGAGCCGAAGGCTGAGAAGTCGGCTTTGCGTGGCGGGACCTAAACCGTGAGCACGCGCAGGCCAGTGCCGCCGGTATTGCGCAGGTCGTGGTCCACTCCGGCATCGGCCAAGATGCTGTCGCCCGGGCCCAGCTCGTAGTCGCGCTCGCCGACCCGCATCAGCGCCTGACCCTCTCGCACTTGGTAGAACTCCTGCGAAGCACGATCGCCCTCGTGGCGATGGAAGCCCTCGAATCCGCCTGGTTCGATCACCCAGGTCTGGATGGCTACTGGCATCCCGGTATGCCCGGCGAAGTGGTGGCTGACTTTCATAGCTGACCCTTCGTGCATACCGTAGTCGAAGGCATGGGCATCGCGCGCTTCAAACGGGTCCATGGCTAACTTGCCGCCTGGTATCCCAGCCTGGTGCTGATTCGCCTTGCTGCGGTGCGGGTGCTGGAGCATAGCTGCTCCAGCTCATCGGCGCCGATGCGGTAGAACGGAGCGGCAGTCATGGCGCAGGCGACAAGTTCACCGCGGTGGTCGAGGATGCCTGCGGCCACTCCGACCTCCTCGGCGGAAGTCTCGCCGTAGTTGACCGCGTAGCCGCGCTCGCGCACAAGATTCAGACGTGCTTGGTATTCGGTGGGGGCTGTGCCTGCAAGATCGATCTCTCCACTGGAGATCAGCTCCGCGCGGCGTACTGGATCCTCATTGGCGAGGAATACCTGCACGGTAGCGCTCAGTCCCGAACGGTAACGCGACCCCATGACCGAAGTGTGCTTGACCAGGTGGGTTGAAGGCAGTTGTTCGACCGAAATCGACTCGTTGCCGTCCCAGATATTCAGTACAGCGGTCTCGCCGGTCGCTTCACGAAGATCTTCCAGAAGAGGGTAAGCCACCTGCCGCACATCCAGGTTCGCAAGCAATGGACCGGCAATGGCAATCAGGCCGACACCCAAGCGGTACTTGCGGGTTTCCTCGTCTCTATCCACAACGCGTTCCTGCTCAAGGGTGGCCAGAATGCGCGAGACGCTGGATTTGTGGAGACCAACCTGATCTGCGATTTCGGTGACGCCGACTAGCGGGCGCTCAACGGTGAAGCAACGGAGCACATCGAGCACGTTGACAATCACCGAGGCGCCTCGGGTTTCGCTGCGAATTTCAGTCATTTCCCCTCCTGAGTTGCTACTATCCTACGGCTCAAACCAATGGTTTGCGGCTGGTTTCGACCGAGCAGGCCACCGCCACCAGCGAAATCACTGCTGCGCCCATCAAGTACCAGCCGGGGGCAAGGACGTTGCCGCTAGTGGCAATCAGTAATGTGGCCACGAATGGCGCGGTTCCGCCAAACAATGCATTTGAGAGGTTGAACGACACTGCGAAGCCGGAATAGCGGACCTTGGTGGGGAACATTTCCGCGAGGTAGCTCGGAAGGGTGCCGTCGTTGAGCGTGAGCATCGCGCCGAGCAGGATCTGGACCAAGACAATGACCAAGAAGTTTCCCGATTCCAAGGCCATGAAGGCAGGAACGGTGAACAGGATGAACAGAATCGATGCGCTGATCAAGATGCGCTTGCGTCCGAAGCGATCCGAAAGCATGCCCGTGATAAAGATGAATCCGACGTAGGTCAGCAGTGCAACTGTCGTTGCCAGGTAGGAACGGGTGGCGTCCAGTCCGAGCTCTTCAGAGAGATAGGTCGGCATGTAGGAAAGGATGACGTAGAACCCGACGGCATTGAGCAGCACTGCGCCCGCAGCCTGAACCAGCTGGCGCCAGTGGTTCTTCAGCAACGACCCGACTGGGGATCCCTCGGGGGCGGAAGACTCGGACGCTTCAAGGAAAGCAGGCGAGTCCTCCAGCTTGGTACGGATGTAGCGGCCAATCAGCCCCATGGGCGCAGCTAGCAAGAACGGTATGCGCCATCCCCAGGACTCCAAATCCCCGGATGACAACAACCCGGTCAGCCCGGCAGCCATCAGAGAGCCGAAGAGCAGGCCGGTGGCGGTGCTGGCCGGAACCACTGCCGCGTACAGGCCGCGCCGGTTGGCTGGGGCGTACTCGACCAGGAAGGCGGAGGCGCCGGCATACTCGCCGGCGGCAGAGAAGCCCTGGACCAGGCGCAGGGCCAGGAGCAGCAGGGGTGCGCCAAAACCGATGAACGCGTAGCCGGGGAGCAGCGCGATGCAGAAGGTGGCACCGGTCATCAGCAGGATCGACCAGGACAGGGCTTCGCGCCGCCCGATCTTGTCGCCCAAATGCCCCCAAATGAACCCTCCGACAGGACGGACCAGGAAGGAGATGGCAAATACCCCGAAGGTCATCAGCAAACCAGCCTGCGGATCATCGCTGGGGAAGAATACGGCGGCGATGGTGACGGCGAAGTAGCCGTAGGCCGCGTAGTCGAGCCATTCCACGAAGTTGCCGATGAAGCTGGCAGCGATCACCTTGCGGCGGGTCTTCGCGTCAATGGTGCGGGGCTGGGACATGCCGGTGGCCGCTGCGGCCGTGGTTCCGGTGGGAGCTTGCAGTGGGGAATTGCTGGAATGGTTCATGGGGTGAAACCGCCTCTGGAGGGCAACGGCTTTGGCCAGTCCTGGCTTTGATGCCGCTGGAATGATGAAGTGTTTCGACAGACCGGTGGGTGGTCTTCGGTTCTAGGCACAGCCCCCTGCTTGCTGCGCCCCAGATGGCTAAAGCAGCCGTGGGGCGGGGCTCGGGCCCCGCCCCACGGTTATCAGTTGTCCCTAGGCATCGATGATGTTGTTTTGTGGGCCGAAGCCGAATTTGGTGATGTTCTCGACGCCGCCGTCCTCGCCGATGACCAGAATGTCGTGCTCGCGGTAGCCGCCGGCACCTGGCTCGCCATCAGCGACGGTGATCATTGGCTCCATCGAAACGACCATGCCCGGCTCCAGAACAGTCTCGATGTCCTCGCGCAGTTCCAGACCAGCTTCGCGGCCATAGTAGTGCGAGAGCACGCCGAAAGAGTGGCCATAGCCGAAGGTGCGGTTCGGGAGCAGTCCGTGGGAGATGTAGATTTCGTTCAGCTCCGCTGCGATGTCCTTGCAGACCGCTCCGGGCTTGATGAGCTCTAGTCCACGCTTGTGGACCTCGACGTTGACGTTCCACAGTTCCAGGCTGCGGGCATCCGGCTCGCCGAGGAACAAGGTGCGCTCCAGAGCGGTGTAGTAGCCGGAGGTCATCGGGAAGCAGTTCAGCGAGAGGATGTCCCCGCGCTCCAGCTTGCGGGTGGTGGCCCAGTTGTGGGCGCCATCGGTGTTGATGCCCGATTGGAACCAGACCCAGGTATCGCGCACTTCGCGGTGCGGGAAGGTCTTGGCAATCTCGTGCACCATCGCTTCGGTACCAATCAAAGCAACTTCGTATTCGCTAATACCTTCGCGGATGGCGGCCTTGATGGCTTCGCCGCCCAGGTCGCCGATGCGCGCACCGTGCTTGATGACTTCGATTTCCTCGGCGGACTTGATCATGCGCTGGCGCATGGCGTCCTGCGAAACATCTACCAGGGCCGCCCCGTCGAAGGTGTCGGCGATCTGCTGGCGGGTGCGGCCCGGCAGGAAGTCGTCTTCCACGCCGATCCGGCTCGCCTTCACTCCATCGCGCTTGAGCGCTTCCTGCAGACCGTAGAAGAAGTTGTCGCGCTTCCAATCGGTGTACACGATGTTGTCGCCGTAGCTGGTGCGCCATGGCATGCCGGCATCGATGTTCGCGGTGACGGTGGTCGAGTTGTCGGCGGTGACCACCAGGGCGTAGTTGCGGCCGAAGGTGGTGTACAGGAAATCCGAGTAGTACTTGATGCCGTGGTAGCTGGTCAGGATGACCGCGTCCAGGGACTTGGCGGCCATGATCTGGCGCAGGCCGGTCAGGCGGCGCTCGAACTCCGCATCCGAGAAAGTCAGTGGCTGCTTGGTGCCGTTGTGCAGGGTCTTCAATCGCGCCAGTTCGGAAACATTGGTGGCGATGTTGGCGGTAGTCATGGTTTTGGCTCCTTGTGGGAAATCAACTGTCAAGGGAGGCCGGCCCAATCAGATGGATTGCGAGGATTCATGGGAATCGCCGGAGAAGAATTACGTGTTGCGCTCACTGCAACGTCGTTGCAACTAGATTATGTGTGCACTGCATCACTGTCAAGGGTGGTTGCGAAATCTTTTTCTGCAGTGCACAAGATCGGAATTGACCTGCATGAATATGAAAACCACGAGGTAATGCAGGAGGCCGCGAAGCTCATCATGGCGAGCATCGCGGCCTTCATGCCAATGCGGGTTCTACTGCTTAATTCTGTGGGTCCTGTCCTGGGTCTTCCTTGAGGATCGCTCCGCCGCCATCGGGGTCGGCTACGAAGACCAGATTCGGGTCGGGGTTGTTGATGTCCTTTTCCAGCTGCTTGATCGCCTTGTCTCGTTTGAGCAGCCTCCGGATCAAATTGATGATCATCAAAATGATCACGAAGGAGAAGGGGAAGGCGCCGATAATGGTGCCAGTTTGGACCGTATCGACCACCGCGGTTCCGCCCATGGTCAGCAGCACGGTGGTCACCGTTGCGACAGACAGCACGAGGACTACACGGAAGACTGGACCGGATTTGCCCGGGGCGGAGACGAATTCACTGAGTGCGTAAATGCCAGAGTCCAAGGATGTCACGTAGTAGGTGGCCACCAGGATGGTGGAAACAACTAGCAAGACCGTGCCAACGACAGGCACGGAGTCAAGCATGACGAACAAGCCGGAGGAAGTGTCCTCGGCGACTGCACTGCTGATGCCACGATTAGTCTGGTCATCGTAGTAGAGGGCTGCGGAGCCGATCACTGCAACCCAAACCATCACGATCAATGAAGGAATTATGGTCACGCCGAGAACGAATTCGCGGATGGTACGGCCACGCGAAATGCGGGCAATGAATCCGGCCACAAATGGGGAGAAGGCAATAACCCAGCACCATATGAAGACCGTCCACCAGCCATTCCAGCTGTCTTGCCATGAATCCAGGGTGGTGGTGGCCAATCCTGAATCGGTCCACAGGCTCATATTGGCAAAGTTCGTGAAGAAGCTGCCAAAGGTCTGGGACAGATTCGAGATGATGTACAGCGATGGGCCGAAAATCAGCACCGCTGCGATCAGCACGATACTGAGGATCGAGTTCAATCCGCTGATGCGTGCCATACCCTTGCTGATGCCGACGATAGCCGAAATTGAGGTGATGCCGGCGAAGATCAGAATGACCATGAACCACATCATTGGGCTGGCGGTTAATCCAGTGAAGGAAGTCAGGCCGGAGGAGAACTGCATGGCTGCGAATCCGAAGGAGGTAGCCAGGCCGAGTACGGTCGCGATAATTGCCAGGAGCTCAACGATGACACCGGCTCCGCGTCGCGACCAGCGGGGCAGGATATCCACGGTAGCCTCGCGAAAAGTCAATGTCTTGCCGAGGTTGTGATGCGAGTAGGCCAAGCACACTGCAACGGCGCAATACATTGCCCAGGCGGTCAAGCCCCAGTGGAAGTAGGTCCAAACAATGGCCCCTTCTTCGCCGCCACCGTTTGGCCCTGCTGGGATCACGGGGTTTTCATCGCGAAGCATAATTGGTTCGGCAACTGACCAGAAGATCAAGCCGATGCCTTGGCCGCAAGCGAACAGCATGGAATACCATGCGAATTTGCTGTGCTGCGGTTTGGCATTCGGGCCACCGAGACGGATCTTGCCTACTCGGCTCATGGAGAGCCAAATGCACACCACCACTGTGAATACTGAATACAAGATGAAGAGCCAGGTGAATTTTCCGGTGACGAAAGTGCGCATTTCGGAAATCGCGGCTGAGGCGGCTTCTGGATTGGACAGGACCCAAATCATCACGGCGATAATCAGTACTGGGGGGATTACGCGAATGAGCAGTCGATCCATGGGAGGTATGTGCCGCCCCATGAAACGTGGTACCTCAACTTGCTTCTTAGTGCCTTCAGGGGTCCGGGGTGCTTTCGCGGACTTTTTCCTGTCTTGGGATGTCGAGCTATCCACAGACATGCTATTTCACCTCGATGCTGATGTTGCCCAGCAGCAGCTCGCCTTTGAGTGCATCGGCAACTTGGTTTGTGACGGTTTCGAATAGCAGCTGGCCGCGATCTGCCGTGGCGCCCTTCGCAGAAGAGAGGCAACCGCTGTCCGGGGTGCGTGACGGATCCTCCGGGAAGATGTCATAGGGCGCGAGCTTAGCGGGCGGGTGGTCGACAACCCGATCCATGTTTACCAGGTGCGGGTGGAGCAGGAGCATCAAGGAAGTTTCGAGGATGCCTCCGTGCTCGATGTCCCAGCCGAGGAAGCCGTCGGGGAAGACCTTGGCCAAGGTTTCCTCATCGACAAAGTCCCAGTAAGACAGCAGGATGGCGCGCGACGCCGCGCCGGCGGCTCGGCACTTGGCTACTGAGTTGTCCAATCCTTCGTAGATGAACTGGTAGTTCTCGAAATGCCCGTTGAGGACGACAACATTATCGAAGCCCTGGGAGATGAAGGATGCAACTACGTCCTCAATCATCAAGCTAAGCGAAGTGCCGCCGAGGCTGGTGGTGCCTTTGCGGTGGTTGCCGCCGCCGGAGCGGGGCTGGGATTTGTACCCGTAGCTCAACGCCGGCGCAACCAAAGCACCTGTGCGTTGCGCGACGGCTTCTGCGATGGAACGCGAGAGCATGGCATCTACGCCCAGTGGCATGTGAGGTCCGTGCTGTTCGGTCGCTCCGGCCGGGATGATAATGGTGGATCCGGTACGCGCTACGTTCTCGGCGTAAGTCTGGGCATCGAGTTCGTCTATGAATACTGAGTGCATGGAATTCTCCTGGACCCGTGGGGCAAGTAATGCCGCAGGCGGGAAAGATTCGGTATCGGAATATGGTTGCAAGAAGCGCAACAGTGTTGCACTGAATCATTTCAGTGGCTCACGTCACAGTCAAGCCTCATGGTGAAAAACTTCGCATGGTGGTCGTGGCGCATCTCGCGGGTTCAGCATCTGCACGATGAGCGGCAAGAAGAGGTGCCAAGCCAGTGCGGTAACGAGGTGCCAGCTTGCGCGGTGCACGAAAATCGAACTGTTGCGTGGCGGATGCATGCCAGGCGGTTTGGATTAGCGCGCCAAGCAGGGGTGGGACGGGGTGATGCGTGGTTGCGTAATAGCGGCGAGCGGTGCAAACGATCGGTTTACCTCGCGGCTCATGGATCCGGTTGGTCGGGTGGGGGCTTCAGCCGTTCCTTGAGTTGCTGTATCCATTTCGAGTCGCGTCTCAATTGCGGGAACGGCTTGTGCGCGTAGCCCGTAGCCGGTGGGGCGGTGGACTTGTAGGACATCGCCGAGCCGGGGCAGATCATGATGGTGTGGCCGTTGCCGTAGGTCGTGTATTCGTACCAGCCGGCGGCTTCCTTGGCCTTGTTGCAACTAGCGCAGCGGCCATCGCCGTTGAAGACGGTGCTCTTGCCTCCGCGGGCGTATTGCTTGACGTGGTCTATTTCCTCCACGATGCCGTCGCAGAACGGGGTGCGGCAGTGCCGGTCGCGGATCGCGATGAACTTCTTGAGCTTTTCCGGGAAGATCCGGGCTTTGGAGTCCATGGCGATCAGGTCCTGGTCGCCGGGTGCGGTGTAGAGGCGGGCGAGTTCGGTGCGCACGTCGAGCTGTTCGATCAGCTCCGTAGTTGGTTTGGCGTCCATTTGGTCGAAGGTCAGGCTGTTGGGGATCTGGTGCCCGCTGATCCATTCGCGTACGCTCTGGGCGGGGATGAAGCCGTAGCCTTCCAGGTAGGCTGGTTCGCGTTCGCCGGCGAACAGGGCCCGGTCGGTCATGACTACTGCGACTTGCAGGGCGATGGGCATTTTGGAGGGTTCGCCGACCATCATGTAGCTGAAGAGCAGGTCGGCGCGGATCTGGGTGCGGGTGCGCGGGTCGCCTTTTTTGCGCAGGGTTTTCGATTCTTCGTCGAGGTAGCGTTTGAGGCACATGCCCTGCAGCAGGGGGTATTCGCCGTGGATGATGATGCGGCCGTGCTGGTCGTCGATTTTCAGGGTGAGGTTGCGTTGCTCTTCGACGGTTTTCTGCTTGATGGAGTCGGGGTCGGAGATGTAGGCCAGGGCGAATTTTCGGACTGTTTCCTTGATTTGGGTGGTGCCCATGGATTCGAACATGTGCGGGTTCTGGGCGTAGAGCTGGTCGAATTCGGTGCGGCGCTGGGGTTTGAGGTCTTGGAGCGGGGTGAGGATGGCTTGGGTTTGGGCTTCGGTGAATTCGCCGCGGGCGCAGGCGGCGGCGAGGTTCGGGGTGTCTTCGAAGAGGATGC